>NZ_BAABXI010000013.1:0-513 GCF_042854785.1 Bacteroides sp. f07 | reverse complement strand
CAAAGGACGGAAGGATGTGGAGATGTCATGAAAGCATATCGGCTGTTATCTTACAGCCGGAGTGTTGCTCTTTTTCGGTAGTGAGTTCTTATTGACAACCCGTTTCTCCGTTACGCTTCTTACCTTATCATATGTATCTACCGTAGCCGCCGGATATATCTGCCTGCTTACCGCCGGAGTCTGGATTACCCGCTTGCTGAAGAACCAGCTCATGGATGACGTCTTTAACGATGAGAACGAGAGCTTCATGCAGGAAACCCGTCTGATTGCCAATGAATACTCGGTGAACCTGCCGACACGTTTCTATTACAAGAAAAGATGGTACAACGGCTGGATCAATGTCGTATCCCCGCAGAGGGGGTGCATCGTGCTGGGATGTCCCGGTAGCGGGAAATCCTACTGTGTCATCAACCAGTTCATCAAGCAGCAAATAGAGAAAGGCTATGCACTCTACTGCTATGACTTCAAGTTTCCGGATTTAAGCCTGATCGCTTATAACCAGCTGCTTAAGAA
>NZ_BAABXI010000012.1:0-606 GCF_042854785.1 Bacteroides sp. f07 | reverse complement strand
CTGCTTATAAGGTAGATAAATCCGGTCTTCTTCTGTGAGCAGAGAGAATATCTGAGCTTTGAGTTTCTTCTGATTGTCTTTGACGCACAGGATATAATCCGCTTCTGCATTTATAATTGTCTCTGTTATTGTTTTTTGACAACCAACAGCATCAATGGTCACAATACACTGTGTCAGGTCAAGAGCCTTTATCAGTTCAGGGATAGCAGTTATTTCATTGGATTTTCCATCCACTTTTTGTTGCCCCAGACAAAGGCCATTGCGTACGGCCCATGCACTGACCATATATAAACGTTCTTTCATCCCATGCCCCTTTGAATGGGAAGTTGGGCATACAGCCTTGCCATCTATAGCAACGACACCGGGAAGCTGACTGCAAATATCATTAATCCAAAGGCGGAAAATTTCTTCAAACCATTCAATATCCAACAAAGTGAAAAAACGGTTGAAAGTATCTTCTGAGGGAATACCTGATAAATGAGGAAGACGGTTCTTGAAATATTCTTCATGACTATTACCAAATATTTCTATTTCATTCCAGGTTTCAGCACCACAAAGAACTGAAACCATCGCAATAAATACGATTTCTTCGACCGTATACACTTG
>NZ_BAABXI010000011.1:0-872 GCF_042854785.1 Bacteroides sp. f07 | reverse complement strand
AATATTAAAGAATGTTTATTTTACAGATTCGGGAATAATTGTCAATATAATACTCCTAATACAAAACTGTCAAAATGATACTCACGACTCTCTATTTTGCAAATATTTCAGATAGATGCAGGATATACGCAGGGGGGAGAGACAGAGAAATGCACCATGCATGCTAGATGCCAATTATTATATCAATAAATATAGAAAAGTCCCTTTTGTGTGTGATAAGGATATGTGAATTCTTTAATACTCGGTTTATTTGTTAGTTCTATCTTGTTTGTCTAAATATAGCCACTAGGAAAAAGAGGAACTTTATACACCAAGTAGTTATTTCTCATCCTCATTTACCCTTTATGCAATCTATCAAATCTTAACTCCTATAAAAATATCATATGCCTAGTTTTCATATAATTAAACTTCTTTTTTTACAGGTTTGAAATTCTTTCACTTCCCCAAAAGTAGCAATATACCTTATTAATAATAGCAATATGCTATTAAATATACATTATATAGTCTCTTTAGAAAAACGTATCAAACAGATATCCTTTCAAATTATCCCGCAAATAAATTTGATATTTTTTTGTTGTTTTGCTTTGTTTTTAATAAAATGTGCTTATTTTTGCAAAAACCTACAGACAAATAGACAACTATTGTATTAACCAAATATTTAGGGAGCGTATGAAAAGAAGATTTGTGTTGTTATTAGCCTGCTTATTGGCAGGAATCGGTCTGGCAATTGCCCAAACACCTAAAGAAATCACAGGTGTTGTCATTTCGGAAGAAGACAACCAGCCTGTTGTAGGGGCATCCGTACTAGTGAAAGGCACGACTATAGGAACTACCACCAATCTGGATGGAAAGTTCACTATCAGTAATGCACC
>NZ_BAABXI010000010.1:0-1203 GCF_042854785.1 Bacteroides sp. f07 | reverse complement strand
GGATTAAATTGTTCTTTGACATCATTGAAATTAGTCTTATTAAACAGCTCTTGTAAAGGCGTTTTATCTGTTAATGAGATGCTAAGAATCTGCAAGACCTCATAAGTTGAACGATTCAGTTGCATATCATATTGGACAATAGCTACTAAACAATAGGTGATGATAGCAACACTAATCTGTATTCGAACCGCATTCTCGGTAGTACCCCAGAACCTTTTTATCTTAAGGTGTTGTTTCAGCCATTTGAAGAAAAGTTCCACGAACCATCTTTTCTTATAAAGATTGGCAACATCAAGTGCAGATATGTGTTTGGCATTCGTCAGGAATGTGAATTCACGATCATCCTCTTCATCATAGAAACGGATGACTCTGAATGATTCAGGATACTTCTTTTCAGAAGTGTACCCTATCAGTTTCACTTCCGCATCTGAAAGGATATTCTTCGGCATTCTACGCTTCCATTTACAGAACTTGCATTTCAGATTAGACTTCGCTCTGACTACAAAGAAAGAACCTGTAAGATGAATCCGATAAAGTTCTTTAAACGAGTCATACGCTCTGTCAAATATATAATAAGCATTTGGCTCATAATTAATTGCGGACATTTCTGTTGAATCATGCCTGGATGCTGTAGTTACTGTATAAAAGGCTGGAAGTTGTGCTTCTATGTCATAAAGGACATGAGCCTTAACTCCACCTTTTTTCTTACGGAACTTCGCCCAAGGGAATGTAGCCAAACATAAAGGAATCGTAGTGGAATCAAACGCATACTTCCTTCCTGGAATATCCAAGATGTGAGTCGATCGTTTTTCACATGCTTCCTTCATCATATAGAAAGCAAAATCTTCGAAGATTCTGTAATCCCGATTCTGATTGGCAGATGCAAGCGTAGTTTTGGCAATGGGCTCACGACCCAATCCCAAATGATAACGCTTTCCTTGATGTGCTTCCAAAGCTACAATCAAGTCACGAAGACTTTCACGATTACTGAGTTGACCGAACATCATTGCAAGTAACTGACTCCAGCAAGTGAAATGTTTCACATAACGATTGCCATCATACTTGTCTACAAGTCTTCTGAACTTATCATTGTTCAAGAATTCTACTAACTGAGCGAAAACATATTTATCTTGGTTCATTTGAGGTCACCTTAATTGACCTCAAAGGTATGATTTCAAATCGTCGCGCCTAAAAAGTAGTATC
>NZ_BAABXI010000009.1:0-1221 GCF_042854785.1 Bacteroides sp. f07 | reverse complement strand
TAAAGATAAATATGCCAAGCCGGTCGGTTTCTATGTCATTAATTTTGATGATCCACGCCACAGTCACCGGTGTAATCCGCTTAATCCCTCATTCCTGTCTGATATTGCGGATGCCTATGAATCAGCTTATGTGATCATGCTCAACTTGAATAAGAGTTGGATTCAGAAGCAGGGGGACTTTTTTGTGGAAAGCCCGATTGTGCTCTTCGCTGCCGTGATCTGATATTTGAAAATTTTTGAAAACGGACAGTACTGCACCTTCCCGCATGCCATCGAGCTGTTGAATAAGCCATATTCCGACCTGTTCACTATCCTTACCTCTTACCGGGAGCTGGAAAATTATCTTTCTCCGTTTATGGATGCCTGGAAAGGCGGTGCGATGGAGCAGCTCCAAGGCCAGATAGCTTCCACCAAAATTCCACTGTCCAGGTTGATTTCACCTGCCCTTTACTGGATCATGACCGGAGATGACTTCACGCTGGATATCAACAATCCGGATGCCCCCAAAGTACTGTGCGTAGGCAATAACCCTGACCGCCAGAACATTTATTCGGCGGCATTGGGGTTGTACAATGCCCGTATCGTCAAGATGGTGAACCGGAAAGGCAAGCTCAAATGTTCCATCCTGGTGGACGAGGTTCCAACTATTTATTTTAAAGGGCTTGACACGTTGATAGCCACCGCCCGGAGCAACAAGGTGGCTGTCATGCTCGGTGCCCAAGACTACAGCCAACTCGTTAGGGATTACGGCGATAAGGAGGCGCGTGTGATCCAAAATACAATCGGTAATATTTTTGCCGGGCAAGTAGTGGGTGAAACCGCAAAGAATCTCTCGGAAAGGTTCGGAAAAGTACTCCAGCAGCGCAAGTCCATCAATATAACCAGGGAGGACACCTCGACCAATATCTCTACCCAGCTCGACTCGCTCATCCCCGCCTCCAAGATATCCAACCTCTCGCAGGGGGAGTTTGTCGGTTCGGTCTGCGACAGTTTCGATGAAAAGATAAATCAGAAGATATTCCATGCCGAAATCATAGTGGATAACGAACAGGTAGCCGCGGAAACGAAAGCCTACCGGAAAATCCCGGTGATCACGGACTTTACCGGTGCGGACGGTAAGGACCACATGGAAGAGGAAATCGAAAGGAACTACTATCAAATCAAAGAAGATGTGGCGCAGATTATTGAAAAAGAACTGCTCCGCATTGAGAATGATCCCAA
>NZ_BAABXI010000008.1:0-1240 GCF_042854785.1 Bacteroides sp. f07 | reverse complement strand
TGGAGTTGACGGCTATGAGGCCGGACAGCTACGTCCCAACGGGTTCTACGAGGAAAGCACAGTGCGGGACTACCCGGTCAGAGGCCGGAAGATGACCTTTCACGTCAAGCGTCGCCGTTGGGTTGAGATTGAGACAGGTAAGAGCGTTTCAAAACGCTGGGACATAGTAGCTGAAGGCACCCGCTTCTCGAAAGAGTTCGCGGCTTTTTTAAAAGGTATGCTTGGACAGATACCCGATTACGGGCCGCTCTCTTGAGTGGTTCTTCGATATTGACGGAGACCTGTTCGAGCGTCAGTACAAACGCCATCTGAGCGGTTACTGGCAATGGAAAGACACCGCAGAGGGACTACATGCCGAGCAATGGCGTGTCTTCCCTGAAAACATCGGAGAACACCTGAGTATTGATGAGACATCATTGAGTAATGGCGAACTATATACGATTGTTACCAACAAAGCAGCTCACGGGCGAAAACATTCCATAGTGGCCATAGTACTTGGAACTGACTCTGATACGGTACTGCACGCATTAAGACAGATTAACAGTCGTCTGCGCAACAAGGTGATTGAGATAACTCTTGATCTGGCCGACAGCATGCACCGTATATGCCGCTATGCTTTCCCTAGGGCAAAGCGCGTTATTGACCGCTTTCATGTTCAGAAGCTGGCGCTGGAAGCCGTGCAGGAGATACGCATCAAGCATCGCTGGGACGCCGTAAATGCTGATACCGAAGCGCGTGAACAAGCAAAATTATCAGGCGAGAAGTATGTGCCTGAACGGCTTCCAAATGGCGACACTCTCAAGGAGCTACTTGCCCGTGGACGTTATGCATTGTTCAAATCCCCTGATAAATGGACTGAATCCCAACGGCAGCGCATTGATCTGATGTTCTCGCTCTATCCTGATCTTAAAGAGGCATACTGGTTATCTCAGCATCTCAGAGCAATATTTTCTAGCAAGAAATCCACTCCCGATACCGCCCGGCTCAATCTTGCTCGTTGGTATAATAAGGTGGCTGAATCAGGTTTTAAGTCTTTCAACACCATCGCTGCTACCTTTTACGAACACTCCGATGAAATAATAAACTTCTTTGATAACCGATCTACAAACGCATCCGCCGAGTCCATCAACTCTAAAATAAAGGCATTCAGAGCCAAACTACACGGTGTCAACGATACTAAATTCTTTATCTTCCGCCTTTGCAATCTATACGCATAAACACAGGTTTATTACCATGCGCC
>NZ_BAABXI010000007.1:0-1564 GCF_042854785.1 Bacteroides sp. f07 | reverse complement strand
CTCTTTTTATTAAGTGTGTTTTCACGTTTTACCTGTGAAAAAGTGTTGCAAACATAGCGACTAAATCAAAATATAGCAATGCAGAATCGTACAAATGCATGGAAAATACCGTCTTTTGCACGATATTCCATGCTATGGAGGCGATTTTTAATTAGCACTAATAGCAATAAACCTTTTTGTTTCTATTTTATTGTATGGAAAATAGTAATTATTAAACCTAAAAACGATATGGCGAATTTTTCAATTGTGATTGTTCCAACCAAAAAGCTATCGAATGGCAGACATCGAATAAGAATAGCAGTAGCACATCATTCGCAAACCAGATATATACCAACTCAGTTTACTTTGGATTCTGCCGGCCAACTGAAAAATGGTAGAGTAGTAAGGCATGAGAATGCTGCTAATATAAATGTCTGCCTTCGTAAACTAATAAACGAGTATGAAGAAATTGTTACATCAATCAACTATTTACCCGCAATTTCATGTACTGAGCTAATACACATTATCATTAATGAACAAAAAAAGAAAGGAATCACTTTTCAAACTGTTGCGAAGGAATATATGGATTTTATGAAAGGAGAAGAACGGGAGAAATCTTATAAACTTTATAGGATCGCTTCCGAAAGATTCGTTAAGTATATGAGAGGAGATTTTCCCTTGATTCAGTTAACTCCTTTTCATATACAAGAATTTGCAAAAGTTCTTCACGAAGAAAATCTGGCGGATACAACTATCAGGATATATCTGACTCTGATAAAAGTGATATTGAATTACGCTAGGAAGATGAATTATGTGACTTATACTATTCATCCTTTTATTCTCTTTAAAATGCCGGCAAGCAATGTGCGGGAACTCGATTTGTCAATAGACGAGTTAAAGAGCATACGGGATGCTTGTCTTTTGAAGTCTCCCCAGTCTATAGTAAGGGATATTTTTATGCTTACCTATTATTTGGGTGGCATTAACTTGAAGGACTTATTGGCATATGATTTTAAGGATAAAGACCATATACGGTATGTACGTCATAAAACACGTAATAGTAAAAAAGGAGAGAATGAAATTGTATTTACCCTGCAACCTGAAGCAAAAGCAATTATAAACAAATACCTGACAAAGGAGGGTTATCTGAAGTTTGGAAAGTATTCATCTTACAGACAGGTATACAGCTTAATCTTCCGTCATATAGATAAAGTTACGATACTTGCAGGGATAAAGAAAAGAGTCACTTATTATTCTGCCCGAAAGACCTTTGCACAACACGGATACAATTTAGGAATCCAGATTGAAAAGATTGAGTATTGTATAGGACATAGTATGAAAAACAATCGCCCTATATTCAATTATATCAAAATCATGCAAGAACACGCTGATAAAGTATTTAGGGAAATATTAGATCAGTTACTATAAAAGTTGGTTCTTTTATGCCTCTCCTTGAGG
This sequence comes from Bacteroides sp. f07, assembly GCF_042854785.1. Classification (NCBI taxonomy): domain Bacteria; kingdom Pseudomonadati; phylum Bacteroidota; class Bacteroidia; order Bacteroidales; family Bacteroidaceae; genus Bacteroides; species Bacteroides sp. f07. The sequence goes on along the minus strand of NZ_BAABXI010000007.1, from coordinate 127 downwards.
CATTCCTTTTATTTTCATATTCTTCTTTACTGTTGAATCTTCTTCAATAGTTGCCTTATTATTGTCTAAAGGAAATATTTCATATCTGATAATCGCTTTATATACAGTAGTTTCATATAAAAACGTA
>NZ_BAABXI010000006.1:0-18996 GCF_042854785.1 Bacteroides sp. f07 | reverse complement strand
GTGAAATCGGAGGACTTAAATTCCTCCAAATTTTAGTCCTCCGAATTGGTATTTTATTCGCTGATTGTCTGCATTTTACGTGATACTATTCATCGCTTCTAAAAGTAACTTTGAACCATTAAACTTTTAAAGTGTATGAGTATGAAAAGAAATTATTTTTCGGTCCTTTTCTACATCAAGAAGGCCAAATTATTGAAAAACGGAGAGGCTCCTATCTGTCTGAGAATAACCGTAAATGGGAAACGCGCGGAAATTCAAATCAAGCGTAGTGTGGAGATTGGTAAGTGGAATGCCCAAAGGGAATGTGCGATTGGTAAGGACAGAAAGCATCTGGAACTTAATCACTATCTGGAAACAGTACGTACCCGCGTACTTCGTATTCATCGTGAGTTAGAGCAGGATGATAAACCTATCACTGCTGAAATTCTGAAGAATTTATTCTATGGTGAGAGCCAAACTCCCAAGATGTTATTGGAAGTTTTCAAAGAACACAACACAAAGTATCGTGAGTTAATAGGGAAAGATGTGGTGAAAGCTACAGTGCTCCGTTATGAGAGAACCGTACGATATCTTGAGGAGTTCTTGAAAAAAGAATATCAATTAAACGATATTCCTCTTTACAATATCAACCATGAGTTCATATCCAATTTCGAATTCTTTATCAAAACAGAAAAAAATTGCGCACAGAATGCAACTGTTAAATATTTAAAGAACCTAAAGAAAATTATCATATTGGCACTTACAAATAAATGGATGACGGATAATCCATTCTCCGGAATCAGGTTCAAACAAACCCAATCTAATCGGGAGTTTCTCAGCGAAGAGGAACTACATATTATTATGGAAAAAAAATTTAAGATACCTCGTTTAGAAATAGTACGCGACATATTTGTTTTTTGCTGCCTGTCCGGATTAGCATTCACAGATATAAAACATTTACGTCCCGAGCATATTACAAAAGGTCCTAATGGGGAAAATTGGATTCGAAAGCCTCGTGAAAAGACAAATAACATGTGTCACATACCGCTGCTTGACATTCCCGCATTAATAGTTGAAAAATATAAGAACAATCCGATCTGTGTACAAAAGAACATGGTGCTTCCTGTACCTTGTAACCAACGGATGAACAGTTATTTGAAAGAAATTGCCGATCTGTGTGGAATTACTAAAAAGTTGACAACCCATGTGGCACGCCATACGTTTGCATGCATAGCTCTAGCAAATAAAGTGTCAATGGAAACAATCGCTAGAATGTTAGGACACTCAGACATACGAACCACAAAAATTTATGCAAAAGTTTTAGACACTACTGTTTCCAAAGAAATGGAAGTGATGAAGCATAAATTTGCCATATAAATAAGATATCAAAGGGGATGTCGTTTTTTGCGACCTCCCCTTGTTCGAAAGTTATATCCCTCTGAATCTAAACAAACACACGTCTCTTTATTGAGTGTTAGCTCCTAGTTCAGTTCATCTAGTATCTCATCTATTTCTTTTTTCATAAGCCAATGGACTATTTCTTTGGTTTATTATCCTTGAATGTAATATCAATCTTGTAGTTGTCATCCAATTCCAGCGAAGCTTCATATTTTTTCCCCTTCTTGCTGATAAACTTGAGATATCCGGTGCGCTTTCCCTGTAACAACAGGAGCATCTGGTTGTCCGTCAGTTCCCTGCCGTTGAAGGTCCGGAACAAAAGAAAAGCGCAATCGGGATCGCCACATTTGGCAACCTTATTGAAAACGGTAATCGTTTCTGCCCCACACTTGGGGCATCTGCAGTGCGGCAAGTCCGGACACTTGAGTTTCATGGCAAGCAGTTCGGACGTGATTTGCCGGGCGTAGGAGTTGATATTTTCCGTGAATGTTTTAGTGGATACTTCTCCGGTTTCGATTTCATGCAAGGCACATTCCCACTTTCCGGTCATGCTCACATTGGCAATCATCTTCTCTTTTACGATACCATATACTTCCAGTCCTTTAGGAGTGGGTATCAGTGAGCGTCCGCTTCTTTCCACATAATGTCTGGCAATGAGCAGTTCGATAATTCCAGCCCGTGTAGCCGGTGTGCCCAGCCCGGAGTCCTTCATCGCCTCCCTTTCTTTCTCATCGTTCAACTCCCTGCCACATCCTTCCATTGCCGCAAGCAGGCTTGCCTCGGTGAATATCGGTTGCGGCTTGGTTTTTCTGACCAACGTATCGCTGCCAAGAATAAGCAATGATTCTCCTTCCTGAAATTCCGGCAGAAGGTCTTCTTCTTTTTCATCCGGTCCATTGCAGATGTCTCTCCATCCCGGAATCTTGATTTGGCATCCCTTTATGCCGAACAGCACACTGTTGCAGTCCACTTGTATGGAAACCGTTTCTTTCAGGCATTTATCGGAGAATGCCTCCAGCATACGTCCGGCAATCATGGAATAGATATTCTGCTCGTCGAGGGAGAGATTCTGAGGAAAGTTCTCCGTAATGATTAATCCGTGGTGGTCTGTCATTTTACTATCGTTCACACAGTGGTGGTTCAAAGTCCGGTTACAGAGATTCTCCGCATGACGTGCAAAATGGGGATGTTGCTTCAGCAAAGCGATGAGAGAAGGAACCTGTTCAAAGATGTCCTCTGTAATATAACCGGATCCGGTACGTGGATACGAAATGTAGCCGAATTCATACAACTTCTGGGCAATGTTCAGCGTTTGTTCCGCGGTCAGTCCCAGTTTGGTGTTGGCACTCTGCTGCAGGGCAGTTAAATCGTAAAGTAGTGGAGCTTCTTCCGATACTTGCTTCTTTTCTACCTGCACCACTTTGGCTGTTTTCTCTTCATAGACCTTTTTACGAGCCATGTCAAGTTTCTGGGGTGTATCATACTTTTCGGCACAGGTCATTACAAGTTCTTCCCCCGCCTTTGTAGTCCGTAGTTGCAGTTGGTAATAAGGTTTGGCTACAAAATCCCTGTTGGCTAGATAGCGGCGGCAAATCATGGCAAGTGTCGGGGTCTGCACCCTGCCCAGGGAGTAATTGCTCTTTCCGGCAGCCATGCTTAACGCGAGGCTCGCATTAATACCTATCACGAAATCTGCTTCTCTCCGAGCTTTAGCGGAACGATACAAGTTGTCAAACTCCCCGCTTGATTTAAGGTTGTTAAACCCTTCCCGTATTGATTTTTCCGTGAGTGAGGATATCCACAGGCGTTTGGTTTCTTGGGTGTACCCCAGATATTCAAGGACATATCTGGCTATAAGTTCCCCTTCACGCGCTGCATCCGTACAAATGATCACACTATCGGTCTGATTCAATAATTTACGGATCACATCCAATTGTTTCAATGCCGACGGATCAGCCTTATAGCCCTCTTCTGTTTTTACCTGGCGAACAACCAGTTTGAACGGATCGGGAATAATCGGTAACATCTCCTTTTCCGCATGGATGATACCGTAATCAGAAGGCAGGGCCAATGCCAGCAGGTGGCCGTAAGTTCATGTAACGGCATACCCGTTTCCACTCAAATATCCTTCCTGTTTCTCCGTTGCGCCCAGAACTCGGGCGATGCTACGTGCCACGGACGGCTTTTCACAGATGCAAATCGTTTTCATCTTGGTTATCTTTTAATGTTGAATGACTATTTTATTTTTACACTCTTGGTCTTTGTCTTTCCCTTCCTCACCTTCTTCGGTTCTTTGGGTACGGAGAGTTTCTCTTTTTTCTCCGATACCTGTATGCCTTCCGTCAGATTCGGTACGGAGGTCTCCCTTGCCGGGAAACGGCTGATTAAATCCATAGAGAATCCGGTCATCCCGGCATCCAGTTTTACCAGGTCTGCCGGTTGGAGGTATTTCTCCCCGTTTTTTCTGGCTGCCAGCTCATACATGACCGTTTCACGCCCTTGCAGGATTCCTTCATAATTCTGGTAAGGGAGGTTCGATTCGGACAGGCCGTTCTGACGGAGCATCCCACAAATCTCATCGGGCGGCAATCCCCCGAACTTCCGGTCAAAGGGAGAAGATAGGATATATCTGTATGTCGCCAGGAGCTGTTTTTCGTGGCTCATATCGGGGCATCCTTCGTATCCCTGCAGTTGCTTTATCTTCTTTGCAATACTGCCAAGGCTCTTGAAAGTATTCCTGTCCCTATCCTGAAGAGGTATCCTGCCAATCCGAACCAGCTCCGTCTGGATGCGGTTCAGGTTGGATACTTCCCATTTATTCAACAGGCTACTGCGGTTGTTCAGGTACTCATCCCGGAGGATGGCAACCGGATTCCTCGTCTGGAGGAACAATCCGATCCGTTTTCCCCATGAGGGTTCGTGAAGGTTGGATGCACTCCAGCGGATCGTATTGAAACGATAGGCGTCCATGAATTTCCTGAAAGGGTTCCGGTTTGTGAACAGGTTCCTGAAAGTCTTCAGGAATGCTTTTCTTCCGGCATCCCTACGGCTGCGTGGTATCTCGTTTTCGGGAATGAATGTGTTATTTATCAATTCCATAAGCACTATAATTTTGGCTTCGCCTGCTTTTGGGGAGAAGCGTTTTTTGTCTTGACTTTTTTCTTTTCATTGTCACGTGGAGATTCGGGTTTGTTATGTAGTTTCACGGCTGTTTGGACCTGTATAGTATCCTTCGAAACTCCAACAGACTGGATTGTCCGTTGATAATCCTTCCGGACCCCATCCCGGTTTAACAGTGTCCCGGCCAATGACTTGGCTGCGTTTTGCAGTTCATCCATCTTCTGTTGAAAAGGATAATCCCGGCGCAGATCCTTTTGCCGGATAATCTCACGGATACTTTTCTCCACGGGTAAGAAATCCTTTTTATAGGCAAACGATTCGTCCGCCGGTAAATGGGCATATCCTCTGTCAGCTATATCCTGAAGAGTCATGATATTCCAGTTTCGGGCGGAGAGTTCCAGTGCGTTAGCCGTAATAAACCGGTCGAGGTTTTTCCCTGTAGGATGCATGTCGAAAGTGACGGACGGCTTGTAATTCGCCAAAATTTCCATTGCCGCTTGCGGCATGGAGGTTTGATTCCCGTTGGAGAGTTCCAGCATCCGGCGTGATACAGTTTCTATCCGGTAGATATTCAACGATTCCACATCCTGCAGAGAATTGGAGTAGAAGTTGTCCGCTATTGATTGCAGGTAATCCCTAAACCCTACTGTTCCTGATAGTCCGTCATTGAATACCCAGATACCTTGTTCCGTTTCAACGATGGTATAGAATTGTTTGGCCTGTTTCCCTGATACGACCTTTTCCATTGCATCCTCATACACAACAAAACGCTTATAGCCCAGTGAGTGGTCCAGTGCCTGGAAATTTGCTACCGTCAGTTCCTTTTGGCATGCTCTCAGGTAGGCCGCTTTCCGCAGAGGAACAGAATTGTTTTCTGTGATACCTCCGTGAGAAACGATGAAACGAAGGGCTTTTTCACTGTCTTTTACCGGCAGTTTGCTGGTGAAAGGAATGTCCTTGGCAGGTATTCCCTCAAAATGCAGCAAAAGGTTATCCGGCACCGTTTTCTGATCCATGGCTATCCGGGCGACAAGATCCATAAATACCGGAAAAGAGTCTTTATCCGTCGGGACATACGATACGACCATGACAGTCGATACCCGGTTATCTGGCAGCAACTCGATAAACAGGCTTTTCAAATCTTCTTTTTCGGTTAATCTGTCTTTTATTTTTTCCATCCATACAGGCATGACAATCAGTTTTAGATACGGGGATTATGTGACTTGTTACGACGGGGAACAGCCTTTTTCTTTTCCGATGTCGCCGGTCCGGTCAGTTGCAATGGCGGACAAGTCAGTTTATATGCCAGACCAAGTATCTTGTCAGCAAGTTGCTGCTGTCTGTTTTGGATATTATAGAATGCTTTTTCACTATATCCTTTTTGGGATTGAAGTTCGGACATTTCCTGATCCAGCGGTTTGAAATCACCTTTGTAGGCGAATTCTCTATAACTCTCATTGGAATTGAAATCTGCCGGCAGACCGTATTCCCGTATGAAGAGCAGATTGAATATCTCTGCATTCTTCGACGTTATCGATAAATGGTAATCTTCCGTGAATTGTTTGAAGGCATGATAAGTCGGTTCTATGGGATAGCCGCCTTTTTTCAGCAGTTCGGATTGCTCTATGGGATACAATGGCATTTTCGCCAATTCCCCATAGAAAGGATTGGATTGGAAAAAGCTCAGATGCTTCTGCATATAATGTTCCGTGCTATGGTTCGGATTGGAAATGTAGAATTCCCTGATCCGTTCCAGAGCCTGTACTTCCGGAGTGAAGAACCGGTCAGCCAGATATTGCAAATAGCATTGTTTGTAGACAGCTCCTTCATCCGTGGCAGGCAGGTAAACGGCACCTTTGGGAGTCTGTATGGAGATGACGGGCTCTATCTCTCTATTCTGCCGGTTATCCGGTGAAATTCCATAATCACGTTTTAAAATGTAGGCTGCCTGATCACGGATCAATGCTTTTACCTTCTCCTGTTCACCCTTGTTTTCTGCCGGAATATTCTGTAACGCATTAAACTGTGAGTTAAAAGAGTTCTTATGCATGAACGGAATTTGTCCGGTTATATAATCTATTCCATAAATTCCGGCTGTTTCTTGTAAAGACAGCAGCCGGAGTATCTGGGCATTTGCGATACTTGTGACTATTCCATAGGAGGACGCGAATTTGTCATAAGCGTCAAATGTCGGTTCTATGCGATGGCTCCTGTCCAGTCGTGCATTTCTCAAGATAGTCGCATCCAGATATTGCGCTTTATCCTGTATAAAATCGTTTGTATATAATGAGAAGGGATTGGTGGATGTCTGAAACGCCTTTATAGCCTCTACATTCTGATTAGCCAGTTTGTACAGGTTGACAAACTCCGGTTTATCTTCGTCCGTAATAAAAAAATGGTCGGCCAGATGTTGCATATAGGAATGGCAGCACATCTTTCCGTAACCGGAATATTCAAACAAAAGCACTCCTTTTGCGGTTTCTACAGCGGTCAGGGTTTCCGACGGATCATCATGGAGGGTATTCTGTGCCAATGCGAAACGTTTGGCCTCCGGTTGTACAAGTAGATGGTCCGCAAGCCCGCTGGATACCAGCATGGGCAGGCTTTTTTCTGCATCGCGTGAATAAAGGTATTCCAATCCTCTGAGTGGGACATTGTTCTGCATGCTTCCTCCGTTCTCACTGATAAATTTAGGTACCAGGCTGTTATCCTTGTCAAAGGGACGGATATCCGGGCAGATTACTCCTGAGGGAAACTGATAACGACACAAATCAAGATCAGGCAGGTGGCTTTGAACGAGAGATAGTTTGTACATTTCCCTTTGCCGCCGTAAATATTCGGTAAATCTTTGATTTGCCATCGATACTTCTTTCTCCGGTATCAGGTGTATTTCCAGTTGCCGGGGTTTTCCTTTGGAGTCCTGAGCAACAAAAAAATGAAGGATGAGTTCGGTATTTTTCTGTTTCATGTTTTTTCTTTTTATTAATGATTATAATTTGATTAATCCGGATTTCTTTCTTGCTTCTTTTTTCGCCTCCTTCTTTTCCGGTTTGGAAGGTTCGTATCCCCGGACATTGTATTCTGTTTGCAAGATTCTTCCGGCCACATCCTTTGCCGTTTTTTGGAGGGCCTCGGAAAGTGGTGAATGCTCCGATTTTTTCAAGTAGGAGTGCGTCAGTTTATCCAGTATTTTCTCAAAGCTGTTTTCATGGATAAACCCGTAGCCGAGTTTGGAGATGTCAATGCCATTCTTGTAGATTTCATCCAGACGGGCAATATCCGTCATGAGTTCGCTTCTATCCAGATTGAACCTGCTTAAGAAATTATCATAATCGCTTTTGTCGGGTTTCATGAAACACCGGACGGATGGAGAATGGTCTTTCATGAGATCCTTTGGATAATAGACAGCTTCCGAGGGGATGAAACAGTGTGGCATCTCCGGTGTGAACATGGCGGCGCATTGTCTGGAATCTTCCACTATGATATTGTTGGCGGTGCTGAAATAATAGATATCAAGGGAGTCAACACCTCTCAATGCTGATGAGAAATAATTGTCTGCCAGATATTGCAGATACCGTTCCATGCAGTGGATTCCCCTTCCGGTATCATCGAATAAAAGCACACCGTTCCCGCTTTGTATGGCGGTAACGGTTCTCTCCCGGGTATTGTCCATCTTTTCCGAATGATAGTGTATGTATGCCTCCAGTACTTTTGCTGTGTCGGCACTGTCATTTATCCTTTCCAGCAGAGCAACCGTATCAAACATGTGTATGGGTAATCCCCCTGCAGAGATTTCATGGGCGAAAACAAGACTTCTGAGCGAAATGGAAGGGAGTTCCTCCAATTCCCCGTTATACATGACTTCATGTATGACGGAAGGAATATCCATATCGATGTCTTTGTCCATTTGGAGACAATAGATGGTTTCTTCCGGGATATAGGTCCCGCCCAGTGCGAGTTCCGCCTGCTCCCTCAGGTAATTGCCGCACAGCATATCCTGGTTCTCTCCGGATATATGGCTGTAATCAACCACTTTGCCCAGTCCGTCGTTTACATTAAAAAGAATGGTATCGTTTGTATTCATATTCTTCTGATTTATAAAGTGAATGATGAAGAGAGTTTACGCCCTTTCGACGGGCCGGTAGCTTTTTCATTTTTTATCTTATGCTCCACCTCCTGCTTTTCCTCCAAGTCTATGGCTCATGGAAAACAGACCATGATCTTTTCCGGGCAGCAAAGGGAGATTCTTTTTTGCTTCATGGATTCGTCATCCAGCCGGATGCAGACAAAATAGTCCATCTCTCCTTTTCCAGTTTCCTTGCTGGTGATGACTTTCCCTTTATAGGGAATGGGGGCCTGTTCTTCCGGATCGTTCTCTACAATCCATGCCCCGATATAAATCTGACTTTTGGGTATCATATTTCCTGTTATTATTTTAAACGGTTGGTCTTTCGTTTTTGGTTCTCCGGCTTTTTGACGGCCCTCGGCTTTTTATTTATATCCGTGGGTAGCGGATGGAGAAGTCCCTCTTTCAAGGTATAGGTCTTGACGGGAAAAGGCTCGGATGAGTTCTTCATCCGGTTCTGACCGAAGTCCGCCATGCAGTATTGCAGGTGTCTGACCGCTTCCCGGTTGTTCTCCGGGATATAAAGCGCATAACCGGAAGACAATACTGATTTCTGCACGTCATTCAGCCTCCGGTTCCCCACAGTAAATTCCACCATCGGATCATCCAGCATGTTCTTGAGGGAACGGTGCCCCCTCACATCGAAATCCCTTTTCAGAATGCTGTCGGCGGCCTCCCGGATTTCCATGGAGGCTTGTTTGAATTCCTTCCTATCGAAATCAGCCGCTGATCGTACCTGCGTTATCCTTTCGAGTTTCCGGGCAACTGGCAGTAGCTCCTTAAAGTAGGTGAACGGCTGCTCATGAATATTCATATAACCGTTCTTCATCACGGTCAGCAGCCGGTAAATATCCCGGTTGGAAGGGATGATTTGCGCACGTACGTCCGGATCGAAATGGAATTTGTCAGCCAGTTCCATAAATCCGTCAGCCGTCGTTTCCATCGGGCTGTAAAATAGAGGAGTCAGCCCATTAATAAACTTGTCCGGCAATTTGGATTGGGGCACGTGGTTCTCACGCTGGAATTCAAAAGAATTATTCAGCTGCCGGGCATGGTCGATCCGGTAGGATGCGTCAATATGGGCTGCCAGCTCTTCCGTTACATACGGATATTCATAGACACCCAGATGGCCGATGTCGTAATGCGGATCGAAGTAATGGTCGATGATATGCTGCAAACATTCCCTGAATCCTTCTTTTCCGATTTCATTGCCGGAGAATATCAGATACCCGAAGTCATTCTCCACCACTTTCAGCGGTGTCCGGAAATTCGCCTCTCCCCGGTAGATTTTCTGCCTTTCGTCCTGGGATCTGCGGAAACTCATATAATCGGCTTCCTGCACGAAAGACTTTTTCAGGATGCTGCAATCGGTATCTCCTTTATATCTGAAGCAGTAGACAGCGTCCGAGAGTGAGATCTGACGGGAAGGGTACTGGAAGCTCCGCTGCAAGTAAGGCAACAGCTCCTGCCGGATATACTTGTCCAAAGGCATGTGTGTATCCGGTGACGGCACATCCCTCATCCAATTCAGGTCATACCGTACCATCTCCACATCCGGCACATACGTACAGCTTTTGACTTCGTTGACATTGTCCGACAGGAACTTATGAAAGGCGGCATCCGTTACCTCCCTTTGGTTTCCTTCGACGAACCTGAGTGAGTTGCCCGGTAACGGTGTATAATGGTGATACCGGTCTATCGCAATGAATATGCTGCCCGGTCTTTCGGGATCGAAAAATGAATTTTCCATTTGGTCTCTCTTGTCCATGTTTCTACAGTTTAGGGTGGGTGCTTTTTTTCTTTTTCACGTCCCGCTTTTTATCCAAAGCCTTTTCGATAACTGCTTTCACCTTGAATACCTGCTTGTTTGCAGGCGGTTCTTTAGAGAATACGATCCGGGAGAAATCCCCATTCACCCATGCATAGGAATGGGACGGGTTGTCCCTTGCCTCTGCGGGCAGAAAGAGCACATGTCCCGCCTGCAATACCTGCCGGTGAGGGGTAAAGAGGCGAACACCGTCTACCATGACACTGTCCATCGGGTCACTGAGAATCCTTTCGACCGTCCGGTGTCCGCGTACGTCGTAGAACCGCTTGAGGAGTTTATCCAGCTCGTCCTTATCACGGCTGTTTTCCTCTATCTGTTCACGTATTTCCGGTGTCGCGGGTCGACGGGAGAGTTCGGTAACTGTGCGTTCCTTGTCCGCCATCGCATCCAGCGCATCAATAATATTACAGTTGCGGTGGCTGATGTCACAGTGCGCAGTGTGGCAGAAACTGCGGAAATCTTCCGGGGTAGGCTTCATCTCATTACGGTATGCCAGCTCCATCTTTGGGAGTCTGTCCATCTTCAGGTAAGGATATTCAGTGAACAGGTTCCCGCCCGGATTGACAGACGGCCCCTGTCGGAGGATGCTTTCTGCCCTGTAAACATGAACGGGACCGAGGTTGAAATGGGGATCAAAGTAATGGTCCGCCACAAGCTGCAGGAATTTCCGCATGTTTGCCTGCCCTTCCGCCGTATGGGTGAAGAACAAAAAGCCGTCAGCGGTTTCTATGGCTGTATAGGATTGTTCGGGTTGCTTCATAATTTTATAATTTAGGGGAATTGTTCTTTTTCGTTTTTGTTTCTTTTTTCAAAGCGGCGGTATATGGGATGATTCTGCCGTTTTTCTCCTGATACACAGCTTTACCTGCCGGAGATTTGGAGTATGCCATTACCCGGTTACATTTCTTGTCGGCATGGAGAAAGTGCAAACCGGGCATTGATTCGGAGATTTTGGAAGAGTAGATCCATTTGCCTTCCAGAAGGGCTTGTCTCATGGCCTGGCTGGCATCGGCTCCCCCAATGAGAAACGGAACGCTTTTGTCATTCAGTGCCCTTTCCAATGTACGGTGTCCCCTTACATCGAATTCCGTTTGGAGAATATTCTCCGCTTTTTGGCGCATTTCATCCAGCACATCGGCCAAATTCAGACCGGAGGATTGTCCGTTGATGCAGTTGTCTATCCGGGTGACATACTCTTGAAATACATTCCAGCATCCGAAAGCCGGATCAGCCACAAGGTCACGCTTGAATCCGTTTTCTATCAAATACAGCAGTTTGCTGATATCCGCATTGTTACGGTTTGCAGGGCATCCGGCAAATTCTGTCAGGCGAAGGAATTCAGAAGCGGTCGGCTCCATATTCGTTTCAAATGTCTGCCTCCACCGGTTCCGGTCACGGAAAGCATCTTTTGAGAAGATGGTTTCATCAAAGTCATATTCCCCTTTCCCGTTTTGAGGGTTCTTCCGGTAACAGGCATCCACCAAGGGACAGATATCATCGGACAGCCTGTTGACCTGGTATTGCCTGACGGGACCGGGTTCACTATGGACCCGGAAATAGTTGTCGGATAGTTGCTGATAAAAATTTTTTAATCCATCCCGTCCAGTTTGGGTATCACTGAAGAACAGGATTCCTTTGGAAGTTTTCACAGCATGCAAGGGTAATTTATAAACCGGGTTATAGTCATATCGGACAGCCCGTTCATCCTGCTTCCTGTGAAACTGGAGCAGCCCATCCAATTGCTCTGCCGTCAACTTGGGTAGCTCGCCGGATTCCATGAGGATGTCGCTGCGTGACTGTGCAAACAGTACATTCCTCAGATTGGTGCTTATCAGGGGAACCAGTCCCTTCTCACGGACATAGGGCAGAAAGAACCGGTTGATATATTCTTTCTTGGCAATATCCCCTGTAAGGACAGGCACATCCGTCATTTTCGGGAATGAATAGATTTCCAGACGGGTATCCGGTACAAAAGCGGCATATTTGGCTTTTATCGTTTCCCGGCTGAACAGAGCCATGAATGTATAAACAGGGTCTTGCCTGTCGGGATCGGCAGAATAGAGTATATAGGAGGATTCCGCATGAGGTTTCTCCTTGCCGGTTTCATAACCGACAAGAAGATAGCCTTCACCGTCTTTCTTGAAAAGCTCGTCCAGCTGCTTGGGGTCATCAGAAAGATAGGCTGCCATATTATTACATTTTAGGGATTATGGACGGCTTGCGGGTACGTGTTTTCTTTTCCGCTTGCCGGGAGGCTTCTTCCTTTTTCAAAGGCTTCCCGGCTATTTGTACCGGCCCGTTTGTCTGCTGCTCACCGTTGCTGACCTGCTGTTGTATCTGTTTCTGCCCCTCTTCCAGCTTCTTGGTGCTTCTTTCCCAGAGGAATTCAACACCCCGCTCGGCGGCACTCATCTGAATGGATGTGGTATAATAGTTCCCGTTATTGGACTTGAAACGGATAGGCACTTCCTCTCCACGTAAGGCGGCTTCATATTCTGATGGGGAAAGCGTATAATCTTTTACCTTGCGGGGAACGCGTACCTGCTCTACGGGCATGTGAAACAATTCATTCGTTACCGGGTCTTTGGAAAGGTAGCAGGGCCTGGTTTCCTTGGTGCGGTAATCAATGACCATGTCGACTGTTTTACCCAGGTTGCCGGTCTGGTTTAATGTCTTGAGATCGTCCTCCGTCAATGTGTATCCCCTGTAATCTTCACCCACTTTGGGAGCCTGACGGATATAATGGATGTCAAACTTGACCACACCGTTCTCATCACGGAACAGGGAGAGTTTAGCATCACCACTTTCACGACCCAGCTCGGAAGGTTTGGCTATATGGAAGGCTACAGCGGAAGATTTCCCTTGCAACATCCTTTCAAGACTGTCCTTCGAATTTTTCAGGACATCCGGGGTAATGCCATATCTGGCAGCCTGTTCCCAATTGATTTCCCGTTCATTATAACGGTGGTTGTTATACACCCTGGTCGAAGCCAGCTCTTTTCTTACCGCTTCGTTCTGTGGTAGCTGCGCTGCCTCTATTTTTTCTTTGGCCTGCTCTACAGGTGTTTCTTTCGGGATGTTGTACAAGGAGTAACGTCCCGGATTGTTGTAATGGTAGAGAAAGTTCTTTCCGAAGTTGGTGAAGAAGTTACCTCTCTGGTCCACCTTGATGAACTGGCCTTTGTCCGCTTCATTGGCTTCGAGCGTTTCCAGTTCGCCATTCGCTGCGATTCCTTTTACTCCTTTGGCTTTCTGCTCTTTCTTGTCATATGCCATCAGATACCCGTGTTCCTGAGTTGCTCCGTTGTTTTCAGGGGCTAAGTTTACATTGTCCATATACGTTAATTTTAAAGATTAATGAATCATTTGCAAGGGTAAAATTACTATCTTTGCCATTAAATAAATTGATTATGAAGAAGTTGTCATTGATTGTCATGTTCTGTCACTTATTGTCATGTCCGGCTTTTACACAATCCCCGTCGAAGGAGTTCAGAAGCGGACTCAGTTCAATCATCTGCCGTATCCATTCCGCCCGGCAGTGAAAATCTTTCGTATGAAACAGCCGGTTGCCGGTAACCGTACTGGCTGATTATCCTATTATATTCCCCTTGAATGAGAGCCGGAGGAGGTTTGCCCTCTCTTCCGGTTTCGGAATAAGGATGCATCCGGTGAGAAAGAAAAGGGTACTCCATGCCGGAGTGGATATAGCCGCACCTTATGGCACGCCGGTCTATGCTTCGGGAAACGGGAAGGTCGTTGAAGCCCGGTACAGCAGCAGTTACGGCTGGTACGTCGAAATCAGGCATGCGGGTGGCTTTTCCACGCTGTATGCGCACTTAAGTAAATTGTACGTGAAAAAGGGAAACGTTGTCCACATGGGGCGGCGTATCGGCAATGTCGGGCATACCGGTATCGCGACCGGCAATCACCTGCATTTTGAACTGAGAAAAAACGGGAAGCCGCAGAATCCCCTGCAATGGGTGATACTGAGGGATTCACGTTATAAAAAGAGCCATTAATCCAATTCGTTATACAATGAATATTGAAGAAGCTAAACGCATTCCGTTGGAGGATTATCTCCGGCGCATGGGATTTTCCCCGGTCAGACAACACGGGGACAGTATCTGGTATTGTTCTCCTTTCCGTGAGGAGAAGACACCTTCTTTCAAGGTGAGCACATCCCGCAACCTATGATATGATTTCGATGCGCCCATATAGGCTACACAATAAATATCTCTATGGCAAGAGATTAGGTTAGAGTTCAACAGACCTATCCTCAACGACTTAGCTGGAGGAGAAATCCAAAGGTGACAAAAGCATTTCGGTAAAGTCATTAGTCAGCTAAATACCAAGCTGCGACTGCATGGCGAGAGGAAAAGACAGACACAAGGATGAAGCCTGATTGGTTGAACGATAGTTCTGCTGCACACGTACCAGCCCCGACGAAAGGTATTTGATTCACGTCGGGCTGAAGCACCCCATGTAAACCGAAATTACAATGGGGCAGGAACTGGCTTCAGAGCAACCACAATAAGTGGAATAGGAACGTAAGTCGCATCCGACAGTCTGCCGAGCCAAACAGTTATTGTGAAAGCAAATGGGGATTCCCTAAATCAGAATGCCGTAAGGCTATGGGCATAGGACCCTGAATATCTGACATGGGAACGGAGCTTCCGTAGTAGTCCGAGCAAGGGAAAGCCTTGTACATGGCGAAGGGAAGCAGTTAGATAACTTAATACAAACAATGGAAAATGTGCGAGACATTATGAGAAGTCCTGAGCAAGTATTAAAAGCTTTAAACAAGCATGGTAAAGTTTCGGATTACAAGTTCGAAAGGCTGTACCGTATCTTATTCAATGAGGAGATGTTTCATGTTGCTTACCAGCGTATTTACGCCAAACCAGGCAATATGACACCCGGTACGGATGGGAAAACCATCAATCGGATGAGTCTTCAAAGAATAAACAAAGTCATTGCATCTTTGAGAGATGAGTCTTACAAGCCTAATCCGGCAAAAAGGATATACATACCCAAGAAAAACGGTAAGAAAAGACCGCTTGGAATTCCTTCCTTTGAGGACAAACTTGTACAGGAGGTGGTGCGCATGATTCTTGAAGCCGTCTATGAAGAGGTGTTTGCAAACACCTCACATGGATTCAGACCAAACAGAAGCTGCCATACCGCATTGACCCATATCCAAAAGACATTCACAGGTACAAAATGGTTTGTGGAAGGAGACATTAAAGGATTCTTCGACAACATAGACCACAATGTATTGATTGCAACTTTGCGGAAACGGATTGCCGATGATAGATTTCTAAGGCTCATCCGCAAGTTGTTGAATGCGGGATATATTGAAGACTGGAAGTTTCATAATACAAACAAGGGAACTCCACAAGGCGGTAATATCAGTCCTATACTGGCAAACATTTATCTTGATAATTTTGACAAGTATATGGAAGAATACGCCCTACGCTTCAATAAGGGAAAAGAAAGACACATCACCAAAGAATACAAGCAACTCAGCGATAAGATGCAACGCATCCTTAAAAGCATCAAGAACATACAGGATGCAGATGTCAGATTACAGCTTAGGGATGAGTATGAGAAACTGAGACGTGAAAGGCAAAAGATTGAGAGCAGAGACAGTATGGATGAAACATACAGAAGGCTTCGATACGTAAGATACGCAGATGATTTCCTCATAGGTGTTATCGGAAGCAAGGCAGAGTGCGTTAAAATCAAGTCGGACATTACCAAGTATATGGAAGAAAACCTCAAGTTGGAACTGTCACAGGAAAAGACATTGATAACAAACGCACAAAAGCCCGCGAAATTTCTTGGCTTCGATGTTTCAGTCCGTAAGTCTGATGCTGTCAAGCGGGACAAGAACAATGTGCCAGCCCGTTATTACAACGGTAAGATAGTCCTAAAGGTCGCCATAGAAACGGTGCGGAACAAACTGGAAGAATACAGCGCCATCAGATACAAGGTAGAAAATGGCCGACAAGTTTGGTTTGCAAAGTTCAGAGGCAATCTTATGAAGAAGAAAATCGAGGACATAGTGGCGGCATATAACTCTGAAATCAGAGGGTTCTACAACTACTACTGCATTGCCAACAACGTGGCATACGCGCTCTCAAAGTTTGGATACATCATGGAGTACAGTATGTACCATACCATTGCAGGAAAAACCAATAGCACTGTAAGCAAAGTCATTGACAAATATAAGGTTGGGAATGACATTATAGTGCCATATCAGGATGCAAAAGGTAAATTACGGTACAGGAAATTCTATAATGAGGGATTCAAACGTAAACCACCAATGTACTATACGGAGGTAAACGACTTATCCTACACAATCGCAATTCCACAGCCGACGCTTACTGAGCGATTGGATGCGAGAACATGTGAATTATGTGGAAAAGTCGGGCCTGTAGTCATGCGTCATGTCAGAAAGCTAAATCAGCTTAAAGGAAAAACTGAATGCGACAGGCTGATGCTTGAAAAGCATAGGAAGACATTGGTTGTCTGTGAAAAGTGTTATGCCAAAATACACAGCCATGCTAAATAAAGTCATGTTATCAACGGAGAGCCGTATGCGTGGAGACATGCAAGTACGGTTTGGGGGCAGGTACGGGAAAACCTACTGCCGAAAGGCAGTAAGGCGTTCTGTACCGAGCCTACGTATCGGACAAGGAGGGGACATCATCACCCTGACGATGGAGCTACAAAAGACGAAGAATATCTCTTATGCATTAAAAGCGATAGAGGGACATTTCCCGGCTGCTTTCCGGCCTGCCGCCTCTGTCAGGAAGCCGGAGCCGCAGGCTGCCGGTTACCGGCAGGTACGCGTTGATCCGCTGACGAACCCGGTCTTGCTGGATTATCTCAAGGAAAGAGGTATTTTAGCCGAAATTGCCCGGAAGACTTGCAAGGAAGTGCATTTCGAGAACAAGGGCAAATGGTATTTTGCCGTGGCCTTTGCCAACCGGAGCGGCGGGTATGAGATCCGCAACAAATACCTGAAAGGGAGCATCTCTCCCAAGGAGATTACACATATTAAAAACGGCGGCGACCATTGTATCGTAGTCGAAGGTTTCATGGACTACCTGTCATACCTCACACTCAAATCAATGCGCCCCGGCAGCGGGCAGCCTGCCGATTATATCGTATTAAATTCGGTCAGCAATGTAGACAAGGCTATCCCGATATTAAAAGAATATAAGAGTGCTTTCTGTCTACTGGATAATGATCCTGCAGGAAAGCAAGCATTCTGCCAAATGACAGAAGCCGGATGTCCGGTTAAGGACAAGTCGGACTGTTATGCGGAATATAATGACCTGAATGATTACCTGCTGGGAAAGAAGATGGTTCCGGAGAACCGGCAACGCCATGCCGGAAACACTTCCACCAAGGAAAGGTCGCAAACGAAACAGCACGGTTGAAAATTATAACAAAGCTGTCACCGCTTAAAGCATAAAAAGAGGGCCAAATCCGGTTAAACAGATTTGGCTCTCTTTATTATTTCAGCCTCCGGTTAACTTCCGGATAGCTGTTTTTAGTAATTTCTAATCAGCAGCTCGTTGACCGTTTCCCTCTTCTCGGCAATGGAGCAAATGGAACGGAAGATACTGATCCGCTGGATATGGAAACCGGCATAGAGGTCGTCGAAGAAGGTATTCTCCGGATTCTTCTGCCGGGGATCGGAGTTGGAAAGCATTCATTTGCCACCCGCGTCGTCTATTTCCTTACAGAAATCTGCCAGGGCGACCTGCTCTTCGTCCCCGAAGTCCTGCGGCATATACGAGGTACAGGCATTACTCTCATTGACCGGCTTGTAAGGCGGGTCAAAATAAAAGAGGGATTTGGTTCCGATGTACTTTCCGGTCTGCCGGTAGTCACCGTCCAGAATAATGACATCCTGCAACAGTTTATGGTTAAAGCGGATCAGTTCCTCTTCCAGTAGTTTCACCCTTCCACCGAAACCGAAGGTGACGGACAGCTTTCCCTTGCGGTTCACGGAGTAGATGCCGTTATAGCAAGTGCGCATAAAGAAGATAAACAGGGCTGCACGGGTGATGTTATCCGGGGTACCTTCATTGTAATAGGTACGTTTCTCCATGAAGTAGGCTTTTCTTCGGGCATGTTCTTCCAATGCGATGTATTCCTCCTGTATCCGGGCAAGCACCCCGATCAACTCTTCCGGGGATTCCTTGATGACGCGGTAGACATTGACCAGGCTCTCGTTGGAATCATTGATGACGCAGCGGATTTCAGGATAGGTTTGTCTTATTCAGAAGAACAGGGCACCGCCGCCGACAAACGGTTCTACGTATGTATCCATCTGCCCGAAGTCTTTCGGAAGCGATTCGATCAGTACGGGGAGCAGTCTTCTTTTACCTCCCACCCAAGGGAAGCAGGGCTTTCCCGGCAGACCAGCCGGAGAACTTTTCTTTACTTTTTCCATGTTTACAACATTTAAATGATTAATAAATTATATAGGGATTATTCATCTTCTGCCGTTTCCAGCAGGTGTTTCAGA
>NZ_BAABXI010000005.1:0-51938 GCF_042854785.1 Bacteroides sp. f07 | reverse complement strand
GAGACTACTATATGAAAAACAACAAAAAAATAACTTCGCTTTCTTTACTTATTAGCTGGGAGAGGTCACAGCTATTACCTTTCTTTTTTTACGAAGATTTTACTAATCAACAAAAATATGTTTAACTTTAAAAAACATGGTATGAAAAAAAACTATGTCACAACTGCTGTTGCCTTACTACTTTTAGCAGGATGTAGCAACGATATTAAAGAAACTGATATTCAGTTTACCGGTGAATCGGGAGCAAAAGTTTCTTTTAGTGCAGTAATAAACGATCATGAAGCTAGCAATCTTGTTACAAGAGCTACAGAAACGAACTGGGAAGCCGGAGACTCGGTTGGAATCACTTGTGGTACTGAGCAAGTGAATGTTCATTACAAATATAAAGGTAATGGTCTTTTTGCTGCCAAAGGAGGAACTGCAGAGGAAATCTGGGTATTAGGCTCCGGAGAATATGATGTAGTGGCATATGCCCCATTTTCTGGTACATCAGGTGAAGAACAACCTATATTGGAAGTGACTACGGCCAGTGACAATCAAGCTACAGCAAAAGAACGTGCTAAGATAGACTTTCTTTTTGCTAAAGCGAAAGCGACTTCACAAAATCCGAATGTTACACTAGCATTCAATCATGTAATGAGCCGTATCAGATTGGAATTTCAAGCCGGCGAAGGGGTAGAACTTGCAGATATTACTTGTTATCTTATCGGACTTAAAAATAGTGGAACATTTAATCCGAAGACGGGAGAGACGACAGTTAGTGAAGCACCCGTTACGGAGGATGATGATATTTATTGGGATAAGGTAGGAGAGAAGGATAATTATACGGTACAAGCTATCTTACTGCCACAGAAGGTGCAAGGTAAAGTAACTATTCAAGCTAGGATGAATGGCTACCTATATGAAGCGGAGTTTGCAAACTTGACAGAATTGAAATCGGGATTTTCTTATAACTATATCATTAAAACAAATAAATACGAAGACAATAATTATGTACTGACAATTACGGAGCAAACGCAAATTATGGGATGGGAGGATGAGAACCACGATCCTATAACATCCGATCCGAGCATAGCTGAAACTGGAACAGAGATAACCAATCCTACTTGGAATATTACAGAAGAAACCGTAACTCCACAGCCTGTTGTAAAGTGATCTGTTTTCTTATATAATATAGACAAATAATGCTAAAAATATAAATATGAGATTTATGAAAGTATATAGTTATATATCAATGCTTTTTCTGGCTGGCGCAGCCATAGTTGCGTCTTGCTCGCAAAATGAAGAATTGGAAGGAGAAACCTCAGATTCTTTGCAGGGATTTCAGATTAGTGTGTCTGATGAAGGATTTATAGATGAAAGTGGTAAGACACGTGCTATAGAGAATGGATATACCACCCGATTTTCTAATGGAGATGCCATCGGTGTATTTGCGGTAAGAGGAGAAACGGTGGTAGAAGATATCAAGAATCGGAAATTCACACTGACAGATGGTTATTGGGAATTAACCGATGGAGGTGATCCTATTGAATATAAAGGTTCGCAATTCCAAAGAATGACTTTTTATGCTTATTATCCGTATAATGCAAATGTAACTTTTGATCCGACTAAGATAGATCCTTTTGAAACATATGTCAGCAATTGGAAGATTGGCGAGGAACAAAATGAGGGAAACTATACACAATATGATTTGATGACGAGTACAGGTAGTGTTCAAGGAGATCGTTTGAAAGGACAGATCGCTTTTACTATGCAACATCGGATGGCTCTTGCGGTAGTGAAAATGCCTAATTTGACATATAGCTTTACAAATGGCGGTATAGATGATTATTTTATACCATTAACAGCCGGTTCGTTTACAATGAACAATGTTCAAGCGACTCCTTATTATCAAGAAAGTACGGATACCTACCGTTTTTTGGTTAATCCGAATAAGGAGTTCTCAATTAAAGGTACTTATACAGGAGTAAGTGAAATGGAATATGAGGCCAAAGGTACTTTGGAAGGAGGAACTGCGAAAATGTATACAATCGAGGATAAAACTAAAATTAATCACACTTTGCAGGTAGGGGATTATTTCTGTGCAGATGGAAAAATTGTTTCTGTGGATGCGGAAACGGTGCCGGAAAATGTGATTGGTATTGTATGTTATGCAGGAAACCCACAACCTAGCGTAACACACTCTAGTCTTTATTCAGCAGAAGTTGATGCCTTGCGTCGTGACTTTCCTTCAAGTACGCATGGAGTAGTACTGTCTCTCAAGAATTCATTGGTAGAAGAGACTGCTCTACAAATGTTCCATACCAGTAAGTCCGGTTATTATTCAGACTGGTTCACTTCAGATGAGGATTGGGCTGATAAGTTTGTAGGTTGTAATACTGAGAGTGATGTCAATAAGAATGATGCTTCATTGGTTTTCCCTGCATTAATGGGATACAACAACACACAGCTACTTACTATGTGCTACGAAGGTAAGGGAAGTCCTTCTACTTGTGACTATGCTTATGAGTATATTAAAGCTTATCGTGAAACGGAAGCTGTTCCGGCAAATGTGACTCCTTGGTATCTGCCTTCTATCATGTGCTGGGATACAGTGTCTAAGAATTTGAGTGCTATTAATCGTAGTCTAAAGAATGTAAATGGTGATGAGATGACTTCTGTTGAGTCTGGAACTAATAGTGGGCATTATTGGAGTAGTACGCAACGTTCTGCTGCTAACCAATGGACGCATGGTATGGCTGGTGGAAGATATCACATTATTTGTGAACGTGGTTCACGTGCCGGCTATTTCCGTATGATGCTCGCATTCTAAAATAAACATGACGGTATATAAAGTCCGTCAACCATACTTATATCATGAACATATACATATATGAATAAGAAAAACTTTATAAAAGGGACAACCTTACCTGTCGCTCTGTTTTTCACTATAGCAACTTTTGCACCTGCATGGGGATTGCAAACAGCTTCGGCAGCCGTTGAGGTTGTACAGCAGCAAAGTACTATAAAAGGAACGGTAGTAGATAGCCAGGGTGAACCGATAATTGGGGCAAGTGTACTTGCAGAAGGAACCACTAACGGTACGATTACTGATATTGACGGTGTGTTTAGAATAAATGTGCGTCCCGGCACAAAACTGAAAATATCTTTTATAGGTTATACTGATAAAACCGTTGTAGCGAAGAATGACATGAAAGTCATTCTGGTAGAAGATGTGACTGCCCTTGAGGAGGTGGAAATTGTGGCTTATGGTACACAGAAGAAAGTGACCATGACGGGAGCTATCGCTAGTGTGAAAGGAGAAGAACTGACTCGTGTATCTGTAGGTTCTGTTTCTAATGTATTAGGAGGGCAGATGACAGGTTTGACTACCGTACAATATTCCGGTGAGCCGGGGGCGGACGCTGCTGAGATTTTGATTCGCGGTAAGGCTACCTGGGAAAATTCTTCACCATTGATTCAAGTAGATGGTGTAGATCGTGATAGTATGAATGATATCGACCCGAATGAAATTGAGTCCATTTCTATTTTGAAAGACGCTTCTGCAACAGCTGTATTTGGTATTCGTGGAGCTAATGGTGTTATATTGATTACAACCAAACGAGGTAAGGAAGGAAAAGCGAAGATTTCATTTACCACTTCTGCCTCTGTACTAATGCCTACAAAGATGGTGGAACAGGCTAATTCTTATGATTATGCTCGTTTTCATAACCAAATGATGACTGGTGATGGTAAATCACCTTTATTCAGTGAAACTGTAATTCAAAAATTTGCAGAGGGTTCTGATCCTATCCGTTTTCCTAATATACAATGGGCTGATTATATCATGAAGAGTGCGACACTTCAGAGCCAACACAATCTGAATATTTCGGGAGGAACAGATAAAGTGCGCTATTTTATTTCTGCAGGTGCTTATACACAAGGAGGGCTTTTTAGTGAATTTGATTTGCCGTATAATTTAAGCTACCAATATCGTCGATTTAATTATCGTACGAATTTGGATATGGATGTAACTAAGACTACTACCTTGTCATTTAACATCAGTGGTAACGTGAATAATTCAGATCAGCCGCGTACTAGTCAAGGGTCTTCCGGTTTGATTAAAAATATGTATTACGCTACCCCTTTCTCTAGTCCGGGAATTATAGACGGAAAATTGGTAAATGCAACTGATGAGACTTATTCCGACGGTTTGAAATTACCATTTACAGGAAGTACGGGTATGGGATATTACGGCAATGGATTCAGTCAAACTAATAATAATTCGCTGAATGTGGATGTTATTTTGGATCAGAAACTGGATTTTCTAACTAAAGGACTTTCTTTTAAAGTGAAAGGGTCTTACAATAGTTCGTTTACAGTCAATAAAGTAGGCTCAGGTGGCTCTGTTGCTACATATACTCCTGTATTGATGGAAGATGGCAGTATTGCTTATCGTAAGTTTGGCGAGAATACGGATGTGAAGTATTCATATACTACAGGCAAAGCACGTAATTGGTATATGGAAGCTAGTTTTAACTATAACCGTACTTTGGGAGACCATACAGTGACTGCTTTATTGTTGTATAATCAACAGAAAGAGTATTATCCAACGGAATATTCGGACATACCTCGTGGATATGTTGGGATAGTCGGACGTGTCACTTATGATTGGAAGAATCGTTATATGGCAGAACTTAATGTCGGTTATAATGGTTCGGAAAATTTTGCCTCCGATTTACGCTTTTCTTATTTTCCGGCAGGTTCTATCGGTTGGGTGGTGAGTGAAGAGAACTTTTTCCGCCCATTGAAGTCGGTTGTTAGTTTTTTGAAATTGCGTGCCAGTGTAGGTTTGGTAGGTAATGATAAGATTGGAGGTTCGCGGTTTATGTATATTGCAGACCCATATAATGTCGGGTTGGGTGATTTGGCAAACCGTGTGACGGCAAGCGGAGGAGCTACTAATGCTTGGGGTTACGGTTTTGGAATAGATAATGGCACTGTTAGTCTGGGTGCACGCGAAGTAGCCAAGAATAATGCCGCTGTGACATGGGAGAAAGCCCTGAAACGGAACTATGGTGTTGATATTAATTTCTTTGACGACCGTCTGAAAACAACTTTTGAATATTATAAAGAACGTCGTAATGATATCCTTTTGCGTGATGGTACAGCTCCGGGAATGTTAGGTTTTGTCACCCCATATTCTAATTTAGGAAGTGTAGACAGTTGGGGTTGGGAGCTTTCTTTAAAATGGAACGATAAGATTGGAGAAAACTTCCGTTATTGGGCGGGCATCAATTTATCTTATAACCAGAATAAGATTCTGGAAAAGAAGGAAGCCCCACAGAATAATGCATATCAATATCAGAAAGGTCACCGTATCGGTTCACGCAGCCAGTATGTGTTCTGGCGTTTTTATGATGAAAGTACTCCGGAATTATATGAACAGACATTTAACCGTCCGTTCCCGGCTCATGAAAGTATTCTTCAAAATGGAGATGCGGTATATGTCGATTTGAATGGTGACCGCAAGATTGATGCCAATGATGCAAGTTATGATTATGGCTTTACTGATGATCCGGAATATATGGCGGGTATTAATTTAGGATTCAGTTGGAAGAATCTGGAAGTAAGTACTCAATGGACAGGTGCATGGAATGTCAGTCGTATGATTTCAGACGTATTCCGTCAGCCGTTTTATTCATCTTCAAACAGTGAACAAGGAGGATTGTTAGCTTATCATCTAAACCATACATGGACACCGGAAAACCCGTCGCAAGCTTCGGAATACCCACGGGCTACCATTGATAATGCGAAGAATAACTATGCTACTTCTACTTTATACGAGAAAGATGCAAAATACTTGCGTTTGAAAACTCTTCAGGTGGCATATAATTTTCACTTCCCATTAATGAAGAAACTTGGATTGAATACATGCCAGTTAGCATTGGCGGGATATAATCTGTGGACTATTACTCCTTATTTGTGGGGAGATCCGGAAGCGAGAGCTACTAATGCACCTTCTTATCCATTGTCCAAGACTTATACGTTGAGCTTGAAATTAGGATTCTAAAATAGATAAAGGAAAGATACAATGAAATTACAAAATAAATGGTTCATCGGTGTGATGATGGGAGCAGCTGTTTGTATGGCTTCTACTTCATGTGTGGACGAAATTAAATTCGGAAATTCTTTTCTGGATAAGGCTCCGGGTGGAAACGCTACTATTGACACTGTGTTCAACAGCGCTGAATATGCACGCCAATTTTTAAATACCTGTTATAGTAGACAGTACTACGGATTACCTTATAATACAGATAGTAACGGTAATATTCCTGATTCTTCCAGTCCTTATTTGGGAAAGAAGGATGCGCTAACAGATTGCTGGTCACTTTATTTTAGTGATGCGACTGTATATCAGCAGTATTATTTGGGTTCTCTCAATGCCAACTATGGCACACGTGGTAATATTTTTCCATATACACGGGAAATGGTATGGGAAGTAGTGCGTTGGTGTTGGTTGTTAATGGAAAACATAGATAGAGTGCCGGGTATGGATAATGCTGAGAAAACTCAGTTGGTGGCAGAGGCTAAATGCCTGATTGCAGCGCGCTATTTTGATATGTTCCGTCATTATGGAGGTCTTCCGTTATTATACGCTTCATTCACCGGCACGGAATCAGGTTATGAAATACCTCGTGCTACGGTAGAGGAGACTGTTAATTATATGATAAAGATGCTGGATGATGCTATTAATTCCGGTGGATTGGTGTGGGCTTATACTGATGCCGATCTTGCCAGCAAGGCCGGACACTGGACAAAGGCCGGCGCTATGGCATTGAAATGTAAAATCTGGCAATTTGCCGCTTCTCCATTGTTTAATGATGTCAACGGGTATGCAGGAGGGAACTCTGAGGCTGAACAGCAACGCCTGGTATGGTACGGTGGCTATCATGCGGAACTTTGGGATAACTGTTTGAAGGCTTGTGAAGCATTCTTTAAAGAACTGGAGAATCAAGGCGGGTATAGCCTGAATAAGGCTTCGGAAGAAACACCGGAACAGTATCGTCAGGCATATCGTATGGGATATATTCGTCAGAACAGTAAGGAGATCTTGCATTCTGTCCGTACGAATATGTCCGATGCTTTCAACTCAAGTTCTTATATGTGGCATTCTTGGGCTGTTCCGTCACTTTGTCGTACTGAATATCCGCCTACACAGGAATATGTGGAGATGTTTCCATGGGCCGACGGTACTCCGTTTGACTGGGAAAAAACACAAACAGAAGGTAGGTTGGATGAAATGTTCTTGACCGGAACATTCAAAAACGGGGAACAGCTATTGTCGGAAATCGTATTAACCCGTGACCCTCGTCTGTATGAGCATTGCATGGTGAATGGACTACCGAAGATGTTAGACTGGAGTGCCGGAACAATGTCCGGTTTGCCTTATGAATTGTGGGTAGGAGGATACGATGAAGGACAAAATGCGGCACTTGAATCCGGTAACTATGCGACCGGTTATAAAAATATGAAATATTATTTGGGAACTGAATACCAACGTCAGTATACGCAGTGGGTTTATCTCCGCTTGTCTGATATTTATTTGACTTATGCGGAGGCCTTGCTTCAAGCTAAGAACGATCACCGGGGGGCTATTGACCAGATGAATATAGTACGTGCCCGCGTGGGAATGAAGAAAGATTTGGCAGAGTGTGTTACGGATAAGAATTTACTTTCCGATAAAGCTGCCTTATTGGAAGAATTGCTGTGTGAACGTGTTCGTGAATTGGGGCTTGAGGACAGTCGTTACTTTGATCTCATCCGCTACAAACGTGCCGATCGTTTCGAGAAGCGTTTGCATGGTTTGCTTGCTTATCGTTTGGATGATGCCGGTAACCGCATGACAGGTAATACAAAATGGAATGAAGGAGATAAGAATAAGGGAGCATTGCAACCTACTCGATTTGAATATGAAAGGTTTGAATTGTCTAAACCGGTTCGTCGTTGGTGGACATACGGATTTGATTCCAAATGGTATCTTTCTCCATTCCCACAAACGGAAATCAACAAAGGATATGGATTGATTCAGAATCCGGGTTGGTAATGTGAGACAACGAAACAGATTAAAACAATACTTGAATATTGATTTATATGAGAAAAAATAAGATTCTGATACTGGCTTTACTAGTTTGTTTGAGCATTCCGGTCAGAGCGCAGGATACAGACAACAACATTATAGGTATTGTTGTTGATAAATCGGGAAACCCAGTCTATGGAGCGTCCGTTAATGTGGAAGGTGGCGCAGTGGAGACCCGGGTTGAAACTGATAAAGATGGCAAATTTGAAATTGCGGTCGAGAAAGGACAACGCTTGAGTGTCGTTTCTGTTGACAAAGGTTCTACCACAGTTACGGTAAAGACTGGTGCTCCGATGACAATTGTGATGGGATATGCAGCACAGACAATTGATGTGGGAGCTAACCGGACATTCAATCGTCATGAATCGACGGCGGCTGTTTCTACCACATATAATGAAGAGTTTAATAAGCGGTCTTCCCAGAACATATCCAACTCTTTATATGGATATGGATTAGGTCTTACTACTTTGCAGAATGCGGCTAGTACTGGGCTGACGGCAGATCCTACGTTTTATGTGCGTGGTTTACAGAGCTTGTCAAGCAGCACGCCGCTTGTGCTGGTTGACGGTTTGGAACGAGACATGAGCCTGGTTAGTCCGGAAGAGGTGGAATCCGTGTCTATTTTGAAAGATGCCGCAGCCGTGGCATTGTACGGATACAAAGGAGTGAACGGTGCTATCCTGATTACGACGAAGCGGGGTAAATACAAAACCAAAGAGATAACGTTTACGTATGATCATATCATTAATACCCAGTCTCGTCGTCCGGAATTTGTAGATGCGGCTACGTATGCTTCTGCAGTGAATGAAGCGCGCGGATATGAAGGGTTGGGCAATCGGTATACTCCGGAAGAAATCGACGCTTTCCGTAATGGAGCAGGCAATGGTGGGGCTTCCCGTATGTACCCTTATCTATATCCTAATGTGAACTGGATTGATGAAACCTTTAAAGACAGAGGGGTTTCTAATAAATATACGATTGAGTTCCGTGGGGGAGGAACAAAGTTCCGCTACTATACTATGGCGAATTTATTAACAGATAAAGGGTTTATCAAAACCCCGAATGCAAATGACGGATATTCTACACAGAATATGTATTCACGTGCTAATTTGCGTACAAATCTGGATATTGATTTAACGGGAACTACCAAATTGAAGTTGAACCTTCTCGGTACATTATCCGAATCCCGGATTCCGGGGGCTTCGGCTAACTTATGGGATATGATTTATTCGATTCCTTCTGCCGCTTTCCCGGTTCGTACGGAAGATGGCAGTTGGGGAGGAAGTACTACTTGGGCAGGGACGTTGAATCCTGTCGCACAATCGCAGGGGGCTTCTTATTCAAAAGGACACTCTCGTAGTTTGTTTGCCGATCTTACTTTGTCACAAGATTTGTCTGGTTTACTGAAAGGATTGGGAGCTAATTTTCGTTTAGCTTATGACAACTATTCCAATATTTTGGAAGATCATAGCAAGACTTATACTTATGCCGGTTATGCAACAAGTTGGACAAATAACGGTCCGTTTTATACTGCCATTTCCGGTGGTGAATCCAGTGAAATGGGTTCGGGTGCGGGGATTGACAATTGGGCGCGTCAGTTTAACTTTGCAGGTAGTATTGATTACAATCGCTCGTTTCAGAAATGGGATGTGTATTCTCAATTGAAATGGGATTATGAATATCGTGATTCTTATGGCTTGAATACTACTATCTATCGACAAAATGTTTCTTGGTATAACCATGTAGGCTTTTCTAATCGCTATTATTTGGATTTGGCATTAGTGGGTTCGGCTTCCAGTTTATTGGCACCGGGGCATAAATGGGCTTTTTCTCCCACTGTTTCTGCTGCTTGGGTGCTTTCAGAAGAAAAATGGTTGAAAGACGTGTCTTGGGTGAACTTCCTGAAACTGCGGGCTTCGTTTGGTGTGATTAATGTTGATTATCTGCCTAAAGACGGAAGTACTACCGTATATGACTATTGGGACCAGATTTATACTACTACCGGTACACAATATAAGTTTAACAGTAGTTACGACTCTGAATTCGGAAGTACTATTATTGGTCGCTTGGCAACTGCTAATTCGACACATGAGAAAGCGTATAAATACAATGTTGGTATTGATGCTGTGTTGTTCAACGGATTGGACTTGACGGCAGAAGGCTATTATCAACGGAGAAAAGATATTTGGGTATCTTCCGAAGGTAAATATACTGATGTGTTGGGAGTAGACGCTCCATTCGAAAATGCCGGAATCGTTGATAGCTATGGTATGGAACTGGGACTTAACTATACGAAACGATTAGGAGATTTCGTGTTCAACCTTGGCGGTAATTTTGCTTGGAATAAGAATGAAATTAAGGAACAATTGGAAGAACCGCGTTTATATAATAATCTTGTGCAAACAGGAAATAGGTTGGGACAAGTGTATGGAATGATAGCTGAAGGTTTCTTCAAAGATAAAGAAGATATAGCAAACAGCCTTACACAAAACTTTAGTACGGTAGTGCCGGGAGACATAAAATATAAAGATGTGAATGGAGACAAAATCATTGATGCCAATGATAGAACTGCTATCGGTTATAGCACGATAGCTCCGGAGATTTATTATTCTTTCCATTTGGGAGCTGAATGGAAAGGGATTGGAGTGGATGTAATGTTCCAGGGAACAGGTAACTATTCTGCTGTACTGAATACGAAGAGTATGTTTTGGCCGTTGATAAATAACACGACACTTTCCACTCATTATTATGAGAATCGTTGGACACCGGAAAATCAAAATGCCAAATATCCTCGGTTGAGTTCACAGAGTAATGCTAATAATAACCAGACTAATACCGTTTGGTTGGCAGACCGGTCATTCTTGAAGTTACGTAATGCGGAGGTGTATTACAGATTTCCAAAAGAATTGATGAAGAAGACTAAGATACTGGGAAGTGCCAAGTTGTATGTCAGAGGAACGGACTTGTTCTGTTCAGATCATATTGATGTGGCAGATCCGGAATGTTATGGTGTAGCGACTCCGCTGAATAAGAGTGTGGTAGTCGGTGTTACGATTGGTTTTTAATCATAAAAACAAAGCGAAAGAATGAAACTGAAAAACATTATCTACGGAATGATGTGTGTAGCCACACTCGGTTCCTGCTCAGATAAGATGGAATATCATGAGTACAATAACTATGATGAGGATTTTGTAAAACTCAACTTCGGTAATGTAGGAGGGTTGATAACAAATATCTATTTGTCCATGGATGTGGACTTTGGAAATTATAGCGGGGCAATTCTTGGTTCTGCTACTGATGAGTCCGAATATGCTTATTCGGGAAATCAGATTGAAGACTTTTATAATGGTTCTTGGAGTCCGTCGAATGCTAAAAGTAGCATGTGGACGTCCTGTTATGAAGGGATAGCCAATTGTAATTTATATCTGGAGAAGTTTACCGGACTGACATTTCCCGAGTTGGCTTTGAACAGTGATTATGCACAACAGATGTTCCGTTATAATAATTATCAGTATGAAGTACGTTTCCTTCGGGCGTATTTTTACTTTAATTTGGTACGGCAATATGGGGATGTGCCTTTTAGCGACCATATGTTAACAGCCGAAGAATCGAACACGTTATCGCGCAGACCGGCACAGGAGATTTTTGATTATATCATAGCTGAATGTGATGATATAAAAGATAAGATTATTGTCGATTACAGTAAATTGGGAGATATGGCATTGCCCAGCAGTCCGGCGGAAACAGGACGTGCCAACCGTAAAACAGTATTAGCCTTGAAGGCTCGTGCAGCATTGTATGCGGCAAGTCCTTTGTTTAACCCGACTGATAATAAAGAGCTGTGGTATCGTGCAGCTAAAGCCAATAAGGAAATTTTGGATGACAGTAATGGATTTGCTGAAAAAGCTAAACTGTTGGTGGATGATTATTCATCACTTTGGAGTAAGGATAGTTATAATGATGCTACTAGTGAATTGATTTTTCTCCGTCGTGCCACTACTACCACTAATTCTTTTGAGGGATATAACTTCCCGGTAGGGTTGGAAAATTGTAAAGGTGGCAACTGTCCCACACAGACATTGGTAGATGCGTATGAGATGAAGGATACAGGGATGCGTCCGGATGAGTTGGATAACTACGATCCTGCTAATCCTTATTATACCAACCGCGACCCTCGTTTTTATCTGACTATTGCCAAGAATGGAGACGAAAAGTGGCCTAACTGGAATACTGTTCCTCTGCAAACCTATCAGGGTGGGTTAAATGCGGAACCTTTGAGTGGCGGTACTCCGACAGGCTATTATCTGAAAAAGTATTGTCAGACGGCAGTGGATTTACGTGCGGGCACAGCTTCAAAGACCTATCATTCATGGATTACGTTCCGTTTTGGAGAGTTCTACTTGAATTATGCAGAAGCTGTATATAAATATTTGGGTAGTCCGTATGCGACGGATAGTGAATTTACGACTTCGGCTGTGGATGCTATCAAAGTAGTTCGTACTCGTGCCGAAATGCCCGGATTCCCTACTAATATGAGTAATGACGCTTTTTGGAAAAAATACCAGAATGAGCGTATGGTAGAATTAGCCTTCGAAGGACATCGCTTTTGGGATGTACGGCGTTGGAAAGAAGGTGACAAGCATTTCAACAATATTGTTGAAATGAAAATTACAAAAAATGATGATGGTACTTACGCTTACGAACGTAAGACAAAGATGAGAATGTGGGATGATAAGATGTATTTCTTTCCCATTCCGCAGAGTGAACGTTCTAAGAATCCGAATTTGGAACAGAACCCGGGATGGTAAATCCCGGGTATCCGGAAAGAACGGAAACGGAAGAGGAGTTTTGAATTTATTATTAAAATAAAGATTTGGAAATATGAAAAAATATAATCTGTTATTATGGGTGTTTTGTCTGTTGATGGCAGGAGCTTGTTCAGATGATGAGGCGGTGGTTCCATCGGTGGGGGAAGAAGAAGAACTTCCGCCTTTGCCGCCGGTTGAGGTGGTTACAGGCAATCGTGCTATGTGGGTGAGTTATGATCCTATTTCAGGAGACGATGTAAATGCAACTACCGGCATATCATCTGCTTTGGTAAGCTGGCGGTTGCTAAAGACAGATCCGGCGAATGTAGCTTTTGATATATACAAGTCGGAAGATGGCGGAGCAGAACAAAAATTAAATGAGAGTCCTATTGTAAATGCAACTTGTTGGTCGGACGAGACGATTGACGTGAGCAAGAATAATACTTATCGTGTGACTTTGGCTGGAACTGCAGAAACACTTTGCGATTATCAGTTTACATCTGTTATGGCTGAAAAGTTTTATCATGAGATTCGGTTAAATATGAATGTGCCTGATGCTTCCTTGACTTATTCGCCGGATGATATTCAGGTGGGTGATTTGGATGGTGATGGTGAACTGGAGATTGTGGTAAAGAGAGAGCCTTATGATGGTGCGAACCAAGGTGAATGGAAGAATGGGACTACCTTGTTGGAGGCTTATAAAATGGATGGTTCGTTTTTATGGCAGATAGATATGGGTATTAATATCCGTTCTGGTTCTCACTATACCTCGTACGTTTTGTATGATTTTGATGGAGACGGCCGATGCGAGATTGCTTTCCGTTCGTCGGAAGGTACGAAGTTTGGTGATGGCAAAACGATTCTTGGGGCGAATGGATTTGTGAATGACTATCGTTGTCGTGAAGAAGGTGGTAAGGGATGGTTTTCCGGTGCTGCTTTACCTACTATTTGTGGGCTGGTGTTGGAAGGACCTGAATATATTTCTATTTGTAGGGGATTGGATGGGCGTGAAATAACCCGTGTAGATAATATTCCAAGAGGCGGTGAAGGTTCTAAAAAAAGTCGTGCTAAATATTGGTGCGATTATTGGGGGGATGATTATGGTAACCGTATGGACCGTTTCTTTATTGGTGTTGCCTATCTTGATGGTATTCCGGATGAAGCGACCGGAGTAAGAAAGAGTAATCCAAGTTTGATTATCAGTCGTGGTATTTATAAGAATTGGCAGGTATGGGCTCTCGACTTGAAAGGTAATAAATTGGAGACACGCTGGAAATTTGATACAGCCGAACATTCACCTAAATGGCTGGCAATGTGTTCACATGCTTTCCGTGTGGCAGATTTGGATGGGGATGGCAAGGATGAAATCTTATATGGTTCAGCGGCTATTGATGATGATGGTAGTGAATTATGGTGTTCAGGCAATGGCCATGGCGATATTCTGCATGTAGGCAAATTTATTCAAGACCGTCCGGGATTACAGATTGTAGCTTCGTTTGAAGAACAAGAAACGTATATGAATATAGGACATGGTTACGGATGTCAAGTGATTGATGCCAGAGACGGTTCATTAATAAATGGACATGCACCCGGAATGAGCGGGGATGTTGGACGTTGTATTGTGGCGGATGTTGATCCGGAAAATCCGGGTTTTGAGTACTGGTCGTCAGTACAATCCGGCATGTATTCTTGTAGCACAGGTCAGGTTGTTAACACAAATTATCCAACGGGCATAGGTGGCGGTGTGTGTTATAATGTAGCTATCTATTGGTCGGGAGAAGGGACGCGTGAAATGTTAGACCGTGCGTTGGTGTTGAGTTATAAGAATAATTCATTATTAAATCGTCAGCGTTTGGTGAATTTTAGTGTCGGCTATGGCAGTAGTCAAGGAAACCATGGTACAAAATACAATCCTTGTTACTATGGTGACTTCTTGGGAGATTATCGTGAAGAGGTGATTATGGGGTCGGAAGATGGCAAATCCATTTATATTTTCTCTACCAATCATCCCACTGCCCATCGTCTTCCGCATCTGATGACAGACCATACATACGATATGTCGCAAGCTATGCAAAATATGGGATATAATCAGGGTACTAATCTTGGTTATTATGTCGGTGCTGAAACTCTGAAAACATCTGAATCGAAAGAATAAGAGAAATCTTGTTTTATTTAATACCAGTTTATCAGGAAAGAACAATCCGATTATTGTATCGGGTTGTTTTTTTGTATCGTTGAACGAATAAACAGGAAAATGGATGATATTATATTTCTTAATTTGTCGGAGCTCTTTATTTTTGCAGTATAAGATAGCTGATTTACATATGAAAAAACTTTGTTCTCTTTTGTTCCTGTTTATAATTTGGGGAACGAATACAAAAGCCCAAGATAATCAAGTCTCCGGTCTTAACGCCCGCCAGTTTCATAAATATTGGAAGGTGGAATCGGAATCTCCTGATTATAAAGTCATATTCCTGGGTGATACTGCTGAAATTGTATCTCCCAAAGGACTGACTTTATGGCGGAAGGAAAAGATGAACGGACGGGTGACAATTGAATATGATGCGTGTGTAGTTGTAGAGAAAGAGGGAGACCGCCTGAGCGACCTGAATTGTTTTTGGATGGCTTCGGACCCGAAATCTCCTGATAATATTTGGAAACGTGAGAAATGGCGTAATGGAATCTTCTTGAATTGCTACTCTCTGAAACTCTATTATATGGGATACGGTGGAAATTATAACTCCACAACACGCTTTCGCCGTTACGATGGCAATGAGGCTGCGATTACAGAATCCGGACTTCGTCCGCCTATATTGAAAGAATATACGGATACCGGTCATTTGTTGAAAGCAAACCACTGGTATCATATCAAGATTACAAATGAAAATAATAGGGTTAGTTATTACATAGATGGTGAGCGACTAGTGGATTTCTGCGACGCCGAACCCTTGAAAGAAGGCTGGTTTGGTTTTCGCACCACCCTTTCACGTACCCGTATTACTAATTTCCGCTATGAATGTGTACCGCAGCAAACTTCCGTAGTGCCGTTACATTGGATTGGTGATGTTCCCGATCAGGATAAACCGGTAAGTTTCGGTGTACCTTTTGATGAAGGCGAAATCTTCCCGGAAACTTCATTGCAGTTAAAAACTGCTGATGACAAGGATATTCCGATTGATACCTGGACATTAGCTTATTGGGCTGACGGTTCTGTGAAATGGCAGGGAGTTGCCGGGGTAATCCCTGCCGGGACAGAAAAACTGATATTGGAGAAAGCTGTAAAAGCGAAAAAGGCAGAAAAAACAGCAAAGCCGAAGAGTTTGGATGACACCTGTCAGAGAACATCTTCTGTCTCAGTGACAGCAATGCCGGAAAATATCCGGATAGAAACAGGTGTACTTTCCGCATTTATTCCTCGAAGTGGAGAGTTCTTGATAGACAGCCTGCTATATAGAGGAATCAAAGTAGGTGAGAAAGCACGTCTTATATGTAGTACCCAAAACGAGCCGCTTCTTGATAACACATCTCAGTTATCTTTTGCTCATTATATAGGAGAAATTAAATCAGTCAGTGTCGAACGTCTCGGTTCTGTGCGTGCACTTGTCAAACTGGAAGGAGTACATAAAAGCCGGAATGGAGACAACCGGGAATGGCTGCCATTTGTAATCAGACTCTATTTTTATGGTGGAAGCGAGCAGATAAAAATGGTACACAGCTTTGTTTACGATGGAGAACAGAACAAGGACTTTATCCGTAGTCTGGGCATTCGTTTTGATATTCCCATGCGCGAAGCCCTATACAATCGGCATATTGCTTTTTCGTGTGCCGATGGGGGAGTGTGGAGTGAACCGATACAACCATTAATAGGTCGTCGTGTACTTACATCGGGGCTGCAACAGCAGCAAATGGAAGGTAAACGTGTTCCGCCTTATGAGTCTTTTGATGAAAGGGGACGTTCTCTGCTCGACAATTGGGCTTCATGGAATGATTACCGCCTGTCTCAACTTTCTGTTGACGCTTTCTCTATCCGCAAACGTGCCAACGACGATAATCCCTGGATAGGGACTTTTTCCGGCACACGCAGCAATGGATATACGTTTGTCGGAGATATTACCGGAGGATTAGGACTTTGTATGCACGATTTCTGGCAATCTTATCCTTCTTCCATTGAAATTTCAAATGCACGTACTCCGACAGCTACCCTTACTGCGTGGTTGTGGAGCCCGGATTCCGAACCTATGGATTTACGGCATTATGATAATGTAGCCCATGGCTTGAATGCCAGTTATGAAGATGTTCAGGAAGGTATGAGCACGCCATATGGCATTGCCCGTACAACTACCCTCACACTTATTCCACAAGGTGGCTATACCGGAAAAAGGACTTTTGCTGATTACGCCAAACAGTTTTCTAACCCTAGTCTACTAATGCCAACTCCCGATTATCTCCATGACCGCCAAGCTTTCGGTATATGGAGTCTTCCCGATCGTAGTACTCCATTCCGTACTCGCGTAGAAGACCGTTTGGATGCCTATATCGATTTCTATCGGAAAGCCATCGAACAAAATAAATGGTATGGTTTTTGGAATTACGGCGATGTGATGCATGCTTATGATCCCGTTCGGCATACTTGGCGTTATGATGTCGGTGGATTTGCTTGGGACAATACGGAACTGGCTTCTAATATGTGGCTATGGTATAATTTTCTGCGTACCGGACGTGCCGATATCTGGCGTATGGCAGAAGCCATGACCCGGCATACGGGTGAAGTGGATGTCTATCATATCGGTCCCAATGCCGGATTGGGTAGCCGTCATAACGTAAGTCATTGGGGATGCGGTGCAAAAGAAGCACGAATCAGTCAGGCTGCATGGAATCGTTTTTACTATTATCTTACTACGGATGAACGCTGCGGCGATTTAATGACCGAAGTAAAGGATGCCGACCATAAGCTTTATGAACTGGACCCCATGCGTCTGGCTCAACCTCGTAGTGAGTATCCTTGCACTTCCCCCGCCCGTCTGCGTATCGGTCCCGATTGGCTGGCTTATGCAGGTAACTGGATGACAGAATGGGAACGTACCGGCAATACAAAGTATCGTGATAAAATCATCGCAGGAATGAAAAGTATATCCGCTCTGCCCAATCGTCTTTTTACCGGACCGAAAGCACTCGGATTCGATCCGGCAACAGGTATTATCACTACCGAATGTGACCCTAAACTGGAAACGACCAATCATTTGATGACTATCATGGGCGGATTTGAAGTAATGAATGAAATGATGCGTATGATTGACTTGCCCGAATGGAAAGACGCATGGCTTGACCATGCGGTACGTTATAAGAAGAAGGCATGGGAATTGAGCCACAGCCGTTTTCGTGTATCCCGCCTGATGGCCTACGCTGCCTACTATACTCGCAATGTCCAAATGGCGGAAGAAGCATGGAAGGAGTTGTTCACCCGTTTGGAGCATACTCCTGCGCCGCCTTTCCGCATCACTACCATACTTCCACCGGAAGTTCCGGTTCCATTGGACGAATGTGACGGTATCAGTACGAATGATGCGGCTCTTTGGAGTCTCGACGCTATTTATATGCAGGAAGTTATTCCGAAGGATGAATAGCAGAAGCGTTTATTTCTTCACATTTCACCATATCCCAACCTTGGAACTGAATTAGCAAAAGGTGAAGTGTCGTTCCGGTTGCCAGTTTCTGTACAACTTTATCCTTACTGTATTGCAACAGTTGCAGCCTTCCTTCTTCTGCCTGAACTCCAAGTTCAGCATCGGTAGCCGTGCGTGTAGCGTATTTCAGTTCCAGAATATAGCTGTGTTCTATATCGGAATAACGTATTTTGTCCGGCAACAGGAAGAAGTCACAATAACCATAGTTCATTTCCAGTTCCGGCTGTACGAGATAATAGGAAGCAATGGCAAGATAGGCTTTCAGGAAACCTTGCAGGTTTCTTTCCCCTTCTATTGCGTCACGTATGGAAGAGTTCTCCCGATAGGCACGGGCGATGGTTTCGAAGAATGGTTTCCAATGACCGTCGAAGGCGAAATCATCTATCAAGTCTTTCAGATGTGAAAGATTCAAGGTATGAGCCTGTTGATAGTAGTCACGCAAGAATCCAAGGTACTGCTCGCGTACACAATTATTAGGTATGCACATTTTCAGACGGTCGCCACGAGTGCCGCACATGGTAAGTAAGCCATAATAATAGAGCAGGCTTCGGAAGTTCTCAATATCTGCTATTTTCTCTGACGGGAATGAGGTATGCAAGTCTACCAGTATTTCACCTTTTGCCGCTATTTCCTCGATAGTGCTCATGCGACTTCCCTCATGGGTGTTGTCGTGGTCAATGCGTGCCAGCATTTTCAGTTTACTGTAATCCGTACGGATATTCTTGTCTACCATGTTTTCGGGCGGACGGTGCTTTTGTACTTGGGAACTTAAGTAGTAGAGAGTCATATCACAGTTGAATATTCGGTCGTCGTTTAGACTCATTCGTGCAAAACAATAGTTATCGTACCATGGTTTCATCTCTGTTATCATTGCATCTATATTTCCTGTTAACATTTCGTGATTCTGATAATAACGGAACATTTCACGTACTTCAGATTCGCTGAATCCCATCATTGCATTAAATGTTTCGTCAGTCGATATATTCCAGTCAATATTATACCCGCTAGACAAATCGTCCAGTGTGATAGGGCTGACTCCCATTAGGAAAATTCGGTCAAACATACCTTTGAATTGCTTGAAGTATTCACGGTAGAAGCCGCTGGCATGAGTCAGGTCATGGAACATTTTCTGTCCGTGTTCACTCAATATGACGTTGGTAAAGTTGTCATATTCGTCGATTATCAGATAGAGTGGATATCCTTTTTCTTTAGCCTTTACTTCGATATACGATAATTTTGCTTTAGCGCTTTCAATGCTTTCTACTGTTAACTTGAAATCTTCATCATAATAAGATGCGTATTCATGGGCAAACTGGTTGATGATGATACTGCAATATTCATTAAAGCTACTCATCAAGTCTGCTCCCGGCAGTGAACAGCCTGCTTTTGAGAAGTCGAAGAAAAGGACCTGGAAACTGTTATGTCCTTTTGTTGGACG
Source organism: Bacteroides sp. f07 (assembly GCF_042854785.1). Classification (NCBI taxonomy): domain Bacteria; kingdom Pseudomonadati; phylum Bacteroidota; class Bacteroidia; order Bacteroidales; family Bacteroidaceae; genus Bacteroides; species Bacteroides sp. f07. Next base: position 31,889 of record NZ_BAABXI010000005.1, on the reverse strand, counting down.
GCTTCCTATCCATAAGTCACCGAAATACTTGTCGAAGTTATCCTTCTGTATTATGTCGTAATAAGTACGCATCATGCTTATGAATAGGCTTTTTCCGAAACGTCTCGGACGAATGAGAAAAAGATAGCTGGGCATTTCCTCGATAAGAGGCAGATACATGGTCTTATCGACGAAATAGAAGTTTTCGTTCCGCATCCGGTTGAAGTCGGATATTCCGTATGGTATTCCTTTCACTTGACTCATATTGGCAGGCTTTTAATTTATACAGGCAAAGTTAATCTATTCCGTGGAATAAATCAATGATTTGCGATTGTATTATATCAGATACGGTCATTCATTTTCCCTTGAATAAAGGTGAATATATCCTATCCCGATGTTCCATTTTTAAGATTAGACCGTGAAATAGTCGTTGCGAAATTGACGAACTGGAAAGAAAAGTGCATAAATAAATGCAATAATATACGAGAATGTAGGCGAAAAGTGAATAATGTCAGGTAGAATATACATCTTTTCTAATGGAAAAAGGGTTCGTTGGGTTTAAACCAACGGGGTGTTCCTCACCGAGGAACGCTATCTTCCTCACCGAGGAACCTGTCCTTCATCGGTGAGGAACATAACGATGTGTTTTTTAAAGCTGATTTTCCCCTAATTGGCTCGGAAAAACAAAGTGATGACTGATGTTGTAATGAAAGATTTATTTTGAAATATATTCCAATTTGTAGCTATTATTAGACAAAATGAATCTTAATTGCTAGGTAAACTCCGTAAAGGATAGAAAGGTGAATTTGTACAAAGGCAAATGCCGGAGCTTTTGAGTTTTTCTTTATCAAGCATGTTGTTTTCTTCATTCAGCACTGTTTAAATATCCCTTTTTTAATATAGACTATCCGAAGCAGTCCGGATAGTCTATATTTCTCCTTTGTCCTTTGCTGTCTTTATTGGATTCTCTTTAGTATTATTTTAAATAGCTCTTTAGCGGACAATCGGTCTTTTTCAACCCTTCCGCAATACTTTTGGCATTCATATGCGCCCCTTTCAAAGAAGTATGCGTGTGGTCGTGATTGTAGTAAGCTGCCGCCTTCTTTACACCTTTCTTTTCAAGTTTATCAGCACTAATTTTGTTCAGGTCTATAAAGTAAGCTCCGGTGGCTTCGGCAGCTTCGCGTGTCCATTTGCCGAAAGATTCTGTGTTGCGTTCTATCTTTCCGTCTTTCCATTTGTTGCGTGGAGTATGGCTCAACACAATGGGAGTTGCCCCTTTTTCTTGAACGTCCCTGATAAACTTACGGAGATACCAGCCGAAAGTATAAACAACTTGGTATTTGCCTGTCTTTTCCATAAGGAAGACTTTACTTTCATCTCCCGATCCGGGTAATTCGGCACGGGCTTTTCCCGTATTTATAGCTCCAGCGTCGTTGTGACCGAACTGAATAAGTACGAAATCTCCCGGTTGCAGGGCATTATATACTTTATCCCAACGACCTTCATCCAGATAAGTACGTGCACTACGTCCTGCCATCGCACGATTTTCTACGGAAATCTTATCCAAGTTGAACTCGTCAGCTATTACGCTTCCCCAGCCCCACATACCGTTCTTGTCTTTATCTTCATTTCTGACCGTGCTGTCACCGATAGTGAACAATACCGGACGTCCTTCCTTGCGGCTGGAACCTGTCACGGTATCCTGTTCGACAGGTTTCAGATAATTGGCTAATTCCAGTCCTTTATACGTACGTATTCCTTCAGCAGCAGACTCGGCGTTTACTTTGGCGCCGAAAGCGCTGGTGTGAATTCGGTCGATATAGAACATATATTTCACCTTATCCTTGCCGAACTTCTCGAACTTGCGGGCAGTGATATCATTCAAATCTATGAAAGGGACATTCTGTTGTTCCGCCACCTGCTTCGCCCATAATCCGAAAGTCTTGTTGACACGTTTGACAATGGTGCTGTCCTTATCTTCCCAGGCATTGCGGGGAGTGAGAGAGAACAGGATAGGATGTGCGCCTTTCTCCTTTACGTCACGGATGAAACGGCGCATATATTCGCCGTAAGTATATACGGTTTCTTTGACTCCGGTTTCTTTGATTGTCACGTTCAGCGTATCGTTGCCGATTCCCGGAATAGAGGCACGGGCACGTCCGCTGTCATAAGGACCGTTGTCGTTGTGTCCCAGTTCGATGATTACCCAGTCACCGGGGCGCACACCCTTGATTACATCCGGCCAAAGACGGTTGTAGAAAGTGCGGCTGCTGGTTCCGCCCAACGCGTGATTCTCTACTGTAATCCGGTCGGAATCGAAAGATTCGCCTGCATAGTATCCCCAGCCCCATTGACCGTTGTTGCCGTTTCCCAAAGTTCCGGTGCGCATGGTGGAGTTTCCCACCAAGAACAATACAGGGTTATTGCCCTTACGGCTCGAACCCGCTTCCGGTCTTGACGTACGTGCTTTGTTCAGGCTATCCAGCGTATTGTCAATCACTTGGTTGACATCTTTCATAGGAGCAGCTACCTTATTCTGTGCCTGCATTTGCAGACTGCATGCGATGATTATCAGTCCGCATACATACTGAAACAACTTGTTTTTCATTTTCTGTTTTCTTTGAAATCCCTCACTGACCTGTCCGAAACCTGTCAGTGAGGGAGCTAACTACAAACTAACCTCTACTTAAACCTAATGGGTGATTATTCTTAACCTTATCGAAAACTATCTTTATTTTAATTTATAAATCTCCGTTCCGGCAAGCAGGAAGCAACCTACTCCGTAATCTTCAAAATCGGGAACACTCTTATAAGTAACCGGTTGGCCGTCTTTGGGCTCCTTACCCGTACCTTGTACATATCCCAGGAAACCGTTCGGATGAACAGCATCTTTCACCATTGCATTCCATGCCTTTAAAGCAATCGGGAGATATTCCTTGCGGTCGAGCAGTCCGTTGCGAACTCCCCAAACCATTCCGTACACAAACAGTGCCGTGCCGGAAGTCTCTTTCCCGCCAAAGTTCGTAGGGGCATGAAGGCTGACATTCCAGAAGCCGTCTTCGCGCTGGCACTTTTTCAATGCCTTGCTCATGGCCAGAAAGTCGTTGATATAGTCCTGACGGTGTTTCTCGTCAGCAGGAATTTCATCCAGTACACGTACTAAAGCGGCATATACCCAGCCGTTTCCACGGCTCCAGTAGCAATCTTCGCCGTTCGGTTCCTTATACGGCGGATTAAAATCCTGGTCGCGCCACCACAAACCGTCTTTCTGGTTGAACATACCCGTCTCGTCATGCTGGCTGCGTGTATAATAGTACATATCCCACATCTTGTCGTAGTACTTCTGCTCTCCGGTCATTTTGCCGAACTTGGCGAAGATAGGCATTGCCATTTGTACGGCGTCAATCCACCACCAGTCGTTTACTTGCGGAGTGTTCACCACCATGTCGATGCTCGCCTTGATATTCCGAATCATGTTCGGGTCGGACGGACATATATTATATAGGTCGATATAAGTTTGTCCGCAACAGTGGTCGTCGGCGTTGCGGGTGGTGTTGCCGTTGCGCATTCCCCATTTGTGGAAGTCCGCCCAGTCGTAGGCGTAGCGATAATAATCTTCGCGCGGGTAAATGCTATATAAAGACATCAGTCCTTCGTAATATACGCCGCGAGTCCATATGTTGCTGGGACGCACACGACCGTAAAAACTGGGAATGGTATAATCGGCGTACTTTTTCATAAAGTAGTCGTTTACCTTTATAATAGTCTCTAAAGTCTCCTTTTGTGCAGGCAGCTCTTGTGCTGCGGCTGGATTTACGGTCGTCAGGCAAAAAAGAAGTGTTACTGTAAAGAATGAGAATAGTGATTTCTTCATGGTGCAATAGTTCTGTTTTATTAGTTCACTGTTTATAATAATTTCTAATTGCAAAGGTAAGGGACGTGCTTCTTTTTTTCAATGGATTTTCGTGCATATGTCTTTAATTTTGTTCACAAGATAGGTAGAAATAGCCTCGAAAGTATACTTTATGATGATTTCTACATATTTCTGTACGATATTCTATTTTATCAATAGCCCGCTTCCCTTACATTTGTGGGGTAATTTGATAATCGATAAAACTATGAGGTACATAACCTGCTTTTTTTGCCTGTGTCTGACGGTTGCTTTTCTGGCAGCCCAGCCGGCCTACGACTTGACGAAGTTGAAACGTGAACATTTGGGACGTGGCGTCATTGCCATTCGTGAGAATCCTTCTACCGTAGCCGTTTCCTGGCGTTATCTCTCTTCCGACCCGATGAATGAATCATTTAATATATATAGAAATGGTGAAAAGATAAATAAACATCCGGTGAAGGAGGCTACTTTCTTCCAAGATACATATACAGGAACAGCCCCCGCCCTTTATACCGTCAAAGCTGTCAAAGGGAAGACTGAAAGCAGTTATCAACTGCCGGCGAGTGCTCCGGCAGGTTATCTGAATATCCCATTGAATCGCCCGGAAGGTGGGGCAACCCCGTCGGGACAAGGTTTCTTCTATGCCCCGAATGATGCAAGTATCGGTGATGTGGACGGTGACGGTGAATACGAGATTATTCTGAAATGGGATCCGAGCAATGCCCACGATAATTCGCATGACGGCTATACGGGAGCTGTGATTTTTGATTGTTATAAACTAAACGGGCAGCACTTGTGGCGTATCGACCTGGGAAAGAATGTACGTGCCGGAGCGCATTACACTCAATTTATGGTTTATGACTTGGATGGTGACGGTCGTGCGGAAGTCGTGATGAAAACCGCAGACGGAACTGTGGATGGAACAGGTAAAATGATTGGAGACGCCAATGCAGACTATCGGAACCCGCAGGGCCGTATCCTGACAGGACCTGAATATCTTACCGTCTTTAACGGACTGACTGGAGCAGCCATGAAAACGATTGATTATATTCCCGAACGCGGCAATTTAATGGACTGGGGGGATAACCGTGCAAACCGCAGTGACCGTTTTCTGGCTTGCGTGGCTTATCTTGACGGAGTTCATCCGAGTGTCGTGATGTGCCGCGGCTATTATACCCGTACTGTTCTGGCTGCTTTTGACTGGGACGGGAAAGAACTGAAACAGCGTTGGGTATTCGACAGTAATACCCTTGGATGCGAAGACTATGCCGGACAAGGAAACCATAACTTGCGGGTAGGCGACGTGGACGGTGACGGATGCGATGAGATAATTTATGGCTCATGTGCTATCGACCATGATGGTAAAGGGCTTTATTCTACCAAAATGGGACATGGAGACGCCATTCATCTGACTCATTTCGACCCTTCACGCAAAGGTCTGCAAGTATGGGATTGCCACGAGAACAAACGCGACGGAAGTACATACAGGGATGCGGCAACCGGAGAAGTCTTGTTTCAGATAAAGAGCAATACCGATGTCGGACGCTGCATGGCGGCTGATATCGACCCGACTTATCCGGGTGTTGAAATGTGGTCTTTAGCTTCCGGCGGAATTAGAAGCGTGAAAGGCGAAGTAGTGCAAGAACAGGTGAAAGGACTATCTTGCAATATGGCTGTCTGGTGGGACGGAGATTTGCTGCGTGAACTGCTGGACAAGAATATCGTGAGCAAATACAACTGGGAAAAAGGAATCTGCGAACGCATCGCCATTTTCGAGGGCGCTCTCTCCAATAACGGAACGAAAGCGACTCCTTGCCTGCAAGGCGACATTATCGGCGACTGGCGCGAAGAAGTGTTGATGCGCACAGCCGATAATACGGCTTTACGGCTTTACGTTTCTACCATTCCCACAGACTACCGCTTTCATACTTTCCTGGAAGATCCGGTGTACCGTATCAGCATTGTAACCCAAAATGTCGCTTATAACCAGCCTACGCAACCCGGATTCTACTTCGGTCCCGAATTAAAAGGTACCGTATTCAGAGGATGTAAAATACCTAAAAAATAAAAGATGAATATTCGTATCATAGCCATTGCTTCATTACTGATAGCCTTGCCTGTCAGTGCACAGAAAAAGAAAACAGTAGTAAATGATTCCAATACACCTTTACATTTGCTGCAGCCTGCTTATCAGGGTACTTACGGTGATTTGACTCCTGAACAAGTGAAGAAAGACGTAGACCGTGTGTTTGCCTATATAGATAAGGAAACTCCCGCCCGTGTAGTAGACAAGAACACAGGCAAACAGATTACCGATTACACCGCAATGGGAGAGGAAGCACAATTGGAACGCGGCGCGTTCCGTTTGGCAAGCTACGAATGGGGAGTGACCTATTCCGCCTTGATAGCGGCAACCGAAGCTACCGGTGACCAGCGTTATATGAACTATGTACAGAACCGTTTCCGGTTTCTGGCGGAAGTAGCTCCGCATTTCAAACGAGTGTACCGGGAGAAAGGGACAACTGACCCTCAACTGCTGCAAATACTGACTCCTCACGCGTTGGATGATGCAGGAGCGGTATGTGCTGCCATGATAAAAGTCCGCCTGAAAGACCAATCGCTTCCTGTGGACGGATTGATTGACAATTATTTCGATTTTATAATTAATAAAGAATACCGCCTGGCAGACGGAACCTTTGCCCGCAATCGCCCACAGCATAATACGCTCTGGCTGGATGATATGTTTATGGGAATCCCCGCAGTAGCGCAGATGAGTTGCTATGCTAAGGCTCAGAAGGAGAAATACCTTGCAGAAGCGGTAAGACAATTCCTGCAATTTGCCGACCGTATGTTTATTCCCGAAAAAGGACTGTATCGCCACGGTTGGGTGGAAAGCAGCACCGACCATCCTGCTTTCTGCTGGGCACGTGCCAATGGATGGGCGATGCTGACGGCCTGCGAACTGCTTGACGTATTGCCGGAAGATCATCCCCAACGTGCGAAAGTAATGGACTACTTCCGGGCTCACGTGCGTGGCGTGACAGCTTTGCAGAGCGGGGAAGGGCTTTGGCATCAACTGCTCGACCGTAACGACTCTTATCTTGAGACTTCCGCTACCGCGATTTATGTCTACTGCTTGGCGCACGCCATAAATAAAGGCTGGATTGATGCAATCGCTTATGGCCCTGTCGCTCATCTGGGCTGGCATGCCGTAGCCGGGAAAATCAATGCGGAAGGTCAGGTGGAAGGCACTTGTGTAGGTACGGGAATGGCTTTTGACCCTGCTTTTTATTATTACCGTCCGGTCAATGTATATGCAGCGCACGGATACGGCCCGGTGCTTTGGGCAGGTGCGGAAATGATTCGCCTGCTGAAGAACCAGTATCCGCAGATGAACGACAGTGCCGTTCAGTATTATCAAGTAAAACAAAAGACAACGGCTCCTATCTTCGCAGTCGATACGGAAGACACTAAGTAATTAACTTTAAATATAGATTAAAGCCATGAAACGAGAAGCATTTAAAATGTATTTGAAACCCGGCTGCGAAGCCGAATATGAAAAGAGACATGCCGCCATTTGGCCTGAACTGAAGGTATTGCTTTCCAAGAACGGTGTGTCGGATTACTCCATTTATTGGGACAAGGAGACGAATATCCTTTTCGCCTTCCAAAAGACGGAAGGGGACGCAGGTTCGCAGGACTTGGGCAATACGGAGATTGTACGGAAATGGTGGGATTATATGGCGGACATCATGGAAGTGAACCCGGACAATTCGCCGGTATCCATTCCTTTGCCGGAAGTGTTCCACATGGATTGAGCGTTTTGTAATAGGTTAAATTGATTTTAGGGAAATACTTGTTTTTATTAAACAATTGGAATTACAATTCCCTATGCCTGGACATTTCGCTATCTTTGCATCGAAATATATCGGAATTTAGTTGAATATATCGTATTCCGTAGGCAGAAGTCTTGAACATAAGGATTAAATAAAAAAGCTGTTTACCATATCGATAAACAGCTTTTTTTATTAGTGAGCCTCTTGTCGGATTCGAACCAACGACCCCGAGATTACAAATCACGTGCTCTGGCCAACTGAGCTAAAGAGGCGTTATTTTCTTTTGCGGGTGCAAAGGTATGAATTTATTCTAAAAATGCAAATACGTCGCGCACTTTTTTTATATTTGTAGTCTCATTAATGATTATAAGAAGATGAAAAAGAGAATTACGAATGTGTGTGGAATGGCATTTTTAGCCATAAGTATATTGGCATGTTCCGGTCAGAAGAAGGGAACGGCGAGCGTTGAAACAGTATCGGATAGCGTGGAAGTGACTTCGGAAACGGTGATTGCCGAAGCGGATAGTACAGGATATATTGTTCGGGTAGGAGAGACGGCTCCCGATTTCACGATTACCTTGACCGATGGTAAACAGGTAAGCTTGTCTTCTCTTCGGGGAAAAGTGGTGATGTTGCAGTTTACAGCGAGTTGGTGTGGCGTATGTAGGAAAGAAATGCCATTTATTGAAAAAGATATTTGGCTGAAACATAAAGACAATGCTGATTTTGCATTGATTGGCATTGACCGTGACGAACCGCTTGATAAAGTGCTTGCTTTTGCCAAATCTACAGGAGTCACTTATCCGTTAGGATTAGATCCGGGAGCTGATATTTTCGCAAAATATGCCTTGCGTGAATCCGGCATAACAAGAAATGTGCTGATAGATAAAGAAGGGAAAATCGTAAAATTGACTCGTTTGTATAATGAGGAAGAGTTTGCTTCCCTTGTGCAGATGATTGATGAAATGCTGAAGTAATATACAGCTATTCTTTAGTGATTTATACCATATAAAAATAGTGACGCTATCACATCAGGATGGCGTCACTATTTCTGTTATATAGCGTCACTATCTTTACTGCATACCGTCACTATATTCATCTTGGATTACTTAGGCGAGACTGAGCTTTGCCAAATAATCGTAGTGTTTGCCTTCTTTTACCAGTTCGGCTTTGAACCCACATTCGGACGCATATAAGCTAAGTGTCTGAAAATCGATATATAACCAATCGAATGTATCCCCTTTTACATCCTTATACTGCATCCGAAAATCAATTTCTCCGTAATAATCTCCGGCTAAATCAATGACTATGCTCCCGTCCTCTTCCTCGAAAAGATAACGAAGGTCGCTGGAGTCCATTAATATGCAACCGCCGGGGCGAAGGAGGCGTTTCATCCGTTGAAAGAAACCGGGCATATTACTTAACTTTCCGATAATTCCCGAACCATTCATCAGCATCAGGATAGAATCGAACGTTTCAGTAAATGTTTCATCAAAGAGATTGACGAGACGGGCGTCATTGACTCCCCGTTGTTTCATGACCTCGACAGATAGCGGAGAAATATCAATGGCACATACGTCTTTTCCCACTTCTTGAAGTGCCAATGCATGGCAACCGCTTCCTGCACCCACATCTAATATCCGTCCTGTAGCCATTTCTAGAGCGGTACGTTCTAGTACAGACATGGATTGGGTATTGCGGAACAGTTCCTTGACAGGGATTTCATCTTCTTCGAATTGAGAAGAAAATACTCGTAAGCGGTCAGCTCTGCGATGATTGAAATAATCAGAAATAGCGGCTCCCATCGGATCCTTTTCTGTAGAAAGAGTTATTGTTGCCATTGACGGTTATATATTGTTTTAGTCGGCAAAGATAAATAAATCCGTAGAAAAGGATTATCTTTGCCGTTGTAAATGTGGATATTAATAATTTATATTATATGAGTATTGAAGAAGCAATAATGGGTGGAATCGTTTTTAAAGGTAAGAAAGATAAACCCAAAGAAGAGGAAAAAGTGAAAACGAAAGCGAAAAAAGCAACCTATATTCGTGGACAACACGGTTCGGGGGCTGCAAAGATGAAAGCGGATATCCGTAAAAAAAGAGCAAATCGACATAAAAAGTAAATATCGTGGTAATCAATATTATTATTTGCGTAGCGTCAATTATACTACTATTTAAGGGAATTACCTTGGTGTTAAGGACGGTGATGGTCTGGATGATGTTTGTTTCTATAATGAAGAATAGCGGAACGAAGATGCATGGAAGAGTTGTGGAGGTAGAGACTAAGACTTATGGCAGCGATGATGGTGCTATTACAGCGAATTGTCCTATAGTGGAGTATAAATCGGATGAAGAGAAAGAAATGCATCGCCGAATAGCCACATATGATTTTATCGTGGAAACGGCTAATTATTCTCAGAAGTTATATTCTCAAAAGACACCTCACGTAGGAGATAAAGTAACAGTTATATGCAATCCGAAGACTCCGGATAATATTTTAGCATTTTCCACTATGCCTCTTACAAGATTATTATGTAAACTGTTTGTTCCCGGATGTATTTATGTAGCAGCAAGTGTTTTAGGCATCTGTTATGTATTTGTTAAATAACTGATAAGAGAGTGAAACACTTTCTTTTAAAATAAATTCCCCCTGTCATAGCTATATGGCAGGGGGAATATTGTAATTAGGGCATTTTAACGCGCCTCCAGTCACTTCTGTGGAAGTATCTCAATCCAATAATCGTCCGGGTCGTTAATGAAATAAAGCCCCATGGCAGTATTTTCAAAACATACGCAATTCATTTCCTTGTGATAAGCCCTGACTGCATCGTAATCACCGGCTACACGAAAGCAGAGATGGCTTTCATTCTCGCCCAGTTCATACGGAGCGGTATGATCTTTCAGCCAGGTCAATTCCAGAAGAAAGCCTGTCTCGCTGTCTGTCAGATAGACTAACGTGAACGAACCGTCGGAAGCTTTTTTCCGGTGATGTTCTTTCAAGCCGAGCGCTTTCTCATAGAAAGCAATGCTCCGCTCCAGGTTGGTTACATTGATATTGAAATGGTCAAATTTACTTTTTATTTCCATTGTTGCAATTTTCCTTATTGTTTCATTAAGAGTTTCACAATCTCTCCGACATATGTGCGCGGTTGTCCGGCTTGCGGGGCAGTTTGTGAAGGCAGTTTCTTACATTCGATAACAGCCGAAGGAGTTGTTTGGTTCGGAGCATAGAGTTTCAGAGTATAACTATCCGCTTTTTCTATGGCATCATAAGACTGCTCGGGTGAAAGCGTGCAGTAAGCCACAGCCTTGCCCGACTGATAACCCAGCGCACCACCGGCATTGGCAGTCATATTTGTCATGTTGAACTCATCCTTTCCGATACTGATAACTAATTTTCCGCTTCCCATTAACGCGTATACTTCGCCCGGAATCTGTTTCAAATTAACTTCTGTATAGCCCGGCATATCTGCTGAAGCCTTGCCTACGGGAGTAGCAGGAGTAAGAGTTGCGGCAGGAACAGTATTTTGGACAGGTTCTCCTGTCGTCACTTTAATGTCAGTCTTCGCATCTGCACCACCAATGACGATCGGGCCTGCGGCTGCAACGATTGACGGAGCCTTTTGCTCTTCTTCCTTCTTCTTTTTCTCTGCTCTTGGGCGAGTATCCGGTGCTCCGAAAGCTACGGCTACATCCATAAATATATCATCAGCGAAATCTACCGTTTTTCTACGCCATTTAGCCAATCCGCGCACCAATTTAGTCTTTGCTTTATTCAGCGCATATTTGTCGGTAATCCATTCTTCCGCTTTATATTTTTCAGTATCACGGTAGGTGAAGCGTATCTTTTCCAGTTCTACCAAGCAATTGCCGGGTTTGCAAGTAACCGTAATCTGGTAATTGATTAATGTACGGTCCAAAGACAATGCGCTGGAACTAAACACAATCCATTCTTCTCCCACGCCGGCAATCGTACCTTTGGCTTCGTCGGAAAAGACGATGCGGCTGTCGACGTTCTTATTTTCTTTCAGGCGTTCGTCCATCCACTTCATTATCGTATCGTAGATTTGTGCCTGGCTCATTCCGGGAATTTGGAATTCCTTGGAGAATACTACTTTACCATCTACTTCGGGAACAGCCCCTACAAGATATCTGGTATCGTCTTTTTTATCTTTTGCAGAATTTGCCTTCATTGCCATCGGCAATGCGAGGAACAGGGTAAGAAACAGAATCGTAAACTTATTCATAATTATAATGTGTTTATTTGGTAATCTCAAAACTTTCGCCCCGACGGGTGATGCTGATAAAACGGCATCCTGCATTTTCGGCAAAACTTTGAAGCGCGTTGCCGCCTTCATAATCTTCACTGAAGTGCATGGGCACAAATATAGTAGTTTTTATTTGTTCGATGAACTGTTTTGCCCCTTTCATGTAATCTTTTCCCATTCTCCGATCCACCGGAAATAGTACTAAATCAATGTTCGGCGCTTTTTCTTTTAAATATTTAACTTCTGCAAGGAAATCGCCGTTGGCTTTTCGTATCTCTGCTTCGGTGGATTCTTCACTCCAGTGCCAGTTGTTCAGGTCGCCGGCATGGAAGATACTCCAATCTTGCAGATGAATCAGGAACGAACTGCCGACATCCGTCGAGCCGAACGCGTCAATACGGATTGTATCATCTTCGTACGTTTCTCCTTTTTTAATATAGAAAGCGTCTTCAGCTTTGGCGCGGTGTGATTTCAGAATATCTTTGGAGAAAACATATTGAATGTCGGAACGTTGTTCTTTCCACGTCAATATATCACGGTTGAAGTGATCGGGGTGGAAGTGAGTAGCCAATACATACAGTTTACCCGGCCTTTGCAGCAGATAATCATGTACGATTCCCCGGTTATGTTCGGATTCGGAAGAATCTTTGTAGTAATCAATGATAACGGTCACACCTTCCGCTTCGATGGCGAAACCGCTGTGATAGATATAATCCAGTGTCATAAGCTGAATGTTTTATAGTTGCAATATTACGTATTCTAGTTGGACTTGCCAAGAAAAATCGATGAAATCAGGGAGCAAGGCGACTGATTTTCCATTCACCATCCGGTTGCAGGGTATATAGGAAGCGGTCGTGCAGACGGTTGGGGCGTCCCTGCCAAAACTCGATTCTTGTAGGTGTAACCGCATATCCGCCCCAGTTGGCAGGTCTTTCCACATTTTTCCCTATCCACCGGGCTGCTTCTCTGACGAAAGCACGCATCAACTGCATCCTGCTTTTGATGGGCTGGCTTTGCGGAGAGATTCGTGCGCCGATTCTGCTTTTATAAGGACGTACACGGAAATATTCATCCGATTCTTCCGGTTCAACTTTGGCTGCCGTCCCTTCTATGTGCACTTGTCTCTCGAGTGCGTGCCACACAAAAGAAAGGGAGATGTACGGATTCTGTGCCAACTGTCTTCCTTTGCGGCTTTCGTAATTCGTGTAAAAGACAAACTTTCCGTCATGGAGCCCTTTTAGTAACACAGTGCGTGTGGATGGCTTTCCTTCGGGAGAGACAGTGCTCACGATGACAGCGGTCGGTTCGTCTGCTTCTGCGTCAATCGCTTCCTGCAGCCAGCGGCTGAAAAGCGAAAGCGGGTCACCGGGAAGTTCATTTTCCCGCAACCCGCTTTTGGTATATTCCTGTCGAATATCAGCTAGATTTATTTTCATCTACAAACTGTAACTTCTAATTAATAATCTCTCACATCGGTACTTCTATCAACAGAATATGTGAGTCCTTCAATGTTTCCAGTTCAAAACTGTTGGTTTCGTAAATACCCATTCCGTCACGGCGTTTCATCACTTCGCCTTCTACTACAATTTCCCCTTCGATAAGGAATATATATACGCCTGCATGACTTTGGTGCATGTGGTATCCCAACTTCTTTCCGGCTTCTACCTTGCCGATAGAGAACCAAGTGTCTTGCAAGAGGGACGCAGGTGTACTGCCATCGGGCGATACGATTACCGCCAGCTCATTCGGACGTTCCAGTCCGCTGATATCGAAGTCCTGATAAACGGGACGTGTGTTCCGTTCTCTCGGCATAATCCATATTTGCAGAAATTCCACCGGTTCTACGGGACTTGCGTTCATTTCGCTATGGAAGATTCCTGTTCCGGCGCTCATTGTCTGAATTTCTCCGACAGTAATAATCCGGCTGTTCTTCTTGCTGTCTCCATGTTGCAGATGTCCTTTCAAGGGAATCGAAACGATTTCCATATTCTTGTGAGGATGCGTCTGGAATCCTTCTCCGGGTGCAACCTTGTCATCATTCAATACACGGAGAGCACCGAAATTGATACGGTTGGAATCGAAGTATTCATCGAAGCTGAAAGTGTGGTAACTATCCAGCCAATCGTATTGGGAGTGTCCCCTTGTATCTGCTTTATGTATAACTTTCTTCATAATTCTCTCTTTTTTCTTATTGTTTATATGTCTTGTAAACAAAGCGAGGGGATAAAAGTTTTATCTCTTCACTTCATTTAGCAAAGGCTTGCGATTGATAAAATCTTTTATATTCTGCAAAGTTGTCTGGGCGATATTCTCCAATGCTTCACGTGTGAAGAAGGCTTGGTGGGAGGTGACAATAACATTGTTGAATGAGAGCAGACGTGCCAGCACATCATCGTCGATAATGCGGTCGGACTGGTCTTCGTAGAAGTATTCGCTTTCTTCCTCATATACGTCCAGACCTGCGGAACCGATTTTCTTGTTTTTTAATCCTTCAATCAGTGCATTGGTATGAATCAACTGTCCGCGGCCGGTATTGATAATCATCACTCCGTCCTTCATCTTGCTGATGGAGTAGTCGTTGATAAGATACTTCGTCTCTTCGGTGAGCGGGCAGTGCAATGAAATAATGTCCGAATTATGATATAATTCATCTAATGAGGTATAGACAATCTGTTCTTCCCGTGCGAAGTTATGATCGGGGTAGAGGTCATATGCCAGCACATTCATGCCGAAACCTCTTAGGATATGAATAAGGATTTTCGCTATTTTTCCTGTGCCGATAATACCTGCTGTCTTTCCGTGCATATCGAATCCCATCAAGCCATGAAGGGAAAAATTGCCGTCCTTGGTACGCCAGGAAGCACGGGGAATCTTGCGGTTTAACGACAGCATAAGCGCCACCGTATATTCGGCGGTCGCATAGGGTGAGTAGGCCGGTACACGTACGACGGTAATTCCGGCAGCGGCAGCCGCATCCAAATCCACATTGTTGAATCCGGCACATCGGAGAGCCAGCAGTTTTACTCCGTTGGCAGCCATAATACGGATTACTTCTGCGTTGGCAGTATCATTTACGAAGATACATACGACATCTACGCCTTGCGTCAGTAGTGCATTGTTCTTGTTCAGATTTCCTTTGTAATAACGTATCTCAAATCCGAACTCTTTGTTTTTATCATTGAAAGAAGCCTCGTCATAAGGCTTTGTGCCAAAAAATGCAATAGTATAGGCCATAATATGATTATATAGTTTATTATACTATGAAAACGTAAAAACAGGTGTATTTGTTTGCTTTCTATCTGATGGTAAATATAGATTGTTTCATTAGAAACAGTTTGATTTTTCAATTAAAATGAGTGGGTAAATGAAAATAAGTGCACAAACGTGTGTCTCGTGTGCAATAATATTGTATCTTTGCGCCCGAAATAATTTAAAAAAGATTTAGATGAGAAAAATTTCCTTGATTGGATTTGTAATGCTAATCGTTTCAATTCCAACTTTTGCCGGAGGTCTTCTGACAAATACTAATCAACACGCTGCTTTTCTTCGTATGCTATCTCGTGGTGCTACTTTTGAAATTGATGGTGCTTTATCTAATCCTGCCGGTTTAGCTTTTTTGCCGAATGACGGTTTCCATATGGGATTGAGCATTCAGAGTGCTTTTCAGACGAGAAATATTGATGCTAGCTTTATGAGATATACTATGGATGGGGCGACACCATCCACTGAATCTTTTGCTAAGTATTATAAAGGAAAAGCGGCTGCACCGATTATTCCCAGCGTGTTTGCTGCATATAAAAAAGGTGACTGGACTATTTCCGGCTTTTTTGCCATCACTGGTGGAGGTGGAAAGGCTTCATTTGATGATGGACTACCTATGTTTGAGTCATTGGCTATGGCGGGTATATTTAAGGCAACTTCCAAAGAGGGTACTCCAGTGTCTCCTAATATGTTGGATATTAACAGTGCGATGGATGGTAAACAGTATATTTATTCCGTACAATTAGGCTTGTCTTACAAAATTAATGATTGGCTTTCTGTATTTGGTGGTGGCCGTATGAATTATTTTACGGGTGGTTATGAAGGTTATTTGGATGCCAAACTGAAAGAAAATTATGGTGGTAAGAATTTGATGAATTTAGCGCTGGATTGCGATCAAACCGGTTGGGGATTAACTCCGGTTGTCGGCGTGGATGCTAAGTTCGGTAAATTTAACTTCGGTGCAAAATATGAATTCAAGACTAATCTGAATATCGAAAATAATACGAAAAAAAATACCGATGAAAATGGTACATTAGCTGCTTTCAAGCACGGTGTGAATACTCCTAACGACATTCCTTCTATGCTTTCAGTTGCAGCTGCTTATGAGATTTTGCCAGTGTTGCGTGCTTCTGTAGAATACCATTTTTATGATGATAAGAAAGCGGGTATGGCTGGTGACAAGCAGAAGTTTCTGACAAAGGGAACAAACGAATATTTGATGGGTATTGAATGGGATATAGTCAAGCGGTTGACTTTGAGTTGTGGTGGCCAGATTACGGATTATGGATTATCCGACAACTTCCAAAGCGATACAAGTTTCTCTTGTGACTCTTATTCATTAGGGGTTGGTGCGAAAGTAATATTGAGTGATAGAGCAGCTTTGAATGTAGGATATATGTGGACTAACTACGACGATTATACGAAGACTTCGCAAAACTATAATAGTACGGGATTGTCTGGTACTAATGTGTATAGCCGTACTAATAAAGTGTTTGGTCTTAGCATTGATTACAGATTTTGATTACGCATAATCATTACAATTTTCTATAGCAGAAGCCGTCTCAAACAACTGTTTTGTGGCGGCTTCAACCTTTTTACCAATTAATTTAGAAAGAATACTGTACCAGCATATTCAACCTGTTTGCATGACTTGTTGAAGAATTGAAATCGCTGCGCCATCCTCTCAAATACTCGACACCCACTTGCAGATTACTACTTACATTCCAAAAAGCATTAGCTACAAGATACTGTCCTTTACGATAAGACTCCGGGTTTTCACTTGGATACCCATTTTCAGAATAAAGTCTGGACAAACTATACGTACCCGATACGAAGAAATTCGGGCAAATATTATACTGTAATCCGGCATACCATCCCAACATCGGGAGAACCTGCATCTTTCCTTCATCATCAGGATCGGGAACAATATCCACATTCAGATTACTTAAATCATTCAGATAAGAACCGATCCCCTTACCATAATTAAACTGCCCGTAAGCCTGTAACTTCTTTGTGATATTAAACGTTGTAGATGCTTGCAGACCGAATCCTGTAGTAGAATATGCTTTATCATATACATTGCTTGAATAAGTCATACTACGTACAATAGCACCTAATTTAATATGACTATTACTGTTCCAGTTATATTGTGCGGAAGCGGCGAAGTCCGGCATCCGTTGGGTGTTGATAGAAACATCACTGTTGGTCGTTCCGTCTACCGAAGGCATTTCCACAGCTACCCCGAATTTCCAGTTTTTCAACTTATCGCACATATAACTTAATTGTGTGGTACGGTAAAAGGCCGAACCGTTAGGGCCTGCAAAGTCGATAGTAGGCGGAAGAGCAGAAAGATCCATGAACGAACCATAGCTGTATCCGATGGTGAAACCGAGGAATTGCGCATAAGCATTTTGTAATTCAAAGGTCTTCCCGTCTCCGCGGAAGTTACCGGCAGTGTAAACAACAAAATCGCCGAGATGTTTCGTACGTCCTACCAGTTTAAGGAATAGGGTAGAAGTGGTGATGTCCATCTGGAATTGATTTTTGGCAAAATTTCCTTTTCCCGGTTGACCGATTAATGCCGGATAGAAATCCACGTTGTCAACAATCCCATTGAAGTCATACTCCGCTGTTGCGCGGACATATCCGCCGATGCCTAAAGCAAACTTACCCTTTTGGTCAGTGAGCAGAAAGCGGGGAGCGTTCGGGTCGTGGAAACGCATCTGCGAACGGTCGTTCATGATGCGGATAATTTCGTCTCCTGCCTTATCCCGGGAGACGAACATGATAGAATTGGGTTCCTCATCTTCGATGATTACTTTCTTTTGTGCATGAGCACAGAGGGGAAAGATTCCCATCCCCAGTAGCATAGCTACCATTTTGAAACTTGTTTTCATTATCAGTTAAGTTTTAGGTGAATGCCCAATGAACAACTAAAAAAAGAAATGGTTGAGAGGGCCAAAGGAAAAATTGCCAAACTAATCGGAAGAATTGCTATTTATAATGATTCTAAAAAAGTGGATCTTTGTATCGTACTAATTAGATAAAGGAAATACGACGATGGGAAAAGTAGAATTTACTCAAGGAATATTAGACATACAGCCGGATTTGCACCGCTTCGCCTATAAGTTGACGGCAAACCGTGATTCTGCCAATGATTTGGTTCAGGACTGTGTGCTGCATGCATTGGATAACCATGAAAAGTTTACGTATAGCAAGAATCTGAAAGGGTGGATGTACACCCTCATGCGTAATATTTTCGTCAATAATTACCGCCGCACAGTTCGCGAAATGAATATTATGGACGATACATATTCTGTCAATCAGCAATCTATGATTGAAGATGACGATGCCGACAGATTTGAGTTTACCTATGATATGAAGCATTTATACCGTGTGATACATTCGATACCGGAAGAAATGAAAGTACCCTTCCAGATGTTTGTAGCCGGATTCAAGTATAGAGAAATTGCCGAGAAGTTAGGACTGCCGATGGGGACGGTGAAGAGTCGTTTGTTTTTCATCCGTAAACGGTTGAAAGAGGAATTGAAAGATTTCTCATCCTGACGCATACTTCTGGTTGATTGAGTGATGTGTTTTAAGGTCAAAGTTGAAAGCTTTCCTGCCAGTGTCTATGGCAGGAAAGGTTCATTTCGCTTTATCCATGGCCTATCATACCAGAATCCATCAATAGAACTTCTCCCGTGGAAGACAGTATGGCATCCAGATGTTTGATGTAATTTCGCCATCTGTACTTCTATGTGTTTCTGCCCGTCTTCACTTTGATAGATGATGATATTGCTTTTATTTTCTTTTGCTTTTTCATAGTTTTCCTATACCTTTGCAGCACAAAAGAATAAAAAAGATATTTGATGCCGTGAATAGCGGTCGTGTATTCTAGAACACCACGTAAAAAACAGGAATTATGAAAGAGAAAGTATCCGTACCTTTTATGCTGCTCGGCATTCTTTTTAATGTGTGCCTTATTGCAGCCAATCTTCTTGAAACGAAAGTAATCCAAATCGGTAGCCTGACCGTAACCGCCGGATTATTGGTTTTTCCTATTTCTTATATTATCAATGATTGTATCGCCGAAGTTTGGGGGTTCAAGAAAGCGCGCCTTATCATTTGGAGCGGTTTTGCCATGAACTTCTTTGTTGTAGCCCTTGGACTGATAGCTGTTGCCATTCCGGCTGCTCCTTTTTGGGAAGGCGAAGAGCATTTTGATTTTGTATTCGGTATGGCACCCCGTATCGTGGCTGCCAGTCTGATGGCATTCTTGGTCGGTTCGTTTCTCAATGCATATGTGATGAGTAAGATGAAAGTAGCCAGTCAGGGACGTAACTTTTCCGCCCGTGCCATTTGGTCGACTGTTGTAGGAGAGACTGCCGATTCATTGATTTTCTTCCCGGTAGCTTTTGGAGGAATTATCGCCTGGAAAGAACTGCTCATTATGATGGGAATCCAAATCGTACTGAAATCCATGTACGAAGTGATGATTCTTCCGGTGACTATCCGCGTGGTGAAAGCCATCAAGAAAATAGACGGTAGTGATGTCTATGATACTGATATTTCTTACAACGTACTGAAAATCAAAGATATTTAAGATAGATTATGAATCGAGAAGCAGCATTGGTTGTGTTCAGTGGCGGACAGGATTCCACCACTTGCCTGTATTGGGCAAAACGCAACTTTAAAAAAGTATATGCCTTAAGTTTTCTGTATGGTCAGAAACATCAGAAAGAAGTGGAACTTGCCCGGGAGATAGCCCGTAAAGCGGAAGTGGAGTTTGATGTGATGGATGTATCTTTCATCGGGCAACTGGGACGTAACTCCCTGACCGACACTACGATGGTGATGGACCAAGAGAAACCGGCAGATAGCGCTCCCAATACATTTGTCCCGGGACGTAACCTGTTTTTTCTAAGTATTGCGGCAGTATATGCCCGCGAGCGTGGTATCAATCATTTGATAACGGGAGTTTCACAAACAGATTTCAGTGGTTATCCCGATTGCCGGGATGCATTTATCAAATCCCTCAACGTGACATTGAACCTGGCTATGGATGAACAATTCGTAATCCATACCCCTCTGATGTGGATTGATAAAGCAGAGACATGGGCTTTGGCAGACGAACTGGGAGTGTTGGAACTGATTCGCACCGAGACTTTGACATGCTATAATGGTATTCAGGGAGATGGTTGCGGGCATTGTCCGGCTTGTACATTGCGTCGGGAAGGACTGGAAAAGTATTTAAAAAGTAAAAATCAATAATCTCTCTACATAGAGATTAAAAATGCATTTTTTTGCTGTCATCTGTCACACTTTTGTTATTAAGCATTTGATTATAAGATAAATAATTTGTGACAGCAAGTGGTGACAGCAACTGAACCTGACATTTTGCCGTCACATCTACTGTCACCGGTAAGTTCTAATGAATAGAATGCTAGTAGCTTCTGTCCGGAATGTATCGGCTTAATCTAGTTTCAATAGCTTGAAACTGTTGTTTCATCGGTGAGAAACTAAAGTTTCTATTGCTTGAAACTATTTGTTCCAAGGCGTGAAACACTTTGTTTGACCACATGCAACATACCGTAACAAGCAAGGCGGGGACAAAGCAGCCGTGGGGGGAGGGAGAGTTGATGGTGATAGGTGATAGATACGGTGATAGGTTGTAAAATGAATCATTCACCACTCAAATGCTTATGAATAAGGTATTTGAGTCTAGTCGGTGATAGGTGAAAGAGGAAATGCGTTTTTTGTTTAGTGTAGAGGTTGTAGTAAACGAGTACAAATGACAGAATTAAAAGACCAACTTTCCTTATTAGGAAGAAAGACCGAGTATAAACAAGATTATGCTCCAGAAGTATTGGAAGCCTTTGATAACAAGCATCCTCAGAATGACTATTGGGTACGTTTCAACTGCCCTGAATTTACAAGTCTGTGTCCCATCACCGGGCAGCCGGACTTTGCGGAGATACGTATCAGCTATATTCCGGATATAAAAATGGTAGAAAGCAAGAGCTTGAAACTCTATCTTTTCAGCTTCCGTAATCATGGTGCTTTTCATGAGGACTGCGTGAATATCATCATGAAAGACCTCATTAAATTGATGAATCCCAAATACATCGAAGTAACAGGAATCTTTACCCCCCGTGGTGGTATCTCTATCTATCCGTATGCCAATTATGGTCGTCCGGGAACAAAATTCGAACAGATGGCGGAGCATCGGTTGATGAACCGGGAGTAGCACAAAGTATAAAATCTAAAAAATATCGAATATGGTTCATAATATCCCCGTTGAATTGCAAGATTATGTCTGCGAAAAGATTATTCCGCAATATGCCGGCTTTGACAAGGCACATCAGATAGACCATGTGGAAAAAGTGATTGAAGAAAGTCTGAAACTGGCAATGTATTATGAAGTCGATTATTCGATGGTTTATATCATTGCTGCTTATCATGACCTGGGACTCTGTGAGGGACGTGAGTTCCATCATATAGTCTCCGGCAGGATATTGCTGGCAGATGAAATCTTGCGACGTTGGTTTACGGATGAGCAATTGTTGCAGATGAAAGAAGCGATAGAAGATCATCGGGCTTCCAATAAACAGGCTCCGAGAAGTATTTATGGAAAAATAGTAGCCGAGGCCGACCGTATCATTGACCCTGAAATAACTTTGCGCCGTACCGTTCAATATGGATTATCTCATTATCCGGAAATGGATAAAGAACAGCAATATGTCCGCTTTCGTAAACATCTTAATGATAAGTATGCGGAAGGCGGGTATCTGAATTTATGGATACCTCAATCGGATAATGCCGGACGTTTGGCGGAACTTCGGGAGTTGATTATGGATGAAGAAGAACTCCAACGAGTATTTGATAAACTTTATAAAAATGAAAAGAATGGAGATGAGTAGTGCTCCATTCTTTCTTGATTTGTTCGGGAAGTATTACTCGTGATGATACGGTCCTCCATTCAATATCGTCATCGCCCGGTAAATCTGTTCCACGAATATCAGCCGGATCATTTGGTGCGAGAAAGTCATTTTCGACATTGAAATCTTTTCATGGGCAGCCTGATACACTTTCTCCGAGAATCCGTAAGGCCCCCCGATAATGAAAACCAGCCGTTTGTTGACTGTATTCATTTTCCGCTTCATGTAATCGGCAAATTCAAGGGAGCGCATCTCTTTTCCGTGTTCATCGAGCAGCACCACCACATCTCCCGGTTGGAGAGCTTTCAGTATTAACTCGCCTTCCTTTTCTTTCTGTACTTCCATCGAAAGGCTTTTCGTGTTTTTCAGTTCGGGAATCACTTCCATATCAAAAGTGATATAGCGTTTGGTACGCTGTATATAGTCGTTGATAGCTGTGATATAGTGTTGTTCTACGGTTCGTCCTACGACGAGCAAGGTTGTCTTCATGTCTCTATACTTCTGATTAATGCACAAAAATAGGCATTTTTTATGTTATTCTGCAATTAATGCTTACCTTTGCCTATCATTAGTTGAAAGTTTAATCCTTTAAACTTCAACTTAAAAGCTTGTAATTATGAAAAAACGAGTGCTCGTAGGAATGACCGCTTTGCTTCTTTCCCTCTCGTTGCTTATGGCGCAAGAGATACCGGCAGGAGTGGTTACGGCATTTAAAAGAGGAAGCTCACAAGAGCTGAGTAAGTATATGGGGAACAAGGTAAACCTGGTGCTCCAAGGTCGCTCGACAAGCGTTGACAAGCAAAAGGCAACGACTGTGATGCAAGAATTCTTCACGGAGAATAAAGTCAGCGGATTTAACGTGAACCATCAAGGGAAACGGGACGAATCAAGTTTCGTTATCGGAACGATGGCTACTACAAAGGGAAGTTTTCGTGTGAATTGCTTCTTGAAGAAAGTACAGGACAAATGTTTAATACACCAAATAAGAATTGACAAAATCAATGAATAAGGAAAAAGAACTGATCGACAAACTGATCGATCTTGCTTTTGCAGAAGATATAGGTGATGGCGACCATACCACCCTTTCATGTATTCCCGCTACGGCAATGGGAAAATCAAAATTGCTTATCAAAGAAGCCGGTGTGCTGGCAGGTATCGAGGTGGCTAAGGAAATCTTCAACCGTTTTGATCCGACCATGAAAGTCGAGGTGTTTATCAACGACGGAACGGAAGTGAAACCGGGGGATGTGGCAATGATAGTATCAGGAAAGATACAGTCGCTGCTTCAGACCGAGCGTCTGATGCTGAATGTGATGCAACGTATGAGCGGTATCGCGACGATGACCCGCAAATATGCGAAGAAACTGGAAGGCACAAATACCCGCGTTTTGGATACCCGCAAGACAACTCCGGGTATGCGTATTCTGGAAAAGATGGCAGTGAAAATCGGTGGCGGTGTAAACCATCGTATCGGCTTGTTCGACATGATTCTTTTGAAGGACAATCATGTAGACTTTGCCGGAGGGATTGACAAGGCTATCACCCGTGCCAAAGAGTATTGCAAAGAAAAAGGTAAAGACCTGAAAATAGAAATAGAAGTCCGCAGCTTCGACGAACTGCAACAGGTGCTCGATCTTGGTGGGGTAGACCGTATCATGTTTGATAACTTCACTCCCGAAATGACGAAAAAGGCAGTAGAGATGGTAGCTGGCAAATACGAAACCGAATCTTCGGGCGGCATCACCTTTGATACTCTTCGTGACTATGCCGAATGTGGCGTGGACTTCATCTCTGTGGGTGCTCTGACTCATTCAGTGAAAGGGCTGGATATGAGCTTCAAGGCATGTTGAGCGGAAGAGAGAAGTTTGCCATGAAAATATTTTAGGCGCGGATTACGCGGATTGCACGGACAAGAATAAAAACTGTGTAATCCGCGTAATCTGTGCTTAAAGGCTGTTTGCATTTCCTCATGTCTTTCGCAAATGCTTCAGAAAAATCATTCCATTTGTATTCTTTAACATTTTCTGTTGCAGCATTCCTCAAACTTTTGCGTCTAAAGGGTAAAACGGCGCAGACATACGTTCGATTTTAAAAAAGGTAATTGACTTGGAAAACGAAATAGAACTGGTAAAGGGCTGTCGGGCAGGAAAGGATTCAGCCCGAAAGGAACTTTACACCCTCTATTCCAAACAAATGCTGGCGGTTTGTTTCCGCTATACGGGCGATATGGATGCGGCGCATGATGTACTGCATGACGGTTTCATCAAGATTTTTACCAACTTCTCCTTCCGGGGCGAATCGTCGCTCTGCACATGGATAACCCGGGTGATGGTCACTCAGTCGCTCGATTATCTGAGACGGGAGAAACGAATCAGTCAGTTGGTAGTGCATGAAGAGCAACTTCCCGATATACCCGATATATCGGATTCGGGAGGAGGGGCTGGAATCTCCGAGGAGCGGTTAATGGCTTTTATAGCCGAATTGCCGGATGGTTGCCGAACCGTTTTCAACCTTTATGTGTTTGAAGAAAAGTCGCACAAGGAGATAGCTAAGATGCTCCATATCAAAGAGCATTCGTCTACTTCGCAGTTGCATCGCGCCAAGTATTTGTTAGCAAAAAGAATTAAAGAGTATAGGAACCATGAAGAAAGAAAATGATGAAATAACCGATTTGTTTCGCACACGTCTCGCTGATGCGGGAATGAGTGTCCGGGATGGCTTTTGGAAAGAGCTCTCGCAGGATATTCCTGTGGCTTGCCAACATCGCCGTCGGATACTGCTCTTCCGTGTGGCGGCTGCGGCATCTGTGTTGCTCGTCTTGGCGGCTTCATCGGCTACCTTCCTGTATTTCTCTCCCAAGGAAGAGATGGAAGAGGCATTTACGAAGATAGCCGTGACGAATGGCGGGCAGATGGATGGAGACGGGATACGTGTCAATCAGTTGCCGTTGCCGGTAGAACCGGTTTTGCCGAAGCCGGCTCCTAAATCATTCGGTATGTTGTCGCAATGTGTAGAGGAAGAGGATTCACTTTCCATTACTTTCTCTATGTCTTTCTCGTTTTCGTCGACTACCACCACAGGCAATGGCAACCGTTATGGCAATCCGGGTTACAATGGATTTTGGCAGGCTGCAAATGCCAATACGGAATCATCTGCCGTACAGGAAGAAACTGCAAGTTCGCCTGTTATTCCCGAAAAAACTGTGAAGAAACATCGTTGGGCGATGAAAGCCCGGGTCGGTATGGCGCTTCCGGCAGATAACGGTACTTATAAAATGCCAATTTCCGCAGGGGTGACAGTAGAGCGGAAACTGAACGATTTTCTGGGGATAGAAACCGGATTGCTTTACTCGAACCTTCGTTCGGCAGGACAGCATTTGCATTACTTGGGTATTCCTGTCCGGGTAAATGTGACGCTGATGGATACAAAGAAAGTTGACCTTTACGCTACCGTAGGCGGAATAGCGGATAAATGTGTCGCCGGTGCACCGGACAATAGTTTCAAGGAAGAACCTGTCCAACTGGCAGTGACTGCCGGCATTGGAATCAATTATAAGATTAACGACCGGCTTGCGCTTTTTGCCGAACCAGGTATTTCGCATCATTTCAGCACGGATTCGAAGCTGGCTACGGTGCGCACGAAACGGCCGACTAATTTAAATTTACTTTGCGGACTTCGCATGACGTATTAATCCTTATGAAAATGAAAAAAACACTTGTAATGCTGTGGATGGCGCTTTGCCTGATTGTATCTTTCAGTGGATGCAACAGCGAGGAAATGGATTACAACAATCCCGATGTTGCTCTTTTTGTGAAGCAATTGAAGTCGGGCACGTATAAGATGAAGAATGATAAAGGAGTGGTGGAGGTTCCTCATTTCATGGAAGAGGATATTCCCGAGCTTTTGAAATATGCGGAAGATTTGACTATTATCCCTTCTTTTCCGTCGGTTTATAATACGAACAACGGTAAGATCCGTTTGGGGGAATGTATGCTTTGGGTGATTGAATATATCCGTCAGGGCACACCGCCGTCAATGGGTTGCAAAATGGTGTTGGCGAATGCTGAAAATTATGAAGCAATCTATTTTCTGACTGACGAGGAAGTGCTTGATGCAGCCGCCTGCTATCGTAGCTGGTGGGAAGAACGGCAATATCCGAAAACCCGGTGGACGATTGACCCGTGTTATGACGAACCGCTTTGCGGATCGGGCTATCGTTGGTGGTGACACTAAAAAGGAATTGCGTTCGGAATAAAAAATAGGGAACATTCATGTGGGAACGTTTGTTTGTATCAGTAGTCTTTTTACTGCTGACAGGGGCTTGCTACGCTCAATGGACTGCTAAAATCGGGTTGTGTGCAGGTATGTATGAAGCGTTTGAAAGGTATTAGGTAATGAAAGAGTAAAGAGAATGAATAGATTGATGAAACGTTTTTGGGCAACTATGGTATTGTGTCTGATGACTTTATTTGCATATTCGCAAGTATGGACGGCGCAAGATTCATTGCATCTGAAGAAGTTGCTGGATAGCGACCAGGAGTTGCATTTAAATATGGATGCTGTGAAGTCGATTGATTTCGGTGGCGCGGTAGGAAGTCCCCGGATGTCGGAGGAGAAGAAGTGGATGCTGCCTGACGAATCGCTGCCCGAAGCATTACCTAAACCGAAAGTGGTGCTGAGCCTGATGCCGTATAAGGCAAATACCCGTTTTAATTGGGATCCTGTCTATCAGAAGAAGATTAGGGTGGATAAGAATACCTGGCGGGGAGATCCTTTCTATGAACTGCGGCATCAAAGATCATACTCCAACTGGGCGCGTAATCCGATGGCAAAGGGAATGCGCAAGTCTTTGGATGAGATACAGGCAAGCGGGGTACGTTTCCGGCAGTTGAGCGAACGCGCCAATGGGATGATGGTGAATTCGGTAGTGATGGATAGCCCTATTCCTTTGTTTGGTGGCAGCGGAGTATATATCAATGGTGGAACTATCGGCGGACTTGATCTGATGGCTGTCTTTACGAAAGAATTTTGGAATAAGACAGGGAGAGATAATCGTGCCCGTACCTTGGAGGTTCTGCGGACTTATGGAGACTCGACGACTGTATTGATAAATAAACCAATCGAACAGATTGCCCGTTAAGGGCGTTATATATATGTACTAATGTTGCGATACGACAATATACTGACTGGAGAGTGTTTGTAATTGAATAATTTATATATTTGTATATTGTTGTATTAGCGCATTAGTGATAACCCGGTTTCTTATGGGGATGAGATTATTAGCGCATTGATAAATTATTAATTATGAATAGAATAACTTCTCTGCTAGGAATACAGTATCCTATAATTCAAGGTGGAATGGTATGGTGTAGCGGTTGGCGGCTGGCTTCCGCAGTGAGTAATGCGGGTGGCTTAGGTCTGATTGGTGCGGGTTCCATGCATCCCGAAACTTTGCGCGAACATATTCGTAAATGCCGTGCGGCTACGGAACTTCCTTTTGGCGTGAATATTCCTTTGATGTATCCTCAGATAGAAGAGATAATGAATATTGTGGTGGAAGAAGGAGTGAAGGTTGTTTTTACTTCTGCCGGAAATCCGAAAACATGGACAGGATGGTTGAAAGAACGTGGAATAACGGTTGTTCATGTAGTTTCTTCCTCTCGTTTTGCAGTGAAATGTGAGGAGGCGGGAGTGGATGCCGTGGTGGCTGAGGGGGTTGAGGCCGGTGGTCACAATGGTCGTGAGGAAACAACTACTTTCTGTCTGATTCCTGCTGTGCGTGAGGCTACGACCTTGCCTTTGATAGCTGCTGGCGGTATTGGTACGGGAGAAGGGATATTGGCTGCTATGGTATTGGGGGCTGAGGGAGTGCAGATAGGTACTCGTTTCGCCTTGACCGAAGAGAGCTCTGCAAGTCCGGTGTTTAAGGATTATTGTCTGAGTCTTGGCGAGGGAGATACTAAGTTGTTATTGAAGAAACTGGCTCCGACACGTTTGGTGAAGAATGATTTCCGGTATGCTGTGGAAAAAGCGGAAGAC
Organism: Bacteroides sp. f07; assembly: GCF_042854785.1. NCBI lineage: Bacteria > Pseudomonadati > Bacteroidota > Bacteroidia > Bacteroidales > Bacteroidaceae > Bacteroides > Bacteroides sp. f07. The sequence continues at coordinate 3,668 of NZ_BAABXI010000005.1, read as the reverse complement.
AGTGGTGCCTCTGCTGAAGAATTACGAACTCTGCTGGGAAAAGGACGAGCAAAGAAAGGGATGTTTGAAGGTGACTTGGAGGAAGGTGAGCTGGAAATAGGGCAGGTTTCGGCAATAATATCCCGTCGGCAATCGGTGACGGAGGTGATGGGCGAATTGATTGAATCTTATCAGCAAGCGGCGGAGAAGAAATATTTCTTTGAAAGATAAATGATAATTTAGGGGCGTGGCGCCCCAGCAAAGTTTCCATGCGGGATGTTGTCATTTTAGGCACGGATTACACGGATTTCACGGCTTTTAGAAATATGATTGCATAAAGCAACAGCGTAATCCGTGTAATCCGTGCCTAAAAAATTCCCATTTATTATAGGCTGACAGGTTCGTATTTCAAGCCAAATACGTTGGCCACAGCTTTATAAACGATTTTTCCTTCTATTATATTTAATCCGAGTGCCAATGCCGGATCATCTTTGCAAGCTTTTTTCCAGCCCTTGTTTGCTAGAGCGATAACATAGGGCAGGGTAGCGTTGGTCAGTGCCAAGGTAGAAGTGTAAGGAACAGCTCCCGGAATATTAGCTACCGCATAGTGAACGATATTGTCTATAACATAAGTCGGTTCACTGTGGGTTGTCGGATGTGATGTCTCAAAACATCCTCCCTGATCGATTGCTACGTCCACCAATACCGTACCGGGTTGCATCATTGAAAGCATTTCTTTTGTAATCAGATGCGGTGCTTTATCGCCGGGTATCAGCACAGAACCGATAACCAGGTCGACATCCGGCAATTCTTTCTTTATTCTTAGTCCGGATGCATACAATGTCTTTACGTTCTTGGGCAATGTTTCACTCAGATAGCGCAGACGAGCCAGATTTATATCTGCGATAGTTACGTCTGCTCCCATCCCGGCAGCCATTTGTGCGGCATTGCTACCTACGATTCCACCACCTAAAATCAAGACCTTGGCAGGTTTCACTCCCGGAACACCGCCTAAAAGGATTCCCTTACCACCTTGTGGTTTCTCCAGGAAACGGGCTCCCTCTTGAATAGACATTCGTCCGGCTACTTCGCTCATAGGTATTAGCAGGGGTAATGAGTGGTCGGCTTTCTCTACAGTTTCGTAGGCCAGGCATATTGATTTGTTGGCAAGCATGGCAAGCGTCAGATCTCTGTCGGAAGCAAAGTGGAAGTAGGTAAACAGTAACTGTTCTTTCCTGATGAGTTTATATTCGGGAGCTATCGGCTCTTTCACCTTTACGATCATGTCGGCAATGGCATAAATATCTTCTATCGTTGGCAAAATCTGTGCACCGACAGCTTGATACGCTTCATCCGGAAAACCGCTGTTTACTCCTGCTGTATGCTGGATATATACTTGATGTCCTTGTTTCACCACTTCGGCTACTCCGGAAGGCGTCATCCCTACGCGGTTCTCATTGTTCTTGATTTCTTTGGGTACTCCGATGATCATAATGTTACTTTTTTAGGGTTTTACTGGCTCCAATGTACGAATAATCCCCTTACGTTGTTATTCGTAAGGGGATGTTTTAGAACAGAATGTCGTTTGTTGAGATGAATAAATGCGTAGAGTGGTTGTTTATAGACATTCACTGCCCTGTTTGTTGATTTTCATGCTTTTTCCATAGAGGCCCACTCGAGCTATATTGCTATAAAAGGGTTCTGCAATATCATATTTAAAAGGAAGTATTTCCTTGTTGTTCTTGTCTATATATCCCCATTTGGACGATTGGCTTTCGATGCAGACGGCAGCCAGTTCTTCTGAGAAAGGACAGCCGTTGTCATATTCCAAAGGAATAACGATTTCGCCTTTCATGTTTATAAAGCCCACCTTGTTATCTTGTGAGACGAGGGCTAGTCCTTCTGTAAACTGCTCCATCTGGTTGTATGTCGGAGGCAGAATGTAGTTTCCTTGTCTGTCAATCAATCCCCATAATCCATTGTTGCATACTCGTGCACATTCTTCTTCGAATGAGTGGGCTGCCGAGAAGTTTAGAGGAATCTTTATTTGTCCTGTACAATCAATATATCCATATTGTGAGTTGAGTACTACCATCGCCAATCCTCCCTTAAAGGAAAAAGCCCGTTCGTACTTTAGGGGAATGACAATGTCATATCCTTTGTTGATGTATCCCCACTGGATTTTTCCTTTGGCGGGAGCTAACCCTTCCGCGAAATGACCGACTGCCGAGAAACTTTTTTTCTTATTAGCTACACCATAAGCTAAAAAAGACGCAAAAAACTTTGTAAAAGTGTTGCCCATACTTGTTGATTGTTTGTGGCGGTAAGCGTCCCTGATACCGTGTATATACAGAAGAAGCGTGGACGTCGTTAGTTCATCCTATTCAAGGCTCTGGTAAGCCCAATGGGGAATGAACAACAGAGTCCACGCCCTTGCATATAACAAAGACGTGAACGCTTAGTTGCCATTACCTCCCCAATTTAAGAATTTACCAGATTCTTCACAACAGATAATAATGAAACACTATCTCTAGTAATTCAATAAACTGTATCTTACTTCGAAGACACACCACAAATATAAGTATATTTTTTCATTATAGATATTACTTTCTACTATTATTTAATGCAGATTATTTCATTCGGTTCTAGAATAAAAAAAACAAAATCATTTCTCATATTCTCATAGAAAAGTATATTCATTTGATTACTAACAACATAAAGCATGAGAATAAAAATACTTACATGCATTTCTCATACATATATAAAGAAAACGCACTTAAAACAATGCATTTCTCATACTATTATTGGCATTTCTCATACATCAAAAACATTATTCTCATAGTCTAATCATTAACGCTTAATGAACTGTAATAAAGCCACCGTTCATTTTCGTTATAACTAACTGACAATCAAAGATTATACTACTATAATCAATAGATTTTCAATAAGACATCTCTATCGTTGCACTCCAGTGAACAGACTCGTTCACTAGAGTGCAAAGGTCTATCTACCCGAGTGCGCAGCTCTGTTCACTAGAGTGGAATAATACGGATGAAAGCAGAAAAACACAATAATGCCAGTTACGAAAGATATGTTATCTATCGACTTAACATACAAACTACGGTTATATTGCCTTCTACATATTAGTTTCTTAAAACAAAGACAAGCATAATATGCAGCATGAGAAATACAAAATAAAGTATGAGAAATACCTTCTTTAAAGGCATTTTATAGCTATAAACTATGAGAAATGCATGTAAACATTTTAATTCTCATGCTTTATGTTGTTAGTAATCAAATGAATATACTTTTCTATGAGAATATGAGAAATGATTTTGCGAAATCGTTTCTAGTATTGGTTGCCTTCACTTCTTCACATACCAGGGCAACCGCTCAATAATCTCTACATGTTATCTTTTTGCTCTGTGGATGGTATAATTCTTTGAATACCTAGTATTTCATCTCTGTATTTCTCATCCCACCCGCATAGTTTTCTTTTCCCTGCTATCCCTATCTTCTTTTTACTTTGCTTTAATAAGATAAGAGCCATTTTACACATGAGTGAAAAGTTAACTGCTGCATTATCCGTTTTTCTAGTGTAATCTTCTCTAAAGGAAACATCTAATTGCCAATGCAAGTTATTTTCCACTTGCCAATGTGACCTGACCGATTCCAGAATCAATTTCGGA
>NZ_BAABXI010000004.1:0-55868 GCF_042854785.1 Bacteroides sp. f07 | reverse complement strand
AGTACGATATAAAAAAATTGTATTCTCTAATATACAAAAACACATGGATTTTGTTTACCAGAGAATACAATTATAATTGCATAGGGCAGGATGCTGTAAATCCTATGCTTTATTTACTTGGCATATTCAGCCCAGTCCGTATTCTTCATATCACCGCTCTTAGCCAGCTCTGCGTGCATGCCGAGTGCAGCCTGGATAGCGTGCGGGGTCTGCGCCTTGCCACCGGCCATTTTGAGGTAATCCCAAAGCAACTGCTTGTAGTCAGGATGCGCACAGTTTTCGATGATGGCTTGCGCGCGTTCTTTCGGGCTCTTGCCGCGAAGGTCGGCAACACCTTGTTCGGTGATAACGATGTTGACGTCGTGCTCCGTGTGGTCGTGGTGGGATACCATCGGCACGATGGCGCTGATTTTTCCCTCTTTGGCCACCGACGGACAGGTGAAGATAGAGATGTACGCATTGCGTGTGAAGTCTCCTGAGCCGCCGATACCGTTCATCATCTTCGTACCGCCGATATGGGTTGAGTTCACGTTGCCGTACAGGTCAACTTCAATAGCTGTATTGATAGAGATAACACCGAGTCGGCGCACGATTTCCGGGCTGTTGGAGATTTCCGACGGACGGAGCACCAGCTTGTCACGGAAGAAATCCATATCATTGTAAATGCCTTCCAGACAGTCGTTGGTGACAGTCAGCGAGCAGGCACTTCCGAATTTGATGCGTCCTTCGCGAATCAGGCCGATTACGGAGTTCTGAATCACTTCGGTGTACATTTCGAATGCGGGGATTGTCTTGTCACGTCCCAGTGCGCCGAGCACGGCGTTGGCGATGTTTCCTACGCCCGATTGCAACGGAAGGAAAGAAGACGGGATGATGCCGCGCTTCATGTCCGCAGCGAGGAAGTCGGCAACGTTCTGCCCGATTTTGTCGGTCAACGGGTCGGCGGCGGCGAAAGAACGCGCTTCGTCCGGCCAGTTGGTTTCCACTACGCCTACGATTTTCTTCGGATCTACCTGGATATAAGGCAGTCCGATGCGGTCGTTCGGTTTGTAGATAGGTATTTCGCGGCGGTAAGGCGGGTCGAGCGGTTCGTACACGTCATGCAGTCCCATGCAGGATTTGCTGTGTGCGCTGTTCAGCTCCACGATAATCTGGTCGGCCAGACGGCAGATAGTCGGGGAAATACCGCCGGCAGCCGTCAGATAAATCTTTCCGTCCGGAGTCACTTCGCAGGCTTCGATGATGGCTACGTTCACTTTGCCCATGAATCCGTAGCGCACTTCCTGTGCCATCTGTGAGAGGTGTATGTCGTTGTAGGCAATCTCTCCGTTGTTCACGGCCTTGCGGAAATCGGAATTTGTGGTATAAGGAGCACGGTAGCGGATAGCTTTTACACGTGACAGCACGCCGTCGCAAGACTCCCCGGTAGACGCACCTGTAAAAATACCTACCTGAAATGGATTTCCTTTGGCATGTTCCGCTTCCGCAATCTTTGCGAGTTCTGCTGTAACAGCCTTGGCCGTTCCTGCGGGAGTAAATCCGCTCAGGCCGATGTTGTAGCCATGTTTGATAAGGCTTGCAGCTTCTGCTGCCGAAATAAGGTTGAGTGACATAAATAGTATAATTTCGTGTTAAAATACAGTTGATATTTTATGGTTAATTATTCGCTTTATTATAAAGGCTCCATGTACGGGTTACGCTACTTTCCCGTGCCTGAAACATGCCCTCGTAATTCCGGTCAGTATTTCCGTTGAAGTATCTCTCCCCATATAATAGCCCGGCGGGCTTCTTCAGCCGAATGAATGGTGAAGTCTTCTTTCTTGTCTGATGATTCGTGAGGAGCGTCGTAATGAGCGCCTTGCCTGGTGTTCAGTGCATCCTGTGCGGCGCTGTTCGCTATGGATGCGGCAACGGATACTTCTTCTTTTTTCTTTTTCTGCTTCTGCTTTTGCTTTGGTGCCTGCCTGAAAGCTTGTTGTGAAGACCTTTTCGGAGTCGGCGGTTCGACGGGTATGGGGCGGAGCAATTCGTCCAGCGACTTGGGGCTGCCCCACGCTTCGGGCATGGGAACATCGTCCGGCTCTATTTGAGTAGGCGACGGTATGGGGGAAGCGGGGCGTTTGTTAGTAGCTTTTTTTGATTTACTATTCTTATTCACCTCTTTGAATATTCCCACAAGAATGACACCTGCTATCAAGAGAAATTTCAAGAAATCTTCCATTGTGTTTCACTGCTAATTAGTAATCTGCCAAAGATACGTATAAAATCCGGTTCGGACTAACTTTTTATTATGAAAAAAGGGCAGCTTCACAGCTCCCCTTAATTTTTTTAACCTAAACCTTAACTATGAAAAAATCTAATGTTTCTTTCATTGCACAAATGTGAAAAATAAAATTAAAATTGCCAAGAATATCACCGGAAAATGTTTATTCCCTTAACATAAATTACAAGTTAGCATTCTAAACCATAAGTTTTTGCGTTATTTTTGTGCCAATTTACCACTTATTGAAAGCGAAGCCGTATCTTTGCAGCCGAATCTTTAATTTATAATTTGAATATGAACGAATTAACGGGAGCGGACTTTAAATCCGCAACTGAAACGACCGATGACAACAAGAAGTTGTTTATCGAAACTTACGGCTGCCAGATGAACGTGGCCGACAGCGAGGTGATTGCCTCAGTGATGCAGATGGCGGGATACTCCGTAGCCGAAACGCTCGAAGAGGCCGATGCCGTGTTTATGAACACCTGTTCCATCCGCGACAATGCGGAGCAGAAGATTCTGAACCGCCTGGAATTTTTCCACTCGCTGAAGAAAAAGAAGAAGCACCTGATTGTAGGTGTATTGGGATGTATGGCCGAGCGGGTGAAGGATGATTTGATTACGAATCATCATGTCGATCTCGTAGTGGGTCCGGATGCCTACCTGACCTTGCCCGACCTGATTGCTGCCGTAGAAGCCGGCGAGAAAGCAATCAACGTGGAGCTTTCCACCACCGAAACCTATCGGGACGTGATTCCCTCGCGTATCTGCGGCAATCACATTTCCGGTTTTGTGTCCATTATGCGTGGCTGCAACAACTTCTGTACCTATTGCATCGTCCCCTACACCCGTGGACGCGAGCGCAGCCGTGACGTGGAAAGCATCCTCAACGAAGTGGCGGATCTCGTGGCGAAAGGTTATAAGGAGGTCACCTTGCTGGGACAGAACGTCAACTCCTACCGTTTCGAGAAGCCGACAGGCGAAGTGGTCACTTTTCCGATGCTGCTCCGCACCGTTGCCGAAGCTGCTCCGGGCGTACGCATCCGTTTCACCACCTCTCACCCGAAGGATATGAGTGACGAAACATTGGAAGTAATCGCGCAAGTGCCCAACGTATGCAAGCATATCCACCTGCCCGTACAAAGCGGCAGTTCCCGCATACTCAAACTGATGAACCGTAAATATACCCGCGAATGGTATCTCGAACGGGTAGCCGCCATCAAGCGCATCATTCCCGACTGCGGACTGACAACGGACATCTTCTCCGGTTTTCATTCTGAAACGGAAGAAGACCATGCCCTGTCCCTCTCCCTGATGGAAGAGTGCGGATACGATGCCGCTTTTATGTTCAAATATTCCGAACGTCCGGGAACGTATGCTTCGAAACATCTTGAGGACAACGTGCCGGAAGATGTGAAAGTCCGCCGCCTGAATGAAATTATCGCCTTACAGAACCGCCTGTCTGCCGAATCCAACCAGCGTTGCATCGGCAAGACGTATGAAGTCCTCGTGGAAGGCGTTTCCAAGCGTTCGCGCGAGCAACTGTTCGGCCGTACGGAGCAGAACCGTGTCGTAGTGTTCGACAGGGGTACGCACCGCGTCGGCGACTTTGTCAATGTACGTATCACGGAAGCCAGCTCGGCTACACTGAAAGGGGAAGAGGTGGATTAACGATTAGTGGTTAATGGGGTAGTGATTAGTGAGTCCGTTAATCACTAATCACTACCCCATTAACCGTTATCTTCACATCATCATGTGTCTTCTGATGGAGAATTTCACGATTGCCATCGCATTGATGGACGCGAACGGGATATCCATCGGTTCGTGATGCGTATTGTAACTCACCAGTTTGATGCATCCTTCCTTCTCCGACCGGTTGGCGTATTTCACCGCCAGATACTCGTCTCCGTCAATCATGAACGACACCAGGTATATTTCCCCGTAGATGACATTGTCGAAACTGCTGATTTCCTTATATCCGATGATGTCCCCCGATTTCAGTATGGGATACATGCTGTCCCCGCTTACATACACCGCCCCGTCGCAGACGGAAATATTCGGAATCAATATCTTTCCCAGTGCGTACTGCTGCTTGTTGGTGAATAATGTCTTCAGATTTGCCGCTGCTGTGATGTCGTATAGCATCACGCTTCGGTCATCTACCGGTTCTACTGTTTTAGGATTGTGTATAATCTCCACTTCTCCCCTTGCCAGTTCGCTTTCGCAGAATCTCGGCTGGTGCTTCGGATTTCCTTTTCCTAATAGCAGCCAGTTGTAGTCCACCGTATTCCCCAGCTTATTAAGCAGCAGGCGGAAATCTATGCTGTTTCGTGCGCACCAGTTGGATACTGTGCCACGTGAAACACCTAAATATTCAGCTAATTCACTGTCGTTCTTGAAGTTCAGAGCCTGTTTGGCACGCTTCACGATTCCTGTAACATCCAGAAATGTATCCATTCTATTATCGTTTAATTTTGATGTAAAAATTCATAAACTCGCTAATTGCTCATTGATAATCTGTTATCTACTTTTTGAAAATTAATTTCTAAAATCTTTTGTTTTCTATGTGAAAACTATTTTATCTTTGTAGCGAAGAAATCAGAAATATGTTTCAAAATTATAAATTTAAAATAGAAAAACCATGAGAAACTACAAAAAGTTTACGAAAGGTTGTAAAATACCTCATCCACCGCCTTTCTAAGAAAACCGTGCCGGATGGACGGAAGCAATATTGAGCCCGTTTGCAGCATCTATATATCCTGCGTGTAGCATCTATATATCCAATGTGCAGCCGATATATCCCCAATATACAGCAACTATATGTCCTGTGCGCAAGCTATATATATCCAATATACAAACAGAAATTTAAATATGAAAACTATAAAAACAGAAAAGCAGTATGGAAACCATCATGAACCAATCTCTGTACATCTGCGGATGTTGCAAGCGGGAGCTTCCACAGGAAGCCTTCTATATGAGCCAGCGTACCCGGACTCCGGACAACTACTGCAAAGAATGCCGTAAGGCAAACGCACGCAGGCATCGTAATCAGGACAAAAGTATATCATTTGAAAACAAACCCCTTTCCTATCCGGTGATAACCGAGGTGAAGGATTATGCTTTACGTATGTTTCTCATCCGCCATGCCCGGCAAGTGGTGGCGGACAGCATCCGCCGGAAGCAGGAAAAGGAAAAACTACGCGCACTATGGGAAGAATAAAACGGGGACTGGATTATTTCCCCATGAGCACCAGTTTCATGCACGATCGCATGGTGCGTCGTGTCATGAAACGTGAAGGTGACGCCGCTTTTGCCACATTGGTAGAAACGTTGTCGTACATCTATGCCGGAAAAGGGTATTATATCTCTGTCAATGATGAGTTTTACGACGAACTGACAGACGGCCTTTACAGTACGGATATGGATGATGTGAAACGTATCATCGCCTTGTCCGTGGAATGTGGGCTGTTTGATGCCGGGCTTTTCCGGCAATACGGCATTCTTACTTCCGCAGACATTCAGCGGCAGTATCTCTTTATCACCAAGCGCCGCAGCAGCTCGCTGATAGAACCGGCTTACTGCCTGTTGGAAGCAGAAGAACTTGCATCCTACCAATCTTCTCAAAGTGGCAAGAGCAGTGCGGATGATGCTGTTAACAAAACAGCTTATGATGTAACGTCAACTGGTGATTCTGTAACATCAAGCACCGGTTCTGCAACAATGGAAGCCGAAATTGCGACATCGGGTACACAAAACAAAGAAAAACAAACAAAAACAAATCAAAACAAATTAAACCACCTCTCTGACTCTCCTCAAGGAGAGGACGGAGGAGGAAAAAATTTGAAAAGAAGGAGGGTGATGACGCAGGAAGACATTGACAGTCTGCAACCACCGTGCGACGGCATGCAGCGTAACTTCGAGGGGCTGCTGGAGACCCTTCGCTTTTATAAGATTCCGCCTTCCGAGCAATATGCCATTATCCTGAAAAGCAACTTCGGAGCTATCGGACACCCGGTGTGGAAGGGCTTCAGCAACATCCGGGGGAGTAATGGGAAAATCAAATTGCCGGGACATTATCTTTTGAGCGTAATTAATTAATTTATGAACGCACTTTGAAAAAATGATTGGGTCAGTCTGAAAAATACCCGTATCTTTACAGTGTCATTAAGCTTAAGGACAAAACTAAACTAATTTATCAACACAAAAAACTATTACAATTATGCCAGTATTGTACAAACCCTTCCAGTCGGTTCTGGAAGACAAAAACAAAAAGAAACTATTTCATCCCCGTGTGATATACACGGCCAACGTGACAACTACCCAACTCGCCAAAGAGATAGCCGCTTACTCGTCTCTCTCCACGGGTGACGTGAAGAACACGCTTGATAACCTGGTGACAGTGGCTGCACAGCACCTGCAGGCATCGGAAAGTGTAACGCTTGACGGCTTCGGAACTTTCCGCATGGTGATGAAGTCCAACGGAAAAGGTGTGGAACTGCCGGAAAAAGTATCGGCTGCCCAGGCTTCCCTTACCGTCCGCTTCCTGCCCAACTACACCAAGAACCCCGACCGTACTACGGCTACCCGCTCTTTGGTGACAGGCGCCAAGTGTGTCCGTTTTGACCTTGCCGATACCTCGGCTTCGGGTGGCGGAAATGGCGGTAAACCCGATGGTGGCGGTTCAGATGGTGATGGTGGGGAAACTCCGGACCCGGATCCGGCAGCATAAACTGTCTGTATGGCGCAACACAAACACGAATGACTGACTAACTAAACGAAGTTTTAACTAGACTAGTAAACTAATTATCCACTAACATGCGAATTATCAATTTAATCGTGGTGCATTGTAGCGCCACGCGGAGGGATTCTACACTCTCACCGGAAGCTTTGGACTTGATGCACCGGCGTCGCGGGTTCAACGGAACAGGCTATCATTATTACATCCGCAAGGATGGAACGTTACACCTCACCCGCCCGCTCGAACGCATCGGAGCCCACGTGAAAGGCTTCAACACTCACTCGATAGGTATCTGCTATGAAGGTGGTCTGGACTGCCGGGGACGCCCGGCAGATACCCAGACTCCGGCACAGCGCTCTACGCTCCGGCAGCTCGTCGGGCAATTGCAAGAGAGATTTCCCGGCTGCCGGGTATGCGGGCACCGCGACCTGTCGCCGGACTTGAACGGAAACGGTGAGATAGAACCGGAAGAGTGGATTAAACAGTGCCCGTGCTTCGATGTGGCGAAGGAATTCGAGGAATTCGGAGAGTTCACAGCACAGACGGAGAGCACGGAAGAACACAGAGTAACACAACAAATTAAAGAAACGGAAAGGAGGTAAATTATGGCAATGAAGAAGTCAGTATGGGATATGATCCTGAAAGTGGTTATCGCAGTAGCTTCGGCTTTGGCAGGCGTTTTGGGCGCTAATGCGATGAATCTGTAAAAGAATTATTTGACGAGTATAACTTCTCGCCAAAAGTGTAAATTAGTTTTCTTTATGGCGAGGAGTTTCTAATCTTTTTAATAACTAAAAATTACGATATGAAATATTTGAAATATATATTTATTTATATCTTGTTGGGGTGCTCAATGATGGCTTTCTCACAAAATAAAGCTTTGAATATAATAGAAGGTTTTCCCGCACAGATTACACCTTCTTCTCCCCAATCACAAATATTTGAACAGTATATAAATCATCCAGTAACAGAGTATTACGGTCTGCCTGAGATTTCCATTCCTTTATATACTATTGAAATAAAAGGGGTAGTGGTTCCTATAACTCTAAATTATCATGCTTCTGGTATTAAATATAAGCAATTTGACGGGGATATAGGAGCTGGATGGAGTATTAGTACGGGAGGTTATCGGGTAAGTAGAACTATTTATGGGAGACCTGATGACTATTCGGAAATATATGATTCTCAACTTCTTCATAATTGTTTGAGTGGAATGGACGGATGCGATGGGTATTCACAAGATTCTCTTTTGGCTAGTATTTGCTTGACTCCTGAACAAGCTACGAATATTGAACCAAGTGTGGTTAAGCATATGAAAGATGGGGAGTATGATCATTTTATGTATATGTTGCCTACTACTAGTGGAAAATTTTTATTGACTGATAGAAGAAATTTGGGAATAACTGCGTTAAGTGATAATTCGGATATAGTAAAGTTGAATGATGGTGTCTATGATGGCATAATAAAGAGTGCTACAATAATAGATGAAAATGGGGTTAAATATTTATTAGGGGCATCTGCGCAATCGAGGGAATCCATGTATTGTCCTATGGTAAGAAGTACTGTAGATACTGGGTGGCTTTTGTCGTGTATTGAAACGCCTTATAATGACTCTATTGTTTTTAATTATGCTAACCACTATGTGAATATTGTGCGTGATTCGGAGATGATTTATACAATGACGGATGCTCCTTTTCATTTTGCATATAACTATCCTAATTATGTAAATCCTAATCTTGTGACTAAGTACAATGGTGCATTTAGTGATCAACGTGACCATTATCTTGATAAAACTTGGCTTAAGTTGGTTAGTTCTGTAGAAACAAACCGCATTAAGATTTCATTTAAACGTACAAAAGCGTACTCCAACAGTGATCATGTGTTATCTGAAATTATTATTGTAGATAAAATGACAGGTGAGTGTCTTAAGAGAATTAGATTTAGTTATTTCACATTTCCTTATAGTGATGGTGCTCAATCAGAAGCTTCTCCTTGGCATCGTTTGCTTCAACGTATTGAAATATTAGGAAGTGACAATAAAAATGGAGGCGTATATAATTTTAACTATTATTTGCCGGAGCTTTCTTTAGCGACTGCCTATCCCGATCAATGGGGGTATTACAAGTTTGGCTATTATGAATCGATTGGGAGCTCAATATATAAAGGATTGTTCTTGCATAATGAGTTCGCTCATGATTTAATACTAGAGCAGGCGACTAAAGCTAGTGGACGCAAAACGGAATTTGGTAATTTGGCTTTTACTGTCCCTTTTCTTGATCGTTCTACTAATGAAAACCCTCCCATCGCTTTTTCTTTAAAAAGTGTGAATAATCCTTTGGGTGGATCTACTTATTATACATATGAAAGTAATCAATATAATTATGGTTATAAAGGTGGTGGATTAAGAATAAAGAAAATAGAATCATCGTGTGAAACCGCAGAGCATCCTATTATTACAGAGTTTATATATGGTGATGATGGTAATGGCTCTTTGTCAGGGGCACATTCTGATCTTAAGCAATGTTTTGTTGATGAATATTTCTTCTTCTCAACTCGGGAGGCTCTGCCTTTTGGTGAAAAAGATAGCTATGCTTTGGGAACTCGACAGGCTGTAAAAATCTATGCGACTTATCCGTTAAATAGTGAAATGAATATGATTTCTAAAATACACTATAATAAGGTAGCTCGTAAGCAATATGATCAGGCGACACACTCTTATCTAGGACAGATTGTGTCTATCTATGCTCCCAAGCGGGAATATGATCCGGGATATACACATAATCCCAATGCTTATCCTAATGATGGATTATTCTCATTTTTTAATTATATAGGATATGGAAAAATGCATATTAAGCAATATGATTGGTGGGTAAATCCTGAGTTGATTTCACGTATGACATATAATCAGGATAGTGTACTTATAAAAAAGGAAAAGTGGGAACATAATACTTTAAAGAATATGTATTATGAGGGGTTACATGTAAAACAAAAAGTTTTTTTTGAAAATTATCCAGGAAAAACAGGTGCTCCTCGACTGTGTGAGCATTATGGTAGTATATCGCGGATATTTGATTCTCAATTTTATAATATACACTATGAACTTCGTAAGCCTATACGATATGATGTATCGGAGTATGATCTTCAAGGAAATAATCCTGTGTTAACTTCTACTTTATATGAATATGATTCTTTGAATAGATTAACTACAATGAAAACTACTAATAGTCTCAATGGAGAGAAAGGTGAAAGATATACTTATCCAAAACCTAATTCAGCGCTTCAGCGACATAATATGGTGCAAACTATTGTACAAAAAGATATATTTAATAATGGGAAAGCGACTGAGCGGTTTGTGTATTATTATCCAGATGATTCTATTTGTCTTAAAAAGATAAAGCATTCGTATGGTACGAATGATGATATGCGTACTGAATATAGTTATGATAGCTATGATTTGTATGGCAATTTGTTGCAATATACACGTATTGACGGAACTGTAATTTCATATCTGTGGGGATATAATGCATTATATCCGATTGCAGAAATTGTAAATGCTTCTTTGAGCGATATATATAACTATTTGGATAAGAATAGAATTGATAATATTTCACAATTAGTGGAACCATCAGTAGCAGATTGGGAAGCGATAAATTCTCTTCGTGATCAATTAAAAACCGCCCAAGTGAGTACATATAAATACAAGCCTTTAGTGGGGCTTATTGAAAAAATAGCTCCTTCAGGGTTGACTACTTACTACGATTACAATAGTCTTGGTCAATTGATACAGCGGGGTTATAAGAATAAGGGAGGTAAAAATATAATAGAATCATATACATATAATTTAGCTAAACTGTATTGAAATGAAAATTAAATATTTATACATGTTAATACTCATGCTGCAATTCTGCGTAATTGAAGTGCATGGACATAATTATATCAAAACTGTAACAGCGACTTCTGCTAATGGGGAGGGGATTGAGATTGTACAGTTTTATAATGCACTTGGACAACCGAGTGAAAAGAAACTGAGGTACATGGGTGGAAATGGGAAAGATTTAGTAAGTCTTTCTACATATAATTCTCGTAATTTATTAGAAAAAGAATGGCTTATGTTACCTACTCCTCATAGTGACTTTCCTATATTTGATTATCCCAAAACTGTTCAGGATTTAATTTGTAAGTATTATGGTGAAAGTGAGACTCCTTATGAGATGCAAATGTATGAATCTTCTCCTTTGGCTCGCCCGATACGTAAATACGGAGCTGGTAGTTTGTGGCATGCCAATGAAAAAGCAGTAGAGGTAATATATGGTGTTAATGGTGATAAATATCCTTGTCGGATATTTACGACGACTGATGAGCGGGATAGTATTCTGGTTAGTGTTGTTGGAACTTATCCGGATGGAGAGCTTCTTGTGACAGAAACTGGGGATGAAGATGGTAAAATATATATTGAATTTAAAAATAAAAATGGACAATTAGTTATGACTCGTCAAAAGGATGGTCAAGAAGTAATTGATACTTATTTTGTATATGATAGTTATGGGAATTTGCGTGTGGTATGCCCACCATTAGCAGTAGATATGTTAGCTGATGGTTTAGATATTACTGAAGAGAATGATGTAATGCAAAAGTATGCTTATTTATATAAGTATGATTCTTGTAATAGATGTATAGCAAAAAAAATGCCAGGCTGTGATTGGGTGTATTATATTTATGATCAGGCTGATCGGCTGATTTTCTCACAGGATGGTAATCAACGTTCTTTGGATATTCCTCAATGGACTTTCTATTTGTATGATAAATTTCAACGTTTAGTTCTTCAAGGTATATGTTTGAATCAAACTATATCTGGAATTGATAAACGATTGGTAACTTGTGATTTGACAACAGCTGCGGGTGTTGACGATAGTGGATATATAACTAATATAGAACTTGTTGACCCTATGGCGTTGACTGTTAATTATTATGACACATATGACTGTTTATCACGTAGAGGGTTCTCAACGTCATATTTTCCAATACCCACTGTTGATGCTAAAGGTCTCAAGACTGGTACTATTGTTCGCGTATTAGGGGATGATAACACAACAATATCATTATATAAAGCAATTTATTATGATGTACGAGGGCGGATTGTTTGTCAAGTAACTAATCGGGCTGGATGGCATGATATTATACGTACTGAATATACATATACAGGGAAACCGTTAAGTATTAATATGGAACATATACACGATTCAAAGCATACAGAGATATATAATTATTTTTATGATCAAGTAGAGAGACTTATAAAAGTTGATTATCAATTAGATTCTTTGGCAGCTGTTGATTTGAGTCAACTGCAATATGATGATTTAGGTAGATTGTCGAAGAAGTTGCTTCACAATGGTATGTTGAAGCAAAAATATGCTTATAATGTTCGTGATTGGGTGACTAAGATTGATACTCCCTATTTTATACAGAGCTTGTATTATACAGATAGTATTGGCACTCCTTGTTATAATGGTAATATAAGTGCTATGACTTGGAGTACAGATTCTTTGTTAATACATGGATATAAATTTCAATATGATGATCTGAATCGAATGACTAATGCTTCATATGCTGAAGGAGAACTTTTGAATGAAATGGTGGGAAGTTTTGATGAACAAATTACTGGCTATGATAAACAAGGAAACATTTTAGGTTTAAAACGTTGTGGAATGATTTCTGACAATGTATATGGATTAATCGATAACTTAAATTTTGTATATAGTGGTAATCAACTGCGAGCTGTATTAGATAGTGCAAAGGCAGTAGTATATGATAGTAGTTTTGAATTCAAAGATGGGACAGATCAGTTAACAGAGTACTCTTATGATCCTAATGGAAATTTAACGAAAGATTTGAATAAGAAAATTGTTGATATTCAATATAATTATTTAAATTTACCGTGTCGAGTTGAATTTGAGAATGGAAACAGTGTTTCTTGCCTGTATGATGCAGAAGGTACGAAACTTCGTACTACGCATGTGATAGGAAACGATACGACCATGACGGATTATTGCGGCAATGTGATCTATGAAAATGGTGTTCCGGCTCGATTGTTGACGGAAGCCGGTTATATCTCTTTGAATGACAATAAGTATCACTACTTCATTCAAGACCATCAAGGTAATAATCGCGTGGTTGTAGACAAAGATGGAAAGGTAGAAGAAGTGAACGATTATTATCCGTTCGGTGGGGTGATGGCTTCTTCTACTAATTCTGTGCAGCCTTACAAGTATAATGGTAAGGAGTTGGATAGAAAAGGGGGGCTAGATTGGTATGATTATGGGGCGCGTATGTATGATGTGGCGATTGGAAGATGGCATGCGGTGGATCCATCAAGCGAGAAGTATTATAATTGGAGTCCGTATACGTATTGCAAGAATAATCCGGTGTTAAGAATTGATATTGATGGAAAGGATGATTATGTAGTGAGTGAAACAGGAAGGCTTACGCACTTAAAAGGGTACACAGACAAAGATGTATTATATACATATTCTGGAAATGAAAAGTTACCAAAAGGTGAAAATAGCATTGAAATGAGTGAGAAAGGATTGCTTGGTAATATGGTAGATATCCAAGGTCAATTGGGTGGTAAAAAATCATTTGGCTCTACCTCAAATCTGACCGATGCTGCCAATTTATTTCAATTTGTAGCTGAAAATACCAAAGTGGAATGGTCATTGAGTGTTTTTGAATCGGATGGAAAGAACACTTCCATAATTGTAACTAAACAACAGGCTAATAATGTAAGCAATGGAGATTCGGAGAAAAACATTCTTAAGGTTAAAGGAGAAAAAAAGGTGGCAGTTCACTCCCATCCAGACCCAAAAGGAACTAAGGGTGGTTATGGAAGTGATTTGAAAAATGCCAATCCAAAGAGTAAAAACTTTGTGTATTTTCAGGCAAATAAAACATTTTATGAATATAATAATACAGAGAGTAATGTCAAGGCGACACCAGTTGTTGCCAAGACAGGTGTATATGATTTTATAAAGAGTTTAATATATAATAAGTGATGAAGTGTAGATTGTTTTTTTTATTGATTTTATTAGGGGGATGTACATCCCCCTCTACTTCTCTTAAAGAGATACATCAACGCGTAGTCGACCAGATAGCATTATTGGTAGACAGCGGCTATTTGCAGACGCAATATATAGAAGTAATGGAAAGAGTATCTAATGATTCAAGTGTAATTTATAGTATTTCGGCCTCGGATTCTCCTGCTTCTCGCACGGACGAGCTACCTTCCAAAGTGATAAAATATAAAGATAAGTATTTTTGTTTTATCAAATTGGAAGAGCCGGAAATGTCTCGAACGGAACTATATGAGAAAGGCATCGTTTCGGATTCTACCTTTTGGAGCAATGAGTATATCAGTGATGAAGGTTTTTGGCTATTAGCTATTCGAAAGTATGAGAATAAACATGTTTTGGTAAAAGAAAGAGCTGAATACATTGGTTATGTAACAGAGTATCCGGAACTTTGGGAGTATTTATCGGGTAGCTTTCAGCATGGAAGTCCTCTTTCTATGGCTTTGCATAGCCATAATATTGCTGTTGCTGATTCATTGCTTTTCCAACTGGATGATCTCGTGGTGGATAGCTTGAAGCATTATATAGAAAGTTTTTTTGGAATGATTCAATTAAAAAATCAAACAGACTCAACCATAATATTATCAAATAATAATTTGAATGACTTGAGCTATGCGGTAGTGAATGGGGCGGATACTTTGAGATTAATTTTGAGAGACTCCCTGCCTGCCGTCATTGAACCTCATGGGGCTGATTTTCCGAGGTTTGATAGTGAATCACCACATAGGTTTCTCCAGAAATTGCCGGAACAGGATGTGTGGATGTCAATGTATAGGCTGTTTTGTGATTCAACCTTCTGTTTTTTGAAAGTAAATGGAGTGCCGACAAATTTTAGAATATTACATGATGATACAAGATTCTTCAATTATATGGAAGTAGATTCGAACGCACGGAATTTAAAATTAGGGAATGGGCGGAGAGTGTTTTATAATAAAGGTGTCTATGATAAGGATGAGAGAGGACGTAAATTTCGTGGTTGGTAAGTGTCTTGCTCTGACATAAATCTATTTATATCGGTGTGTGTTGTATAGATGGAAGTATGATAAGATGAAAAGAGGTTGTGCTCATAAAGTATGTCTGAAAGTAGGATATTTACAAATAAATTCAGTAGCTTTGTAAATACATCAATGCAACACTTTTAATGAGATATGAAAGAACACAACGTAAAAGATTTGACTAACCGCTACTATTTACATACTATGTATGTATCAACAGCGAAAAAGATTGGAATTGCTTTATTGCTATCAACTATTGTACCTGTTTCTATGCTTTATGCAGGGAATAAAAAGGAAAATTCTACTCATCTTATACAAAGCTCTATTGCTGGCAAAACGAATCTTTCGCAAGATACGCTGAAGTCATCGGACATTTCGCAGCAGATTGACGGCACTGAACTGATGAAAGTCAGAGACGCTAATTTTGTGAATTCCCTGATAGGAAGGTTGGCGGGTACAACTATCAACCCTGGCGCTTCCGGTGTGGGAGGTTCAGCGAGAATGGTGCTACGTGGATACCGTTCCATCTTGAAATCCAATAATGTGTTGTTCACTTTGGATGGTGTGCCTTTGCCACGGTTGGAGGCAAGGCAGCCTTATAATATCTACTGGGGCAGCGGGCAGACTGGCGATGGCATAGCAGCTTTCTGTCCGGATGATATAGAAAACATATCAGTATTGAGTACTGCGGCGGCTTCTGTTCTATATGGCAGTCGTTCTGCCAGTGGCGTAGTGATGATTAACACGAAAAAGGCGCATGCCGGAAAGCTAAGGGTGAAAGTGGGAAACAGTACAACTTTCAGTTCACCGTTAGTCATGCCTGAATTCCAGCAGACTTACAACTGGCGATGGGGAGAGAAATTAAGTCATCCCCAATCGTGGAATCCTGCAGATTTTTTCCGTACCGGACATTCTATCAACAACTCTCTTGCCCTTTCTATCGGGAATGAATATAATCAGACCCGTGTTTCGGCTATCACAATGAATGGCACCGGCATTATTCCCAATAACGATGTAGGTCGCTATAACTTTTCGTTACGCAACACCTCTTCTTTATTACGTCATAGGCTGAAACTTGACGTTAACCTGAGGTATATTCATACTGCTGAACAGAATATGCAGTCACAAGGCATGTATGGCAATCCGTTGGTTCCGGTTTATCTGCTTCCTGATGTGTTGCTGGAACGAATTCCCGTCTACCCGGGCAGTAGCGATAAAAAATATAGTTATAAAGATCTTTTTGAGGTTTACGATCCGGAGTTGGGTGGTAATGCGCAGTATTGGCCTTTGGGAGAAATGGGGCTAGGTATGCAGAATCCCTATTGGACAATAAACCGTAATATGTATAATAGGAAGAAAAAACGTTTGATAGGCGGCATAGGGGCTAAGTTTGATTTGAATTCCTGGCTCAATGTGTCAGGGCGGATCCAATATGACCGGGATAAGGAGTTTGGAACTCAAAAACTCTATGCATCTACTGTATTTGCCGGTCGGTTGGGCACGTACTATGAGAATGAGAATAAAAACACGCAGATCTATTCTGAATTCTTGCTCAATGCCCGCAAGGCGATGGGCGATTTTTCAATCGATGCTACTTTAGGCAATTCGGTCTGTGATACAAAGTTTGATTATTCTAACAGTGGAGGAGAGTTGGGAACGCTGAATCTTTTTGAACTGTCCGCATTAAGTAAAAGAGAAGGGGCGTATTCCATGCATCTGCAGCGGGATTATCATGACCGGACTACCTCGTTATTTATGCTTGCGCAACTGGGATATAAAAATCGCCTGTTTCTGGATTTGGGTGGACGAATGGAATGGCTTAAATTCTGGGATGACGATGATTCGCGCTCTTCTACCGACGTTTTCTATCCTTCGGCAGGAGTGTCTGTGGTGCCGACCGGGTGGCTGTCCGCCAATCCCGACAGGATCCTTTCATTCTTAAAACTTAATTATACTTATAGTGAAACAGGCAATAGTTTTACCGATTATATTTTCCTGAACAAGGAAAGAGTAGGTTTGGAGCCGAGATTGGTTGATAATAATCTTGAACCTGAACGTACGAAATCTCACGAGATAGGGCTGAATGCAGGTTTCCTTAATGATAAGATCAGCTTGGCGTTTACAATGTATAAGACATCTACCTCTGATTTGCCGTTTGGGGGATATGTTTCTGTTCCTTATCCTTCTACAGATTCTCCTACAGATCTCTATTTAATGGATACCGGATGCAGAATTGATAATAAAGGTTTCGAACTCGTCTTGGGGACAAATATGAATATCGGACAGGTGAAGTGGAACGCGTGTTTGACTTATTCTATCAATAAGAATGAAATAAAACAGCTCAGAGAAGTCCGGAAAAATCCTGTAACGGGTGAAGATGTAGTGTTGGATGAAGTTAAGATGGCAGAAGGTGGCAGTTGGTATATTCCGCTGAAGAAAGGTGGTTCGATTGGTGATATATATGTTACCGATTTACAGAGAGATGCGCAGGGAAATGTCGTTGTTGATAAAGTTTCTCAGAACGTTACTCCTACCCGGGACTATGTCTATGCTGGTAATGCTGACCCAAAATATGCGATGGGGCTGACAAACAGCTTCGCCTGGAAAGGCATGGAACTTGATTTCGTGATTCATGCCCGTTTCGGCGGTGTGGGGTTGTCGATGACTCAAGCGGTTATGGATCAATTTGGAGTATCTCAAGCTACGGCTGTAGCCCGGGATAATGGCGGTCTTTGGGTGAGTGGTGTGAATATTCCGGCTAAGAACTATTACCAGACGGTAGGAGGGGCGCGTACAGGGGCGATGTATACATATGACGCCACCAATATCCGCCTTGCCGAAATGTCGATAGCCTATCATATTCCCGTCAACCGATGGGCGAAGTGGATACAAGACGTGCGGGTGGCGCTAGTGGGGCGTAACTTGCTTATGTTATACAATAAAGCTCCGTTTGACCCGGAATCTACGGCAAGCACCGGAACCTGGTATCAGGGGATTGATTTCTTCCGTCAACCCAGTTACAGGAATATGGGCTTTTCCGTTAACCTGACTTTCTAATCTTCTATTAAAAGTCCTTAACAAAAGCCCGTTACATCACTTTTTATTTGTTTCTTTGCACCAAATTCGGGTATAGTGTTGTCTTGTGATTCGGGACAACACTTAATTTTGTTTGGAATTAATGGAGAAACTCAGTATAAATGCTTGTCCGGTGTGTGGCAGTACGCACTTGAAACGCGTCATGACTTGTACGGATTTTTATGCTTCGGGCGAACAGTTTGAACTGTATTCGTGTGAGGACTGCGGATTTATATTCACGCAAGGCGTTCCCGTAGAGGCAGAGATAGGCAAGTATTATGAGACTCCCGACTATATCTCCCACACGGATACGCGCAAGGGCGCGATGAATAGCATTTACCATTATGTACGTTCCTATATGCTGGGCCGCAAAGCGCGCCTGGTAGCCCGAGAGGCGCATCGTAAGACGGGGCGTTTGCTCGATATAGGTACGGGAACCGGTTATTTCGCTAATACAATGGTGCGCCGTGGCTGGAAAGTAGAAGCGGTGGAGAAGAGTCCGCAGGCACGCGAATTTGCGAAAGAGCATTTCGAACTGGAGGTGAAGCCCGAATCGGCTTTGAAGGAGTTTGCTCCCGATAGCTTTGATGTAATCACCCTTTGGCACGTGATGGAACATTTGGAACATCTCGGCGAAACTTGGGAGATGCTTCGTGAATTGCTGACAGAAAAAGGCGTGCTGATTGTGGCAGTGCCCAACTGCTCTTCTTATGACGCGCAGCGTTACGGTGAGTATTGGGCGGCTTATGATGTTCCCCGGCATCTCTGGCATTTCACACCGGGCACTATACAGCAGTTGGCTTCCCGTCATGGGTTTATTATGGCGGCACGCCATCCGATGCCGTTCGATGCGTTCTACGTATCCATGTTGAGTGAGAAGCACCGCGGCAGTTCGAGTAGCTTTCTGAAAGGAATGTATGCCGGAACGCTTGCCTGGTTCAATGCTTTGGGACGGAAAGAGCGGAGTAGTTCTATGATTTACGTATTCCGGAAAAAGAGATAGCGCATGGGAAGTAAAAACAAATATAAGTCAGGGTCGGTTTTCGACATGCAGTTCATTACGTCGAGTATCAGTACGACGCTGGTGTTGCTGCTGTTGGGGCTGGTTGTCTTTTTCGTGCTTACGGCGCATAACCTTTCCGTGTATGTCCGTGAGAATATCAGTTTCTCCATTCTCATCAGCGATGACATGAAGGAAGCGGATATTCTGAAACTTCAGAAGAAGCTGAACAAGGAATCTTTCGTGAAGCAATCCGAATATATCTCCAAGAAGCAGGCTTTGAAAGAGCAGACGGAAGCGATGGGCACCGACCCCGAAGAGTTTTTGGGATATAACCCTTTCACCGCTTCCATCGAAATCAAGCTGCACTCCGATTATGCCAACTCCGACAGCATCGCGAAAATAGAGAAGCTGATAAAGAAAAACTCCAATATACAGGACGTGCTTTACCGGAAGGAACTGATTGATGCCGTGAATGACAACATACGGAATATCAGCCTGGTGCTGCTCGCTTTGGCAGTGGTGCTCACTTTTATATCCTTTGCCTTGATAAACAATACGATAAGGCTTGCCATCTATTCCAAACGGTTTCTCATCCATACAATGAAACTGGTGGGGGCGAGCTGGGGATTCATCCGGGGGCCGTTTCTCCGGAAGAACGTATGGAGCGGGATACTGGCAGCCGTGATTGCCGATGCCATATTGATGGGGACTGCCTACTGGGCTGTGACGTACGAGCAGGAATTGCTTCAGGTCATCACTCCCGAGGTTATGCTGGTTGTATGTGCGAGTGTATTGGTGTTCGGGATTGTAATAACGTGGCTGTGCGCCTATTTCTCCATGAACAAGTATCTGAGAATGAAAGCGAACAGCTTATACTATATTTAATTCAAAAAGAAAAAATAAACTATGTCTGACAAGCGGAAATTTGCCTTTGATAAAGTGAACTTTATCTTGCTCGCGATAGGAATGGTGATTGTTATTATCGGTTTCCTGTTGATGTCGGGGCCCTCGTCGTCCGAAACGGTTTTCGAACCGGATATTTTCAGTGTACGCAGAATAAAGGTGGCGCCCGTCGTTTGCCTGTTTGGTTTTTTGTCTATGATATACGCCGTGTTGCGTAAACCTAAAATGACCGAAGTGCCTAAAATTAAAGAAGAATAAAAAGAAATTATGAGTTGGTTAGAAGCATTAATCCTTGGACTGATTCAGGGATTGACTGAGTATTTGCCCGTAAGCAGCAGTGGTCATCTGGCCATCGGGTCGGCATTGTTCGGAATACAGGGTGAAGAAAATCTGGCATTCACGATTGTGGTGCATGTGGCTACGGTGTGCAGCACACTGGTGATTTTATGGAAGGAGATAGATTGGATTTTCCGCGGGCTGTTCAAGTTCCAGATGAACGATGAGACGCGGTATGTCATCAATATATTGATTTCAATGATACCGATTGGTATCGTAGGAGTGTTCTTTAAGGATTATGTGGAAGCGATTTTTGGTTCGGGACTGCTGATTGTGGGTTGTATGTTGTTGTTGACTGCCGCCCTGCTGACTTTCTCTTATTACTATAAGCCGCGCCAGAAAGAAAAAATCTCGATGAAGGATGCTTTGATTATCGGTATCGCACAAGCTTGTGCGGTCATGCCGGGGTTGTCTCGTTCGGGTTCTACCATTGCTACGGGACTTCTGTTGGGTGATAACAAGGCGAAACTGGCACAATTCTCTTTCCTGATGGTTATTCCGCCTATCCTGGGGGAAGCGTTGCTTGATGGAATGAAGATGATGAAAGGCGAAGATGTGGTAGGTGATATTCCTGCGTTGTCGCTGATTGTCGGCTTCCTGGCTGCTTTCGTGGCAGGTTGCCTGGCTTGTAAGTGGATGATTAATGTGGTGAAGAAAGGAAAACTGATCTATTTCGCTATCTATTGCGCGATAGCAGGATTGGTAACGATTATATTGAGCTGATGAATTTTAAAAAAGGAGAAGTACTGTTTTTTAATAAGCCTCTTGGCTGGACTTCATTTAAGGTGGTAGGGCACGCCCGCTATCATATTTGCCGGCGGATAGGGGTGAAAAAACTGAAAGTCGGTCATGCCGGCACGTTGGATCCTCTTGCGACAGGGGTAATGATTGTATGTACAGGCAAGGCTACGAAGAGAATAGAAGAGTTTCAATATCATACGAAGGAGTATGTTGCTACGCTCCGGTTGGGGGCTACCACGCCGTCGTACGATTTGGAGCATGAGATAGATGCCACCTACCCTACCGAACATATCACGCGGGAGTTGGTGGAAGAGGTGCTGACGCGCTTTATCGGTACGATAGAACAGGTTCCGCCTGCTTTCTCCGCTTGTATGGTGGATGGAAAGCGTGCTTACGAACTGGCGCGGAAAGGCGAGGAAGTCGAACTAAAGGCGAAGCAGCTTGTTATCGACGAGATTGAATTGCTGGAATGCCGCTTGGATGCTCCGGAGCCGATGATTCAAATACGTGTCGTATGCAGCAAAGGAACGTATATCCGTGCATTGGCACGCGACATTGGCGAAGCGCTTCATAGCGGAGCTCATCTGACCGGACTGATTCGTACCCGTGTGGGGGATGTCCGGTTGGAAGACTGTCTGAATCCCGAACACTTTAAAGAGTGGATTGACGGACAGGAAATAGAAAATGAGGAAGAAAATAATTAACGTAATAAGGAATAGATATGAAATTATCACAATTCAAATTTAAGTTACCCGAGGATAAGATTGCCCTGCATCCTACGAAATATAGGGATGAGTCTCGTTTGATGGTGTTGCATCGTAATACAGGTAAGATTGAGCACAAGATGTTTAAGGAAGTTTTGGACTACTTTGATGACAAGGATGTGTTTATATTCAACGATACGAAGGTATTCCCAGCTCGTTTGTATGGTAACAAGGAGAAGACGGGTGCCCGTATCGAAGTGTTCTTGTTGCGTGAGTTGAATGAGGAACTTCGCTTGTGGGACGTATTGGTAGACCCTGCCCGTAAGATCCGTATCGGTAACAAGTTGTATTTCGGACCGGACGATTCAATGGTGGCCGAAGTTATTGATAATACTACTTCCCGTGGACGTACGCTCCGTTTCCTTTATGACGGACCTCACGACGAATTTAAGAAAGCTTTGTATGAATTGGGTGAAACTCCCCTGCCCCATACTATCATCAACCGTCCCGTAGAGCCGGAAGATGCGGAACGTTTCCAGTCTATCTTCGCTAAGAACGAGGGTGCGGTGACTGCTCCGACTGCCAGCCTGCATTTCAGCCGTGAATTGATGAAGCGTCTGGAAATCAAGGGTGTGGACTTTGCGTATATTACTTTGCATGCAGGTCTGGGTAATTTCCGCGACATCGACGTGGAGGACTTGACGAAACATAAGATGGATTCTGAACAGATGTTTGTAGACGAAGCAGCGGTGAAAACCGTTAATCGTGCGAAAGATACCGGTAAGAATGTGTGTGCGATAGGTACAACGGTGATGCGTGCTATCGAAAGCGCAGTCAGCACGGACGGTCATCTGAAGGAGTTTGAAGGATGGACTAATAAGTTTATCTTCCCGCCATATGAATTTACCGTAGCCAATTCAATGATTTCCAACTTCCATATGCCGCTTTCTACATTGTTGATGATCGTGGCTGCTTTCGGCGGTTATGAGCAGGTGATGGATGCTTATCATGTAGCATTGAAGGAAGGCTATCGCTTCGGTACATACGGAGATGCAATGCTGATTCTGGACAAATAATGGCAAAAGTATATATAGGGCTTGGCACAAACCTGGGAGACAAAGAACAGAATCTCCGGGATGCCGTGCAAAAGATAGGAGAGCAGATAGGGAAAGTGGTTTCCCTGTCTGCTTTTTACGTTACCGCCCCTTGGGGCTTTGCTTCAGAAAACAGTTTTCTGAATGCGGCGGCTTGCGTAGAAACTGAGTTGTCCCCATTAGCTGTATTGCTGGAGACGCAAGTGATTGAGCGGGAGTTGGGGCGCACGAAAAAGTCAGTCAATGGTGAATATAGCGACCGTCTGATTGATATTGACCTGTTGCTCTATGAAAACTTGGTGTTGTCTGTGACCTCTCCGTCCGGAGCGGAACTGAATCTCCCTCACCCTTTAATGACAGAGCGCGACTTCGTGATGCTGCCGTTGGCGGAGATTGCGCCGGATGTGGTGCACCCGATATTGGGAAAAACGATGAAAGAACTTATTTCTTCTTTCTGTCGGCAATAAATCGCGGCAAGTATGCCAGGCAACCTATCAGTATTGCATACAGCAACTCAATGTCCCGGAACTCACGGTTGATGAAGTGACAGACAATGGCGTAAATAGCAATCGTGAATCCGACATAGAGTGCCAGCACGAAGAGAGTTCTTACTTTCTTATTTAGAATCATTTTAAATTTATTTATGTGTTAAATACGGGTCAAAGATACTCATTATCTCCGAAATCTCTTTATCTTTGCAACCGAAATGGAAGTGTGGACAGATTTGAGTAGCTTGCAACCACGGAAAAAAATGCTAAAACACGTCTTACCGACGCTTTACGGTTTACTCCTTGCAGCACTCACCTCTCCTACCCTCTCATTCTTAATTCTTATTTTTTAATTCTTAATTTAAGAAAGATGGGATACTTATTTACATCCGAATCGGTGTCAGAAGGACACCCCGACAAGGTAGCCGATCAAATATCGGATGCCGTGCTTGACAAACTGTTGGCTTACGACCCCAGTTCGAAAGTAGCTTGCGAAACACTAGTGACTACCGGACAAGTGGTGCTAGCGGGTGAAGTGAAAACAAAAGCGTACGTTGACCTCCAGCTCATCGCACGCGAAGTGATTAAGAAAATCGGCTATACCAAAGGAGAGTACATGTTTGAAAGTAACTCTTGTGGTGTGTTGTCCGCCATTCATGAGCAAAGCCCCGATATCAACCGCGGTGTAGAACGTCAGGACCCGATGGAACAGGGTGCAGGCGACCAGGGTATGATGTTCGGTTACGCAACGAATGAAACGGAAAACTATATGCCGCTTTCTCTTGATTTGGCACACCGCATTCTGCAAGTGCTGGCTGATATCCGTCGTGAAGGCAAGGTGATGACTTATCTCCGCCCCGATGCGAAAAGCCAGGTTACTATCGAATATGACGACAACGGGACTCCTGTCCGCATTGATACAATCGTTGTTTCTACACAACATGATGACTTTATCCAGCCGGAAGATGACTCGCAGGCTGCTCAGTTGAAAGCTGACGAAGAGATGCTGGCTATCATCCGCCGTGATGTGATCGAAATTCTGATGCCTCGTGTGATTGCTTCTATTCATCATGATAAGGTATTGGCGCTGTTCAATGATAAAATCATCTATCATGTCAATCCTACCGGAAAGTTTGTTATCGGTGGCCCTCATGGCGATACCGGCCTGACAGGTCGTAAGATTATCGTTGATACTTATGGTGGCAAGGGTGCTCATGGTGGCGGTGCTTTCTCTGGAAAAGACCCTAGCAAGGTGGACCGCAGCGCAGCCTATGCAGCACGCCATATCGCCAAGAACATGGTGGCGGCAGGCGTGGCGGACGAAATGCTTGTACAGGTAAGCTATGCTATTGGTGTGGCTCGCCCGATTAACATCTTCGTGGATACCTATGGCCGTTCTCATGTGAATATGACTGATGGCGAGATTGCCCGTATTATTGACCAGTTGTTCGACCTTCGTCCGAAAGCTATCGAGGAACGTTTGAAACTCCGTAATCCTATTTATCAGGAAACTGCCGCTTATGGTCACATGGGACGCGAACCGCAGGTGGTTACGAAGAAGTTCTTCTCTCGTTATGAAGGTGACAAGACGGTCGACGTGGAACTCTTTACATGGGAGAAACTCGATTATGTTGATAAGATTAAAGCTGCTTTTGCTTTGTAAGGCGGTTTAAAGCTTAGCTTGTTATATAAAAGAGTCACAATTTTGCTTTCCTTTTGTGGGGAAGTGGAATTGTGGCTCTTGTTTTTTTATAAGTTATATTTAAATAAATGTATTTTGGATACTAAGTACGTCTTGGTGAAATTTGCTATTTTTGTTTTGTGAAATGAACAATTGCCAAATGAAAATAAAATATATCTTTTCCGGACACCATTTATTGGTCCTTTGTTGTTTATTTATTTGCATAGGTGGCATTGGGGCATCTATATCGCTGTCCTCATGTTCTTCCTCAGTGAAGAATCCATTATTATTGTGTGCTGATTCATTAATGGAAGAATATCCTGATAGTGCCTTGTCTGTTTTGGAATCAATTTCTTTTCCACAGGAATTGCCGCGTGCCGACAGGGCGCTTTATGCGCTCTTACTAACGCAGGCAAGGTATAAGAACTATATTACCTTAGAAGATGATTCGTTGATAAAAACGGCTGTTGAATACTATGGAGATAGAAAAAAGAGTGTGCGTGCAGCAAAAGCCCACTATTATTGGGGAGCTACTTATCGGGATAGGGGATATACTTCTTTTGCTGTAGAAGAATATTTGGCGGCAATTCGGTTGATGCCTGTTAAAGATGAGTTTTTAGCAATGATATATGATAATTTGGCGGAATGTTATGAAGAAGAAGATTTGAGTAGTGTAGCGGCAGAGTCTTATCGTTCAGCTTATCAGATATTAAAAGGGAAAAGTGGGCAGATATACCCGTTGAGAGGTATTGCGCGTACATTTCTACTACAGAATGAGCAGGATAGTGCATTATGTTATTATCAACAAGCTCTCGATTATGCATTGGCAGATCAAGATTCTAATTTGATAGGAGCACTTTATCATGATTTAGCTATGGTTTATAATGAAAAGAAAGATTATATTCAAGCGGATAAGTATGCGTCAAAAGCAATAGCAGTAGTAGGTCAGGATAGGGTGGCTAATGCTTATTTGTTGAAAGCAAAAATTATGCTTAACTTGAATAAATTGGATTCTGCCAGTTATTTTTTTAGTAAAAATATGGATTCGCTTGATATTTATGGAAAGGTTGCTTGTTATAATGGAATGTACCAAATAGCTAAAAAGAAGGGTGAATGGAAAGTTGCAACTGAGAATATAGATGCATATAAGATACTTTATGATTCAATTCAAATCATGACCGACAATGAGGAACTTAATAGGCTTATGGATAAACATCAATTAGAGGAGCACAAAAGGTTGTTGTCAGAACGTACTAAAATTCTGTTTTTTAGTCTGGGAGTTTCTTTTTTCTCATTGATGATTATATGTGTATTTTACTTTATGTGGAATGATAGAAAAAGAAAGAAACGCTATATAGCTTTACAAAATGAATTGACTCAGAAGCGAGTGGATAATATGTTATTAAAAGAAGAAGATTCCGAGTCTAATAAAGAGGACATTGATAAGAAGCGGTCAAAGTTGACAGAGCAGCAGATTCAATTATGTATATCCATGCTTAAAACTACTGATTGTTACGATAAATTAGAAGCATTGGAGAAAGCAACTCCTAAACAATTATTAGCAATGCGTAGCTTCAGGAAAGAAATGCGTTCTGCTATTTCTAGTTCGTTTGTTGATGTGATGATGAATTTGCAGGAGCGTTATCCGACTTTAACAGGTGATGATGTATTTTATTGTGTTCTTTCATTGCTTTGTTGTTCAAAATCTGTCATGATGGAGTTGATGGGAGCTACGTCTGATGCTCTTAAAACACGTAAAAGCCGTATAAAGAATAAAATGGATGCGCAAATTTTTGAGCGTGTGTTTGGAGTTGATAATCAGTAGGATATAATGGTTTCATTTTAGCTTATTTCACTTTTAAATGAAGGGCTGTTACCATTGTTACCGTATAAAAATCGTTTTTTTAACTCTATCTGTGTATTTTTGGAGCGAAATTCTAAATACATTTATTATGAAAGCTAAATTTTTACTTCTGTTTTTGTTGGTCATTTTACTTCAGGTAAATACGACTTCTTTTGCGCGGGAAATGAAATCTCTGCGTCAAATTGAATTGAGAAATAAAATACCAGCACAGCATCGCTCTATCCCTATCTCCCCTATTGCTTTTGTTGAAAGCCCGATGGTATCCATTGATCTTCTTTCACCTGTTAATACTGTGACAATCATCATAAAGGATGCAGAAACAGAGGAAGTGGTTTATACATCTACTAATTTGAATGTAGAAAAGCTTAATATCAATCTCATCGGTGAGAAAAAAGGTAAGTACGTTTTGGAAATACAACTTCCAACTAATACCTTTACTGGAGAATTTGAATTGGATTAAATATTTGCAATTACATAATAGACCTAAATTATTAACGTTTGAAAGCCCCGCTATTGAATATATAGTGCATTGCTGAAATGGCGATTGGATGTTGACCGAAAGGGGAAAGAATCGGTTGATTTTGACTCGTGGGCTTAATATACCTTACGAAAAGTATTAGTGGTAATTAGGTATATTACACAAAATAAGTTTAAATCACTTATTATGAATTGGCTTGCTGAAGACTGGTTGGGTGTTCGAGCGAACTGGTGATTCGAATAATAAAGTTCATTTAGCAACAATTCGATACGTCTGTTTGTAGATGTGATATCTGTAATAGATGTATTCACTGTGAGAAAGATTCTTGGACTTCTGTTTCGGAAGTCCAAGACTTTTTTGAGTATATAGACTAATAAGTATAATAGACGATTAGAGAAAGCTGGTATAACTGTTATCTCTGATTAAGATAAATACGAATAACGGAATTTTTTCGTAATTTTGCGCCTACGATATAATATAACTCCATGGATAGTGTAATGAAGATGAACCAAATAAATTCCGTATGCGTATATAGTGCCTCCAGTACCAAAATAGATCCCGTCTACTTTAGAGCAGCCGAAGAACTCGGTCGTTTGCTTGCCGAACATCGTATCCGCTTGATAAATGGAGCCGGAAGTATTGGCCTGATGTGTTCCGTAGCAGATGCGGTCTTGAAAAATGGTGGCGAAGTGACCGGTGTTATTCCTCATTTTATGGTAGAGCAGAACTGGCACCATACAGGATTGACGGAACTGATAGAAGTAGAATCCATGCACGAACGCAAACAGAAGATGGCAAATCTGAGTGATGGTATCATTGCTTTGCCGGGTGGATGCGGCACACTTGAAGAGCTGCTTGAGATTATTACCTGGAAACAATTGGGGTTATACCTCAATCCTATTATTATTATCAATGTGAACGGATTCTTTGACCCGTTGCTGGAGATGCTTGAAAAGGCTATTGAAGAGAATTTTATGCGCCAGCAGCACGGAGATATATGGAAAGTAGCCCGGACGCCTGAGGAAGCCGTAAAACTCCTTTATGAGACTCCGGTGTGGGATGTTTCCATTCGTAAATTTGCAGCTATATGATAGGCGGTACAATAGGCGTTCAACGAACTGATACTCTGTTGCTTTTCAAACAGGGGCGGTTTGTCTCGGCAAAGGCGGATAGTGATAGCCTGCAATTGGCTGCGACTCATGCCGTGCAGGAAGTTGGTTCAGGTTTTGAGGGAACCCCTATCCCCTACTCTCCCCGTACGGACGATGCGATTTCGTTGACATTATTGGTCTGCTTCTTCCTGTCTTCCATCGCGTTGTCGCGCGGAAAGAAATTTCTCTCTCAACAAGTAAAAGACTTTGTGCTGCATCGTGAACGGGCAAGCATCTTTGATAGCTCCACAGCGGCTGACATGCGTTATCTTCTTGTACTTGTATTGCAGACCTGCGTGTTGGCAGGAATCACATTTTTCAATTATTTTCATGATATCTCTCCTGCCCTGATGAGCCATGTATCCCCTCTCCTTCTGCTGGGAATTTATGTGGGTTTCTGCCTGGCTTATTTCTTACTAAAATGGTTGCTTTATATGTTTTTGGGATGGGTGTTCTTTGATAAAAATAGGACAAATATGTGGCTGGAATCTTATTCTGCACTCATATATTATGCCGGATTTGCCCTTTTCCCGTTCGTGCTTTTTCTAGTTTATTTCGACCTAAGTCTTACCAATTTGATTATAATTGGTTCTATAATTCTAATTTTCGCTAAAATATTGATGTTTTATAAGTGGATAAAGCTTTTTTTTCATCAGTTTAGCGAGCTTTTCCTTTTAATTGTGTACTTTTGCGCTCTAGAAATCATACCTTGTCTGCTACTCTACCAGGGTATGATTCAAGTGAACAATATTTTGCTAATAAAATTTTAGGACGTTGAAAATTAAAAAAGTACTAGTGTCGCAGCCTAAGCCTGCGTCAGAGAAATCTCCCTATTACGACATAGCAGAGAAGTATGGCGTAAAAATAGATTTCCGGCCGTTTATCAAGGTTGAAAGTCTTTCGGCGAAAGAATTTCGGCAACAGAAAATTTCGATTCTCGACCACACAGCCGTTATATTCACTTCGCGTCATGCTATCGACCACTTTTTCAGTTTGTGTACAGAACTGCGTGTTGCGATTCCCGAGACAATGAAGTATTTCTGTGTGACGGAAGCAGTGGCATTGTATATTCAGAAGTATGTGCAATACCGCAAGCGTAAAATCTTCTTTGGGGCTACTGGAAAGATTGAAGACCTGATTCCTTCCATCGTGAAGCATAAAACTGAGAAATACCTCGTCCCGATGTCGGACGTACACAATGATGATGTGAAAAACCTGCTCGACAAGAACGGTATTCAGCATACGGAAGCTGTGATGTACCGCACAGTGAGCAACGACTTTACATCAGAAGAAGAATTTGATTATGATATGTTGGTGTTCTTCAGCCCGGCAGGGGTGACTTCTTTGAAGAAGAACTTCCCTGATTTCAATCAGAAAGAGATTAAAATCGGAACTTTCGGCTCTACTACCGCGCAGGCTGTACGTGATGCCGGACTTCGTCTGGATCTTGAAGCGCCTACGGTGCAGGCTCCGTCAATGACGGCAGCACTCGACATGTTTATCAAGGAAAACAATAAATAAGCAGAGTGGGTATATATACTTTGTGCAAAGCCGAAAGGCTGAATAGTAAAATACAGATCGGAAAGATGTTTGAGGGCGGCGTTTCGAAGTCGTTTTCCATCTTTCCGATACGTGTTGTATATATGCCTGTCGAACAAGGCGAGGCTTCGGCTTCCATACTTATCAGCGTGTCGAAACGGCGGTTTAAGCGGGCGGTAAAGCGCAACCGGGTGAAACGTCAGATACGAGAAGCCTACCGGAAAAACAAAGAACTTCTGATAGGTGAGCTGCAGCGTCGGGAAAAGCGTCTGGCTATCGCCTTTATCTATCTGTCGGACGAGCTTATTGCTACTGCCGAATTGGAAGAGAAAATGAAAATAGCGCTTTCGCGCATCTCCGAAAAACTGTCCTCATGAAATCCCGTGGTTCCGGGATATCCGCTATATGGGTATCTGTGAAAGGATTTTTTAGATGGATATTTTCGCTCTTGCTACTTATTCCCATCTATTTTTACCGGATTTGTATTTCGCCGCTGACACCTCCTTCGTGTCGGTTTACACCAACCTGCTCGGCTTATGCAGTCGAAGCGATTAAGAAACACGGCCCTGTGAAAGGGCTGTATCTGACCGTGCGGCGTATCCTGCGATGTCATCCCTGGGGAGGATCCGGCTATGACCCAGTACCTTGAAATTAATAAAATAAAGAATCAGATATGGAAGGCAAGATGATTAATGCTATTTTGGATATCCATGCCCATAAGCAGGAAGCCGGTTTTGAGTGTAAATCCATCATTAACTATTGGTTGTCGGAAGGTTCGTCCTTTCAGGAAGGCTGTTATTATTCTGTCGGCATCCATCCCTGGAAACTGACAGTGGCTAATTTCGACCAACAACTGGATTTTCTTATTGAACGATTACCCGATAAGCGGGTGGTAGCCATAGGAGAGGCGGGATTGGATAGATTGACAGATACTTCGATGGCGCTTCAGACACTGGCATTTGTAATGCAGATACAATTGTCGGAAACATACGGTTTGCCGTTGATAATCCATTGTGTAAAAGCGATGGACCAACTGTTGGCAGCGAAAAAACAGTTTGAACCCAAGCAACCTTGGATATGGCACGGTTTCCGGGGAAAGCCTGAACAGGCGGCGCAGTTGCTGAAACAAGGGTTCTATCTCTCTTTGGGGGAACATTATCCCGATGAAACGATGAAACTGATACCCGACGACCGCTTGTTCCTGGAGACGGATGAGAGTTCGCTTGATATTGAAGAAATTCTATGTCGGGCAGCCGAAGTGCGTGGAGTAGAAGCTGAGGTGCTGCGTGAGACTGTCTGCGGAAATATTCAAAATGTCTTTTTTAAGGCGTAGGAGTTGTAACTTCCGAGAAAGAGTCGTACTTTTGTCGCATACAGGATTGAAATACAATAAAAAAACTAATAATTAAAGAGTAATACGATGAATTTTGTAGAAGAATTGAGATGGCGTGGCATGTTGCAGGACATCATGCCGGGAACGGAAGAGTTGTTAATCAAAGAGCAGGTGACTGCCTATTTGGGTATCGACCCGACTGCCGATTCGCTACACATTGGTCACCTTTGTGGAGTGATGATCCTTCGTCATTTCCAACGCTGCGGTCATAAACCGTTGGCACTGATCGGTGGCGCTACAGGTATGATTGGTGACCCTTCCGGTAAGTCGGCAGAACGCAACCTGCTGGATGAGGAGACATTGCGTCACAATCAGGCATGTATTAAAAAACAACTTGCCAAGTTCCTCGACTTCGAGTCGGATGTACCCAACCGTGCCGAACTGGTGAACAACTACGACTGGATGAAAGAGTTCAGCTTCCTTGATTTTGTTCGCGAAGTAGGTAAGCACATCACTGTGAACTATATGATGGCAAAAGACTCTGTAAAGCGCCGTCTGAATGGCGAGGCGCGTGACGGACTGTCATTTACCGAATTTACTTATCAGTTGCTTCAAGGATACGATTTTCTTCACTTATATGAGACAAAAGGCTGTAAGTTGCAGATGGGTGGTTCCGATCAATGGGGGAACATCACTACCGGTGCCGAATTGATTCGCCGTACCAATGGGGGAGAGGTTTTTGCGCTGACTTGCCCGCTGATAACAAAGGCTGACGGTGGCAAGTTCGGAAAGACAGAATCCGGAAATATCTGGTTGGATCCCCGTTATACTTCTCCATACAAGTTCTATCAGTTCTGGCTGAACGTGAGCGACTCTGATGCCGAACGTTATATCAAGATTTTCACTTCTATCGAAAAAGAGGAAATTGAAGCATTGATTGCCGAACATCAGGCAGCTCCGCACTTGCGTATCCTTCAGAAACGTCTTGCTAGAGAAGTGACAGTGATGGTTCATTCGGAAGAAGATTATAACGCAGCGGTAGATGCATCAAACATTCTGTTTGGTAATGCCACTTCCGACGCTTTGCGTAAATTGGACGAAGATACCTTGCTGGCTGTATTCGAAGGAGTACCTCAATTTGAGATTTCCCGTGATGCATTGGCAGAAGGAGTGAAGGCGGTAGACCTGTTCGTGGATAATGCGGCTGTATTTGCTTCGAAAGGTGAAATGCGTAAGTTGGTTCAAGGCGGTGGCGTTTCGTTGAATAAAGAGAAGCTGGCTGCTTTTGACCAGGTTATAACAACTGCCGACCTGCTTGATGAGAAATATCTACTTGTTCAACGCGGTAAAAAGAACTATTATTTGCTGATTGCGAAGTAATAATTCACGATTTATTGGGTAGCAAAGTAAAAAAATGAATGAAATATTTGGAGGTTTGCTTGCAAACCTCTATCTTTGCACCGCTTTTTAACAGAAAGTGCAATAAGTTTGGACTATGGTGTAATGGTAGCACAACAGGTTTTGGTTCTGTTTGTCCAAGTTCGAATCTTGGTAGTCCAACTAAAGAAAAGCCCCGAAAGAGAAATCTTTTGGGGCTTTTCTTTTTTCTTCTATTCTTTATTGCTGCCTGTAAAGCGGCATAATTTCAACTTTATCATCTTGATTTCAGTAATAGTTTATCTGTTGTAAGAAAACTATTACGCACTGTTTGTATATAATATTAACTGTTTTAATGATTACTTTATTCTTTTGCGAATAAGTCTCTGTTTAGTCAGCAATAATATCTTTACAGTTCTATAATAAACCCGGATACTGTTTTTAATAAATAGTTGGAGGGTTTATTATAAACGGTATCCAAGTTTATTAAAAACTATTTTTGGGAAATTTCGGGATATTATAGGAATAATATAAACAAAACGGGAGAAAATCAGTGCTGATTTTCTCCCGTTGTAGTTCTTCCATATATGGAAATATATGTTCGATAATGTGTTATTATGTCTTGATTTTTATATAACTCATACTGCTTTTCTCTTATTTTGGTTCTTCAAAGATACAAAATAAAAAGGGGAAAGTCAATAGCTGGAGCTATTTAATGGTGAAAGAAGCTTTTAGCTTTGCATTGGAGTCTCCGCCTATCCATAGTTTGTATTCACCTTTTTCCTGTCCCCAAGTCATGTCCTTGCGTGTGAAGGAAAGGTCTTCGGGCGACAGGGTGAATGTGACTTTCCGGCTCTCTCCGGCTTTGATTAGAACCTTCTTAAAGCCTTTGAGCTCCCTTACCGGGCGTGTTACACTACCTTTCATATCGCATACATAAAGCTGGACCACCTCTTCACCGTCTACCTTGCCCGTATTGGTGACGGTCACGCTGAATTGGAGTTTGTCTCCTTCTTCGGCAATGACAGAAGAGGGTTGAATATCCGAGTACTCGAATGTGGCATAGCTCAAGCCATATCCGAAGGGGTAAAGCGGTTCATTCGGGCAGTCGATATAGCGTGACTTGTACTTCTCGCTCGATACGGATTTCAGACCTAGCGGGCGACCCGTATTCTTCATGTTATAGTAGAGGGGGACTTGACCTGTGACTAGCGGGAAAGTCATCGTCAGCTTGCCGGAAGGATTGTAATCACCGCTCACGACTTCTCCTAGTGCCGTTCCTGCCATCGTGCCGGGATTCCAG
Source organism: Bacteroides sp. f07 (assembly GCF_042854785.1). Lineage (NCBI taxonomy): Bacteria > Pseudomonadati > Bacteroidota > Bacteroidia > Bacteroidales > Bacteroidaceae > Bacteroides > Bacteroides sp. f07. Next base: position 21,678 of record NZ_BAABXI010000004.1, on the reverse strand, counting down.
GTGAGCAGGAGAGAGGAGGCCCTGTCCGCCACCTCTTTAAGCTCTATGGGACGGGCTGCCACAAGCAGGACAACAACCGGTTTTCCGGTCGCTTTCAGCTTTTCAAGCAATTGTATCTGCACTTCCGGCAGTTTTAATGAAGTCATGCTTGACGCTTCGCCGCTTTCCTTTTGGGATAGTCCCATCGTGTAGAAAATCACATCCGCTTTTTGCGCCTGGGCTATGGCATCCTTGAAACCGTCGGGTATCTCTTCGTGTATCCGGCAGCCGGGAGCGAAGTAGACATTCTGTTGTCCGTACCTGCTTTCCAAGCCTTCCAGGAAAGTGACGGTACGTTTCGGGTCGGGAGCAAGCACCCATGAACCTAGCATTTCTCGTTTGTGGTTGGCAAAGGGGCCGATAAGGGCAATTTTCTTTCCCTCTTTTACGGGAAGTACGTTATCCTTGTTCTGTAACAATACCATCGATTTCTTAGCCAGTTCTTTGGCTGCGAACAGATTACTGTCGTTGAACAGCGTATTCTTTTCCTTTTCCTCACTTCCGTAACGATAAGGATTGTCGAACAATCCCAATTTATACTTTATTGTCAGAATCTCGGCACATAACTCGTTGATAGTCTCTTCGCTAACCGCTCCTTCTTTCACCAGCTTCTCGCCGTGGAAAAGATAGAGATTATCCACCATACACATATTCACTCCTGCATTCATGCCCAGACAGGCGGCTTCTTTGTCATTATCGGCGACACCGTGTGCTATCAGCTCTTTTACAGCCGTATAATCCGATACGACGAAACCTTTGAAGCCTAATTCCTTTCTTAACAGGTCACGCATCAGAAAGCTGTTTGCCGTGCAGGGCACACCGTCATATTCGTTGAATGCGCTCATTACGGTGCCGGCTCCGGCATCAATGGCAGCCTTGAAGGGTGGGAGATAGGTATCCCGCAGTTCCCGTTCGGAGATGTCCACCGTGTGATAATCCCGTCCTGCCTGCGCAGCACCGTAAGCGATAAAATGCTTGGCACAAGAAAGAATGGTATTGTCTTTCGACAAATCCTCCCCCTGATATCCCCGTACCATTGCCGCTGCGATAAGCCCGCCGAGATAAGGGTCTTCGCCCGAACCTTCGGACACACGTCCCCAGCGTGGGTCGCGGCTGATGTCACACATCGGAGAGAACGTCCAGTGCAGCCCGACGGAAGAAGCCTCTTCCGCAGATATCCGTGCGAAGCGCTCTATCTCTTCCAAGTCCCATGAAGCTGAGATGCCCAGGTTGACGGGGAAGATAGTCTTGTATCCGTGGATGACATCACAACCCAATAACAAAGGAATCTTCATGCGGGTGTTTTCCATCGCCAGCTTTTGCAGCCTGTGGGCTTCCGAGGCAGTGAGTGCACCGAACAGATTGCCGCATTTCCCTTCCTTTATCAGTTCCTCGATGTTGTCTACCGAACCCGTAGGCCCTGTTATATTGCCTTTGGTGGGATAGATTATCATTTGTCCCAACTTCTCCCCCAATGTCATCTTTTTCAAGAGAGAGTCTACTTTATGGGCGATTATACGGTCGGAGTCATCCGTTGTCGTACGCCGGTTGCCGCACGACGATAGTGTAAGCAGGCTGAAGACAGCTATGTACAAAAAGTTTCGTTTCATGAGTTTTTATCTGTAATATTGAGTTTGTTTCACATTCAGCATATCCGATAATACGGCGGTAGGAATGGGCATGGTATAATTGCGCGGCACTTCCAGCTTGTTGCAAAGAGGAATCAGTGTCCTGAAATTCTCCTGGGTAATCGGGAAATTAGGCTTGTTGATGGCGTTCCACCCGTTTGTATTATTCAGGTGTTGTTCGATGCCGTTGAACTCGTCGTTCACTTTGGCATCCATAGCTGCCATCATATAGCCGGGATTCAGTTTGTCTATGCGCACCAGTTCATAATAGCGGTTGCTCCATTCAAGGGCTATTTCGAGGCGTTTATCCTTCCATATCTGTTCCAGTAGTGCTGTACCCGATGTTGCCGGAGAATCTTCCAGATTCGCCCGTTTCCGCACGAGATTCAGCCATCTGACAGCCAGTCCGTCCTCTCCGGCGTGATATGCGGCTTCCGCTCCTATCAGCAAGACTTCACCCATGCGGAGTAATTTCAGATTACTTCCCCCCAGATTTGTCTGCGGAGTATTGCTCGTACTGACCGGTTTTTCCTGCGCTGCCTTTCTCGAATAGCGGTTCGGCCATCCGGTAGCCAGCAGGTTCTTATTGTTGAATGCCACCCCGTTAATCAAGTCACCGTTTATCTTCCGGAACGGACTGTTGTTGCCCGGATGCGCCATGCCGCTGAGCGGATTGGTAACGCCGAACAGAACCGTTCCGAAATAACGCGCGTCAATAATCTCTCCCGTGCTGTTTTTCTCGTACTGGTTGATGAGGTTCAGCGTAGGGGCTACACGCCCGTATCCATTGTACGACCTCGGTTGTGAAGGCCGCCATCCGGCAAAGCGGGTGTCGCCGTTGGCAGTAGATTCCGTCCCTATCTCGAAAAGGGATTCCGAGCAATAATTGCCTGCTCTCCGGAATATTTCCTCAAAATTGCCGTATAGCGGATACTCTTCTTCCATTGCTTTGACAATCTCCACAATCTCCTGATAGCACTTTTCCGCTTTCTCCTGGTCATGGTTGAAGTAGAGTTCGTTGGCGGCTTGGTAGAGCAGGGCTTTTGCCAATAAGCCTTGTGCAGAGCCCAAGTGAGTATGTCCCTGCCAGTTGATGCCGTATAGCTCCGCCCATTCCTGTTTGGTGGGAATGTACTTCACAGCCTGGCGCAAATCTTCCACGATATAATCATAGAGTTGCGTGACGGACTTGTCATTGGTCAGCCTGGCATATTCGGCGGGAGTGATATCCCCCTCTTCGGGCAGGATGACGACCTCTCCGAATGTATTGACCAACATCATATAGAAGAAAGCGCGTACCACCCTGTTTTCGGCAATCAGCCCGTTCTTGTACTTGCTCATAAACTCGTCAAAGTAACTGTCCAGTGCACGGATATTGATATTGGTGCGGTCGATGCCCTTGTAGCTCGCTGTCCATATGTCATTGATGAAATTGGTGGAAGAAGGGGCAATCCCGTAGAAGTTCTGGAACTGGTTGTACATACGGTTGTGCGTCACGTTTCCCGCATCGCTTAGTATAGAGCCTCTTAGCGCATTGTCCGAAGCGATTTCCCCCATGCTGCTGAAAGCGTCCCCTTGTCCTTCGCCTAATGTGAGTATGGCACTGTAAACGGACGAACTCAGCCTGACGGGGTCGTTCAGGGAGACGGAAGGAGTCATGTTGTGTGCCGGTTTATCGAGAAAGTTATCCATGCAAGAGGATAAGAATCCGGCAAGCAGACCTGCTGTGACAGCAGTTATAATGATTCTTTTGTTCTTCATGATGCTTGTTTTTTAAGTTTAGAATGAAAAGGAAGTACCTATTGTGAAAGTACGGTTGTCGGGATAGAGCCCGAAATCATCTATACCGCCCCTGTTGGCGTTGCCGGTGGAGCTGATTTGCGTCTTGTATCCGGTTGCTTTGGTGAACGTGTGCAGGTTGGCTCCCGACAGGAAGATACGTGCGTTGTTCATGCGAATCTTTTTCAGCAGTTTTCTGGGGAAAGCATAAGAGAGCTGCACGTTGGCTATGCTCAGATAGTCTCCGTCTTCAATGAAATAACTGCTGTCGAGGGATGACGCGTCTCCGCGGACAAATACGCGCGGCGTGTGATAGGACGTGCCTTCACCGTGCCAGGCATCCAGCATGGCAGTCGTAAAGTTCTGTGCATCCTGACGGTATTGGGTGCGCCGGTTGTAGACTTTGTGCCCCAGTCCGCTGGTAAGGTCTGCCATCAGTGTAAAACCCTTGTAAGAGAACTTCGCGTTGAATCCGAGCTGTACTTTCGGGATATAAGACCCCAGGTACACATAGTCGTTGGTGTCTATCACCTTGTCACCGTTTACGTCCTCGAATATCAGTTCTCCCACACGTGTTCCGTTGATATGCGGCAGGCTTGCCAACTGTTCGTCATTCTGAAAGACTCCGATAGCGTTGTATCCCCAGAAGCTCCCGATAGGATAGCCTTCCAGTGTCCGGTTGGGGGCATTGCTGATACCGCCGATATTATCATTAATCTTTTTCACGTTGTTTTTCACGGTAGAGCCTGTCAGGGTAAACATACTGTTTACATTCCCCAGTTTGGGGGAATAAGCAACGTTCCATTCCAGTCCTTTGTTGGTCACGGTTCCGATATTGCTTGTCACATTAAACTTTGACGGCTGAATCAGCAACGGCATCATCACTTTCGACGTCTCCTTGTAGAACCAGTCTACCGATACGGAAAAGAGGTTGCGGAAAGCGGTGAAATCAACACCGAGATTGAAAGATTTCATCTCTTCCCAAGACAGGGTGGTGTCGTACATTAATTTCAGCGCGTCAGTCGAATAAATATCATTGTTGGGGCCTGTGACAATGTTTACGCTATTGGCATAAAGTGTCTGTGCATTGCTTACGCCCTTGTCATTGCCCACTACGCCGTAACTCGCCCTGAGTTTCAGCTTGTCCATCCATCGGGCACCTTTCAGGAAATTCTCTTCGGACATTGTCCAACCGAGCCCTAATGACGGGAAGAATCCGTAGCGGTTGTTCTTGGGATAGGAAGAAGAGCCGTCCACGCGTCCCGTGGCTATCACGTTATAACGCCCTTTCAGAGTGTAAGTGATACGTCCGAGGTAGGACACATAGCTTTTTTCCGAACCACCGTCGGCGCCGGTCACGGATGTTCCTTGCCCTACATACCATAAGTTACGGTTCTTCCAGGCTTCCCACGGCAGTCCGGTGGCGAACAGGTTGGCATATTGCGTACGGTAATATTGCATGGTGAAGCCGCCCATAACTGTCAGCCGGTGGTCTTTCTTGTGCAGGTTGTAGGTCAGCGTGTTCTCCAGTTGCCATGAGTTGTTGTTGGCGCTGTTGTGAGTCAGCCTTGAAATCTTGTAAGGCGAGTTGGAGTCTTCCACGTTTTCCATGAAAGCCGGAAGGAATATCTTTTCCTCGGTATTGGCGTAAGTCGTGGAGAATGATGTCCTGAACTGCAACGGCTTGATGATATTCCATTCCAGGAAATAGTTACTGTTGAACCTGTTGATTTTCCGGTAGCGGTCGTGTGTGTAGTGCAACAGGGCATACGGGTTGTTGTCTCCTCCGTTGAAGTCGTTCTCACTGTCGCTGTCACTGCTCAGGTTATATACGGGAGCGTCCGGCAACCGCTTTCCGGTCAGGGAGAAAACATTGTTTTCCACTCCGCCTTTGTTGTCGGTGGTAAAGAGCATGTTCACACCAATTTTCAGGTTTTTATAGAGCTGGTAGGAGGCGTTGATTTTTGCGTTCAGGCGCTTGTAGTCGGTGTATTCTATCACCCCTTCCTGGTGCAGATACCCCAGTCCGGCATAGAAATTGGCTTTTTTCGTGCTTCCCGAAACACTGACCTGATAGTTTCCCGTCAGTGCTGTCCGGTTGGCAAGGTCTTGCCAGTCAGTACCTTTGCCTGCCGTCTGCCATTCGGGGTAAGGAATGGAGTTGGCGGCATCCGCGTTCTGATAGTTGTTGGCCAGATATTCAAGGTTACGTATCTGTTGATACTGGCTTGTATTCGCCAATGGAAGCAAGCGTTCCATTTCGGACAGCGAGAAGTTAACGGACGCGTTCACACGGGTGATTCCCTGTTCGCCGGAGCCTTGCCGGGTAGTGGCAAGGATTACTCCGTTGGCTCCCCTCGAACCGTAGATGGCGGTGGCGGAAGCATCTTTCAGTACGGTGATAGAGAGGATATCGCTTGTATTGATGGCATTCAACTCTTCCAGTGTCATAAACTGTCCGTCCACTACGCAGATAGGTTCCGAGTCGTTGTAAGAGCCTACGCCGCGTATTCTGACAGAAGCCGTCTCACCCGGTTCGGAAGTTCCCAAAACCTGCATTCCGGGGATTTTGCTTCCGATGGCATCGAGCAGGTTCACGGTCGGGACTTCGCTCAGTTCTTTTCCGGAAAGGGTGGAGATGGCTCCGGTCAAGTCCTCTTTCCGTTGCGAGCCGTAGCCGACTACAATCTCTACCTGGTCTAACTGATTGACTGTCGGGTTCATTTGAACACGGAGCCTGCTCCGTCCTTTCAGTTCCACTTCCCGTTTCTCATAACCGATGAATGAGAAGACCAGTGTAGCCCTCGGCCCTGCTTTGAAAGTAAAGCCCCCGTCGATTCCTGAAGTAGCGCCCCGTTGGGTTCCTTTTATCTGAATGGATACTCCGGGAAGCGGTTCCCCCGCTTCGTCCAGTACCACTCCGCTCACTTCGATATTCTGCGCTTGCGACAATCCCGCTATCATAAGCAGGCAAATCGTGAACAGCGTCTTGCACATAAGCTTGACATACATATTGTTTTTCATATCTTTCTGAATTTAAGAGTCATAAAATGATTATTCCATGCAACGCTGAGGCACTTCGTACTGCTGTTGCAGCTTGGCCAGTTCCTTTTTCAGCTTTGCCGTTATTTTCTCCGTACCTTTCTGGCCGTAGATATTATGCATTTCCGTCGGGTCATTCTTTAAGTCGTAGAGTTCCCATACTTTGTCCTGATAGAAGTACATCAGCTTGTAACGCTCTCCCTTCACTCCATAATGCTTGTGCACGCTGTGGAAGCCGGGGAACTCATAGAAATGATAATATAGATACTTTCTCCAGTCCGGTGTCTTTTTGCCTTCCAGCAGTGGCAGGAAAGACACGCCCTGCATCTCCTTCGGGACATCAATGCCGCACATCTCCAGGAAAGTGGGAGCGAAGTCGATGTTCTGTGTCAGTTTCGTGATATGTGTTCCTGCCTTGATTTTCGGGGGGAAACGCATCATCATCGGCATTTTCATGGACTCCTCATACATGAAGCGCTTGTCGAACCATCCATGCTCGCCTACATAGAATCCCTGGTCGCTGCAATATACGATGATGGTGTTGTCGAGCAACCCTTCCTTCTTCAGGTAATCCAGCATTTTGCCTATGCTTTCGTCAAGAGAGGCAATCGTAGCCATGTATTCACGTGCGTAGCGTTGGTATTTCCAGATGGCGAGGTCTTTCCCCTGCGGGTTCTGCTCCCAGAAAGAGTCGTTTTTCGAACGGTAGTTGTCGTTGAACCGCTTCCATTGTTCGGGTGTCATCCGCCGGTTCAGGTGTTTCCACGGGTCGAACCGCAGGGAATCGCTTCCTTTGGCCACGTTCATCTTCAAGTCGTGTCCTTCGTACATGTCGCGATAGATGTTCATCTTCTGCTTCTTGGCGGCTTCGCGTCCTTCATAGTCGTCGAAGTAGTTTTCGGGAACAGGGAAGTCCACATTGTCATATAAGTGATAATGGCGTTCGGCAGGCCACCAGTTACGGTGTACGGCCTTGTGGTTCATCATCATGAAGAAAGGCTTGCTCCGGTCGCGGTGTTCCAGCCAGTCCATTGTTTTCTCGGTGATGATGTCCGTGACGTATCCGTCTACGCGCACCGTGTCGTTTTCGGTGATAAAGTCGGGGTTGTAATATTCACCCTGGTCGTTCAGGATAGTCCAGTAGTCAAATCCGGTAGGTTTCGTGACGAGGTGCCATTTGCCGATGAGGGCAGTCTGGTATCCGTTTGCCTGGAATACTTTCTGCACTAATAGCTGCGAACCGTCGAACTTGTTTCCGTTTCGCATAAAGCCGTTGGCATGGCTGTGTTTTCCGGACATCACGGAAGCGCGGCTGGGGCCCGACAGGGAGTTGCAGCAGTAATTGGCTTCGAAAAGCGCTCCTTCGTTGGCTATCCGGTCGATGTTCGGGGTGGGAGCCAGGCGGGAGAATTCGGAACCATAGGCACTGATGGCTTTCTCGGCATGGTCGTCGGACATGATAAAGAGAATGTTGGGTGCGGACTCCTTGGCTTTATTCTGCGCATGAGTTCCGGTAAGTGGGAGCAGGGGAAGCACTGCTCCTAATAATAGTTTGTTCTTGGCGACTGTTTTCATAAATTGCATTAATTTTTCGTTGTGATGCAAAGAAAAACATTGTTTGGCGAGACATAAAAACAAACAGTGCCATTTGGTTACGTCAGCCCGGATTTTCTTAGGAAAACGGATACTACATCACTACTTCATTCTGCTTTTTATGCTTGTTAAGTAGTTAATAATAAGTAGATTGTGATACGCCGGATTATGAAACGGAAACAACTCCCCGGACACTTAGAAATCAATGAGGAACTGTACCAAATCGACATTCGAATCCAGTTCCATCTTTTTTCTTAAACGATATCTAGCTGTTTCTACTGCACGCACTCCTATATTCAGCATATCCGCCATGTCCTTCGTGCTCATATTCAAGCGCAGCAGGGCGCATAACTTCAGGTCGTTGGGTGTCAGTTCGGGGAAACGCTGCCGGAGATTCCTGAAGAAATGTTCGTGAATCAGGTCGAAGTTCGACAGGAACAGATCCCACTCTTTCCCTTTTGAAGTGGCATTGTCTATCATGTCTATCAGCTTCTGATAGTATTTGTTAGGGTATTGGCTGCCCAGCATCCGTTTGTGGTTCTCTATCTCCTCTTTGATGGCGAGCAGTGTCCTGTTGTTCTCGATGATAGTCATGGTAGATTGCGTCAGCTCCTTGCCTTTGAACAGGATTTCGTCGTTGAGCCTTTTGTTTTCAAGCTCGATGATTTGCTGTTCACGTTCTTTGATGATGTGGCGTTGCTGGCGTAACGTTCTCCGGCGGACACCTGCATAAATAGCCAGAAGAATCACCGCCAGAAGGAAGATGTAGCCGACATATGCCCACGGGCTCAGATACCATGGCGGCAATATGCTGAACGAGAAAGAAGCGGTAGCCACGGCTGTCCCTTTTTCGTCGATAGCCCTGCATTTCAGACAGTAGTTGCCTGCCGGAAGCCGCTGGATATTGATGGAAGGCGCATTTTGTTTCTCTTGCCAGTGTTTCTCTATGCCGTTCTCTTCCAGCTTGAACTGAAAATGGATGTTCTCATTATAGGCAGGATATGCCACCTGGACGTCCAAGCTGTTAAAATCGGACGTCAGCCGATGGACGGTATCTTCCGTGCGGACAGGAAGGCTCTGTTGCTCGTCTTTCAATATATTGTAGGAGATGATATGGTTGAAAATCAATTCCTGGTTGGGGGAAGACGGGGCGGCTTCCGGTTTGTTGGGGATGACTACGAGCACATTCTCCGCACAAAGGATGGAATATTCGGGCGTGACGGGCACGATGCTTTCGAAGTCCTTGTGCATCCGCAGGTTGTAGTTGTCGAACAAGAGTACTTTTTCTATCACCGGAGTGTCGGAAGCCGCCATATTGACCAGTGCGACTCCCGTGTCCGTGATAAACCAGTAATAGGTGTTGTCCACCTTTACGATATGCCTGGTGTGGGTGATAAATTCCAAATGAGTGTTCAGGCGGTCGTAAGGAACGATAGAGTCCGAGAGGTCATTGTAGGTATGGAACTGTTTTCCGTCAGTGAATACAATTCTTCCGCCGACGTTGAATACGCCTATCTGCGTGCGGCTTGAATCTCCGATGCAGGAGATAAATTCATTTCCGGTAAATTCAGTCCGGTTCCTGTCCATTTTCAGCTTGTATATGCCTTTTCGCGTGTGAGCCACCCAAAGGTTTCCGTTATTGTCGAATTCCATGTATCGCGGGTAGCCGTTGAAGTTGGTGAGCCGTTGGCGGAATAAGTAGTTGCCGGACGGCTCTATGTCGTAGAGATTTATAGAATTGTAACTGCCCAGCAGGAAGCCTTTGCGCTGCTGCGGGTAATGAATCTCCGTTCCTGCCAGTGCCCCGCCGGTGGGATACATTTCGGACAGTTGGTTCTGCCTGTTCAGCAGGTAGGTGGCTTTGCTGTGCCCGATGATAAGCCCTTCGTTGGTTTTCAGTAGTTTCTGTACGAAGCCGCCCGGCAGGTTCACCCGTTCCGGGGAGAAGTTTTGTTCCTGAGACATGAACGTGCCGGCTTTTATCCGCCACAGGCCTTGGTTAGAGGCGATATAGAGATAATCATTCCACAAGGCGACGTCGAAGATAGAGCCGATATTGTTCTCTTTCAGATAGTGGAAGGAGAAAGAGTCGTTGGTAAAGGCAAGTGAGAGCCCTTTTTCCAGTCCAATCCAGATGTTGTTGGATTTGTCCTTGAAGAGGGACAGGACGGTGTTATGCTGTAATTTGGTCTGATAGTCGAGTTTGTAGAGCAGGCTGCCTTGCGGGTCGAAACAGAGCAGCCCGTTGCTGCGCGTTCCTGCCAGCAGGTTGCCGTTTCCGGCATAGAGCGCTTCATTGTTTCCGGAGATGTTCGGGGTTTTGTTGATGGTTGCCTGCGGGGTATATTGTCCCTGGTCGTAAATCCAGAATCCCTGGTTTTCCGTTTGGATGAGCAGGCGGTTGCCGTCGTAGGGCAATATGCTACGTACGGGGCTTTGAAGGGGAGAACTGGTGGCGGGCAGTTTGGTAAGGGTGTTCTTCTCCAGCCGGTAAAGTTCGTCCTGGACTACCGCATAGATTTTGTTCTCTACCTTATACAGGCGTTGCATCATGTTCTTTACCGGGTAGAAAGCTACTTTCCTCGATTGGGTATCAAAAGAAAAGTATCCGGCAAAAGATTGGAAATAAATCAGGTTCTCTTCCTGCTCGATGCTCCATATGTCCTTGTTCTTCAATTCCTTGTGACGGAACAGAGAGGAGATGGAAGAGTAGACCAGCTTGCCGTATTCGTTTCTTTCGAAGTAGCCGAATTCTTCATAGCTGCCGATGTAGATACGGTCGTCCGGTGCGATATGCAGGGAACGGATAGTCCGGTTTTCGTTGGTGGTATAGGTCTGCCATGTCTTTCCGTCGTAGCATACCAGGCCGTAGCGGTTGGCAATATAGATAATGCCTTTACTGTCTTGTCCGATGTCCCAGTTCTGACACATCACTTCCTTGTTCGTGAAGTTCTTGACGAAAGGGATGGAAGCTGCCAAAGCGGTAGCTGTGGCAAATAATATGGTAATGAGCGCACAAATGTATTTCATAGTTGCAACATCGTATAGGAAGTTCATTGCAAAAATACAAAACTTTGGCAACGGTACAAAGGGAGATATGAAAACTTATTCTTACTTATATGCGGTTGTGCCTGTATATAGACACTATGATACCGATACATTGACACGGCTTTGCCTATATATGGACACTGTAGTACCCATATATAGGCATAAGCCGGGAATATGCTCATTCTTACGGTGCGGCTACTTCTTCTCCGTTTTTATATGCCTTACCGCTTGCTGAAGTTACGGTAGAGCCTTCCAGAGTATAGTTGGCATTGTTTTTGAAAACCTCGCTGAAGCCTTTGGTAGTTGCTGCGTTTTGGCTCCATCCTACCATGTAGCAGATGATGGCATCTTTGGTTCCATTTGCCTTGGCTGATAATATTCCTAGCATCTGGGAAGTCGTGGCAGGAAGTTTTGCTAGTAAGCCGGGAGCGGAATTGCCCAAGAATCCTCCGAGCCATACGGTTCCTGTCTGGGATTCAGTAGAGATGGTAGTACCCTTTTCAACGGTACATATTGCATCAGCCATGCCGTTAATGGCAGGGACTGATACCATCCCGCCGATGATTCCTCCTGTGTGGGCATTTTGTGTTCCCTGATTATCCACTTTGATATTTCCTTTGTAGGATAAGTTACAACCTTCCACCGATGAAGTACTTGCTAATTCACCGATTATTCCTCCGGTTTTTATATCTCCTTTCACCGTAGCTTCTACAGTTATGTCGACTTCCGAACGAATATTACCGGATAATATGGTGTTGTTTGTAGCTTGTCCTATCAATCCTCCCGTCTGAGTGGCATCCGTTGCTGTGATATTGATGGAGCCGGCAATAGTCAGATTCATGATTTTAGCGGCTTTGGTATGGGCGAAGAATCCGATACCTTTTGATGTGTTTGTTCCGGAAATCTTCATTCCGCTGATTGTTTTATTATTACCGTCCAATATACCGGCAAAGGGAAGTGTATTGCTTCCAACAGGTTCCCAGTTTTCTCCGTCAAGGGAAATATCGGCATCCAGTTTGAAATATTTTCCGGCAAAGTCTGTGATAGCATCGCCTTCGTGCGAGTCGCGGCTGATAGCACGCAGTTGTCCGGCAGTTGTGATAATCCAGGGACTTTCTGCTGTACCTTCTCCCGTTTGGGTGTAGTCATCATTTGGTTCCGGCTCCGGTTCTTCGTCTTTGGCTACGGCTATTTCAAACGTGTGCTGCTTTCCTTTTTCGAAGGTGATACCTTCCAGGGTAGCGGTGTAGACTTCATTATTTGCATCTGTAACGGATACGGTGAATTGCTTGCCGCTCAAGTCGACAGGGACGATTAACAGATTAGCTTCCAACTTCTGCAAGGTGCCGCAATCTTTCAGGTTCAACGTTACCTTGTTAGTGCTTTCGTTGGTTGTCAGTTTGAAGTTTGCGGCATCGGCCGGATAATTGTTGCAATTGACCGACTTGATAAAATCCTTGCCGCCGGTGCTGATTTCCAATGTCGAAGGGATGAGTGCTTCGGGCAATGTGATTTTGAATGTCAGTACGGACATCTGCGGCTGAAATTCAATCGGTTGGATGATACCCTCTTCATAGGTGCTGACACCATACATATAGTAGAAAGCAGAAAGATGCCCTGTTGTGGCATTTCCTTTTTGGGTAAGTATGTATTGAGTATCGGTAGGGTCGGTACCGGGGGCGGGCAGGAGAGTACCTGTCACGTTTGCTTTCTCTTTGGCTTTTCCTGCGGGATAGAATGCACGTATATAGTCACCTTCCTGCGGGGTGGGAAACGCTTTCTTGACCGCTTCAAACGTAGCCCGGTTCACTTGCGATTCTTCGGTGTAGAAGAGTGTCTTTTCAGCGTCCGCCTTCTTCGCGTATAAGGCAATGGTATTATCCGTATTCCATTGCAGAGGTTTCGGGATGACGGCTTCGGTGGTGGTGATGCCTTGCTTGTTTCCGCCCTGTGCAGCGTCATCGTCGTCGGAACATCCGCCGATGAATAGCGTGGTGGCGAGTGCGACGGCACATTGGATAAAAATAGTATTTCTCATATTGGTGAATTTATAGGTTGTTGATTATTGCTTGTCTCCGACTTCTTCCTGAGTCTGCCGGAGTGTTTCTTTCAATTCGTTTATCACTTTCTCGTACTTCTTGTTCCCGTACTGGTTGGTCATTTCGTGCGGGTCTTCCTGTAAGTCGTAGAACTCCCATACAGGCTGGAAGCCGGGCTTGTCGATGGAACCTTTCGTTCCGCAGGATTTGCCGTAGAAATAAATCAGTTTGTAACGGTCGGTACGCAGCCCGTAGTGAGCGGGGATGTTGTAGCCCTTGAAGTTCATCCAGTAACGGTAATAGGCTGTTTTCCGTGCATCGGGGGCCTTTTTCCCGGTGAGAGAGGCGCAGAAACTTCTGCCGTCCATATAACCGGGAGTCCGGATACCTGCATATTCAAGGAGTGTCGGGGCAAAATCAATGTTCTGCACGAAAGTTTGACAGGTGGTATTTGCCCGTATTTTCCGGGGGTAGCGGATGACCAGGGGCATACGCAGTGCTTCTTCGTACATCAGCCGTTTGTCTACAAGCCCGTGTTCGCCCATGTAGAAGCCTTGGTCGGAAGTGTAGACAATGATGGTGTTGTCCAGTTGCCCGTTCTTTTCGAGGCATTCGAGCAGGCGTCCTACGTTCTCGTCTATTCCGGCGATGCAAGAGAGGTAAGTGCGGATATATTCCTGATAGGCATCTTTCACCCTGTCTTCCTTGGGCAATGTCTTGTCGGCAAAGCGTCCGCTGGAAATCTTGTTGTGTACGGATTTCAGTATGGGGCGGTTGTCGAGGTTCTCGTACAGGTTGTCCGGTTCGGGGAACACGATGTCTTTGTACAGGTCTTTGTGACGTTCCGCCGGGGTAAAAGGCGTGTGTGGGGCTTTGAAGTGGCACATCAGGAAAAAGGGCTTGTTTTTGTCCGCTTTCTCCATCCAGTCGATGCATTTGTCCGTGATGACGTCCGTGCAGTAGCCTTGGGTGCGTACGGCATGTTTCACGTCGAAAGGAAGTCCGCTCTCCATGAAACCGGGATTTTCATATTTGCCTTGTCCGGGCATGACGCTGTAAAAGTCGAACCCTTCGGGCTGTGTGCCGATGTGCCACTTGCCGATGATGGCGGTCTGATAACCGTTCTTTTGGAGTTCCTTTGCCATGGAAGGGTGTCCGGCGGGAAGTTCGTCGGCGAGGGTATATACCTGGTTGTGGTGGCTGTATTGTCCCGTCAGGATAGCTGCCCGGCTAGGGGTGCTGATGGAGTTGGTGACAAAACAGTTGTCCATCCTGACTCCTTCGTGCGCGATACGGTCGATATTCGGAGTTTTCACGTAGTCTTTCAGTACCGACGCATATACGCCGATGGTCTGGAAAGAATGGTCGTCGGACATGATGTAGAGTATGTTCGGGCGGTCTTCTGCGGCAAAGGCGGCTACGGCGCCCAGAGAGAGGGCTGCCGTGCTGATGCCCTTTTGAAGGAATGGGGTTTTCATCTTAGGTTAATGTTTAAAGTGTCTGTTAATTTATTGTCTTTATACATGTTCAGGCGGTATGCGCGCTTGCTCCATTGGCCGTAGGGAAGCAGCAGGGTGTTGATGCCTTTGTCTACTGTGTCGGGGATAACCTTGCGCACCGTGTCTCCGCAGCTAAGGGTGAAATGGATATTCGCTGAGGCTGTATCGCTCCAGTATCGTATCATGTACTTCTCCGTATCGGGGTGTGCGGTCAAATCGGCCGCCCCTGTCTGAAGATTGACGGGGTTCTGGCAGAATCCTTCCGTATAGGCGGATTCCCTGAATCCTGCCAGTTCAAGTCCCTTGCGGATAGGTTCGCTTTGCCAAGCCAGTTTCCAGATTAGTCCGGTACGGTAATTTTCGATAATGGACACGATGGGCATTACGGAGATGGATAAATATCGGGAGTCTGCCCAAGCCAGGCTTGTATTGTACGCGTCTGTAATGCCGTAAGTTCCTTTCATGCCGGGTGTTTGGTAGAGCGAGTTAATGACTTGCAGGGCATAGAATGGAGTGACCGTGACGGTTCCCATGGCTCCTGTGGCGCAAATAGTGCCGTCATCGCGTCCCTGCGCGGGTGAACGACCTTTGTAGCCTAGCGGTGCCGGGCCGTAACAAGCGCTCAACCCCCAGTTCCGCTCGTCGTACAGATACTCTTTCGGGGCGTCATTCAGGCAGTATTGCCGGTTTATCAGTGCGTGGTTGGTGCAGAACTCCCAATAATCTGCATAGTTATCCTGATAGATGAAAGGGTTTATCCATAAGAACGGGTGTTGTGTGGTGAAGAGCGGGCCGCCTTTTTCTTCTCCACCCAGTTCGAACGTGTATCCGTAGGTAGTACGTCCCTCGTTGAAGAACTTCTTCCCGCGCCATCCGTGAGTGTATACATCTTCTGTAATGGCAAACTCTTCGGGGGCGGATAATGCCAATAAGTAGGCGGGGAGAGCTTCGCACGGACCGGTTATTTTCAATGGGGCGAAGCCCAGGTTCTTGTCCCATGCCCAATAGAGGGTTGGCTCGCCGTTGGTGTAGAAGTTCCAGTCTATTTCGTTGTGGAACTTTGCCACAAGTTCCCTTGCATTGGTTTCCGTTGCGTCTTCCGAGTCAAAGTACTCCGAACAGATGAATAATCCCATCATCATAAAGGCAGTCTCTACCAAATCGCCTGCCGACTGCTGTTTGGGGTTGAAAGGTGAGCCTGCTCCCGTCTTTCCGTTCATCCAGTGCGACCATGCACCGTGATAACGTTCGGCTCTGTTGAGGAAAGTACACATATCCAAGAAGCGCTGTGCTCCTTCCTTCCTGCTTATCCATCCGCGTTCTACGGCTACGGGAATGGCGGTGGCGGCATAAGCCGACCCGGCTAACGCCACGTTTATTGCGGGACGTTCCGTACCGATAAGCGCCATCTTGCTATCTTTCTGATAGTCTTCATAGAAGAAACGGAAATAACCTTGCTGTATGTCGGTCAGTGTCTGTCTTTGTTTCTCCGGCGTATATTCCAGTGAATCGGCAAAATAGCTCCCTTCGGTAATGGCAGGGAGAGACGGTAGCTCCGGCTGTTCGTCCGAGTGGAAGACCGGTTCGTCCGAACAACTGCACGAACAGGCGGCAGCCAGCAGGAAGAGACAGAGTATCGGTTGAAGTTTCATATTCGATAAGGGGATTAGTTGAGTTGGACTTTTATTTCTGCTTTCACTTTGCCATCCTTCAGCAGACGGATGATGCAGCGTTTTGTATCTTTCAACCTGCTGCGGTCGAAAGAGAGCAGGTTGAGACCTCGCGGATACTCTTCCGCCCGGATTTCCGAAAGAACTTGCGTACCGGTTTCGTTTGCAATCTGGAAAGAGGTTGTACCTGCTTCTTCCAGATAAAAATCCAGTTCGTACATTTTCCTGTCCGGGTGACGGAGCATATCGTAATAGCCTGTGCGCGTATCCGCAATCGCATACGGGAAGCCTGTGGGATGGACGGGAAGATGTATGTCTGCCTTTTCCATTCCTTTCCGGATGTCGGGATGATTGGCTAGCAGTTTCCACAGGAAGCCGCTGCGGTAGTTCTCTATCATAATAACAACCGGTGCCTGGTCGATGGCGATTCTACCTTTGAAGTACCAGTTGTCCACAAGGCTGTAACCGTCGCCGAATCCCCCCGGAGTGCGTAGCTGCGGGCAGTTGTAATGCAGGTTGAGCAACATCTGTATGGAGTAGAAAGGTGTGTAAGGCATGGACGAAAGGGCAGCGGTAGGAGCTATCACGCCGTCATCGCGTTTCGGAGTGCGCGGCTTGTACCCCTTCTTGACAGGCTGATTGGGGCCTGAACCTGCACTTAGTCCCCAGTTGAACGCATCGTATTGATATTCTCCGGGCGCTTCTTCCATACAATAATGCCTGTGTATCATGGCGTGGTATGTGCCATATTGCTGGTAGTCTGCGTATTTGTCCTGCATTGTCTTGGGATTCATCCCCAAAAACGAATAGTGTGACAGGAAGAGCGGGCCGCTCAGATGGGTTCCCATAACAAAAGGGTAACCGTAGTGCGCCTGCCGGGGCTTGAATATCTTGCCGTTCTGCTGCCATCCGTTTTTGTATACATCCGCATCGACAGCATACTTGTCGGGGGCACCCATGGCGAGGATGTAGGTAATCAATGCTTCGTTGTATCCGCGTAGCGGCAATGTAAACGTTTCGTTGGTACGTTCCCATAGCCAGTAAAGTTCTCCGTTGTGCACGAACTCATTCCATTGTATCGTTTTACGGAAACTGTCCACTGTTTTCCGTATCTCTTTTTCTACAGCGTTGTTCTCCGTCAGATAAGCCTGGGCTGCATAAAGCCCCATCATCATAAAAGACGTTTCTACCAGGTCGCCGGATTCTATCTGTTTGCCGAACTTGACAGGCTTCCCCTCTACATTCATCCAGTGCGACCATGCCCCTTTTATGCGTTCGGCTTTATCCAGGTAGCGTACAAGTGTGAGAATATGCTTTGCCCCCTCTTTGCGGGTAATCCATCCCCGTTCTATTCCCGTCAGTATCACCATGACGCCGAAGCCGCTGCCACCGGTGGTCAGGTTCTTGTTATTGACGTTTGTGCCTGCGTGAATCATACCGGTCTGTTTATTGGCGAATTGCCAGAAATGATTGAATGCGGCACGTTGCTCTTCTTCTAATATCGCACGTACCGAATCGGGATGGTAGGAGAATGTGGCGGTCGCCCGGACAGGCGCGGCATATCCCGATATATATGTGGCACACGCCAACAGGAGACTGAATACTGTTTTTTTGAGTAAGGAGTGATTCATAGCTTTTTTATTTTGGGGCAAAGTAAAGCTTTTCTTGTTATTCACTCAAATTCCGGGCATCGTATCGAATACGTCAGGATGAAAAAAATGGAGAATCGGACTACTATTTCTATACTACACAGATGAATAATCGGTTGATAATGTGTGGTTTGTATCTTGAATATATCTTCCTGTCTCTTTTCATCCGCCAAAGTATGCTCCTAGGCGGACGGTAATTGTGAACGGTTCATGGCGATGTTACGAAAGAGGTCGGATATCTGGTTTACCTCCTGTTTGATGACTTTGTTCCGGAATACTAAAAAAAGTAAAGCTTTCGCGCTTTTTCTTTCATATAGGTGAAAATCTCCTTCCAATCGTATTATAGTTCGTTAAAAAAGTGTACATTGCAACAATTATGGACATTTTTGGTGGATAATTGGAACAAAATTGCAAGGTTAACCCGTTTTCTTTTGCTATTTTTGCACCGTGTACGTAAACGACGTGCACGTAGAAAGAGAACTTATTCAATAACTATAAATAGATAAGGTATGAAAACGAACTATGAAATTCGCTATGCTGCGCATCCTGAGGATGCAAAAAGTTATGATACTACAAGAATCCGCAGAGATTTCTTAATCGAAAAGATATTTGTCCCCAATGAAGTGAATATGGTGTATTCCATGTATGACCGTATGGTTGTGGGTGGAGCTCTTCCGGTAGGAGAGGTGTTGACGCTCGAAGCGATTGACCCGCTGAAAGCCCCGTTCTTCCTGACCCGCCGCGAGATGGGTATTTACAATGTGGGCGGCCCCGGTATCGTGAAAGCAGGCGACGCTGAATTTGAACTTGATTATAAAGAAGCCCTTTATTTGGGTTCGGGCGACCGTGAAGTGACTTTTGAAAGCAAGGATGCTACGCATCCCGCCAAGTTCTACTTCAACTCGCTGACTGCACACCGCAACTATCCCGACCGCAAGGTGACGAAAGCCGATGCAGTAGTGGCTGAAATGGGTTCTTTGGAAGGTTCCAACCATCGTAACATCAATAAGATGCTGGTAAATCAGGTATTGCCTACCTGCCAACTCCAGATGGGTATGACGGAACTGGCTCCGGGAAGCGTATGGAACACGATGCCGGCTCACGTACACAGCCGTCGTATGGAAGCTTATTTCTACTTCGAAATTCCTGAAGACCATGCTATCTGCCATTTCATGGGTGAAGTGGACGAAACGCGTCACATCTGGATGAAAGGCGACCAGGCGGTTCTTTCGCCCGAATGGTCTATCCACTCGGCTGCCGCTACTCACAACTATACCTTTATCTGGGGTATGGGCGGCGAGAACCTCGACTACGGCGACCAGGACTTCTCATTAATAACAGACTTGAAATAAACAACTACAATAAGTTTTCTTAATTTAATAACAAAAAATTATGAATCAGTATTTGAATTTTTCTTTGAAAGGTAAAGTAGCTCTCGTTACAGGTGCTTCTTATGGTATCGGTTTTGCTATCGCTTCTGCTTTTGCAGAACAAGGCGCTACTGTTTGTTTTAACGACATCAATCAGGAGTTGGTAGACAAAGGTATGGCTGCTTATGCAGAAAAGGGTATCAAGGCTCACGGTTATGTATGTGACGTAACAGACGAACCGGCTGTACAGGCTATGGTTGCTACTATCGCTAAAGAAGTAGGTACAATTGATATTCTTGTAAATAATGCAGGTATCATCCGTCGTGTTCCTATGCACGAGATGGATGCTGCTGATTTCCGTCGTGTAATCGATATCGACTTGAACGCTCCGTTTATCGTTGCTAAGGCTGTTCTTCCCGCTATGATGGAAAAACGTGCCGGTAAAATCATCAACATCTGCTCTATGATGTCTGAACTGGGTCGTGAAACTGTATCTGCTTACGCTGCCGCTAAGGGTGGTCTGAAGATGCTGACTCGCAACATCTGTTCTGAATATGGTGAATACAACATCCAATGTAATGGTATCGGCCCGGGTTATATCGCTACTCCGCAGACTGCTCCTCTTCGTGAGCCGCAAGCAGATGGAAGCCGTCACCCGTTCGATTCATTCATCTGCGCCAAGACTCCGGCTGGTCGTTGGTTGGATCCGGAAGAGCTGACAGGCCCTGCCGTGTTCCTTGCTTCTGAAGCATCTAACGCTGTCAACGGTCACGTTCTTTACGTAGACGGTGGTATCCTCGCTTATATCGGAAAACAACCGAAATAATACAAGATAGAAAGTTAATCCGTAAGGTGATAGAATGGCAAAGAGCATCCTCTTTTCATCTGTCACCTTATTTTTTATTTAATAAGAATCAATCATGAAAAAGATATTTTTTCTGCTTGCTGTTGCTTTGACGGCTTTTGCTTCCTGTGCCGACAGTAAACAGACAATGACGGTCACAGTGACCAATCCCCTGGCTTTGGAACGTGTAGGGGAAATGGTTGAAGTACCGATGGGTGATGTAGTTGCAAAGTTGCAACTGGCAGACACGGCACAGATTATAGTACTTGACGCTGACGGTCAGCAAGTGCCTTACCAGGTGACATATGACGAGAAAGTCGTTTTCCCTGCTACGGTAAAAGCAAACGGCACAGCTACTTATACCATCCAACCGGGTACTCCGGAACCTTTCAACGTAATTGCCTGTGGTAAATATTACCCCGAACGCCTGGATGACGTTGCCTGGGAGAACGATCTCGTAGGTTTCCGTGCCTATGGCCCTGCTTTACAGGCAAGAAACGAGCGTGGCTTTGGTTACGATATCTTCACGAAGTATAATACTACCGAGCCTGTCCTGGAAAGTATGTATGCTGAAGAACTGAATAAGGAGAAGCGTGCCAAGATAGCTGAACTGAAAAAGACAGACCCGAAAGCGGCTGCCGAACTGGGGCGTGCCATCTCTTACCATGTTGATCATGGTTACGGAATGGACTGCTACGCCGTAGGCCCTACATTGGGCGGCGGTACGGCTGCTTTGATGGCTGGCGATACGATTATCTATCCTTACTGCTATCGTACTCAGGAAATCCTCGATAACGGCCCGCTACGCTTTACTGTAAAGCTGGAATTCAACCCGCTTGTGGTTCGTGGTGATTCTAACGTGATAGAAACACGTGTCATCT
The DNA here is from genome assembly GCF_042854785.1 of Bacteroides sp. f07. Taxonomy (NCBI): domain Bacteria; kingdom Pseudomonadati; phylum Bacteroidota; class Bacteroidia; order Bacteroidales; family Bacteroidaceae; genus Bacteroides; species Bacteroides sp. f07. Next base: position 597 of record NZ_BAABXI010000004.1, on the reverse strand, counting down.
CTTTGGATGCAGGCTCATACCTCAATAAGGCAGTTATCTCATATACTAATCTGAAAGAGGCAATGCCTGTGACTACCGGACTCGTCTTGCGTGAACCGGACGGTGCAGTTGTAGCAGATGCCGCAAACGGTTATATCACTTACGTTGACCCGACAACCGACCGTAGCGGTGCGAACGGCAAGATATTTGTCGGCGCTGCATTCCCCGCACAGGTAAAAGAAGCTAAAGCGGTTCTTTTCTCGGAAAAGGAAAAGAAAGAACGTGGAGGAGCCGACGGTCATGTGTTGGCTATCAGCGAATATGAACCGGGTTCTGAATATACTTATTACTGGGGTTCTGCCTGGGATAAGGCTGCCATCAAGACAGCTGATGTCTGGAATAAATATATGGCGGAGTATGCTCAAAAATTACGTGCTCCGCTTTCGGTAGCATATTAGTATCCAGTTTGAGGATTAGAAATAGTTGAAAAGTGGGGATTCCTGTAATTATATGGGAGTTCCCATTGTTTTTTAGTAGAAATAACCTGTCGGCTATCGGCTGATTACTGGCGGATAATTTAGTCTGTATTTGTTATGGAAGTGTTTGATGTGGTTATTT
>NZ_BAABXI010000003.1:0-1221257 GCF_042854785.1 Bacteroides sp. f07 | reverse complement strand
TCGTACTTTATTATCTAATCGCAAATCATCGGCAAAAACAGCGAGGTTACTTTCCGATAATCACCTCGCAAACCTTATCCTGGAATGCCCTTGCCTTGGCAGCCGAAAGCACATTCTGATTCATAATGGCAAAGGCCACTTCATGCCCGTTTTTCATTCGCAGATAGCCCGCAAGCGCATTTATCGCAGTGAACGAGCCTGTCTTGGCATGTACATTCCGAAAGGTGGGCGTACTTTTCATCCTGTTCTTCAATGTGCCGTCCACACCGCCTACGGGGAGAGATTTATAGAGTTTCCGGAAGATTCCTGTCCGTGAATACGCATATTTCAAGAAGTCTACCAACAGGGCGGGAGAGAGGTAGTTGTAGTTGGATAGCCCGCAGCCGTCTGCAATCTTATAATCCTTCGGGTCGTGCCCCAGGCGGCGGATTAACTTCATGATTTCCACGATTCCATCTTCGGCAGCCACCCGTCTCTTTCCCGTAGCCTGTGCGCCGAGACGGCAGAGCAAGGCTTCCGCATTCAGGTTGTCGCTCTCTTTCATCAATTGGTTCAGGACTTTCTGCACCGATGTATCCCAACCTGCCATCCGTTCTACATGAACACTGTCGCGCGGCAATTCCGCGAATGCATAAGATTGGGGAGCAACGACTCCTTTTGCCCGGAGACGTTCGAGGAAAGTATGCATAAAGAAAGCGGGGGAGTCATAGATATTGATATTGTCCTTTCGGATGGAAGCGACATTGCCCGAAACAACCAGATTATTCCCGTTCGTCAACCAGTCTCTTGAGAAAGAGAACTTTCCGGCAGAGGGGGTCCGTGTCTTTGTCCGGTTGGCCAGAGTATAATAAGAAGAGACAGGTTTGCAGGATATGCTTGCCGTATCTCCCTGCAAGGTGGAAGGAACCACTGAGATTTCAACCGTTCCCTTGCAGAACATAAGCGGAGACAAATACGGCTGGTATCCCGCAGGGGTATCGTCCCATGCCCACCCATGCCCCCAATAAAGGGAGTCTTTCATCGAAACATCACCATATACCTGCCCGTTAATTACGGAAAAAGGAAAAGTTATCACTTCCCCTATCAATGAATCCATCGCCTGGCTGTCAAATTCGGGGTCGAATCCGCCCACTACATACAGATTGCCTTGGAGCGTATCACGTTCTATCACGCCGTCGTGCCACACTTCCGTGCGGAAAGGTTCGTCCGCATCAGGGCGGGAGAGGGCGGTAATGGCAGTCAGCAGCTTCATGGTGGAAGCGGGGCGGGAGAGTTTTTCTGCACGGTAATTATAGAGCGGTTTCTTTGCCGTCAGGTCATAGACGGAGATGCCGACTTCGGACGCTTCGGGAAGCATCTTCTTGATAAGCGAATCTATCTGCGAAAAATCTCTTTGTGCCCACAAAGGCAGCAGACAGACGGACAACATGACGAGTAAAAGGCCTTTCTTCATACATTAATATACGTTTAGAGACAATTGCCTGCAAAACTATCCAAAACATATGACGCAACAAAGTAGCGGTAAAGAAAATGTTTAGAAAAGTTTTGCTTTTCAAAGTAAATCCATATTTTTGCTGCCGTCAACACTTCTGACAGTGTATTGATAAACATCCACTGAACAACTACCGACAGAGGCGACAGGGCAGTAAAACCAAAGTAAAATCAATATATAAAAAGCAAAATGACACTATGAAAACTATGAATGTTATGCGCAACGCCGCCTTATGCGAACTGTTCTTCTGTCTGGCAACAGGAAGCAACACTGTCACCGCCAACACTGCGGACAAAGACAACATCGCACTTCTCGACTATTTCTCCACCTGCCTGACATCACCGGACAAGAATCACACCTTCGAAAAAGGGAAACAATTCAGCCTTGCGAAAGTGGAACAATACCGCCAACTAGTATGGGACGCATGGCGGACAGCGAACGAACGTCTGGACGAAGAGGAACTAATCCCGCTGCAACCCCTGTCCGACAAGACATGCAGCCAATGGAACCTTCCCACCGAACTGGAACCGAATGCCGTGATGCCCTACTACTGGGGTATCAAGGGCACTACGAAACCCGATGAAGGCTATCCGCTGTTTATCTATACGCACGGATCGGGACCGAAAGCCGCAGAATGGGACACGGGACTTAAAATATGCCGGATGTTAGACGACGCACCGTCCGCCTACTTCATTCCGCAAATCCCCAACGAAGGAAACTACTACCGCTGGTGGCAGAAATCCAAGCAATATGCCTGGGAGAAACTATTGCGCCAATCGTTAGTATCCGGCCACATCAATCCGGACAGAGTGTATATCTTCGGCATCTCCGAAGGCGGATATGGCAGCCAGCGCCTTGCTTCTTTCTATGCCGATTACCTTGCCGGAGCAGGCCCCATGGCAGGTGGAGAGCCCCTGAAGAATGCTCCCGCCGAGAACTGCGCCCATATTGCTTTCTCTCTGAGGACAGGAGCCGATGACCGCGGCTTTTACCGGAATATCCTCACAGGCTACGTGAAGGAAGAATTTGAACGGTTGCAAACCCTGCACCCCGGGCTATACACCCATCAGATAGAGCTGATTCCCGGCAAAGGACATTCAATCGACTATCGCCCGACTACTCCGTGGCTGAAACAATACACCCGCAACCCTTATCCGAAATACGTCTATTGGGAAGATTTCGAGATGGACGGGCTGCACCGTAAAGGATTCTACAACCTCTTCGTCAAAGAACGTCCCAACGATGACATTAATGCCCGTACCCGCTACGAAATGACCGTCACAGGCAACCACATCACATTGAACGTGGACAATGTCACCTATGAAACGGTTCAAAAAGATCCGAGATGGGGCATTGAAATGAAGTGCAAGAAACATTATACACCTGCCGACAAAGGAAAAGTAATCATCTACCTCTGTGATGAACTCATAAATCTGAAGAAAGAGATTACTGTCACGGTAAACGGAAAACAGGTTTTTCAGGGGAAAATAAAGCCGGACCTTAAAAACATGGCAAACAGCTGTGCCGCTTTCTCCGACCCCCGACGTATCTATCCTGCCGCCATTGAGGTGGAACTGTGAGCCGGCAAACAAGAAGAACAGCAAAAATCCATAAAAAACGGGAGAATTTATTCAAAAAGTTCTTTCTTTATAAAGAAATAAGTATTTTTGTTTCAAATATTCTCCAATGAGAACAAATGAGCAAAGACATATAGACAATATTGCAGACAAAGGAGTGCGCAATAGAAAAGACCTTGATGTCTTTTTCAATCAATACTACGCTGTTTTCGTCTCCTTTGCCTGCCGGTATTGTCTGAACGAAGAGGAAGCGCGCGACATTGTTCAGGATGTATTTGTCAGCTTTTGGGAACAGCGGATGAATTTCACTTCCATTCTCACAATCAAGGCTTTCTTCTACCGCTCCATTTCCAATCGTATCCTCAACTATCTGAGACATGAAGAGGTGAAAAACCGGTATGCGGAGAGCCAGCTGAAAAAAATACAAAGTGAAGAATTCATCCTGGAAAGCGTTATCCGGGAAGAAGTCTCCTGCATGATACACAAGAAAATCAAAGAGCTTACCCCGCGTGAACAGGAAGTTATCCTGCTTTCTCTCCAAAATAAGTCAAATCAGGAAATAGCAGATCTGCTCTCATTATCCGTACCTACTGTAAAAACACATAAAATGCACGCATACGCCCGCCTGCGCGCAGAATTGGAAGAATTAAGATTTCTACTGCTTATTTTATAAAAAAACAACTTTTACTTCATACTCATTCCAAGGTTGCGTGTTTTTAAGATATAACAACTCGTAATTTATCACCGTCAATGGATATAAACAAGTATAAAGAAAGCATACAGATTGCAGAAGAAATCAGCAAGGAAATCTGCACAGGTAAGGACTCGACTTCCCGCCTAGTGAAGGAGTGGAAGAAGAATTCTGCCGGGTTGCATAAAGAATTACAGCAACAGCAGAGGTTGGCCGAAGAGATGAAATTCCGTGATTCCATCGAACTGGAAGGCCCCCTGCGCAACATACACCAACGTATCTCCCCATCACGGAAACTCTTCATCCGCACATCCGGCATAGCCGCCTCTCTCATACTGGCTGTTGCCCTGACCTCTTTATGGTTATGGCAGAAAGAGGAAAGAGAAGCTGTCCGATGGGCATCCACCGTCCCCGGAAAAGAACCTTCTTCCATCATCACCTGCGACAACAGGGCGGTGACATTAAAAGAAAACCGCCTGTCTGTGGTCGACAATCAACTTATCAGCAGCACAAGCGATGGCAAGAAAGATATTACGATCACCGTGGAACAAGACCTGCAACTCAACAGGCTCGTCGTACCGGCAGGAGCCGAACAGGTACTGACTCTGGAAGACGGGACTATTGTACAGATAAATGCCGCTTCCGAATTATTATTCCCCACTCATTTCACAAAGCAGGCAAGGCAGATCCAACTGGCAGGAGAAGCCTACCTGAAAGTGAAAGCAGATAAAGAAAACCCGTTCATTGTCCACCTTGGAATTTTGGACGTACAAGTAACCGGAACTATCTTCAATGTCAAGGCTTATGAAGAGGAGAACGAAATAAGTATCGCGCTTATTGAAGGCATAATCAGCATCTATAAAGAGAAGCAACTGTTGGCTGAATTACTTCCCGGACAACTGTTCACTTTCCGGAAAGACGAACAGGAATATACGGTGACCGACACCGACCTGTCAACTGTTACCGACTGGACAGAAGACCAATTCATTTTCTATAATGAAACAATTGAGAATATCATGCATAAAATATCACGCTGGTACAATGTAAACATCAGCGTCGACGAAAAAATAAAAAACGCACGCTACACCGGCATATTGTCGCGCAAACAGCCTCTCGTCAAAATACTGGATGCTCTCCGCATGACCGACGAACTTGAATTCGACATACAAGCCGATAAAAAAATAGATGTAGAAAAAAAGAATTAACACCCAAGTCTAACTTATAAAAAACGAAAAGCATGAGAGGAAGGTTCATTTTACAAGGATTAGTGATGCTGATAGCTTTCACATTATCCCTCGCGACTCCATTCAAGGCATACGCGCAAAGCGGGCAGAAGGAGAGAATTACAATCACGGTCAAGCAGAAACCATTGGAAGAGGTATTGAAGAAACTGAGCAAGGAATACAACTACCAGTTATTCTACAACAATTCATTGGTGAAGGGAATCCGTGTATCCGTCTCCATACAAAAGGCCGGAATAAATCAAACGATGGACGTGCTACTGGCAGGAACCGGACTGCAATATAGTATTAAGGAGAAAACGATCGTCATTACCACAATCCCTTCCCGGAATACCGCAAAAGAAAAGAAACTGCTCAGAGGGCGTGTGGTGGATAAAGAAGGGAGAGCTATTCCGGGAGTAAACATTTTCACAGGCGACAAGACACAGGGAGCTGTCAGCGACATCGACGGTAATTTTGCATTCTCCAGTCCACTGAAACACGGCACGCTGCTGAACTTCACTTCCATAGGCATGAAGCCGCAACGCATCGTGTATGGCGGAGAAAGTACCTTGAAAATAGTGATGGTAGAGGATGTCAACGAACTGGAAGCAGTTGTCGTCACCGGTGTGGTAAACAAAAAACGGGAAAGTTTTACCGGCTCGGCTTCCACATTCACTGCCGACGAGTTGAAAGCTGTCGGTACGCAGAATGTCATTTCTAGTTTGAAGACATTGGATCCAGCATTCAATGTATTGGAAAGCGGAGAATTCGGCTCCGACCCGAACCGGATGCCAGACATTGAAATCCGTGGAAAATCCAGTCTGATCAGTACCCGCGACGAACTGGCAGAAGACCCTAATCAGCCGCTGTTTATCCTTGACGGCTTCGAATCCTCATTAGAAGCGATCTACAACCTCGACATGAACCGGGTTGCTTCCATTACTATACTGAAAGACGCCGCCTCTACCGCCATCTATGGTTCCAAAGCATCGAACGGTGTTGTAGTAGTGGAAACAATCAGGCCCAAATCCGGAAAACTTCACCTTACCTACAACGGTTCGGCAAATATATCATGGGCAGACCTCTCAAGCTATAATCTAATGAATGCTTCGGAAAAGCTCCGGTTCGAACAAATGGTCGGAAGATATACCTCATCGACCCCCAGCCAGCAAATCGAACTGGATCAGTTATACAATAATAAACTGGCAGACGTAGCACGGGGAGTAGATACTTACTGGCTTGCAGAACCGCTACGTACCGGCATCAACCACCGCCACTCACTATATGCGGAAGGCGGAGAAGGCGCATTCCAGTTCGGACTGGGACTTTCATACAACGGCATCACCGGTATTATGAAAGAATCCAAACGCGACAACCTCAGCGGGAACATCGACCTGACTTACCGCCTCAACAAACTACAGTTTGTCAACAAGTTCTCTATGGACAACACGGCTTCCGGCAACCCGATCGTCGGCTTCTCCGAATATGCGGGCGCAAACCCATACTACATGAAATATAATGAAGACGGAGAGGTGGAAAGATGGCTTGAATATAATGACTATGTAGAAGCAGGTAACCCTCTGTACAACGCAGCACAAAACAGTTATAATAAAGGGAAATCCCTCTCCATCTCCGACAAGTTCATCATGGAGTATACTCCGATAGCGGCAATGAAAATACGTGCGCGTTTCGGAATTACCCATACCAACAGCAATACGGAAGCTTTTACCTCACCCCTCGACAGTGAGTATTCAAAGGTGGACTTTACCAAGCGCGGTTCATACAATTATAGCGAAACGGAAAGCAACAAGTATGAAGGCGAACTAACGGTAACCTACGGCAAGACTTTCAACAAGGCACATCTTGTCAACATCGCCGCCGGAGGATACCTGTCCCAACTCGACTCCAAATCACATGGATACGCAGCCGTCGGATTTCCGGTAGGAGACTTCACACTGCCTTCTTTTGCCAATGGTTATCCGGACAACGGAAGCCCCAGTTATTACGAAAGTACTTCCCGTTCGGTAAGTGCCTACGCTATCGGCAACTATGCCTTCAACAACCGTTACCTACTTGACTTCAGCTACCGTGTCAACGGTTCGTCCGTATTCGGGACAGACAAGCATTATATCGGAACCTGGGCAGTCGGCCTGGCATGGAACTTACACAATGAGAAATTTGTTTCTGAGAACATCGACGGCATCTCCATGTTCAAAATCCGTACCTCTATCGGTAATCCCGGCAACCAGAACTTCTCTTCATCGTCTACCATCACCACTTTCCGTTATAACTTCAATTCATTCAATTATTTCGGAATGACTACGTCACTCGCACAGTTAGGCAATCCGGATTTGGAATGGCAGACCACTATTGACCGGAACATCGGTTTCGACATCACAATACTGAACGACCGCCTGACTTTGACCGGCGATTATTATTACAAGACCACCGACCCGCTGCTAATCGGTATCGACATGCCTGCCTCTACCGGAGCAACCGGCAATGTCATCTATAAGAACTTCGGTAAACAAACGACCAAAGGTTTCAACGCGCAAGCCACCTATTACATCATCCGGCAGATGGACAAACGCTTCTGGTGGTCAGTCAGGGGAACGCTCCGCCACGGTTCAAGCGAACTCAACGGGATAGGCAACCGGCTGGAATCCTTTAACACATCAGGCAGGGAAGGAGATCAGAACGGGCAAAACAAATCTACCAAGCGTTACTTTGACGGAGCCGACCCTGACGCCATCTGGGCAGTCCGTTCCGCCGGTATCGACCCGGCAACCGGACGCGAAATCTTTATCAAACAGAACGGCGAACTCACCTACGACTTTTCATATGACGATGAAGTGATCATCGGCAGCAGCCGTCCTAAAGTAGAAGGTGTTCTCGGCAGCAGTTTCTCATGGAAAGGATTCTCCATGAATTTCGATTTCCGATATCGCATGGGGGGATACTCTTTCAATTCCGTATTATACAACAAGGTGGAGAACATCACGACAAGCCAGCTAAAGTATAATCAAGACAAACGGGCACTCTATGACAGATGGCAGAAACCGGGAGACATTGCCAAGTTCAAGAATATCGCCGACTCACAATCTACTCCAATGTCTTCACGCTTCGTGCAAAAAGACAATACACTGACACTGGAATCATTGCGTGTAGGATACGAATTCAAGCCGGAAATTGCCCGTAAAGTGGGAGTCAGTTCACTGAGGCTGAATGCTTACATGAACGACATATTCCGTATTTCCAGTATCAAGCAGGAACGCGGTACTTCTTATCCGTTTTCACGTAGCGTATCTTTCAATCTTTCATTAACTCTATAAAACGTATCCATTATGAAACTGAGAAACATTATCATATCATTGTCTATATTCCTGCTGACAGGCTGCCTGTGCGGCTGTACGGACTGGTTGGATTACAAACCCAAGGATAAACAAAGCGAAGAACAGCAGTTCAGCACCAAGGATGGTTTCTATGCTGCCGTAAACGGAATCTACAACCGCATGGCGGGAAATTCATTGTACGGAAAGTACCTGTCTTATGAAATGATTGATGTACTGGCACAACGCTACACTGTCAACCTGACCGGTGACGACAGTTACTCCAAGTACCTACAAGCATTAATCAACTGGGATTACAGCAACGAAACTGTACTTTCCGCCCTCAGCAGCATTTGGGGAGAAGGCTACTCTACCATCATGAACACCAACGTGATACTGAATAATCTAGAGAAAGACATGAATGGTGAAGGTACCGGAGTACTTCCCGAAAGAGAATATAAGATGCTGAAAGGAGAGATGCTGGCGGCAAGAGCCATGATCCATTTCGACCTGCTGCGCCTGTTCGGTCCGGTATATTTCCGTAATCCGGAAGGAAGAGGTATTCCCTACAACGAAAGTACTGAAACAAAAATTCTGGATATCCTTCCTGCTAAAACTGTACTGAAAGACTATATCATCCGCGACCTGAAAGCAGCCGAAGCGCTACTGCTCGAATCAGACCCGGTGCTTACCGAAGGCCCGAGAGCCGAATACGACCAAATAACAATGGACAATTCCATGCGTTACCGCCAGTTACGCTTAAACTACTACGCCACTGTCCTGCTCACCGCCCGTACTTATTTATGGGGTGGAGATATGGGCAATGCCCTGGCAGAAGCCCGCAAACTGACGGATGATCCTAAAGTGAGAGGGTTCTTTCCGGCAGTAGATTCCGGAACGCTACTGGGCAATTCCGTCAACCCTGACCTCATGTTTTCTACCGAGTGCCTCTTCGGATATTACAACAAAGACAGAGGACTGATTTATGATTATACATTCGGCGGTTCAAACACGGGCAACAAACTGTTGGTACCACGTGCCGGATATGTAGACGGACAGTTGTTTGCCAACAATCCCGGAGATTACCGTTACCAGTCACAATGGGAAAACGGAAGCACACTGGACGGCAACAGCTCCAAGCGGCTGGTCAAATTCCGCGAAATCACGGATACAGCCAAAGATGAAATGTCAGGAAGCACCAGTGACGAAAACCAGATTCTGCAAGTACAAAAATTCCACGGTACATTCTGCTCACTTATAAAATTGAGCGAAGCATACTATATCGCAGCGGAAGCCATGGCTACGGAAGGATCGGAAGTTTACGACATGACAGCAGCATGGAACTATCTGCAACAAATATTCGACAGCAGGGGCGCAGTGCGGTCAAGCAACAATTTCCGGGATCTCCTGACAAAAGAATATATCCGCGAATTTATCGGTGAAGGACAAGTCTTCTTCTATTTCAAGCGCTTGAACAAAGCATTTGACAACGCTTACAACGGACGGCAAGCTATTCGGATTGAAATCATACCGGGATTTCTTTATGATGATAAGGAAAACGTCACCGAAGAAGCCAAAGAGAGACGCTTTATAGCACCTCTGCCAACCAATGAACTGGATAATCGTTAAACCCCTAAAGACATGTAACAATATGAAACTAAATTATAAATGGCTCACCTCCACTATCATGCCCGCCCTGTTTTTATTTACTGCCTGCCAAAAAGAAGAAGTGGTAACCTATGATTCAAATGAAAGTAAAGTATATTTCCAAGCAGTAAACAGGTCTACCTCCAGCGGAATGGTAGGATACACCACGCAGACCTCCTACTCTTTTGTAGGGGCAAAAGAGAGCTTTACCAACGTCATCTTCAGAGGAACCATCCAACTATTAGGAAAGGTGGAAAACTATGACCGGAAAGTAGAGATTACTATCGACCGGGAGAACACCACCATGACCGAAGGGGAAGATTATGAAATCGACCTGGATACGGTAGTTATCAAAGCCGGTGAAAATCAGGCAAAAATAGGAGTACGCTTTCTAAGGAACGCCAGTTTCAGGACACAAAAAGAAAAGCTCGTATTAAAGTTGGAACCGAATGAGAGCTTTACTGTCCTGGAGAAATATAAGTCGGTCAATACCTGGTCGAACACTACGGCGGATTATCTGGACGGCAGCCGTTATACATTCATCATTGACGAAGTTTACAGCGAACCGGGAAGTTGGACTACGCTGAAAGCTGTAAACTATTTCGGTGCATGGAATGCCGTCAAGTATACCTTTATCAACAATTTCTTCGGATTCTCACTGGACGACTGGATCTATATCAATGGAGCAGGTTCCAAGATTACCGCAGGACGTATGCCTTACTATGCCCTCCAACTACAAAAAGAGTTACAGAGAAGGGCGGACGATCCCGAATTATCTCCCGTACTGGATGAAGACGGCTCGTATATGCAACTGCCGGAACCTTATCAAGTAGATTATTCGAATGTACAACAATAAAAACACAACGTTTATGAACAAGATAATGAAACATACCCATATAATCGGTTTGCTCTCCCTGCTCTTATTTGTCTCCTGTCTGGACGATAAAGGCAACTATACATATGGAGAAAAGGATATCATTACAATTGATATGCCGACAACACTTTCCGTAGTGGCCAATGCTGAATATATAGATATCAAACCGGTAATCACTTCCAATAAGGAAGGAGCTATCGAAGACGGCAATGCCAATTACGAATTTCTGTATGAACGGGTCAACTCTGACGGAGACTGGGTCATCCTGAGTTCCGAAAACAAAAAAGACCTTTACAGGATAGCTAATCTGGGAATCGGAAAACATACCTGCCGCTATAGTGTGACTGATAAACGTACCGGCATAAAGAGCGTCAAAGGATTTGATATCAACATTATAGTCTCTACCTCCGAAGGATGGATGCTTCTCTGTAATGAAGGCAGCGAAGAGAGAGTGCGGCTGGACATGCTTTCCCAGTTGTCGAAAGACCGCATTATCCCCGCCTACGATATAGCAAAAAATTCGGATATTCCCGAAATGTATCACGCCAGAAGCTTGGGACTCTTTTCTAACAGGATGGGAACCATCGGAGATAAAATTACACTGATGTCCGAAACGGAAAGCTATCTGCTCAATAACACATACCTTACCATCGACGGGAATGCATATGAAATGAAAGCATCACTGTTCGCTTCATCACCGGAAGACCATATTGTCAATTTCGCGTGTGTACCGAACAACTTCTTTGCGAACCATGCAGCTATCATCGCCGTGTCCAAAGAAGGCAATGCATTTGTCTGGGATCTGCAACAAAGCGGTACAGCTTTTGAAGACCCCGCCAATACCTCCGAGCGGGGAGGAGTACCAGAATATAGAGTGTCTCCCTTTGTCGGTGTAAGTACCCAACGAAGTACCAGCGGATTAAGCGACGGCGGTGCAGCCTTGCTGTATGACATCGACAACCATCGCTTTATAGGCTGGGATGGGGAAAGAGAAGAACAGGCCAGACGCCAGACCTGCTATCCACTGAAAGACCCGGACAGTGCCGAAAAGCTATTCAGCTTCAACACCGGTTCTATGGAGCTGGTTTCAATGGCAAATACAGCTTTCTCCAACGGGGCGGTTTACGCAATCATGCAAGACGGGAATAAGCGTCATATATATTCTATCAATCTATCCAACAGCGATTTCAAACAAGAGGGATGCTGGGAAGACATACAACTAACAGACTTCGACAAAGCAACCTTGTTCTGTGCCCACTCTCAATATCAAACCTTATATTATGCCTATAAAAACAAAGTATATTCTTACAACCTTTCTACGGGAGCAAGTAAAGAGGCTATCACACTTAATCCGAATGAGGAAGTAACCACAATCAAGTTTTGCATGTATGATAATCCCGGAGGAGTAACCCAGCTTACCGCAAAAATGGATGAAGAAACGGCAGCCGCCTTTACAGCCCGACAATATGAGTTGATTGTCGGTTCTTATGATACGACATCTACCGACAATAACGGTGGGATTCTTCGCTTTTACCAAACAAGTTCGCCGGGAACGGACTTGACATTGAAGCCCGGATGGGAATACACCGGATACGCAAAAATTATAGACGTTAAATATAAAGAAGTCAAACCATGATGAAAATAAATTTACTCTTAAAATGTATCATTACTACAATAATAGTATCAGGCACTATTATTCCTGCCGGTAACGCGCAAGGTATCCAATTTGAAGAATCAACTTTCAATGAGGCGCTGGCAAAAGCCGGACAGGAAAAAAAGCTGCTTTTCATAGACTGCTACACTACCTGGTGCGGTCCGTGCAAGATGCTGAGTAAAATGGTATTTCCCAACGATACCGCAGGAGCTTTCTTCAACAAACATTTCATCAACCTGAAAATGGACATGGAAAAAGGGGAAGGAAAAACACTAAGTAAAACATTCCGGATCACAGGTTATCCCACTTTACTTTTTATCAATCCAGAAAATCAGGAAATAGTGTACCGCGTATGCGGGGCACATCCCAACGTCCAGTGGCTGGTGGGTGAAGCACAAAAAGCCGTTGACCCCAATCAGAATTTGCCGGGACTTTCCGCCCGTTATACCGAAAACAAACAAGATGCCCCGACAGTACTTAGATATCTGAACGGTCTTGGCGCTGCTTCCATGACGCATGAAAGGGATAGCGTCCTGCATTTATATTTAAGTAGCCTGTCCGATGAAAACAGATACTCGGAAGACAACTGGCAGATCATTGAAAGTCAAATCAACGAACCATACTCCACCGGATTTGAGTACCTTTTAAAGTATGCTCCCGGTTACCGCCAGTCCATAGGAGAGGAGAAAGTGAATGAGAAAATAGAAATTGTCTACAAATACGCTGTTTCCAGATTTATCCGGAGAAAACGTATTCCCGCGGAGCAATTTCCACAACCAATGTTTGACAGGCTTGTATCCCTGCTGAAAGAATATAACGGTAAGAACGCTTCTTTTTACCGTGCGGAACTCAATCTTGTAGATCTGGTACAAAAAGGAGACTACAAAGGAGTGATGGACGCACTGGACGAAACAGAAAAAGATCTAGCTTTTTCAGATGACAAGCGGTTTTATTTTACTTGGGTCAATCTCAATTATCTATCTGAATGCAAAGATCCGGTTATTATCAACCGCGGGTTGGCATGGGCGGAAAAACTGAAACCTTATCTCTCTACTCCCGCCATGGAGCGAAGCTGGCTATTAATGAAATCAGCATTATACGCTACCAAAGGAGACAGTGAAACGGAAAAAGCACTGAAAGAGGAAGCGGAAAAGATGAAATAACAACTTCCATTACATATTCCTTTCCTGTTTGGTGGACATTAGCAGTCCACCAAACAGAAATATGAATCTACCGCCCGATAATCATCTCACAAACTTTATCCTGAAACACCCTTGCCTTAGTAACCGAAAGCACGTTCCGGTTCATTATGGCAAATGCTGCTTTGTGTCCATTCTTCATCTTCAGATAACCTGCAAACACATTGATAGTTGTCAAGTCATAGACAGAAATATAGAGTTTTTCCCCGAAAAATTTTGGTAGTAAAAGAAAATACGTACTTTTGCGTACATAACATAGCCAGATGGTAACACTCCCAAATAACAATATTGACAATATAAGAATGCAGGGAACAAGCAGTAAGAAAGAATTCGATATCTTTTTCAAAAAATACTATACGCTGTTCCTTTCCTTTGCCTGCCGCTATCATCTAGGTACAGAAGAAGCGCGTGATATTGTTCAGGACGTTTTCATTGCCTTTTGGGAACAACATGAGCATTTCACTTCCATCATTGCCATCAAAGCTTTTTTCTATCGTTCCATAGCCAACCGTTGTCTCGACTATCTGAAACATGAAGACGTGAAAAACCGCTATGCCGAAAGCCAACTGGAGACGATGCAGAGCGAAGAATTTATTCAGGAAAACATTATCCGGGAAGAAGTCTCGTTCATCGTGCGGAAAAAAATCAAGCTCCTCACTCCACGCGAGCAGGAAATCATCATTCTTTCACTTCAGAATAAATCCAATCAGGAGATAGCCGACATACTTTCATTGTCAGTCCCCACAGTGAAATCACACAAGATGCACGCTTATGCCCGCCTGCGTACAGAACTGGAGGAATTAAGATTTCTACTGCTTATTTTATAAAAAATCAATTTTTATATCATACTACTTGTTAAGTATGTCGTTTTACTTATAAACGCCATAGATTCCATTTATATATATGACAGAAGATAAAATCAAAGAAAGCATTCAGATAGCCGAGGAATTGGCTGGAGAAATTTGTACAGGAAAAACCTCAACTTCCCCACTTGCCGAAGAATGGAAAAAAGAGTCACCCGTACTATATGAAGAGTTACGGAAACAGGAACAACTCCCTGAGGAGATTGCTTTCCACGATTCTATCAACATAGACGAGGCACTACAACAGGTAAACAAACACATCATTCTCCCCCCAAGGAAACTCAACATCCGTGTGATAAGCAGTATCGCCGCCTCTTTCCTTTTAATTGTAAGTACAGCCACACTATGGTTGTGGACAGAAAACAAGAAAGAAGTTATCCCCGAATGGGCAACTACCGCCCCCGTTACTTCGAACACATCCATCATCGCGCAAAACAACGAACCAGTGGTTCTGCCGGAGAACAACCTGACCGTCAAAGGTAACCAACTGCTTGGAAGTACACTGGACGGCAAGCAGAACATCTCCATAAAACTGAATCCTGACAACCAATTCAATAAACTGTCTGTCCCCACAGGCGGGAGTTATCAACTGACACTGGAAGATGGGACAATCGTTCAAGTCAATGCCGCTTCCGAACTATCCTTTCCCACCCACTTCAAGAAGCATTTACGCCAGGTCAGACTGCAAGGAGAGGGATATTTCAGAGTAAAATCCAATCCCCAAAGTCCGTTCAACGTATTGTTAGGCACACTGAATGTACAAGTAACGGGAACGACCTTTAATATCAGAGCCTATGAAGCGGAAAAGAATATACGTATCACCCTTGTCGAAGGCTCGGTCAATGTGCGTGAAGGACAAAAAGTGCTTGCCACACTATCCTCCGGCGAACAGTTCACCTACCAAAAGACGACAGGCGAATACAACACTACACAAGCCAATATATCAGCCATCACCGGCTGGACAGAAGACAAATTCGTTTTCCGCAATGAGCCTATCGGTAGTATCATGGCGGAACTTTCCCGCTGGTATAATGTAGACATCAATGTAAGCGAAGATATACAAGATATACGTTACAGCGGCATACTATCACGCAAACAGCCGCTCGTAGAAATACTCAATATCCTGCACCTGACAAACGAGCTTGACTTCAAAATCTATCAGGACAGGAAAATAGACGCAATAGAGAAAAAGAATTAATAGCTACTTCTAATATTATAAACCTCACACAGTTATGACAAGCAAGTTTATTTCCAAAGGACTTATGTTGGCTGTTGCCCTCACCCTGTCCTGCACCGCTCCGCTGGCATACGCTCAAACAAGTCATCCGGAGAAGATCACCGTTACGGTTACCAAGAAACCGTTGGAAAATGTGTTGGAGAAATTGAGTAAGCAGTATGATTACCAGTTTTTCTATAATGCCTCTCTACTGAAAGGAGTCCATGTATCCGCGTCCCTACAGGATGCCGACATCAAAAACGTGATGAAAACGCTTCTCACAGGAACCGGATTGCAATACTCTATTAAAGGAAGGACGATTGTCATCACTGCAATCCCCAAGAAGGCAATAACGAAAACTCCACTGAACGGCCGTGTCACTGATAGCGACGGAAACGTGCTTCCGGGGGTCTCTATCTTCACACAGGATAAAAGCCAGGGTACTATCACCGACATCGACGGACGCTTCACTTTCTCCAAACCACTGGCATACGGAACGGTACTGAATTTCTCTTCCGTAGGCATGAAGCCTCACGACGTGGTCTATAGTGGTGAGGAACTTCTGCAGGTAGTCATGGTGGAGGATGTGAAACAACTGGACGCAGTCATCGTCACCGGTTTCCAGACTATCTCACGCGAACGGGCTACCGGTGCGGCTGTTATCATCAACAAGGATAAGATTGACAAAATACAGTCGACTAACTTAGTAAGCAAACTGGAAGGTATGAGTGCCGGACTCAGTACATATGGCGGAAGCATGAGCATTCGCGGTACTTCTTCATTTGCCGTTGGAACCAGCCCATTGATTGTTATGGACGGTCAAGTCGTAAATCAGGGAATGTCCGGCATCAACCCGGAAGATATTGAGAACATCACGGTACTGAAAGATGCCGCTTCCACCTCACTTTATGGTGTACGCGCCTCCAATGGCGTTATCGTGATAACCACCAAGAAACCCAAAGACAAGAAGACAGTCATCAACGCTTCGGCCAACTTTTATTTTAGCCCGAGTCCTTCGCTGGATTATCTGAATTATGCATCTACCAGTGATATTGTAGATTACGAAGTAAACTATCTGCTCACAGATTCTTATTACAAGAATAACCCGATGGACTATTTCGACAAGAAGAATGACCCGTCCGCACCGCAAAAATACACACAGATAGAAAGGCTTTACTACGAAATGGCAAAAGGCAATATGTCATTAGCCCAAGTAGAAGGCGCCATAGAAAAACTGCGCGAATACGATTACAGGAAAGAGTATCAGGACAAACTGACACAATTAGCTTTTACACAGGACTATAACGTATCCCTGTCAAAAGGTGGTGACAAGTCGGATATGTTCACATCCATCCGTTTCCAAAGCTTTGGAAGCAACTCGAAGACTTCGTTAAAGAGCAATAAACTAAGCCTTTACCTGAAAAACTCTTTCGACTTCACCAAATGGTTCAAGTTCACTTATGGTACCAATATTAACTATCAGACCGGAGAATCGGGAAAAGGAAATGAAAGCATAAGTTTTCTGTCTTTCATGCCATACGAACGAATTTCGGACGATAACGGGAATCCTGTATACCAATATCTGTACAACCATTATCTGGCAGAAAAAATCAGTAATACGGAAGGACTGAAGTCGCTTGGCTATAATGCAATGGAAGAATATAGAAACAATGTAGAAACTACCCGGAACCTGTATCTGCGTCTCTTTACGCAAGCCGACTTCAAACTGGCTAAAGGACTCGATCTTGGCTTGAAATTCCAATATGAGGACAATTATGGCAACACCGAACGGTATGACGAAGAGAACTCTTATTTCATGCGTAATAAGATAGATACTTATGCCAGCTCGGATGGCAAAGGCGGATTTATATATAACATCCCGATGGGAGGACATATGTCCGAACAAAACAGCCACTCTTACTTCTACAATATCCGCGGACAGTTGAATTACAACACAACCCTTGCCGAAAAACACAATATCACAGCCCTCATCGGTGGTGAAATCCGTCAGGATAAATGGCGCTCTACCAGAGGAGAACGTTATGGATATGACGATCAGAAACTGACTTCCAAATCGGTGGACTGGCCAACATTGCAGCAAGGAGTACTAGGACAATTATTCAACAAAGCAGTCACTTCAAGTGAAGTATCATCAGTCAGCGAAACCACTCACCGTTATCTCTCCGGTTATGCCAATGTGGGATATACGTATGATAGCCGTTACTCTTTCAATGGAAGCATGCGTATAGAGCAAGCCGACCTTTTCGGTACTGACCCTAAATACCGTTACCGCCCCTTATGGTCAGTCGGACTGAGCTGGAACGTGAACAACGAAGAGTTTATGAAGCCTGTCACCTGGCTGGATATGCTGAAGCTGAGAATGACTTACGGTATCACAGGTAACGTAGACCAAAATACCAGTCCATACCTGATTGGAAACTATTTTATAAATGGTTTGACTAATACAGGAGTGACAAGAATCCTCACCCCGCCCAATCCGATGTTGCGCTGGGAGAAGACCGCCACTTTCAACTTCGGTATGGACTTTGCAATGTTCAAACGGCTGAACGGTTCGTTTGATGTTTACCGCCGTTACAGTTCGGACTTGCTTGCCAACAAAACCCTTGACGCCACAGTAGGCTGGGAGCAAGCTAAGTTTAACAACGGAGCCATGAAAAATATCGGTATGGAAATCAGTCTTTCCTACGACTGGCTAAAGACCCGTGACTGGGCACTGAACACCTCATTGACAGCCTCTTATAACAAAAATACGATTGAGGAAGTCGGCTATCTCCCGACTAATGCTTCAGATATGCTCAAGGATCCTACTTCCAATTATTTGGTGGGAGATACTTACGGAACAGTATATGCATTCCGTTATGCCGGTCTGACAAGTGAAGGGGACCCTTCCATCTACGACGAAAACGGAGAAATTAAGTCAAACATAAATGTAGATAATATCGGTGCTGTTGTGAACGCAGGCCAACTGACTCCCAAATGGCAGGGAGCCTTCAACCTTAACCTGCGCTGGAAATCAGTCGAGATGTTCGCTAAAATCGTCTACTACACCGGACACTCGTTACGTAAAGATGTAACTCCTATCTATCAAGAGCCTTCTGCAGGTATGAACAAGGACTTCGTAAACAAATGGACACCCGACAATACGGATACCGACATCCCCAGAATGGGACTTCATGACACGAATGACCAGTACCGCGGTGCACACTGGAAATATGCCGATAAACAGGTAGTCAGCGCTTCTTTCATCAAAATGCGTAATATCGGACTCTCTTACACACTGCCGCAAAGTCTGACCCGCAGTTGGGGGTTCAACAACATCAGCGTACGTGCACAGGTGGATAATCCCTTCTATTGGGCAGCCAACCACAACGGTATCGACCCCGAAGCATTCAATGCCAACAATGGTACACGTACCCAAGAGCAAGTAACCAGCTATGTAGTAGGCTTAAACATTAACTTCTAAAAAAGCAAAAGACAATTATGAAAAAAAATATCATATTAGCATGCATTTGCGCTGTTGTCGGCCTTTCGGCATGCGACAACTATCTGGATATAGTTCCCAAAGGAAAGGCTGTGCTGAATACTACGGAAGACTATTTGGGATTATTGGAACCGGTAGATGCTGAATATACAATTGACAACTTCAACTATACTTCCAATGAACAGGCATGGAACAACATGGCCGAACTGGAAAGTTACAAATATCCCATAAGCTCTGCCGGTTTTTTCTGGGACGAAGGCTACGACCGTGCAGGCAATATCACCGATAATGAAAGTCTCACCGAATTATACAACAAGTGTTATGCACGAATTGCCCGCTACAATATCCTGATTGATAATATGGGAGACGCAGAAGGCCCGGAGAGTGAAAAAACAATGGGAATAGCACAGGCAAAAGCCATGAGAGCATACAACTATTTCTTCTTGGTCAACACATTTGCCAAACCTTACAACCCGTCCACCGCAGCTACGGACAACGGTATTATCATCCGTACAAAATTCGACCTCGAAGAAGTAGGCAAACAATATAGTGTGGCCGACACCTATGCTTTCATTCTCAAGGACTTGGATGAAGCTGTAGGCAATTTGCCGGAGAAATCAGTCAACGCATATCAACCGGACAGAGCTTTCGGATACGCCTTTAGAGCGAAAGTTCATCTCTTTATGAGAAATATAGATAACGCATTGAGTGATGCATTGGAAGTCCTCAAGTTCTCTAATCATGAATTATGGGATTTAAGTGCAGAATTATCCGCCTATCTGGAGAAGAACCCTTCTTTCGGAACGAATGACAGTATGTTGTATATGATGTTCCGTATGGATATGATGATGAACCCACATAAATACTCTCATCCGGAGAATCTGCTCTATTGCCCGAATAGAACCGGAGGAGCTCCCGCCATATTACGCAAACATCTGAAAGATACCTTTGACGCAGCAGCGGATTTAAGATACAATCTTATTTGTAACCCGACAATGCCCGACCGCCCTACGGCAGAACCCGGTTGCCTCTACTTCATGAACTCTACCATCATCCTACTGAACGAGAGTGGTATCCGTCTCTCCGAAGTCTATCTGATGATTGCCGAATGCTACGCACGCCAAGGCAATATAGACCTCGCATTGAAGTATCTGAACGACCTGCGCAAGACCCGCTTTTACAGCAAGTATTACCAAGACCTCGTACCGACAGATGTTGACAATAATAAGGACAAGGCACTGACATACATAAGACAGGAAAGAGCACGCGAACTTTTCACCAGTTGCAACAGTTTCTTCGATATGCGCCGTTTCTGCACCGAGTTCAATGAAACGCTGACGAAGACTTATACCGACACTAACGGCAGTACGCATACTTATACCCTGAAACCGGATTCTCATTTGCTGACCTTCCCGTTCCCGATAAAAGCAATGCAAACTACCAATCTGATACAAAACTCCAAATAATGAAACAATTCATTTTATCCATGGCCTTGCTGCTGACCTTATTCGGTCAGCAGGCAGAGGGCAGGGCTTTCCAAAGTAAAGCCGCACAAGTGGTCATTACCAATAAAACGGGCAAGGACTGCTACTTCCAGCCGGAAGGTACTCCCGGCTACACCGCCGTCACCCCTGATGCCCAAGGCCGGCAGATTTTCAATATCGACCTGCAAGCTCCCGCCTATTATCAATACATGGACGGGAAACAAAGATTCTACAGCATCTACCTGACTCCCGGCTCCCAAACCGAGATTATAGAAAGCGCCGCCGGAGTCGCCATCGAAGGAGACCATGCATCAATCAACAGCTTTATCAATGCAAACCGCTTTTTGGGGAACATGAATAAGGAAGTAAAGATGTACTCTCCCGAATGGCAGAACGAATGCAGGAAAGAACTGGAGAATCTTTGTGAGAAAGTCTCACAGAATGGCTTTCCCGAAGATTTCGTGAATATACAGAAACTGTATTATCAGTTTTCTTACTACGCCCAGCAGTTGAATGCCCCCCTGATGGCTACATTTATGAAGATGCAACTGGACTTGCCGGACAATTATTATGATTTCCTGAAAACTGCCCGGTTCAATGATCCTGCTATCCTCATCCTTCCCAAATGGTTTGATACAATGCTGAACGCTTTCGGCGAGATGGAAAGGAGAGGCTTCATCTCTGTAGACAAAGACCGCTTCATGCAGATATACGCCAACAAGATCGGAAATGAGAAAGTGCGCTCCGCTTTTCTGATAAAACTGCTCGACCTTACATTGAAGAAAGGATATACGGACAATTTCCCTGCCTATGTAGAAAGTATCCGCAGCGCCATCATCGGCGATAAGGATCAGGCTGCATTGAAAGAACTGGAAGTGAAGTATGCCGAACTGAAAGAAGCCAACAAGTCCGTTCTGAAAGGTATGCCCGCACCGGAGTTTACCGCCGTCGACGTGAACGGCAAGGAATATAAATTGTCCGACTTTGCCGGAAAAGTAGTCGTGCTCGATTTCTGGTTCACCGGTTGTGTGCCCTGCAAGATGGAAATGCCTTATATGGAGAAGATAGCGGAATCAATGAAAGGTGATCCTATCCAGTTCATCTCCATGTCACTGGATACCGGCACACAACTGTTGGACTCATGGAAGGAGATGATAAAAGACGCACAAGGTCCGGTACTCAACCTGAACGTTCCCGGTGGATTCAAATCGGAACTGCCGAAGAAATTCGGTATTCGCTCTGTACCGCGCATTGTCATCATCGATCAAGAAGGAAAAATCTATGATTCAAATGCATTGCGCCCGTCCGACCCGAAGCTGAAACAGACTCTTGAAGCCCTACTGGGTAAAAGCAATCCCAAAAAGGAAATACAAAAAGAGATGATGGCACTGATGCAGGCCGGAACAGCGGAACAGAAAGAAGCTATACTGAAAGGCGCAATGGCGAGCTACAAGGATGTGCCGGAAGTTTCGGGAATGTTGAACATGATGGTGTTTCATGTCATTGAAGGATATGCCAAAGAGAAGAACTACGAACAGGTAGAAACCTACATAAGTAAAATCGCCCCATCAGTGTTCCGCCGCGATGCAATATTCATCATCGGTTGTACACTCAGAGATAACGGTGCGCCCGACAAGGCAATGCCCTATATCAAGGAAGCAGCCGAATCGACCGTCAACATCCATCAAGAAAAGCCCGAAGATACTGAAGAGAATAAAAAACTGTCTATTATCTCCGGCGCATACGGCAATCTGCTAGCCGCACAAGGTAAACTGACGGAAGCCGGGAAATGGGTGGAACAAGCCTATGGAAACGGCGAGGGTGCCGACTTTGAGCTGAAGAAAAGCTACGTAGCTGTCCAGTTATACAAGAAAGAATACAACAAGGCATTCCCCATCCTGGAAGATATCTTCAAGAACGGCATGGGCACGGAAGTCCTGAAAGCCCAACTGAAAGAAGCCTATGTCGGCAACAATGGTTCGGATAAAGGGTTCAACAAGTTTCTCAACGGACTTTTGAAAGAGTCGGCAGAGAAACAGAAGGAAGAAATCCGGAACCGGATGATCAGCGAACCCGCCCCTTTGTTCACACTGAAAAATATGAAAGGCGAGGAAGTATCACTGGCAGCCCTGAAAGGGAAAGTCGTAATACTCGACTTCTGGGCAACGTGGTGCGGCCCGTGCAAGAGTTCTTTCCCTGCCATGCAAAAGGCGGTTGACAAGTATAAGAACAATGAAGACGTAGCTTTCTTGTTCATTGACACATGGGAAAGTGCCAAAGACCCTCTGCCGGAAGTGAAGAAGTTCATTGAAGAACATAATTACAGCTTCAATGTACTGTTCGACCTCAAAAACCCCACAAGCAAAAAAAACGAAGTAGTAACAAGCTATGGTGCAAAAGGTATTCCGGCAAAGTATATTGTTGACAAAGAGGGAAATATACGCTTCAAGCTTGTAGGCTTCTCCGGTTCCGATGAACAGGCAGTGAGCGAGTTGAGCGGAATGATAGACATACTATTGTAAAACATAAAAATTTAAACACAATGAAAACAAAAATATTAGCGATATGCCTTAGCCTGATGATGTATGGCATCATCTTATCTTCCTGCAAATCTGATGATATTGCCGGCGGTATTTTCGAAATTTCCCCCAAAGATTTAATTGTCGATGTCGACAAGGAATCAACGACTGTTTATGTTCCTATCAGCAGCTCACTGACCATCAACGACTGGGAAGTGGAGTACGGTGATTCATGGATTACACATGGAAAGAAGAGGAATTCCCTCGTACTGTCATTCGAAGCCAACCCCGACAAGAAGAAAAGAACGACTGCCATCAAGGTCACCTCTCCGGTTGCCGAATATACACTGACAGTCAATCAATATGGAGAGAATGATGTGGTAATTACGGACGGCAAAGATGCCAGAGTGATGCCTACCGGGGGAGAAGGTAGTGATCCGGCAGGTGCAAACGGAATTGAAAACACATGGGATGGTACTCCCAGACCCTATATGAGTTATACTGTTCCTGCAACTTTAGAATACTTTCTCGAAGGAACTGAAGACATTAATTACTTTGTTTACAAGCCTAGCAGCAGCGGACAATTCGGAAAGGTGAAAGTATCCGTAGCCACCGCCGAGAATCCGGACTACGTATTGCAAGGAGATTATGACTTCAACATGAAGGACGAAAGCACAACTATTCACTTCGACTCAGGAATAAAAGCAACCAAGATAAAATTTGAGGTTCAAGAAGGAAAAAATAATATGGCTGGTTGTAGTGAAATGGAATTCTACACCAAAGATTTGTTATTAGATATATTTACAGACATCACTTGTTCGGAGTTGAAACCAAACGTTGATAAAGCTGCCATCGAAAAGTTGAAATCTGATTACTTCAAGCGCATTGCTTATGCCCTGAGAGACGGCAGATACAATGAATGGGAGAAAGATTTCCGTATTCAGGAATATAAGGCATATAGTAACAATGAAGATTGGGCAACCAAACTACGAATAAAGAAATATACTGATCTGGATAATCCGACAGGAATTCATGTGAAAAAGAATGATGAACTGATTGTACTAGTAGGAGATATCCATGAACAGACAATATACCTCCAATGTATTGGCGAAGAGACAACCAGCTATACAGAAGACCATGAATACGTGCAACCAAGTTGGACAGGCCCTACCTACTCACTAAAACCGGGAATAAACAAACTCACTATGCAAAATGATGGACAGTTGTTCATAAAATACATTACTGACATAACCTCATCAAACGCCTTGCCAATCAAGATTCACATTCCGCTGGGAAGTGGTAAAGTAACCGGATACTTTGATGTCGAGAAGCACAAGACAGATGAGAAATATGCAGAATTGCTATCCAAAGCTACTCACAAATATTTTTGCGTACGTGGAGACAGAATCATGTTCTATTTCCATACAGACAAAATGCGTGAAGTGGTACAACGCAAAATCATGCCAACCCTTAATTTCTGGAACGACATCATTAAATGGGAGCAAGAACTGATGGGGATTGAAAATATCCAACCTTCCCAAATGAATAACCATATATTAGCCATCTCTCCGGAAGGCAGTTATATGTGGGGAGGTGAGCGACGGATTGCTTTTGCAAAAAGTACGCTTTATAAGATTCTGATACCCGAAAAGGTGATGTCGGAGAAAGACAATGTGTGGGGCCCGGCACATGAAATTGGACACGTTCATCAAGGGGCTATCAACTGGGCAAGTTGTACGGAATCAAGCAATAACATCTTCTCCAATTATGTATTATACAAACTCGGCAAATATTGCTCACGCGGACGGGAAATCAGCGTACTTGCAGAATCCTACAGGCAAAAGAAGGCATGGGTATTATTAGGAGATAATGCTTCTTACCAAAATGAAGATGCAGAATTGCACATGCGCATGCAATGGCAATTATGGAATTATTTCCACCGTTTAGGCAATATGCCTAATTTCTTTCAGGAACTTTTCAAAGAGTTACGTACTAATCCTCTCAACTATTATAGTCCGGGAACAGCACAAATGCAATATGCCAAAGCCGTCTGTAAGGTAGCTAATATGGATATGACAGAGTTCTTTGACAGATGGGGATTCTTTAGACCGGTAGCTATCACAAACTATGAGCAGTATGAATCATTTATATATATCGTAAATCAAACAATGATAGACCAAACAAAAGAGTATATGGCAGGATTTTCCAAGAAAGTACCTCCCATCTGCTACTTGGAAGATCGTAAAAATGGGGATGTCGGCATTGAAAACTATCAAGTAGGTGACGTCGGGCATTATTCACTGTTCAAGGACAATGTGAAGATTACAGGTACCCCGACTTATAATCTATCGGCAAACAGGATTACTATAAATAACGGTACACAAGCGGTTGCATTCGAAATACGTAAAGACAATGAAAATGGAGAATTACTATACTTCTTCAACTTCCTCTCGTATTCAATTCCACCGACAGTCACCATTGACGGAACAACTAAATTCTATGCTGTGCAGGCAGATGGAAAGAGGATTGAAATGAAGAAAGAATAAGTCACTTGATAAAGATCTCATATTTCCTTATATAAAACAGAAAGGACTGCCTCACTCGAAGCAGTCCTTTTTTATATCTAAAAGCTAATTAAAATTATATTTCAAGTAATTGCGCCACCGCTCACTGCGCTGTCGCTTAGTAAAAATTCCGTTTTCAGAAACAATAGTCCCCTACAACGCTTCCCGGAATATCTCACCTACCGTAGGATGAGGGAAAACAATCCTCTTCCATTGCGCCGCAGTCAATCCGAGTTCAATGGCAGTTCCTGCGAGCGTAATAATCTCCGAAGCCGGATTGCCCAACACGTGCGCTCCAATCACCCGTTCCTGTTCATCCAGCAATACTTTGCAGACTCCGTTCACTCCCTCGTTTTCCGCCACAAACCGACCGGAATATGCCATCGGCAGCTTTACGACTTGATAAGTAATGCCTTTCGCTGAGGCTGACTCTTCCGTTTCACCCGCTCCGGCAATCTCCGGATTGGTATAGACAACGCCCGGAATGGCACGATAGCTCATAGCATCTTCTTTACCTAATATAGAATGTACAGCCACTTCCGCTTCACGAACGGCTGTGTGTGCCAGTAAAGAGAATCCGGTCAGGTCACCGCAGACATAAACACCAGGTACGGAAGTCTGCATCTTCTCATTCACTTTGATAGCACCACGCTCTGTCTTATCCAGATTCAGATTTTCGAGTCCGAAGCCTTTCGTTACGGGACGACGGCCGACACTCATCAGCAGCTTCTCCGCTACCACGCTACCACTTCCTTCTGCATTTTCATAAGAAACGACAGACCCTTCTTCCATCTGCGACAGACCGACAACTTTCGTACTAAGCAGGAATTTAATGCCCCGTTTTGCATATTCAGCACGCAGCAGAGCGGAAAGTTCCTTATCCATTCCGCCAAGAATCTCATCCAGCATTTCAACTACCGTCACCTGCACTCCCAGGCTATTGAAGAAAGAAGCGAACTCCATTCCTATCACTCCACCACCGACGATAACCAAAGAAGCAGGCAGTTCTTTATTGTCCAATGCATCCCGATGCGTCCAGTAGTTCACCGTTTCCACTCCGGGAATAGGGGGAATAAAGGTTTCCGAACCGGTGCAAAGTATCAGATTCTCGCCTTCGTAAGTTTCTTCACCGCAGCGGACTGTATTTTTATCTATGATTTGCGCTTCTCCCGATAGTATCGTAACATTGTTTGAGGTCAGTTTTGCTTTCACTCCCAATACCAGTTTACGTACCACTTTGCTCTTGCGGGCAATAATCTTGGGCAGGTCGAAAGAGACTTCGGATACATTTACCGCATACTTTGACGCATGCTTTGCGCCATCATAAGTTTTTGCCGAATAGAGCAGGGTTTTGGTCGGGATACACCCTTCGTTCAGGCATACACCGCCCAGATTCTTCTTTTCGATAAGCAACACGTTCAAACCGGCTTTGCCGGCAGCTTCGGCAGCCGTATACCCGGCAGGACCGCCGCCGATAATAATCACTTGGTATTTCATAGTATATAACTTATTTAGTTCATTTTCTTTTCAATCAGTTCCATAAATTCCCGTTCTTTGACAGGCATAACGGAAGCAAACTTGTCTTTTCCATACTCTATCAGTATGTAATCAGTCACCGAGAAACTTCCGAATTTCATGGAACGGTATTTCTGTATAGTCGTGATTTCGGAAATAGGAATTACCTTCTTGCGGATAAAGCGCCCGCGGGATATTTCGAGATTTCCGTCCGTAGTCACCGTATAGACTGTATGTATGATCTGTTCGATCACTACAATAAGCATGAGCATAAACAGCACAGCCGGCAAGATATATTTACACCACAAAGCGCCGACGGCATTTACTGTAAGTACTGCCAGAAGGAAATACTGGTACCAGGCGATGCGGGCATGAAAAATTCGATTCATTTTGTCAGATTTTTGCCTGCAAGGTAGCAATTTTATGAATTAGTGACAACGAAAAGTACAACGAAGTAACTTATTTTGTAGCTTTGCGGTGAGAAATAACAAAATTATGGTAAGAAAATTCGATTTCCTCGTTATCGGCTCCGGAATTGCCGGTATGAGTTTTGCGCTGAAAGTGGCGCACAAAGGTAAAGTTGCTCTTATCTGTAAAAGCGGGTTGGAAGAAGCCAATACGTACTTCGCACAAGGCGGGGTAGCATCCGTGACCAACCTGCTGGTAGACAATTTCGACAAACACATTGAAGACACCATGAACGCCGGCGACTGGATCAGCGACCGTGCCGCAGTGGAGAAAGTAGTGCGCGAAGCTCCTGCACAAATTGAAGAACTGATTAAGTGGGGAGTGGACTTCGACAAAAACGAGAAAGGCGAATTCGACTTGCACCGCGAAGGGGGACACTCGGAATTCCGTATCCTTCACCACAAAGACAACACAGGAGCTGAAATACAGGACAGCCTGATCAAAGCCGTGCAACGGCATCCGAATATTACGGTAATCGAAAACCAGTTTGCCATTGAGATCCTGACACAGCATCATCTGGGAGTAACCGTTACCCGCCAGACACCGGACATTAAATGTTACGGTGCTTATATCCTCGACCCGAAAACCGGAAAAGTGGATACTTACCTTGCCAAAGTGACTTTGATGGCTACCGGCGGAGTAGGCGCCGTCTACAAAACGACTACCAATCCGCTAGTCGCTACCGGAGACGGTATAGCCATGGTTTACCGTGCCAAAGGTACAGTGAAAGATATGGAATTTGTACAATTCCACCCCACCGCCCTCTATCATCCGGGCGACCGCCCCTCTTTCCTGATTACGGAAGCAATGCGCGGCTACGGTGGCGTACTCCGCACCATGGATGGCAAGGAATTCATGCAGAAATATGACCCGCGTCTTTCGCTTGCCCCGCGTGACATCGTGGCACGTGCCATTGACAACGAGATGAAGAATCGCGGAGACGACCATGTTTATCTGGACGTCACCCACAAAGACCCGGAAGAAACAAAGAAACATTTCCCCAATATCTACGAAAAATGCCTGAGCCTGGGCATCGACATCACTAAAGATTATATCCCGGTAGCTCCGGCCGCCCACTATCTCTGTGGCGGTATCCTCGTAGACTTGAACGGACAGTCTTCCATCGAACGTCTTTACGCAGTAGGAGAGTGCTCTTGTACAGGACTGCACGGGGGAAACCGCCTGGCTTCAAACTCACTGATAGAAGCCGTTGTTTATGCCGACGCAGCCGCCAAACATAGCTTGCAAGTCATAGACCGGTATTCCTACAACGAAGACATTCCCGAATGGAACGATGAGGGAACCCGTTCTCCGGAAGAAATGGTACTCATCACGCAGAGCATGAAGGAAGTCAATCAGATTATGAGTACTTACGTGGGTATTGTCCGCAGCGACCTCCGCCTGAAACGTGCCTGGGATCGGCTGGATATTATCTACGAGGAGACTGAGAGCCTGTTCAAACGCAGTGTCGCTTCCAGAGAAATCTGTGAATTGCGTAATATGGTGAATGTCGGTTATCTGATTATGCGCCAGGCAATGGAGCGCAAGGAAAGCCGCGGATTGCATTACACGATTGATTATCCTCACGCAAAGAAATAAAAAAATGCCGCTTGCAAATGATTGCAAGCGGCATTTTCTTTATCCGGTTAATCTATGGAGGTAGATTAATAATTTTCTTTCTTCACTTCGAAGTATGCTTGCGGATGCAGACATGCCGGACAAACTTCAGGAGCTTCCTTACCTACGGTAATATAACCGCAGTTACGGCATTGCCATACTACTTCGCCTTCTTTAGCGAATACTGTCATATTCTCGATATTGTTCACAAAAGCCAGATATCTTTCTTCGTGACCTTTTTCAGCGATAGAAATGTTGCGGTACATCGCAGCAATCATCGGGAAACCTTCCTGTTCTGCCACATCTGCAAAGTGAGGATAATCCAGTGACCATTCTTCATGTTCACCTGCTGCTGCGGCACGAAGATTTTCGAGTGTAGTACCGATTACACCAGCCGGATAGCTGGCGGTAATTTCAACCATACCGCCTTCCAGGAACTTAAACATACGTTTTGCATGTTCTTTTTCCTGATCAGCCGTTTCTGTGAAAATTGCAGAAATTTGTTCGTAACCTTCTTTTTTAGCCACACTTGCAAAATAAGTGTAACGCATTCTTGCCTGTGATTCTCCTGCGAATGAAGTCAACAGATTCTTCTCTGTCTGAGTTCCTTTAATGCTCTTAGCCATAATCTATATATATTTTAAATTGGTGATTACCGAACGTAACTTGTCGTACTATTTACAACGCAAATATAAGCGAATTGTTCGCAATAAACTGTCTTTTCTTTATAAATAAAAACTATCAGGACATTGATGAAATCTATCAACAGACAAATAATATGCTGGATAACATACTTATTTCGATTATTTTATATAATTTTGCAACCTCTACTTTGCAAAAGGAACGGATTACACGTATAACAACTCATAAAAATGAAGCTATTTGAATTTAAACCCAAACTGGTTTCTTGTTTAAAGAATTATTCAAAAGAAACATTTATGGCGGATCTGATGGCCGGTATCATCGTAGGTATCGTGGCACTTCCATTGGCTATCGCCTTCGGTATCGCTTCGGGAGTATCGCCCGAAAAAGGTATTATCACTGCCATCATCGCCGGATTTATCATCTCCCTGATGGGCGGAAGCAAAGTCCAGATCGGTGGTCCGACGGGAGCTTTCATCGTTATCATCTACGGCATCATCCAGCAATATGGAGAAGCCGGACTGATTGTAGCCACGCTTATGGCGGGCGTTCTTCTTGTATTACTAGGAGTGTTCAAACTCGGGGCAGTCATCAAGTTCATCCCTTATCCTATCATTGTCGGATTTACCAGTGGTATCGCCGTCACCATTTTCACTACCCAGATTGCCGATATCTTCGGTTTATCCTTCGGAGATGAGAAAGTTCCGGGAGATTTTGTAGGCAAGTGGATGATTTATTTCCGTCATTTCGATACAATCAACTGGTGGAACACCATTGTTAGTATTGTCAGCATTATCATCATTGCCATTACTCCCAAGTTCTCAAAGAAAATCCCCGGTTCATTGATAGCAATTGTTGTTGTCACTGCCGCCGTTTATCTGATGAAGACTTTCGGCGGAATCGACTGTATCCAGACGATAGGCGACCGCTTCACTATCAAATCAGAATTACCCGATGCCGTTGTACCTGCCTTGGACTGGGAAGCTATCAGAGAATTGTTCCCGGTAGCTATCACTATTGCCGTATTGGGTGCTATCGAATCATTGCTATCTGCCACCGTAGCCGACGGTGTGATTGGCGACCGGCACGACTCCAACACGGAACTTATCGCACAGGGCGCGGCAAATATAGTAGCTCCTTTGTTCGGCGGCATCCCCGCTACCGGAGCTATCGCCCGTACCATGACGAATATCAACAATGGTGGCAAGACACCGATAGCCGGCATTATCCATGCGGTAGTTCTGCTCCTGATTCTGCTTTTCCTGATGCCGTTGGCGCAATATATCCCGATGGCATGTCTTGCCGGCGTGTTAGTCATTGTATCTTATAATATGAGCGGCTGGCGTGTATTCAAGGCTTTATTGAAAAATCCGAAATCAGATGTCACCGTCCTGCTTATCACTTTCTTCCTTACGGTCATCTTCGACTTGACCGTTGCCATCGAAGTAGGATTAGTCATTGCCTGCGTGCTCTTTATGAAGCGTGTCATGGAGACGACCGAGATTTCCGTAATCACGGACGAGATTGACCCGAATAAAGAATCGGACATTACCATACACGAAGAAAACCTGATGATTCCCAAAGGCATAGAGGTATACGAAATCAACGGCCCTTATTTCTTCGGCATTGCTACCAAGTTTGAAGAAACAATGGCACAATTGGGTGACCGTCCGAAAGTACGTATCATCCGTATGCGGAAAGTCCCGTTCATTGATTCTACGGGTATTCACAACCTGACTGTGCTTTGTGAAATGTCGCAGAAAGAAAAGATTACCGTTATTCTTTCCGGTGTAAACGATAAGGTACATAAAGTACTGGAAAAAGCAGGTTTCTATGAATTGCTGGGAAAAGATAATATCTGTCCGAACATTAATGTGGCGTTGGAAAGAGCGGAAAGCATTATGAAATAGTACAGATTGGAAAAGAGAGAACACTTCGAATATTTTCTCATCTCGATGAGTGTTTTTCTCATAACATTGAGAAATGTTTGAGTTCCTCACATTCCTTTAAACTCTGAAAAAGGAGACAGGTTGGCCGTTTTATAACCCTTATCCGAAAAAATCCCCCGCTATATGAAAGGCTTTTATGTACTTCTCAAAACAAAAAGCTTTCATATAGCGGGAGATTCTATTTATAATCCCGACAGGAAAAGATTAACGATTCTCCGTATCTTTCATACAACGTACGGAAAAAGCATGAGAACGCCCCGCGGAATGAGTCCATGTTTTATCTGCCGATTTATAATATATGGCACTGCCACCCTGGTCTTTATCATTTCCGTAGTTGGTAGCAGGTGAGTTCGACCAATAACAAGCGGCAGTTGTAGAATTATTAGTGGTACGGTCTGACGGATTAGATCCCCAGCGGGCACCTGCTAACGGCCAATAAGCATAGTTTGTACCGTCATAACAGTATTTTATCACTCCGATACTCGTTTGCTTCACATACTCGCCGCTCTTTTCCACCTCTGCCAGTACTCCCGGAGATACCACACGGTAACCTTTCGGACAAGGGTCATAGATAGATTTATGACCGTCAGACGGATTATTAAAAGTATTAGATTCGTTCGGATTTCCCCAAAAATCATCCTTGCGGTCAGTACGTGCACCTGTCCATGCTCCCAAATACCAGTCGGACTTTGTATTATCCACTGTCGCAGTATAAAGCAACTCACGGGGATGTTCTATGGAGAAGCGCACACTCGTAGCCTCGGTAGGTATCGAGTAATAACCATTTGCTCCCCAGCCGAACGGAGTAGGACGTCCCCATTGGAAATAAACTCCATTCGTCTTCCAGTTATCTTCTACCGTATATGTACCCAAATTACGATCTTGGACAATATAGCCGGTATTCCCGTAAGCATGTTCTGCCGGAACAGGCGTCATCCATACAATAAAGCTCCATATAACAGTCGAGCGGTCTTCTCCATAAATCGCTACCTGACCGCAACCACCATCATAACCATTCGAAATTTTATAAGAATTGACCGTAATATTATAATCACTGCTTACCGGAGAAATATCCGTTGTAGACCCATTGACACCAACCATCTTATGACCGTTGTTCAAATCACAGTTGAAAATAGTTCCGGCATATTTTGGTTCTTCCACTTCCATAAAGTTACCACGCGCCTTTACACTAATCGTATTGTTCACACCGGAAGAAGAAATAGTAGTCATTATACAGTTTGATTCGCCATATGCCCATCCTCCGACTAGCAAACGTGTCTCCACGGGCTCATACCATTCACATGAGTTATCCGAAAGTTTCAGGTCGTTGATGGCAATGACATTGACAGCATTTGCCTGTAACGATTTACCTTCTTTCAAGATAGGGATGGTAACTGTCGTCTGATTATCACCTTCCAGAGTGACAACGATGTAGACCTGCTTATCTTTCAATTCTGCCGGATACGTGGTCAGATAGACCTCCTGAGTAGTGGCAAGTAGTTCGGGAACGGCTAAAGAAACAGTTGCATACGGTTTATTTTCCGAATCAAAAGTCAGTTCGTCCGTATCCAGATTGGCAGTAAACGTACCGGAAAGAGGTGTCCGGGTATCCTTATCATATAAAGACACACTTTTCAGTTTATAAGTAGAAAGCTCCTGTGAAGAAATGCTGAATTTCACATACGCCATTGGATGCCTCAGAGAAAACTGTGCAGATTTACTTGTACTGTTCACTGTCGTTGTTGCATAGGCAAAACCATATTTACCGATATGATGACTATCCCCGGGCTTGCTCTGCTCCTGTTCAGTAGCGAGAGAAGCGGTAATCTTATTACCCTCGTCCGCCAGTTTCGTACTTGCTTTATAAGGATAATAGACAAGAATCTTCGTTTCTCCCTCTTTCGCAGGATTCACACCTTCCGCTGTAAAAACACCGGAGTTCTGTCCGACAGATTCGTCGCTCAACAAAGCCTCCACATTATCTATATCCGCCCCTTCGGTGCGGGAAAAAAGTCCGAGAGCATCCCCGTCACTCCAAAGTACCGGATAGATATCTCCCGTCTTATCACCAATAGAAGTACGCGTCCGGGCCGAAGTAAGCCCTATCAACGTGAATTGCGACTCTTCCAACAGTTCTTTATTCCCGTCAGACGAAAAGATATCCTCTTGCGTGCAGCCCGTCATTGCCAAAGCCACTACGCAGACTGCTAATAATATATTTTTCATATTCATGTATTCTTTTGAAGTTACACCATTTCTTACTTACCACTCATTCTCTTCCAACTCACCGGCAGAGTTGTCATCACTCCACATTCCTTCCGTTCCCGATGCCTTCCATGTCTGAAAAGCGGAACATACGGCACGCCCTTCGGCATTATAGGCGATGATCGCACTGATATAATTGACTCCCGGCTTTAACCCTTCGACAATTTTGTGAGTGTAAGGCAGAGATACAGGCACTCCGTTCTCTTCTACGAACTTCACCAGTTTCACCTCAATGTTATAATCAAAGCCTATATCGGCCACCGGATAGAAATCAATGACTTTCGCTCCGAACGTAGTACCTGTTTGCTGCTCGGAAGTAATCAGAGCCGTATTGTCCGCAATCTCCGAAACTATCAGGTTCATAGTGGGAATGACACGCGGAGCCGAATCATCCTTGTCCGAACAGGAGGCAGTTATCAGCAGTAGTACGAAGATAAATGCCATATTTATATGTAAGTTCTTCATAATCATATTGTATTAGTTTTATGTTTATAGATTCTTATAGCGCAGCAATGCTTCCAGAAAGTAATAATCGGCATACGTCAGGGGGACATCCACTTCGCTTTTATCAGGAAGTGCCCCCACGCTATGCTTCAGAATGAAATTTTCGTTCGTACCCGGTTCTGCCAGATACTCTTTCGAGGCAAGCGTACGGAGTTGCTTTTCTGCCATGGCAAGATAAGATTCCTTGGCTTCCGTGCCGGGGATATAACGGCTTAGTTCGATAAAGGCGGAGGCCATGATAGCCGCTGCGGAAGCATCCCGATAAGTCTGCTCTTCTACCGGAGCGTCGAAATCCCAGTAAGGAATACCGTCGGCCGGCAAACGGCGGAGCAGCATATCGGCGATATGTCCGGCTTGCAACAGGTAATTCTGATACCCCGTCAGGCGGAACATCATCGTATAGCTATACAAGGCCCATGCCTGTCCACGACTCCAGGAGGAATCGTCCGAGAAGCCCTGCACCGTTTGCTTACCGCGCACTGCACCCGTCTCAGGGTCATAATCCACCAGATGATACGTAGAATAATCATCCCGGAAGTGATGCTGGATAGTGGTATTGGCATGCGTACAGGCTACGTTCTGCAAAGAGTCGTCGGCGTAGGCTTTCGACATGGACAACAGCAGTTCAAGGTTCATCATATTGTCAATAATCACCGGGTACTTCCAGTCGCAGCCTTTGCGCACAAAGTCCCAGCTACGGATTACACCGACAGTAGGATTGAAGCGGGTTGACAAGGATTTGGCGCCCTGATAGAGCACTTGTTTATAAGCCTCATTACCTGTCAGCCGGAAAGCATTCCCGTAACTGCAATTCAACTGGAAACCGACATCATGATCTCTAGTCACATATTGTATAGAGTCGAGTTTCAGCGTGTTCTTCTCGGCCAGTGTTTTCACTGCGTCCTTCCGGGTATATTCGTAGATATACCAGAGGGAACCGGGATAGAAACCGCTGCACCACCAATAGATATTCGAGGGAACAAACTCACCGTCGGCAGAGAGCGTGCGGGGAAGTGTCTTTTCTGTCAGGCGGGCATCCATAGCCGTGTATTGTTGCTCCGCAACGGTAAATACACGGTCAATCAACGCCTCCATCGGCTCCTGCTTCGTGCAGGAGACCAATGTCAAAAGTCCGAGTATAGATATTAATAAGATTCTCATACGTTCCATTCTTTTTATTTGGGAGACAGGGTTGTGGTAAATGTGGCGGTCTGGTTGGCGGTAACCGTTGCTTCAAAGCCGACCATATAAGTGCCCGGATTAGCCTGGTCATAAGAGTTCTCACTGGTGGTACTCCATTGCTTGTAGGTAGGCTTCACGCTTCCGCTGGCTGTGAGATACATCACTTTACTTCCGCTAGTTAGTACGATGCGGTTACTTTCCACCGTTGGAACGGCAGGCGTCACCATACACCAGCGTACTTTGGCGGATTTATCCGTTCTTGCCTTGATCTCATCCATGACCACTAAATCTTTATCGTTCACGATTTTCACGGTACGGGTAGCGGACGCAGCCTGATCGGACACTACTTCTGTCAGATCGAAAGTGGCTCCCAATTCCGTAGCAGTATTGATGGTAGTAGTCAGAGTAGCCGCCCCATTTACCCGGTGACGGGCGTCATTGATTGAAATCGTGCTATGATTCAAATTATTCAAGCGGAATACATCCCAACGCATCGAGTTCTGTCCCATATCCCAAAGATTACCACCCAAACCGGCTAATACCGATTCGAGCGTTGTATAACTTTGCAGACCGAAATCCATCGACCAGCGCACTCCATACGCATCGTACACAAACGAACCGGCATCCATGTGTCCGTGACTCGAACCTGCCTTGCCGCCTTTGATTCCGAGGTATTTATCCGTATCGGTATACGTCCAATCGGTATGTACCATCACCACGGGCGTTTCCCCTTTTCCACTCCATAATTTATTGGAAGGAGCGGAGATCGCGTCCAGGTTCAGATTATTGGCAAACGCCATAATCATCGGTAACAGGCGATTTTCGGCACAGGAAGCGTATTCGCCGTTCTTCAGCATTTTCAGCTCATTATATAATAAGGACGGATTACTGTATTTATCGGCAAACCACCACGAAGCCAATGCCGCAGTAGAGGAGGGGGCACAGTCGGAATAATTAAAGAACTTGCTGTTCAAGCCTGTCATATACAGCATATACTCTGCCGTCTTGGAGAATCCCGGTGTATCAGAAAGCCCGTTATCCGTGCCGAGCGTACTGTCGAGGGCGGCAAGCATCAATACCTGATAAAGCGTGCCGTAACACCAGTAACCGCTGCCCTCCGGATAATTGCCGTCGGGAGAATACATCACCTCCAATGCAGGTTTATTGGATTCCAGCGCCTTTTCAATCATGTCCTTTGCTTCAGAAGGATTGTTTTCATAAGAAGCCAGTGCCGCACAGACCAGTCCGCCATTGCAGACCTGGTTCCAGTTGTTGGTGGCTTCGTAGAAGTTGAGGTTCCAGTTCTTATCCTGTGCTTGTTGGAAGGCAAACTTCAACAGTGCGTTGGCCGCTTTCGTACGGGTGGCTGCGCTTAGTTCGTTGTAGAGCCAGTCGTAACCGAACGCAACTGCCGTAGCCATTTCGCCCACATCAAGAAAGTGGCGTTTCGAGTTCCAGTCGGGAAAGTTGCAGACAGCGTTCATATCCGTTTCCGCTTTAGTCAGGTATTTGGCATCACCAGTCATCCGGTAGGCATAAGCGCAGGTGAAAATACGCAGCAATGCATCACGGGACACATCGAGGATACGTTTGTTGCTGGCATCCAATTTATAAGTCAGTGCCGTGGCGTTCATCCCTTTGCTGTTGCATACACCCATAATGGTATTATGTAGCAAGGTCAGATTGGCACTCGAATTGGCATCTACTTTGGCTTTCAACGCAGTGAAAGCCTCGGCGTTCATCAACAGGCGAGGATGATTATCCGCGGTCAGTTTGGAATAATCCAGTCCACCCTCCGGCTCTGTGGGATTCGGTTTCTCATGGGTAGATCCCGGACGGAATCTGTTCTCATCTTCATCGGAACAACTAACGGCCATTCCCACAAAGAAAGCTATGATGATTGTTTTAAAAAGAATCGTTTTCATGGTTCAATGAATTTATTTGTATTACTACTTCAAAGGAATAAGTCGTACTTTCAGTTGCACGGCACGATTGGCAGGAATCACCGTCTCAAAGCCAACGCGGATCGTTCCCGGATTGCGGAAATCATATTCATGCGGGGGCACGTTCGACCAGGTTTTCATTTCTACTTCCGTATCAGTATCTACCGTCAGCAGCATCCGTTGGCCGTCTTTGGTCAATTCCATCCGATTTTTACCCGTTATTTTAGCTTCTGCCGGAGTGACCATTATCCAGGATACGGCAGCTTCCTTGTCTCCCGTCTCCAACCGGTCGGTCACTTCCAGGTGGTCTTTCTGATCCAATATCACGGTGCGGACGGCTTTCTTCACACTGTTGGCAAACACACCCGACAGGTCTACTTCCGCCCCTTTCTGTTTCTTCGACTCGAAAGTACGGGTGATCGGAGCATTGCTCTCTACCAAATGCCGTTCGCCGTTAATTGTCAGGGTGTTGTGAGCGATATTGCTTAGCCGGAATACTTCCCATCGTTGTCCGTTCTGCGACATATTCCACAGGTCTACTCCCTTACTTTCGAGCGTGATGTAACTCTGCATACCCAAGTCCATTGCCCAACGCACCCCGTCTCTCTCGAAGATAAACGAACCGGCATCCATGTGCGCATGAGAGGTAGAAGGCGAACCGCCTTTCACTCCCAGATAGGTATCTTTCTTGCTGTCCCATCCGCCACGGTAGATAAACACAGGCGTATCTCCGCGACTGAACCAGAAGTTTTTCTTCGGCTTGCCGATATTCTTCAAGTCGAGCTGCGAACAGAACACCATCAGGCTGGGCAGTAAACGGTCTTCGGCAAACGGCATATCCGGCCGGTCGAGATACTGACGTTCAATCCACAACAGAGAAAGGTCTTTCGCTTTGCCTGCAAACCAGAACATCATCATATTACACTCCGCCTCTACCGGAGAATCCGAGAAACAGAAACAGTCTCCGCCCGGAGCCGTCATATACTGCATGAAACGGGCAGACTCCATGAAGCCGGGGGCTTGGGAGAGCCCATTGTCTGTGCCGAAAGCACTTTCGAGCGCAGCAATGAGCATTACCTGAAAACTCGTCCCGTACCCCCAATATCCGAACCCTTCGGGATAACCTCCGTCGGGGCCATAACCTACCATCGCTTTCGGATTTGTCTCCATGCATTTCTCTATGATGCCTTCCGATACTTCCGGAATCTCTTCAAAAAGAGCCAGCGCGCCATACGCCAATCCACTATTACATACAGAATTCCAGTTATTCTTGGCTGTATAGAACCAGGCATGACGGGTGTTCTTTGCCGCATCGAACCCTTTTGCGACGATTGCTTCGCGCACCATCCGGCGGGTGTCGGGCTGCAAAGAGTCATACAGCCAGTCATAACCGATAGCCAATGCCATTACCATCTCACCCACATCCAGAAAATGAGTGGGGTTCCAGTCGGTGAAACGACTGACGGCCAGCATCTCCTGTTCCGCACGAAGAGCGTATTTCTGATCTCCCGTCATACGGTAAGCGTAGGACAGGTAATAGATACGCTTCAGCGCGATGCGCGAAATCGCCAGCAGGCGTTTACCCTCTTTGATACGTTCCACAGGCTGTTCCGTAAGTGTCCGGTCGCAAAGTTCCATGATCCGCCGATGAACAGCGGCCAACGGGGGATACTCCGCAATGGCTTTCCTGATGGCTTCTTCTCCTCCTGCCGGTAATAACAACCGGGGATGAGGTGCTATCTTGCCATAATCAAACTGTTGCGCAACTACACCTGTGCAACCGGATACAAAAATGAGTAATAGTAAAAGTATTTTCTTCATCCTTATTCAAATCTTTATGATTAATATGCCCAACCGCTTCGTTTAGTCAGGTTCGGGTTCTTTTGCGTTTCAGAGATAGGAGCAGTCCACGGCCACATAGATTCGGCATAATACCAGTTATACTCTACCAGTTCGCCCCACCACGACTTGCCGCCATTCACGTCTTTCCCCTGGAATTTGGTTTCTTTATAGGTTCCCCAACGTACTTCATCAAAGAAGTTGATTCCTTCGAGGCAGAATTCCACACGACGTTCATAGCGTATCCTTTCAAGCATGTCTTCTTTTCCGTTCACTGCGCACGGGCCGCTTCCACCCTCTGTCAGTACAGGCATATGGGCACGGGTACGTACTTTATTCACCAGACGGATGGCTTCTCCTATCTGATCGGTCTGCGCCAATGCTTCGGCATACTGCAACAGTACATCGGTATAGCGAATCAACGGCCAGTCGGTATGGCAACGGCTCCGGCTAATCAAACGGCCTTTCTCAAACTCGTTGTACTTGCGATAGCAATAAAAAGCAGAAGTACGTTTATCGAGCCAGAAGTCTCCGCCATTCGTGCCCTGTTCCTTCAACGGCCAACGGAGTTGTTTACCGATCTGGTTGACATCCCCTGCATAATTAGGTTTGTAGCAGTCCACCGGCACATAAGGAGTGACGACGGTCTGTTGCAGACGCGGGTCACGACTGTCATACGCCTTTTTGATACGGGCTTCATTGCCGCTGTTCAGGTAATATTTCTGATAAATATCTTCACCTACCCGTTTGATAAGCGCATTCTTCTGTGAGGACATGGATTCCAGCCCGTCACGGCAGAAGAAGACTTCACGCTGTTTCGGAGTCAGCAAGTCCCAGTCTTGCAGGCCGTCTACTTCCGACCATTTGAAGTCCGATCCGTCCGCGTTCTTATAGTAGTCCACAAAGTCTGCGGAAGGTTTTATTTCCGTCCAGCCATCATACGTATCGCGAGCACCGGTCATTTGCTGAATGTTATCACAATAACCGGTTTCTTCGCTGAACTGGAGCGAGAAAATCATTTCTTTATCCTTTTCGTTTTCATATTTGAAAAAGTCGGCATATTCGCCTGTCCACAAGCCATAACCGCACGTTTCCACTTCTTTGAAATCGTTGCTTGCTTCCTTGTATTGCTTCTTCCACATATATATCATACCACGCAGGGCATAAGCGGCTCCTTTAGAAGGACGGCCGTAGTTTTCATTCAAGGTGTTATTAGGAAAGTCGGGATTATTGATGCAATACGTCAAATCATCCAGAATCACTTGCCATACTTCATCCGCAGATGACTGTGCACGAGTACAGTCTTCGTTATTGATAGGCTCCAGATAAACAGGGACACCCTGATAGAGCATATTCAGACGATTGTATGCCCAGGCACGAAGAAAACGGGCCTCGCATTGATAACGCGCCAGTTTATTAGCGCCCATATCCGCTTTATGCAGATTGGCAATCGCATCATTACACGCATGGATAATGGTGTAACAGAACTTCCATTCATACCACACCTGAAAGTCATTGGCAGGTTTGGTAGCCAGCGAAAGCAGTTCCACCGGATAGTTATTGGAATAATAATCGGTCGCGAAACTCATGGCTTCGATTCCCTGACGGTTCAGTCCGTCGGCGCGGCGAAGCTGGGTGGAGGAGAGTTGGGTGGCATAGAACGGATAGTAGAGTCCTGCCATTCCCTTGTCGGCAAGCTCCTCCGTAGTCCACATGTTTTCACTTGCGATCTGGTCTTCCGGCGCCACATCGAGAATATCCATGCAGGAGGTAGCAGCCAGCGCCATCGTTAAAATCATTAATATCTTTTTCATATCAGATTCTGTT
Organism: Bacteroides sp. f07; assembly: GCF_042854785.1. Classification (NCBI taxonomy): domain Bacteria; kingdom Pseudomonadati; phylum Bacteroidota; class Bacteroidia; order Bacteroidales; family Bacteroidaceae; genus Bacteroides; species Bacteroides sp. f07. Next base: position 1,179,672 of record NZ_BAABXI010000003.1, on the reverse strand, counting down.
TTTAGTTCTACATCATTAAAAGGTAATCTGTCCGCCAAAAGAGATCTGGCGCATCAACGGATAACCGATGGCAGTTCCTATCTCCGGATCGAGTCCCGGATAGCTGGTAATCGTCAGGATATTGTCCATCGACACGAAAGCACGGAGCCTGCTAACAAAGAACTTGCTGGAAATCCGTTGCGGCAACGTATAGCCGATCTGGATATTCTTCAACTTGAAGTAGTCGCCCTTATATTCGTTCCAGTCGCTCTGGATTCTGTTGTTATAGGTAGTACCGTATGTCAGACGGGGATATTTGCCCGACTGGTTGGTGCGCGGATCGTCCGGATTGGAAGGATCGAAGAAGTAATGGTTATCGGCGATATGCTCGATAATGCCATATCCGTGGCTGACCAGTGTCGAGTTGTAGTAATCCGTATTCCAGTTGAGGTAATGCCCGAAAGCTCCCGACCATAACATAGAGAAATCAATGTTCTTGTAAGAGAAAGCACAATTGAAACCCAGGTTGAATTTGGGGACACTGGTGTGTCCGGAGAAATCCCGGTCGTTGGTATCACCGTAGTTCATATCACCGTTGCTGTCGGCATAGAGAATGTCACCATACCAAAGCTGGTCTTTGGCAACCGTCTTCATTCCTCCGAACGAATAACCGGAGTCAATCATGGCCTGCACCCATACCATATCTTCTTTCGTACGTATCATTCCGTCCTTCGGTCCCGCATGGATATCCACCGCACCGCCGGTATAGCCTTCACCGGAACCTCTGTACACCTTATACATATAGGTTTCCCCCAGTTGGCGGCCTTCGCAGATGTAACCTCCGAAACCGGATTCGGACACATCACTGAAGTTATTGACATAGCTGACTTTGTTTCCCTGCGCATCATACATCCAGTACTTCTGGAGTTCGCCTTTGAATTTCATTACCTTGTTGGCATTGAAAGAGAAGTTCATGCCTACCCGATATTCGAAATCTTTGCCGATGCGGTCGTTCCAGTTCAGGGTAAATTCAACACCGCGGTTGCGCACTTCACCCAGATTTTCGGGAGCAGAGCCTACGACACCCATCGAAAGATAGAGTTCGGGATGGTAGAGAATGTCCGAAGTATATTTATTATAATAGTCTATTTCACCCGTCAGGCGGTTGTTGAAGAAGCCGAAATCAAGTCCGATGTCGGTGGTGGCGGTACTTTCCCAATGCAGCTTGTCGTTGCTTAGTTTTTTGCGTACCAGTCCTTTGGTTCCTTCACCATCGATTACGACATTGCCTGTGGCGTAGTTTGCCTGCCAGTCGTAGTTGCCCGTAGAGTTGTTTCCTGTCTTTCCCCAGGAAACACGGAGTTTCAGGTTAGAGAGATAGTCCGATGCTCCCTGCATGAATGATTCTTCCGAGATACGCCATCCGCCGGAGAATGAGGGGAAATATCCCCAACGCTGGTTCACACCGAAACGGGAAGAGGCATCGGCACGAAGGTTGGCTTCAAAGAGATAACGTCCTTTATATCCGTAGTTGACACGGCCGAAATAAGAGAGCAGCCCCCATTTGGCAGGCGATGAGCTGGAAGAGCTGACGAGCGTCTCATAGGTGCTTAGTTCGTTCAGCGTCCAGTCCGTAGCGCCTTTACGGGAAACAGCAAAGCTCTTGCTGTAATATTCCTGTGCGGAATATCCGAGCAGTGCGCCCAGATCGTGGTCTTTCTTAATGGTTGTATTGTAGCGCACCAATATTTCGGCACTCTGACGCCAGGTGCGTGCGCTCGTATTGGTGATGGAAGCGTTCTCCAATGCGCTTTCGCTGACACGCTGGTCGGTGACGTAGTCCCAATAACCATTCTGGCGGCTATAAGAAGACTTGTCAGTGAATGTCGGCGAATAATTGAATGTACCTTCAATGTTGAGGCCTTTATAGGGCGTGATAATTCCGTAGACTGAAGCATTGAGACGCCATACGGTATTGAAACCGGTGGCTCCCGCCATCTGACCGAAGATATTATTGGCATTGGAAGATTCTTCGCCGGCCAGTGCGGCACGTCCCCAATAGTTCGGCTCGCCGGGATATACGCCCGGAGTAGTCTGATAGAGATACTTGAATCCGTTGCTGATATTAGCCATTCCGTAATCCTGTTTTTGTCCGTAAAGGCGGGTGCCGACGGTCATCCATTTCACAATCTTGGCTTCCAGGTTGGTACGGAAATTGATTTTCTGCGTACTTGAGTCAAGGTTCCAGCGGTTCATGACTCCCTGATTGTCGAGATAGCCCAATGAGAGCATGTATTTCACTTTCTCCGAACTGCCGGAAACAGACAGGTTGTGCTCCTGCGAATATCCGGTGTCGAATACTTCATCGAACCAGTCAGTGTTGGGATAGGCCACGTAATTGGGTACTCCGTACTCGTTCAACCCGTTGGGATCGGCAGAAGCAGCCCGCCAACGGTCGATGCTTTCCTGTGAGAAGATACCTTTGGTGTTCACATTGTCGCAAGCCTCGTTCACCAGTCCCATATAACGAGCATAATCGCTTACGAAAGAGAGGTTATTGTAAGGCATCTGCACGACTCCCGAATAAGAATAGGAGATTTGCGGTTTGCCTTTCCCGCTTTTGGTGGTGATAAGAATGACTCCGTTGGCGGCGCGCGTACCATAAATAGCTGTGGAGGCAGCGTCTTTCAGTACGGAGATGCTTTCGATGTCGTTGGGGTTCACATTGTCCATACTCCATTCGATACCGTCCACCAGGACTAATGGGGAATTGGTATTGAAAGTACCGTTACCGCGGACGCGGATGGTGGCACCGTCCGAACCGGGTTGTCCTGAAGCCTGCGTGACGTTCATACCGGCGGCAAGTCCCGAAAGGGCCGAAGAAACACTCATGATGGGACGTCCCTCCGTTTGGTCGGCAAAGTTGATGGAAGTCACGGAGCCGGTCAGATTCACTTTCTTCTGTACACCGTAGCCCACTACCACTACTTCATCCAGCACTTTCGTTTCCACTTTCATCTGTACATCGAGTTTCGTACGCCCGTTCAGGGGAAGCGTGGTGGTCTGATAACCAATGTAACTGAAAGAAACGGAAGATTTGGCAGAAGTTGTTTTTAAAGTGTAGTGTCCGTTCAGGTCTGTCAGGACACCGTTCATTGTACCTACCTCAACAACGGAAACACCCGGCAGGGTTTCTCCATTCTCATCGATCACTACTCCACTTACCGTAACAGATGTTTGTGCCCACACCACATCCGTCAGTAAAAAGAGCAAAGCCAATAAAAATAATAGATAATGCTTCTTTTTCATTTTATTAGATTTAATGAAACAATTAGGTTGTTAAATACTCACAGTGCAAAGAAATGGGATATTTAGCCAATCTAATAATACTGTTTAGGCGATTGATGCCACTAATTAATAAAATTCGGAGGAGAATGGAAAGGAAAAACAATCTTTTAAGAATTCGACTAGTTTTTATCAGAAAATGACTAGATAATTTTATTCCATATTTAAAAATAGGTTGTATTTTTGCCCGATACCTAATAACTATTCGTCGAATATCTAATAAAAACAGTATGAAAAAACATTTTCTACTTCTTATTTTATCACTTTTATTCCTGCCGATTGCACAAGGCAAAGTAAAACTTCCTGCAATGATGGGAGATCACATGGTACTTCAACAGAACAGTTCCGTTAAGTTATGGGGTTGGGCAGACGGTAAGAAAGTAACTGTCACCACTTCGTGGAACAACCGGACTTATCAGGCATCTACGGATAAAGACGGGGCCTGGCTGGTGAAAGTAGACACTCCCGAAGGGGGGTATACTCCTTATTCCATTACTATCAGCGACGGAACTCCGGTCACTCTCTCGGATATACTGATAGGAGAGGTGTGGATCTGCTCCGGACAGTCGAATATGGAAATGCGTATGATGGGAAATACGGCACAACCCATTGACAACTCACTTGAAACGTTGCTGAATGCAAGTAACTACCGTGACCGTATCCGGTTTATCACCGTACCGAAAACAAAAGAGACAAAACGCCGCACGGATTTTGAGAAAAGAAAATGGGAAGTATCGTCACCCGAAACCACGATTGACTGTAGTGCTGCTGCCTATTTCTTTGCCCGCCAACTGACAGAGACACTTCATCTCCCTGTGGGACTGGTTATCAGCAGTTGGGGTGGTTCACGAATCGAAGCATGGATGGACGAACAGACTTTGGGTGCTATCGAGGGTATGGACATGGAAGCCGCCAAAAGCCCTAAACGGGATATACACCAACGTCTGGAATGTTTGTACAACTCAATGTTATGGCCTGTTAAGAACTTCACGGCACGTGGTTTCATCTGGTATCAGGGAGAATCGAACATATCCAACTACCAATTCTACGCACCAATGATGACTGCTATGGTACAACTATGGAGAAATGTGTGGGAAGCGCCCGATATGCCTTTCTATTATGTGCAGATTGCTCCTTACAAATATGAAAACAGCCGGAATACAGGTGCCGCCTTGCTGCGTGAAGCACAAGTGGAAGCACTGAAAACAATCCCTAATTCGGGCATGGTGCCCACTACGGATATCGGTGATGAATTCTGCATCCATCCGCCACAGAAAGATGTAGTAGGGCTTCGGTTGGCTACGCTTGCATTGACTAAAACATACGGTATCCGCCGATTGCCATCCAACGGCCCGATGATGACCAAAGTAGACTATGCAGACAAAAAGGCCATAGTGACATTCGATAATGCATCTGCGGGGTTGTTCCCTACTTTCTCCGAACTGGAAGGATTCGAGATTGCGGGAGCGGACAAGAAGTTCTATCCGGCGAAAGCAAAAATTGTAGGACGTACCAACACGGTAGAAGTGTGGAGTGAAGAGGTGGCACAGCCGGTTGCCGTGCGCTATGCTTTCCGTAATTATGCAGGGAATATCACTCTGCGGAATACTTTCGGATTGAGTGCTTTCCCATTCCGCACAGATACGTGGGATGATGTGAAATAAAGGCTTCTATAAAAGGAGTAATCAACCTGTTTACAGGAGCTATATATCCAATCTGTTGGGCATATATGCCCTGCGTGTTGGGTATATAGATCCAACGTATTGGACATATAGCTCCAATACACAGGATATATAGCTCCTGCAAACAGGGGATACAAAGAAAGGAAATTATGAAACGATCCATCTTATCCATATGTATATTGCTGGCATCGGTTTCTCTGGTCTTCGCCAATATCTACAAGAAATATGACGTTAGATCGGGGTTATCGGGCAATTGTGTCCGGAGCATCCTTCAGGATAGCATCGGATATATGTGGTTTGCAACACAGGACGGACTGAATCGTTTCAACGGCATCGAGTTCACCAACTACGGACATTCGTCAGAAAACGGTGGAAACAGTTATATGAATATAGTAACGATCTGCCGCCATCAGGATAACAATCAGATTTGGGTAGCCAGTACGGAGAAGTTGTATTTATTCGACTCGCGGGAGGAGAAGTTCTCCGTATTCGATAAACAGACGGAAGACGGGGCGACAGTCAACAGTACTTTCGGAATGGCTTATGACAATGACGGGCAGCTATGGATTGGGACAACCAACGGATTGTTCGTCTACAACGAGAAAAAAGGTACCTTGAAGCAGTATCTACATTCTCTTTCCGATCCTCATTCATTGCCGGACAATCACGTGTGGGTAATCTACAACGACTCATTCGGGACTATCTGGATAGGCACCCGGAATGGTTTGGCGAAATACAACCAACGGACAGACAATTTCACTGGGTATATATCCGAGGACACCTCTTTCGGACGTCCTGCCTGCAACGAGATTATCTCTTTGATGGAAAGTTCGCAGGGAGTATTATGGGCGGGCACATGGTACGGCGGACTGGCACGTTTCAATAAGGAGACAGGGCAATTCCGCTATTACTTCGGAGAAGGGGACACGCTTACCATCCCACGTATCCGCACCTTGTTTCAACGGACGGCCAACTCTTTCTATCTCGGCTCCGACGACGGGCTTTATACATTCAACACCACGACAGGAGAGTGTCTGCCCACCGACGACGAACAAAATAAAGAAAGTATCTATGCCTGTTATCAGGATAGGGAAGGGGGAATCTGGATCGGGACTTATTTCAGTGGAGTGAGTTACCTGTCTCCCAAGCATAAGGATATCGAGTGGTATTATCCCAATGGTACGGAAAATTCTCTTTCGGGAAATGTTATCAGCCAATTCTGCGAAGATCCCGACGGAAACATCTGGATTGCTACCGAAGACGGGGGACTGAACCTCTTTGATCCCCGCACAAAGAAGTTTAAAAACCATCTGTTGAGAAGCAGTAACCCTAATATCGGTTATCACAATATCCATGCACTATTGTACAATGAAGGAAAATTGTGGATTGGCAGTTTCTCCCGGGGATTATATATCTTGGATATTCAAACGGGAAAAATGAAAAACTATCGCCATAACCGCGCAAATCCACATTCAATTCCTAACGATCATATCTACTCCATCTATCAAACGAAGGATGGCAGCATTTATCTGGGAACGCTCTCCGGATTCTGCCAGTATGACCCGAAAAGTGACTCTTTCCGGACATTGGAACCTTTAAGCCATATCTTTATCTACGATATGGTTGAAGACCAACATGGGGATTTATGGCTGGCAAGCAAAAGGGACGGTATCTGGCGTTACAACCGCCAAACCGGCAAATTGCACAACTATCGCAACGATCCGGCAAATCCTGATTCTCCTTGTAGCAACTGGGTGATACGTGTATATATCGATCACAAACAACATCTGTGGTTCTGTACCGAAGGTGGTGGCATCTGCCGTTATCACTATCGGGAGGACCGTTTTGAAAACTTCTCCACCAAAGAGAATCTGCCGAACAATATCATCTATGGCATACTGGACGATCAATCGGGTAACTATTGGCTTTCTTCCAACAGGGGGCTGATCCGGTATGAGCCGCAGAACAAACGGGCACAGCTCTATACCATCGAGGATGGATTGCAAAGCAACCAGTTCAATTTCCGCTCTTCCCTGCAAGCCAGTGACGGGAAATTCTATTTCGGTGGGGTGAACGGGTTCAATAGTTTCTATCCGTTCAAGTTATCTATTAATAAAGTAAGACCTACGGCGTCTATCCCGGCGGTATATATGCACAGCCCCGATGACAAGGTAAGCCTTAGCAAGCGTATACCTGCCCTTAGCGGACAGGTAACGATTCCTTATCAGGTGGTATCGTTCGACATTACATTCGAAAGTCTTAGTTATGTAGCTCCCGGCAAGAATTTATATGCCTACAAACTGGATGGTATTCACAAAGAATGGATATACACGGATAAACATAACGTATCTTTTCTCAACCTGCCTCCGGGTGAATATACTTTCCGTGTGAAAGCCAGTAACAACGATGAATATTGGAGCAATGACGACTGTTGCCTGCACATTGAAGTGCTTCCTCCACCCTGGAAGACCATTTATGCCAAGATTTTCTATCTGTTGGTGACTTGTGGGCTGTTTTATCTTCTGGTTCGGTTGTACTTGCGTAAGCAACAAGCCGTAAAGCAAAGAAAGATGAAAGAAATGGAACAAATCAAGAATCAGGAGTTGTTCCAGTCAAAAATTACATTCTTCACTCAGGTGGCGCATGAAATCAAGACTCCGGTAAGTCTCATCAAAGCCCCGCTGGAAGCGATCTTGGAAACACACGAATGGAACAGTGAAGTAGAAAGCAACCTGTCTGTGATACGAAAGAACACCAACCGGCTGATGGAGCTTATCAAACAATTGCTCGATTTCCGCAAAGTGGACAAGGAAGGTTATACGCTTTCATTCAATGAAGTGGATATCAACCGGATGATAGAGGACATCATCGACCGTTTCCGTGCCATCTCCCTGACTGGAATATCTTTCAGCGTCTCTCTGCCGAAAGAACATCTGCAATATAATGTAGATCAGGAGGCGCTGACTAAAATTGTCAGCAACCTGTTGACAAATGCCATGAAATATGCCCGTACCCGCATTATGGTAATTATGGACGAGCATCTGTCTTCCGAAGGGCGCACGCTCTCCCTGTGTGTGCGTGACGACGGTCCGGGCATTCCGCAAGAGGAGTGCAGCAAGGTTTTCGAACCGTTTTATCAGGTAGGAAATACAGGAAACAACGGATCGGGAGTAGGAATCGGATTGAGTCTCGTCAAATTGTTGGTGGAGAAGCATAAAGGAAAGGTCTATATCAATCCCGGCTATACGGAAGGATGCGAGGTATGTGTGGAAATTCCATATTTGGAGAAAAGCATCTCTGTCAGCCCTTCCATCACTTCCATGCCCGACAAGGTTCCCGCTCCGGAGGAAGAGGGCGAACCTGCCGGTTACTCTCTTCTGGTAGTGGAAGACACAACGGATATGCTGGAGTTTCTGGCTAAGAATCTGGGAAATACCTATACCATCCATACAGCCACCAATGGCAAGGAGGCCTTGGAATGTCTGGAGACAACGACAGTAGATCTTATCATCAGTGATATCGTCATGCCACATATGGACGGATTTGAATTACTAAAGTCCATCCGTTCCGACAATATGCTTTGCCATATCCCGTTTATCCTGCTTTCGGCACTCGACAGCATCGATTCGAAAATCGCGGGTCTTGACTATGGCGCGGATGCTTATATTGAAAAGCCTTTCTCGCTAAGCCACATGAAAGCCACCATCAATAATCTGCTGGAGAACCGGCGTATGCTGTTCAACCACTTTACAACGGTACCAAATATGTCATACGACCAGACATTAATGAACAAAACAGACGTGAAATGGCTGAACACGATTAATGAAATCATTACCCGCAATTTCACCAATGAAGAATTTACCATCGATAAGATGGCGGAAGAAATGGCTATCAGCCGTTCCAACTTACAACGCAAGTTGAAAGGACTGACCGGAATGCCGCCCAATGATTATATCCGGTTGATACGTCTCAAAACTGCAGGAGAACTTCTGCGTGAAGGAGAATACCGGATCAATGAGGTTTGTTTCATTGTAGGATTCAATAATCCTTCGTACTTTGCCCGTTGCTTTCAGAAGCAGTTCGGGATATTACCGAAAGATTATGTGAAGAAAGGAAGCTAGCCTTGCCACATTTTTGTTCTTATCTTATGTATTATACGGGGAAAAACAAAAATGTGGCAAAGCTAATAATCAATCATTTAACCCTCAAAATACTCCTGTTTTAAGAGAAGTTTACAAAAAACAACAGGGTGTTTTTGCATTTTTCTGCGAAGAAACTGCATTTTCTGCATACGGCCCTATCTATCACTATATTATATCCCTATTTCTCTCATGTACTTCTCCTCAAACCTTCCTTTCAGCCAATATCCGTTTGCACTTGTGTGACTACCGGGACAGAGTTGAGCAACCATCCGGATACACAAGTGCAACCGAGCAGTTGCCCAAGTGCATTTAATGAATATATATGGTAGAGTTGGTTAACAGACAGGAAGAAATCATTAGTCCATGTAGAAGAAACCATTAATGCTGCCTGATGAACAAATAAAAATATCCTATAATTTATCGAATGAATACGGTAGAAAAATACTCATAAAGAACGTGTTGAATAATTGTCTCCACTAAAAAGTATATGACGGATTTATAGATTACCCTAGAATGTAAATTGTTAATATACAAATGCTTATGTTTCAAATTCAAAATATGATGTATATTTGATGTGTCGTTATCAGAGGGTAGACGCAAGAATTGAAAGCTTTGTAGGGGAATGATTTTAGGCTCTGTCGGTATATGAATCTATTTTTGTGTCGAAACATCTGATTCATTAACTTTAAAATCTTAGAAGATGATAAAACATGTAGTATTGTATCTATTCCTATTATCTTGTACCTGCCTGGCACAAGCGCAGGATTTCAAAATCAGCGGAAAGGTTTTCGAAGAAGAGACCGGAATGGGACTAATGGGAGCTGCGGTAGTTATTGAAGGAACTACCAACGGAACTCAGACAGACCTGAGCGGTTCTTTCTCTCTCACGGGCGTAAAAGCCGGAGATAAACTCGTCGTCAGTTTCATCGGAATGAAAACGGAAATTATTCCTATTACCAACAAAAGCCGTTCAAGCGAAATCATCGTTCATCTGAAGAATGACAATTATCAATTAGACCAGGTGGTAGTTACCGGATACGGTACGGCACGCAAAAGGGACTTGACAGGAGCCATTGTCTCCGTATCAGGCGAAGAACTTAAAAACGCGCCTACTAATAATGTAATGTCTTCCCTGCAAGGGAAAATACCGGGACTGATGGTGACCAATTCCGGCTCGGCAGGTGCGGAACCGGATATCAAGATTCGCGGTATAGGAACACTGAATGCCAGCAGTAATCCTCTATATGTAGTGGACGGCATGTTGATGTCGGATATCAAGTTTCTTAGCAACAGCGACATCGCCAGTATGGAGATTCTGAAAGACCCTTCATCTCTTGCCATCTTCGGAGTACAGGGAGCGAACGGAGTAATTATCATCACAACGAAACGTGCCGAAGGAGAGAAAACATCTGTTACTTACGATGGCTATTTCGGCGCACAAACCGTATGGAAGCGCGACCGGGTAAAGCTGACTAACGCAACGGACTTCACCATGCTCTACAATGAGATGTTGCAGAACCAGGACCCAAACGCTGCTTCATGGGTGCCCGACATGCTGGGCACGGGAACCGACTGGCAAAGCAAAGTATTAAGAGAAAGAGCAATGATTACCAATCACAACCTGACGGTATCCAAATCCGGGAAGAACAGCAAGTCTCTATTATCAGTCGGCTATTACAAGCAGGACGGTGTACTGAAATATAATACTTACCAACGTTTCAACGTACGTTTCTCACAGGATTATGACATTACCAAGAATCTGAAAGCAGGGGGAAATATCAACCTCTCGCAGATGGATAGCAAACCTGCTTCTGCCCAAATCCAGAATGCCGTCATGGCGCTCCCTACTTATGTACCTTATGCTCCGGAAGAAGATTACGACCCGGAAAACTTGGGTTCGCTCTATCATCCGTCTGCCGATATACAATCTAACGTGAACAATCCGGTAGCTCAAATGGAGCTTTACAAGGATACGGAGAAATATCGTGACTACCGCATCATCGGTAACATTTACGGTGAATGGAACTTCTTGAAAGATTTTACGTTGAAAGCAACCGGATATATGGATATCGGGCTCTATCGGGGCGAACAGTATACACCGCGCTATGACGTGAATAACTCTACCAGCCATTCTGCACACAAAAATGACATTACCAATTTCTATCGCAAAAGCGATGAGGGCCGTACCTTTCAGGCAGACTTCCTTCTGAGTTATAAAAAGATGATAACCAATCATCGCATCGACGCAACAGTGGGATATACGGCACGCAAAGCCATTAGTGAAGGTTTCAACGCCAAAGTAGACAGTCTGGCCAATGGTATGAATATAGTACCCAATGATCTTTGGATGCTTAGTATGGGATCCGTCAACCGTGTTTCCGCAGGCGACTGGTGGAACGAGGAGTCTTTCATCTCTTACCTTGCCCGTGTGAACTATGCATACAAAGACCGTTATTTACTCACCGCCACTTTCCGTGCCGACGGTTCTTCCAAGTTTTCACCGTCTCATCGTTGGGGATATTTCCCATCTGCGGGCCTAGGTTGGGTAATCAGTGAAGAAGCCTTTATGGAGCCATTGAAGAAAGTGGTGGACTTTGCCAAGTTAAGAGTAAGCTGGGGTAAACTGGGAAATGACAAGATAGGAAACTATCTCTACTATCCGACCATCAACCCGAAAGGGAAACAAGTCATCATCAACGGAGTGACGCAGTTTATTCCTACCCTTAGTTATGATATCGACAAAAACATTCATTGGGAAGTCATGACAGGTATTGATGTGGGTATCTCCGCACAGCTTTTCAACAACCGTCTGGGCATGGAACTCGGTTATTATAGCAAAACTACCGATGACTTATTGGCTTATGTATCACCCTCTTCCTCAATAGGCGCAGGCTATGCCATTACCAACGCCGGCTCTATCAACAACAAAGGATTCGAATTCAGCCTTTCATGGAAAGACCGGATAGGGAATGTGGACTATGGTATCAATGTCAATGGCGCCACTTTAAAGAATAAAGTAACCAAACTGGGTGATAATAACTCGGACATTATTTCAGGAGATTATCATCGTACCTCCGTAGGGCATCCCATCGGCTCTTATTATGGCTACGTACAGGATGGAATCTTCCAGACACAAGAAGAAATTGACAATTATTACCCAATGACATGGGAGGCAAAACCTGGCGATATCCGCTACAAGGATTTAAACGGTGACGGAAAAATCACCGATGCTGACCGTACTTATCTCGGCAGTCCGATGCCTACTTTTACCTATGGATTCGGTTTTATGCTGGGCTATAAGAATTTTGATCTGAACATAGACTTTAATGGTGTAAGCGGCAATAAGATTTTGGATTTGAAGAAAACCGTATCTTGGACGACAACCAACTTTTACGAGAAAAGTCTGCAAAGATGGCACGGCGAAGGAACTTCCAATAAAGAACCTATTTTAGATAAATCACGTGGCCACAACTACCTTTCTTCGACCAATCTGCTGGAAAATGGTTCCTATCTCCGTCTGCGCAATGTGCAACTGGGATATACACTGCCATCATCAGCCATCAGCAAATTGGGGATATCCGGTTTGCGTGTCTACGTAAGCGGACAAAATCTGCTGACTTTCAAACATAACACCGGATATACACCGGAAATAGGAGGAAATGCTCTGCAAGGAGGTATGGATCAGGGAGATACCTATCCATTACCATCAGTGTATACCGTAGGCTTATCCATTAACTTTTAAGCCAACATCAGTTGAGTAAGTGACTCACCCAATCAACCGTTGAATTAAATAAATTATATCATTAGAAATATCAACGAATTATGAAACGAATTACTTATATAATAGCAATATTGTTCGCCTGTACCTCTTGCAGCGACACCTTCCTCGACAATGCGCCGAAAGGTAAATATCACGAAGGCAATTATGATATGAGTACCGCACAGGAACTTCTCGTCCTCGCCACGCTAATGGACGGCTACAATGTATTCGCCCAACAGACCTGGCCCGTGACAGCCATGCAATGTCATACTACGGACAACAGTCATCCCGGAGGGCCTTCGGGCGACGGTGGTGTAGACTTCAGCCAGTTTCCTACCATGTCATTCACACCGGCCAACAGTATGTTTAATACCTATTACTCGCTTCAATTCACCGCCATCACCAAAGCCAACGAAGCCTTGCAGATGTTGAAAGACATAGAAGAAGCCAACGGAGAAACAGCAGAAACCAGACAGTACAAAGCCGAAGCCTATTTTATCCGTGCGGCAGCATACTTCCGGCTGACACAGGCATTCGGTGCAGTTCCTTACGTAGACAGGGTAATGGGAAAGGATGAAGCAATAGCCGACCAGCTTAGCGCAACCGTTATCCGCAACAAGTATCTGCCCGAACTGATCGGAGTGATAAACGACCTGCCTACCCGCAAAGAAGCAGTCAGCTCGGGAAACATCGGACGTGCCACCCAAAACGCTGCCCGTGCCATTATCGCCAAAACTTACCTGTATGAAAAGGATTACGACAACTGTCTGACCTACACCGGACAAATCATCAGTTCCGAGGATAATGACCTCTCCACTCCTTACGCGGAAATGTTCTGGGAAGAGAACGAATTCGGCCCCGAATCTGTCTGGGAAATCAACGCCGACTACAAACCGGACCAAAACATCTCTATCATCGGCGAAAACAACCAATGGTGCCTGATGAACGGTGTACGCGGATTCCCGAACTTAGGCTGGGGACATAATGCACCCAGCGAGAACCTGATGAACGATTACGAAAGTAACGACCCGCGTTTCGGCGCTACCGTACTGGAGAACGGTGAAAATGTGGATGGCGACATCATTGTGGCAAGCAACTACCAGTACTTCAACAGGAAAGCCTATTGCCGGAAAAGCGAACGTTCGCTCTACGGACGTGCCGACTGGTGTTATGGTTACTGGAGCAATCTTCGTATCATCCGTTATGCCGACATCGTACTGATGCACGCCGAAGCTGCCTGCGAAGCCAATAACCTCGATGAAGCGAAGAGAAAGTTGGAAATGGTAAGAGCCCGCGCCCGTAACGGTCAGCCGGTTTTGCCCGAAATAAAGACTACCGACAAAGACGAATTAAGAGAGAAAATCCGTCACGAACGCCGCATCGAACTGGCGTTGGAATTTGAACGTTATTTCGACCTGGTACGCTGGGGGATTGCCGAAGACAAGATAGCCAACTTCGTTGTCGGCAAACACGAGGTATTCCCTCTCCCGCAAACGGAAATCGACAAGTCGAACGGTAAATTGCAACAAAATCCTAAGTATTAACCGAAATCAAATAACAACTATAAATATGTCAAAGATGATATTAAATATAACCGCTGCCTTATTCTCGGCACTTATGCTGTGGAACTGTGTGGAAGATGAATCGACATTGGGCGAATCGACCGTAAACAACGACAACACCTATTCGCCGCTTATTGTGAAAGCTGCCATGAACGACCAACAGCAGAAGGTTATCAGTTATTTCTATGAAGGTGCCAATCCGTCAACCGGAATGGCTTACAACGGGTCTACAAGTAAAACGACCCTTACTACCGGTGCCACAGGAATGGGTATCATGAATCTTGTGATAGGGGTGGAACGTGGCTGGATCAGCCGTGAAGATGCCGCCGACCATATCGTAAAAATAGTCCGCTTCCTGAAAACAGCCGACCGCTTTGCCGGAGCCTGGGCACACTGGTACAGACCCGACGGCAAAATCCTCCCCTTCGGAAACCAGAATGAAGCCGGAGAAATTGTGGAAACAGCTTTCATGATGGGCGGCTTATTGACTGCCTGCGAATATTTCACCGGTAACAGCGAAGCCGAAAAGGAAATCCGCGAAACGACAAACTATTTTTGGGAGACCATCGAATGGAACCATTTCGTGAACAACGGCCGCTTATACTGGATATGGCACAAAGACACCAATACCTACGAACTGCCTTTGATAGGCTGGAACGAAACTCTATTGGTATATATATTGGCCATGGCAGCACCAGACAATCACAAAGTATCGACAGATATCTACAAAAATTGCTGGCAAGGCCGCAACTTTGCCACTCCCGGCAGAAAAACGTATGGTTACCTGATGCCATTGGGCACTGAATATGGCAACGCACTTTTCCTGTCGCAATATTCTTTCCTCGGACTGGATCCCAGAGCCATGGAAGACAAATATACCTACTATTGGACACAGAACGTAAGCCATACAATGATCAACCGCCACTACTGTATATACGAGGCTCCGAAAGAATATAAATATTCAGTATCCGACTGGGGACTGACCGCCTGCGGCGGCTGCGGCAAAAACCCCGAATACAAATCGCGCGAACCATTCAACGACGATGGTATCATTGCACCTACGGCAGCCATCAGCGCTTTTCCATACACGCCGTTCTACTCTACACAAGTATTGATGAACCTGATAAGAAATTACCCGAAGCTGAACGGTACCTACGGGCTTAACATATCCTACTGCCCTTCCGACAAATCGGTAGGAACGGAATACCTGGCAATGGAGCACGCACCGATGGCTATCATGATAGAAAACTACCGCACGGGGCTTATCTGGAAACTGCTGATGAAAAACGAGTATGTGCAGAAAGGCCTCCAACTGGCAGAAATCAGAACGACTCCCGAATATACCCCGGGATTTTATCTGGCAACTGTCAACACCGCAACCCATGTATATGACATGATGCGTCACCCCGACCGTGAAAAGTATGAAATAGACTTCTATACCAAGGCTTCGGGCAACGGACTGCTCATACTGACTAATATGAAAAACGAAGAGATTTACCGCACCAATATCGAACTGGCAGCAGGCACCAATATCATTTCTTTCTTCGACAACTCCATCCTAAGAGGAAAGAAATACACGCTCACTGTGACCGACGGTGCAAACCAGTCTTATTCTATTCCTGTAACTTTAAGATAAAAACAACGATGAAGAAATTATTGACTACTATACTGTGCTTGATTCTACTAACAGGAACTTCAATGATGAATGCTCGCCCCCCAATGCAAACTTCAATAAATACCGAAGTTCCGTCCCAACTGGTCAAGAACGAAAACGGAAGCTGGCAACTGATAGTAAACGGAAAACCGTTCATCATGCTGGCAGGCGAACTGCACAACTCTTCGGCCTCAACGACCGAGTATCTGAACAGCCTATGGGCTCCCTTGAAAACACTGAACCTGAACACGGTTCTCACCCCCATCGCCTGGGAACAGTTTGAACCGCAAGAAGGTATATATGATTATACATTGATAGACAATATGATAGATAGAGCCCGGAAGAACGGATTCAAACTGTCTGTCCTGTGGTTCGGCAGTTGGAAGAATGGAGAATCAAGCTATGCACCCACTTGGGTGAAAGAGGATACCAAGCGTTTTTCCCGCGTGAAGAATGTGGAAGAAAGGGAAATCGAAACGCTTTCCCCTTTCTGCGAAAATACCATGAAAGCAGATGCCAAAGCATTCAAAACATTGGTGGAACACATCAAAAAAATGGATCAGGCAACGGGAACGGTCATCGCCCTGCAACCGGAAAACGAAGTGGGTATCTTTCAGGATATGGACTACACGAAAGCCTCACTTACGGCATATGGGCAGGAGGTTCCTCAGGCACTTATCCAATATATGAAGAAGAACCGCAAGAACCTGCGTAAAGAATTGCTTTCCGTATGGGAGGAGAACGGAGCCAAGACTTCCGGCACATGGAAAACGGTCTTCGGAGACAATGCCTGGAGCAAGAGTTTCTGCACCACTTGGCAGTATGCCACTTACATTGATTTTGTCGCTGCCGGTGCGAAAGAGATTTATCCGCTGCCTACCTTCTGTAATTGCTGGCTGGTGCAAAAGCCTGATGACCTGCCGGGAGTTTATCCCAACGGCGGACCGGTATCCCGTGTAATGGATATCTGGAAAGCAGCCGCACCGCATATCGATGTGCTTGCTCCGGATATTTATCTGTCCGACTTCAAGAATATTGTGGCAGACTATCACCGGGCGGATAATCCGTTGCTGATTCCCGAAGCTGTGATGAAACCTGCCAATGCTTTCTGGGCACTCGGCGAACACAGCGCACTTTGTTATTCACCTTTCGGTATCGAAGACGGTGCGGATAATTTCACCTTTGCCCAGTCTTATAAAGTGCTGGATGAACTGATGCCGCTTATTTCCGAACACCAAGGCAGCAACCGCATGATCGGCGTAATGAAGATGCCGGGTGAGTCGGAACGTACAGTGACAATGGGCGATTATCAACTGTGTATCAAATACGATGCCGAAGATGCTTACGGATTGATTATCAATACTGAAAAGAATGAGTTCGTCGTTGCCGGAATCAACTTCAAGGTTTATTTCACTTCTACCGACAAAAAGAAAACGGGCTATATCAAGCAAGTATGGGAAGGCGGTTACGATACGGACGGTGAGTGGAAAGCCACCCGTTTGCTCAACGGCGACGAGACTTACCACAACGCTGTACTGATTGCCAAAGGACGTCGTACGTTTACATCGGAAAAGAGTAACAACTACAATGCCGACCACAGCGACGAGATATTTGTTTACGCACCTACTTCCTATCAGGCAGTCTGGAGTCCGGGTATATATCGTGTGACAACCTATCTACGATAAAACCAGCCTATTCATATATGAATAAGTATAAGATTAACAATCAATAATTAAAACAGTATGAAACACATATATTGTATATTTATCTCCCTTTGCACGGCTCTATTCATCTGGAGTTGCAAAGATTCCGAAGAGATAGCTCCGGCATCCCTGACTATCAACAAGAATGAATTGTCATTCACCGGATATAGAAGCACGCTCGCCGTCAAAGTAGACGCCACCCGTCGCTGGAGTGCCGTTGCTTCCGAATACTGGATTACTATAAGTCCCGACAACTATCCCGGAGTAAATAAGAGTTTTATAGCAAATGTAGCTGTCACTGTCTCCGACAACGCAACAGGCCAGCCCCGCGAAGGACATGTCACTTTTTTCCTGCAAGACGAAGAGGTAATCACCCTGACCGTTAAACAGAGTATCCAGGATGAAGGAGAAAGACCGGATGAGGAGTTTCCTATCACATGGGCCAACCTGCAATGGTGCGCCGCCAGCGTAATCAATGAGGGAGACGATTTTGAGGCCGGTTCGTGTGTTTTTGCCGACGGCATCACCAATTCTGTTGACAGTGAAACAGGAGAAGAGATTACCTGTGATATCGGTTATTCTCTTGCTGATACCGACCCGTCCGGAGAAGATTGGATATGGACTTCCTGTCCGTTTAATGGCGACTGGGGCAACAACTTCTATTATCAGGGACGTATTAAAAACCTCACTGCCGGAACCTACTTTTATACATTCCGTTTCCGCAACGGTTCGGGCCCTTACAAATATGCAGGAACAGACGGACTTTGGGATGGAGAAGCAAACATCAACGGAAAGTTTGAAGTGAAAGAAGAAGAGGAAGAACAAGAGGAATACGCAAGCATCGAAGATTACAGCCAACTATCCATCAGTTGGGCAATACTCGGTGACTGGACAGCCAAAAATCCTATCCAACAAGGAGAACAGTTTGAAACGGGCGCACAGGTATTCATCGAAGGATTAACCGACTTGGGAACAGGCACTGCCAACAAACATGTGACTTGTGAAATCGGTTACTCCACAACAAATTCCGACCCGTTGGGAGACGGTTGGACATGGCAGTCCTGCCACTGGAACGGGCAATGGGGAAACAATCACTATTATCAAGGCAAAACTCCCGAAATCCCGACTGCGGGAACATATTACTATACTTTCCGTTTCAGGATAGATGAAGGAACTTATGCCTATGCGGGAACAGACGGGCTTTGGAATGGTACAAGCAGCACCTATAAAACTTTTCAGGTAACAATGTAATTGTGTATTAGCATATATGCCGGGCTGGTTCTTTATAGTCCGGCATATATCTTTTAGATGATGAATCCGGGATTCATTCTTTCAGAATTGAGTACATCTTCATATCCACCACAACACCATTTTTTACCGCATTTTTCCTCAATGTCCCTTCTAACTCAAACCCGCATTTCTCAAGGATGCGGCAAGAAGAAGCATTATGTGCAAAAGGTTCGGCAAACAATCGGATTATATCCGTATTTTGAAAGACATATTCGCATATTTGTTTCACAGCGCTTGTACCGATACCTTGCCCCCAATAAGGCTCTGCAACGTAATATCCCACTTCGGCTGTTCTCGAATGTATGTTGCTTTGGCGGAAGGCACCTATGCTCCCTATTGCCTTATCATCAACAGTTATTGCAAATGAGAACGTACTTTCCGAATCGGCGACATTCATTGCCTGTATAAACTCCCTTGCATCATGCACTGTATATGGAAAGGGAATGCCATCCCGCAGGTTATCCAGTATATTCTTATTATTCAGTGTCTCTGCAATATCTTCTGCATCCTCTATCCGCCAATAACGTATTTTACATTCCATATTATGACTATTTTATGATTATACCTTCTTTATTTCCTGATACATCCGTAAAACTACAAAATTAATCCGGAACCGGAAGAAGAGTTGATTTATTTTTCCGGAAGAAAAAGAAGAAAAGAAACGGCTTATTGCATCTTTGATTTTTCTCTTTATCTTTGTGGTACACTCCTTGCTAATATAATACTGATGAGATACAATTGGATTTTCTGGCTATACACTCTACTATCTTTTGCCTGTCTCTCGCCGGGCACGGCACAGACACCTGTGCAAATCACCAACTATAATTATAAAAACTACAAAGGCGGGATTCAGAACTGGGGTATTACGGTTTCTCCCGAACAAGTTCTTTACAGCAGCAATAACAACGGACTACTCAGATATAACGGCAATGACTGGGCACTTCTCGAACCGGGCGAACGAAGCACCGTACGTGCGGTCTGCTGTATCGGGAACCGGATTTACACAGCAGGCGACAACAACATCGGCTACTGGCAATATGATGCAAACGGAAAAATCAACTATACATCTCTTCTGTCCCTGGTAAATAAGCTTGGAATCAAAGGAGAGACTTTTTGGAGTATAGCCGAAACGGAAGGCAAGGTGTATTTCCATTCTTTCGGCAATATTATCTGGTATGACGGCAAAGATATGGGTTATCTGGTGAAAAACGACTGTTGTGTTTCTCTCTATCCGGCAGGTGACAAACTGTTTACGCAGAAGTGCGGCGGTGCTCTCATGCAAATTCGCGGCAATAGGCTGAAAAGCTTCTGCGAGGATACAATCTTCCTGAATGGAGAAACTAAATTCATGTTTCGGATTGCTGATGATGAATATATTATCGGGCAGACCAGCGGGAAGATATATACACTGAAAGGTAATACTGTAACTCCGCTACTCCAGTTGGAAAATTCCAATCATATCCCTGTCCGGATAGACTGCGGAAGTATTTGGAAAGACGAACTGCTTGCCGTCGGAACCATAGGCGACGGTCTGTTCCTGATTAACCTGAAAAACGGGCAACAGACGCATTATCATTCTTCGCAACTGCAAGACCTCAATATCCATGGTTTGTGTTTCGCCACCGAAAACTTTCTCTGGCTCTCGCTTGACAACGGAATTTCATCGGTTATCCTCGAACCGGCAACCTATCTATGGAAAACAAATACCGACATCGGTACTTTCTTCGACGCGGCCTCTTTCAACGGAAAGACTTATATCGCTTCCAACCAAGGCACTTATATATACGAAGAGGACGGCAAGAAGATGCAGACTTCCATGTATCCTCTCCAGTTCTGCAATCTGAAAAATGAATTATTATGCGGCACTACTACCCAGCTATTTAAAATGAGAGCCGGACAGGGTAATTTCGAACCGTTCTGCGATATAAACGGCGTCAGACAATTCGAATACATAGCAGACCGCGGAGATGAATACATTTTCCTGCGTTCTTATTCCGGAATCGCATTGCTCGAATATAAGGAAAACACCTGGAAATATCGGTCTTTACTTTTAGACACCGAGGATTATGCCAACATCATGCCCGAAAATCTTCATACCGTATGGGCTATCCATCCGGAAAAAGGAATCTTCCGCCTGCGCATCGATAAGGAGCTGAATCAGATAACGGATTTCGAGAACTTCTCCGAAATTGACGGGTATGCCAACTACAACAGAATCAGCCTGTTCAAAGTGGAAGATAAAATCCTGTTTGCAACGCCCAAAGGGATTTATATGTTCGACATCACCGACAGGAGTTTCAGAAGGCAAGAACAAATAAGCAAGGAAATACTGTATCTGAACAAGCTGCAATCCATAAAATCCGCCTATAAGAATGATATTTGGGTCGCCACAGACGAAGAATTGTTCCTGTATCATATATCGGACTTATCCGCCCAATTGATGATGTACTGGCCTTTTGTCGATAACGAACTGATGCTTTACGACAAGCATTATAATCTGAAATCAATAAACGATTCGATTACGTTCGTCTCTACCTGTGAAGGTACTGTCGTCATTAACAGCAAAATGGTAGGCCGTTGTGCGGCAGACCCGTATCCCTTGCGGATAGAGACATTCTGCTTCACCGACAACGACAATACCACTTTCTACGCAGACTTTCATCAGCAGGAAATCGAGCTACCCAATACGGCAACCAACATTACTATCCAGGTCACTACCGGTTTGGGTACTCATGCCACTTCCATAGCTTATCGTCTTCCCGGCGTCGCCAACGACTGGAGTACGTGGCAGACTTCGGGTACTATTCATTTCACCAATCTGCCTTCCGGCAACTATCGGCTCGAAATCAAAGACAGTAACCAAAATACTTTAATGATTCCCATACTGGTATCTCCCCCTCTTTACAAGCGGACGTGGATGATTATGCTCTATATTCTGATACTAATAGCAGTTACCGTCGGAATAGTAACATTTATCAACGAACGGAAACGCAGGATTATTCTCCGGAAATACCGGAAAGAACAAAGAAAGCATACGGAAGAACTGCAAAAACAGGCCTATGAACAATTACAGGAGAAAGTAAGGAACCAAGAGAGCGAACTCAAGAACCATATGCGTTTCCTTACCCAGAAACAGGAGTTGCTGGATACAATTGCGGAAGAAGTGGAAACACAAAAGAAAGAATTGGGAGACCGTTACCCTAACAAACTCTATCAGCGACTCATGAAAATCATTCAGGAAGGTGCTACGGAAAAAGACAAGTTCCTGTCGTTTGAAAACTACTTCGTGGAAGTTCACTATGAATTTATGCTACGTATGCAAAAGACGCACCCTTCTCTCTCTGCTTCCGAATTGAAGTTCTGCTGCCTGTTAAGGGCCAATCTATCTACAAAAGAGATTTCCGTCATTATGGGAATTGCGCTCCGCTCGGTCGAGCTGAAGAAATACAGGCTAAAACAGAAGTTGAATCTGGATACCAACAGTAATCTGACCTCTTATATATTGAGCGTCTGAATAAAGTTATAGTATATAACCTAACTTCTTTTATGTGGAAAGTGCATAACTTATCTTTGTTATATGAAACGTAAGATTACAACATACGGTGGCAATTGAGAGAGATTCATATCGACTCTTTCAACCAAAGAAATAGAAAACAACTATTTTAATACGGATTATAATTAAATTATCGAGTAGAGTATAGGTCGAAAACAGTAGGAAAATCAGTTTTCCTACTCTATTAAATCTGTGACATAAGTTTGCCTAGTTTGTCAAGCGATTGCACATGATACTTCTCAATGCACTCAATGCATTGGTGAAGATAATCTTCGGATATTTCCACTCCATTCCACTCATACCAACGCTTCACCATTTCAAAACCTGCATGGTGCTTCTTTGCGATATTCCAGATTGTGATGATGTCATCCTGTTGTTTTCTTAATTTTAACCGTTTCAGTTCAAGTACCCCTTTGTAGATTCCGATTTCTTCATCATAGATGAGCTGTTTCCTCTGAGTCAGTTCATCATCTCCCAGAAAAGTGACATGGGTCATGAGATGTCGTTCGTCACTGAACTCGGCTACAGCGATGCCATGGTCGGAAACAATGAAATAACCGCCATTGTTCTTGCGAGTATACAAGACATCCGTATTATTATACACAAAGTAATTGAACAAACTTTCCCCTTTGAGGTCTATTTGATAATGGTCAATGTAACGCTCTTTGTATCGTTGCATGAAGTGTGCCGTATAATGCATTATTATATTTGAGGACTTGAAACCTGTTATTTGGATATAGCCATTGCTTGAAGCACCAATGACAGGAGCGTAAGCTTGAAATGCCAAAGCATGCATATATGAATTGTATCTCCCCTCCAGCGTCCATACATTTTTTCGGGTGGTGGTGATAGTCATACGCTGGGGCGCCACAGGAAATGGACTCGTCATCGCTGCTTTCTTACGGACCTTATCTATGAACATGTTCGCTTTGGTCGATATTGCAATGAGGTCTTTATGTGCTTCGGCATACAATTCCTCCCGGCTCATACTTGTCAGATACATACTTGTTTTTTTACAAGAGACAAAGGTCGTGTTTATCTCCAGACTTCTATTTTGGGGTTATATACTTCTTTAATATGTTTAATACGTCCGTAAAAGTACGAAATTAATTCAAAACCGGGATAAGAGTTGATTTTATTTTTCCGGATAAAAAACAAAGCAAATAGTAGATTCGGAGTATCATCTCCGTATTCTACTATTTGCTTCCCTAACCATTTTACAAGAAAAGTATTATGAGTTATTCAGAAACAGTGCATCTATTACTAGAATTGATGCATTCTCAGTTCCTTATCAACCAATATTCCATCTTTCAAAACCAATTCAAACTTCACTTTACGTTTCGCTTTCAACTTCAGGATAAACAGTTCTTCCGAACCGTTCAATGACTCCTGTTTTCCCAGGTTGACAAACGTAGGATAGAGGGATTTCACGCCACTGGTATGCAAGCGGTCGTAAGTAAGATTTTCCATGGCTTTCATATTCAAAGGTTCTACGCCTACGAATTCATAGTCATTCTGGTCGTAAGGTAAGGCAAAGCTGAGCGCATTCACTGCTTTCAGGTCATTACCCTTCACATGGATTTCTACGATTTCATCCTTCTGATACAGGCGTTTCGGGGTGCTGATTGACAAAGAGCCCGAAACTTTAAGCGTATCTTTTCTGCCGACACCGCCTTCAAGTTGGGTGGCCACTACGGATATATCGTAAGCGTCTATCAGGTCATTCATATTTATATCCCCTTTGCTGATATATCCTTCATAGTCCGAATCTCCACGGCGCAAACCGGTATAGTTCATATAAGAAGTCAGGTCGTTGCGGTCGATTTTACCGTCGTTGTTGATATCTCCCTGCAGGTAGCTGGCCGTTCCCGGAACCTTGAATACATAAAGCTCGCGACCGGAAGCATAGTTACCTACACCTGCCGTTATATTGAGCTTGATATAGCGTGCCGTAGGATGGTTGGCAAATTCAAAGACTTTCACTTCACCATCGCGTTTCCAGTCGAATGCTCCGGCTTCCGTCCAGTGTTCCTTATCCATACTGTAAGATACGGAACCTTTCAGTATCGTACCGTTTCCGGCATCGGTGCGTGGCAGGTAATGGAATTTATCCAGTTGGTTAACGGTCTTGAGGTCGATGGTCAAATCCAATGGGATAGCGTTAGCACGGTATTTTGTATGCCAGTTGTCACCTGATTCGGCCAAGTCAAACAAGCGGTTGACACCGAATCCTCCCTGTGAAGGAGCGGTAGATTCACCTTCAATATCATGGATGGCAAATTCCAATGGGTTTGCTTTCGTTGTTACCTGAATTTCAGCCCAATCGGAAACGCCGTCTTTGTTGACTGCACGTACTTTGAAAGAATAAGGAGTTTCGGCTTCCAGTCCTTCAAACAGAAGATAAGTGTTGCGGATAGTCGTGTAGAGCATTCCGTTAAACTCGATTTCGTAAAAGTCGGCATTGGCTACCTTGTCCCAAGTCGGTTTCAAGGTGTATGCTTCCCGGTTTTCTTCGGTTACTTGTGCGTTCTGCGGTGCTGTCAGAGCTCCGGTGCTTACACGGTAACGGTCGGCAGGTTCAAAACGGAAGCCTTCTACATTCACTACGGTCTGATGGGCGGTGATGTCGGTAGCAGCCAGTTTGACACGTACCTGCGGATTCTTTGTGATGGTTACTTTCTCGAAGTCGCTGCCTTTCGTGGCAAACTTATTCAAGTTCGGAGTTTCTTCGTACCAATAGACGTTTTCACCTTTCAGGAAATCACCGGCTGTATTTACTTCTATCAGTTTCACGGTTTTACCGTTAATCTTGGCAGACAGTTTCTTTGGTTTCTCAGTGACGTTGATTCGCAGTTCTGTTTTCTTATCCTTCACGAAGCCGTCGAAGTTGCCGGATGCCGGATGGATGGTAATCGTTAGATTGTTTTTCTTGTCGATTACGTTAGACTCAATCAGGGTGGATACTGATTTTTCCTGGCGATAGGCTTCGGTCACTCCGTCGTCGTCATATTCTACTGTTGCAGTATGACGATTCGGGTAGAACTCATAGATGCGCAGGGACGGGTCTATCTCGCTGACATTGTTGTGGGGGTGAGTCATCGGGATGATAGAGCCGTTCTTCACGAATACGGGAAGTTTCCAGATGGGGGTATCAAAGTTGTTAAGAATGCGGTTGCCCTCATACTTCTCACCGGTGAAGTAATCAATCCAGAAGCCTTCGGGCAGATAGATACCGTCACGGATATCATTCCCTTTCTCGTCAGCTTTGGTGTTCTGATAAACAGGAGCCACGAGGAAATCCGTTCCGTACATGAACTGGTATTGCGTGGCAGGTCCGTAGGTGTATGCACTCGGATAATCCAGGAACATGGCACGGATTAGCGGCATTCCGTCCACCGCTTCCTTGGCAAAACTATATGTATAGGGGATTAGTTCGGATTTCAGCTTCAGGTACATTCGGTTGATGGATGTAGCTGGTTCGCCTAAAGCATGGGGGTACTTCTCATTGGCGCCCCAGCCATCCATATTCAACTGCATGGGGGTAAATGTCTTCCATTGGAAATCACGAATATTGACTGTTTCATTCTTGCCGCCGAATATTCCGTCCATATCCGAACAGATATTGGGCTGTCCGGAAAGACCGGAACCGATATAAGTCGGTATATGGAAACGGATATATTCCCATACGCCGCCTGTCTGGTCGCCCGACCAGATTCCGGCATAACGCTGCGTGCCTGCCCAGCCGTCGAGCGAGATGATGAAAGGACGGGCATCATTTCCATAATAAGGCATGATGCTTCCTACATCGGCTACACCGTTCAGTCCGAAGGAGTATCCGGCTCCTACCCAGGCAACGTCGGTTTTCAGTACACGTACGCCCGCGTCACGTACTTCTTTCACGATGTCACGTTGTAATAAGGCGCTTACGCCTTCTTTCGGATGCAGGTCGGACTGTGTCCAAAGTCCGATTTCCACTCCGTTCTTGCGGGCATATTCGCCCAGGCTTTTCAGGTTGGCGATGTTTCCGTCCAGCGTTTCCGTCTGTCCGTAACCGGCTCCGTAACCGTCGTTGGGGAGCAGCCAGCCGAGAGGCATGTCATAGTTCTTGTAGCGGTCGATAACGGCACGTGCCGAAAACTGGTAGTTGTTTTTTTCACCGTTCAGGGATTCTTTGATACCGCCATTGTCTTTCTGGCTTTCTTTATAACGTTTTCCGTCTTCGAAGAGGATTCCTTTTTCATCCTCTTTCCAATAGTCGCGGTTGTAGGCGTTAAGATGCCCTTCGTAGAAACCGAATTTGGGCAACAGGACGGGATTTCCCGTCAATTGGTAAAAATCATTCAGCAGGGCGACAGCTCCGTCGCTGACCATGTAAAATAAATCAAGGTAAGAAGAATTATGGGATAGTTTCACTACGTTTTTTTCTGTTGCTCCAAAGTCATATTGTCCTTTCTTGAAGGTGTACCACATCATTCCATAGCCTTTTGTTGACCAATAGAAAGGGGTGGGGGAAGCGACTCCGCCATCTGTCCAGCTATTCTGGTTTTCGATGGCAATCACTTTGCCCTTGTGGGAGAAGCGTCCGTTCTGTACACCGCCGCCGTAGAAATATTCGTCCGGCTGTTCTTTCAGGGTGACGGTCACTTCTTTCGGACCGAATGCCACCGGAGCAGTCTGTTCGATCACACATACGTTTGTTTGAAGGTTGAAGACTTTCATCAGGGATGTCTGTTTGTCGAGTTCAACCCGTACTTTTCCAGTAGTCAGGATGATACGGCCGTCCTTTTCGTCCAGCGTAAGACCGGATACCTTGCGGCGTGGCTGGTCGACGAGTATTTGTGCTTCAGGTTTCGCTTCGGGATCACGAATGATACCTCCTGAGTTATCCTGAAAAACACGGAAGATATTCTCTCCGTAGAAGTCGATCGTCATTCGCTGATTGTTTGTAAACAGCACATCGACTGTGGTCGGATTTACCCTTTCTGCCCGAAGGATTCCTGAAGTTTGCCGGATACCTGTTGAAGAAACATCATTCCTGTCTGAATTTTCGGATGCTTGTATAGAAAGAAACGAAATGGGATATAATAACAATAATAGTAATGCGATACGTCTGAAATACCGCGAAGAAAGAGAATGACTGTTTTTCATACTTTATTTATTTAGAATTAGACATAAGATTGTCGTCGTTATACAATGATAAATACACGCCAATCCCCTCTTACCCTAACTTTATACCCGTTTTTTTAATTATTCTTTGTTCTTATTACTTTTTTTCACTATTCAAGGAAAAAGCAGAGAGGGTGTCTGAAAAGGGTATCCTTTTCAGACACCCTCTTTCTTATGTACATAACCAGAATTCAATACATTGATTTACCTATTGCAACATACGTTCTAATAATATCTTTCCGTTTTTATCTACCGCTTTTATCTTAATCTTCCCGTCTGCAATATCCAGTCGGGCAGCACTTTGATTGCTACCTACCAAAATGGGGAAATTGTTTCCGCCTGCATTCTTCTCATGAAAAGCATACTCATGCGTATGACCGGAAACCATCAAGTCAATCTTTGCCTTATTCAGGATAGGAAGACATTTATCACTAAGATCGTCCATGCCGTGACTCAATTCCTTATAGTCATATATACCCTTCGTCATCGGGAAGTGTGAAATAACAATCCGGTATTTAGCCTTTTTGAATTCTTTCGTTTTCACCAATTCTTTCAACCATTTCGCCTGCTCAGTACGATAACTGTCGAAATCGTTTAATCCTGAATATACCCAGAAATCATCCGGCTTATCTTCACCACAGTCAATCATCACCACCATGATATCGCCCAACAGATAAGAACCGTATATCTTTCCGTCTTTTTTAGGGAAGAAGTGAGGATAGGTACGTGCCAATTTACCACGAGTCTCATGATTGCCTCTCACCACTTCAAATGGCGTAGAGCTGGCAAAAAGCTTCACACTCGTATCAATAAATGCATGGAAAGGCGTCTCTCCATCAGCCATATAGTTCATTACATCTCCTGCATAAAAAAAGGCATCACACGTTTTATAATCGCAGAGTTCCAGCAGAGTTTCCAACATTTTCGTGTTGTTATGCGTATCTGATGTTATAAAGATAGCTCCTCCTTTCGCTTTGGGGTCAATCGTTTTAAATGTGTACCATTGCGAAGCAATACTATCTCCAAACGTCACTTTGTAAGGTTCGAAAGAACGCATCTCTTTAGAACAAATCCTATACTGATAAGTACATCCCGGTTCCAACTTCTCTATCCGAATAGAATGAAACGTATTGTAGGCATCTCTAAAGCCATACTGTGTATGATAATAAAGGCTAGAAGTATCGGTCCCTTCTTTTTTCAATTCGATGGCCGAGAATGATTTCTCGGAAGTAAGAAAGACAAAAGTAGCTCCATCACCGGTGACTTCCTGAAGATAGGGACCGTGAGATATTTGAAGCTTGTTTTGTGCTGCTCCCGACATGATTGTCAGGAGCAGGAAAATGAATAATAAGTTTCTTTTCATTACAGGTAATCTTTTTATTTAGCTGTCGCTTCTATTCTAGTACCATCGGCCTGCACAGCAAATATATGCTCGGTTTCTCCTAATGTGATGGATTCCGGAAGATCGAAGTTGAAGAAATTGGAGAAGTATAACACGTTATCTCCTCTTTTCAGTTCAAAAGCAACCGCTTCTTCGCCGTTCTGAATCATAATGGTATTGCCAACCTTCGAGTAAGTGACCTTCTTGGTTATTTTCCGATTGTCTTTAAAAGCTGAATAATGGCCAATATCTCCTACCTTATAATTGTTACTACCGACATCACTCTGTCTACGATCTTCGATATACTGAATAGCATGTGCCGGAGCAGGATAGTCCTTAATAGCAGCTTTCGTTTCACCAATCATCGTAGTTGTCACTGTATATCGGTAATTGCCATACTGTTCTATTTCCCGATTGATAGGCGTGAAAAATCCCCATGTCTCGAAGAAATCAGTCAAGTTCATGTTGGCAACCTTGCAAACGGCTTTCACAAATTGCATCTGAGCAAGTCCCGGATTCGCTGCCGTCAGACGGTTGGTACGGAGTTCCTTAAACATTTTCTGCCAGAAGTCCGGCATGTACTCACAGCGATGGAAGTAATTCCACAGCTGCCAATAGAGACGCATCTTCAATTCATTGTCCACATCTACCCAGCTATCATTATTTACACAATGTTGAGTGGCCAGGAGGCTCAATTCTTTACCACGCGAACAAGGTTCTCCAAGTTTATGCATCACAAAGTTGGAAAACAGGTTATTGGAAGCCTCCGTACAGATTGGCCAGTTGATGGCCGATTGATGTATATGCCCCACTTCATGTGCCGGTCCCCAGACATTACCTTTGCTTGCCATTACTTTATTATAATCCAGCAGGCGATCCAACGTGGTATATTTAAAGGCTATGCGGTAATCGCTTGCCCACATGTAGCCATCGTCATCGGCGTCCAGCGAGATGGCGAAAATATGATTGTTCACCTGGCTGGGACGCACATCGTCAATACCCATCAACTCCTGCTCCCAAGAAATCACGTTATCCCATAAATTAATGGTAGGTAAAACGGAATTGGGCATTATCTGTCGGTAGGAAGTAGTATGGAAATAGAAAATAATCTTTTCACCACGCACACAGAAGTATTTATAGTTTGCTTTGGAAAGCAACTTAACATATTCTTCGTCTGTCTTATCTTCCTTCAAATCATAGAAACCATCGACATGACCACATTGTGGCGGAATATGAACGCGAATAGGACGGGCTTTCGAATTCGACAAATCTGCCGTGTACATCAAAAACAACATACCTGTCTGCTTGATAGCTATCTTATTGACTCCTGTAACCAACGGATATACATCTCCTTTGCTTTCTCTATCGGGGATAGCCTGTAAAGAGACAGTCTGCCCATGAGTATCACCCACCAATACAATAAGAGATTCACCAGCATTGGCATAGATACCTGTCGGATTATCCAGATTGCTATATTTCTTGGTCATCAGATTACTTGCCCATACTTCCACATCGCTATAAGGTTCATAATCATGGATACGGAATTTCTTTTCCCATTCATCATAGGTATTATTTTTAAGCAGGAAACCGATGTTGGCAAAATACCCTGGCAATGCGTCAATCATTTCTTTGGTAACATCCGGGCGGAGTTCGGAGCAAGTTACATCTGTAAATACAGTCTGTAGTTGAGCTTCCAAACTATTATCTCTTTTAAAGAATTGCATTTCGGCACAACTTACATAAGCATTGGCGTTACTACTTTTCCCGGATTTGACAGATACCATGACTTTTGTAACCTTTTTCAAAGGGGTAGAGAAATTAACCCGAGAAGGAACGTTCTTCTTTCCAAAATCAAAGGAACCAAGTAACTGATAATCCGACTGACCTTGTGTCATGACGAATATATCCAATTCACCGAAATCACCATTTCCTCCACGCGGAGTATAGATTAAATAATCGATGTCTGGTGTGTCATCAAAAGTAAACTCTAATTCAACAGGAAGTTTAGTTGCACCGGCATATGGAGAATGAAAGTGAGTATCAAACTTATTGTCAATACAGTTTTTTGCAGGGCAATCCGAAGCTTCCTGATTAGCAATTACTCCCGAGGGTTGCACCTGTATATCACCGGCGACATCGTCCGTACCGGAAAGTTTACCCTTTTGTGCTACCACACAGACAGCCTGCACTTCAGCATCCGTCGTACAAGTGAACATCACATCCACCGAACGGCTTTCATACGAATCGTTCATAGGCACTGTAAAAGCATGCACTTTGTCCACCATACCACGAGTCTCTACTGCTGGAATCAACCAATCACAGTCGTCGGCATAGGTCACTTCATAATCCACATTGGCTGTCACCTCTATTTTTACACTTCCTCCTTCTACCGGAAGTGTATCTACCTTTTTCACCAAGATGGCTTTTCCGCATCCTAACTGATTCACTGTAATCGTATAATTCTGAATGGAAGATTTGACTTCAAGAGTAGTGGTTCTAACTTCCGGTTCTCCATTCTGATCTACTTCCAGCAAAATCACTTTGGTAGAGTTGTCATAAGACTGCACAGCTCTACACCAACTCGCACCGGAACGGATGCTCCATTCCGAAGATGGCAACGAAGTCGTCACCGGTATCATTACAAATGTCTTGTCTTGGGTAAAATTCTGCACTAAGTCACTTTCGGCTATTTCAAAGCCACGAATACCACCTTCTTCTTCATCGGTGCAGGAAACCATAAGCGCACAGCCAATGAACAAGCAACATAAAATATATAAGAAGTTCAATTTCATAATAGTCACTATTTTTAATATGAAGTTTTTTTATTTCCACAGGTGTATAGGACACCTGTGGAAATAAACTGTTTACTTGCCATAGAATGAGAATTCGCTGAATACGAAATAGGGTCTACCGTTTAATGCTCCATCGTTTTCCAAACGAATGTATCTCACCGGAGTATCTGATTTTAAAATCGGAGACAAATATTCCGCAGCTTTGTCAGTCGGTAATCCTTGCGTAATATGTGCCACTTCAATGAAATTCACTCCATCCTCACTCACTTTTACCACTGTTCCGATTGGGTTACCATTTCCGCTGGAATCACGAGTCGTATAACTGTACTGGAATGCTCGAACCGGCTCTTTCAGGTCAATTTGCAAATAATGGTCAAATATACGGTCGACTGCATTGTATGACGAATGGAAATAGGTCTTGACATTATCGTCCAACAAGTTTGCCAGGTTTCCTTCAGAACCACTCTGTGGACGATTACAATAAAGCATATCTACAGTCAGGTCAACTCTAGGTGCTTTATATATTATTCCCAAAATACAAGGAGTTTCATCCACTACAAAATTTGCATTAGATACCGACAACAATTTAAACGGTAACGCATACGTACCACAAATCAGTTTGGAATAATCAATTTTAACATTCAACTGTATATCGTTAGCTCCAGGAACAAACGTCAACGTAGTCGGCATTTCATAAACATCTTTGCTCAGTAATTCGTAGTCGGTTCCGTTCTTTTCATTATATGCCTCAAGCGCTTCTTCATCTATATCTATCGTACAATCAAAAGTCCATTGATTTTTCAAAGACATTCCTACTATGTAAGAATAGGTAAACACATCTGTGCCATCACCACCATATACAATCTCTTCCATACCTTTCTTCCTAAATGATATCGTAGGAATTAAAACTTTGGGCTGTATCAACAACATCTTCTTTTGAGAATTAATGGAATCGGCAGATTCAACCAACTGCAACGGGAGAACATATTCCTGATTCAGATGAGCAGTCATCAATTCGTCAATTGTATTTGTTTTAAACACAACACCTACTTTTTTGGAAGTCTCACCCGGTTCAAAGTTTAATGCTGTTTCACCGTTTATCTGATAACAATCAGTAGGCAATATTTCATAATTAGTAGAATTGCGGTTATTATAATAGTTCAGTTCTATTTCGTTCATCACTAGCATATTGACCGAAGTAGCCGTATTCAGGTTTGAACCGGCCTTGTTGATAATTATACTATAATCCGTATCAACTCCGGTTTTATAGAGCGTTAATTCATCGACTCCACTATTTCGGAAATAGGTAATCGTGCTATATTGGTCTAAATATTGTTCCTTATTATCCTCACATGCACCGAAAGTTAATCCGAGCAGGAGAGACATTAATATGATTTGTTTCTTCATATCCTTCATTTTATACATTATACAACTCATTGGTTACCTACCAGCCATAATTCTGAACAAGCATCGTATTCCTCTCTTTCTCTGATTGTGAAAAAGGATAGAGATAAAAATTATCCTTGAATATCCTCGTATCTACAACTGTTCTTTCCCAAAATTCATCAGGAGTAACATCACCAGACGTTTTTGCATTTACATTCATTCCCCAAACAGGTCCTGCATCCGTTGTCTTGGCAATCATCCATGTACGCGTATCAAAATAACGGTGTCCTTCGAATGCCAACTCTATACGACGTTCCTGACGGCAGAGCTCAATCAACTTATCTACATCTGCATTGGGATAGACACTTACAATAGAAGGTAAACCCACACGATCACGTAAATCAGCCCAACATTCCATTGCTTTACTTTCATAATCAGCCGGCATTATTACACCCCGTTTCTTACACTCCAACACTGATTCAATATAATTCAGATATATCTCACCCAAGCGGAATGTAGGATAAGTCAAGTTGCCCCACTGATTGGTTGCAGAATTGGAACGATGGTCATAAAAACGTGCCATTAAATAACCAGCACGGCTACGGTCGTGCGAAACAGCAGAGTTACCGCCATCGGCTAAAGATATCTTTTTCTTTGAGGAACCAAATTTCCATTCAAGCCCGCTGAAAAATATCGAAACATAAAAACGAGGTTCTCTATCTTTGAACATATTCGGCATCTTTGCCCCCGAAGGCGCAGAAGCTCCCAACCAATTCGGATAAGTCCAGGCACTCAATCCAGCATCTTCATAGCCGGATTCCGGGTTAACGAAGGGTTTACCGTCATTATCATAACCGGAAATAGGATATAAACCATTTTTCATAGCGTATGCATCTACTTGTTGCTGCGTAACGGAACATCCTCCATAAGCAGTGCCACCAATAGCTCCCGGAGCTGTATGTACCCCTATGTTATATCCACCTTTATAGCCAGTAGTCCATATAAGTTCACTATTCCAAGTTTTCCAAAGTACATCAAAATAGTTTTCGTAAGGATCATTGTCATCTCCCCGATATAGTTTATAAAGTGGATTATCAATTAATACACGAGCAGCTTTGGCAGCCTCCAACCATTTACTGTTATCATATTGCAATGGAAACAGAGGTGTTCCATCAGGATTCTTAACTGATGCATATAGTTGGTTTCCATTAAATAAATCGCGTGCACAATATAATCTCAGACGGGAAATCACAGCTTGACAAGCTCCTTTGGTTGCCAGCCCTTTGTCCGAGTCACTTTTCCAACCATCTGTCACAATCGGATTTTCAATCAGAGCAATCATTTCGCTTACCACATAGGAGACACATTCATCCCACGTATTTCGCGGGCGAGCCAATGCTTCCGTAGATGCTGTAGCATCCATTATCTCGTCGCCAATCAAAAATACCGGACCATATATCCGCATCATCATAAAATAATAATAGGCTCTGGCAAAATGAGTTTGTGCTTTCCACATAGCCTTCATATCTTCAGTTGCAATCGGATCGGTACAACGGTCCACATTTTGCAGAAAGATATTACATTCACGTATTCCTTTATAATAATGATTCATTTCATAATAAGGAACATTGGAAGGATTCCAGGAACCGGCATTTATCTTCTCCGAATCACGTGTCCAGGCAAGAATAGCCTCGTCAGTAGCTGCATGCCAGGGAGCATACGACCAGTCTCCTGCATCATCGGGAAGGAATGACATTGCATTACGCCAATATTTTTCCGTATTTTCACGAGTATTCCATATTTTATCGAAGGTAAGAGCTTCATCTTCCTGTTTATCAAGGAAGCTATCACACGAAGTATTCATCAACGCCAGACAAAAACATGCTGCTATATATAACTTTTTCATCTTTATAATTAGATTTAGAAATTAGCATTTAAACCAAAAGAAACGACACGCAGAGGGGGATAACCGGAACCATCACCTCCACCCTTTTCAGGGTCCCAAAGTTTGAATTTACTAAATGTCAACAAATTGTTGCCGGACACATAGAAACGAAGCGACTTGATAAATGTCCTATTTAAAATTGATTTAGGTAAAGTATATCCCATTTCAAAATTCTTCAAACGTAAGAAACGTCCATTATTCATAGTTAAAGTAGAAGTCTGGTTATTATTTGAAGACCCCGGACCATTTTGCATACTCAGACGTGGATAAATCGCATTTGCATTCTGTTCGGGAGTATTAGTAGTTTTCCACACTTTATCATACAAATCAGCATTGATGGCAGAACGTTCTAAATTTCCGCTAGTGAACGGACGCATCGTACCTCCACTCGTAAAAATAGAAGTATGTCCCACTCCCTGAAAGAACACATTAATATCCCAATCCTTCCATTGTGCTGTCACACCAAAGCCATAAATCATCTCCGGCAAATTGGTATATCCCAAAGCAACTCTATCATACGTATCAATTTTACCATCGCCATTTATATCCTGATATTTCACATCACCTACACGATACTCTCCAAATGTTTGTACGGGACTTTCGTCTATTTCCTCCTGGCTTTGGAACAACCCTAAAGCAACTAATCCAAAAGGCTGATAACTGCTATTCTTCCCGAAAGACTTACCGATATATTCCTGATAAGCATATTCCTTTGCAGGTTGGTCGTTATCAAGCACCTTATTTCTATTATAGGTGAAATTAGCTCTTGCTGTCAGGAAAACTTGTCCCACTTGTTGAGCATATTCCATAGAACCGTCGAAACCTCTATTCAAGGTAGATCCTAAATTGACATACGGTTTAGAACTTACACCTGCAATATCCGGCAATCCCTCGCGTTGTATAAATATTCCGGTACGTTTTTCATAAAAATAATCAGCTTGTACCTTTAACTTTCCAAACAATGAGAACTCTACACCTACATTTGTCTTACGTGCTTCTTCCCAGCTTACATTCAGATTTTCTACTTCTCCAATACGAAGGCTAGAAGTTCCTCCGTTATTTCCTGTAGCACCATATCCCCATGAGGCACCACTTACAATAGTAGGTTCGTAAATCCAACGACGACTGTCGTTACCAATCTGGTCGTTACCTACCAAACCATGAGAGAACTTGAATTTCAAGAAATCAACCACTTTCACCGCAGGTTCAAACCAACTTTCATTGGAAACCACCCATCCTACGGCAACAGCCGGAAAAAAGCCGAACCGATGTCCTGGTGCAAAATTCTCCGAACCGTTATATCCCATGTTAAATTCGCCCATATACGTATCTTTGAAAGCATACGTCACACGTCCTGCAATTCCCTGGTTCTTGTAAGGAAGAGATTTGAATTTATCACTATCCTGCAATTTACGCAATAACTTATGGTTGTATAAGAACAAAACCCCCACACGATGTTTTTGTGCAAACACCCGGTTATAATTCAACGAAGCTTCTAAGTAAGTTGTCATTTTGGCTTCTGACTCTCTGCTATAAGCCAATTCATCACTGCCGGTAGCAACTGGGGAGCCCATTATCAATTCCCCCGTTTCAGGGTCACGTCCCTGAGCATGGTAACGAGTAGGATTCTTTGTGCGCTTTTGGGTGGAAGTATTAAATGCATCCCACGAGAACTTGACATTAGCTGTCAGACCTTTAGTGACTAAATCACCTAAATCCTGCGTCAAACCAATCAATGACTGGGCTGAATTCCAAAATTGTTCCTGATAGCCGGAATGTACCAATAAGTTCCAAGGATTATTTCCAGAGTTAGCAGATGGAGACGAGAGTTTACCATTTGAATATTCTACCGGGAAAGCATTAGGTGAGGTTGAAAACGTATATCCCCAAATATCACTCTTCTTCGCTCCCGGAGCAAAAGCTTTTTCGTAAATATTAGCAAGATTGATATTCAATACCGTACTTCGCGTAAGCGAGAAATCCATATTAGCACGGAAATTAAACTTATTATAATTGATAGAAGAGTTGTAGTCATATTTATCCTGCACGTTTTTGAATATAGAGCCTTCATTATAGAACGAACCGGAAACGTAATATTTACAAATATCACCACCACCGCTAATACTCAAATTGACACGTTGATTCGTAGCCGTATTCCGATACAACTCATCCGCCCAATTCACATTCGGAAATAAATCCGGATCAGAGCCATCACGATATTTGCGAATATCGTCAGGAGTGTAATATTCCATTCCTTTCGCCTCATTATACAATTCTGCCCATTGAGCTGAATTTACAAAGTCAACCATCTTTGTCGGCGAAGTGACTCCAAACTCCGCACGTGCATTAATTTTCGGCCTTCCTTCCGAACCTTTCTTCGTCGTGATGATGATTACTCCATTCGCACCACGCACACCGTATACGGCAGAAGCAGAAGCATCTTTCAGAATAGAGAAAGAAGCAATATCATCGGTATCCACCAAATCCAGTTCCCGTTCGATGCCATCCACCAGAACCAACGGAGTAGCCGATCCTTTGAAAGAAGACACACCACGGATAAAGAACTCTGCTGCACTAGCTTTTCCCGGTTCACCGGAACGGCTAATGGCAACCACACCTGCGAGCTGCCCTGCCAAAACATTCGAGATAGACGAACCCGGGACTTTAAGCTTAGTCATATCCAGTGTAGATATAGCACCTACCACGCTTTCCTTCTTCTGGTTTCCGTAACCCACTACCACAACCTCATCCAATACTTCCGTATCAGGCATCAATGTAATATTTATGTTTCTTTGATCGTTAATCAAAACTTCCTGTGGTTTCATTCCGATATACGAAAATGTCAGCACTCCACCTAAACCTTCTACTTTGATAGTGTATTTACCATCCATATCAGTGATAGTACCAATCGCACTATTTTTCAACCAGACATTAGCACCGATAATGGGTTGATTATCCTCACCCGAAATAATAGTACCGGTAATAACTCGTTGTTTTTTTTGTTGAGTAGACTGTGATTCGGTTTTCTTTTCTTCTGTTTTACTAGGAACCAGAAGAATCTGATTATTCTTAATTACATATTTCAGGCTTGTTCCTTTAAGAGCCACATCCAATACTTCCTGAACCGTTCCTTCGCAATTCAGATTCTTTGCGACTTGCCCGTCTACGTCATTGGCTTTAAAGAAAAATGTATAATCACTATTTTTCTCTATAATACGGATAACCTGCCGTAGCGTTACCGACTGACCCTTTACTGTGATTTTCTCTTGGCTGGCACAAACCATAGTGGGATATAGCAATAGAAGAAGGAGTATACTTCTCCAATGCCATCCTCTTAGACATAAGATTTTCATATTAAATTTAACTTAGATTCGAAAAAATAATTAAAGTTAGAAAGGTCAATAGTCGATCGGTTCTGCAGCACTTTATGACTATTTTATTTCGTTGATTTTTATACGTGTTAATACAATATTATTGTGTCTCCCTTTTGCTTGAAGTTCATTTCCATAATCAAACAAATCTTTTCCAGTACATCGGTCAACTTCTCCGTTTTCGCTATATTTCCGGAAAACAAATAGGTCTTGTACAATGAATCTTCTATTTCTAAATGAACTTTATAATAGTTATTGATAAAATCAACCAGTTCATCCATCGGCTTATCCACAAAACGATATTCATCACTTCGCCAATCATATTCGGTATTGACAGTTTCCTGTTTCACCTTCTGTCCTTTTACTGTATAGATAATACGTTCCAATGGTTTCATTGCAATATTTTCTTTGCCTTCCGGCTGAAAATCAATTCGTCCGGAATACAATGTTATTTCTGCCACAGTCATATTCGACCTGATATTGAACTCCGTGCCCTTTACTTCTACACAAGCATCATTGAAAAGAACTCTAAAAGGATGTGACGGTAACTTTTCTACATCGAAAAATGCCTCTCCTTCCAACAATATCTTACGTTCATCACGAAAATCTTTTCGATAACGAATCGTACTTCCTGCATTCAGCCACACCTTAGAGCTATCAGGCAGTGTTAATGCTATTTTCTGATTAGCGGGAGCTATCACTTTTATATAAGAGTCAGTCAAATAATTCACAGTCCAGGTGCTAACCAATAAAAGAGCAATGACAGCAGCAGAAAGATAATAAAGACGAATTTTTCTAGCTCTACGCTCTGCTATCTTATTTTCTTCCCAGCATGCAGCGACTATCCGCGCCCACATCTCCGAAGGATCAACTTTATCTGTCAGATAAGTACTAGACTTTTGCTCTAATTGTTTCCACAAGAATTGTTTCATCGGCTC
Organism: Bacteroides sp. f07; assembly: GCF_042854785.1. NCBI lineage: Bacteria > Pseudomonadati > Bacteroidota > Bacteroidia > Bacteroidales > Bacteroidaceae > Bacteroides > Bacteroides sp. f07. Next base: position 1,140,023 of record NZ_BAABXI010000003.1, on the reverse strand, counting down.
TTCCTCCGACAATAAAACTCTTTCTGAAGGTTTCATATTTCCGGAAAACAATTTTTTAATAAGTTCTAATGACTTCAAACTTCCCATTTTACATTCGATTTATGAATGAGTATTATTTTGCTCTTTATTATAAATACAATCAAACTACATCTGCCCCCCTCTTAAATCTAATTTATTTTCAAAAAAATATATATTATCATTTATTTCTCTATCTTTGCAACAAACGGAATCTATTACTTATTGTTGCTAATGAACGAAAAAGAAGCAATATTACAACTAAAAAATGGTAGTCACGAAGCATTTTCTTTTCTCTACCAACAATACTGGAATGCAATGTACAACTTCACACGGTTATACATCAATTCCATTGATGATTCCAAAGAAATAGTTCAGCAAGTCTTTATTAAACTTTGGGAAAGTCGGGCTCTTCTCAAAGAAGATGAAAATTTTAAAGGATTCTTATTTATTATTACCCGCAATATTGTATTTAACTCCTTCAAACGAAGTTTCAATGAAAATTCTTATAAGATATCTGTACTTAGAGCTTTCAGCGAAACTAATATAGAGACTTTTTATGAAATTGAAGAGGATATATATGCCAATGAATTAAAGGAATACCTGCAACTACTTATTAATGCACTTCCTCCCAGGCAAAAGGAAATATTTCTCCTTAGTCGTGAAGAAAATCTTAGTTATCAGGAGATTGCCGATAAACTTGGCATCAGTATTAAAACTGTGGAACACAGTATCAGCAAGTCACTTAAATACTTAAAAAGTAATGTCAAATTAATGTTTATCTTTTTTGCATTTTGCTGATGAAGGTGTGGATTTAAAATAAACCCACACCCTAAAAAATTAATATCGTGTCACTTTATTTGTTGTTGATTTCAAATATTCGAAACGGTTAATCATTTCACCCAGTCTTTTCGGATATTTATCTACCAGATTTTCTTGTTGCCCGATATCCTTCTTCAGGTTATAGAGCTTATAACCATACCCCAGACCGATAAATTCACCATCTTCTTTACTGTAAGGATTATAATAAGGTGGAATCAACGCCCAATCTCCCTGACGGTATGCATAATTGAACATACCTTCGATGACCAGTTCTTCACGTCCTTTCTTGCTCTTTCCCAAGAAAGCGTCCAATGTATTCTCGCTATCCAGTTTATCCGAATAAGTTTGTCCCAACAAAGAAGCAAAAGAAGCAAGCAAGTCCATCTGGCATACAAAGACATCGGATACCTGCGGTTTCACTGCTGCCGGCCAACGAAGCATGAAAGGAATACGTGTACCACCATCAAACATACTTGTTTTTCCACCACGAAGCGGACCTGCTATCTTATGATCGCCTACCAACTCCACTGCATCATCCTTATATCCGTCATCAAGTACCGGACCATTGTCACTGGTCAATACTACGATTGTATTTTCTGCCAATCCCAGTTTATCCAGTTCATTAAGGAATTCGGTCACGCACCAGTCAGCTTCAAGGATTACGTCTCCACGAGGTCCCATACCCGATTTACCGACAAAACGTTCATTCGGAACACGGGGCACGTGTGGCTGGTGCAGTCCGTAATAGAGAAAGAAAGGAGCATTTTGATGGTCGTTGACAAACTGCTTGGCTTTATCTAGGAATAGCTCCGCCATTTCTTCATCTTTCCATTGTGCCGCCTTACCGCCTTTTTGAAATCCGATACGGGGAACACCGTTTACTATCGAACCGGCATGCCCTACACTCGGATGCATCCGGAGCAATTCAGGGTTATTCTTTCCGGTAGGTTCACCGGAGAAGTTCTTACGGTAATCCACATAAAGCGGGTCATTGGGGTCGAGTCCCACTACACGTCCGTTTTCAAGGAAGACGCATGGAACACGGTCATTGGTAGCTGCCTGAATAAATGAATAATCATATCCGATTTCGGCTGCTCCGGGATGGACATCTTTATTCCAGTCTACATTACCGTCTCCCAGTCCGATATGCCATTTTCCGACGGAGCCGGTAGCATAGCCTGCCTGCTTCATCAGTTTAGGCAAGGTTATCTTTTTCGTATCAATAATCAATGCTGCATTGCCCGGAAGGATTTTTGCTTCCGTATTCGTCCACGGATATAGTCCGGTCATAACGGAATAACGGCTGGGGGTGGAAGTAGCTGCCGTACAGAATCCCTGCGTAAAGCGGATTCCTTCGTTTGCTATGCGGTCCATACCCGGTGTAGAAATGCGATGAGCACCGTAGCAACTCAGGTCACCATATCCGAGGTCATCGGCTACAATCAGAATTATGTTCGGCTGTTGTTTGTCAACCGGCTTTTTCTCCGGTTGTGCTTGTCCGGCGAATAGCGTGGCAGGTATCGAAGAGATTCCCGCTAATGTGAAAAGAGTCAAATTCAAGTTTTTCATGTTTATCAGACTTATTCTATCTTATATATAAATACCATATCAATCTTTCAATACCCTACCTAAAAAGTCTTTTTTATTTTACCAATCATATATTATTGATAAAACATACCATCCTAATTGATAAAGCTGTTTTGTTTGTATTTTCAATTCCTCAATCAGTAAGAAGCCGTTGCCGAAATACCCTCTTTTTCCAGTAAAGAGACAATCCGGTCTAGCTCCTCATGGGTAGCTTTCTGCAAATCATGATCAGGCGTTTCACGGTCAATCGTGTATATCATCACCTGGCTAGGAGCTATTTCTTTCACCGCTTCTATCCAAGGAAGTACATATTTATCGGACGTATTATCCATGTCTTTTCCCTGATAACCACCTTTCAGAAACATTGTCTGTACGATGCAGTTTCCTTTGAATTCTTTCATTTTCTCAATAACCTTCTTTACGGAATATTTTCCGTTCGGACGGTCCAACTGATGGATATATTCTTCATCCACCGTATCCAATTTCAGAATATTATTATCAACCTTATTCAGCGCATCAAAGACAGCGGGACGATCGATAAACGTAGAATTGCTTAATACACTTACTTTCGCTTTCGGAAAATAGGTATCGCGGAGCGCAAGCGTATCTTCTATGATTTCCGGGAAATGGGGATGCGCAGTCGGCTCACCGTTTCCGGCAAATGTCAGTACATCGGGAGCAGGACCATTTGCCTGCATATCTTTCAGTTTCTCTTCAAGAGCTGTGCGGACTTCTTCACGGGTAGGAAGATGCTTTTTCGTACGATGTTCGGCATTGAAACCACATTCGCAGTAAATACAGTCGAATGAACACACTTTACCGTCATCCGGTAATAAGTTAATCCCCAAAGAAACACCCAGACGGCGGGAATGAACAGGACCGAAGATGGGTGAAGGAAAAATAATAGTCATCTTATTATTGTTTAATTAGCTACAACAAAGATAACTCAAAAAACTTCAGGTTATTAATTCAAATGAACATTTTTTAATCATGTTTCTTCATTCAACTGACATACTTTTGCAGAAAGTTTCCCTAGACTATAGCCGCACTGCCATTACTAGAAGAATACCTTATTTTAACTTCTTACGAGGAGACAGATGTATCACTTTCCTCAGCAAGTCAATTGTAAAATTGAAGTTACTGAAAAACTGTATCCCTATTGATCCGTCTACATCAGTATGGTCCGAAGTATCGCCACTTGTAGAAGCCTGTAAAGTTACGGGGATATTCTTTCTCGTCAGACTGCCTACCTTCAATGAACGCGCACGACCATAATAAACAGGTGTAGAATGCCCCAGACTCACCGTTGCCCCACTTCCTTCGGGCTTGAAGCCACTCAACAGTAACCTATTCTCACGAACAAACTGACTAAAAGCTATCAAATAATAATTAGCTCCCGTATCCATTATAAAATTACCTGAAATGTCTTTATGCCCTGTCAAGTTTAATTTGGAAGGTAACATGATAAGGCTCGGCGCCCTCAAAGGAATAGTGCGCCCTTTCCTCCGAAAGCTGTACTCACCGTAAGTATATAACGATATGGTCTGTGTATCAAAATCCACTTCAGTGATATACTTTCTTATCAGGTTCAGCCCGATGATGCCATCCGTACCGTTACGCACATTCTCGAAGATGGCAATATTCTGCCTTTTCAAAGATAAACTGTCCGACAGACGAAGTGTATTATCGGAAGATATCTGCACCGTTTTCCGTCCGCCTACAACGCTCGTTTCTTGCGAACGGCTGACTTTCAATCCGATACTATCTGCCAACGAACGGCGGATAGCCATTCCGTCGGCTCCCGTATCGAGCAAGAACGACATCACCCGGGGACTGTCGTTCAAACGGGCGGACAAGATGATAGAACCGCCTTCTACTTGAAAAGGCAGAACGGCTACCAACGACGACTTCCGGTAACGGCTATCACCGAACAACCGGTCAAAATAATCGACAAAGAGAATCTTGCCGGACTCATTGAAAGCTACCATGCTCTTCTCTTCTTTTCCGTCAGCCAATGCAAAACGGACTTCCAGACTGGTGACGCTTCCTTCTGTTTTCATTCCCTGCCAGTCCGGCCGGATGGCTTGGAAAGTAATACCTTCCATAATCTGTTGCAACAAGCCGGATGCGAAAGGCAACGAATAAATGTTGATGGAGAAATCGGGAGCAAAACTCTTTTGTGCTACAATGACTTCTTTTGTCCTCAAGCCATCTTCCATATATTTTATGGAGAGACGGATGCTGTCTACGTTCGCCTTTCCGTTTACCATCAAAGGAAGAAACAGAAAGCACATGATTAGTTGGAAGTATTTCATGATTTATTACTCTTATATTCAAGTGAAAAGCAAGCATTCATTCCCTGCTTGGTGGATATATAGATGTACCGCGGTGGATATATAGCTCCACTACGGTGGGTATATATGCCCAGCAGACTGTATCTATATACCCACCGACTCTGGTATTTGCATTTTGTGAAGTAATTCTATATCAACCGATTGAGAAACGCTTATTTCTTCAATGCAGCATCCAGCACCGCCCGTATCTCGGAAGAAGAAGGCCGCGGAGCATCCATATAAATTAAACTTCCATCTTTGCCCACCAACATGAAACGGGGGATACCTTTGATGTTATAAGGTTTGGATAACGTAGGTCCTGCCATATCTCCGGCAAAAAGCTGCACGCCGGGAAGCTGTTCACTCACCAGGAAGTCTTTCCATTTCTGGATATTCTTTCTTGCATCTACGCTAACGCCCATGAATACGATGTCTTTATTGTCTTTATATTCGGCTTCCAATACTTTCATAGCCGGCATCTCTCTTTTGCACGGACCGCACCAGGTAGCCCAGATGTCGATATACACCACCTTACCACGAAATTCGGAAAGGGATACGTCGGTTCCTCCTGCATCGGGGAAAGTAAAGTTGATGGGGGTCTTTTTCTCCACATTCTCCTTGAAGTTATCCTCAATGCGTTGCCAACGCTTCTTCTGGTTGTCGGTAACCAAGAAACTGCCATATTCCTTCTTATATTGCTCCAAACCTACCTGCGTCTTGTTCATTCCACTGAACATCAATGTGATTTCTCCTTTGATAGTATCATTGCCAATCAACGCGACGTCTTCCTTCAACATAGCCGTAACGGGGGTCTTTCGTTTCTCTGCGGCTGCAGGAGAGTCGGACACCATAAGACTGAGCATATAGGCATTGACAAACAAGCGCGCTCCATTGGGATAATTGAGGATACTTGTGGTGCGGGCAAGGGCGGGAATATCTAATTGACGATAATAGTCGATGAAATCTTCTTTCTGCGGATGCGCCGACCTTACTGTGTAAATAAACTGTACGGCATTGAAAAGCATATCATACTTACGATAATCGGCAAATGTAGTGTCGAAAACCTTATTCTTCGTCTTCTTCACCTTATAAGAGTTCATCTTGTCGAGCTTTTCTTCCAGTAGCGGAAAGAAATCTACATACGTACTGTGTTTTCCCATAAAATATACGGCTTTATCTTCCAGCGGAAAAATAAAATCGTGCCAACGGGCCATTTCCTTGTTCTCGGCCGTATTCTCTTTTCCTATCAGTTCATAACTTTCGGGCATTATCCGCACATTCAACGGGTCTCCCGGCTTCATATAAAATGTATACCGATTCTGAGATACCGAAGAAGAAGTACCCAACACGAAATAACCTTCCTTTTCTGGTGTAAACGTCATCCGGAAACTACCGTCTTCGCCCAATGGCGAGGCAGCTACTTCGGACAAACCGCTGTCTTCTGCAATCTTGAACATTTTAACTGCTTTCGTCTTTCCCCGTTCCCACACACCACTGACGGTAGACTGTTGTGCAAACAAACTTCCTGTAAAAAGGAACGCAGGAAGAATCATTACTAATAACTTTTTCATGGATTATTCATTTTGAGTATATATATAAAAATCTTTGCAAGAATAGAACGATGATTTGGCTACCATATTATTCAACCCGATGTAGCGGGCGGTAACAGGTTTCGCAAATTTGTAGTACATATGTTCACATCGGCTGGGAAGTTCCACGGAACCGAGATTTACCAGAAGGCGGGTAGCATCATACATTTCCTCTCCGGCATAAGACAAGTCCATACTTGCGGGAGACATCGTGCTATTGTTCGCCCTGAGATATATTCCGGTTATATTACTTACTTCACGTCCCAAGTCGATGGTAACGCTTGCCGGAACATCCAATACCCAAAAACTTCCTTCAAACATACTATCCCAACTGCCTACGGTAAATTTATATTCGTCCGATATGGCTTTGTAAGCAGATCTGTCCGGCTCTTGCACGCCACCGAATGCGGAATCATCTTCTTCAAGCGTATATCCACCGGATACGGAATTTATAACCAGATAATAGACATCGGTACGCATCGTCTTGACAGGTTCCGTCGCACCCGGCGAGGTAATTGAGTTTATTTTGACAGGAACAAGATAATTGTCACCGGCAAACTGCGAAGCATTCCCCTTGTAGGTGATACGCCCCGTAGTAGAGGTGGCGCCTGCCGGCAGTGTGACGTCAGACAACTCCCAGTCACCAACAGGAAGAGTTTTGAAATCAGTTCCATATTGGCTGTTGAAAGTTGCAACTAGATTATTATCCACTTCCAAAGCTACGTTGATATCATTGTCTGATGCAATATAAGCCATAAGGGGCAGTTCACATCCGGTGAAACTTTCGTTTCCTGTAACCATCACACTATTTTTTCCTTCTTCAAATCCTACCCCATTCTCCTGCGTCACATCCAAAGTCAGATAAGAGACTCTTTTACTATAATCTACTTGTGCATCATAACCTGAGGCCGAAGTGATGCGGACAGGCATGATGTAGCCATCCATACTGGTGAATAGGTTTAAAGAGCGGACGAGGGCCACGGTAAGCGTATCTGATGATTCCATACTTCCTTCGGGAATAGTCAGCGTCGATTTATCCAGCTTAATCCAATTGCCTTGCAATCGGTGATAGGTACTTTTATTCTTTTTATTGTATACGTCTACCAACAAGGTATCAATCGTCACTTTCACCTTCAACTCACCTCCTGCAGGGGTCGTGCAGTTGACCACCAGCTTGGCAACCAATGTATCCATGTTGGCAACCTCACCCTCCACCGTTCGCTGGGCATTGAAAGCTAGCGAAGCGTACTTCTCGCTGATAAACACTTTGTTGGTAGCCTCAGCAGGAGTCTGTTTCTCATAATTGTTGATGTCATCCGTACATCCTGCCAGAAAGCTGCAAAAACCGCCAACCACCGCCAGCAGGCCTGCTATTTTTCTAAGTTTCATCTTTTTCATCTTTCCAAATCGTTTAAGGTTTATAATCTATATCCACTACCTTTCCAAAACCTTTCCACGACATCTCTATCGTTTCATCATCATTCACCTCATGCTTTGCCAGGGTAAGTTCGCCGGAAGACACACTTGGCATTTCATAAAAGTCTATTCTGCCTCCTTCGTCTTTTCCCAAAGAGCTGTTGTAAGTAGCAATTCCCAGATATTTGCTGCTCGTGCTGGGAATCATAAACTTCAAAGAGGTTATTTCATTATAACCATCGGAGATAACTTTGTCCGTAATTTCCCTTACCACTGCATTGCTGCCCGATACATCGGCATAAAATACCCGGTTGTCTTCCGTGGCATAGTAAATAAATGCATTGTTGGGTTCGGGAGCGGCAGCAATAAACTTGGCACGGTCTATTCCCGTAGAAGCATCGAACATACACGTCCTCAGTTTATTGTCTTTTGTCACCAGAGCGGTAGTGCTCGACTGGAAACCAAATTCAATAAATTTAAATCTACCGTCACCCTGTTTCAGAAAGGCGAAAGCCGTCATTTTACTCACTGTAGAATAACGCTCGCCCATATACAGCAACCCTTCATTTCCATCATTAAAATTGAAGATATGGTCGGAACTTTCATCCAGGAAGTTCTCGGTAAAGAAGAACGATGTAGTGAAATCATTAGAACCACGGTACGTAGTCTGGCAACTGAATTTATTATTTTCCTCATTGAAAAACAGCGTAATTCTAGGACCACACAATAGGAATGGAGCAGGCTCGAAACGCTCACTATCGTATACGGTATTTCCCGTACGATAAGCATTCATCGGAAAGGAAAGGAAGTAGTATACCGGATAAGTGTTGTACATATACCAATTCCCTTTTCCGTCGTCCTCATTCATATATATATAGACATGAGGCTTAAAATTACCACTTAAAGGGAAAAAGCTGACTTTCATCTTCTCCGCAACAATAGGCCGCCCGGCAGCTATATAGTTCTGATGGACAGGTGAACCGTTTTCTACGGAATTGGATATATCGTAAGAAGGATCCCAACTGAAATCGGCCACTCTCAAACGTGTCGTATAATGGTCGGTCAGCACATATACCGAACGGCCGGATCCGTCCGTATTATACGGATGGGGAGCAGTGGGGTCGGTGAAGATTTTGAGTTCATAAGGCTTCACCCCTTCACGTTGCAGGGAAGGCGCGGTAGAAGCTAATATGTCATACTTAGGGATACATTGATTCTGGGCATTCTGAACAATCATTCCCATATCAAATTCGTTTTCTTTCTCATACAGCAGGACATATCCCCTGTTGAAAGTTCCTGATACCCTTATACTGAAAATCTGCCGGTAAGCAACATCCGTCACTTTATTCTTAGCTTCAAAAGCACACGTATATGTAGTGTTCGGAGCACCGATGGGATCGGCTATGACAAAATCGAGATCTTTGCCTTCCTGTAATACTTCCCATGTTGACCCGCTTCTATAATACCACGTACAATCCAGATTATCCGCATTGCCCGAAGACGTATCGAGTTTTGGGGTAATCATCAGTTGTTCTCCCACTTCAACCGTATAGCTCTCTTGAATGTTAGTAATTTCTGTCACCCGGTTGATTGCTTCATAGTCATAATTGCCCTTGTCTTCATTGCACGCCGTCAGAGACAGTATCCCGACACATACAATTATTATTCTTAAATCTATCTTATATTTCATATCCGTCATCTTTTTATTGAATACCCAGAGGAACCTTAACCTCTTCGCCAAATTCATCCAGCAAAGGTTCTCCATGTTCTTCTTTATATTTTGTTAAATAGCGATTGATGAGTGAAACCATTCCAAAAGAAACTTCCCTTTGAAAGCGTTTTGTATATGTCGCATTTCCTGTCGGGTCGTTATCATCAGGATCTATTTCAAAGAATTCTCTTGTCACTCCGCAAGCCTCATATATCACATTCATTTTAGTATTGCTGTATGAGCCGAATATACTTTCCAGAGTCATCGACGAATATGAAGCCGCCCACAGACTGGGCTTCTCCGCCAATGCCGTAAAGTATATATTGTAAATCAATCCGTTTCTATCATTTCCTTTATCATTTATGGATGTGGAGTAATCCGTGTGGAAATTCTCATTTGAAGCCAGACGAATGCGGGCAAACAGCATTTCTTTATCCACTGTTTCCGTACGGTTCAGCCGTACTGCCACAAAACCAAAGATTGAGTCGGCAGGCAGACAGGCGGACAGAATCTCTATATCTTTGCCTTCGGTAGCGGTAGACTCCTCGGACATCAACACTGCTTTCACCGCACGGTCTTCCTTCGCAACCCGTCCCATCAACTTGATGGGAATCCTGATGATACTATCGTCTTTCAACGGTCTGTCATATCCCATATTGACAGTTATCTGATCATCTCTATCACCAAAATCGGAAGTATCCGCATATTTAAAATAAATTCGAGGTACATCTTCGTAAGTCATTAAATCCTCGTCAGCGCAAGATGCCCATCCTATCCCCAGGAATAGAAGTGCACAGACACACCATTTAAAACTGTTTCTTTTCATATTGAATTTATTTTTAAAGACTTTATTATATATCCGTTTCAATATTCGGAATAGGTATATTGTACATCGCATCTGTGTTTATCGATGCCGGAGCTCCCCCATATCCGGGAAACATCTGTTTGCTCTTCATCCGCTTATGGTAAAAATAAACTTGCCCTTCTCCATAGAACTCCTTATAATACTCACTCAGAATGTGAGAATAGAACTGTTCGTCCGTATCATTCTCGGTCAGATAATAAAAGCTGGTATCCGGGATACCCCTATGAGAAGCGATGGTGTTCAATAATCCGGCAGCCGTCTTCTTATCGCCATCTTTTAAAGCGGCTTCCGCACGGACGTAATACATCTCGGTAATACGAATCAACGGCTGGAAATCGACCAATGCAGGAAGGTTCGTATTCGTTGTAATGTTAAACTTGTTAGAAATGTAGGTTCCATTCTGCGAATAAGAGATATTGGAACTTCCTCCCTGGTCGTTACTTTCCGTCCACTGCCGGGCACGGACATCTATTATCGCTTTCAGGTTATCGCCAAAACCGGCATAGATGTTCTGAACCAGATTGTCGCGGTCAACCGCATAAAAGTCAGTGATATCTGTCTTATTGTAGAAAGAGTTGAAATTAGAAAGCATATCCGGATTATTGATACCGAAGACTACTTCATTGAAGAAAGAATAATCTTTGTTGGCAAGCACTTTTGTAATATCCGTCCATTTGAACGTTTTTCCTTCATTGCTTATCTGGTCGGTCACTATCTTGGCTGCGATAGCCGCATTCTTATAGTCTCCCATGTATTGCAATACACGGGCTTCGAGGGCTTTCACCGCATAATAGTTCATGCGCCGGTTGCGGTTCTTATAAAAATCACTTATCAGTTCTTTACTGATGGCGGTATCATCGGAGAGGATAGGATCTGCAGCCAGCAACTGCTCTGCCTTACGGATATCTCCCAATACATATTCCAGATATTCATCGGCAGTAGAATACACATCTTCTTCATAACCCACATGATTCAATATCATATCCGTGCTTCTGCTATAAGGCAGTATCTTTGTGATGTTTGAACGATCTTCCCAGCAGGGGCCGAACAAACGGAAAAGATCGAAATGGAGATAAGCCCGCAATCCGTATGCCTCGCCCATCAATACATCTTTATTATTACTGCCGATAACAGCAGTCGAGCCTTCCATGCTCTTCAGGAAGTAATTGACATTGAGAAGCGTATTATATCCTTTTTTCCATACATCGGCAAATATGTTTTCTGCCGCCCCATATTCTTCAGACCGCCCGTTACAGAGAAAAAACAGAGTAGAAGACAGTTTGCTGGTCGACGGTTGTGTCGGGGGATACGTATAGTAATGTCCCATTGCGTCGAGAGCTGTCTGAGATAAATTCGCTCCGTAAAGGGAGGTAGATATGAACTGCCTGTAAAGCCCGTTTAAAGCTCCATGAATACCGGCTTCCGTGCTGTATTGGTCTTCTTCCAATACCTTGTCTTTCGGCGCCACGTCCAGAAAGTCACTGCAAGAAGTCAAGAAGCCTACGGCTACTGTATAATAAATGAAATATAAATATCTTTTCATACTTAATGCTTTATAAATTAATGTATTGTATCGCTAGAAACGGGCACTTAGTCCGAAAGAGACTGCTCTCTGGAACGGATAGTCTGTCCCTCTTTCGCGCTTCATCTCGCTCAAATCGAAGAAATCATTAAACGAAACATTGAAACGCAAGTCTTTCAGGAACAAACGCTTAATCCATTCGTCTCTGGAGAAGTCCCAGCTAAGGCGTGCGCTCTCACCACGGAGATAATTGTCACGCTGAACAAAACGAGACGAGATAGGAGTCGTTTTACTCAACGAAATGCCTTTGAACTGTGACACATCACCGGCATTCTTCCACCTGCTGTACAAGGCACGCTTATCCTGATTGTGAGCGATATTGGATGCAGAAATATTCTCCACCTTATTGAATAACGCTGAGTTGAAAGCATACGAACCGAAGTTATAACGCAAATTGACACTGGCTTGCAGGTTCTTGTAAGTGAATGATATACCGAATACACCGCGTATTTTCGGATTCGTATCGGCTATCTTCACACGGTCATCGGCATTATAGTCGAAGGTAGGTGTTCCGTTTTTGGTGAGGAATACTTCTTTACCCGTTGCCGGATCGATACCTAGCGAACGAACTGCAAAAAGAGCGGAAGGACTTTCGCCGTCCTGATATTGTATCATTGAGTTTACATTCAACTTACTATCTACCGAGGAGTCTTTTTTATACGCATCGTTCAAGTTTGCCAGAGCCGCACCAAAACCACCATATACGGATTTATAGGTATTCCCGTTCAGTCGGAAGTTCAGCATAATGCGCTTTTCAAGGTTTTTGATTGCATACCAGCTTACGTTAAATTCAAAACCGTTGGTATTCAGATGCCCCAGGTTAATAGGCAAAGAGGACAACCCGCTGGAAGGTTTCTGCTGGATGGAGACTACCAACGGATTGGTATTGGTGTGATAGTAATCCATAGTCAGCAACAAACGATTCTCCCAGAACATAAGGTCGACACCCACTGAAGTCTTCTTCACCACTTGCCATTCCAAGTTAGGATTGGCATAGCCGGAGAGATAGGAAGCGGTGCCGAATATATCACTTCCCGCATAGTAACTGTATACATTACTTGTCAGGTTGCTCACATTCTGGTTACCGTTACTACCGAACGAACCGCGCAACTTCAGCTCCTGCATCCAGTCCCAATCTTTGGCAAATGCTTCCTTACTGACATTCCATCCTGCTCCCACCGACCAGAATGTCTGGAATTTCTTATCGCGCCCGAAAGAGGTGGAACCATCACTTGAGATACTGGCATCGAACAGATAACGATACTTATAGTTATAATTGAAAGTACCCAGAAAACTAACTCCGCGACTGATACTTTCGTTATATCCGGGCGTTGAGTTTTCTTTGAACGAATAGGCGAAAGAAGGGATAGGCCCCACACCTTTCGGGAAACCGGTAGCCACAAACGACTCCGTATTGGAAGAAGTAGACCTGATTTCGGCACGGCCGTTGAATGTCAGATTATGTTCTTTCAAAGAAAGTGCATACGCCACACCGGTATTCATGATATAACGCCAGCTTCTCGTTTTTGATGAAGAATATTCACCCTGTTTGGTATAATCCGACGTAGCATACTTGGTGTGAGCCGGATCGGTGAAATTCATATTATCCGTATTGGTAGTACCCAAACTCATTGAAGCCGTCCAACGCAAATTGTCAATAATATACCAGTTAAGATTGGTATTGTTGGTAACAGAAAGTATCTTAGACCTGTCTTCCGAAGGTAACATGGCATTGTAATACGGATTGGTAGCGACTACGTCTGTATAGTTAGGGCGTATGTATACATCCAAATCACGAGATATGGTACCATCTTCATTTATCATCGGATAATAAGGATTGGCATTCACAAACTCAGAGAAAGAGCCCCATGCACCGTTATTACCATTGGTTACATTCACGTTTAAGTTATTAGAAATATTAAACTTGTTTTTACGGTAAGTCATACGCATATTTCCTCCGAACGTCTGGCGGGCAGAGCCTTTCATCACTCCTTGTATATCTTTAAACATGGCACCTATCTGATATAGGAATCCTTTATCACCTCCCGACACATTCAACGAATGAGATTGTGTAATGGCAGTTTGAACAGGTACTTTCAACCAATAAGTGTCCACTCCTCTTTTCACGTTCTCCATTGCCCGGTGATACTGGGCAATGCTTTCTTTGTTGCCCGACCAGTCATTCAAATCACCATAACGACCCGCCAAGACTTCAAATTCCAGTTTCTCGGCAGCGTTCATCATGTTGTAAACACTCAGGTCGGCCCACGCCACCTGTGCGTCACCACTATAATTAATCATCACTTCGCCCGCTTTGGGCTTGATAGTTTCCACAACCACCACGCCGTTCGCTCCCTTCGAACCGTAAATGGCGGTGGAAGCAGCATCTTTAAGTAAAGTGATAGACTCAATTCTATTGATATCCAAATCATTAATCTCTTGCAGGGTGGATTCAAAACCATCCAAGATAAACAAAGGTTCATTGGGATTGGTCGTCGTATCGTCATAAATGCCGGAAATAGTCATCGTAGTACCGCCACGCATCGTAATTTTCGACATGGTATTAGGGTCGGAACCCATCGACATATCATCAGCCACAACAAAAGAGGGGTCGAGTGTTTTCAAACTCTGAAGCACGTTTATATTACCTACAGCCTTCAGTTCTTCCTGGTTGACTGTCCGGTACGATCCGGTAAACCCCATCTTGTTGCGCTGGATAATACCTGCTTCCACCACCACTTCATCCAACGCCTTGGTATCGGTTTTCAATATCACCGACATCTGGGCTTTCGGAGACAGCGATTGAGCCTGCATACCTACATAAGATATCTTTATCCGATTACCATAAGGCACATTGGCAATCCGGAAATTCCCGTTCGCATCTGTAATGGTACGAATGGAAGTTCCTTCTACCTGAATTGTTGCACCAATCACAGGCAGTCCGTCTTCATCAGCAATAATTCTACCCTTTACTTCCGGAATGACTTTCTGAGGATTTTTATTTGTAATATTGATGAATTGCCCTTCAATAGCATACTTCAAAGGATGCTTCCCAATAATTACTTTCAAAGCTTCTTCAACCGAAACTTTCTCCACCTTTCCGGTAGAATGATAAGAACGAACTTCATCGTAGATAAAAAGTACCTTATATCCCGATAATTTCTGTAAACGTTTAAAAATAGAAGGCAAACCTTCATTTTTAAATTCCATTGTTATTTGCTTTCCATTATCAACTTGTGCCTCTACATAAGGTGAATGAACATAGCAGAATAACAAAAGCAAAACAATCAATTTCCATGCTTGTCTTTCCATAAATCCGATTGGTTAAATAAATCTATTTTTTTTAATTTATACGAGTTTTATAAAAGAATGGTTACCCATAAATAGATTTATTTTCAGGAAAATATTTTTTAAGCCGGATTTATTTCTTGCTGAATAACTGTTTTTTACTCGATAATCAAACTCTCATCTTCCAAATGAGCATGGATTCTTTCCATTCTATTTATCAGTTCAATCAAATCAGCTATATCTTGTTGGCGCTTTGCCAGAAAATGCATACGAAGGTTCATTATCTCGGTATTCCGAAACTCAACGTCTATATTATACCACCTGCCTATTTCTTTCATCATCTCTGCCAATGTCACATCGTCAAAATAGAAAAAGCCTTCTTTCCAATACAAGAACAATTCCGTATCCACTTCATCTACGGCAAACGTTCCGTCTGAAACAAGCCGTGCACTTTGTCCCGGTTCCATTTCTACGGTTTGCAAACCACAAGTATCGCTGACAGCTACCTTTCCTTCAATCAGAGTGACACGCACATCATCGGGAGAGTAGCTGCACATATTAAATTCCGTACCCAGCACCCGCACCTGCACGTTTCCGCTTTTTACGATAAAAGGATGTCGGGTATCTTTGGTCACATTAAAGTAGGCTTCTCCTTCCAGTGAAACGACTCTTTCTTTTCCTTTGAATACTGTGGGATAGGACAGGCGGGTGTCGGAATTTAAAAATACTTCAGTGCCATCGGAAAGAATGACTTTAAAGGTTTCTCCCCTGGGTATACTCAGTCTATGCAACTGTACTTTTTGGTTTCCTACTTTCTTACTCTCAGTCTGGATAGTACTATAAACCATCTGTTGCGGTAATAACTTCACAGCAGAAGCGGGGAGTGATTTCAGTGCTTCTTTCAAGGGCTTTACTTTTTCTTCATCGGCAACCTGTAAAGTGACTTGCTGTGCTATGTGGTCGGCCTTGAAAACTTTAATACTCTTTATTTCCGGTGCCGGTGAAAAGAACATCATACGCAATACAAGTATAACAGCAACTGCGGCCGCTACACCTACAAGACTGCTCCATAGCATACGAGTGCTTCTGTTCTGTTTTTGTTCCGGCAAATGCTTTCGATGAAAATCTGCCAATGCCTGCCGCGGGTCAATAGAAAGTCTGTTTTGTTTCATCTGCATCTCCATCACGGCTTCTGCAATATCGCAACTGACCTGCAAAGATTCCTCATCTTCCTTCAATGCCTGCAATTGTTCGGAAGTAATCTCGGGGAGATTCTCCATTATTTCAAGGACTTTTTTTTCCGAATTATTTATATTTATATCTTTATCATCCATAATTATTCATTTGATATAATGTATACGATTTAAAATTCATTCCGGTTACCCTTTTGGCCTAATTCTTCGCGAAGAATACGCAAGGCTTTCACTATATTCTTATGGATAGCCGCAACACTTACATTCAATTCTTCGGCCACTTCCTTGTACTTCTTATTATGAATATAACATGCTTCCAAAATATGATAATTATAAGGAGTCAACTTTTGCATTGCTTTACGAATAAGCAAAACACGGGCATCCGGTTGTTGCGAATCAGATTCCATTAATCTATGGGTCAATTGCGAAGTAAATTCTACATATTCTTCATGGATATTTTGCTTGCGAAGGTAATCAATACAACGTGTACGAATGATTGTATAAAGATAAGTTTTCGCCGTAGCTTCTTCTATTTTTTCATAATTACGCCACAAATATTCAAAAGCATCACTTACGATATCTTTGCACACTTCAGCATCATTAATGAAATAGTATGCAAAATATACAAATTGCGCATACCATTCATTAAACATTTTGTCAAAAGTAACCCTGTCATCCATTTAATATCGTATTCTTCTGTTATTTTTCGGCAGACAAATATACATTAAAACTTGATACGCAGTTGCATTTGTATATCTGCTTTTTTATTTCCACGGATTAAATCGTTGCCGGAACCTATCTCATTCCGGTCCAAGTAGATAGTTTCGCCGAACTTGGTTATGAACAACCAGTGTTTATTCAGTTCATATCTCAAACGGACACTGCACCGGAATCCACTGCCTTGGAATGACGGAGTATAGAATGTATAAAGCAATCCTTTTTCGGATGCATATACACGCGAATCATAACTGTCTGTAGAAAAGTAACTGCCTTGAACGTCAGCAAACAGCCTGGCCCAAGGCAGTTGGGAGGATATCATTTGTGTAACCTGATATCCTATGTCAGCAGCTCTGTCCTGAGAATGAAAATGATTATAATCCAAAGTTGTACGACTGCTAAACACATCTTTAAAAGAATAGTTCAAGCGATAACGAAATTGGTGATGAAAAATAGGAAGCGTTAGCGTTCCTTTACTTCCTGTCAGGTCACGCTCTTTTTGTTTATAACGATATTTCAACTCCATTGAGAGATTAGCGCGAGGAGTAAAAGTTGCTTGAACCAGTCCGTCCATCCCACGGGAAGATTTATTGATTCGGTATCTTTTCCACGGAAAAGAAAATAAGTCGAATGAAGCGAAGAATTTCCAATAAGCAAAAGGAGAGGTTTCCAATCCTAAATAATATCCCTGTTCATTCTGGATTGTACTTCCCTCTCCAAAGGAATGGGCGAACATTGCCCAATAGTTATAAGAATAGAACCGATGTATCAACATAAGATGAACATCCTGAACCGGTGAATATTGCAGACGGTTCAAAGAAGCCCAACCTTGTTTTCCCACTGCCGTCTCTCCCTGAAAAGAAAAACGATGCCAGCGATAAGCGTAGTCCACTCCCAGATTATAGAAATTATTTCCATGAAGATTATATTTGGAATAACCTGTTAATTCCGGTTCATAAGGTCGGTTGAAAACATAGTAAATGCCGGTGATACCCAGCTTTATACGGTTCTGTTGATAACTTATATTTCCACCTGTCAATTGCAAGGTGAACAGGTGCTTTTTATCCGCTTCTTTTTGGCTTCGATGTAGTCCGGTTTTATAGACAGATGTTATTTCTCCATCCGTTACCACACCGTCCAAAGAACGATGTGAATAAAAGCCCGACACATCCCAATGCCTGGATAAAGCAACAGTGGCAGCCACTCCCCGAAAATAATTGTATTCATCCGTAGAAGAGTGTTTCTTTATCCCACTGCTGCGATTGTTGAAAGAAGAAGCATAAATTGTCTTTCCCATCAGATAATCCGTACTAACCACCAGTCCCTGACCAAAACTGAGCCGATAGTTACCAACAGCTAATGCTTTTAACCGTCCACAGTTTTTCAATAGCAAATAAAAGGAATAATAATCGTAGCCATAACGATCGTGTAAAGCTCCAAAAGGCTCTCCGCCATCTTTCTCGACAACGACTCCTGCATAGAGTCGGTCACTATATCGAAAACTATACTTTACAGAGTTATAAACAGCAGGCCCCAGATAGGTATGTTCATAACCTTTCCGCTTATAAAACGGTATATCCATGCGAGTTAGCACTTCATTCCTGCCATACTTTCCTGCGCTTTTCAACATAGTTTTCCACCGAAAAGCAGATTCATTGTTAATAGCTTTTATACAGACAAAAGGCAGTAAATACTGGATAGTCTGCCTATCCATATCTTCTATTAACTGGAGTTCATAAATGGTTTGCATCTGTCCGTGAATGTAGATATAAGCTAACAGGTGTTCAATCTGAATATCACTCAAAAAAGGAAATTGTTCGAGTTGTTCACGGGTAGCGGCATTCAGATTAACCGGCTCCTGCAGACGAGTGGAAAGTTCTTCCAGTTCATTTTCCCAATTCAAGGTATTAACTGAGTTATTAATATCATTATTAACAGATAAATCTTCAAGAACATCTTCTAAAAGACTCTCTGAAGGGTTTTGAGCACTACAAGCAGGAATTATGAACAGGCTGTTTATAATACTTATCAACCGGATAAGTTGAGCAGTTTTCATCAATAAAAAGTATATTATCTTCTTGCATTTTATGTACAAAGCGGCAAAGATACTTTAAATAGGTTAACATCTTTGTGAAAAGACTGAATAATAAAATTTTAATCCTATTTTTGTATCGTGAAAAGAAGGCTTAACATAGTAATAATGATGCTGTTTGCTATTGTTTGCTGTACAATGCGCGTACAGGCTCAGGAAAAGCAAAGCATCAATGGATACTTGGTTCCGATGTGTATCTATAATGGAGATACGATTCCATGTATCCAGTTAAGAACTGTGTATATCTTCCGCCCGCTAAAGTTCAAGAACGAAAAGGAACGCCAGGAATACTACCGATTGGTACGGAATGTAAAAAAGGTATATCCCATATCAAAAGAAATCAACCAGGCTATTATTGAAACTTATGAGTATCTGCAAACTCTACCTAATGAAAAGGCTCGTCAAAAGCATATCAAACGGGTGGAAAAAGGTCTGAAAGAACAATATACCCCCCGAATGAAAAAACTCTCTTTTGCACAGGGGAAACTGTTGATTAAATTAATAGACCGCCAAAGTAATTCTACCAGTTATGAACTGGTGAAAGCATTTATGGGACCTTTCAAAGCCGGATTCTATCAGACATTCGCTGCGCTGTTCGGTGCCAGCCTGAAAAAAGAATATGACCCGGAAGGTGAAGATAAACTAACGGAACGTGTCGTACTGTTGGTAGAGAACGGACAAATCTGAACAACACACCTGATACTTATTAACCAATCTTACTAACCGAAGTTAGTAAAGTTACCGCACCCTTCCTTATCTTGAATTTACCAACACTTGTTCTGCATTTACAGGTCATATATAAGCAATATACAGGAGCTATATATGCTACTTGCAGGAACTATATGTCCAACACGCAGCGCATATATCCCCAATATACAGAATATATATGCGCTGTAAACAGCATCTATATATCCTACAACGAGTATAATTATATAACTTGAATTCTATACTTATGAACAATTACATATATATTGATTATAAGCGAATTAACTATATTATCCACCAGTTATAAACCACTTATTAACCAATCCTGTTTATGCTGTCAGCGCAGCTTTTTGAACAAATCCCAAATCACAATTCCGGTAGTTACGGAAACATTCAAAGAGTGCTTGGTACCATATTGGGGAATCTCTATGCAGCCGTCCGAATGGTCAATAACCTCCTGTTGCACCCCTTTCACTTCGTTTCCCATTACGATAGCATACTTCTTACTCTTATCCAGTTGAAGCTCATCCAACATGATGCTTCCTTCTGCCTGTTCTACGGAATAAACGATATACCCTTCATTTTTGAGGTTATCAACAGCATCAACAGCGTTATTAACATACTTCCAGTCAACAGTGAACTCGGCACCCAGTGCAGTCTTATGCATTTCAGGGTGTGGAGGAGTGGCCGTTATACCACACAGATAGATACATTCAATGCGGAATGCATCCGAAGTACGGAACACGGAACCTATGTTATGCAAACTACGAATATCGTCCAGCACTACCACCAAGGGCAGTTTATCAGCCTGTTTGAACTCTTCGGCGCTGATACGGTTCAGCTCTGTTATTTTCAGTTTACGCATACGTTTTACTCTTAATTACATTCAGTGTGCAAAGGTAATCCTTTTCTGTTAACAGAGGTGTTGATAACGGTTTAAAACCTGTCAAAACTATCGGCAAAGATTTTGAAAAATAATTCTTGCATTATTCAAAAGAAGGTATAAGAGCCCTTCCTTATGAACAATCCAAAAAAGTAACCCTAAACTTTCTACACAGACATAAACATATTTTTCAGCACTTATCTACCCGTTTATATCCATAAAGTTTTTAACTTTGCACTTTATCAACAGGGAGTTAATAGCAAACTTCCATTTGACGGCATTTGACGGTGCTTTCATTGATAATGAAGCGAATAGAATAGGATAGTTTCTTCTTTACATCAGTTCATAACTGACTCATAAAGCAGAAGCATGGACTAATAACTTATTCAGCAAGAAAAATTGTATTTATTTGCTAACATTATTAACAGGCTATCATCACTAACAAAGGATTTTTTTTAAAAGGAAAGAAATAAGAGTATTATTATGAATGAACTCATAAAGGCTATTAACGAGCTGAAGAAAGAAAAGAATGCAATCATTCTGGGGCACTACTACCAGAAGGGTGAGATACAGGACATCGCTGATTACGTTGGCGATAGTTTGGCATTGGCTCAATGGGCGGCGAAAACGGAAGCGGATATTATTGTGATGTGCGGCGTTCATTTTATGGGTGAGACGGCGAAGGTGCTTTGTCCGGGAAAGAAGGTGCTGGTTCCCGACATGGAAGCAGGCTGTTCGTTGGCGGACAGTTGTCCGGCGGATAAGTTTGCGCAGTTTGTCAAAGAGCATCCGGGACACACCGTTATTTCGTACGTCAATACGACGGCTGCGGTGAAAGCTGTGACAGATGTGGTGGTGACTTCCACTAATGCGAAGCAGATTGTGGAAAGCTTCCCTAAAGATGAGAAAATAATCTTTGGGCCGGATAGGAATCTGGGTAATTATATCAACTCAGTTACGAACAGGAATATGTTACTTTGGGATGGAGCCTGCCATGTGCATGAACAGTTCTCTGTTGAAAAGATTGTGGAACTGAAAGCGCAGCATCCGGAAGCGTTGGTGCTGGCACATCCCGAATGCAAGAGTACGGTGTTGAAACTGGCTGACGTAGTAGGTTCTACAGCAGCTCTGTTGAAGTATGCAGTGAACCATCCTGAAAATACGTATATTGTGGCTACCGAATCGGGTATCTTGCATGAGATGCAGAAGAAGTGTCCGCAGACAACGTTTATCCCGGCTCCACCGAACGATAGTACGTGTGGATGTAACGAGTGTAGCTTCATGCGGTTGAATACGCTGGAGAAGCTGTATGAGTGTCTGAAGAATGAGTCACCGGAGATTACGGTCGATCCGGAAGTGGCAAAGAAGGCAGTGAAGCCGATTCAGCGGATGTTGGAGATTTCGGCGGAATTGGGGCTATAAACTTTAGAGAATATATAATGAGCAAGGCTGTTTCAAAAATCTTTGGAACAGCCTTTTTGATGTGGTTACAACTACCAATGCTATGGATTTATTTCCGCTATAAATTGCAGAACTTTATAAAAACAGATGGCAGATTGAACTTTTCTTCAAATCTTGAGTATATCGTTAACTGATAAAATCGTACTCTTCTTAATAAAACTAATTTCAATAATGACAAAGAACGATGCGGTTTTAGTGAACCCAATAACCTGTTCATGTTTTTAGTGGATAGTAATGTGTTGCGGGACAATAAATTTGAATAGGTTAATATATAAGAAGAGAGGTAAATAAAGAACTCTTTCTTGTAGTTATTACTATTTCTTAATATTAAGAGGCGTAAATCATTAATTTAGTGATAGATAACAAATTGCTTAACAGTATGTATAATTTGTCCACATACAATTTGTGCAGTTATTAAGGAAGATTTTTATATTTAAATGTTTATGTAGTTCTTAAATTTGCATGTATAAAATATTTATAAATCTTATATATATGAAAAATAATCAGATGTCAATCAATTCCCTTCAGGTTGAGAAGAGATATTACTTGTCTTTTTATTATTTAACACGCACACTTTATTAACCATTAAAATTGAGAACGTATGAAAAAAAAGAGAGTCAGTTCTATGAAGATCCCTTGTAGGATATGGCTGTTGGCTGTAACATTGTCCGTAGGACAGACAGCTTTTTCATTAGGAGTAGGATCTAATTTGCATTCTATTTCTATGAGCGGAGAATTAGCACAACAGCAAAAAGTCATTGAAGTTTCAGGTACGGTTACTGATAGTTCAGGGCCTGTTATTGGAGCAACTGTTGCTGTGAAAGGTACTAGTACCGGAGTTATTACCGATATAGACGGTAATTTTAAGTTGAAAGTTCCAGTAGGGGCTACTATTACAGTTTCTTATATTGGATATCAAAACAAAGAAATCCATTATAAAGGAGAAAGAAATTTGAAAATCCAACTAAATGAGAATGTTCAGGAACTTCAGGAAGTACAGGTAATTGCGTACGGTTCTCAGAAAAAAGTAACCGTAACAGGTGCCCTTTCTTCTATTAATAATGAAGAACTGCTGAAATCACCGGTTGCCAGTATGGCTAATGCACTGACCGGTAAGGTTACAGGTCTTGCCAGTGTACAGTCCAGTGGGCAGCCGGGTGCCGATGATGCTACGTTATATGTACGTGGTGTCGGTTCGTTAAGTGCTGATTTGTCACAACCGTTGATGTTAGTCGATGGTGTGGAACGTTCCTTCTTCCAGTTAGACCCGAACGAGGTAGAAAGTATCACTGTCTTGAAAGATGCTTCTGCTACAGCAGTATTTGGTGTACGTGGTGCCAATGGTGTTATTCTGGTTACCACTAAGCGCGGTACGCAAGGAAAGGCAAAAGTAAATTTCTCTACTACTTTTGCATGGCAGATGCCGTCACGTGTACCTGAATTTGCAAATAGTTATGAATATGCTACGGCTTACAATAACGCACAACTGCATGATGGCGTATCTGTGGATCAGCTAGCATTCTCTTCGGATATTGTTGAGAAGTTCCGTACAAATAGCGATCCGCTAGTATATCCAAGTACCAGTTGGACAGATATGCTGATAAAGAATTCAGCTTTACAGACACAACATAACTTTAATATATCAGGAGGTTCTGAGAGAGTGAAATATTTTGCCTCATTAGGTGTATTTACTCAAAACGGCTTATTTAATACTTTCGAAGAAAACGGTAATGATAAAGGTTTTAAATACAACCGTTATAATTATCGTATTAATATGGATATTGATGTCACTAAAACAACCTCTATGCAAGTTAACTTGGGAGGTTATCTGAATGACAAGCAAGAGCCTAACTATAATAATGGTACGTATACAGATCTTAAATACTTGTTCCGTGATGTTTATACAGCCGTTCCGTTTGCAGGTGCCGGAGTTATAGATGGGAAATGGGTAGTTTCCGATCAGGACCTCTTTTCAGTGGGTAATTATGCAGATGGTTTAAATGTATATTATGGTAAGGGATACAACAATCGCACCCAGAATACTTTGAACTTTGATTTCAAATTAGAGCAAAAACTCGACTTCCTGACTAAAGGGTTACAAGCTCATGTAAAAGGTGCTTATAACAGTGGAGTTACTATCACCAAACGTCGTGAAGGACGTGCCAATAAGTATGAAGCCATTTACGATAATAGTGGTGAATTAATTTATAAGAAGACACAAGACTATCAAAAACTTGGGTACACCGAAAATACAAGTCAATCAAGAAACTGGTATTTGGAAGCTGCTGTCAATTACAAGCGTGATTTTGGCAACCATCATGTTTCAGCGTTGGCTATGTATAATCAATCCATGACTTATTATCCTTTTGAAGGAAATAGTCCCAGTGAATTCATAGGTATTCCGAGAAGTTATGTTGGTTTGGTAGGTCGTGCCACTTATGACTATAAGACCAAATATTTGCTGGATGCAAGTGTCGGTTACAATGGTTCCGAAAACTTTGCAGAAGGACAACGTTTCGGTTTATTCCCTGCCGGTTCTATCGGTTGGATTGTTTCGGAGGAAAAGTTCTTCCGACCGGTTAAGAAATTCATTACTTATTTAAAATTCCGAGGGTCTTACGGTATCGTGGGTAATGACCGTGTAAGTGATTATTCCCGTTTCTTGTATTTACCTGATAAATATTTAATTAGTTCTGGAAGTTATAGTTTCGGAACCAATACATCAACTCTTATTGCGGGAGCTACGGAATCTAAGAAAGGTAATCCAAAAGTAACATGGGAAACATCAGAGAAGCAAAACTATGGTATTGATGCCAAATTCTTTAAAGATCATTTGAGTGTTAATTTCGATTACTTTATCGAACATCGTAAAAACATCTTAAAGTCTCGTACGGTATCTCCCGAATATCTGGCTGTCAGTCTTCCAATTGCCAATATCGGTAAAGTAGATAATAAAGGTTACGAAATCAATGTGAAATGGGATGATCGTATCAATGAAGTACGTTATTATATTGGAGCTAATCTTTCATATGCTAAAAATAAAATTGTATTCATTGATGAAATCCGTTATCCTTATGAATGGATGCAAACAGAAGGTAAACCGGTAGGCCAACAGTTTGGTTATGTGTTTGACGGATATTTTACGGAAGAAGAAGCGGCCAACTATGAAAACTTGAAAGGTAAAGAAGGCGGTATTGCCAACCAAGGTTCGGGTTATATCCCTCTTGCGGGTGATGTGAAATATAAGGATTTGAACGGGGACGGGCAAATCGATGAGAAAGATGTCCGTGATATCGGTTATCCGAAATATCCTTTGTATACGGCGGGTATGAATATGGGCTTTTCATGGAAAGGATTTGATTTTAGCATGACATGGGCCGGAGCTTTCAAAACTTCACGCTTATTGAGTTCAATGTACCGTGTTCCTTTCGGAGAAAGTAACAATTCAGCCGTTATGAAGTATATGATTGAGGATGCCTGGACTCCGGAAAAAGGGAACTCGGCCAAAGCACCGGCACTTTCTTTCAAGAGCAAATCCCACAATTATCAGGATTCGGATCTTTGGTTAAGAGATGCCTCTTATGTACGTCTGAAGAATATTGAAGTAGGATATTCATTCCCAAGTTCTTTGTTGAAGAAAGCACATATCGGTTCACTCCGTATTTTCATGTCCGGATACAACTTGTTAACTTTTGATAGTTTCAAGGTGTCCGATCCTGAAAGTGATCCGAGTGGAACAGCTTATCCATTGATTAAAGTGGTGAATGTGGGATTGAAAGTAGGTTTTTAATCAATTAATTAATAAAATCATGAGATCATTAAGAAAACTATTATATACTATCCTTTTGATGGGGTCTCTGTTTACAACTGTTTCATGTGAGGATTTGGCATTCGGTGACAAATTTCTGCAGAAGCCGCCAAGTTCAGATGTCACCATCGATACCATATTTTCTTCGGCAGAATATGCGCGCCGTATCTTATGGAAGAGTTATCAGTCACTTCCTTATGGAATAGAAACTTCCGGTTACTGGACACAGATGTGGCTCGGAACTTTGGAGGGTTTGACAGATTTGAACTACGATAATGTAGGATATTCGGGTGTAATGAAGGTATATTACAGTGGTAACTATAATGCTTCTATAGAAGATACGCCCAGAGGTACGTATATGGCGACGAAAATCCGTTTCAATAATAATGAAAGTGGAATGTGGGGGGCTATCCGTCATGCCTGGTTATTTTGCGAAAACGTAGACCGTGTACCGGATATGGACGCTGTAGAGAAATCGCGTCTGAAAGCTGAAGCTAAAATGATTATTGCTGTCTACTATTCTCATATGTTACGTCACTATGGTGGTTTGCCGGTTGTAGACCATGCCATTGATCCTGAAGATACCAATCTTCCCGGACGTTCTACATTGCAAGAAACGGTAAATTTCATTGTAGGATTATTGAATGATGCCATTAACAATCCGGATTTTCCTTGGAGAGTTTCTGATGCGGATATGGATAATTGGGACGGACGTATGTGTAAAGCTGGTGCTATGGCGTTGAAAGCACGGGTACTTTTATTCGTGGCCAGTCCGTTGTTCAACAATACAGAACCTTATTATAATGGGGAAGCTTCCGAACAATTAATGACTTGGTTCGGTAATTATGATAAAGAACGTTGGAAACTCGCTATTGATGCTTGCGAACAATTCTTTACTGCTCTCAATTCTAACGGATATTATAAGCTGGTTGAAGCCGGTGATAATGGTACATCTTCTGAACGTCAGGCATTTACAAGTGGATACTTTGACCGTGGAACTACGGAAACGCTGATTTCTGTGAGAAGAGGAATATTAAGTCCATCCAAGAACTCTATAATGAGTAATTCTATCCGTTGGGGAGGTTATTGCCCTACAAAAGAATATTTTGATATGTTCCAAATGGCGGATGGTACTGATTTCGATTGGAATAACCCGGAGCATGCAAAGAATCCGTTCCTCAATCGTGATCCACGTTTATATGAAACGTTTATTCTTGACGGAGATGACTTTAACGGACGCAAAGCTGGCTTGACAGAACCTGATGGAGAAGATTATCCGCAAGGACAAGATTGGAAAGCCGGACAAATGCATGAATTGAGTTTGGCAACAGGACTGGCATGTCGTAAATGGGGATTAGATCGTAATTCATCTTGGCAGAATCGTCCTATTCAATGGCCATTCTTACGTTTACCTGAAATTTATCTCAGCTATGCAGAAGCATTGAACGAATACTACGGTGCTCCGAATACACAAGCATATGATGCTGTTGATAAAGTGCGTGCCCGTGTAAATTTGCCAGGACTTAAAAAAGGATTGGGACAACTGGAATTCCGGGAAGCCCTCTTGCGTGAACGTGCGTGTGAATTTGGTTATGAGGAAGTTCGTTTCTTTGACTTGATTCGTTGGAAACTTTATGATGTCTTTGAGAAGAAGTTGCATGGTTTGCACGTGTATAAACACAAAGATACAGGTGAATATAAACTTGTTCCGTTTGAACTGACAAAATACACTCGTGTGTGGTGGAATGGTGGTTTTGAGCCTAGATGGTGTCTGAGTGCATTCCCTTCTAAAGAAATAAATAAAGGATATGGTCTTGTACAGAATCCGGGTTGGGAATAATTAATTAATGATATTAACAGAAAATAGAAATAACAATATACTCATGAGAAAAAGTATCAAGTTATTAGTAGCGTGTATGTTGTGCTCGCCGGTAGCTATCGTGGCCCAGGAGCAAGACAGTTTGTTTACGCGCAAAAGTAAAGTGGCTATAGAGTATGGACGCGGCATTTCTTTCAATCTGAAAGAATCGACTACGGCAACTGCGGTAGCAAGTGAGGAAGAACTTTCGCACAAGAAGAGTATCAATAACTCTAATATGCTTTATGGCTTGATTCCCGGATTGCAAGTACTGCAAAATGCCGGCAATGCTTGGGATGACGCTGCAACGTTGAGAGTACGCGGATATGGAACCAGCAGTTCTACTACTCCATTAGTATTGGTAGATGGTTTTGAACGTTCACTTGATCAGATAAGTGCTGATGAAATAGAGTCTGTCACTGTTCTTAAAGATGCAGCTTCTACTGCTCTCTACGGGATGAAAGGTGCCAATGGTGTTATCCTGGTGAAAACGAAACGTGGAAAGATAGGGAAGCCGGAGATTAATTTCTCTTATCAATTCAATATGGCTACACCACAACGCCTGCCGGAATTAGTTGACGGATATACTTATGCCAAAGCTTTGAATGAGGGATTGACCAACGATGGATTGTCGGCACGTTATTCGGCTAAAGAGTTGGAAGCTTTCAGAACTCAAAGTAATCCGGATGTATATCCGAATGTAGACTGGTGGGACGAAGCATTACGCGATCATAGCTATGGAAACAATGTAACCTTCTCTGCAAGAGGCGGTGGAGAGTTTGTGCGTTATTTTACTCAGTTGAATTATCTGAACGACAATGGCATATTGGAACCGACAAGCGATAATGATGGTTATTCCACTCAGTTCAAATATTCAAAATTGAATATCCGTACCAATCTGGATATCACTGTCAGCCCTACAACTACCGTACAACTGAACCTGTTTGGAAATTTCTCCGAACATAACCGTCCGGGAGAAACGACATCGAACATTTTCAGTGCATTGTATCAAGTTCCTTCTGGAGCATTTCCTATAAAAACGTCTCACAATGTATGGGGTGGTACAACTGTATATTCCAACAATCCGATTGCAAGTATTTCCGGTAGAGGCTATGCTCGCTCTCAAACCCGTAATATGTATGCTGATATGAAATTGAATCAAGATTTGAGTGCTCTTGTGAAAGGATTATCAGTAGGCTTTCAGGTAGGTTTGGACAACAGTGCTTCTTATTGGGACAACAATACCATGAACTTCGGATATGAACAAGCAACGATGAATTGGGAAACCGGAGAAACTACTTATAATACTTTACGTAATGAAGGTACTCTTTCATTCAGTAAGAGTGTCGGATCTTCGGTCAATCATTTCAATTTCGGGGCCTATGCCAACTATGCCAAGGACTGGAATAAGCATAGTCTGGTTGCAACTCTGCAATACAATATGGATAAAACAAATGCCAAGGGTCAGAACAACTCGAAGGCATTTATGGATGTAGTGGCACAGGCCCATTATGTATATGACCATCGTTATGTACTGGACGCATCTTTATCCGGTTCAGCCGCCAGCATTTTGGAACCGGGACATAGATGGGGAATCTTTCCGTCGGTAGGTGCCGCATGGATTATGTCGGAAGAAGCAGCCTTGAAAAGTGACTGGTTGAATCTGTTGAAACTTCGTGCTTCCTACGGTATCGCCGGACGCGCTGATTACGGCACTGATCTTTATCTTGATGTGTACGGTACAGGAGGAAGCTATTACTTCGGAAAAAATCCGGCGAGCATCAGTGGTATGAAAATTACTCAACTGGGTATCACCGACATGACTTACGAGAAGTCCCACAAATTGAATGTAGGATTTGACTTTATGGTTTTCAACAAATTGTCTGTTACTATCGACGGTTTTTACGATCATCGCACAGATATTTTAGTAAGCGGGGATAATGCTGTGTCTTCTATATTTGGCTTAACAGCCCCTAACATCAATAATGGGGTTGTGAATAGTTATGGAGTAGAAACAAGCGTACGCTGGGCAGATAAAATCGGTGATTTTAACTATCAAATTGGCGGTATGCTGACTTTCAACCGTAACAAGATTATCAATCAGAACGAGGAATATCGTCCTTATGACTATTTGAAACGTACAGGCAAACGTTTGGGACAATTCTTCGGTTATGAAGTGGAAGGCATTTACCAGAATCTGGAAGAAATTGAAGACCGTGGTGTTAAACAGAATTTGTCTGATGTTCGTCCGGGTGATTTGAAATATAAAGACCAGAATAATGACGGAGTTATCGATGCGTATGACCAGGTGGCTTTGGGCTATAGTGCTATGCCGGAAATCTATTACTCATTCGACTTGAATCTGGAATATAAAGGTTTTGGTATCTACGCCTTGTTTCAGGGAACGGGAAACCAAAGCCGTCTTCTGAACACTTCAAGTGTGTATTGGCCTTTGATTGGTAACAGCACTATTTCCACCGAATATTATAACAATCGCTGGACTCCGGATACTCCGGACGCCAAATACCCGCGTCTGACTTCAGAAGGTTCTGCCAATAACTATACGACTAACTCCTTATGGGTGGCTGATGCGTCTTATATGAAATTGCGCACACTGGAAGTTTATTACAATTTCTCACAGGAAATGATGAAGAAGAGCAAATTCATCAAAGGTGCCAAAGTTTTTGCACGCGGTCATGACCTTTTCTGTGTAGATAAGATTAAAGTATTGGATCCTGAAAACATCGGAACGAACCATCCGACCATGACTCAGTATACTTTTGGTGTTAACTTATCATTCTAAAAAGTAAAATGAACATGAAGTATTTTAAAATCAAACATATTGCCTTGTTGCTTGCGGTTGCATCCACTCCTCTGTACACAGCTTGTGATTTTATGGATTGCAGTGAAACAGATTACTATTCAAAGCAACAAATTCTGAATAACATAGACCGTGTGAAACAACTGGCTACACAGGTATATAGTTATTTGCCGCATGACTTCTGCAATACATCGGGAGCTATGCAAGATGCCGCTACGGATGATGCTATCCATGTTTACGAATCATCTGCTATTCAACGGTTTGTCAATGGAACGTGGTCGGCCAATTATACAGTTAATGACGTATTTGGTACTTACTACAATGCTATTCATGATGCTAACTTCTATCTCGAAAACTGTGTCGGACTGACGTTTGACGAATGGAAATATTCTGATGGTTTTGCCGATGATTATAAAAGTTATCTGAATTATGAGCATGAAGTTCGCTTCCTGCGTGCATTCTATTACTTTGAACTGGTGAAACGTTATCAGAACATACCTCTGATAACTAAGACACTGACACAGGAAGAAGCCAACGAAGCAGACCCTTCGGATGCAGTTACTATCCTGAACTTCATTATCAGTGAGTGTACTGATTTGGCTAACGACAAATTGCCTGTTAATTATAACAATATGCCTGGTGGAGAAGGTAACTTGCAACGTGCTACCAAAGGTATGGCTCTTGCATTGAAGTCTCGTGCATCTCTGTATCTTGCCAGCCCTTTGTATTCTGCCGATGATACGCAGAAATGGAAAAATGCCGCTCAGGCAGCATACGATCTTATCAGCGAGGCCGGTACTTTAGGATATAGTCTGGACCCGAAATATTCTAATTTGTACGGTGCTACCAATAACCAAAGTAAAGAAGTCATCATGTGTCGTCCCACGGGAGCAAGTACAAGTTTTGAGTCTGCAAACTTCCCGATGGGAGTTACTAAAGGCTCTACTACCACTTGTCCGACAGAAAACTTGGTAAGCGCTTATGAAATGAAAGATGGTACGGCTTTTGACTGGAACAATGCAGAAATGGCTAAAGACCCGTATGCGAATCGTGACCCGCGTCTGGGAATGACTGTAGTATATAATGGTATGGCATGGCCTAAAACGACCCCGGTAGAGGTGTTTGAAGGAGGTAAGAATGGTCAGCCCATTAAAAATGCTACGACTACCGGATATTACCTGAGAAAATATGTGAATAGCAGTGTCACGTTTGAACCGGGTGAAACTACTACCAGTCAGCAGCATAACTGGATTTTATTCCGCTATGCGGAAATCCTGCTGAATTATGCAGAAGCAATGGTAAATGCTTATGGCGATCCCGACTATACAGGCTCCTATAGCCTGAGTGCACGCGATGCCGTCAACCTGGTGCGTAATCGTGGAGATGTGCAGATGCCGGCTTATCTTGCCGGGATGAGCAAAGATGATTTCTTGAAGCGATTGAAAAATGAACGTCGTGTGGAATTTGCATTTGAGGGGCAACGTTTCTGGGATCTCCGCCGTTGGAAGGAATTAGATGATATGCAGAATATTTATAAAGTGAAAGTAATCAAGCAAGCTGACGGAACGATTCAATATACTAAAGAAAAGCTTGCCACTTACACCATTCAGGATAAGATGTATTTCTATCCGATTGCGAACACTGAGCTTTTCAAAAACCATAAGTTAGTACAGAATACGGGGTGGTAAACTTGGAATGAGTCAAGCAATCCTGTAACGATGGGGGGATGTCAAAAAGATACTATCAGCAACCTATTTTGACATACCCCCATTCTGTTTAAAGTAAGAAATTCAGGTATTAATTAAGATATAAAGTAGATGATGAGATGTAGGTATATTGTGTTTTTTATTGTATTATGCGGCCTTTGTATGGCTTGTTCGAGCGATGAACCTACCGACGACTCCATAGGGGGAGAAAATGGTAAAGAAGAACCTCTTCCTGATAAAGGAACCTTATTTGCTGACTTTGAAACGTATGATACTACTCCCTATTTTTTCCGGTATGGCAACTCGGGTAGCAGTAAGATTGACGATTATTATCCACGCTGGGCATATTCTCACATAGTGGTAGATAATCCGGTTAAAGATGAAGAGAATACATCTTCTAAGGTATTGGAATATACTTCGATGGAAGCCAGGAACTATGGTTTGAAATTCCGTTTTTCCGAAGTGGCAGGTATTGATGGGTTAAGAGGAATCCGCTTTCGGATTTACCAACCCGTCAATGTGGTAGGAAAAGAAACCTGGAAAGGAACTTCTAAAGCTGTCTTCCAACAATTAGGCGTGAAACTGATAGGAAGATTTAATTCGGTGAATGATTACGAACAGGAAGAGGGAATTTTATTAACCAATTCGTTGGTCGATTTCAAAGAAGAAGGTGCCTGGAAGACGTATACGTTTACATTCAGTAAGAGTGAATACAGTGCTGCTGCTACACAGTTGAAGAATGGTATAGCAGGTATGGTTATTCTACCTACCTATGGTTCCGGAGTCACTTTAGCTGAAGGGAATAAGTATAAATGTTACATCGATGATATTGAGATTTTATAACAACAGAAGGAGAGTAAAAAGATGAAAGATAAATGGTTTCTACTAGGTATGTTATTATTGGGTATATCATGTGTGAAGGCGCAAACTTCGGACGTGGATAAAATGTTTCCGAATGCCGTGCTTACACGTGAAAGCTATGATAAAGTGAAAACCGTATTGGAAAAGGCTGATAATACAGCTTTTCCAATGAACTGGTATGTCAAACAGATAGAAACTCCGGCTAAAAAGATTGTGGAGAGTGACCGGAAGACGACCCCGGTTAAATCTATAGACGAAAATCCGAGTAACGTAGACATCAGTAACGAAATGAAATCCATCCATCAGTTATGTCTGGCGTATACTTTTACTCAAGATAAGACATATCTGAATAAAGCGGTCGAATATCTGAAAGCATGGTCTGAAATCAATGTTGCCTTGTCGAAAAGAAATATTCATGAAGAAGCGTATAATATTGCTGTGGAAGGCTATTCATTGATTCGTAAAGTGATTGACCAGTCCGACCGGGAACTGATTGATACCTGGATACGTAAGAGGGCAGAAGTGTTTATTAAAGATAATGACTTGAGAGTCAATAACTGGGGTACCTGTTTGTTGTATCAGTTCTATCTGTTCGGCACGGTATTGGAAGATGAAGCAATAGTTGATAAGTTCCGTTCTTCGTATGATAGCTGGGTGAAAGGTAATCTGTTCCCTAACGGAACGACAACGGATTTGCTTGGGCGTGACGCTTTTGCTTATCATGCTTATGATTTGCTGTTTTTTGCACGTATTTGTCATCTGAAAGCTATGTATGAAGGTTACGAAGCTGCCGGAGCCTTTTATGAGAAGGATGTACATTGGGGAGCTTCTATCCGGAATAGTGTGGTTTTCTGGAAACCTTTTCTGTTGGATCCCAAGAAATATACTCACCTTGAATTTGTTGGAACGGAATATGAACCGGATAAGAAACGTTCGGATTACAATAAGGCTTACAATCCTTCGGGAACTTTGTATGTGATCGATGAATTGTACGAAATAGATAAGGAACTTAAAGAGGTATTAGATCATTATAAACGTAATCCGGATGTTTCTTTAAAATTGGGATTAAGTTCTTTGCGTTGGTATTGATAGTTGTATAAAATAAGTTTTGTATGAAAAGAATTTTTATAGTAATTGTTCTTTTGACGATTATGGTCAATTATTCTATGGCTGCTACCGGAGATAATCTGCACTGGTTCAAAGATGCGAAGTTCGGTTTGTTTATACATTGGGGATTATATTCTCAGACAGCAGGTGAATGGAAAGGCCATCCAACTGAAGGTGGTGAACACTTTATGTTTTATGAGCGCATTCCATTAAAAGAATATGCAGTAATAGCCAAAGATTTTAATCCGGTAAAATTTGATGCGAAGAAATGGGTGCAGGCTGCCAAGCATGCAGGGATGAAATATCTGGTGTATACAACTAAACATCATGATGGATTTGCCATGTATAATTCAGCTTGTAGTGATTATAACATAGTGAAATGTACTCCTTTTGCCAAAGACCCTTTAAAAGAACTAGCGGAGGCTTGTAAAAAAGAGGGAATCAAATTGGGGCTTTATTATTCATTGGGACGTGATTGGGAAGATCCGGATGTTCCTACTAACTGGCCTGTAAAAGCAGGTCGCAGTAATACTTGGGACTATCCGGATGAAGACAGCAAACAGTTACCGGCTTATATTGAGCGTAAAGTAAAGCCACAATTAAAGGAATTGCTTACTAATTATGGTGAAATAGCGGTTGTCTGGTTTGATACGCCTGAGTTGGTTACCAGACAGCAGAGTGAGGAATTACGTGAACTGATTCATTCGTTGCAGCCGGGATGTTTGATCAACAGTCGTATTGGAAATGGATTGGGGGATTATTCAATTGTTGAACAGAAACTTTCTAACGGTATAAATAACAAACCTTGGGAAGCTTGTCTGACGATGGGTAAGAATTGGGGATACAATCGTTATGATACTGTCTATAAAAAACCGGATGTGTTAATTAGAAATTTTGTAGATATTGTCAGTAAGGGTGGAAATTTATTGTTGAATGTAGGACCGGACCAGGCCGGATGTTTTCCGGAGCAAACAGATATAATATTAAAAACTTTTCATAAATGGTTGGAAAATAATGGTGAGGCTATTTATGGAACAACTCCCTGGCGTGTCTTTGGAGAAGATTTTACAGAAAATAAAATAGAAGATTCTGAACAGAAACCTTTTCATGATGCAGTATATGATGGGACTCCTAAGGATATTGTACCTGATGTTCGTTTCACCATGAGAGGCAAAAGTGTGTATATTATCATGCGTCATGTTGCTAAGTCTTCTTGTACATTACATTCTTTTTCTCCGGAGGTTGATAAAATCAGAAAAGTTACATTACTGGATAATCATAAGAATGTAGACTGGAAATTGGATGGTGACGGATTGAAAATCAGTAATATACATCGTTCCACTAAAGATGTTTTTCCTGTTTATGTGTTAAAAGTAGAATATTTCTGATACTTATGAAATTTAGAATAAAGGTTGTGAATTTCCATAAAATTTGCAACCTTTTTTATTATATCTGATATAACTGGAGAGGGTCTTAATAATAATCGTAAAGGCGGAATGATAGACTAATTCGCCTATAAAAATGTTGTTTATATCTAGTATTTTTGCGAATATTGCGGATTGTTGGTATATTTAAGCGATTAATCTGTAATTAACAGAACAACATCAAATAAAAAATAATATGAAGTTACGGCATTTATTACTGTTGTTTGTTTCTTTTTTCTTTATTTCGCCATTATATGCTGAATATTTCAAACATATAGGTTTGTCGGAAGGGCTTACACAGCCTTCTGTAATGGCG
Organism: Bacteroides sp. f07; assembly: GCF_042854785.1. Lineage (NCBI taxonomy): Bacteria > Pseudomonadati > Bacteroidota > Bacteroidia > Bacteroidales > Bacteroidaceae > Bacteroides > Bacteroides sp. f07. The sequence goes on along the minus strand of NZ_BAABXI010000003.1, from coordinate 1,103,863 downwards.
ATTTATCAGGATAGGTTAGGCAGAATGTGGTTTGGTACGAAAGAAGGAATAAGTCAATATGATGGAAACCGTGTGAGAGTATTTAAAGGTTGGATAACATCTGTTGGCGAAGAACCTCCTGTCTGGTTGGGGAATGAGGTCTCGTTTATCGTTGGTGATAGTTTGGATAATTTATATTTCTTGATTGATAAGAATTTAATCAAATATGATATACAGACAGAGAGATTCACCCGGCTTACGACCGAGGGTATTATCACTGCGCTTGCTTCTTCCGAAGGACAGGTGTGGTATATGCAACACGATTCTTTATTTTATCTGAAAGCAGATGAGGAACCAACCTTTGTATTGAAAACAAATATCACTTCGCGTATTTGTTGCCTCACCATAATGGATGATGAGATTGGTATCGGAACATATAACGGAGTCTATCTGATTGACCGCCGTTCATATCAGCAGAAACAACTACTGGAAGGGGTGGAAATTTATCGCATATTTGAAAGTTCTCAAAAAGATCTATGGATTGGTACCCGTATGCATGGATTATATCGGATGAATGACAAACAGCAACTGTTGAAGATCCCTTATTTGCCGGGAACTTCGGAAGGTATCAGTAGCGAGCAGATTCGTGATTTTGTAGAAGATAACGAAGGAAATATATGGTTCGGTACTTTTGACGGACTTCACCGGTACAGTATTAGCAACAGGCAGTATTCTCTTATTCAAATCCCTCAATATGTGGGCGGGCTGAATCATCCCTCTATCTTTGCATTATATAAAGATGTTGCCGGAACTATTTGGGTGGGTAGTTACTATGGAGGAGTTAATTATTTCAGTCCTCAACATGACACTTTTGTGCATTATGACTATGGGAGAAACATAAATTCATATTATTCTTATATCGGAGAAATTGTTATTGACAAGAATGAGCATTTATGGCTTAGTACAGATGGAGGTGGTATCACTTGCGTAGATAAGAAATGGAATACCCTTCAGCAGTTTACGGCCGGTGGAAAAAACTCCATTCCTCATAATAATGTGAAAAGTATTTGTTATGATGAGGAAAAGAATTGTCTGTATATAGGGACCTATTTGGGTGGATTGTCACGTTATGACCTCAATACAAGTCGTTTTTATAATTATTGGAAAGAAGAGGCTCACTCTTCCGATATGCCTGATGAAATTGTTTTTCATGTAAAAAAGTGGAAAGATCAGATATATATATCTGCCCATAATGGTTTTTTCAGGTTGGATACTCAGACACAGAAGTTCTATAAGATCAATATTCCTTTCGCATTTTATGAACACTTTGATATTGATGCGGAAGGTAATCTGTATATAGTGGGGTGGAAAAATGTTTTGTGTACCCATGTTGAACATCCTGAGTCTATAATCCATATTTCATTGGCGGAGGGTGATAGCAAAGCAACTCCTACCCGTGTGCTTGCTACTTCCGGCGGTGTCTATATCGGTACACTGGGAATGGGACTTTTCTTTTATGACCGGCAGACGCGTAACATGGCTCATTATACCTCTCGGAATAATCAGTTGCCAGGTGATTTCTGCTATAATCTTTGCCAGACTCAGGATGGGAAGGTTTTGTTTACCAGTGATAAAGGAATTACCTGTTTTGTTCCTTCTGAGGGTACTTTTACAACGATTGATTTGATGAGTAATTTCCCTTCAACTCATATTATCAACGGATGTGGAATTTTGGTATCCGGAGGGGGGAATGTTTATGTGGGAGATACGAAAGGAGTAACTGTATTCTCTGAAAATGAGTTTAATAAAACCGGTGCTGTTAATGAAAATTCTAATTTTTATTTTTCGGAACTTTGGGTTGATAATAGGACAATTATACCGGGAGATGATACAGGTATATTATCTCAGTCGCTTCCGTATACTCGCGAACTCAAACTTAATTACGATCAGAATAATCTGATTATTCATTTTGCTTTGTCTGATTACGGGCAACAGCTTTCGGAGAAATGGTTTCAATATAAGCTTGAAGGTTTAGACAATAATTGGGTTAAAACCAAACAAACAGAACTGTACTACACCAATCTGAATCCGGGAAAATATACGTTACACGTAGCTTCAGTAAATGAAAAGAGTGGGCAGAGTTTGAAAGAAATAACGATGCAGCTTGTCATTGCTTCTCCGTGGTATAATACATGGTGGGCATGGATAATCTATGTGACGGTTTTCATGGCATGTGTTTTCTATTATGTATACAGTAAGATAGCAAAACGCACATTAGCTCTTTCATTGGAAAAGGAACGTTTTGAGAAGCAACAGATAAAGCAGCTTAATCAGGAAAAACTGGTTTTCTTTACGAATGTAAGTCATGAGTTCCGAACTCCTTTAACTTTGATTATCAGTCATATTGATATACTATTACAAAAATATTCACTGAATCCTTCCATATACAATCAGATAACGAAGATAAGGAAGAATGCGCAGCAAATGAATAAGTTGATTTCCGAGTTACTTGAATTTAGGAAACTGGAACAGAACTACGGAACGATACAAATACAGCAACAGGATATAATTGTATTTCTGAAAGAAATCTATCTTTCCTTTGTCGACTATGCCCAGCAAAGGAATATAAATTATGAATTTAAATTACCGGAACTGCCTGTCTTATGTTGGTTTGAGCCGCAATTAATGGAAAAAGTGTTTTTCAACCTTTTGTCCAATGCTTTCAAATATACTTCTGACAAGGGAAGTATCATTCTGTCGGGGGAGATAACGAACAGTGATATAAAAATTAATATTACGGATACCGGTATCGGTATTTCCGAACAAGATAAAGATAAAATATTCGCACGATTCTTCCAGGGTAACAATCAGGAAAAGAAAGGAAGTCTGTTTAGTGGAACCGGTATCGGATTGGCATTGACCAGAACAATTGTGGAAAAACATCATGGAGAGATAACGGTGAAAAGTATTGTTGGTGAAGGTAGTACGTTTACAGTGCAACTGCCTCGTCGGAAGGATGTATTCCTGAACGATAAGAATGTACAATTCTATACTCAGGACTCTGAAAGTGATGTCATACCCGACTCAATGCCTGTATTTGTGGATGATGGGAATCCGGCTATAGAACTTGTTGAGACTAAAGATACGGAGAATAAGACTCATACAGTGCTTCTTGTGGAAGATAATGATGAATTACTTCAGATTCTGAAAGAGCTTTTCGAACCTTTCTATAAGATTATCTGTGCTCATGACGGAAAAGAGGGGTTAAGTCAGGTTTATGAGAGCTCACCTGATTTAGTAATCAGTGATGTTATGATGCCCGAAATGACGGGAACAGAAATGTGTCTGCAAATTAAGAATAATATAGATTTATGTCACATACCTGTGATTCTGTTGACTGCACTTAACTCTACTGAGCAGAACATTGAAGGACTCAGCCGTGGTGCCGATGATTATATCACGAAACCTTTTCATGCACAGTTGCTACTGGCACGTGCCAATAATCTGATACGCAGCCGACTGCTGGTGCAGCACCAATTTGATAAAAAACCGATGTCCGAAATTGATTTGGCTAGTATTAATCCTTTGGATAAAGACCTGCTGAAACGGGCTTCACAGGTGATTGAACAGCATATTGATGATACAGAATTTGATATTCCTGCTCTTTGTAAGGAAGTAGGTGTCGGCAGGTCATTGCTTTATACTAAATTCAAAGCCTTGACCGGCATGACACCTAATAACTTCTTGTTAAATTACCGCTTGAAACATGCAGCCACCTTATTGAAGCAATATCCTAATCTTCCCATTGCAGAGGTTAGTGATCGTAGTGGATTCAATGCGCCTGTATATTTCAGCCGGTGCTTTAAAAGCCAGTTCGGATGCACTCCTCAAAACTATCGGAAGGAAAAGAGACAGACTGACTGAATCAGGATTGTTTCTTTTTCCCGAAACAGTTTGTTCTGCTGTTATTTACAGGACGAATTGTGAAGTCCGGTTGTGTATCTTTGGAATGAATGATTACTTCTTCGCCTTCCTGTAAATCTATTTTATACGTAGATTCGGATAGAGATGTGACCTCAAATTTCCGTTTTCCTTTGAAAACAGGTGAAGAAATGTCGGTTACTATAACACAAGGTTCACCTGCAAGGCTTTTGATAGTGATAAACTCAGTTTTGCCGTTTTTCCGGCTGGCTGTAATAAGGAAAGCTCCTTCAGTACGGAAGTCTTTATAGGCAATGTCTTTCCAACTGTCGGGAACGGCAGGAAAGATACGCAGCTTTCCTCCCCAGCTTTGAAGCAACATATCATGAATGGATTGGGCAGCGGACAATGGTGTTTCAATGACCGGTCCCGATTCACGGTAAAGTGTATTGACCGATAAGAATTTGGTAAACAATTTATTAAGGTATGCAAGCGCTTCATTGCCATTTCCCAAAGCGGACGATATGGAGGAGGCTCCGGTACATGAATATCCTTGATGTGCCCCGGCTTTGCTTTGCCAGTAAAGGAGTGATTTCTCTATAAGTTCATATTCTTCGGGATTCTCTTTATTGATAAGATATAAAGGATAGGCAGCCAATAGATGTGAATAGTGGCGATGAGAAAAAGCGTAAGGAACATCCCGTCCTATCATAAGTCCGTTGGCCGGGTCTGTGGGGAATGGGGTAAGTTCCTCCAAAGTCGTTTTCCAACGGGGGATAAGCGGTTCGTCTATTTTCAGCCGGTCGGTAATGTCAAGTAATGTCCGGCAACCCCAACGTAACAATGCCAGGTCGAAGTTGCAATCTTCCGCACTACCATATTCTGGAGAGTACGTTTGGGGTAGATGTATCTTACCGTCTTTTCCTTTGTAGGTAAAGTGCAGGTAGTAATTAATTGACTGTTTAAGTACGGGAAAGAGTTTGTTTAGTAATAGCTCGTCATCCATTTTATGGCGGTAAATCAGCCATAGACTGTGACATACCCAAGGCAAAAGTCCGACTTCCGGTGCTTTGTCCACACCTGGGATGCCGACTTCGCCGGATTCGCATATCAGGTTTGATGAGCGTCCTATTGCCAACGCATCTGTGCGGTAGGCTTCCGGTACGTTCTTCTTGAGGTTTTCTGTGTTATTGTAAATGGCATTCTCCAGGGATGCCGCCAAATCAAGATGATTGGAGGCATTGAGTGCCCAATAGGTCAGTTGTACATTCAGATTCCACCATGCGTTGGGCCATGGAGTGACGGTAAGCCACGGACCGGTGTTGTCTATCAGTGCACGGTCGCTACGTGTGGCACAGGCAAGTTTGTACAACTGTATCCAGTAGAAGTTTTCTTTCATTCCATCCGGCAGAGTAAGGAAACTGCTTGGATAGTAGTGATTCCACCAAGAGCGGTGCTGTTTCTTTAATTTTCCGGTTCCTGTTGCCAGCGCATAGTCCAGAATCCGGGCGGCATCCTTTTCTGCGGTAGCTTCGGGATATGAATGGGTTACGGTAATCCAATACGTACGTTCATTCTTTTTGTTTTTCGTTTCTTTCCATGCAACGGCCGTTTCGCCTCCTGCCTGCAACTTTTGAATGGATATTTCCGGTTTTACTTCCGCTGCCGGGTTAAGAGAATAGTCTTCGGGTACTTTTATCCACTTTCCTTCTCCCTTCGCATACAGATAACGCGGGCTTTGGGCGGATGCGGGTATCCAGTCCCAACGAAAGTTTTTCTCACCGTCGGTGGCGGTGGTCTGAACCAGCATTACCATATCGTTGGCATGTACATAAGCGTGCAACCGGATAGTCCCTCTCGTAGTAGTTATTTCTGCATTTGTTTCTGCGTTCTAGATATCAAGATGCATCGTTCCGTTTATAATTTTACCTTCGGGGTGTAAGGCAAAGTGTCCGGTTAGCAGTCGGGGGATGGCAAATAAGTCCGCTCCCGTTCTGTGGTCGTGTACAGAACAGTTGCCGGTTTCAAATCGGATATAGTTCTGTTCCGGTTCCTTATAAATCATAAGTCCCAGCATACCGTTACCCATATAAGCTGATTCATACCAGTATTCGGGCAGTGTTTCCCAAATCAGATCTTGTTTCTGCATAAAAACAGGCCAGTCTATGTCAGTCTTTACTTTTTCTGTTCGGGCAGATGCAGGTATATATCCTATCACTGACAGACAAAGGCATAAAATAAGAATGCGTATTTTAATGTTCTTCATGATGTTGTATGATTATTATGTCGCGGGCAAAGATGAAGATTATATCTGTATTAATCAATATTTTCCCGGTCGATTTGGGAGATTTGGAAAATAGGTGCAATTATTGAGGACAATTTAGTCAGATAAGATAAAAATAAATGGTGCTATTTTGCCGTATATTAATATCGTTAATTTGATAACGATGAAAACAGTACTTATATTTGTGTTCTCACAGATTTATACAAATATATACTCGTTCATTACAAAAAGGAAATTATTCATTTATAATAAAGAATCTATATCATGAAATTGAAAAACTCTATTCTTGCAGGATGTGTTGTTCTTTTGAGCGCTGCATCTTGCACCCAAAGAGCAGCCGAGAAACAAACATGGGTTGAAAAAGCAATTGAAGACGCACGCGCCCAAATCGGACTGGAAATTGATACTATCGAAAGCAGCGGCAAATTTATGAATCCGGTGACACTGAACGATAAGGGTGATGTCTATTATTGCGGATATGCCGATTGGCGGAGTGGATTTTTTCCCGGTAGTGTGTGGTATCTGTATGAACTGACGGGAGATACTACTTTGCTCCCGCTTGCCCAAAAATATACCGAAGCTATTAGCGAAGCACAAAATCTGACCTGGCATCATGATATAGGATTTATCATTAATTGCAGCTTTGGCAATGGACTGCGTCTGACAAACAAGTCTGGCTACAAGGAAATAATAATTCAAGCAGCAAAATCTCTTTGTACTCGTTTTCGTGAGGAACCTCAAGTGATTCAAAGCTGGGATGTAAAAGGAAATAGCTGGCAGTCGAAACGCGGTTGGGAATGTCCTGTTATTATAGACAATATGATGAATCTGGAATTACTCTTTGAAGCAACCAAACTTTCGGGTGACTCTGCTTTCTATAAAGTAGCGGTGATGCATGCAGACCGTACTCTGAAAGAGCAGTTCCGTCCGGACGGAAGCTGTTATCACGTTATTGATTACAGTATTGAAGATGGAACCGTACGTCATCGCCAGACTGCACAAGGTTATGCCGATGAATCTGTCTGGTCTAGAGGACAAGCGTGGGCTATCTATGGATATACTGTATGTTACAGAGAGACAAAAAATCGTACTTATCTTGATCAGGCAGTCAAGACCTTCGAATTTATGAAAAATCTAAAGAATATGCCGGAGGATCTCATTCCATACTGGGATATGGATGCACCCGATGTTCCTGTTGCTCCGCGGGATGCTTCTTCTGCTTCTGTCATTGCATCCGCTTTATATGAAATGAGTACTTATGATTTACCGGATGTCGCTTCTTACCGGGCGTATGCCGACAGAATAATGAAATCGCTTGCATCAGAAAGCTATACTGCCAAATTGGGAGAGAACGGACGGTTTATCCTGATGCATAGTGTAGGTAGTATTCCCCATAACAGCGAAGTGGATGTTCCGTTGAACTATGCGGATTATTATTATTTGGAAGCTTTGAAGCGTAAAACGGATATTGAAAAGACTGTCATTTAAAAAGAATAATGATGAAAGTGAGAATTATTTTATTGGCTCTTATTTCTTTTTGTTTCCTGAGTGTAAATGCCGCTGATAAGCAAAAGAATCAACCGGTAAACGACAGAACACAGTGGGCTGATTTGTGTTATAAAATAGCGCAACCCATTTTGGAGAATATGAGCAAGGGAGAGTTGCAGAAAAACATGCAACTGGAGTTGAGTCCTACATGGGACGGAAGAGATAAACGAGTAGCTTACATGGAAGCATTCGGACGGCTGATGGCGGGCATTTCTCCCTGGCTGGAACTGCCGGACGATGATACAGCAGAAGGAAAGCAGCGCAAACAGTTGCGTGAGTGGGCTTTGAAGGCTTATCAGAACGCTGTTGACCCACAGAGTCCGGATTATCTGTTGTGGAAAGGACACCAGCAGCTTTTGGTAGATGCCGCTTATCTTGCAGAGAGCTTTATCCGTGCTCCGAAGGCGACTTGGGAGCGATTAGACGCTGCGACAAGAGAGCGTTATGTTGAATGTTTCAAGAAAGTGCGTGTGATTCGTCCCGCATATAATAATTGGTTGCTGTTCCGCGATATGGTAGAGGCTTTTCTGCTTTCTGTCGGTGAAGAGCCCGATGGCTATGCCTTGACTACCGGTCTTAATAAAATAAATGAATGGTATCTTAGTGACGGGTGGTATTCGGACGGAGCGGAGTTCTCGTTGGATTATTATAATTCTTTCGTGATCCATCCCATGTATGTCGAGATACTGGAGACGTGTAGTGCAAACCGTTTTCCTACTCCAATCAGTTATAAGTTGGCGATTAAGCGTATGCAACGCTTCAATACTTTCATAGAACGTCTTATTTCTCCGGAAGGGACATTCCCAGCTTTCGGACGTTCTGTGGTCTATCGTATGGGGGCATTCCAATCGTTGGCATTGGCTGCCTGGAAATATGGTCTTCCCGAGGGGCTGACCAACGGGCAGGTACGGAGTGCATTAAGTGCAGTCATGAGAAATATGTTTTCAGTAGATGGAAACTTTGATGACAAGGGATTTCTGGCGCTTGGTTTTGCGGGACATCAGCCGGACTTGGCGAATTATTATACCAATAATGGTAGTTTGTACATGACTTCACTCGTCTTCTTGCCTTTGGGACTTCCTGCCTCGCATCCTTTCTGGAGTGACCCCGCTGAAGAATGGACATCTCAAAAGGCATGGGCGGGCAAAGCTTTTCCGATTGACGGACACCATTCGCTAAAAAACTAAGCGTATTTATCGGAATGAGATAAGTATATATCGACCTTTACAACAAGCATAAAAAAAGAAGTGATGTTACCCCCGTCATTACCCGTGTAAAACGGGTAATGACACATCCTTCTTTTTACATATGATTTGCATATAAGGATTTAGCTTTATTCTTCCGAACTCTGCAACATCTGGAACAACTTATCCAGTTTCGGAGCCATGATAATCTCCGTACGCCGGTTCTTGCTTCTGCCTTCGGCTGTTTCATTATCATCGACAGGCATATATTCACCGCGTCCGCTAGGCTGTATCTGCAACGGATTCACATGATAATTCTTAATCAGGATACGGACAACAGAGGTGGCGCGAATCACACTCAAATCCCAGTTATCTTTGAACTGCACTGTGTTGATAGGCTTGTTATCCGTATGTCCTTCGATGAATACGTCAATATCCGTCTGCTTGTTCAAGACTTCGGCCAACTTGCCAAGCGCTTCTTCACCACGTTTGTCCAAACGGGCGCTTCCCGACTGGAACAGTAACTTGTCCGACATTGCCACATATACTTTTCCGTCTTTCTCGCGAACGGTCAGTTCTTCACTGCTGAATCCTAATAGCGCATCCTTTACGCTGCTCAACAGTTGCTGCACTTTCTCGTTTTGCGCGTTAATCATCTGTTGCAGTTCGTTGATGGTACGTTCTCTTTCGTTCAGTTCATTCTTCTTTTGGTTCAACAAGGCATTCAGTTTCTCCTGTTCGGTCATGTTCACGTTCAGCATGCTTTGATACTGACGGATACTGTTTCCCATTCTTGTCGTATCACGCAGAAGATTCTTGATTTGTGCCGACATTTGAGCGTTTGTATGACGGCAGTCGGTCAATAATCCTTGCAGACTATCTTTGCTTGCGGTGGCTGCCATTTCTGCAAGCATGAATTTCTTTTTCGTCACACACGAAGTACATAACAGTAGCGTAAATAGAGTAAATAGAGTAATTTTCTTCATTGTGTTTTATGTTTTAAAGAGTATGGATAATCAACGTTGCAGAAATTCGCAGAGCTTCTGCACAGCTAACGCACGATGGCTGATTTGGTTCTTTATATCATTTCCCAGTTCGGCAAAAGTCTTGTCGTAACCCTCCGGTTTGAATATGGGGTCGTATCCAAAGCCCGAATCCCCCCGTTTTTCCTTGATTATTTCGCCTTTTATCACTCCTTCGAAGAGATATTCTTTTCCGTCCAGTATCAGTGATATCGCGGTGCGGAATTGCGCCTTGCGGTTCTCCTTTCCTTCAAGGTCATGGAGTAGTTTGAGCATATTGGCTTGTGCGTCGTGCCCTTCTCCGCCTGCGTAGCGTGCGGAATAAACTCCGGGAGCTCCGTCGAGGGCCTCTACTTCCAGGCCGGTGTCATCGGCGAAGCAATCTAAACCGTAGTTGTTAAAGATAAAGGAAGATTTCAACAGGGCATTTCCTTCCAGCGTATCAGCCGTTTCGGGAATGTCCGTATGGCAGTCGATATCATTCAGGCTTAACAGTTCTATCTGCTCACCTAATATGGCGGCCACTTCTTCCAGTTTATGAGCATTGTTGGTAGCAAATACAAGTTTGCGTTTCATCATATTGTTTCTTGTTTTAGCAAAGTTATCCGATAGTTGTTCCAATCAGTTATTTCACTTTCAGTTTGTCAAATCCTTCACCATATACTCCGATAACGGAACTTTGTGAGATAAAGGCATTCGGGTCGATGCGTTTCACCAGGCGGAAGATGTCGAGCGACTGGCGTTTCTTTGCCAATACGACGAGTACTTTTACATTGTTCTTGCTATACCATCCGGTGCCGTCGAGTACCGTTACTCCGCGGTCGGCGTCTTTGATGATGCGGTCGGCTATTTCGTCGTATTTCTTTGAGAAGATGAAGAACTGCACCGATTGGCGGGCACTGTTGATGATCCAGTCAAGCACAACGCCGATGATAAACAGCGTGACAAAACCGAAGATGACACGGCGCCAGTCGTGGAATATAAAGTAGCAGGAACTGATGATGAATACATCACAAATCATAATCATTCGGCCGAGTGACACGTCTTTATACTTGTTGACGATGGCGGCGATAATATCCGTTCCACCGGTACTTCCGTTGTAGTTGAAAGTAATGCCCAAGCCTACACCACACATGGCTGCGCCGATGATACAAGCCATAAAGTCCTGTCCTGCGCCGAGCAACAGCGGTTTGCCGTCCGGTGTCATATCCGGTGCTACCACATAATTGTTTACTATTAATTGAAAAAGCCAAAGCAAAAAGGTCAGTACAAAGATGGCATAGGTGGTCTTTATGCTGAATCGCGGGCCTAATATCTTGATGGCAAATGTCATCAGGATTGCATTGATAATAAAATACGACCATTGGATTGGAAATCCTGTCGCGTAGTAAATGATAGCTCCGATACCGGTGGTACCCCCTGTTGTTATCTGGTAGGGTAGCAGAAATGCCGCCCATCCCAAAGAATAACTTATCAATCCGAGAGTGATATAGACATAGTCTTTCACTTCTCTCATTATTTCCGCTTTTGCCGGTTTATGCATAGGGTTTATGATTATTTCAGTCACGGATTACACGGATTTCACGGTTCTGAATTGACTGTAAAAACTAACAACCGTGTTATCCGCGTAATCCGTGACTGATTTGTTTTATACTACAACGTTTACAATCTTCTTCGGAACAACGATAATTTTTTTCGGAGTTTTGCCTTCAATCCATTTCTGCGAACGTTCGTCGGCCAGTACTGCTGCTTGGATAGTTTCCGAAGCTTCATCTGCCGCAAATTCCATGTTGAAGCGTGCCTTTCCGTTGAAAGAGATAGTGTAGTTGATGGTATCTTCTTTCAAATATTCTTCGTTGTATGCAGGCCACTCGGCGTCACATATGGAAGTCTCGTGTCCGAGTACGTCCCACAACTCTTCGCAAACGTGCGGAGCGAAAGGAGCGAGCACGATAACCAGTTGTTCGAGTACTTCTTTCTTGTTGCATTTCAGGTTGAAGAGTTCGTTCACACAAATCATGAATGCGCTGACAGAAGTGTTGTAAGAGAACTGTTCGATGTCTCCCGTCACTTTCTTAATCAGTTTGTGAAGACTCTTCAATTCTTCTTTAGTTGCCGGTTCGTCCTTTACCAGATATTCGTCCGTGCGACTGTAGAACAGTGACCAGAATTTGCGGATAAAGCGGTGTACACCGTCGATACCGTTCGTATCCCAAGGTTTGGATTGTTCTACCGGGCCGAGGAACATTTCGTACATACGGAGTGTGTCCGCACCGTATTTTTCCACAATCATATCCGGGTTGACAACGTTGAACATGGACTTGCTCATCTTTTCAACCGCCCATCCGCAGATATATTTTCCGTCTTCAAGAACGAACTCTGCTGTTTTGTATTCGGGACGCCATGCCTTGAATGCTTCCAAATCAAGTATATCATTAGATACGATGTTTACGTCTACGTGAATAGGAGTCACCTCGTATTGATCTTTCAGATTCAGTGAAACGAATGTATTGGTATCTTTGATACGATATACAAAGTTACTGCGGCCTTGAATCATACCTTGGTTTACTAGCTTTTGGAACGGTTCTTCCATGACAGACACACCTGTGTCGTGCAGGAACTTATTCCAGAAACGGGAGTAAATCAGGTGTCCGGTGGCATGTTCCGTACCACCTACGTAGAGGTCTACGTTCTTCCAGTACTGGTCTATTTTCGGGTCAACCAGTGCTTTATGATTGCGTGGATCCATATAACGCAGGTAATAAGCGGAAGAGCCGGCGAATCCCGGCATCGTATTCAGTTCCAGAGGGAAGATGGTCACGTTGTCGATTTTTTCGTTGTCTGTGATACATTTGTTCACTGTATCCCAAGCCCATTTGGTGGCGTGTCCCAATGGCGGTTCACCGGTTTCGGTAGGCAGGAACTTGGCAACTTCCGGAAGTTCCAGCGGCAGGCAGCTTTCATCAATCATGTAAGGCATTCCGTCCTTGTAATAAACAGGGAACGGCTCGCCCCAGTAACGTTGGCGTGAGAAGATGGCGTCGCGCAGGCGATAGTTCACCTTTACACGTCCCAGGTTATGCTCTTTCACATATTGTTTTGTCTTTTCAATCGCTTCTTTGATAGTCAGTCCGTTCAGCGAAAGGTCACAGTAAGGAGTGACATCCGGACGCGGAGAGTTGCAGACGATACCTTCTTTGGCATCGAAACTTTCTTCGCTGACATCGCAACCTTCTACCAACGGGCGGATTTCCAGTCCGAAATGTTTGGCAAACGCATAGTCGCGGCTATCGTGGGCGGGTACAGCCATGATGGCTCCCGTTCCGTATCCTGCCAATACGTAGTCACTAATCCAGATGGGCACTGCTTCACCCGTGAACGGATTGATGGCATACGAACCACTGAATACACCCGTAACACTGCGGTCGGCGATACGCTCGCGTTCCGTACGTTTTTTGGTACGGTCGAGGTAAGCGTCTACTTCTGCTTTCTGTTCGGGAGTGGTTAATTGCGCCACCAGTTCGCTTTCCGGCGCCAATACCATAAAGGTAACGCCGAACATCGTGTCTGCACGGGTAGTAAAGATGGTAAATTCGAGGTCGCTGTCTTTCACTTTGAATTGAACTTCGGCACCTTCCGAACGTCCTATCCAGTTTCTTTGGGTTTCTTTCAGAGAATCTGTCCAGTCGATGGTATCCAGTCCGTCAAGCAGGCGTTGCGCGTAAGCAGATACACGCAGGCACCACTGGCGCATCTTCTTCTGAACAACGGGGAAACCGCCACGTTCGCTGACACCGTCCACTACTTCGTCATTGGCCAATACCGTTCCTAATTCGGCACACCAGTTTACCATTGTCTCACCCAGATAGGCGATACGGTAGTTCATCAGGATTTCCTGTTTCTCCTTTTCACTTTTTGCGTTCCATTCGTCGGCGGTAAAACTGATTTCTTCGCTGCAAGCGGCATTCAGCCCTTCGTTTCCGTAGATGGCGAAGGCCTTTTCCAGTTCCTCGATAGGACGTGCCTGTTGTTCGTCATTGCAATAATAGCTGTTGAACATCTTTTGGAAAGCCCATTGTGTCCAGTGGTAATATTCCGGGTCGCAAGTACGGATTTCACGGTTCCAGTCGAAAGAGAAACCTATCTTGTCCAATTGCTCGCGGTAGCGGTTGATATTATTGATGGTAGTGATTGCGGGATGTTGTCCGGTCTGGATGGCATACTGTTCAGCGGGCAGGCCGTAAGCATCGTATCCCATCGGATTGAGTACATTGAAGCCCTGCAGTCGTTTGTAACGGGCGTAAATATCCGAAGCGATGTATCCCAGCGGGTGTCCTACGTGTAGGCCGGCTCCTGACGGGTAAGGGAACATGTTTAGTACATAAAATTTTTGCTTCGAATCGTCTTCCGTAACTTGGTAGGTTTTCTCTTCCACCCACCTTTTCTGCCACTTCTTTTCAATTTCTCTGAAATTGTACTCCATAGTGATAAAGTTTTTATTTATAGTGATTTATACTGTATATTTCATTTTGAGGCACAAATTTACGTGTTTATTTTCAGATAACCACGTTTTACCTATTGACTTTCTCGTTTTTATTTCGTATATTTGGAATCAAATAAAACAGAAAATAGAATATGAAATATATAAATATTATTACATGTATTCAATAGGTTAGAGGTGCGTAATGCACTATGAGGATAACGAATGGGCAAGAAACTGTGAAGGTTCTTGCCCATTTTTGTTGCAATAATTCTATTTCATCCATCGAAAGCGTCTAAAAATAGTTTATAATAAACTTGGATACCGTTTATAATAAACTGTTTCATTATTTATTATAAACTCGAAGTAAGTTTATGCAGTTTCGGGCGTAAAGTGTAAAGAAGAGGGAGTGCTTGCTATTTAAAAAAGGAAATATTTGATAAACAAAACGTACATGAAAAGGAAGCTGTAATGGTTGACGTATTATTTTACAATATACAGTTTATACATTGTCTTTTTCTTCCTTCTCTATCATCTTGTCATAATATGCCATACATACGGCACATTTCCGGATAGTCACTTCACGTAACACCTCTGTTCGTACCGGCATATACTCGTATTTTTATTTATATGGAGGATTTTTTGCACATATATTCTCAATTCCCCGTATCTTTGCACCCTATTAAAAAACATTACCGTCATCTATGGAATTGAAGCATGGATATTATCATCTGATTGCTATACTTGTAGTTGCTGTCTGGGGACTGACCTTCATATCGACCAAAGTATTGATTAATCACGGACTGACCCCTCAGGAAATATTCTTCTATCGTTTTCTCATTGCTTATCTGGGCATTTGGGTAATTTCTCCCAAACGTCTGTTTACGAGTAGTTGGAAAGACGAACTTTGGTTGATGGCAGGAGGTCTTTTCGGCGGTTCACTCTATTTCTTTACAGAGAATACAGCTTTAGGCATTACGCAAGCGTCGAATGTCGCCTTTATCATTTGCACAGCTCCTTTGCTTACCACCATCCTTTCCCTTCTCTTTTATAAGAGTGAAAAAGCCACCAAAGGTTTGATTTATGGTTCCATATTAGCTTTAATCGGAGTGGGACTGGTGGTTTTCAACGGTAGTTTTGTGCTTAAATTATCTCCGGTAGGGGATTTGCTGACTTTACTTGCCGCCCTGTCGTGGGCATTTTATAGTCTGGTGATAAAGAAAATGACAGGGCGTTACCCTACGGTATTTATCACCCGTAAGATATTCTTTTATGGAGTATTGACCATACTTCCCGCCTTTCTGCTTCATCCGCTGCAACCGGATTTTGATGTACTTTTAAAGCCGGTGGTATTGTCCAATCTCCTGTTCTTGGCGGTTCTTGCTTCTTTAATCTGCTATATTCTCTGGAATGTGGTTTTGAAACAGTTGGGGACGATGCGGGCTTCCAATTATATCTATTTGAATCCGCTTGTTACGATGGTGGCTTCGGTACTCATTCTCCACGAGCAAATTACGTGGATTACTTTGATGGGAGCGGCTTGTATTATATTGGGAGTTTATCTGGCAGAAAAGAAATAGGAGAATATGACTTCTAATGGGAAGTTTAGAATAAATAATGATATTGTGTTCCTAAGAATTTCCGGATCTGTTTCAGTGCTTTCGTAATTTGCGCCTCTACTGTTTTAACGGATATGTCCATTGATTCTGCAATTTCCTGATTTGTCAGATTTTTCGTACGGCTTCTCAGAAACACTTCACGGCATTTGTCGGGAAGCGAGAGGATAGCTTCCTGAATCAGATTGTTCAGTTCTTCTGTTTCCAGTGAATCGGTGACGTTTACTTGTGGGGTATCCTGCCCGTTGATATCATCCAGTGATACAGTAGCCTTTCTATCCCGTATGGCGTTCAGGCATCTGTTTTTGGCAGCCTGGAAAAGATAAGCCTTGAAAGTGAGCCTGATCTCAAGTTTTTTCCTGTTCTCCCATACCGACACGAAGATGTCACTTGCTATATCTTCCGCTTCTTGGGTATCCCCTAAATACAGATACATAAAACGGCAAAGAGCTGTGAAATAAGTATCAAAGATATACTTGAACGCCTGTTTATCATCATTCTTTATTAATTGTAAAAGGAAGATATCGTCCATAGTGTTTGTAGTTAGGTTAGTAGAATGTTGCAAAGTTAAAGAATATTTTTTTAGTAGAAACTAAAAAAAACGCTTTTCTGAATAAGGGTATGATTCGTTTTTTGTGTCATAGTATCGGTAACAGTTAAAAAAGACAGCGAAGCATGAAAAAAGAAATACCTTGGGAGCTAATCATTTCCGACTTGAAACAGGACATATCCGATGCTGGCAAAAAGCAGTTGGAGGAGTGGTTGTCTGCCGCCGAAAACCGGGAAGTGTATGAAGAACTACGGGGAGTTTGGGAAAAGGTACGTGCAAAGGTTATCAGTTATACGCCGGACTTGGATTTCTACTGGAAAGAGTTGATGCAGCGTATGGAGAAGTGTGAAGAGGCTGAACAGAGACAGGCTGAAGAACAGGAAAAAGCGGAAAGTAAAGTTGAAGTGAGTTTCAAGGACAAGGGACAATCCGTTCGTTTGTGGGTTTCCTCCCGTTTTCAGCGTTATGTGGCAGCTTGCATAGTTATAGCTGTTTTTCTTTCCGCTTCTTTATATATAGGTATAAAGATTGGGCAGCCGGAAATGGCCCAACAAACCTATTCCAACTGGGGAGGAAAATCGGAAGTAGCCTTACCCGATGGATCGAATGTATGGATTCATTCGGCCACTTCGCTGACTTACAATACAAACTATTATTCGAAAAACAGAAATGTACGTTTGAGTGGCGAGGCTTACTTTGATGTGGCACACGACAAGGATCATCCATTTGTAGTTGAAACCGAAGGAATGAAAATCACGGTACACGGAACAAAATTCAATGTAGAATCCTTTCCCGGTTCGGAAAATACATTTGTCAGTCTGAAAGAGGGTTCGGTTTCGTTGGAGACGAAGGCGGAAACGCGCTTTCTACGACCGGGAGAAGTGGGTACTTTCAATAAACGGAACGGGCGGCTTCAGATAGAAAAAGGAGATATCGAACTGGCTGTCTCATGGGCAAGTAACCAGATTGTATTTAAAAACAGACCTTTGAATGAGATTTGCCCTCTTCTTTCCAAATGGTATAATTTAGAGATACATCTGTCTCCCGAATTACAGGAACAGTATAGATACACATTTACTTTGCGACACGAACCATTGGAAGAAATTATGAGAATCATGTCGCGCATCCATCCTATCAACTATGAATTTAGTGATGAGAATGTGTTGACGATTTTGCCGAAACAGAAATAATAACAATGAAATCATTTTTTTATAAACCGGATTACAGCAACAATTCATAGGCTGACCCCCTGTTAAAGTGAGTGGTGTTGTAATCTAATAGTTAACTTTTAATATTTAATCATTATGAGCATTTTTTTAAAGGGCGCAGAGCAGATTCGCCGGATCTCATGGGGTATGATACTATTGTTGTCGGTGCTCTCATGGTGGTCTTGTAGCGACAATGATGATGCGGACGAACGTAGCGGCTGGGTAAGAGTCCTGCCGTTGGATCTGAGTTTCAATTCTTCCGGTGGAACAAAGGAAGTTTATCTGGTAGTGACAAAAGATGTCGAGTTGAGCGGACTGCAATGTGCAGTGGCGCAAAACGGGCAAGACTGGTGCACACTGGAGTTGAATGATAATTTGCTGAAGGTGACCGTAGATCCTACGTATTATGAAGAACCACGTGCAACAGTAGTCACCCTTTCTTACGGTGAGCTGACCAGAGAGATACCTGTCAGTCAGGAAGCTTCTTCCGGCTCTGCCGATGTGCAAATTACCGTAAGCAGTGCGACGGCTACCACAGAAGAAGTGGAATCGGAACAACGCGGCATTGTTTGTTCTTTTGACGGTGACTACACTTCTTACTTTAATTCCAAGTTTGGGGCATTCACCGATTGGCCTTTCCAGATTACCTATACGCTTGGGAACTGTACATCATTGGATTACATCATCTATCATCCCCGTACGGATAACGGTACAAAATATGGAGCATTCAATAAGTTTGATGTTCTGGTATCTACTGCGGCGCATCCCGAATTTGTCAAAGTGAAGTCTTTTGAGCTGGAAACCAACTATACGGCTGCTTCCGTACTGCAACTGGACGAGGCTGTAAAAGATGTGAAGAAAGTACGTTTCGACATTCACGCAGCTCACAATAACCGTATCAGTTGTGCTGAAATGGAATTTTTCCAGACCAGTGATAATAAATATGATTACCTTCAGATTTTTACAGATAACTCTTGTTCCGAACTTCGTGAGGGCATTACGGAGAAAGATATCAAGAAGATGCCGGGCGAAACATACAAGAAACTTGCTACTGCCCTGCTGGGCGGAACCTATAATCCGGAATTCAGAGTTGCCGAATACCGTCCCTATCAGAATCCGGGTATCATGGCTGCTGTCAACAAAACAGGGCCTTATAGCCTGCGGGACAACCCTACCGGCATTTATGTAGAGCAAGGAGAGGAGATTCTGGTATTGGTAGGTGATACTCACGGACAAAACATATCTATGCTAGTTCAAGATTTGAGTCTGGGATATAACAGCAGTAAATCTTATCCTCTTCTTCCCGGTGAGAATAAGCTGAAAATGGCTATTGGCGGTTTGGTTTATATTCAAAATATAACTAATGACAATATTCCGTTAGAGTTGAAGACAGAAGCGGATCAAAAAGCTGCTGCTGCCAAATCTGTAAAGATTCACTTCCCGTTCGGTAAAGTGAACGGCTATTTCGATGCACAGACCGGAACGCAGGCTCAATTTGAAGAAATGCTGCGTAATGCGAAGTGGCTGGACTTGGATGTACTGGGTAAATATGTACATGTCACCTGGACTGTACTTGATTACAAACAGGCCAATACTCCTATTTTGGATGTAATGAATTTATTGGACGAGGTAGTTCGTTTGGAGTGGGATTTCATGGGATTATTCAAATATAATAAGGAGTTCGGCAACCGTATGTACCTCCATGTAGAGCATAATGCCAAGAATCCTTATTCGGCTTCCAATCATACGGCTTATTTACCGAGTTATCGCGATGTATTCTGTACGGTGGAAGGAATGAAAAACCGTGTTTGGGTATTGGGACATGAAATCGGTCATGCCAACCAGACCCGTCCGGGATTGAAATGGTCGGGACTGACTGAAGTGACGAATAATATTCTTGCCAATTATGTAAGGACTTCTTTTGGAAAAGGTTCCCGCTTGATGGATAAGGATACCGGCGTGACTGTTTACGAAGAAGCTATCGCCCGGATTGTGACGGCTCAACAACCGCACTGTCTGAAGAATGCATCCGATGAATTTTATGTGAAACTTGCACCTTTCTGGCAGTTGAAACTCTATCTGATGGATGTATTGGGCAAAGAGGATTTCTACCGTGATTTGCACGAGCACTATCGCGTGACTCCCGATCTGGATACAACTACTGCTACGCAAGGTATCTTGCAACTGGACTTCGTACGTCAGGTATGTAATCTGGCAAAAGTGGATTTATTGGATTTCTTTGAAAAGTGGGGATTCCTTCGTCCTGTAGATCTTGTTATGAATGATTATGGAGACAAACATTTTACAGTGACCGATGAGCAGATTCAAGCACTGAAAAAAGAGATAGAAGCAAAAGGATATACGAAAGCTCCGGAAAACTTATATCTGATAACGGATGAAAATGTAAACGATTATAAATAACGCAGAAAGATGAATACTATCAAATATATCACTAATTATTCCTTGTGGCTGGCGTGTGCATTGTTTGCTGTCCTGTTTACAGCTTGCGACGATGATGAAACGCCAGCACTGAAAGTCAACCGTTTGGCAGTGGCCGACGTGGCAGAAGGCACTATTTCATTGATTGAAGGAGACACATACGCTACTACTGTTACTACTCTTCCCGCGGATGCGGTAGATGCCGGAGAATACGCATACCGTTATACGAGCGGCAATGAGAAGGTATTTACCGTAGATGAATCCGGTGTTGTTACGGCTACCGGAGTAGGTGAAGCCGTATTGAGCGTATGGTCGCTCAATAATACGGATTTATGGACTACCTGTCTGGTGAAAGTGGAGAAGCGTATTTATCCGGTTACTTCCATTACCGTGGCCGAAGCATACAAAGACTATTATGTCGCCATGGATCGTACAATCAAACTGGGTGAGACGGTAACGGTATTTCCGGAGAATGCTTCCAATCCTGATGTCATTTATCTGTCTTCGGATCCTGAAGTAGCCGAAGTCAATGAATACGGTGAAGTTTATACTAAGGGACTGGGGGATGCGACTATTACCATTAAATCTACCGATGGAAGCGAAGTTGCCGCTACTTGTAATTTCCATATACGGAATGTAGAATATACCGACTATCTGGTACGTACAGATTGGACTGTGGAGACTTCTCATCCTTGGGCTGCTGATAAAACCGCTGGTGGTAACCCTTTAAATATGTTTGATGATAATACGAAAAGTTCCATTCTTTTGGTGAAAGCAAATGGTAAAACATTTACTGATGCTAATAATGTAAAAATAACGGTTCCTGTTGGCGACGTAGTCTATTTCATTATTGATATGCAGACACCACAGACTTTTGACTTTTTTAAATTGACTCACCGAACGGATAATAATACTGACAACCTTCGTGTGAAGAAAGTGTCTGTTTACGGTAGCAACGATAATGAAGAGTTTACCGAAATTCTGAAAGGTGCCGATATACCGGTAGCCAAGACGATTAGTGATGTAATAGTCGACCTGCCGATGAAAGTAACTTACCGTTACTTCAAGATTACACTGGACGCATGGAGCAGTAACGGAAACACGATGCAGATATCAGAATTCAATATCGGTAAGATGAATTTTATGGCAAACGAATAAGGGGAAAGGCAAGCCTATGATATAATCAAAATATAAAATAAAACAAGGGGGAAGTTCCGTTTCCGGTTTTCCCCCTGCCAATCAAGTTTTTATTAACCGAGGAAAGTGGGTGAACATTAAAATCTGACCCATTTTAACACACCCTCCTTACAGTTAACTTTTAACATCGCAAAAATATGAATTTAAAAAAGCATTTTGCACTTTTGACGCTATTATTTTTTAGCGTTGTACTTTCTGCACAAGTAAAAGAGAAGATGATAACGATAAGCTTCTCGAAGATTCCATTGTCCGAAGCTATGGCGCGCATTGAAAAAACGAGCGGTTATACCTTCTTTTATGACGCAACACAAGTAAATGTAAAACAGGAAGTCAGCCTGAACGTGAAGCGGGTTCCTGTGTCCAAAGCAGTAGGGGAAATGCTGAAAGGCATTGACTTGTCATTTGAGGTGACAAGCACACAGATTGCTCTGTTTCCCAAAAAGAGCAGTCCGGCACAGACGGGCAAGGCGACTACAATCATCGGTAAGGTTGTAGACGAGAACGGTGAACCCATTATCGGAGCTAATGTTTTGGTAACAGGCACGACAACGGGTGTGATTACCGATATTGACGGTAACTACAAATTGGAAGCTCCTTTCGGCGCATCCCTTCAGGTATCGTATATCGGCTACACTACCCAAACGGTGAAAGCGGGACAGAAGTCTATCATTAAGATGACAGAAGACTCCAAGACACTGGAAGAGGTGGTTGTGGTAGGTTACGGTACGATGAAGAAGAAAGACCTGACCGGAGCAGTAGCATCCTTGAAAGCCAGTGACCTTGAGAAAGAACAGCCAAAGACCGTTCAAGACATGCTCCGTACGGGTGTAGCCGGACTTTCGGTAGGTATCGAGACCGATACGAAAGGTAACTCAAGCATGATGGTTCGCGGTAAGAACAACTTGCGTGCGACCGATAATGATAAATCTTCTCTTGAGCCGTTGATTGTACTGGACGGAGTCATCTATTCGGGACAAATGACTGATATCAACCCTAACGACATTGAACAGATAGACGTATTGAAGGATGCCAGTTCTACAGCCGTCTACGGTGCGAAAGCGGCTAACGGTGTTGTATTGATTACTACCAAAAAAGGATCGAACACGAAAAAGCCGGTTATCAATTTCAGTGGTACATGGGGACTTTCACTAGTCAATTCCTTGCCTGAAGTTTATGAAGGAGAAGATTTCATCAACTTCCGCCGTGATGTGGAAGTGAGCAAGAATCCTTCGAAAGCTGCTACCGGATATTTTAACAATCCGGCTAATATGTCCAATGTGGATTTGGCAAACTGGATGGGCAATGACAAGGGTGACCCGACAAGTATTTGGTTGACTCGTCTCGAATTTACCAATACGGAAGTGAACAACTATCTGGCAGGACGCCTTGTAGATTGGCGCGATGTCATTTATCAGGATGTAGCGTTACGTCAGGACTACACTGTCAGCGTAGCAGGAAAAAAAGATGAAATGTCTTATTATTCATCTATCAACTACCTGAAAAACGAGAGTAACGTACGTGGTGGTGGATATAGTGCTATCCGTGCACGTATTAATCTGGAGAACAAAATACAAAGTTTCCTTACCTACGGTGTAAACGCACAGTTTACTTCACGTGACGAAGGATATATCAGTAACTCGTCCGATAATTACAACTCTCTTTCTCCTTTCGGAAGCCTTTACGAAGACGACGGAGTGACTTTGAGACAATACCCCACCGGCAATAATAATCAAAGTAACCCGCTGATTGCTCCGGCTTTCCAAAACAAACGCAATGATATTGAGAACCTGAATGCAGCTCTTTATCTGAAAATCACTCTTCCGCTGGGATTCTCTATCCAGACAACTTATTCTCCGCGTTTTGAATGGACAAACTATCTCTTCCATAAAGCAGCCGCTTCTCCCGATGCCGGAAAACAGAACGGCCGTGTGGAACGTAAACATACGAAAGACTTTTATTGGCAATGGGATAATATGCTGAAATGGAACAAGACATTCGGCAAACATGCTTTTGACTTTACTTTCCTTGCCAACTGGGAGAAGTTCCAGCGTTGGCACGACGAGATGACGAATGAGAACTTCCTGCCTACTGACGAATTGGGATATGGAGGTATCGGCTTCGGAACAACTCCGAACGTATCCAGTGATGATATTTACCGTACAGGAGATGCATTTATGGGACGTCTGCATTATGTATATGACCAACGCTACCTGATTACCGCTACCGTACGACGTGACGGATATTCGGCTTTCGGACTTGCCAATCCGCGTGCCACTTTCCCGGCCATTGCGTTGGGATGGGTCTTCTCCGAAGAGAAATTCCTGCACCGTCCCGATTGGTTTGAATATGGTAAACTGCGTCTCTCATGGGGTAAGAACGGTAACCGTGCCGTAGGTACTTATGCTGCATTCATGCAATTGTCTCCACGTAAATACATCTATGTGGATCCGTCAACCGGCGAGTTGATTACCGCCAACACTTTCTACGCTTCTACCATGGCTAACCCCAACCTGAAATGGGAATCGACTACTTCATGGAATGCCGGTATGGACTTGACTTTCCTGCAAGGCAGACTGAGTGCCAGCGTGGATGTGTACAAGAAGATTACAACCGACCTGCTCGTAAGCCGTGAGTTGCCCAGTTTGATTGGTTATACCTCTGTTATGTCCAATATCGGTGAAGTACAGAATACCGGTGTCGAACTTTCATTGAACTCGACGAACATCAAGATGGATAAATTTACCTGGCGCACTTCTCTTAACCTCGCTTACAACAAGAACAAGATTACTCACTTGTACGGTATTATGGAAGACGTGAAAGATGCTGACGGTAATGTTATCGGCCAGCGTGAAGCGGACGATATCAAGAATAAGCGTTTCATCGGACATGATATTGATGAAATATGGGATTATAAAGTAGTGGGAATCTGGCAGGAAGAAGACCGTGAAGAGGCTGCCAAGT
Organism: Bacteroides sp. f07; assembly: GCF_042854785.1. Classification (NCBI taxonomy): domain Bacteria; kingdom Pseudomonadati; phylum Bacteroidota; class Bacteroidia; order Bacteroidales; family Bacteroidaceae; genus Bacteroides; species Bacteroides sp. f07. Next base: position 1,079,474 of record NZ_BAABXI010000003.1, on the reverse strand, counting down.
ACGGACAGCAGCCGGGCGATGTCCATCTGTTGGATAAGGACATGAACTACAAGTACGACAATGACGACAAGGAATTTATGGGAACCAAGATGCCGCGGCTTCGTTGGAGTATGCGCAATGATTTCACGTTGTTCAAGAATCTCAATATCTCCTTCAATATGTACTCTTACATCGGGCATAAACAAAGTTTGGCGCGTTTTACCAACGACAATGCTTTGCTGAATGTAACGAATCAGATCAAGCGTGACTATTGGACACCGGAGAACCGTAATAACGAATATCCGCGACTGGCGAACAAGAAGCCGGCAGGAGTTTCATATTCGATTTATAAGAACGCTTCTTTCCTGCGTTTCGATAATATCTCTATCGGATATACTTTCCCGAAGAAGTTGATAGAACCGCTGAGAATCCAGAATCTGAACGTCAACGCGACGATGAAGAATGCGGGTTACATCTCCGGTTGGCCAGGTTATGACCCGGAAAACAGCGATAAGAATACCCCGAGAGTAATTTATTTTGGAATTAACTTGACTTTATAATATCTACAGACTGATGAAACTAAATAATAAGAGAACAGGCATTGCCTGTATGATTGGATTAGCTGTATTAGCAAGTAGTTGTTCGGATTGGCTGGATCCGAAGCCACTGTCATTCTATACGCCGGAAATATCATTTGCCGATTACAACGGTCTGAAGACCGGAACGGATATGTTGAACCGTGATGTCCGTTACTTTGACTTTTATCCTACGGCAGGCTCTGCCGACCCTTGTATCCTTTCCGAATATTTCTTCTCGGATATCAGTGTCAACGGACGTACGGATGCGGCAAATTCTCCGCAGGACTTGAAGCGGCAGATTACGCCCAGTGCTTCACTGACAGGAAACGGCAGTCAGATTAATAACTACTGGACTTATCTGTATAAAGGTATTAAAGATGCCAACACTCTGCTGACCCGTTCGGAGACAGCCCAGTTTGACAATGAAGACCAGCGCAGGGAAGTGGAAGGACTGGCTTGCTTCCACCGTGCGTATCGTTACTACCGGTTGGTGCATCAGTATGGCGATATCCCGTTCATCACGGAAGAAATCACCGGTCCCCGTTATGACTTTTACTCAACGAGGCGCGAAGCCATTTTGCGCTATTTGAAGAATGACTTGGATCGTACGGCTCCCTATCTCAAGAACAACGTTTATATCGGCATGGTGACTCAGGCTGCGGCTTACCACCTGTTGACAAAGATAAATCTTGCATTGGGTGAATTTGACGATGCTGTCGAATCGGCAAATAAAGTTATCAACGACGGAGTTCACCACTTGATGACAGAGCGTTTCGGTATCGATAAGGCCGACAATACCAAAAATGTTATTTGGGATTTGCATCAATCGGCCAATAAGTCATTGCCTGAGAATAAGGAAGTGCTCTATATGGTACTCGACCGTTATGATGCAGGTGAGGATATCCGTTCGACTGCCGGACTGGAAATCAAGCGTCAGGTATTGCCTTGGTTTGCAAAAGATGGAGAAATCAAGACACCCGATGGCAAGAACGGATTTACCGACAATGATGCCACGAAAAATCCTTATCTGGAGCAATATGGTCGCGGAGTATGTACGGCACGTTCTACGTGGTATCATACACATATGATCTGGACATTGGATGACACTGACCTCCGCCATGCTCCTGGCAATTGGATAGAAATGACCGACTTGAAGTATAATAATCCTGCACTCAAAGGTACGGAATGGTATGGACAACCAGTCCGTTTCAAGGACGACAACGGGAACATTCTGGTAAATGATACAATCCGCGACTGGGTGGGATGGCCGCATTATAAGACCAATATTGCCGACCAGAAGGATAAATGGTGGCGTGGCGGATGGGCCGACTGGTATATCTTCCGTATTGCCGAAACATATCTGCTACGTGCTGAGGCTTATATTTGGAAAGGTGATGCTGCCAGCCTTCAGAAGGCTGCCGACGATGTGAACGCGGTACGCCGCAGGGCGGGAGCCGATGAACTGGATGCCAGTCAGATGACAATCCGCATGATTCTTGACGAACGTGCCCGTGAACTTTATTATGAAGAACCGCGTAAGTCAGAATTGACCCGTATCGCATTCATCTATGCCAAGACCGGAAAGGCTGATGACAAAGGCCGTACTTATCGTTTGGACAATTTCTCCCAAAAGAATTTCTTCTACGACCATATCATGGATGTGACGGATTTTTATAACAAAGGGGTGAAAACACCGATTGGAAATGAATATACCATTGCACCTCATAACGTATTGTGGCCGATAGCGTTGAATGCTATCTCTACAAATGTTCAGGGGCATATCAACCAGACACCGGGATATGCTGGTTCGGAAAATAATATCGAGCCGTTGGATATTGATTTCAGCAAGTGATGATATTGGTTTACTGATGGGGTAATGTCCCGTTAGTCTTTAGTTTGTCGGGCATATATATCCACCGTAGTGGATATATATGCCTACCATGCTGAATATATAGATTCACCACGCTGGGTATATATATTCACCAAATGGCTTAATTATGTCCGGTATTTGGCGTATATTTGTATTCAGCCGGCCGGATATCGGAAGAAGAGCAACAGCACAACAACTCCCATAATATTATAAACGAATGAATTTAAAAAGAAAAGCAGGAATTATTACCGCCTTATTGTTTGCTGTCGGCATACAGGCACAGGATATGCCTTTTCGTAAAGCGGAAATAAAAGAAATGATGAAGAAAGTAGCCGACTGGCAAATCGCCCATCCGAACAAGGGAGCCGAACATGGTGACCTGAGTTGGACAAATGCCGTACTTTATGTCGGCATGCTCGACTGGGCGGAACTGGCGGAACGCGAGGATGGCAACAAGGATTATTTTAAATGGCTTACCCGCATAGGGAGCCGGAACGGATGGCAACCGGACAAGAGAATGTATCATGCCGACGACATCGCTGTCTCACAGGCTTTTATCGACCTTTATCGGAAATACAACAATAAGTATATGCTTAATCCTACCATCGCCCGTACAGACTGGGTGATGAAGAATCCGCCGACAGACAACTTCAAACTGGATTACCGCAAGCCTGAAACGCTGGAACGCTGGACTTGGTGTGATGCACTTTTCATGGCGCCGCCGGTATACACCAAATTGTATGTTCTGACAGGTGACAAAAAATATATCCGTTTCATGAACCGGGAGTTTAAAGCTACTTACGACCACCTTTTCGATAAGGAAGAGAATCTTTTCTATCGTGACTGGCGGTATTTTGACCAACGTGAGGCCAACGGTCGGAAAGTATTCTGGGGGCGCGGTAACGGTTGGGTACTCGGCGGACTGGTGGAGATATTGAAGGAACTTCCCGCAAAAGATAAGAACCGGAAGTTCTACGAAACGCTGTTCGTGAAACTCTGTTCCCGTGTGGCAGGTTTGCAGAATGAGGATGGGTTCTGGCACGCAAGCCTGCTCGATCCTGCTTCTTATCCCTCGCCTGAAACAAGCTGTACTACGTTTATCGTCTATGCGCTTGCTTATGGCATCAATGAAGGATTGCTCGATAAAGAAACTTTTCTCCCTATTCTTGTGAAAGGTTGGAATGCACAAGTCTCTGCTGTAGATGCAGACGGACAGTTGGGCTATGTGCAGCCTATCGGTGCCGATCCTAAGAAGGTGACACGGGATATGACCGAAGTTTATGGTGTAGGTGCTTTCCTGATGGGCGGATGTGAGATTTATAGGATGGCCGAGTAACAAACACAATTAATAAAATGGTGAGAAATACAATGATTGTATTACTGTTTCTGTTGGCAGGAGTGGTGACAAACGGTGCATTTGCCCGCGACGTAATCTCCTTCAATGCCGGTTGGCAATTCAAACGGGGACCGTTCTCTGCGGAGCCCATGCGGGCTTCTGCCCAGTGGGACGGTAAGTGGGAAGAAGTGACCATCCCTCATACTTGGAATGCGAAAGATATGCAGCAGAAAGCTGATGCATTCTATGAGGGTGTGGGTTATTACAGAAAGAAACAGTTCTTCGGTAATGAATTGGCGGGCAAACGCGTCTTCCTTCGTTTCGAAGGGGTGGGAGCTTGTACGGAAGTCTATGTCAACGGTAAGTTGGCAGGGACGCATAAAGGCGGTTATAGCGCTTTTGCATTTGAGATAGGCGCAGCCTTGAAGTTGGGAGCTGAAAACGAGATTATTGTTAAGGCTGACAATGCGGCGCGTGCCGATGTGATTCCTGTCAATCAGAGTTTGTTTGGGGTGTATGGTGGCATATACCGTCCCATGTGGCTGATAATTACGGAACAGAATACTATCACAGTGACCGATTGTGCTTCTCCCGGTGTTTATATTACTCAGAAAAACGTATCGAAACGTTCGGCAGACATCACTGTCAGAGTGAAGTTGGACAACGGCAGTCTGACTCCCGCCCAACTGGTTCTTGAGAACTATATCTATACGCAGGAAGGAAAAAAAGTTGCTTCCCGGAGTATGCCGATTGAACTGACTCCGCAGGGGACACAAAGCTATATATCGACCTTTAAACTCCATAATCCTCATCTTTGGCAAGGTAGGGAAGATCCTTATCTTTACAAAGTGGTGTCGCGCCTGCTTGCGGACGGTAAAGTGATTGATGAGGTCACGCAACCTTTGGGCGTTCGTCACTACGAGATTATTGCCGGGAAAGGTTTCTATCTCAATGGCGAGAAATATCCGATGTATGGTGTCACCCGTCATCAGGACTGGTGGGGGCTGGGGAGTGCGCTGACCAATCGCGAACATGATTTCGACTTGGCTCAGATTATGGATATTGGTGCCACTACCGTACGTTTTGCCCACTATCAGCAATCGGATTATCTTTATTCGCGCTGCGATTCATTGGGGTTGATAATCTGGGCGGAAATTCCCTTTGTCAACCGGGTGACGGGCTATGAAGCGGAGAATGCACAGACGCAACTCCGTGAGCTGATCCGTCAAAGTTTCAATCATCCTTCCATTTATGTATGGGGACTGCATAATGAGGTCTATCATCCTCATGAGTACACAGCCGCACTGACCCAATCACTTCATGACCTGGCAAAGACGGAAGATCCCGACCGGTATACGGCTGCTGTGAACGGTTTCGGACACGCTAACCATCCGGTGAACCAGAATGCCGACATACAGGGGATGAACCGTTATTTTGGCTGGTATGAGAAAAAGTTGCAGGACATTGAGCCTTGGGTGGAAGGACTTGAAAAAGATTATCCGTGGCAGAAACTAATGTTGACCGAATATGGAGCAGATGCAAACATCGGTCACCAGACGGAGTATTTGGGGGATGCACTGAACTGGGGAAAACCTTATTATCCCGAAACTTTTCAGACTAAGACACATGAATATCAGTGGAGCGTGATTGCTAAACATCCTTACATCATCGCCTCTTATCTTTGGAATATGTTCGATTTCGCCGTGCCTATGTGGAGCCGTGGCGGTGTACCGGCACGAAACCTGAAAGGACTGATGACATTCGACCGGAAAATAAAGAAGGACTCTTATTATTGGTATAAAGCGAACTGGAGCAAATCTCCCGTACTCTACCTGACGCAGCGACGTAATACAGACCGCGAACGGAAACAGACTTCCGTCACTGTTTATTCAAATATCGGGACGCCTAAAGTTTACTTGAATGGTAAAGAACTGACAGGCATCCGCAAGGGATATACGGACGTGCATTATATCCTTGACCAAGTGACGCTTGATAATGGGAAAAACAGGCTCAAGACCGTTGTGATATATGGTGGAAAAGAGTATGCCGATGAGATTGAGTGGAATTATGAAGGCGAAAAGAAGCGCGATGCGGATTCTCACGAGAACAAAAACGAACATGCCGGATGGTAAATCCGGCAATTTCTTACTATGCAGTTTTTACGTTTCCTCTATGCAATAGCTTAGAGGAAACGTACAGGCATAAAAAAAGGAGCAACGCCTTGCTCCAACCTTTGTTAACCTTAAATCTAATACTATGAAAAACACATTGCAAAGATACGGACTCTTGGGAAATTAGCAAATTATCCAAGAAAAATAGTATGTTTTATAACACGTTTTAATAGTTTTGTCCTGTTTGTTAAGAAAAACGCTGTTTCTTTTTAAAAGTATGCAACACTTATTTTGAGAATAGAATCGGGGAGTACCGTTGATTCTCTGCCGGAAAACCATTATCTTTGTTCCGATAATCACAGTATATATTCAATAAAAAAGAAAAGGAGAGAACCGTGAACGAAGAAGAAATCGTCCTCACCCCGATGATGAAACAGTTTCTGGATTTGAAAGCACAACATCCGGATGCAGTGATGCTGTTTCGTTGCGGCGACTTTTATGAAACATATTCTACGGATGCCATCATCGCATCCGAAATTCTAGGAATCACACTGACAAAACGTGCCAACGGAAAAGGAAAAACTATTGAGATGGCGGGATTCCCGCATCATGCTCTCGATACATATCTCCCGAAACTGGTTCGTGCCGGAAAACGTGTCGCTATCTGCGACCAGTTGGAAGACCCCAAAATGACCAAGAAGTTGGTGAAACGGGGGATTACCGAACTGGTGACTCCGGGTGTTTCCATCAATGATAATGTACTGAACTATAAGGAGAATAACTTCCTGGCTGCCGTTCATTTCGGCAAAGCTTCCTGTGGAGTTGCCTTTCTTGATATATCTACCGGTGAGTTTCTTACTGCAGAAGGGCCTTTTGACTATGTGGACAAACTGCTGAATAACTTCGCTCCGAAAGAAATTCTTTTCGAGCGGGGCAAGCGCCTGATGTTTGAGGGAAATTTCGGCAACAAATTCTTTACCTTCGAATTGGACGACTGGGTGTTTACGGAGACTACTGCCCGTGAGAAGTTGCTGAAACATTTTGAAACGAAGAACCTGAAAGGTTTCGGAGTGGAGCATTTGAAGAATGGCATCATCGCTTCCGGTGCTATCCTGCAATACCTGACGATGACACAGCATACACAGATTGGGCATATCACTTCGCTGGCCCGTATTGAGGAGGACAAATACGTCCGCCTGGATAAGTTTACGGTGCGCAGCCTTGAGTTGATTGGCAATATGAATGATGGCGGAAGCAGTTTGCTCAATGTCATCGACCGGACGATCAGCCCGATGGGGGCACGTCTGCTGAAACGCTGGATGGTCTTTCCTTTGAAGGATAAGAAACCGATTGACGAGCGGTTGAATGTAGTAGAGTATTTCTTCCGTCAGCCGGATTTTAAAGGACTGATTGAAGAACAGTTGCATCTGATAGGGGATTTGGAGCGTATCATCTCCAAAGTGGCTGTCGGGCGTGTATCACCTCGTGAGGTGGTGCAGCTAAAGGTGGCTTTGCAGGCTATCGAGCCGATAAAGCTGGCGTGTTTGCAGGCCGATAACGCAAGCTTGAACCAGATAGGAGAGCAGTTGAATCTTTGTGTCACTATTCGCGACCGGATTGCCAAGGAGATTAAGAACGATCCGCCGTTGGCTGTCAACAAGGGGGGAGTCATTCAGGATGGTGTGAATGAAAATTTGGACGAGCTGCGCCGGATTTCGTATTCGGGAAAGGATTATCTGCTTCAGATACAGCAGCGTGAGAGCGAAAGGACGGGTATCCCGAGTTTGAAAGTGGCTTATAATAACGTATTCGGTTATTATATTGAAGTCCGTAATGTACATAAGGATAAGGTTCCACCCGAATGGATTCGTAAACAGACACTGGTCAACGCTGAGCGTTATATCACACAGGAGTTGAAGGAATACGAAGAAAAGATTCTCGGAGCGGAAGATAAGATTCTGGTTCTGGAAACGCAGCTATATACGGATTTAGTACAGGCGTTGATGGAATTTATTCCTCAGATACAGATTAACGCGAATCAGATTGCCCGTCTGGATTGCTTGTTGTCATTCGCCAATGTGGCTCGTGAGAATCGTTATATTCGTCCGGTCATTGAGGATAATGATGTATTGGATATTCGCCAGGGACGTCACCCGGTGATTGAGAAGCAGCTTCCGATAGGCGAGAAGTATATTGCCAATGACGTAATGCTGGACAGTACTACACAGCAGATTATCATTATAACTGGTCCCAATATGGCGGGTAAGTCAGCGCTTTTGCGTCAGACGGCATTGATTACGCTGCTGGCACAAATCGGCTCGTTCGTCCCTGCGGAAAGTGCGCATATCGGACTGGTAGATAAGATATTTACCCGTGTGGGAGCGAGTGATAACATTTCCGTAGGTGAATCTACTTTCATGGTGGAGATGAACGAAGCAGCGGATATTCTGAACAATGTTTCTTCCCGAAGCCTGGTGCTGTTTGACGAATTGGGACGCGGTACATCTACGTATGACGGTATCTCTATTGCCTGGGCGATTGTGGAATATATCCATGAGCATTCGAAAGCGAAAGCGCGCACATTATTTGCCACGCATTATCATGAACTGAATGAGATGGAGAAATCTTTCAAGCGTATCAAGAATTATAATGTATCAGTGAAAGAGGTGGATAACAAGGTAATCTTCCTTCGTAAACTGGAACGTGGCGGCAGTGAGCACTCTTTCGGTATCCATGTGGCAAAGATGGCAGGTATGCCGAAGAGTATTGTAAAGCGTGCGAATGAGATATTGAAGCAACTTGAATCCGATAATCGCCAACAGGGAATAGCAGGCAAACCACTGGCGGAAGTGAGCGAGAACCGTGGTGGTATGCAGTTGAGTTTCTTCCAGTTGGATGACCCGATTCTCTGTCAGATTCGCGATGAGATATTGAATCTTGATGTGAATAATCTCACTCCTATTGAAGCGTTGAATAAACTGAATGATATCAAGAAGATAGTCAGGGGGAAATAAGAAGAGTTGATAAATGAAATAAGAAGAAAGGGATTAGTGACTCAAACATCGCTAATCCCTTTTTTGTTGCCTTAAGCTATTTTCTTTTTCTTCTTGTCATAGAAGAACATGAAGTAGACACCTATTATTATAAACGGAACGCTTAACCATTGTCCCATATTGAGCATCATGCTGTTTTCGAAATCTTCCTGGTTTTCTTTCAGGAATTCGATGAAGAAGCGGAAGACAAAGATGTAAGTCAGGCAGAGTCCGAAGAAGAAGCCGCGGTGTAGTTTCTTGCTGTAATTCTTATACAGGTAAATCATGATGAAGAACAGGATAAGATAAGCAATGGCTTCGTAAAGTTGTCCCGGATGGCGGGGAATTGCCGGAAGTATTTCACCGTTTGCTCCATATTCTTTCACACGTTCGAAAACGAATGCCCAGGGCACATTGGACGGTTTGCCGATGATTTCGGAGTTCATCAGGTTGGCAAGGCGGATGAAACAAGCCGTGATGGGAGTAGCTACGGCAATCATATCCAGCACGTCCATATAATGAAGTTTTGTCTTGCGGCAATACAGCCAAAGAGCGATTATCAGTCCTAATGTACCGCCGTGGCTGGCAAGTCCTTCATATCCGGTGAATTTCCAGTTTCCATCCGGTAAGAATTTGATGGGAAGAATCATCTCCCAAAAATGGGACAGGTAATATCCCGGGTCATAGAACAGGCAGTGTCCCAGACGTGCACCGATCAGAATACCAAAGAAACAGTAAAAGAAAAGCGGGTCAAACTTCTTCTCCTCTATCTTTTTATCCCGGTACTGGTAGTGAACAATCACATAAGCAAAGAATATTCCTACTGCCCACAGTAATCCGTAATAACGGATAGAAATGCCGAACAAGTTGAATAGTTCGGGATTCGGGTTCCAGTTGATGGATAATAGCATGGTATTCATTCTATATTGGATTAATGTTAATGATTAAATTCTTTGAATTTCTCCGCAACCATCCGGTAGGTCGGTATATCTATTCCTTGTTCTTCGGCTGCCGCAATCATGTCGAAGAGCAGTCCTTGTATCTCCGAGTCGTGTCCGCGTGCCAGGTCTTTCTGCATGGAAGCGGTACTTTCAGGGTCAAGCTTGTCGATGACTTTCAAATTGTAGCCGACGGGGTCTTCCGGAAATTCAACCCCCAGCTTCTTTCCTAAAGCGGCGCTTTCCGTAGAAAGTCCGATAAATGTATCCCGTACCTTTCCCGGTTTCTGTACTTCTCCCATCGGAACGTCGTAATAAGCGCCTGTTACAGCCATTGCGGAGATGAACGACCATTTGATGAACGTATCCCGGTTGATGTCCGGTGACAGGTCTGCCTTTATACCTGATTCCAGCAAATCCTGCTGTATGGCTTCCAGCAATCCGGGTTTTACAACCGTGCCGCGATGGGCGCCATATACCAGCCGGAATATCTTTCCCATTTGAGTAATTTCTCCTGTGCCGGAAACAAAACCTACGATATAGATGCATCCGTCGAGAACGGTGACTTCCGGAACCAGCTTTTGTATGCGCGGCCCTGTACCGTACACATTTAGAATAGGGATGATAACTGTGTCTTTGTGTGCAGCCCTCTTTATCAGGTCTACGATAGAATCGACCGAATAACCTTTCACGCATACAAATATCACATCTGCTTTCCCGTTAAATTCTTCAGCGGTAGTAGCCGGAATCCGGAGCGTATGTTCGCCCTTCAAATCCGACTTCAGTTTCAAACCGTTCGTTTGAATCGACTGCAAATGAGCTCCACGGGCAATACAAGTTATATCTTTGCCTGCCAGCGACAAGAATCCTGCAATACTGCCGCCTACACCTCCCGTTCCTGCAATGAGATATTTCATATTGTTAGCGAATTAGTAATTAATAAGTCGTCGGTGGTTATTGATAATCACACGTTGAAACGGAAATGCATGATGTCGCCATCCTGCACGATATATTCTTTTCCTTCCACACCCATTTTTCCGGCTTCCTTCACGGCTGCTTCCGAGCCGTATTGGATATAATCTTCGTATTTGATAACTTCCGCACGGATGAACCCTTTCTCAAAATCGGTATGGATAACACCTGCGCATTGCGGAGCTTTCCAACCTTTCTCGTAAGTCCAGGCACGTACTTCCTGTACGCCGGCTGTGAAGTAAGTCTCAAGGTTCAATAACTTATAAGCCGATTTGATAAGACGTGCTACGCCCGACTCTTCCAGACCCACTTCGGCAAGGAACATCTGGCGGTCTTCATACGTTTCCAGTTCGGCGATGTCCGCTTCTGTCTTGGCTGCGACAATCAGGATTTGGGCATCCTCGTCTTTTACAGCTTCACGTACCATGTCTACGTATTTGTTGCCGTTTACAGCGCTTGCTTCGTCTACGTTACAAACGTACATTACCGGTTTGCTGGTCAGCAGGAACAGTTCACGGGCAATCTTCTGTTCGTCTTTGGTCTCGAAAGTAACGGTACGCGCCGATTTCCCTTGTTCCAGAGCGTCTTTATATCGCACCAGTACGTCATAAGCCTGTTTGGCGGCCTTGTCGCCACCTGTCTGTGCCTGTTTCTGTACTTTCTGAATACGGCTTTCGATGGTTTCCAGGTCTTTCAACTGAAGTTCGTAGTCGATGATTTCTTTGTCGCGGACAGGATTTACACTTCCGTCTACATGCGTCACGTTTTCATCGTCAAAGCAACGGAGTACGTGAATAATTGCGTCTGTCTCACGGATATTGGCAAGGAACTTGTTTCCCAGTCCTTCACCTTTGCTTGCGCCTTTTACCAGTCCGGCGATATCTACGATTTCTACGGTTGTAGGGACAATTCGTTGGGGATGCACTAACTCTGCCAGTGCATTCAGACGTTCGTCGGGGACGGTGATTACACCTACATTCGGTTCAATTGTACAGAAAGGGAAATTTGCCGCCTGTGCTTTCGCGTTCGACAAACAGTTGAAAAGTGTCGACTTACCCACGTTCGGTAGTCCTACAATACCACATTGCAATGCCATATTAATCTATTATTACTTTTGTTACCAAGTTGCTCATTTTAGTTTGCAAAGATAATCATTTTTGAACTAATAAAGGAAATTTGGTGCACTTTCTGTCTTTTCCTGCTGCTCTGGTGGTTTTGAAAAGAACGCAGTTTGAGCATTAGAGAATAGAATATAGGTAGAAAGTTTCAGTTTGTTTCGTTCATTATATCATATCCTAGAAAACGATATGCATTGTTCAATCACATTCAAAAGTCTCAAAGACTCAAAGACCCCAAGATGGTCAAGCTGGAAATGATTTTCTACAAGACCGGTTACACCCGCATTCCACGGGTCGTCAACATTACCGGAGCTTACAAATACTGGAACAACGAAACCCAAAGTTTTGAATCCGCCTCCAGCTCATCAACGCCAGAATCGAATACTTCGAGAACCATGAGAAATTCAAGAACGTTAGGAGTATCGGCACCGACGGCATGTACAAGCAGTTCCGCACCTCACTCTCAACCTTTTCCTTTTCAGCTTTTACAGCGGCGGTATGGCTAACGTCGATGTCGTCAACTTGACATGGGACATGATTAACGAAAAGGAAGGCATGATTGTCTATGCATCGACAACTACGTTTTCCCGATCTATACCGAAAAACACTACTACAAAAACACCAAGCAGGAAGAATTGCGCCAGCGCATGAATGCCCGTTACGGTAGCTGGAGACAATAACTCGATTGAAAACCATAAAACATACGCTGCAATGAAAAAACGAATATGAGCCGCAGAGAAATGAAATCATTTCGTTATATTTGCAATCGGAAATAAAACCAAAGCATTATGACAGACGAACAATTAGGCCCGATGAAGCTCATATTCAATTATAATGATGTATTTTACAGCTTCTTCTACGACGACCTCAGCGGGTGCATACACCGCTCCCGTGAATATGCCATCAATTATGTCTATTCGGGTGAGATGATTCTCGACAACGGGACTGAACAGATTCATGTAGGGAAAGGCGAATGCGTGTTTATTCCGCGCGACCATCACATCACGATGTATAAAAAGACAAAGGATGGCGAACGTTACTGTGGTATCTTTCTGATGTTCACGCGTCGTTTCTTGCGGGAAATGTACGGCAAGTTGGAACAACGTAAAGTATCGGTCAGTACTTCCAAACTCGATTCGGGCGTAATCAAACTGCCGAAAACAGTAGAGCTCGCCAGCCTGTTCGCTTCCATGACCCCTTACTTCGATCCGGAAGTGAAACCCAAAGACGATTTCATGAACTTGAAATTGCAGGAGGGGCTGCTTGCGCTGCTGCATATCGACAAGCGGTTCGCTCCAACCCTCTTCGATTTCAACGAGCCGTGGAAAATCGACATCATGGAATTTATGAACGAGAACTACATGTACGAGTTCACGATGGAAGAGATGGCGCATTACACGGGACGCAGCCTTGCTACGTTCAAGCGGGATTTCAAGAAAGTCAGTGACCTGACACCCGAAAAATGGCTTATCCGAAAACGGCTCGAAGTGGCCTATGCCAAAATGAAGGAGGGCGGTAAAAAAGTCGTGGATGTCTATGCCGAAGTGGGTTTCAAGAATCCATCGCACTTTTCGACCGCTTTCAAGAAACAATACGGCATATCGCCGACCGCCGCATTCGTGTAACTCGAATTGACCTTTTGGGAAATCTTATTTGAGCCTCACAGCAATTCCGCTGTGAGGCTTTCTCTTTAACTTTGCCACCGAAATCAGAAACATAAAAAGAAATAGTTATGATAAAGTGGTTAATATCTTTCATGATGGTATGTAGCCTGTCCGTTACGGTAAGTGCTTGCAACTCCGATGATTCTCCGAAAAAGACAGAGAATACGGTTCCCGAACCTGAACCGAATCCCGACCCGACACCTGAACCTGTAACCGGAAACGGAATGTTCGACCTGCGGGCTGTCAAAGCCGGAAAAATCCGGTTAGTCGGCGTGTCGAACTATTATATCAGGGAAATGACGGATTTTCTACCTCAAGTGACCATAAAGCCGGTATTGGTTCAAAATGAAATACATCCTTACTATTAGGAAAAGGAAGTCGTAAAATTCATGCACGAGAACGTCATCGTCATCGAAGGCTGGTATCCGCTCGGAGGCAGAGGTTATACGACGGCCATGCTCGGCAATGAAACAATCGGCCGGATTACGAAAGCGCATGGCAAATCGCCTGACCAAATGACCGAAACGAGAAACACGATTGGTATTAAAAACAATGATAAAATAGATTCTTATGAAAACGAACATGAATTTCCGCTCTGTTTTATCGCTGTACCTTTGCATTATAAAACAGAATGATATAATAGTAGAATGAAAACAACGACTCTGAAAATCGCAGCCATTACAGCCTTGTTCGGAATAGGACTGCTTGCCGGCTGCACGAACAGTATAACAAATCAAAAAACAAGTGATAATATGAAGACATTGAATTTGACACAGGAATGGGACAAGACCTTTCCGCAGAGCGACAAGGTGAACCACAGTAAAGTAACATTTACCAACCGCTATGGCATCACGCTGGCGGCCGATCTTTATGAACCCAAGAATGCCACCGGTAAACTGCCCGCCATCGCTGTCTGCGGGCCGTTCGGGGCAGTCAAGGAACAGGCAGCCGGACTGTATGCACAGACAATGGCCGAACGCGGTTTCCTGACCGTTGCTTTCGACCCCTCTTACACCGGAGAGAGTGGCGGCGAACCCCGCTATGTAGTGTCGCCCGACATCAACACCGAGGATTTTTCGGCGGCCGTCGATTTCCTTGCGACCAATGACAAGGCAGAGCCCGAACAAATCGGTATCATCGGCATTTGCGGCTGGGGCGGGCTGGCCATCAACGCTGCCGCCGCCGACCCGCGCATCAAGGCTACCGTCGCTTCGACGATGTACGACATGAGCCGCGTCAGTGCCAACGGCTATTTCGATGCCGATGACAACGCCGAAGCCCGTAATGCGCTCCGCAAGACCCTCGCCGCACAACGTACCGAGGATTTCCGTAACGGCTTCCCGAAACCGGGCGGTGGTGTTCCCGATGAATTGCCTGCCGATGCTCCGCAGTTCTTCAAGGACTACCACGCCTACTACAAGACCCCGCGCGGTTATCACGAACGCTCGCTCAACTCCAATCAGGGACGGAATGCGACGGAAACCATCCCATTCATCAACTTCCCGCTTATGAGCCGTGCAAACGAAATAGAGAATGCCGTACTTATCATTCATGGCGAAAAGGCGCACTCCCGTTACTTCGGCGAAGATGCGTTCAAGAAGTTGAAAGGTGACAACAAGGAACTGATGATTATTCCCGGTGCAAACCATACAGACCTTTACGACAATTTGACCGTTATCCCGTTCGATAAGATGGAAACATTTTTCAGGTCAAATCTTAAATAACAGACGGCATGAGAACGAAACTTTTGATACTTCTTTAATCCTAGAATATGAGGAATCAATCGATGTAACTTAGAATGTCGTAATTCCTTTCCGATAGAAGAATTTAACCTTTTCATTCTCTCATTAATCAAATAAAAGAAGTATATTTGCTTAATTATTAAACTATAAGCAATATGACTATCATCGCCAATCCCATTTACGACGCTGTCTTCAAATACTTAATGGAAGACAAGAAAGTCGCCAAGATATTTCTTTCCGCATTGCTCAAAAAGGATATTATAGACCTTGAAATGCGCCGCCACGAGTATACTTCCATGGAACATACTCGCATCTCATCTTTCGTATAGACTTTTCAGCAAAGATTCGTGAGAATGACGGTGCAGAACACCTTGTCCTTATCGAACTGCAAAAGACTTGGCTCATTACTGAAACCTTGCGCTTCCGGCAGTATCTGGGCACGCAGTATCTCAACAAGGAGAACATTATCGAAGAAAAGAATGAGCATGGACAAAGGCGTACATATGGTTTGCCCATCATTTCTATCTACATTCTGGGACACCCCTTGGGTAACCTGACCGAGCCGGTGGTTTACGTGCACCGCCGCTATCTGGATTATGATGACAATCCTCTTCCTTCTCCCGACCCCTTCATAGAGAGTCTGACTCATGACAGCATCATCGTGCAGATTCCTTTCCTCACCGGACGAACTCGTAACCGTCTTGAACGTCTGCTGAGTGTATTTGACCAAGAATATCGGCAGGCTGATAGCGAACACTATCTGGAAATTAACGATGAGCATCTTGATGATGAAGTGAAGTGTGTTGTTCATCGGCTGCTGAAGGCTGCCGCTGCACCCAACGTGCGGCGTGCCATGGAGATAGAAGACGAAATTCTTTCTGAAATAGAGGACAGGGATACGACAATTATGATGAAGAATAAGGAAATTGAGCAGAAAGAGCAGTTGATTGAACAGAAAGAACAGTTGATTGAACAGAAAGAACAAGTGATTCGTTCAATGATTAAGATGCTCTGTAAAAATGGGACATCGATTGAAGAGATATCCAAACAATTGTCAATGCCAGTGGAGTTAATCAAACAATACATTGATTAATATATTATGCTCCTCTGATAAAGATATAAACACTATAAAAATAGCAGCAAGCTACTCTTACAAACATGAGTAACTTGCTGCTATTTTTTCTGTTATTGTGGTATTATATTTTCGCTTTTCTTTGGCATATAAACCAGCTCGCTTTTTTATCTAAAATGTAAATACATATCGCGCTACGACCATGTAAAGATAAGAGATTATTGAATCAATAACCGTCCAGTTCTTTTTTTCATTTAATTGCTTGATTTTCTTTTTTTCGGGTATAACCGTTTCGAGAATATTTAGTATTTGGCTTGATATTTCTTATAGAAAATCAAAAACAGAATTTTATTCTGTGGGTGGGGCATGGAAGTTTGTCTTTATATTGAATCCCTGAAAAAGGGGACATATATTTAATTCACTTTGCTAAGGTATTATTACATGAAAAAACGAAGATTGCTGAAGAGGGCGCTTCAATTGATGGTATTCCTGTTAGCCGGAACCATTTGGGGCCCTGTAGCAGAGGCGCAAGATACTAAAGTGAGTATCAACGTCACAAAACAGCCGCTGGTGAAAGTCCTGGACGAACTTGAACGCCAGACGGAGTACACTTTCTTCTACAACAACGACCACATTTCCAAGGCTGCCCCGGTGACGGTCAGGATAAAGGACAAGCCTTTGTCTGTTGTACTTCAATCGATCCTTTCTGAAAGGAAACTCACTTACAGACTGGAGAGAAATCACATTATTATTTCGGAACTTCCTGCAACTACTCCCTCAAAGGAAAAACAAAAGCAGGAGACATCAGGAATTATAGTAGAAGGAATAGTTACCGACAATTCCGGAGAGCCGCTCATTGGTGTGTCCGTCATATCCGGAACGACAGGTGTCGTGACGGATGTAAACGGAGCCTACACCATTGAAGTCGGTCCAGGAGCTGTACTTTCCTTTTCTTGTATAGGCTTCAACACCATCAAGCAAAAAGCAGTGGCCGGAAGAAAACTGAATGTGATAATGACCGAAGATATAGAACTTCTGAATGAGGTTGTTGTTATTGGTTATGGTACTATGGATAAGAAAGAGGTGACCTCGGCAGTTGCACATATCGGTGAGAAGGATTTTCTTAAAATCAGTTCTTCAGACCCTGCAAAACTTATTCAGGGCAAGGTCGCAGGTGTTTCGATTGTTAATATAGGTGCAGCTGATCCGAACTCGACCTCAAGCATACAGCTCAGGGGTGTGTCTTCGCGTCAGTCGGGACTCGGCCCTCTTGTTGTCATTGACGGTGTGCCTCACAGCAGCATGAATGATGTCAATCCTCAGGATATTGCCTCTTTTGATGTGCTGAAGGATGGTGCGGCATCCGCCATTTATGGAACACGTGGAGCCAATGGTGTCATTCTTATTACCACCAAACGTGGCAGTCAGGACGGAGTTATCCATACAAGCTATTCCAGTGCTGTCTCTTGGGATGTTATGAAAAAGGAACTTGATATGATGACCGCCGACGAATATCGTCGCTATCCTGCGGCTTGGGGCGACACAGGCACTGACTACGGAGGAGATTATGATTGGCTGGATGGAGTAAGCCGCACTGGTTTTACCCACAAGCATACTCTCAGTCTTTCAGGAGGCAACAGCCGCACAAACTACCGCGTGAGCGTAGACTACAGGCAGGCACATGGTATTGACCTAAAATCAAAGCGTGAGGGATATGGCGGAAGGGCATCTATTATGCATACCACCAAAGACGGACTCTTTACTTTTACTGCAAATCTCGCTCCGAGGGTTGTAAGCAAGGTGTATGCCGAGTGGGATGTGTTCAGATGGGCACTTGAAGCCAATCCTACAACTCCTCTTATGGATCCTGAGGATCCCACCCGTTATTTCAATTTCGATAACCAGATTATAAAATATAACCCTGTTGAACGTCAGTTGCTTAATAAAGCCGGCGTAGACGAAAAAGTTATAGACTGGGACGCAACTGCAAAGCTCAATCTTCTGCCTGTCCTGCTTAAAGACCCCACTCATGACCTTGTTTTGAACACGCAGGTGACTCTTGCAGATTATCATTATGTGAGTGACACCAATTCCTATATTCCTTCTACATCCAATGATGCAATCAATGGTGGTTTTGAAGGTGAGGCTCGTCGTTCATCAGATTTCAGCCGTATGAAAATGCTGGAGTGGATAGGTAATTTCAGTGGAAAGTTCGGTGACAACAGTGTTAAGGCAGTGCTTGGTTACAGCTACAATGAGTGGGAAAACAGCGGACATTCTGCTATGAACCGCGATTTTGCCAATGACGGAGTCACTTCCGATAATATAGGTTCAGGGTCTTATGCGACTGAAGAAGGTATAGTTGGTATGGACAGTTACCGCAATTCCAGTAAACTGATTTCCTTTTTCGGCCGTGTGAGTTATGATTGGAAAAGCAGGTATTTCATAACGGTGTCACTACGTCGCGAGGGCTCTTCAAAATTCGGTGCCAATCACAAATGGGGTAATTTTCCAGCAGTTTCACTTGGATGGCGCATTAATGAAGAACCGTTTATGCAGGGTGTTGTTGATTGGTTGGATGAACTCAAATTGAGGGGTGACTACGGAGAGACAGGTAACCAGGATTTCAGCAGTTATCAGTCTATCCCGGCAATGAAAGGCTATGGCTACTATCTTATTGACGGAAAATTCACTCAGGTCTGGGGAACAGCGACTAATGTCAATCCTGATCTTGGTTGGGAGAAAAGCCGTAATATGAACATCGGTATTGATTTCTCCATGTTCAAGGGACGCTTCTCAGGTTCGCTTAACTTCTATAATCGCAAGACTACCGACCTGTTGGGAACATACGAAGTCCCTATGCCACCATATACACATGCCAATTCAACAGTTAATGTCGGAACTATGTCCAATCTTGGTTTTGAGTTCAATCTCAACATCGTGGCGGTGAATATGAAAGACTTCAACTACAATTTTGACCTCGTGGGTGCGACCAACCGCAACCGCTTCCTCTCTTTCAGCAACAGTACCTATGTGGGAAACAAATACTATGATGTAGCAGGAACTGAGGGCCCTTTCGGGGGATTCTATCTTCAGCGCATTGAGGAAGGACAACCGGTGGGAAATTTCTATATGTGGAAATATGCAGGCATCAATGACAAAGGCGAATGGATGGTCTATGACCGTGACGGGGATATAATCGAGGCCTGGATGGCAGATGAGAATGACAAGCAGATCTGTGGAAACGGTCTGCCTGAATTTACTTTTTCCACCACCCATAACTTCCGTTACAAGAATTTCGACCTTTCTCTCTTTTTCAGAGGAGCTTTCGGTTTCGATATTTTCAATATCCATGATTTCTATTACGGCACCCGTAAATTCAATGGCAATATGCTTACCAAAGCTTATAGCAAAAATTTTGATATAAGCCCTACATCTCCTCATGTGGCAACGGATTATTTTCTTGAAAGAGGAGATTATTTCAAACTCGAACAGTTGACCTTGGGTTATACGCTCAAATTGAAAGATGTACGTTTTATCGAGAGCCTGCGAATTTACTGCTCTGCCAATAATCTGTTTACAATCACAGGCTTTTCAGGTATTGACCCTTCATTATATAATGTCAATGGTCTTACACCTTCAGCCACTGGCAACCGCAGATTCTATCCGTCTACAAGACAGTATATGTTAGGTTTGCAGATTGATTTCTAAAAATGACGCTAAAATGAAACTGACAGTTAAAAAAATGATTTTAATGCTTCTTGCCTGTGTGGCAATGGCATCGTGTACCAATCTTGACGAGAAACTATATGGTTCAATAGGCTCGGACAACTACTATCACAAAGCGTCTGACATCAAACGTATGGTTTATCGTCCTTTTGAACATGCATACTGGACAATTACTGCCCGTATGTTTACTAATGAACTTACGGCTGACCAGATTATCTGCCCAAAGAGGGATGACGGCACTTGGGATAATAATGGAATGTGGCGCCGTCTTCATACCCATGATATAGACCCTACGATAGAACTCTATCCAAGTGAGTGGAGCAGTTGCTTTCAAGGCGTTGGAGAATGTAATTTCTCTTTGGAAGAATTAGACAGACTTAGTCCTGAAGATTTTGGACTCACTAAAGCTGAGTTTGACAACTGGAAATCCCAGAACCGTGTGCTCCGTGCATGGTTTTATCTGAGACTTTTGGATGCTTATCGCAATATTCCCCTGATAACCTTTTACACAGGAGCTACTATAAAAGATACAGAGCAGGTGGCACCCGAAGTGACTTTTAAATTCATAGAAGACGAACTTCTGGACTGTCTCAATTATATAGAGCAGAAGCAGGCGCTCGGTACCCAGGCTTCGATTGAAGGACGCTGGACTAAAGCCGGGGCGGCTGCTCTTCTTGTGAGACTTTATTTGAATGCTGAAGTATATCTCGGTGTGGACCGTTATGATGATTGTGCTTTATATGCTCAGAAAATTCTTGATGGCGAATACGGACCTTATACAATCGGAGACGGCTGGGATGAGATTTTTGATTGGAACAATGATACCAGCGATGAGATGATTTTCGGTTTTCCTTCTTCTGGAGGCTATACTTTCTGGGTCTATGATCATGAGGTCGGAGGAACTTATTGGAATACCGTGCCGTATAATTCCAATAAATATTTCGGCGATACAAAAGCTAATGCCGGAGTCCACAATCAGCGTTATTCCGTTTCTCCAAGCTATTCAACCTATGGAGAGCTCTATAATTTCGAACTTGGAATGCCGGTGCAGAAATTCCGTAAATATCCTCAGGATGCACGTATGACCAAATACCGCAATCTCGGAAACGGAAAGCGTGAGGGTATGTTCCTTTACGGCTATCTCGAATATGAAGAGGATGGTGCGACCAAACGTATTACGGCTGGCGACCAGTATGACATCTATCTTCGTGACGCAGTGGGAAATTTCGGTAGTCTTGACGCTGACAGTTGGCTGGGCGGCACCAGCGATATGACTACTGCCGACCGCAACTCGGGTTGGGCTTTTGTCAAATATCCTTTCTACGGCGATGATGAGAAAAGATATCAGTTGGAGGCTGATTTCGTTGAAATCCGTCTGCCTGAGATTATCTATTCGCTTGCAGAATGTAAACTGCGCCGGAATGACGTCGACGGGGCAGCAAGACTGCTGAATTCAGTCCGTCGCCGCAATTATCCTGAAGAAGTCTATGATGAAGTTCTCTATGCTCCTGAAGGAAGCGCAGTGCTCGATATGAATGAAATGCTTGACGAATGGGGCAGGGAATTCTTTGCCGAAAGCCGGCGTCGCATAGATCTGATAAGGTTTGACAAATTCTCTTCGGGAATATGGTGGGAAAAGTCGGCGGACCCTGACAAGCATTGCGAGATTTTCCCCCTTACTGCTACCATGCTCTCGCAGAACCATTATTTGAAACAGAATCCCGGTTATTCACATTAATAAAGCGAAATGAAATGCGTAGAATAAGACATATATTATTGATTCTCTTCAGTTTTCTGATGATAGGGGGCTGTAGTACAGAGAAAGACCTGATACACATCGGCAGTGACCGTCCTTTCAAACTGAAGAACTTGTATCTTCTGGGAGATGTGACTCCGGGCAATGACAATATGGACATCAACCGTCCGGAGCCTCTGGTTCAGGATGAGGACGATCCTTTTATCTGGCGTTATAGCGGATTGTTGAACGAAGGTATATTCAAACTCTGTTTCAAAATCGGCACATGGGACCAGCCAAATATTCATCCTTGGGAAAAAAACGAGTATATAGGAAAAGATCCTATTGTTGACAGAACCATGCAGCAGCCACGCAGCCGCGGTGAAGATGAATTGTGGGTTGTGAGTTATAGAGGAATGTATACTCTGACCTTCAATCTCCGCGACTTCACTTATAGCAGCGAGTTCCTTGGAGAAGCTCCGTATGACCTTACGGCTCTTTTCATTCTGGGCGCAACCCCTGATAATCCGGAAATGGATCCGACTTTGGCTGTTGCTTTCAAACAGAGTGTGAACGATGCGAATGTCTGGATTTATGAAGGTCCTCTTGTTGAAGGAATTTTCAAAATTGCAGTCCAAAACCGCGATTGGAACCAGCCTTTCATCCATCCTACTGAGAATGCTGAGCAGATAGGTGCGGATGATATAGTCGGTCGCCCTTTTAACGGGCCTTACAGAGGCGAACCTGACAATTTGTGGAGAGTTGTCAGGGCTGGCAATTACAGGCTTGTATTCGATTTCGGTACCAAAACTTATAATTGCACATACTTAGGAAAATAATAAAATTCAATTATGAAGAATATCAATATATTTTTAACATACTTTATCCTTTCCATCCTGCTCCTTTCTTTTGCATCCTGCCAGAAGGAGTATGAAATGCGTCCGCCATCCACGGCGCCGTATACAAAATTACCGGACGACCTGCCTGACGTGGGAAATATCCACACATACAAAGCCCCTTTGTATTGGTCTACCTATGGCTTCAACCGTGCTGGTTCGAGAGCCGGTAAGGCAAGCAATGACTGCCTGCCTACTAAAGAGGAATATTCTCAGATATTGGATTGGCTTCAAGAGAATTTTGTCCCTTACGGCTATGATTTGATTTGTACTGATGGTTGGGGGAATTTCAACAATATCGACGAAAACCATCCATATACGACAAGTCGTGGCTCGGGAAAGACCGAGGTTGAGATAAAATGGCTGGTCGATGAGGCAAACAAAAGAGGTATCAAGACAGGTATATATGACAGCCCGCTTTGGTACAATTGTGATCCTGAAAAACTCATACCGGGTACATCCTATACAGTCGGCTCGCTTGCTTTTGATCCTGAAAAGGATTATTCCGAGCACAAGCCTGATCATGAGGTGAATTCCTACAACTGGATTATTTACAATCATCCCGGGGCTCTGGAATACATAGAGGGCTTCTTCAAGCATTATAATGACTTGGGAGTTAAAATGATCCGTATTGACTTCCTTCTTTGTTACGAGGATGGCTGGAGCCGTATTGATTATGACTGGAATGGTTACGGATATGGCCGTGTCAATTACGCACGTGCATTGGGAAAAGTGGCACAGGAGGCTAAGAAACACGGAATCTTCACATCTCTTGTAATGCCTAATCTCTACAATAATGCTGAGGTTGAGGGATGCTATGGCAATATGGCGCGTATTACAGGAGATGCATGGGACGGTACCTGGACCATCACTTCGTCCAATTATCGTGGACAATCATGGTTCAATTTCCCGAATTGCCGCAACCAGTTTGACGGCTTCACCTATTGGAATCATGTCATGGGCGGTAAGGACAGAATCATTCCTGATGGCGACCCTCTGATGTTGCATACCTATGCTTCAGACGCTGAATGTGAGTTCGCTGTGTCGCTTCAACTGATAGCCGGTGGCCCTGTAGTTATCGGTGACTTGCCTTGGGACAAGGGTATAGAGAACAGAATCAGATTCTTCCAGAATAAGGAAATGCTTGCCCTGAATGCAGACCGTTTCTGCGCACATCCTTTGGATAGTAAAATCAACAGCGAAGGCAGCAATATATGGTATGGAAAAATGAGCGATGGTACTCCTATTGTTGCGTTCTTCAACCGTGATGACAGCGCCAGGACACGCACTCTCAAGTTGAAAGATGTCGGTCTGGACGGAGAGTGGTATGTCCGCGACCTTTGGCAACATAGAACAGAGACAACGAAAAAAAACGAGCTTTCATATACTCTTGGAGCCCATTCCTGCAAAATCATGAAACTGAGCCGCACTATTCCGGAGGAAAACAATTCATCGGATATTGACAGTAGTATAAATGACGCCGTTCATGAAGAATGGAATTATTAGAAAGGAGGACAAAATGAAAAATATCATCAGACTTATAGTATTGACAGCTATTGCAGCATTTGCATTGACAGCTTGCGAAAAAGAAAACAATTCAGTTGAACAGGGTGTGGCCACTACTCATACCCTAAACATAAATGTATCTTCATCCCAGTCTGACACCAAAGCGGCTTTCGGTGAACTGACAGAGGATAATAAATATCCGGCTTATTGGGAGAAAGGCGATGTTCTTCCTCTTTATGTCAATTCAAGCAAACTTATTGATTTGACTATTCCTTCTGATGGTGACGCTGCACATTTTGCTGAAGACGTCAAGATAACTGAAACTCAGGATGGCTACACTTTCTATTCTATCTATCCTGCAACGGAAATTTCTGCCGGCACAGCTACAGTTAATATTCCGACAGAGCCTGCTACCGGCGCTACCGTTGTCATGAATCTGGCTGCCAAGACCAAGAAGTTCGAGCAGGTACCTACAGACATTGACTTGACTTATATACATGTCAATGCTTATGCAAAAGTCAATATCAAGAATCTCGAGAATGAAGGCTCGGATGTCATATCATCTGTTACGATTAAATCGACTGAGGATATTTCCGGTACTTTTACTTATAGTTTTGCAGATGGCAAACTTTCTGCTTCAGAGGCTTTCAAGACTCTATCTCTTAATACCTCGGCATTGGAAGGAAATTTCTTTGCCTGCGCTCCTCAGACAGAGGCAGCCGAGTGGATTGTGACTGTGACATCCACCGGTGGAAAGACTTGGACCAAGAAATTCACTTTGGGCAAAGCTTTGCGTGCAGGTCTTGTTGCGGGAATGAATATTGATTTTGCCGGAATCAAGGCTACTACCGGAACGGAAGAAAACACTAAAATTTATGTGCGTGGTGCAGGATTCACTGTCAATGGTAAAGCTGTCAATTGGGGATTGGCGGGTGAGCCTGCTGTTGATGATTTGTGCTTCCCGGTGGTGGACGGTTTCGTAACGCTTGACTTTGTCATGAATTCTATTGATGCCGCAACTGAAATTTATATTTCCACTGCACCGGGCGACAGTTTTGATGCCAATCAGATTATGCCTGCTTCAATGTCCAACCTCAATGTTCTTCAGGATGTTGTCAGGAATACTGAAAAAACAGCTATTCCGTTTTCAGTGGAAAATGCTCCGGGATTTATGAACTGGACCTTGGAATTCAGTGTTGATCTCAGTCAGGTTAAAGTAATACGAGGAGCTTATGAGGCTCTCTACATCAGCGGATGGGGTATGAAAATCAACAATGCAGATATTAAATGGACTCCTGCTGATAATGCTCCTGTGACTCCGGAGAACGGCTGGTTCACCATTAATATCACCGATTGGAGCGGACAGCTTGGAATATTACTTAAGAATGAAGAGGGATATGGTCTTTCATACGATGAAAGTGTGGTTGTGGCAAGGTCAGAATGTCCATATGTTTCTCTCAACCACTTCAATGAAACATTGAAACCATCATTTGATAAAAGTAATGTTTATGTTTACCCTCCTTACAGTGGTTCATTCACAGTCAGAATCAAGGACGACCTTTCAGAAATGATTTACTCTGTAGCCGAACCTCGTGAAGTCTATATCAAAGGTGTTTACAAAAATGAATACGGCAACGATGAGTATCCGTCATACAAGATGACGACTACTGACGGTATCACATATACCTGTGTTATTGATGGAGAGAAAAACAAGATACCCGAAGGTTCCGAAGTATGGATAGAACACTCTGAAAGAGGCTGGAAGGGCGTGGCAGGCTTCAAATTCGGAGAGCATCAGACTTGGATACAGAGTGGTGAGAATGTGGTTATACCAGAAGAGTTTGTCGGTACGATTACAGTAGTGATGACCTGTGTGCCTACAACGCAACCTGGGGATATGGGCGGTTATTGGAACACCGGGTGTGATGTCATTTTTGAACCGGCTAAACAATCATGACTAATCATAGAAGATTACAATACCTTCGACTCCTATCATCAACGATTTGAGGAAGGCAATAAATGAACTTTCACGATAAAAATATAAGAAATGAAAAAAATACTGATATCGATATTGACTTTGTTACTTGTGCTGCCGTGCTTTGCGCGTGAGTGGTCACTCGCTTCACCTGACGGAGCATTGGAGATTACAATTACGGACAAACTGTCATACTCTGTAAATTACAGGGGTACTCATTTATACGGAGGAACAGCTTCTCTTACACTTGTTGGTGAACAGACGTTCAGTAGTGTCAGAGCTCCGAAATCTGCAAAGGTGGATGAACTTATTCCGTCTCCTTTTTATCGTGCTACGGCTATCAGGGATTGCTACAATAGTTTGATTTTCATTGCTGCAAAGGACTGGAAAGTGGAATTCCGTGCCTATAATGACGGCCTTGCCTACCATTGGGTCTATACTGGTCAAAATCCAGTGAATGTGAAGGAAGAAAGTATAAACTACACATTTGTCGAAGATGCACGTACTATTGTGTCATATATTCGTTTTGACAGATGTAAGGATAAGGAATCGCAATTCTTCAATTCTTTTGAAAACGAGTATGAGGAGGCGGACTTATCCAGGCTCAATCCTCAGCGTATGTCATTCCTGCCTGTTGTGGTGAAACCTTCGGACCGGGTGCGTGTGCTTTTTTCTGAAAGTGATCTTGCCGGCTATCCTGGAATGTATTTGCTTGGTGGAAACGGTACGACCCTCAAAGGAGTTCAAGCCTGCAAACCGAAAAAGGAGCATGTCGGAGGATATCTTGACATCCAGAAAATAGTGGATGAAAGAGAGGATTTCATTGCTACACTTGATGGTCCAAGAGGCCTTCCATGGCGTATAGCTGTCATTGGAGATGATTTGACACTCGCATCAAGTCAGCTTACATACCAGTTGGCTTCTCCTTGCCGTATAGAAGACACATCATGGATCAAACCTGGCAAGGTCGCTTGGGATTGGTGGAATTACTGGAATATCAAGGGGGTGGATTTTGAGGCAGGAGTAAATAATGAGACCTATAAATACTATATTGATTTTGCTTCTAAAAACGGTATTGAATATGTCATCATGGATGATGGCTGGAGTTGTCCTGGCTGTGGCAATCTCTTCGATATAGTGCCGGAAATTGATATGCCGGGTATAGTGAAATATGCCGAAGAACGTGGTGTCGGTATTATTCTTTGGGCAGGTTATGTACCTTTCGATAAAGACCTTGAAGAAGTGTGTCGCCATTATTCCGAAATGGGCGTGAAAGGTTTCAAGGTTGATTTTATGGATAGCAATGACGCACATGAAACTGCATTCCTTGACCGGGCAGCCGAGACAGCCGCCCGTTATCATCTTGTTCTTGATTTCCATGGCTCGCATATTCCTGCCGGCATCAACCGCAAGTGGCCTAATGTGTTGAATACAGAAGGTGTAAATGGTCTTGAAAGACTCAAAGGTTATGATATTCGTCTCGACCAGGTTCGTTACGACACTCAGATTCCTTTTATCCGTCAGGTCGGCGGTCCTATGGATTACACACAAGGTGCTATGCGCAACGGTACGCGAGAGAGTTATCATCCGAGCAATACCCAGCCTATGAGTCAGGGCACAAGATGTCATCAGTTAGGACTTTATGCTGTGCTGGACTCTCCTCTGAATATGCTTTGTGATTCTCCGACAAATTATGAAAGTGAGCAGGAATGTACTGATTATATTGCGGACATTCCTACCGTTTGGGACGAAACACGTGTTTTGGATGGAGTAATAGGGGAATTTATTGTGACTGCACGTCGCAAGGGCGGAGACTGGTATATTGGAGGTATTACCAATTGGACAGCTCGTGATGTAACAGTTGATTTATCCTTCCTTTCGCCTGATGCTCAGTATGAAGCTGATTGGTATCTGGATGGAGTCAACGCCCATCGGGATGCTACCGATTACAAGAGGGTAAAGGAAGTTCCTTCAAGTGCCAGGATTGTTCATATGGCTCCTGGAGGAGGCTTTGCAGCTAAGATTTCATTGAAATAGGTTTGACCCCCGGATTGTATCCTGATGAATGAAGTTAAGACAAATGATGACAAGCAATTGTTAGAGGCGTTGGGCAAAGGTGATCACAAGGCTTTTGATTGTATTTTCAGAAAATACTATGTCGATGTGGTGATGTTTTGCGGGCGTTTTATGGACAGAGTCGAGGACTGTGAGGATATCTCGCAGTCCCTCTTCCTGCATATCTGGGATATGAGAGAGATGATTACCGTCCATATCAAATTTCAGGTCATATCTCTTGAGAAGTGCCCAGAATATGTGTCTTAATGAATTGCACCGTTGTGACATTAAGAGTCGTTTCCGCTCCGACCAACTTCTTCGTGTGACTCCGTATACTCTCGGTGATGAAACGAACAAAATGCTGTTTTACAGCGAACTGCAGAAACTTTTAGCTGCTGCCGAAGCTACCTTGGAGGATAATGAACGTGAGGCGTGGCGTCTGAGCAGGCATGAAGGGCTGAAGTATTCCGAGATTGCCGTGAACTTGGGAGTTTCTGTCCGTACTGTTGAGGATCGTATGAGAAAGGCAAAGAAGCATTTTCTCAAGGTTCTGGACCGCTATTGGATTATTGTATTAATATTTTATTCTTTTCTGCAGCTATGAATGTAACAGAAGAAAATGTAGAATTGTATTCACAGATGGACGCCCTGATCGATAAGCTGCTCAGAGGCGAAGCCAATATCAGTGAGATCTCGTTAGTTGAAGAATGGGTGGAAACTGATGAGTCCCACCGTCGTTTTTTCGAAAATAAGAGGACTTTGCAAGCAGCATGTGATCCTCCGTTCAGTGATACTGATATCAATATAGACAAAGCTTTGCGGAAAGTGCATAGACAAATGCGGGTACGCAAATTCAGACGTCTGACATGGATGTCGGCTGCAGCTGTGGCAGCGGTTTTATGTGTAAGTGTTACTCTGGCTGTAATGCTCGGTAAGAAAGAACCGACCCCAGAGCGTTTTATCAGTCTGAGCTCTCCTTATGGAGCGAAGGTTGAGGCGGAGCTGCCTGATGGTTCTCATGTGTGGCTCAATTCCAATACCAGGCTTGAATATCCTGAGGCGTTTGACGGGGACAGAAGGCGTGTATCACTTGATGGAGAAGCTTATTTTGAGGTGCATGCTGACAAAGCATCCTTTTGTGGTCAAGGCCGGCGATATGGAGGTATGTGCAACCGGTACTGCTTTCAATGTCAATTCCTATGGCGGGAAATATCTGAATGTGATGCTTGCCACGGGTGTGGTTGATGTCACGACGGCTGAGTCTGCACACATAAAACTGGCACCTGAGGATAATCTTCATATAGGCAGTGACGGCATCCGCGTTATTCATCATGCAGATATCGGGAAGTACTGCGGATGGAAAGACGGACGTATTTGTTTTGACAACGACAATCTTCCAAGTGTGCTTGCGAGGCTGTCTCAAATTTATCCTGTAGAATTTGTCATAGTCGATTCTACACTTGTGAATGCACGTTTTCATGTCACTTTTGTCAACGAAGGGCTTAATGATATTTTACATTTGCTGGAGGTTGGCATTCCTATGCGCTGTGTGCATCGTCCGGATGGTGATTCTTCAGGTAATGCTGTGTATGATGTGTATGCCGTAAGGAAATGATTATATTCTGTTATTCAACGTATTTGATATGAATTTTAGTATTTTGATGAAACATATATTAGGGATGTTGCTTGCAGTTATGCCTGTCTTGTCTGCTTTTGCATCCGACATTTTGCCTCTTTCGGGGGATAACTGGACGGCCGTTCTGGATGCAAAACGCGGAGTTCTGTTGGAATATACTCAGTACGGCTCGGTTGTGCCTTTCAGGGTGGATGATTTTGCGGGTCCTACATGGGAAGGAGTGGAAATGTCGCCATGTGACGGGGCACCGCTTTCTTTCCGTGGCAATAAGGACGGGAATGTCTATACGATAAAATATATTCCTATGTCAGACCATTTGGCAGTGGAGTGTGGGATGCTTAACGAAACCTCTTCGACTTTCGCGCCTATGAGGGCAAGTCTGGTCATTGGCACGGACTCGGAAATGCGTTCGTATCCATTGTGGAATGACAAGTATTTCCCGACTCTGCTGCGTTGTGAGCGTGATTTCGCATGGGGCTATTTCATGTCACCGCTTGGTGGCATTATGGCAGTCGGTGTGGAAGACCCTGTAGCTTCTTATTCTTTGAATTATATTTACAGGGATATTAAGGAATGGAAATGGGGACATCAGATTTATACGGCCAGTTGGGATATGCTTCATTGCGGTCCTCTTCCATCCCGTCATCCCTCCGGTATGGCGCAGTTGCTCCCTGGAGAGAACAAGACGTGGACCATGCACTTGGGCTGTGTCGCTCGTCCGGAAGACGTGAAACCTGCTCTGTCTTCATGGTTGTCCGCCCCTTTGATGGAGGCAGATAAATATACGCTTGTCTGTGGAGAAAACGACAGACTGACAGTATATTCTTCATCTGACCTCACTTCATTGACCTTTACGGATACCAAGGGAAGGTCTCATAAGTTGAAAGCAAGTCATATTCAGGATAGCGTCTGGACGACTGTCCTTCCTGCTCTTCGCCAGGAAGGACAATGCCGGATTGTGGCTGTGAATGCCTGTGGAAAGCGTTCGGAAGCCATTCTGAATGTACGCGGAGACTGGTCACGCTATCTTTCTCAGGCGCGTGATTTCGTAATGAAGTACCCTCCTGTGATGGGTAATTCCTGCGAGATGTTCTATGGATATTATCCTGCTTTTCTTGCTTTCCGCCACTTCCCGTCTCAGGATGACGCCATTCTTGAAGAAAGGTTATTGCGGGATATGACCCTGCTCATAGAACCTGAGACTGGTCTTCCGGCTAAAGACGCCAATCCTCACAGAGTTCAGAATTTTTCCTCCTTGATGGGAATACTGGTGGATCTTTACGAAGCAACAGGCAAGGAGGAATATCTGCAGGTGGCTTCGCGTATAGGGGATTATATTTCAAGCGAAAGTATCCAGGCTGCAGATGGCTCTTACCGTTCGGGCAACATCCATTATACCGCAGTCATTTATCCTGCCAAATCCATGTTGGAGCTTGCCGAAGCGGAAAAGGCCCATTTTGAGACGACTGCCGACTCGACTTGGCTTGCGCACTATTCGCAACACTATGACTCCGCAATGAGGGCTGTTGAGGATTTGGCTCGGCGATTGGACAATATTGAGACGGAAGGTGATATGACTTTCGAGGACGGAATGATAAGCTGTTCGGCCTTGCAACTGGCTTTGGGCGCGCTCAATGCAGAAGATACTGCCACTCGAGATAGATACTGCAATGCGGCTTCATATATGCTGGAAAGACACCGCTGTCTGGAGCAGAACCTCATTCCTGACGCACGTATGCGTGGCGCGACCCTTCGTTACTGGGAGGCTCTTGATGTTTATTTCACTCCAAACCAGGTTATGAACTCTCCTCACGGCTGGACAGCATGGAAAATCTATGCGGTTTACTATATGTACCTGCTGACAGGGGACTTAAAGTACTGGAATGATTTGAACGATACGCTCGGCTCCTGCGTTCAGTTGATGACAGCAGACGGTCATCTGCGCTGGGGCTTCATTCCTGACCCTTATATGGACGGACGAATCTGTGTCTCGGACGGAAAAGGGGGGATCGACTACAAAGATAAGGTAATAGGCGAGCAGTATCTGGAGATGATAAGCCCATGGTTGCGTCCTGCAGATGAAACGAAACTCTGTAATTTCGGTGAAATCGGAGGAGCCGGCGACCACACAGTCTATGAGATTTTCAAGGCTTTGGAGGAAACCATGATTTCAACAGCCTATGTCCGTGTTGAGTCTGACGGCAGGTTCAATGCTTTGAACTGCAGGGCAAGACTTCGCGGAGACAGTCTGTATGTATCTACTGACCGCCACATCAGACGCCTTCATGTCTGTACTTCAAACCCATTGCAACTATCTGTCAATGGAGGAGAAACACAGTCTTTGTCTTCATGCTCTGTAAACCTAACCACCGCTCAGTGAACTGCAGCGGGTGATTGGTTATTTCAAAAGCTTTCTGTTGTTATCTTCATTTTCCAGTACGCTCATTTCTTCATACCAAACTCAACCTGATACCTGTTACTTTTTACCTTTTCTTTTTTGCGGGTGCAAAGGTAAAACAAAATCAGCCAGGATGAGTTTGGTATGAAAAATTTTGATTTAAGTCAATTCTTATTCGTTAATTACAAGATTGCGGATTACACATTCCGTACCTTTACTCTTCGTATTTTTATCTTTGGAGATACGTACGGTTAGTTTGTGCGTCTTTTGGGAATCCAGTTCCGAATCCAGTACATATAGCCAGGGAAGATAGAGTCCCTTGCTCCATTTGGTAAATGTATCCGGTTTGCGGAATTCCTTGCCGTCAATGCTGTATTCGATGATTCCCGAATATGGACCGCAAGCCATGAACAAGCCTACTGCTTTTCCTTTGAAGGAATACGTGAAAGTTGCTTCCGGAGTATCGGAGTACAGCATCGGGACATCGACAAACCCTTTTCGTGTACCCGTTTTCTCTTTCGGTTGCCAGGAAGAGAGGATGCTCCAGCCTTTCTCAATCCGGGCTTCTTTCAAGTCGACAAACTTTCCGTTGGTGTAGCTGTATTTGTCCAAAGCCTTTGCAGGTATTTCGTGCGGTTGGCGCGTGCAATTCTCCGGCAATGACCACATTTCGTCCCATAGTGCTTGTATGTCGGCTGCATAAAACTTGTGTCCGAACCATTTAGGATGTACACCGCCGAATTCTTTCCAGGTGAATTCTTTATCTTCTATCCGCTCTGAAACTTCTTGTGCACAATTAATAGAAGGAATCAGATAATGATTGGCAACCCTTTCGTGGTTCAGGATAACATCCGGTGTCTGCCCTTTGGGGAACATCTGAAGGAAAGGTTCATATACAAAGTGCAGCATGATAATGTCGGTATGAGGATTTGCTGTCAGTGCATGGCGGACTACCCCTTCCATTCCCCGGATTTGGTCGCGTGGCGAGAACCCGTTGGTATGGTCGTTTACGGCACCTTCGATAAACAGCAGGTCGATATCTCCTCTTGACAATACGTCGTTTTCCATTCGGAAGGCATGGGGAGTTGTTCCGGTTGAAGGTATGCCGGCATCGACAAAATCGAATTCGGTGAAAGGGCAACGTTGTTTCAGTTGGTCTTGAATCATATTTCTCCAACCGCGCATCTCTGTGATAGAACCGCCAAAGAAAGCGACACGGCCTTTCCGTTCCTTCTCAAAACGGATGAAAGAGTTTGCCAGGCATTTCCTACATTCAAGCGGGTGAGGATGCATGGTGGGAATCCCAGGAAATCAGAAGTATACGGTTACACAGCGTGGAATGAGAAACAAGGATATATCTCCGTTCATAACCCTTCGGAAGAGCAACGTGAATATAAGATAACCTTGGATCGTAAGACTGGATTGATTCCGGATATGAAGAGAGCTTACCGGGTTTCTTCTGTATTGGGGGATAAGTCGGATGTGGCTCGGAAGCAGTATCGTTATGGTGATGTTCTTTCGTTGACACTTCGCCCGAAAGAAGTCTTATTGTTGGATTTCGCAGCATATTGATAAATTAGAGTATAAAAATTTTTAATCTTGGGGAGTAATATAATGAGGATAAAAAGACTGATAAGTTTTATGGTCTGTTGGCTGGCTTTGTATTCGGCAAACGGACAGGTGCAATGGGAGCAGGTGGAACCGGGCGTATGGAAAGGTACAGTCGGTAAGCCGGAAGCGTATTCATTGTTGGGAGTGTCGGGAGCCACTCCTTTGAAAGAGGGGTTCAAACGGCTGCCTGAAGTTGGATTACCCGGTTTGGCCGGCCAGGTTGTCGGGCGGATTGAAGGCGGCAGGACAACGTTGCGTTTGCCGCTTCGTAAGGAAGAACAATTGTACGGTTTCGGGCTGAACTGGTTCTTCGTCAAATTTGGTGGTACTTCTTCTATTGTGAATAAAGAATCTTGGCTCTCAGTAGTTTAGTTCCTGCCCTATTGTACATCTGTCTTTTTACCGCTTTAATTTTATTCACTGGAGGTTGTGTCAAAACGTTGGCACAACCTTTTTTATGCACAAGGAGATGTGCCTTAGTTTTGACACACCCCCTTGTTTTGCTCCGGTTTCGTCTATATACGGAAAATCAATAGCCTTCTGATAAAGTGCGGACATTCGCGAGACGAGTTCAGGAAAACTTTCCTCATAATTCAGGGCATGGGTCTGAGCGTATATTCCCGATATTTTCACAGAGATATAATTAATATCGGGTGATTCCAGCGCTTCTAAATAATGGTGGTAACGATGGTCGGCTTCCCCGTTACCAAGCACTACTTCACCCAGCAGATTTACGTTCTGCCCGATTTTCTCTTGTGCACGGGTGGCGAGATGCTTTGTGAGTTGCGGACGTTCCTCATTGATGATGACTTGCGAGGTATCCATGCGCAAACGCTTTTTGATAATCGGGATAGCGATAAAGTCGAAATGATAGCCGAATGCCTGATACATTTTGAAGAGGAAAGCATCCCGTTTATTCAGAAATTCGGGTACGCCGTATTGGTCGAGAAGAGTCTTGATGCGTTTGGCGAGTATTCTCCGGTCACGGATTTGTGAAGATTCATCGAGCATCTTGACCAGGAACTTCTTGTCCTGCGGGCGCTGCACCATAACGGCGTATTTATGCTGTTCCCGTCGTTCGGCTTCAGTAATGGTATCTTCACAAGTCTGATATAGTTTGAGTACCCAATCCTGTACTTCAGTGAGGGTCGGTTGAAATTGTTTGTCCATAAGAATTTGTTCTATGTAGATGGTGGAAAATGAAGAAAAGAATCTCAAATTGCAATTTACATATCACGGAAGGTGGGGCTGAACATAACAGCACGGTAGCGATGCAGGGTTTGCAACGCTTGCTGCGAGAAGCGGTCGAACAGATATTGTTGTTTCATATTCGTCGTTTTTTAAAGTTATTAGAAACAAAAGGCTACACTTCTCACAAAGATAAAAATAAATTGTTGATTTTCAAGTAAAAGGAGAAGAAAATGCAACTGTGCTGAATTCGAATTTCAAAAGATTTAGTCTGAGTTGGTTTATGACTGATGCGGAAATGAACTAAATATTTCTCCATATAAAATGAAAAGGTTCTTCGTCAAATTTGGTGGTACTTCTTTTATTGTGAATAAAGAATCTTGGCTCTCAGTAGTTTACTTCCTGCCCTATTGTACATCTGTCTTTTTACCGCTTTAATTTTATTCACTGTCCCCTCCAGTAATCCGTTACTGAAGGGGATATCAATAGCTGCCTGTACTGCCTCCCAGTCTTTTTCAATACCATATGCAAAGTTCGTCAGTGCCATATTCCGTGTTGCCTTCGCTTTTTCAATCCACTTTCTAATATCCTTATCATAAGTGTTCCCATTAATCATATCTCTGAAATTCTGACACACGCCTAAGAGTTCTTTAATCTGTGGTGAGGACTTATACAGTTCCGCTAGTTTAGGATTATCCGATTCTCCCTTTAGAATGTATTTGCGTATCTGATTCTGTGAAACTCTTTGTGTTTTACTTCCGTTTTCAATGCTCTCATTATGCTCCTTGACTTCCTTCCTCTTTTGTTGATACATTTTTCGCAAGCTGGATGTTATCCTTCTAATAAGTGCGCCACTGATTTTACTCCCCATTTTTTGTGCCAATATTTTTCGGGTAATACAGCCCGCACTAATGATTGTAGCCAGTTCGGATACATATTTAAGAGCTGTCTTCTGTTGCTCATTCAAGTATGCCCCTATTCTCCTGTTGTGAATGAGCTTATAAATGTAGCGACTTTTCTTGCCCAAATGTGTGGCTGTCTGCTCAATGGTCATCCCCTGCATTTTTAAGTTCAGGCTTTCCCTGTATATCTTCAATTTTTCTCTGTGTCGGACATCTCCCATGTTAAATATGTCCTGAAGAATTAACGAAGAAGCCGTGTCTCTGTCAGGATATTCGTACTTGAGCTTTTTCTTGGTCTGACGAATCATTTTCTCTATTTCCGGTATCATCGTGTCCGTCATATTCTTGATTAGATGGAACCGGTCGCAGATTTGTGTAACACCAGGGATTATTCTGTTTATAGCCTCTGTGAAACATCTTCCACGGTCTCTCGTTATATATTGTATTTGAGGATTCCGGATGAGCCAGTTATCAAGTGCTTCTCCGCTTCTATCCTCTAACAAAGCAATAGGTATGTGTGTCATCTGGTCTACGACCACACTCATATAATCCTTACCTTTTTTATAGGCAAAATCATCAATACCTACATAAATACTTTTATTATGCATAGGATTATGTTGCCCGCACTGTTGTAGGATGCGTAAGCAGGAAGAGCTACTGGCCGTTATATGGAACAGTTGCAAAAGAGAAGAGGCCTTTCGGGAAGTAAGTTCCAAGCTTATCGATCTGATGCGTTCCTCAACAAGATAGCTCCGTCTACCATACCGACGAGCCAGAAAAGACAACGGTTCGCAGAATATTTTTTGCGGACAAGAAACATTGTCACAATAATATTTACCAACCTTGATGACTAACTCCAAACTATGACCGTAAACTTCAAGATCCTGAATATGACGGGAGTAGTAACTGTGCAACCGGTGACTGAAATGTCCGCAATAAGGACAGGAAGCCCCCTTGCCAGCCGTATGTAAAAAGACCCTCAATGAGCCAACTGCTTCAGAGATACCATCTTGTTGCAGATTATCGTAGCCAAGACTGAATCTGAAATCATGGAATAATCCCCTATTTGTAGGAGTATTTTCTTTTTTTGATGTATATTTGTACGTTGTAGATATGGCTTGTTGCATGGTAACTCTTAATGATGTGGTGTCTTTAAAGTTACTAAAAAGCAAACATATCTACAACTTTTTATAGGATTAAGGAAGAAGAAGAGGAAAACCATCGAAATAAAAAAGAGATTACCACCAAATTTGACGAAGAACCTTTTTCATTTTATAAGGAAGGTTATTTTGCTCAAAACCGTACGGAAATAAACAAACTCATCCCTACATAGTTTTGTTCTACTGTAGAAATGAATAAGATTTTAAATCGTATTGATAGTAGTCTAGAGCAGTTGCTCAACAACTTGAATATAAAGTCTTTTTCTTCTTGGGCGGTCAGATTCTTTGAGTACTGATTATCTCATTTCTGCTTTCTTTATTTTGTTGCTAATTAGATTCTTATTCGCTGGATTGTATGCGTTGTTCTTTATCTTAAATCAAATTTTACACTTTTGTGTAGTAATAAAATTAAAGCTAAGCCTTATCTTTACGCAAAACAATGTTTTTATGGAAGAAAGATATAGCCGTAATTGGATTTATGTAAGTGAAGCGGAACAGAATTTGCTTAAAAAATATCGCATAATATTAGGCGGAGCCGGTATTGGAAGTATTATTGCTGAATGTGCCATAAGGTTTGGATTTGAGTCTATTACTATTGTTGACGGGGATAGGGTTGAACTTAGTAATTTGAATAGACAGAATTATGATATGTTAGATGTTGGGCAATATAAAGCTGAATGTCTATCCAAAAGACTATTGAATATCAATCCGTCTGCGAGTATTAATTATCATAATTGTTTTATTAATAAAGATAATGTAGAAAGCTTGATTAAGGATCACGATGTTGCAATTAATGCGCTGGATTTTGCATCTGATATACCATTCGTATTTGATAATATTTGTGAGAAATATAATATATCTGTGTTGCATCCGTATAATTTTGGGTGGGCTGGATTTTTGACGATAGTTAAGCCTGATGGAATTAAATTATCGCAGTTGGCAAGCACGCCAGAAAGATTTGATTTGGAGGTAGCTAAATATGTTACTCATTATGGTAATTTTGGGAATATGCCCAAAAAATGGCTTGAACAAGTAATAGACACGTATCAAAAAGAATATGGTATTTCACCAGTTCCGCAGCTTTCTGTAGGATCCTGGATTGCCGCTGGGCATTGTGTTCACGCTTTATATAATTTAGCGACAGGCAAAGAACTTAAGTTTTTTCCGAAATTTTATTTGTCTTCTATTTTTTATGATAATAATTAGGCTATAATAATTTGTAATTTGTAGCAAAAGATATGGCTTCGGCAATGTTTTTAACATTCAATTTCTGAAATAATTTTCGTTTGTAGAATTTTACTGTATCTATTGCTACGCATAAATAATCAGCTATGTCATTCATGGTATATCCTCGTGCTGATAATGATAAAATATCCTTTTCTTTTTCAGTTAGAATTATTCCTGAATTTTCTATCCACTTGTGATTATCTAATACATATTCCCAGAATGATGTTTGTCCTTGTTTTCGTATTTCAATGTGACCAGGTGATTCATGGGCGGATAGCGATACCACACAGACCGCCAGCCAAATTCTATTATCTTTGCTTAGGGCGATTGGTGTCAGTTTATGATTGATGAGGGTTTTCTTCTTATTTGATATAATATGAAAGTCATACGATATGCTGTAACTCATACGTTCTTCTATTGGCAATCTTTCATAAAAATTAAATCCACTTTTATTTAGTTCTACTAGCATTTTTTGTTCCTCATTTGGCACATGTTTTATATAGAACATGAATCCCATTTCTTTTATTTCATCAGCGGTATGTCCACATAATAGTAATTGATTTTCTGAAACATATAGGAAATCGTTTCGGAAATAATCTATTATATAAAGGCTTTGATAAGTTGTGCGTGCTATAGCGTCTAATATAACTAATAGTGATTTAGCTTTATCATACTCCTCTTCTGAAATATTCTCTATATGTTTTGTTGATATAAGGAAGTCTTCTATTATAGCCATGATTTATTGTTTTTACAAAAGTATAAACTTTATTCTTTAAATGTGTCTATTTACTGCACAAAAGTGTGTTATTTATGTGATTTTGTCATATTATACACTTTTGTGTAGTTGATTTCGTCTTGTGGCATAGTAATTTTGTGCAGTCAAAAAATAATAAATATGAAAAGACTTTTAATAACAAATACTAATTATAATATCTTTCAGGTTGATAGATCTTATTTGTATAAAATCGCTGATTTTATAGTTCGCGAAAATTACAAACATCATATAGGGGATACTTGTTTAGTGAATTTTGAGCAAGAAATTCAATATATATATGAAGAGGAAATGAGATATGTGTCTTCATCATATCTTTTTGTAGCAGAAGATACTCAAGGTGATTTGATAGGGTGTATTCGAGTAATGGCATGGGATCGCCATTCTATACTGCCGATACAGAAAATATTTGATATTGATCCTCTTAAAGAACTTCATAATTCAAATCAATTCTCGTTCTGGCATGTTGGAAGATTTGCTGTTCATTCATGTTGTAATGCCTCATCATTAATCCTTTTTAAGCAGTTAATGATGCTTGCCATTCATCCAATTGTTAGTCACACCAATAGTTATATGTTGGCTGAATCGGATAGCAAATTATTGCGAATCATGAGAATGTTATCTATTGATGTAAAAACACTTGGCAGAGGGTGTGTATATCTTGGTTCTGACACTATCCCAATATATTCTTCTTCTGAAGGGTTGAGAACATTCTATAAAAAATATGAGTTGCTACTAATATCTGAAAATTCAAAACAAAAAGTCGCATAATGTAAGTGGAGTTTAATCTACCTTGAACTTGTTGATAACAACATTAAATATTATAATAAATGGAACTAATTAAACAAATTTCTCCAAGAACAATATCTTTACTAACAACTTATTATTGTACGGCTGCTTGTAAAAACTGTTGTTTTGAGTGCAATCAAGACCGTAAAGGTAAAATGTCTTTTGAACAAATAAAGATGTATATTAATAAATGTACAGAAGCCTTTCCTACAATACAATTGGTAGTCTTTAGTGGTGGAGAATGCTTTTCTTTAAAAGATGATCTATATCATGCCGTGCAATTTGCAAATGAAAGAGGTCTTATGACTAGAGTTGTTTCCAATGGTTATTGGGCTTCCAGTTATGATAAAGCATACTCTATATTAAAAAAAATGAAGGCATTAGGTTTGAATGAGCTGAATCTGAGTACTGGTGATGATCATCAGGTTTGGGTTCCTTTCAATAATATAGTTAATGCAATTAAGGCATCTGCTGAATTAGATTTAGTTTGTTTGGTAAATATTGAAACTAACCCCAATTCAACTTTTAATGAAAGAAATTTTCGTGAGCACGAAGAATTGAAAGAGTATATTAAAAATAATAAGGTCGCTTTTTCTTCTGGTATATGGATTCCATTTAATTCTGAAGATAAAATTAAACGAGATATAAATTATAATGAATTGCTTCAATGTAGATGTTTGCAACGTCCTGTTGTACCCTATGGATGTACTAGTTTATTTGAAAGTATTCCTATTGATGTGGAAGGGTATGTATATGCTTGTTGTGGATTAGCTTGTAAAAGGGTTAAATATCTAAAATTGGGTAATATTAATTCCAAAAGTATTCAAGAAATATATGCAGAACAATTTGATGATTTTTTGAAAGTATGGGCATATGTTGATGGACCAAAATTTATTTTAAAGAAAATAGCCGAGGACAGGAATGAAAATATTGAAATTAATGTAGATATGCATAATTGTGAGGCTTGTCTCGCCCTATTTAATGATTGTGATAAGATAGAATATGTGAGAAAAAACATACACAAATATGCATCCAATGTGATATTAAAGTATAATGTTAAACAAAAAAACACTGAAAAAAATGAAAAGTAAAATTTTGTCAATTGGTGTTGGAGCAGCGATAGCTGCTACTTCGCTGCAATCTTGCAGTAATTCAGATGGAATACTGAATGTGGACTTACCTAAAAATGAGGTCGTAAATCCTGATGCTACTGCTATTTCAATGAAAAATCTGTCAGAGTATGAAAGAAACTATATTCAGGATATGGGCTTACTATCTCAATTGATTTTGAATGAAACCACTGCCGCTGATTCTTTTTATAAAGACCCTGTAGGATATGCTCAATCTTTGGGATTGAAAACAGAGATAAATGTAGATGACGGAACTGTACGTTTCTTATTAGCAATTTGTCAGCCTGAATTTAGAGATGCAATTGAGAAGAGAGATATTCGCCGATTTGTTACTTTATGTGAAGATAATGATGTATTCAAGAATGCAGTATCTTCTAATGTGAATCTTTTGAAGAACAGTATGACTAGAGCTTCAAGACCAGATACAGATGTTTCAATGGGTTTTTGGTGGATTGGTGAATGGATTTTGATTGGAGTTGCGTATGCAGGAGTAGGGCTTGAATATAATGCAATTGGTGGTCCTAGTGGTCCTGTCGTGGCCGCTACTAATACTATTAATAGCGAAACTGCATTACAAGTATGGGATGCTCAAACGCAGGATGGAAGTGTGTATAAGTTAGCTGATGAATATAACAACCTGTATATTCAAGATGTTGTGTCTTTAGTAAAAGAAAAGCATCCGGAAGTCAAAGAACAATATACTGATAAGGAACTTGTTGAATTAGTTCAGAATGCATTAAATTTGTGATTATTATGTATAAATCAGATTATCAACCTGT
This sequence comes from Bacteroides sp. f07, assembly GCF_042854785.1. Taxonomy (NCBI): domain Bacteria; kingdom Pseudomonadati; phylum Bacteroidota; class Bacteroidia; order Bacteroidales; family Bacteroidaceae; genus Bacteroides; species Bacteroides sp. f07. Next base: position 1,037,574 of record NZ_BAABXI010000003.1, on the reverse strand, counting down.
AATGAAGCGTATGGAATTCTGGCTGAAAGCTATTTTATTAGTAGCCGGTTTGGTGTTCTTAGCGAAATCGTATCTGATGCAGTCTGTGTCTGATAAGCTACTAAGTCTATTGTTGGCTATAACTTTGCTCTCAATTTTTGTTTATATGTTAGTTGTAATTCCACAGGCTATTTACTTGGGAGAGAAACAACTTTTCATAAAAAGGGCTTTCAATAAGAAAGGTATTGTGTATTCTTCTATCAAAAAGGTGATTCCCTATAATGAGGTACAGAATGATATTCGTTACTTTGGGAGTAATGGTTTCCTTGGATATATAGGGGTAATGGGGAGTACGCAATACGGCAGATATTATTCTTATGTGAAAAATGCGAAACAACAAGTTCTTATCTTGACTACAGGCAAAAACTATCTACTTAGTTGTAATGATAGAGACAGCTTTATAAAAGAACTATCAAGAAAAATAGTCCAAGATACGCATCATGAGTAAGCTATAAATAGAACTTTGGTATTTCAATTAGTTGATAATAGGGGTAGGGAGAAAAGTCTAGAAGTTTTCTCCCTACTTGATTTTTGTTTTTTTATAACAAATAACTGCACAGAAATGAACTCTAAATTATCATTTCATTCATAACCCTACCGAAAAGAATTCATTCATTCCTAATTAAAAAATGAATCTTTCAGCTAAAGAGGAACAGGCTGGATTAAAGTGTACTCAATCTCGTTTCTAATGGGATTTACAAAAATAAGGGGAACAGCCGGATAAATCCATTTGCTCCCCTTCGGGTCTCGCTAAGCCTTGATAGAATTTTGTAAAAGCAAGTAGCAACACCTTCGAGAATATTAGTATCTGGCTTGATATTTCTTATAAAAGATAAGGAATAAAATAAATCCAATCAGCGCGAAAGGAACACCTGTGAGGGCGGGGTAACGATAGCCTTCACTGATAGCGAGTCCGCCTGTATAAGCACCGATGGCATTTCCCAAATTGAATGCAACCTGTACGCAAGCGGCTCCCAACATTTCACCGCCTTTTGATACACGGATAATCAATATTTGTTCAGGACTGGATACGGCAAACAGTCCTGCCGTACAAAGACACATTAGCAAAGCTGCCGCCCATTTGTAAGGCGAAAGGAAGAATATAAGCAACAGCATAATGCAGATAAGTGCCTGCGCGGCGGTTCCCACCTTTCCGGGAGTATGACGGTCGGAGAGACGTCCGCTAATCAGATTTCCCATTACCATTCCGAGGCCTGCAAGAATCATTAAAGGAGTAATACTTTCGGCAGAGAAACCGGAAACATGTGTCAGCATGGGATTAATATAGCTATACCAGCAGAATACACCACCATTTCCTAATGCCGTAGCGCCGAGAATCAGCCACGGCGCCGGAGTTTTAAGAAAGCGGAATTGTCCCTTGAAACCTGTATCTTTCAATCCTTCCACGTGAGGAACCCAACGCCAGATATAATACAAGATAACAACTCCCCAAATACCTACCAACAGGAAGGTGGCACGCCAGGAAAGCATAGTGCTAAGGGAAGTTCCCAGCGGTACGCCGAAAAGGTTGGCAATAGTCATTCCGGCAATCATAATCGAAACAGCTTCCGAACCTTTTCCCTTGTCGGCCAGTTTCTCGGCAACAATGGAACCCACGCCGAAGTACGCTCCATGAGGCAGACCGGAGATAAAACGGGCAGCAAGCAACACCCAATAATTGGGAGCCATAGCCGCGCAGATATTACCTACCATAATCAAGGTGACTAATACTAAGAGAATATGTTTCAACGGATATTTGCGAGCCAGTGTCAGTACAGGTGCGCCAATACAAACGCCTAAGGCGTAAGCTGAAATGAAATGTCCCGCCATAGGGATGCTGATACCTAAATCTTTTGCCACGTCGGGCAATATTCCCATCATTACAAATTCGGCAATACCTAATCCAAGCGTACCGAATGCCAATGCAATAAGACTTTTCTTCATACGAAACTATACCTGATACCTGATTTTATTTTTACCTTTTTCTTTTGTGGGTGCAAAGGTAGAACAAAATCAGTCAGGGTAGAGTTCTGTATGATGGATTTTGATTTAGGTCAATTTTTACAATGCTGTGTATTTAAGGCTATGGATTTAATGTACTATAGTGAATCATAAAGAAATAGGAGTGTGGTATCAGCGAATGCTGTTCGGAAAGTATAGCATTGATAGGCTCATTGTTTCTGTATTCATTCGGTAATATCTTTCTTGAATGGCTGTAAGGTTCATTGTCACATCCACTTGGATGTCCTTTTCTCCGTTTAGAGCGAATACCGGACATTTTACTTTTTTCATTGCTTCAGCCGGGGCATATCTCATAAAATGAAGATACCACGGTGAAGTCATTGAACTTATTTGGGTTGAAATTTTCTGTACAGTAGTCAAGTCTTGCAGTTGTTCGGACGATATGTTTTTGGTAACGTCTGCATATAACTTCTTTTGAAGTTCATCCGTTGTCTTGTCTGTTTGTAGCAGTATGGTATATCTGTTTCGTATCGACGGTTTCATTCCTTGCCAAAGCGCATCCGGCATTCCCTGGGATTTAAAAATCATTTCTACTTGTTTCAGCATTAGGCTGTCGCCTCTTACACTGACTCCTGCCAATGAAATAATAAACGCGACCGACGGGTCTTGGGCGGCCACGATGAAGGCAATGGTTCCGCCTGCACTATGTCCGATAATGCCAATATTTTTTGTATTTATTTCTTTTCTGCTGCGCAGATAGTTGATAGCGGCTTCCGTATCTGTTACAAAATCCTCGTTGGTAGCTGTTGCGTGATTGCCTTGTGAAGCGGCTGTGCCACGGTCGTTACATCTTAATACTGCAATTCCGTTCCGCGTCAGGTGGTCGGCAATGACAAGGAAAGGCTTGTGACCCATCATCTCCTCATCCCGGTTTTGTGCGCCGCTTCCTGTCACCATGACTACTGCCGGAAATTTGTTTCCTTTTTCTGGAAGAGTCAGTGTTCCCGCAAGATTGATGCCGTCCTGTTCGTTTTTTACTGTGACTTCTTCGGTCTTATAAGGAAAAGGCGGCTGAGGCTCTTGCGGGCGTTTGGGGTGGTTTACTTCGCCTTTTTTCAGATTCAACGGCATGGGCATTCCTTGTGTGAATGTTCCGGTTATCTTGTTGTCATTTGTGCACAGAGGGAAACAGGGATGAGGAATCCGATGATTAATCCGATAGCAATAGCTATTCCGGATTTTTGTTTTGGTTGTTTCATGAATATAATCGCATTAATTTTCACAAATATACTGATTCTATTCTATTTCTTATGGAAAATCAGCTATTTACCTGAAGTAGCAGTATTAAATGTGGATACTTTTGTTTCACAGTTATTCTCTATAATCCATGAATCCTTCCATTCAATGACTAATTCTTCCGTCTCAAAACGGATAGGCAACCAAATGTAGCGGGAATTTATCAAATCCTTTTTCATCCAACGGTCGAACATGGCGATATAAGTATCTTCCTTGCCTGCTACGGGTAGCACATGGGTACTTTGCCCATAAAATGTTTTTTCGGCATCTTTCCCACGGCAGGGATTACTCTTTAATGTCCATGGCCCTAAAACGGAATCAGCAACAGCATACATAGCTTTATTGGGTGACCAGCCGGTACAACCGGAAGTAATCATATAATACTTTCCTTTTCTTTTAAAAACAGCCGGTGCTTCCCGTGATTTTCGCTCAAAATTCCGAGTGAATGTACCTGTATGGTCAAGATAATCATCTGTCAATAAACTGATATGCAATGTGGCATTCCCCTCGGATGAATATAAGAGATAGGCTTTGCCGTCATCATCCTTAAACAGTGTCATATCACGGCTCATACTTTGATTGGGGCGCATGGAACGTATATACTTAAATTCTCCTGCAGGAGTATCACAGACGGCCACTCCGGCACATGCTTTTGAATAATCATCACTATCGACATGCAACCACATCACGAATTTTTTGGTCTTTTCATTATAGATAACCTTGGGACGTTCCAACACATTGGAAGGATGCAGGTCGGAGGTTCTATCCGTTAAATCCGGCTTTAATACCACGCCTTCAAAAGTCCAGTTATAAAGGTCTTTGGACGAATAGCAAGAAATTCCTCCGGCTTCCGTACGGTAACATTCCCAGTTCGGTACGTTCGGATTCCAATAGGTAGAATCGCCTTTCAACTCTCCATACCAGTAATAGGTTCCTTCATGATAAAGAATACCTCCTCCATGTGCATTAATCATCTGTCCTTTCGTATCTTTCCATAAAGCGCCGGGTTCGATGTTCCGCTTCTCTTCCACCAATTCGAATACGCTGCTCGAAGTATGGCGGTTGGATAGAACTGATAGCCCGACTGACATTAAGTAGTCTCCGGAATAAACTTTACCGGAGACGGCACTTTTTCGTTGCCCTTCAGGTACGTTAAGTTCATCCAGACGATAAAAGGCATCCGCTTTGAGCCCTTTCAAGCGTACATTATTCAGGGGCGAGGCATAACGGGGATGCAGGTTGTAAATAAACAACACGCCTCTGTCCTGTTTTTTAGCCGTATATAAGAAAGCGGCATGATCTGTTTCATAAGGAGAGACAAGCCGATATTGGTCCCCTTCCAGAATGACGGGCTTCAATCGGTTAAAATCGCTTACCGCCTGATGACAAAGTGAGAGTTCTTTTTCTGTCATCTGTTGTGTACGAATATCAAAGCCCAGTTTACACATCATGGCGACATCAAGGCGGAATTTCAAAGGTTGTTTCCCCCAACCGGTCACATGAGCCGCCATACTTTTCACCGGAAAGAAATGAGAAAATCCCCATTGGATGAAAATACGTTCTATAGGATCGGTATTGTCACTAGGCCAGAAATCCGTAAAGTATTTAAGTGCTTCATAATCAGAACGTCCTCCTCCACCGGAACAAAGCATCATCGGTAGGTTCGGATATTTTGCCTTAATACGGTCGAGTATTCGATATAAGCCTCTTACATGTCCGATGTATAAATGAGTTTGCTTATTCTTCAGATAGGCGGAGTAGATATTCGTGATGGGGCTGTTGCAGTCCCATTTGAAATAAGCTATCCCGGGATATTTAGTCATCAGGTCATCTACCACTCCGAATACGTAATCCTGCACATCCGGATTGCTCAGATCTAATACCAGTTGATTACGGAAATAGTATTCTTCCCGGTTTGGCAGACGAATCACCCAGTCACGGTGCTTTTCATAAAGCACACTCTTCGGATTTACCATTTCCGGCTCAATCCAGAGTCCGAATTTGATACCTTTATCAGTGGCGGTCTTCACTAAATAGCCGATTCCATGCGGGAGCTTGTCTTTCGTCTCTTCCCAGTCTCCCAGTCCCTGATGATCGCTGCTACGCGGATATTTGTTCCCGAACCACCCGTCATCAAGCAGAAACATGTCTACGCCCAACTTGACGGCTTCATCCATAATATCGGACAACTTCTGCTCATCAAAATTAAAATAAGTGGCTTCCCAGTTATTCAGTAAAGTCATCCGGTCGCCCATTCCCTCTTTTAACTGGTACTTACGTGCCCAATCATGGAAATGGCGGCTTGCCGTTCCTTTTCCGGAAAGGCTGTAGGTGAAAATAAACTCCGGGGTGGTGAATGTCTCGTCCGGTTTTAATTCATATTCCGAAGCATACGGATTGATGCCGGAAAGTACACGAAGATGATTCTGATGATCTTGTTCGAATGTGAACCGGTAGTTGCCCGTCCATCCGAGCGTACCCAATAATACCTCTCCTTCATCCTCGGCTGCCGGCTGACCGAATGAAAGTACGAAAAAGGGAGAGCAGAACATATTCGCCCTGCTTCCCAGCTTTGTATCCAACACCTTTTTACCATAAGAAAGTTGAGATTCGGTCATATTCACCTCGTGTGCCCAGTTACCCGTAAATTCGGTCAGATAATAAGCCTTGCCTGCGAAATGGAGCAAAGAGGAAGCATAGTTGTATAACGTGACGGGCTTCTTTTCGTGATGCCTTATTTCCGCATATGTTTTGATGACATCTTGTTCCGGATAGGATATATAATGCAAATCTACTTCTACCGGATAGGCTTCATCACGCAAGCGGATTACGGTTGCCGTACTGCCATCCTCATTCTTCGATAACTGGTGGCCTGCATATTTTAGCAGCAAAGAAGGATTCCCGTCATTGTGCAATATGCGGATGGCCGGTTCATAATAATCTTCCATGCCATGTGTCAGATAGATTTCCTTTCCTGACGGAAGATGCTTGAAATCTGATTCAAACTGCAGGCGCTTGCCTATATATTGCTGATAGACACGCCCGTTACCGGCTATCTTGTAAATAAGGTCTATATTCCGGGTAGATATACGAATTATCTCTTTCTCGCCACCGCTTGCCGGGAGTATCCATCCCAGCAAGCAGATTAACAAACAAAACTTACTCTTCACTATTCTATTGTTTTTTATACGGTTATTGTTTTAACTTCACTTGTTCCAGACGAAGTTGCAAATTCAGCAGGACTTGCGGATATTCCGAAGCACGATTCACCTTCTCTTCTTCATCATCGGACAACCGGTAAAGTTGAGGCTCCTGGCTGTTGCCCAATTCTATATTTGCCGCTGTATATCGGGCGGCTCCTTTCCCCGGTGCAATGTATTTCCAGTCACGGGTCCGGATGGAAAGATTGTTGTTTACATTTTGTTCGATGACATATTCGCGTCCCGCTTTATCCTTGCCCAACCATGCATCCAATTGTTTTTCACTGTCCGGCCCGGCACCGGCAGGTAAAGTTACATTCAGCAACTGGGCAAAACTACTCATCCAGTCTATTTGGCTCACCATAGCATCGGAGACGGCGGGCTTTACCGTTCCCTTCCATCTTAAAATGCACGGAACGCGGGAACCAGCTTCATAGCTGCTATACTTTCCTCCTCTTAAGTGTCCCCACGGACGGTGATTTCCCAACAGTTCTACCGCCTGGTCTTTATAGCCGTCATCTACCACCGGTCCATTATCACTCGATAAAACGATGATTGTATTTTTATCCAGTTTCAAGCGCTTCAATGTTTTCATAATCTCTCCTACGCACCAGTCGAATGAAAGCAACGCGTCTCCACGGGCTCCCATACCGCTTTTCCCGCGGAAGCGGGCGTGAGGGATACGAGGGACATGAATATCATTTGTTCCCATATACAGGAAAAAAGGATTTCCCGATTGCTGGTTTTCTATAAAACCAATCGCATGTGCCACGATACTGTCTGCTATATTTTCGTCTTTCCAGCGTGCCGAATGTCCGCCCTTCATATATCCGATACGTGAGACTCCGTTTACAATCGCTTGATTGTGTCCATGCGAAGGATGAAGAGTCAGAAGTTCGGGATTGTCCTTTCCGGTAGGTTCACCCGCTATCGGTTTATTATAACTAACCTCTATCGGATCGGAAGGATCCAGCCCTACCACCCGGCCATTCTCCATATATACACAAGGAGTACGGTCGGCAGTAGCAGCCATGATATAGGAATAATCGAATCCCAAGTCCGAAGTATTGGGAGTTACCAGACCGTTCCAGTCCTGTTTACCGGTTTCTGCTCCGAGCCCCAAATGCCATTTGCCGACGACCGCCGTTGCATATCCGGCATTTTTGAACATATCGGCAAGTGTATAACGTTCCGGTGTGATAATCATACCTGCGTTTCCGGCTGCAATTCCTGTTCCCGGACGACGCCAGGCATATTCTCCCGTAAGCATGGCATAGCGTGCGGGGGTACTTGTTGCTGCTGCGCTGTAAGCATTGGTGAAACGAACTCCCTCGCTGGCCAGTTTTTCCACATTGGGAGTAGAAATGGTTTTCACCGTCTGATTACAACTCAAGTCACCGTAGCCGATATCATCCGCGTAGATGAATATAACGTTAGGTCGTGATGATATTTCTTTCTTCTTTTCCGCTTCCTCGTCTTTGTCGGCGGGAAGTCCGTCGGTGGTATTGTGGCAAGCATATACGGAAGTCAGTGAAGAAGCGACAACAGAAAAGGTTGCCAACGGGTATAATATGGATTTTCTTTTCATATCTTCTTATTTTTTATTTTCGATTATTCGTGCGGTATATCATATACAAGCGTACGTGTACCGTCCCATGCAACGGCTTTGATGCAAGTAGAGCCTTGAGGATAAGACACTATGGTAGAACCGCCATAACCGAAACCTGTTCCACAGATAGCAGCCTTGGTCAACTGATTGCCTGCATAGGTTTCATAAGCAACCGCATTTTTCCAGACATCAACAGACACAGTACGAAAATTCTTGTTCTCCTTATCATCAATTATGGAGTTCGTCACCCCTTTGTTTAGTGTACCCGTCACGGTCAGCTTGTCACGGAACATTTCCACACTATTGCCCGAGATATAATTCAACACGGTTGTAGCAGGTTTCGGATACTGCGAGGCATGAGTTTTCATAGTCTCGACATCGGCAGCAGTAATCACCAATTTAGCCTTGTTACCGTAATCATTAACCTGCAAATCCACTTCTTTCAGCATACCGGCTTTCTCAAAAAAATCCGTCAAGTCCTGTTGCATGATATCGCATGCATTCTTTATAAAATTGAGTTGAATCTTACCAGGTCCGGACAGGTTAGGAGCTTTCCATGCCTTTGTCAGCAAATCGGGATAGAAATCTTCAGGTCCCATTTTAGCTATTTTTGTATATAGTTGCAACTGCCAAAGTGGTATTAGGCTGACAAACACGTTGCCGTTCGCCGAGTCTAACTGACCATACCCTTTTTGGAACAGCCACGGATCTCCTCCGATAACTCCACTCAAAAGATAACTGCTGTAACGACCTCCGATTAATTTCGGGCTACCCATTCCGTTGGAAACATATTCATGCTCCAAGCGCAATTTATGGGGTGAGTAGTTATATTGTACCCACATTGAATACAAATTATTAGTAATCTCAGTTGTTCCATGCCACTTCATGTTGGGACGTATCTGATTGATGTGTCCCAATTCATGTGCTATCACCCAGCACATATTTCCTATATTGTCCGGATTCAGAGGCACATCCGGCAAAGAGATGCCGCGGCTGTTGGCATTCGGGCTTCCTCCATAGCTCTTACGACCAAACATTCGGTTTACAGGTCGCCAATTATGTTTGTACATGCCCATCATTTCCTGTTCCAAGCGTACAATTTTATCATATTGTTCAATCATTTCCCGCCCACGTTCCGGACATTTCTTCGTCAAGGAGTTTTTGTCTATCGCTAATTGGATGTACTTGCCGCGAATATCCAAAATATCACATTCCGACTGTTCATTGTTCAATAGCTGGATCCACTCCGTTTTATCATCTCCCCGCTCATAGTCGAACCAGCCGTTCATTTGCCCGGTAGCAATATGGATTTTCACATCGGGCACCGTTTCCGAAGCCTTCAACCAATTATCGATATAAGCGAGTCCGTTCTGCGACACGGTGAACGTATTGATACCCATCGCCAACGGATAAACACTTGTCTTTTCGCCTCCTTCCTTGCTCCAGTCTACCACTTTCATGCTTAATGTCTGTTGGCTTTCTCCTACGAAAACCATGGCCAAATCTCCCGCTTTGAAATAAATGCCGGTCGGATTCTCAAAGCGATTATATGCACCCAATTTCTTGGTACTTGCTTCCATATCCGGATAAGCCTGATACATCTGAATGCGTTTCATATCATACGTCTTGTCATACAATGCCAAAGCAATCTGTTTCAGTAATGCCGAGCCGCCTTCCGGCAGAGCCTGTATCTGTTCTTTCGTCACTTCCGGCCTCAATTCCGAGCAAGTAATATCCGTAAACAGTTCGACAGCCGTTCCTTTCGCCTTCTTGTAAAATTGCATTTCAGCGCAACTAGCTTGATCGTTGTAGCCGGATTTGATAATGAACCGAACCGCTTTAGGGTTCTCTATGGGCCGTTCTAGAATTTGCTTAGTATAAGTTGTTTTTTGCTGAAAGTCAAAATCACCAACATGAACAAACTCTCCAGTTGCGTTCTGATACAACATCTCAAACTCTCCCCAGTTCCCGTTCTGGTTTTTGTCCTGACGAGGGTAATAGATAAAATAATCAATACAATCCGGCTGTTCTTCTGCGAAATAATAGGTCACTGTAACAGGCAGATAACCTTTTCCCTTCGAATTGAAGTGTGTTCCCGGTTTTCCGTCAAATGACAACTCTATTTTCTGATTCTGATACCAGAACTTATCCGTCTCCACTTCGTCAATAAATCCCGTAGCCGTTGCAGAAGAGATTTTAAACATTACATCCACAAATTCCTCGTTATCAAAAGGGTCTGCATTTCCAGGCTCTTCCGGTTGTTCCAAATCAGCAGGAGGATTCTCTATCAATTCCTCACTACTATCACTACATGCGGTAAACAGAGTTACACATGTCAGACTTAACAGTAAAAATAAGTTTTTCATAATCGTACTTGTTATTCAAAGTTATAATTAAAAATAGGGTTCTTTGTATGTGCTTGCTTTATCAATGCCTTCAGTTGTTCCACACGGTCGGGATGCAAAACGGCTACATTATGCTGTTCCTTGGGATCAGTCTTCAGGTTGTACAATTCATAGTGAGTCTTCTTAGGGGCATTGACCTGCAAAGAGATCAGTTTCCAATCATCTTGAATGACTGCCTGCGTACCTTGTTTTTCATAGAATTCATAGTACAGATAATCATGTTCGGGCTGTTCCAGCCCTTTCAGTACAGGCAAATAAGAAATGCCGTCTATATCATGGGGAGTGGAAATGCCTGTTATATCACAAACAGTCGGCAGAAAATCCCAAAATGCGGAAACATGCTGGTTCCGGCTGCCGGGAGCTATCATTCCCGGCCATTCTACAATAAAAGGAGTACGGATACCACCTTCATAAAAATCCCGTTTGATGCCTCTCAGTCCTGCATTGCTGTTGAAATACTCCGGGTCATGACCTCCTTCTTTATGTACTCCGTTGTCCGAAGTGAAAATGATGATTGTGTTCTCATAGACTCCTTTTCGTTTCAGCAGCTCGATGATTTGTCCGACATTTGTATCCAGCAATGTGACCATTGCCGCATAGGCAGCCCGTGGTTTCGGTTGTGCGCAATAATGTCCGCCGGCGAAAGGTTTTTCCTGAAATTGCCCTTCGTATTGTTGCATATTCTCTTCGGGCACCGCCAGTTCGGCATGAGGAATCGTAGGGCTGAAATATAGGAAGAACGGGTGTTCTGCATTTTTGTCTATAAAGTCTAATGCTTTCTCCACTATCAGATTATGAGAATAATGTTTCTTTTCCAGCATAATCTTTTCATTATTCTCAAACAAGAAAGGCGGATAGTAAGAGTGAGCATGTCCTTGTCCCAGATATCCATAGAAGTAGTCAAATCCATGACGGTTAGGATGCCCTTCGCTATCCGGGCCACCCATTCCCCATTTTCCGATACAAGCTGTCCGGTAGTTTTTTTGTTTCAGCAATTTGGCTACCGTCACTTCCTTAGCAGGCAATGGAGTATCGTATTTCTCTCCATCTGCCAATGTCACCGGTTTGTTACCGCGGATCGCCGCATGTCCCGTATGTTTTCCGGTCAATAATGTACAGCGTGAGGGTGCGCTGATGGACGAACCTGAATAATGCCTCATAAACATCATTCCATTGCGGGCCAGTCCGTCAATACATGGAGTCTTTATTTGCTGTTGGCCGTAGCAGCCTAAATCTCCTATTCCCAAATCATCCGCCATAATATAGACAATATTGGGAGTCTGCATGGGAACTTTCCCGTTATCCTGTACATTTTCCGATTGACAGGCGACAGGAACCAGAAGTAAGGTTGACACAAGAGTTTTGTTCATCATGTTTTTCATTTATAGTTAGTTATACGAATGGTTAGTATTACTTTTTTGCGCAAAAATACGGAGGATATACCGGAGTGGCAGCCCCTTCTTGTAACACATTAAATCCCCTCCAGTAACATTCGTATAAAAGTTCGTTAATGATAAGTTTTCAAGAAAAATCTGTTTGTAGTCTCATTCTCTCTTTTTATCTTTATCCTCGAAATAAGATAAAATGCTATGCTAAAAAAGACACATTTACTCCTATTCTTGTATTTATCATTGTTGTTCCATAGCCTGTCATTGGCTGCTGTCTCCCCACTCAACAGCAATCTCCGTTTCGATCATCTGACTATTGATGACGGATTGTCACAATCGGATGTAACTTCTATCATACAAGATCAGACCGGATATTTATGGATAGGAACCAATAACGGACTAAACCGCTATGACGGTTATCGTTTCACTAAATGGAAGTGGGATCCTAAAGCTACGGAAAGCACTATTTCCGGCAACACCGTTATGTCTTTATGTGCAGGGAAAGACGGAAAGGTATGGATTGCCACCACCACCTCTCTCGATGCTTACGACCCCGACATGGCAGGATTCATCAATTATAAAGAAAAACTAAAAGAAGTAATCCCCGGAACCAACACTTTCAGGATCAATGCAGTCTTCTGCGACGACAGTGGAGACATTTGGTTGTGTTTCCGCAATAAATTACTGAAGTTTGATTCATCTTTGCAGAAATTCGACTTATGGACTATTCAGGACAAAGATATTACACCTTATTATATACAGGATATTAAAGCCGATTCCCATCATAATCTATATTTAGGGAGTAACCGGGGGCTTTTCCTTTTTGATACCAAGTCCGAGACTTTCCGTTATTTATACGACAAAAAACAGCCGGAACACTATCTTCGCAACCAAATCAACTCTATATTAATAGAACCTACCGGGAATATACTCGCCGGAACCGTCAACGGGCTTTGGCTATTGTCTCAACGGGGAGAAATTATAAAAGAAATTCCTTTGGAAAACCAGTCGAATAATGTGATAACCACTTTATATAGGGATTCACAGAACCAAGTATGGGCGGGAAGCCGCAAAAACGGGCTGTACTTGGTCAACAATGCCGGCATACGGCAGTTCAGGACTGAGAGTTCCCGCTATAATAACCTCAACAGTAATGAAATACTATCTTTATACGAAGACGGATCCGGTATTTTATGGATAGGAACGGCTACGGGCGGGATGAATAAGCTGGTTCTCAACGAATCTCCTTTTATCAATATCCAGCATCAGACGGAAATGGCAAATACCATAAGCGACAATCTGGTACATGCCATTTATACAGAAGACAACGAAACGGTCTGGTTCGGTACCCAGAATGCTGTTCTCAACCAATGGAACAAACAGACTAATAGATTTCACCATTATATTTTTCCCAACCATATCACTGTAATCAACAGACGAAACGCCGATGAACTTTGGGTCGGTACAGGCGGAGGGCTCAAAACATTCAATAAGAAGACAAAGATGATAAGTGATTTCTTACCGGAGAACCGCATCAACCATTCGTTTACCAGCGTACTTTACAGGGACAATGAACAAAACCTGTGGTGCGGAAGCGGTGGAGGGATATGTCTCATTGACAAGGATGGGAACACTGCGCCGTTGCTTACTGACGGCAATCCTTTCAAAAGAAACACACGAGCTATCACACAGACAAAAGACGGTGATATGTGGATAGGAACTCGTGACCACGGAATTATCCACCTGAGGCGTGACGGGAAAGGCTTCCGGTTTATGAACAACGGAAAAAACCGGACGATGTATACTGACATTTCCTATCTGTTTGAGGACTCGAAAGAACGTTTGTGGGTAGGGACATGGGGAGCAGGATTATATCTGATTACTAATCGTGACACGATTGGTTTCCGTAATTATTCCGAGACCGACGGTTTATCGGACAACCTGATATATAGTATTTATGAAGATTGTAACGGTCAATTATGGATAAGTACCTGCAACGGACTCACTTGTTTCAATCCTGACAAAGAGTTGTTCTATAAATATACCTCCTATGACGGGCTGCCGAGCAATGAATTTGCAAAAGGAGCACATTTTCAGGATGCGCAAGGGATGATTTATCTTGCCGGAATCAATGGAGTCACTATTTTCCAGCCCGAAGAGATTCATATCCGGCAACAAGCCTCGAAAGTAGCTATCACCGGACTGCAAGTATATAATACTGACATACGTCCTGGAAAAGAATATGAAGGTAAAGTCATCTTGTCCCGCGATATCACCTCTACCGAGCATATCACACTGAAATATGACGAACGGCATTTTACATTCAACTTTATCACCTTCTCTTACCACGCACCGCAGAAGAATCGTTTTGCATATCGCCTGTCCGGCATTGACAAGGAGTGGATATATACCAACGAGCATAGCTCCGCTTCTTATTCTCATCTGGATCCGGGAACCTATTTGTTTGAGGTGAAAGGCTGTAATTCCGACGGAGTATGGAACGAACGTCCGGCAAAGATGACAGTGACTATCCTTCCTCCTTTCTGGGCGAGTCCGGTTGCTTATCTGGTGTATATCATCTTAGTCGCTGTACTGGGAACTGTTATTATTCTTTGGATTAGAAGAAGGAACGAATTGAAACGTATACTTTTTCAAGAAAGGATATATGAGGAGAACCAAAAGGAGCTATACAATGCTAAAATGAAATTCTATACAAATGTCTCGCATGAGTTACGTACACCTGTGACTCTCATTGTCGGTCTGATTGAGAAGCTGGAAGGCAGTTTCAATACTGAGGGAGAAGAGAATAAAATGCTGGCCATTATCTCCAAGAATGCGCAAATACTTCTACGTCTGATAAATGATTTGCTTGATTTCCGTAAAATAGAAACCGGAAATATGCAACTGGAACAAGCACCGCAGGAAATCGTGGCTTTCGTACGTACCATCTGTTCTTTCTTTGAAGAAAGGGCCGGAGAACGTAATGTCCGCCTGTCTTTCTATTGTGATGATTGCGATCATCTGATTCTGCTGATAGACGCCAATAAGGTACAGCGTATCATTTACAACCTCTTGTCTAATGCCGTCAAATTTGCGCAGACTTATATAGAAGTGTCTGTCAAGCGGGAAAAGCGTAACGGGCAAGAATGGCTGCTGATTTCCGTAAGAAACGATGGAAAAGGCATTGCAGAAGAAGAACAAGAGAAAATATTCTCGCGTTTTTATCAGATTGATGCGGGAGATTCTCCTACACCGGGGTCTGGCATCGGTCTTAATCTTTGCCGGGAGCTGGCTCATTTACATGGAGGTGAAATAGAATTGTTCAGCAAATTGGGAACAGGCGCCATGTTTACTCTATGCTTGCCGGCGGTATATCCTGAAATGGAGCAGTTGCCGGTTGTGATGCAAGAGCCGACCGGCAGTGAGAAAGAAGAGAAACAATTGCCCATTTTACTTGTCATTGACGACAATGAGGATATACGCTATTATATGAGGCATTTGCTTTCGGACGAGTATGAGGTGCTGGAAGCAGGAGGAGGTGTGCAAGGGTGGGAAATGGTACAACGTTATCTGCCCGATTTGGTGATTAGCGATGTCATGATGCCGGATATGGACGGCATTGAACTGTGCCGCCATATCAAAACTTCACCTGATACCTGCCATATTCCGGTGGTATTGGTGACCGCCAAACTATCTGATTCGTCCCAAATACAGGCTTTGGAATATGGGGCGGATTCTTATATTGTCAAGCCTTTTACGGAAGCACACATAAAAGCCCAGATAGCCAATATTCTGGTGAGCCGGGAGAAACTGAAAGAACAGTTGTTGAAAGAACTCTCCAATAGTATCGGACAGCCGGAAGCTGCTCCGATACAGGACAAACTGCTGCAAAAAATAGTAGATGCCGTAGAAGCCAACCTTGACGACTCGGAATATGATATTGACCGGCTCAGCAAGGATATAGGATTAAGCCGTATGCATCTGTACCGGAAGTTGAAAGGTATTATCGGGCAGACTCCTGCCGATTTTATCCGTGACTATAAATTGGCCCGTGCTGCCGAATTATTGAAACGTCCGGATCTGAATGTCACAGAGGTGAGCGACCTGACCGGTTTTGTCTCTCCTAAAATGTTCCGGATTTATTTTAAGAAAAAGTATGATTTAACTCCCTCCGAATATCAGAAAAAGTATTTTCCGTCATAAAAGCGAATAGAAAAGAAGTAAAAAAGTATCAGTGTTACACATCGGGACGCAATCTGTTACAGGCAATTCCCGTTCCAAAACCGCATTCACCATACATTTGCGGCAGATAATGCTGAATCTAATTACTAACTTAAATGTGGAAAACATGAAAAAACATGATCCAATGAACTTAAGGATTTTCCGAAAAGTAATGGTCGGTTTGAGTGCCGTTACTTGTTTAGTTTCTCCTTCTTATGCATCCGGAGATGCAAACAGCTCTTTCTTTACTGAAAAAACGAAAAACACACCGGCTGTCTATGAGGTCGGGCAAACAAGAGAAAAACTCATTCAAGGTTTTGTACGTGACAAAAAAGGGGAAGCGGTTATCGGTGTCAATATTCAAGTGAAAGATAAGGGCACCGGAGTGATTACCAATATGGATGGTTTGTACCAGATGAAGGTACCGGAGAATGCTGTTCTTATTGTCAGTTGTATAGGTTATAAGACACAGGAAGTCGTTGTTGGTAAGAGTTCCACTGTCAATGTGACCTTGGAAGAAGATGCCAGGCAATTGGATGAAGTAGTAGTCACCGCTTTTGGTATCAGCCAGAAAAAGGAGACTTTGGTAGGTTCTGTCGACCAGATTAAACCTGATGCGCTGAAAGCGCCGACCACCAGCCTGAGTAGTAACTTTGCCGGTAAACTGGCCGGTGTGATTGCTGTACAACGCTCCGGTGAGCCGGGTGCGGACGGGGCTAATTTCTGGATTCGCGGTAAATCGACCTTCAGCAGTGCAGCCGGTGCGAATAGTCCTTTAATTGTGCTCGACGGTGTGGAAATCAGCTCCGGTGATTTGGACGCTTTAGATCCGGAAGTTATCGAAGGTTTTTCTATCCTGAAAGACGCTACCGCTACTGCCCTGTATGGTACACGCGGAGCTAACGGTGTAATGATTGTAACTACCAAACAAGGTGCCGACCTGGCTAAACCGATTATCAATTTCCGCTTTGAAACAGCCATCAATGTGATGAATGAAATACCGGAAATGGTAGACGGTGTATCATACATGAAATTGTATAACGAAGCCCGCCGAACTCGTAGGGAGGAGGGGAAAGTATATTCGGAAGAGAAAATAGCCGGAACAATAGCCGGAAAGAACCCGTATTTATATCCGAATGTAAATTGGTTTGATGAAATGTTCAACAAGATGTCTGACTCCGAACGTTTCAATTTTAATATCCGCGGAGGTAAAAAGGCTGTCCATTATTTCATGAGTGCTTCTATCAAAAGGGACGGGGGTAATCTAAAATCACGAAGTAAGGAGTTTTTCTCGTTCAATAATAACATCAACGTGATTCGCTATGACTTTGTCAACAATCTGAGTATCAAAATGACACCCACCACTAAAGTCGCTTTAGGATTGAATGTCAGTATGAAAGACTGGAAAGGGCCTGCTAAAAGCGCAGATGAGATATTCAGTCTTTCACGGCAAGCTTCTCCTGTCGATTTTCCGGTTTATTATCCGTCTGAGTGGGAAAAACTTTCATATACATTGTGGGGAGGTATGGAAGGCGGCACATTCAATAATGGATATCGCAACCCGGTAGCTGAATATGCAACCGGTTATAAAACGACCTTCTCTTCTACAGTAGACGCGAAGTTCAGGATAGACCAGGATCTTAAAATGATACTTCCCGGACTAAAATGGTACGGGTTGGTGTCTTTCAAGAACTATTCGAGCACTGTCGTTACACGTACTGCCGGATATAACCAATTTCAGATAGCTTCGGACAATGGCGATGGGACGTATACGCTCGGACGTGTCAATGAAGAAGAAAAGGCTGCCACACTTGGAACAAAAGGAAGTTCTTCCGGCGACCGTTGGATGTATGTCCAGACACATCTGGACTATAACCGTAAATTCGGTGACCATAAAGTGAACGTGATGCTGTTGTATGACCAGAAACAGACCAATGTCAATAATCCGGACGGGTTGCTTGCTTCGCTGCCTAAGCGTAAACAAGGGGTGGCCGGGCGCCTTTCTTATGGCTATGACGACCGTTACTTGATTGAAGCGAATTTCGGTTGTACCGGTTCCGAGAACTTTGCTGCCAAGCATCGCTGGGGATTTTTCCCTTCCGTAGCTGTCGGTTACAATATTTCACAAGAGAAATTCTGGAAACCGATGTCGGATATTATCTCCCATTTGAAGTTCCGTGCCTCTTACGGTCTGGTAGGTAATGACGGAGTAGGATCTCGGTTCGCTTATCTGGAAGATATCGTATTAGGTAGTTGGGGATATACCACAGGAACGGCGATGAATACCACCTATAAAGGACCTGCATGGAATCGCTATTATAATCCTGATCTCACATGGGAAATTGGTAAAAAGCTGAATGTGGGTATGGATATTCAGTTATTTCACGATTTCAATTTGCACGTCGATGGTTTCAAGGAAATAAGAAGCAACATCTTTATGCAGCGTTCCAATACTCTACCCAAGTTTGCAGGTACAGGAGGAACTGCCATTTATGGAAATATGGGCAAGATGAAAAACGTGGGGTTCGACATGTCGATGAATTACCACAAACGAATCAATAAAAACTTCTTTATCTCTGCCCGGGGGACGTTCACTTTTGCAAAGAACACCATTCTTGAAAGGGACGAACCTCCTTATCAGCTCTATCCGCAATTATCCAGCGTAGGACACTCTGTAGACAGTTATCTGATTTATGATGCCATAGGACTGTTCAAAGACGATGCGGAAATAGCCGGCAGTCCGGAACAGACATTGGGATATATACCGATGCCGGGAGACATCAGATACAGGAACATTGCGAATGCGGAAGGAAAGACAGACGGAATTATCGACAAGAATGACCGGATATGGGCAGGTTACCCCAAGACACCGGAAATCGTTTACGGATTCGGTTCTTCCATGAAGTACAAAAAGTGGGATTTCTCTTTCTTCTTCCAGGGAGTGGCGCACACTTCATTGTTGATAGAAAACTTCCATCCGTTTGTAACCAAGGATAAGACAACGATCCCTGGTGTCATGAAATTTATTACAGATGATTATTGGAGTGAGGACAATCCTAATCCGAATGCCGCATATCCGCGACTGACGAATGGCGTCAATGAAAACAACCAGGCAGGTTCTACTTTCTGGCTGCGGAACGGTGCTTTCCTGAAACTTAAAAATGCGGAGATAGGATTTACACACAAATGTTTCAGAGCTTATATCAGTGGACGTAATCTATTAACATTCTCCCCATTCAAGTTATGGGATCCCGAGATGGGAGGCGGAAACGGAATGTCATATCCTACACAGCGTACATACAATATCGGTATTCAATTCACATTCAAATAAGTAAGTATATGAAAACGAAATATATATTATTATCTATCGCAACTGCCGTTCTGATGTCCGGATGCAACTATCTGGATATTGTTCCCGAAGAGCGCAATACTCCTGAGGATACTTATAAAAATCCGGCAGCAGCCCGGGGCTTTTTGTACTCTTGTTATAGCAAACTGCCCAACTCCAGAAAACCTGAGCATATTGACAAATATTCGGCTGGGGAAGTTTGTTTTCCGATGGAGAAGAATGACTTTCAGACTTTTCCGCGCGGATACTATTCACCTGTCTTTTTAAGTATCACAGAAAGTTATTATAATAATATTTGGGAAGGTATCCGTCGTTGTTACGAATTTCTGAATGTCATAGATTTAACGCCCAATATGGTAGAGGATGATCTGAAGTATTATAAAGCAGAGGCTACCTTTCTTATTGCATACTATCATTTTCTTGCATTGAGAGCTTACGGACCAATACCTATTATCAAGGCTCCGCTAGATCCGACGACAGATGCCGGCACTTATCCCGAACGTTCGTCGGTGGATGAAGTAGTGGAATTCATAGATAAAAAGATAGAAGAAGCATTGCCTGATATGGCGGAGTCTTTTGAATCGGACGAATACGGTCGTTTCACACGTTATGCAGCCATTGCTTTGCGGGCACGTTTACATTTGTATGCAGCCTCACCTCTTTTCAACGGAAATAATGGAAAAACTGAATTTTATGCCGACTTCAAGAGTAAAATAGACGGGCGGTATCTGATTGCGCAGACGGAGAGCAGGGAGAAATGGGAGACAGCAGAAGAAATTACCCGGAAAGCTATTGAAGAACTGGATACCAAATTCCGGCTTTATGATAAGACGGACGCAGGTACGCCCGATGCTGCCAAGCCCGGACCGGCAGAAGCTAGCCAACGGGCAGTCAGATATACATTTATGGATAATGCGACAGGTATCAATCCGGAATTAATCATGGTGGATACACGTCCGGAAACCCAATATGAGATACAGAACCAATCATGTCCGCGTCAGAACGACAAAGGTTATAAGAATGCATATAATTCTTGTGCGCCTACTTTACAGATAGTAGAATTGTTCTATACCAAAAACGGATTACCGATAGAGGAAGATACCGAATTTGATTATCCCGGACGTTATTCTGTTGTCAATATGCCCAATAATTACGACGGCAACAATTATAAGAACCCCAACGGAAAGACACTCAAACTGCATCTGGATCGTGAACCGCGTTTCTATGCCTGGATTGGTTTCCACAACGGGTTCTTTGAAATAGCCAAATACAACGGTGCCAACACAAATGCTGCCAATAATAAGAAAGCTATCCAATTAAAGCTCATGTGTGGAGAGGCGCAGGGTGCTAAGGAAGATGGCAATGACGCCAATTACTCCGGAACTGGTTATCTGAACAAGAAATTCTTTCATCCGGCTTTCCAAAACGGGCTGAACGCCACTACCAAATATCCTTATCCGCTCATCCGTATGGCGGAGCTTTATCTCAATTATGCGGAGATATTGATAGAGTTGGGCGGAGAAGACAACTTGAGCAAAGCGAAAGTGTATATTGATAAGATACGTACCCGTGCCGGTATTCCTACAATTGATGTTGCCTGGGAGAAGGCTGCGCATCCGGAAAAAGCCAATACACAAGATGGGTTACGGGAAATTGTACGTCGTGAACGTCAGATTGAGTTCTATCTCGAGAATCACCGTTTCTGGGATTTACGCCGTTGGAAACAAGCTGAAATATTAGGAGAAAAAGTCAAGGGGCTGAACATTTATGGCAAGACAGAAGAAGACTTTTTCCAAGTGAAGGAACTGAACGTAATCCGTACTTTCAAAGAAGCACAATATCTGATGCCTATCCCGCAACCGGAAATTAACAAGTGTCCGCAGTGGGTTCAAAACCCCGGCTACTAACAAGTAAAGTTTCTGATAGGTTGTCAAGCCCTACATTTTCAGGTGCAGGTAAGTATGACTTGTATTTCAAGTGTTTATCTGCATCTGTTATAGGTATACTTATTTTCTAGTAGATAATTATGAGAAAGATATTATTGATTATCATTGTCGGCTTATTTTTGTTGACAAGTATAGACGGTTATGCACAAAAAAGCAAAGTTGTCCGGTTGCCTATTCGAACAGAAATACCTGTTCGTCCGGCAGGGCAACTGGATGTGATTCAACTTACCGCCCCCAAAATTGATACGGTACGTGTGGGTTTCATCGGATTGGGTATGCGTGGTTCCAGTGCAATAGCGCGCTGGACACACATTCCGGGGATACAAATTATTGCCTTGTGCGATCTTCTTCCCGAACGTGTAGAGAAATCACAAAAAGTTCTGAGAAAAGCCGGTCTGCCGGCAGCGGTATCTTATGCCGGTTCGGAAGATGCATGGAAAAAATTATGCAAACGCAAAGATATCGACCTTATTTATATAGCAACAGATTGGGAACATCATGCCGAAATGGGTGTATATGCAATGGAGCATGGAAAACATGTGGCTATCGA
This sequence comes from Bacteroides sp. f07, assembly GCF_042854785.1. Classification (NCBI taxonomy): domain Bacteria; kingdom Pseudomonadati; phylum Bacteroidota; class Bacteroidia; order Bacteroidales; family Bacteroidaceae; genus Bacteroides; species Bacteroides sp. f07. The sequence goes on along the minus strand of NZ_BAABXI010000003.1, from coordinate 1,015,609 downwards.
GGTTCCTGCTGCAATGACTTTGGATGAAATATGGAAACTCGTTAATACTTCAGAAAGAACTCGTAAACACTGTATGCAATTAGAAAATTGCATATACGACTTTTTTGAATTAACTACTCTCAATATGGCACAGCAAGGTGTATTTGGTGAAGTTTTACATGTAGAAGGGGCTTATATTCATAATTTGGAAAATATATGGCGACGCTATTGGAATAATTGGCGTATGGATTACAACCGAAAACATCGGGGAGATATATATGCTACTCATGGCATAGGCCCTGTATGCCAGATACTTAATATTCATCGGGGAGATCGCATGAAAACCTTGGTTTCGATGGATACAAAAGCTGTAAGTGGTCCGGCATATATCAAAAAGCAAACGGGCAAGGAGATTGAAGACTTTCAGAACGGAGACCAGACATCTACCTTTATCCGTACGGAGAACGGTAAAACGATTTTGATTCAGCATAACGTGATGACTCCCCGTCCTTATAGTCGGATGTATCAGGTAGTAGGGACGGATGGATATGCCAGCAAGTATCCGATTGAGGAGTATTGTTTAAGACCTTCTCAAGTTAATTCTGAGGATATTCCTAATCATGAAAATCTAAATACACATCAGGCAGTCGCAAAAGAAGTAAAGAAAGTTTTGATGGATAAATATAAACATCCTATTCATAAAGAACTGGAAGAGAGAGCTAAAAAGGTAGGCGGACATGGTGGAATGGATTATATCATGGATTATCGGCTCGTATACTGTCTGCGGAATGGCCTGCCGCTGGACATGGATGTTTATGACTTAGCAGAATGGTGTTGCATGGCGGAACTCACACGCATTTCCATAGAAAACGGTTCGGCTCCGGTAGCTGTTCCCGATTTTACCCGTGGAGGATGGGATAAGGTAAAAGGTTACCGGCACTTTCTTGTTAAATAGTTCAGTTACTGAAAAAACGATGATTCTTAAAAACGGAATATTTAATCATCGGAGAAGGACGTAAATCGCAGTTTGGTAAGGAAAAGCAGGAAGATGCCAAGCATTTGTAATTACGTGATTCTCTATTTCTGCTGTTTTGAGAATATTCTATTCGAAGTATGACAGATTATCGATTATTCTAGTTATTCGGATAGTAAATATCCGAATAACTAATCATTTTATTGTTTTTTCCTTTCCGATATGTTATGATAAACTAGAGAATAAATACTTCTTAATAGCCCATTTTTATCTTCCTCACCGGGAAACGATAGCTTCCCCGGTGAGGAACAAGTCGATGCACACCGAGGAACACCTCGTTGGTTTTAAAGCAATGAACAGTTTCCGAATAGAGAAAGATGCATATCTTGTTTGGTTTTATGCAATATTAGGCTGTTTTTTGTATGCTCATGCATTTATTTATGCAGTTTATTTTCTGGTTCGTTATTTTCTAACCAGCTATTTCCCTGCAAAATATTAAAAATAGAACATTGACAGGCTTATATTATCATTTCGAATTCTGCTTTGCTTACTTGGTATATTTCAATACCGCCTTCACCGGAAAATGGTCTGAAGGAATGCGTGCTTCATACTTTCCGGTGGCTTCGTTTTTAATTCGGTAAGTATCTGTCAGCACTCCGTACTTTTCAACAATAAAGTTTTTGGTAACGAAGATATGGTCGATACGGTTGGGAGTATATGTGTTCGGATTCCATCCTGCACATGTTCCATTAGTTGCATAGCTCAGTTGTGCGACCTCATAAGAGTCTGATAATATTCCGGATTCGTGAAGTACTTGATAGCTTTCGCTGGTCTGGTCTACATTGAAATCTCCGGTGAGTATGACGGGGTCTTTACTGCACATCTCTTTGATTTTGCTGATAACCAGCTTGGCACTTTCGCGACGTGCCATTACTCCGATATGGTCCATGTGCAGGTTAAAGAACCAGAATCTGAACTTACCTGTAATATCTTTGAATTCTCCCCACGTACAGATGCGGGTATAGGCTGCATCCCATCCTTTATTCGGCTTCGAGGTATCTTCCGATAACCAAAAGTTTCCAGATTTGAGTAGCTTGAATTTATCTTTCCGGTAGAAGATAGGCGCATATTCCCCTTTCGTTTTACCGTCATCCCGTCCTACGCCTATATAGCTGTATTGCGGCAAGGCATTCAACATATCTTCCAGTTGGTTATGTTTCACTTCCTGCGCTCCGAATATATCGAAGTCATGGAAAGTGATTAACCGGGTGAGTACCGGGCAACGCTGTTCCCAGCCGTTTCCGGCTTTGGCATCGTTCGGATTACTGTTTCGTACATTGTAAGAAGCAACATTCAGTTGTTGCGCGTTCAGTATTGACACACCGCAGAGCGCCAATACAATAAAAAGTTTTCTCATTGTTTCTTTATTGTTAGATGGTTATTAAGTATCCTTTTCTTCTGTCTGTCCGCTCCTGTATTCTTTGGGAGAAGTGTTGTATAACTTGGCAAACTCCCGGTAGAAATAAGACTTGTTTGAGAAACCCGATTTATACATAATCTCGGTAACGGTAAGCTTGGTAGTCTTTAATAGGCCTGCTGCATATTCCAGGCGGATGGTACGGACAAATTCGCTTGGTGTCTTTTCCGTCAATTCTTTGAGTTTACGGTACAATCCCGCTTTGCTTACTCCTATAAAGTCTGCGAGAGAATCCGGATTCATGGATTCGTCGTCAATATTATCTTCGATGAATTTGATAATCTTGTCCAGTAACAGCTCATCCTCTTTATGCATGGTGATTCCATCCCTTACGATGAGAGAGGAACGGCTGGATTTGAAATACTCTTTCATCAGAGAGTATTTATTAATCATATTCTCTACCGCGCTCAATACATGCCTCGGATGGAAAGGTTTGGGGATATATAAGTCTGTTCCATGTTTGTAAGCGTTAATCTGGTCTTCGATGGAGTTCTTGGCGGAGATATGGATAATCGGAATGTGGGCAGTCCGCTCGTTGGCTTTCAATATATCCGTCAGAGTGATGCCGTCCAGCCTGGGCATCAATACATCGCTGATAATAATATCCGGCTGTTTCTGCTCGACCTCTTTCAGCGCCTCTTCTCCATCGGCGGCTTCCCGAACCTGGTAGTAAGGAAGCAGGATATCTTTCAGAAGTTCGCGGATATTCTTTTCATCTTCTACAATCAATATACTAATTTCCTTTTGTTTTGGGACAAAAAGCATTTCACCGGCTTCTGCCTCTTCTTCTGCCGGTTGACTTTCTTTTCCGGAATTCACGTGCATGGACGGTAGAGACACATTGAATTCTACATACTCTCCCAATACACTTCCTACGGTGATTTCTCCGCCCAATAACTCCGTCAAGCTCTTGGTCAGATTCAGGCCGACTCCGGTGCTTCCCGCATGTTTCAGGTTACTGCTCTCAAAAATCTTGAACCGGCTGAATATCTCACTCATTTGTTTCTCAGTCAGTCCCTTGCCCGAGTTACGTATGTGGAAATGCAATGTCCCGTCAGTAACATTCTCCCGTATTTCAGCACGGATATATCCACCGGACGGCGTATATTTGAAAGCGTTGGAAAGCAAATTGAATATTATTTTTTCCAGTGCATTCCGGTCTGTTGTAAAGGATGATACCTCTTTGCTTTTGAAACTGAAGTCTATCTTGTTTTCTTCAGCTATTTCGGTATAGTTGTCCGATACATAATCGACGAGCAACTGAATATCCACTTTTTCCGCATAGATAGCTGTATGTCCCGCTTCTGCTTTTCGGAACTCCATCAGTTCGTTGATAAGCTTCTGCATCCGGTCGGCATTGTTCTTGATGATGTAGATATATCTTTTTGTATAACTGTCGAGGTCCGCCTTTTCCAACAAGTGCTGTGCCGGGCCGTAAATCAGTGTCAACGGAGTGAAAAATTCATGTGCCACATTCGTGAAGAAGTTCAACTTCGATTCATGGATACGTTGCTGATTCTGTTTCTCGATATGTTCCAGTAGAATCTGACGGTTCAGCCGGATTCTATTCTTGATGACGGATTGCGTGATATAGATAGCAACGGCAATCAGGATAAAATAAATAATAAAAGCAGTGGTACTGAGCCACCAGGGGTAAGCAACGTCCAAATTGAGGGAATAGGTTTGACTACTCCATACTCGGTCGCCATTGGTGCATTTTACTTCCAGTTTATATTTTCCCGGTGGTAGTTTGGTGATAACAATATTTGGGTTATTCTCGTTGTAAATCCATTCGTCGGCAAAGTCGATAATGCGGTAGCTGAACTCACAATTCTCATTGTTGATAAAATCATGTGCGGCAAATCCCAAGGTGACATAAGGCTCGTCGTAGTCCAGCCGGAGCGTATGATTACGGATACGTTCGTAGATATTCTGGCTTGTATTGTTTATCTTCAGGCTGTTCAGGCTTAATGATGCGATATGTTCCCGTAAGCGTATCTTATTTTCGTCGAAATAGTTCAACCCGCTGACTCCGCCGAAATACAACCACCCGGCTTTGTCCTTAAAAATAGCTCCGTCGGAGAATTCGTCGTTTTGCAGCCCGTTTCTTGAAGAATAATTGGTGATTTTTCCCGAGGGCAAGTCGATAAAGGAAATGCCTTGATTGGTGCTTGCCCAAATATTCCCGTTCTCATCTTTCAGGATGCCGTGAATCGTATTATTGGGCAATCCGTTATTATCCGTATATTCGATGATAGAAGGCGGTGTGGCTGTCGGGAACAATCGGTTAAGACCATAACTGGTACCTATCCAGATACTGGCAGAATCTCCTTTAGTCAGATAAATCACGTCATTGTTAGTCAGAGACAAACCGGGGTCTATTTCATTCATCTGCCGGAAACGTTCGGACTCGATGTCGAACTTATTAATTCCCCCCCCTCGCGTGCCTAGCCAAAGTTCATTCTCATCGTATCCGGCGATAACCGAATAAATAATATTATTACTTGGCGAAGAAGGGCCGGGAGATTTATATTGTTTCATGTCCGTTACTCTATAACTTTTTCCTTCCCTTTGCAGGCTCAGCTTGATAAGTCCGTAGCCGGAAGTCCCCAACCATAAAAGTGAATCGTTATGGGTAAACAGGATACTGTACACTGCCCTGAAAGCTGGAAATTCAGCAGGAATACCCAGTTTCTTCACCTGGTTGCTATTGAGTGGAATATAATTGATACCCGCCCCTTCGGTTCCGATGAATATATCCCCGGACATATTTTTGCGGATAGTATAAACGGAGTTGGAGATTAGCCCGTTGCCCGTTGAAAGATAGGGGATGACTTTCCGTTCCTGCTTGTTGAGTAGCAGGATACCTTCTCCTTTTGTTCCAACGAGTATATTACCATTGTCTTCCTCACAGAAACAACGCACAGGATAATCTGTTTTTACGGTATGGAAAGGCGAACTATGTTCATAGACTTCCAATATCCCTTGTCCGTCCGTGCCTACCCAAAGGATATTCTGTGAGCCGATATAAATAGTGAAAATGGAAGCTTTCTCCGGTAATTGGAGTAATTCCGTTGAAGTTCCATTTTCAAGATTATACCTGATGCATCCTCCCTCGATAAAGCTGATAAGGAGATATTCACCGTGGCAGACAGCTTGTGAAACGGTTTTGTTCTCAGGAATATTTATACTGTCCAATATACGGTTATCTTGTGAAACAGTCAGTGTCCGGTCATCGTTAATGATGAGGCAGTCCTGGGAAAGATAAATATTGGAAACGGGAGCAGAGTGCCTGATTTCTTCTTTGAACGAGAGTTCGGGACAGGAGTTACGGACAGTCAGTTGATAATGCAATAATTGTCCATGTTCTGTGAGAAAGAATATCCGGTCTTTGGAATCAATGACGAAGTTCCTGATGTCATCGGGAAGGTCATTCTTCAAGGATACAAACTCCTGTTTCCGGTCATCGAAACAGAATAGACCCTGCTCTTTCACGTAACAGATAATATGCTTGCCGGAAGTGATACCCAGCAGAAATGACTTCTCCTGTTTCGGCGGATTATTCTGTGTACCTAGATAATAAGGAGTAAACTGTTGTGTAGAGCGTTTCCACCGGTTTACCCCATAGTCCGTAGATACCCACAGGATAGAGTCGCTTTGCTCGATAATCTGCCAGATGACATTATTGCTGATAGACCCTGCATCCTTTTTATTATAAGAATAGGTTTTGAAGCTACGTCCGTTATAAGCATTCAATCCGTCCCATGTCCCTACCCAGAGCGTATGCTCCGAATCTTCGAGGAAGCAATTCACCGAATTATTGGATAATCCGTCCGCATTGGAAATCTGTTTTACTACATTTTGCGAATGTAATAAAGCAGGCATCAGGCATGAACAAATAAGGATGCAGATGCAGCGGAAATAGGAGTGTTTTCGTAGAATCATGTCGCAAAGATAGAGAGGAAAAATAAGAAAACAAAGATAAAAATATGCTGTACAACACCTGTATACCCTTTTGAGAATATAGTACACTCTTCCCGTCGCCGTGTGGGGTAGCTTTGCCACGAGAAATAAAAACAACACCTATTTAATGATTAGAAAATGGATATTGCAAAACGATTTCATCAGAACCCATTATTGAAACCATCCGATTTACAACCGGGAATAGAAGGTATGGAAATCACCTGTTTCCTGAATCCCGGCGTATTCCGCTTCGACGGAAAAACCTGGTTATTACTGCGGGTAGCCGAACGCCCCGTACAGAAACAGGGAGTGATTAGTTTCCCCGTATATAATAAGGAAGGGAAGATAGAAGTGCTTTCTTTCGACGAGAATGACCCGGAACTGGACGCTTCCGACCCTCGTGTGATAGGATATGCGGGACAGGATTATCTGACTACCATGTCTTATCTCCGGTTGGTATCGAGCGAGGACGGCATCCATTTTAAGGAAGAACCGGATTATCCGCCTATTTTCGGTAAAGGGACATTAGAGGCTTTCGGCATCGAGGACTGCCGGGTGGCGACTACCGCCGACGGTTATTACCTGACGTTTACCGAAGTCTCTTCCGTTGCCGTCGGTGTAGGGCTGATTCATACCCATGATTGGAAGAATTACACTCGTCACGGCATGATTTTCCCTCCTCATAATAAAGACTGTGCCTTGTTTGAAGAGAAGATAAACGGTAAATATTTCGCCTTGCATCGCCCGAGCAGTCCCGAACTGGGTGGCAACTATATCTGGCTTGCCGAATCACCCGACCGGTTACACTGGGGCAACCACCGTTGCGTTGCGACCACTCGCTCCGATAGCTGGGATTGTGCCCGTGTGGGTGCAGGAGCCGCGCCTATCCGTACAGAGGAAGGCTGGCTGGAGATTTATCATGGTGCAGACTATCAGAACCGCTATTGCCTGGGAGCCCTTCTGCTTGACTTGAACGACCCCTCAAAGGTAATCGCCCGAAGCAAAGCTCCTATAATGGAACCGACTGCTCCCTACGAGCAAACCGGATTCTTCGGGAATGTGGTCTTCACGAACGGGCATCTGGTAGAAGGGGATATGGTGACTGTTTACTATGGTGCGAGTGATGAAGTAATCTGCGGAGCGAAGTTCTCCATTGGGGAAATCCTTCGTTCATTAAAGTCATGACATATATAAAGGTATAGAATGAATAAATTGAAAAGAGAATATCAATTCTTCAAGCAGCAGACTCCCAATGTACGTGTACTGTTGATGACTAACCTGCTCTATGCGTTCGTGCTTCCTGTGGTGGAGATATTTGTAGGCGCTTATGTGATGCGCCACACGAGCGAGCCTGTTTCCGTAGCTTTCTATCAGCTTTTTATGTATATCGGCATCATTGCGACCTCGTTTGTCAACGGCTTCCTGTTGCGGCATGTCAGCGTGAAAGTACTGTATGCAGGCGGGATATTAGTTAGCGGGCTGTCGATGTTTGCCATGATGCTGGTGAAGTCATTGGGCTTTGTAGAACTAGGCATAGCAGGTTTTGTCCTCGGAGCCGCATCGGGTTTCTTTTGGACCAACCGCTATCTATTGACTCTCAATAATACGACCGACAGTAGCCGGAACTACTTTTTCGGACTGGAATCTTTCTTTTTCTCCATCACTTCGATAACTGTCCCTTTATTGATTGGCGCATTCATCAGCCAGATAGACGGCAAAGAAATCATGGGATGCCTGATTGATATAAATGGAGCCTACCGTTTGGTCACAGTCGGAGTCATAGTAGTGACCCTGTTTGCCGTAGCTGTCTTGTGGCGTGGTAAGTTTGCCAATCCGGTACAGAAGAATTTTTTGTATTTCCGGTTCTGTATACTGTGGAAGAAAATGCTGTTACTGGCTTCCCTGAAAGGAATGGTACAGGGATTTCTGGTGACTGCTCCCGCCATCCTGGTTCTGAAACTGGTTGGTGATGAAGGGACATTAGGCTTGATACAGGGAATCAGCGGTACGCTGACGGCTATACTGGTCTATGTACTGGGGCGTATTGCCAAACCCGAAGACCGCCCGAAGATATTTATTGCCGGGTTACTCGTCTTTTTTATCGGTACTCTGTTCAACGGGGTCTTGTTTTCAGCCACCGGAGTGATTATCTTTGTCCTCTGTAAGGTAATCTTTCAGCCCTTGTTTGACTTGCCTTACTATCCCATTATGATGCAAACCATCGACGCAGTAGTTAAAATCGAGAAAAGAAATGAATACACTTATATTTTAAGCCACGAATTCGGACTATTCTTGGGGCGTGCTTTCGGGCTTATCCTTTTTATGGCGCTTGCCTTTGCCATATCACAGGATTTTGCATTGAAGTACGCATTGATACTGGTAGGAGCTTTACAGTTGATAGCCTATCCGTTGGCTCAGAACATCATCAAACAGAACCAAACGGTTCACTAATATTTCAAAACCATTAAGCTGTCATTGCAAACGGATGAATTATTATGTTGTACAGCACCTATATACTCTTTTGAGAATATAGTACACTCTATTTTTTGCGGGGTACGATAGTTTTGCCGGCAGAAAAACGATGAACGACCGATTCGGGAAAACTAAAAAAAACGACGTATGATAAAACTAAAATCTGTAATCTATTTAATCAGTATGATGACATTAGTCGGATGCTCCGGGCAGAAACAGGCATCCGTAGCTGTCGAAGAACAGAGCGGACAATGGGTACTCGGCCCTTTTGTCCGTCCGGAAGGGATGAATCCGGTGATTTCCCCGCAACCGACTACTTTTCAATGTCCGATGCGCAAGCAGCCGGTAAGATGGGAAGAGAGTGACACTTTCAATCCGGCGGCAACTGTCAAAGACGGGAAGATTGTGGTACTCTACCGTGCGGAAGACAATTCGGCGCAAGGTATTGGAAAGAGAACGTCCCGTATTGGCTATGCGGAAAGTACGGACGGAGTGATGATGAGCCGGTCGGACGCACCGGTATTGTGTCCTTCCGAAGACGAATTTAAAGAAATAGAATGGGAAGGTGGTTGCGAAGACCCGCGTGTGGCAATGACGGAAGACGGATTGTACGTTATGCTTTATACAGCCTGGAACCGCAATCTTCCCCGCTTGGCAGTAGCTACTTCCAGAGACTTGAAAAACTGGACGAAGCACGGACTCGCTTTTGCGAAAGCATACAACGGGCGTTTTGCTAATATAGCAAGCAAATCAGCTTCTATTGTCACCGGAGTGAAAGATGGCAGGCTGGTCATTGAGAAAGTGGACGGCAAATACTTTATGTACTGGGGAGAGAATGCGGTATGTGCCGCAACTTCCGATAATCTGACCGACTGGACTCCGGTACTCAATGAAAACAACGAACTAAGGGAGATAGCCAAACCCCGCAACGGGTATTTCGACAGCCGCCTGACTGAGTGCGGGCCGCCGGCTATCAAGACCGTGAACGGTATTGTATTATTATACAATGGCAAGAACGGATACAAGGAAGAAAGGGACTCGGCATACCCCGCAGGCGCTTATTGTGCAGGGCAGTTCCTGTTTGACGCCAACGACCCTTATAAGGTACTCGACCGCCTGGATAAACCCTTCTTTGTGCCCGAAGCCGCTTTCGAGAAGAGCGGCCAGTACAAGGACGGAACAGTGTTTATCGAAGGATTGGCTTACTTTAAAAACAAATTATATCTCTATTATGGCTGTGCCGATTCGCAGGTTGCAGTAGCGATATGTGATGATAATATAGATTCGAAACTTAAAACACATAACTAATTTAATCTATGAAACATGCTTGTAAAATGAACACGGTTGTCTTAAAGTCGTTCAACGACCGGCTGAAGATAGCTACTGTTTCAGCTTTAATGGCAGGGACTTTCCTGTGCGTGCCGTTTACGGTATATGCAGAAAGCCCTTCGGTATCGGGTATCGAACAGGTCGTTCGGAATATCACGGTGAAAGGTGTGGTTGTTGACGCCGGCGGAGAACCGGTTATCGGAGCTTCGGTGCAACTGAAAGGTGCTGCCGGTGTGGGGACGATTACCGATGTGGACGGTAAGTTTACCTTGCCGGTTCCCGCTAATGGAGTGTTACAGATTTCCTATATAGGATATAAAACAGCAGAAGTGCGGGTGAACGGACAAGCCGGACTGAAAGTAACTTTGCAGGAAGATACCGAGACACTGGACGAGGTAGTGGTGGTAGGTTACGGCATTCAGAAGAAGGCTTCTGTGACCGGTTCGGTCGCTGCTATCTCTTCGGACAAGTTGATGGAAGTAAAAGCTCCCAGTGTGACGAATATGCTCGCCGGACGTTTGCCGGGCTTGCGTGCCGTACAGCGTAGCGGAAGCCCCGGTGATGATGGAGCTTCTGTTGATATTCGCGGATATGGAAGCATGCTGGTGATTGTAGACGGCATTGAGCGTGATTATACGCAACTCGATCCGAATGATATCGAGTCCATCTCTATCCTGAAAGATGCCGCTGCAGCGGTTTACGGTTTTAAAGGTTCAAACGGTGTTCTGTTGGTTACTACTAAGAAAGGGACGGAACAGAAGGTAAAGATAGAATATAACGGCTATGTAGGCTTTCAGAAAGTGACCCGCTATCCGGAGATGATGAATGCTTATGAGTACGCTTCTCTTTACAATGAAGCGATTCACAATGCCAACCCGTGGCGCGGAGCTTCCGCTTACTCACAAGAACAACTGGAAGCCTACCGGAACGGTACGGCAGGTACAGACTGGTGGAATGAAACGATGCGTAGCACCGCTCCTCAGACTTCACACAACTTGAGTCTGACAGGCGGTACGGAGAAAGTGAAATATTATATGTCTATCGGATATATGGACCAGGGCGGTATCATCCGTTCGGGCGACTGGAATTACCAACGTTACAACGTCCGTTCCAACCTGAGCGTGGAAGTGGCTAAAGGACTGAACGTGGAACTGCGTTTGAGCGGGCGCTTCGACAATCGCAAAAAGCCTTACAATGGCGACAACCTGTTCCGTTCGGCACAAATGGCTATCCCGACTTACTCCATGTATGCCAATGACAACCCGGATTATTGGGGAGCCGTAGGAGATATGGCGAACCCCGTGCATGTTTCCGATTCGGACGACAGTGGTTATGAAGACCGCCTGCGTCGCGAATTTAACAGCTCGTTGGCTATCACCTGGCAACTTCCCTGGGTGAAAGGACTGATGGCGAAAGCATTGGTTGCCTACGACTATACGAACAAGGAATGGAAAACGTGGCGGAAAGACCTCTCGGAATATACGTATGATTATGCGAATGAAGAGTATATAGAGAAAGTGGTTAATACCGCGCATTTGGAATCGAAACTGGAAAACTATGACAAACCGACCTATCAGTTCTCTATGAACTACAACAATACGTTCGCCAAGAAGCATAATATCGGTGCCATGCTCGTATGGGAAATGTATAATGACAAGAAGAACTGGGTGACCGGGACACGTGATTTTGCTATCGGGCTGATTCCTGACCTGGACTATGGGGATAAGACGAACCAGGAAGCTTCCGGCAAGACACAGGAAACGGCTCACGCCGGCTTGGTGGGACGTCTGAACTATGATTTCTCTAACCGTTATCTGGTGGAATTCAATTTCCGCTATGACGGAACCTATAAATTCCGTGCAGGTAATCGTTGGGGATTCTTTCCGGGTGTTTCATTGGGATGGCGTGTTTCCGAAGAGGCTTTTTTCAAGAAACTGTTGCCCGATATGGATAATCTGAAAATCCGTGCTTCGTACGCCAAAGTGGGAGATGAAGGAGATTTCGATGCGTTCCAGTATCTGGATGGATATACGTCTCACGGAAGCTATATCATGGGCAGCAACGGAGTGACTTCGGGCATGACTACGGTAGGTATGGCAAATCCGTGGCTGACCTGGTATGAATCGAAGATAATGAACATCGGCTTTGAGGCGTCTTATCACAGGGGACTGATTTCTGTGGAGTTCGACTGGTTCCGCAGAAACCGTTCCGGTCTGCCTGCCACCCGTGTAGGCTCATTGCCTACTATCTTCGGTGAATCAATGCCGCAGGAGAACCTGAATTCTGATATTAACACCGGATTCGAGATTGTAGTCGGGCATAAGAACCGGATTGGCAATTTCAATTATAATGTGTCGGCCAACTTTTCTACTACCCGGATTAAGTATGACTATGTAGAGCGGGCGGCTTCCACCAATATGTATGACGATTGGCGTAATAACACCAACGGGCGTTACAAGGATATCCGCTGGGGAAAGAAAGTAATCGGGCAGTTTACTTCTTTCGAGGAGATTTTGAACTCACCGGTTCAGGATAAGGACGGTAACCGTTCGCTGATGCCGGGTGATTTGAAATTCGAAGACTACAATGGCGACGGTATTATCGATGATAACGATACGCAACCACTCGGACACGGTGCCACTCCTCGTATGTACTACGGGCTGAATATGTCCGGAGAATACAAAGGGTTCGACCTGACTGTCTTCTTCCAGGGAGCTGCCGGACACGATATTTATGTCAGCGGGGATATTCTCGACCCGTTTATCCAGCAAGGTTTGGGTAATGGGTTGGCCATCATGACCGACCGCTGGCACCGGGAAGACCCGACCGACCCTTATAGTAAATGGATTCCGGGATATATGCCTGCCGCACGCGTGGCAGGTGTCGCCGATAACCGTTCCAGTAACTCATGGTCATTGCACAACGCAAGTTACCTGCGCCTGAAAACCCTGGAACTGGGATACACGCTTCCTAAAGCCTTGACCAAAAAGGCGGCTATCGACCGGGTGCGTTTCTATATCAACTGCAACAATCTGCTGACTTTCACCAAGCGTGACGGACTGATGAAGAACGTCGACCCCGAAAGCAATTCCAGCGGAATACGCTACTACCCGCAGATGAAGACGTATAACTTTGGCGTAAATGTAACCTTCTAAAACCAGTAAAGACAATGAATAGGAATTATCTGAAATATATATTGATAGGCGGGGTATCCATCTTCGTATGGACGGGGTGCGATGATTACCTGAACCGTGAGAGTACCAGTGGTGTCAATACACCGGATTTGATTTGGCAAAATCCGAAAGCAATCACAGCCGTTTTGGCGGATATGTATGACTCGGGGCTGAAACTGGATGAGTTCGACGACTGGTATGGAAGCAAGAAAGCGAACCTGGCGAATCAGACCAGCCTTTCGGATGAGGCTACCGCCAGTTATCAGAAAGAGAGCGCATTCGACAAGTCGAACTCTACTTATTCTTATGGCGACTATGTATTCAATGACGACATGGTGACCCGCTATAAGCAAATCCGTATTGTAAATAACTTCCTGCTGAATATTGAGAAAACTTCCGTATTGAGTGAGGATGAGAAAGAAGAACTCGGCGCAGAAGCCCGTTTTATCCGTGCTATGCAGTACTTCGGACTGGTGAAGCGTTATGGGGGCGTTCCTTTGCAGACTGTTCCGCAAGAATATACCGCAGGAAATACGGAAGCTCTTTATCAGGCTCGTGATACGGAAGCCGCGACCTATGATTTCATTATCAATGAATGTAAGGCTATCTATGAATCATTGCCGGAAGTACGCAGCAGTGATGCCAAATACCGCGCAAATCGTGGAACGGTGCTTGCCTTGTGGTCACGTGCCGCACTGTATGCCGGTACTATCGCCAAGTATTCCAAGACACTGACTCTGACAGGCGAAGCTGTTTCCAAAGGATATGTTTATATTCCGGAGACAGAAGCGGAACGTTACTTTGACGAATGTTACACTGCTTCATCGAAGATTCTGGATGAAATGGTTCCCCGTGTGTATAGCTTGTATAAATCGACCGGTACGGAACCGGAAGAGCTGGCGCAAAACTTTTACAATCTCTTCTCCAAAGCAGTGAATGGGGATAACGGCGAATATATTTTCCAGAAACAGTATAATGTAGCTGCCGGTAAAGGGCATATGTGGGATAAGCTGAATGTTCCTTTCTCTTATCGTGGCGACGGTTGGGGATGCGGCATGTCTCCGGTACTGGAAATGGTAGAGGAATTTGAATATATTGACGGTACGGAAGGGAAGCTGAAGATGAAAGACAGCGGTGGAAAAGCTATCAGCTATGATAGCCCGTATGATATCTTTAAGAATAAAGACCCTCGCTTATTAGGTTCGGTTTACCTGCCCGGTGCTGATTATAAAGGATACGGCGGCGGTAAAATCGAATGGATACGCGGTGTCATCAACGGACAGGATGGGATAGGAACCAAGTATGAAGCTTCCGCTCAACCGGATAAGGAGAACAAGGTCGTAATAGACGGACAGACTTATAATACTTCGGGAAAAGACGGTGGCTCGTTAAGTGTAGGCGACGCCAGCAAGACGGGTTTCTATCAGCGTAAATTCCTGGATGAAAGTCTGACGGACTATACGGACATCGACGCAAAACGTTCTTCTACTCCCTGGGTGGTTTTCCGTCTGGCAGAAATCTATCTGAATCGTGCAGAGGCTTGCATGGAATTGAATCAACACCTGGACGTGGCATTGAAAGATATCAATGAGATTCGCGGCAGGGCAGGCATCAAACTATTGACTGCGGGTAACCTGACGCTGGATAAAGTGCGCCATGAACGGAAAGTGGAACTTGCTTTTGAAAAGCACCGTTACTGGGATTTGAAACGTTGGCGTCTGGCTCATCTTGATGTCAGCAAAGGCGGTCTGACCAATTTCCGCGGCACGGCTCTCTGTCCGTATTACAATGTCAAGAGCGGCAAATACACTTTTGAAACCGGTGTGCCCGAAAAGAGAAAGCGGCTTTTCCTTGAAAAGAACTACTATACGGTGTTCCGTGCCGAGGACTTGAGTACGAATCCGTTGATGGTACAGAATCCGGGTTACGGTAATTGATACGTCCAATTGTAAGTTTAAAGAAGAAACGATATGAATAAAATAATAAACATAGGATTGACTGCATTATTCGCCTGTTTCGTGGCGGCATGCGAAAATGACATCGATAATTATGATGCGCCGAACGGTGGTGTGTATGGCACTATCTATGATAAGGAAACGAATGAACCGGTTCCTATGCCTGTGCCGGGAAGTAGCGGTGTGATGATGAGTTTGTACGAGCAGAATACGGGGGCTACCGCCTCTGTCGATTTCCGTGCCCGCCAGGATGGAACGTTTGAGCATACGAAGGTATTTAACGGCAGCTACCGTATTCAGGCAAAGGATGGCCCTTTTGTCGGGGTCTGTGAGGGATATGTCACCGTAAACGGACAAACGCAGGTTGATTTGTACACAATCCCGTTCTCGCGTATCAGCCTTGATGTGTCTGTATCGGTAGATAATAAGTTGACACTGACCTATGATGCGAAGACATCGAACGAGACATTGCAACTGACGGATGTTTCCGTTATATGGAATTATGCTCCGGGAGTGGATGTGAACAATGCAAACCATGCCACCCTCTCTTCACTGGGGACAAAGGCCAGTGGCACGCACGTCATCGACCTGATGAGTGATACTGAATTTATAGAGAATCATTATAAGATTGTTTCCAACAAGAACAGGGTGTATGTGCGTGTTGCGGCTACGGTGACAGCAGAGAGCAAACCGTATGTGAATTACAGCCGGGTAGTGGAAGTAATTGTGAATGATATAAGATAAACGATAAAAAAGAAGGTAACAATGAAACATAAATTCTATTTATTACTGATACTGTTGGTGGGCGGTTTGTTTGCCGGTTGCAGTTCGGACGATGACGGTGTGACCCCGCCGGACGAAAAGGACGGGGTATTGGTAAAAGTCATGTCTTACAATATATATAGCGGGCAGAAAGTTTATTCCGGGAAAAAGGGAATGGAAGCGATTGCCCAAGTGATTAAAAAGATAAATCCGGACTTGGCAGGTTTGCAGGAGTTTGAGACGAAGACTAACAAGGTGGAGAAAGCGGATATTATCGCCCTGATGAAAGAAGTGACCGGAATGCCTTATGCTTTCTTTGTCAAAACCCGTGATGTGGACGGCGGCGAGTATGGAAACCTGATTCTTTCGAAATATCCGATAAGTGATGAAGTGAATTATGATTTGCCGAGAATAGAAACAGTGGAAGATGTCTACCCGCGTTCGATGGGAGTAGTGAAAACAGAAAAAGATGGAAAGGGTTTCTATTTCGGAGTGACGCACCTGTCTCATGTGGGCAACGAAACTAATCGTATCAACCAGACTACAACGATTATCGAAAAGACAAAGGGCTTGGATAAGCCGATGATATTGACTGGCGATTTCAATGCTTTAGCCGACTCCGGCCCGATGAAGATATTGTATGAGCGTTTTGAAATCGGTTGCCTGAACGGGAACTATGGACTGACAACGGGAACGCCCGTTCCGGTGAAAGCGATTGATTTCGTATTGTACACTCCGGATGAAGGAATGTCTCCGAAAGCCTATGATGTGTATTATGATGCTTATGTAGAATCAGACCACTTTCCGGTGGTAGCTACGTTCAGTATAAACGATTAACCTAAAAAGACAGAAACATGAAAACATTGATACATCATTTGAAACGGTTTTCTATCTATTCTCTGATGTTTGCGTCAATCTGCTTTGTCGCTTGCGAGGATGAGAACCGGCAGGATATGACACCTGAAATCGGAGAGGGCGAAGCTACTCCCAAAATCACTATGTACACGCCGACAGCCGGCGGGAAGTCTACAAGCCTGACTTTATACGGTACACATTTCGGTACGGATTTGGAACATATCCGCGTGACAGTCAACGGGGTGGATGCCGAAGTGACGGGTGCGTTGGGGAATATTATTACTGCCAATGTGCAGAGGGGTTCCGGCTCCGGTCCGGTGAAAGTATACCTCGGTCAGGGAGAAGCTATGCAGGAACTGACATATAAAACGGAGTTTGAGTATTCTCAGTCTCCTATTGTAAGTACTTATATCGGCAGTTATGTTCCTGCCGCAAAAACGGAGAAGAAAGAGGGGACCCTCATGGAAGCGGTTCTTTGGAAACCGGGTTCTATTGCTTTCGACAAGGAAGGTGCTTTATATATTGTGGAAGATGATGACCGTGATATCCGTATCGCGAAAAATAATCAGGTCGCTACTTTCTTACGCGGTGATGGAACGGGTGGAACTGTATTCAGAATGATGAATATCGCTTTCTCATTGGATGGCAATACTTTATTCTTATCCAATGATGCCAACGCTTCGGGCAATGCACATATTGCAACGATGCTATGGAACAAGGATACGCATCAGTATGATGCTGCTAATCTGTCTGCAATATGGTCAATCACTCCTTCTTTGGGGAATGGCGTCACTAATGTAGGTGTGCATCCTGTCACGGGAGAGGTTTTCTCCGTGGCTCATGGAAATGCCATGATTTACAAATATGACCCGGAGCAGAATACGATGGTGGCAACTGGCATGCAACTTCCCGACGCAGAAGGTAAAAATGCGTCGAAAGTGAAAATCCGCTGTATCCTTTTTGACAAGGCAGGGACTACCGTGTATATGAGTTCACAGGAAAAAGATGTGATTTATAAAGGAGATTATGATATGTCGACAGGCGAATTTTCTAATCTCCATGTTTGGGTAGGGCAGTACGAGAAAGCAGGTTTTACAGAAGGTCAGGGAAATGAAGCCAAACTGGAAGAGCCTTGCCAGATGGATTTGGATGAAGAAGGAAATATTTATGTAGCAGTCCGTAAAAAGCATCGTATAGCGAAAATTACCCCTGACGGTATGTTGACAAACTACACCGGTACAGGCACTTCCGGTACGACAGACGGCCCGTTGGATAAAGCGCAATTCAACCATCCGGAAGGTGTACAGTTCGGTCCGGACGGAGCATTGTATATTTCAGATTATTGGAATCATAAGATTCGTAAGATAGAAAAGGATTAATTTTGTATCAGGTAGGAAAGATTGTTTTTCAAGATAACATTCACTTATTAATTGGTCATATATGAATTTTAGAATATGCATTTCATTGTTTCTATTGTGTTGTTTGTTACAACCCTCAACGGCACAGAAACCTGTGACAAAACCGAAAGAGGTCACAGTAAAAGCTATGACTTACAACACGTATAGCGGTCGTAAACAAGGAATTGATAAGATAGCCGAAGTCATTAAGAAAGAGAACCCGGATATCGTTTCACTCCAGGAAATAGAAAGAAACACGGAGATTAACCCTTGGGATACTCCGAAAAAACTGTCGGAACTAACGGGAATGAAATATTATTATTTTGCCCATGCGCTCGATATTCCGACTGGCGGAGATTACGGAAATGTGATTCTTTCCAAATATCCGGTTTCCGAGGAAAAGAGTTTTAAGTTGAGTGTACTGAAAGAAGGTGATTATGTCCGTTCTTTCGGTTATGTAAAAGTCGCGAAGGAAGGCAAGGAATTCTATTTCGCTACGACGCATCTGGACCATAAATACGAAGATGCTGCCCGTCTGAAACAGATTGATGAGATTCTCGCGTGCGTGGAGCAACTGGATAAACCTGTTATCTTGGGGGGAGATTTGAATTCCCGTCGTGGTTCTGCTACCATGGCTGCTTTTCAAAAGTATTTCACCGTAAATTGTTTGAGTGATGGTGCACCATGGACAGTGCCCGTTCCAAGTCCGGCTTACGCATGTGACTGGTTGATTTATACGCCAAACGAGGCTTTTACGGTGAAGGCGTATAATGTTTGTTATTGGGCGGATAAGGAATCAGACCATTATCCGGTAGTGGCTACTTATCTTATCAAATAAGATTAATTGTCCGACCGCTATCAATTAGTCTTTCGTATGTATCAAACTAACCCTTCAATCGAATAACTTTATTCGTCTGACAGTTGTTGTTCTTTCGTCTAACAGTTGTTGCTTTTTCGTCTGACAACTGTTAGACGAAAGAGCGACAACTGTTAGACGATTAATTTTGTGCATACACTTAATTAGTTGTATGCAAGAGACTGAATAATTTCTCACATACAACTAATTAAGTGTATTCTTTGTAATTAAGTATATTCTTTGTGTATCTTAAATATGTCCGTATTCGAATTCCGGTATATCTCCTTTCGCGGACATTTTAGCAAAATCAATCAGGTTGGACAAATGGCGGAGCACCAATTCTTTCATTCCTTCTTTGTCTCTATCTTTTATCTTTTGTAACATCTCTCTATGTTCCGCATGAACTGTTTTCTGAGGAACGGCACAAACTTTATATTTTTGATAATATTTTAAAATATCGGGAGTTATAATGAGCAGGAGCGAACTGATTACCGGATTGTGTCCGCCTTGTGCGATGGCTTGATGAAAGGCAAAATCTTTTTCTACGCGAAGGTCAGTATCAAACTTCTCTTCCAGTTCGACAAGGGTGCTTTCTATATTCTTCAAATCCTCTTCTGTACGGTTCATTGCGCATAATTTACATACCTCTATTTCCAGTAATACACGTACATAAACCAAGCTTGAAAAATCATATCTGCTGATTTTCAATGCATCGGTAATCATAGTATCCAACTGGTCTTTGGAAAATTCGGATACAACTGTCCCGCTTTGAGGATATGTTTTTACAATACCGTATAATTCCAGTTTCTGCAATGCCTCACGAACATGAGACCGACTGACTTTTAGAAGTTCGGATAATTTACGTTCAGAAGGGAGACGCTCTCCCGGTAAAATCTGACGTTCTGATATTTGTTTTTTTATGTGTTCAATTACATGCTTAACTGGTTGCGAATTGATTTCGTCTTTCATAAGATATAAATATTTTAAAAAGATTCCCTTTTCCGTTTCGGCTGTAAAAGTACGAATATTATCTTTCAAAGTAAAGCTTTCTAGTAAAAATATTCTTCTGTCCTTTTATAAATAGGTACGCGTAACTTGTTATTTATAAGTGATTTATATCTAATTATTAATAAATATTAATTGGTAGACCAAAATTTTGGTTTACCAATTTTAATCACTACGTTTGTCACAGAAATTAAAACACTAATCTATGAACAACTCCTGTATTTTTAAAAAAGTCGTGTTGATGTTCCTATTGTTGGTAGGGGCATTAAACGTTTACTCCCAGCATGTAGTTACTGGTAAGGTGATAGATGAACAGGGTCCGTTGATTGGAGCTTCGGTAACAGTGAAAGACGCTGCCGTTCCTACCGGGACTGTGACGGACGCTGAAGGTAAGTACTCCATTAAAGTTCCTAATTCCAAGACAATTTTGGTTTACTCGTATATCGGTTACGTTGATAAGGCGGAAGCGGTTGGCAAACGCACGGTAGTGAATGTGACGTTGGAAGAAGATTCGAAGATGTTGGATGACGTTGTGGTAATTGGTTACGGTACACAGGCAAAATCCCATTTGACGGGGTCGATTTCAAAACTGGAAGGTGAGAAACTGATTAATGCTCCGGTGAGTGATATGACATCTGCTTTGCAGGGGGCAATGACAGGATTGACGGTTTCTAATGAAACATCAGAAGTGGGTGTAACTCCTTCTATCCGGGTGCGTGGCACAGGCTCCATCTCGGCAGATAGTGAGCCATTGGTTATCATAGACGGATTTCCCGTATCCGGTGGTTTGTCGTCTATAAACGCTGCGGATGTGAAGTCGATTGAAATTCTGAAAGATGCCGCTTCGGCTGCCATTTACGGTTCACGCGCTGCCAATGGAGTGATTATGGTGACTACCAAAAGCGGTACGCCGGACAAACCGAAATATTCATTCAAATTCTATCAGGGATTTAAATATGCTTATCAGTTGCATGATATGATGACTTCTTCCGAATGGTTGGGTTTGTTGGAAGAAGAAGCTGCTTTAGGTGGCCCGAAAGTACCGAGTGCTGCACGTGGGGCTGCTTATTTAGAGAGCCAGATGGGAACTACCGACTGGCAGAAAGAGGGCTTGCGTGATATGGCAGGTATCACGAATGTGCAGATGAGCGTTTCCGGTGGACGTAAAGAGACGAAATATTTTATTTCGGCGGCCTATACTAAAGACCAAGGGGTGATGCTTAACAATTCACTGGATAAGCTGAATTTCCGTACTAAGGTGGATACCAAACTCTCGAAGATAGCTACGGTAGGTGTTAATATTTCCGGTACATATAGTAAGACGGAACGTCCGAAAAATAACTTTATTGATTTCTATCGTACTCCTTCTTTTTTACCGGTCTATCATAATGCATATAGCACAGACCTGACCGGATATACCGGATTTGCAAGAGGTAGCCATTTTAATAATATCATGACACCGACTGCCGTGGATGCCGATGGAAATCCGTTGTTGGATGCCGATGGTAATCGTGTATTGGAAAAATCGTCTCCATTTAGCTCTGCCAATAATAACCCGGCGAGCGTAATGACTAATACTTTCCGTTGGAGCGAGACTATGCAGGGATTGGCCAGCATGTATCTCACGCTTGATCTTTGTAAAGGATTACAGTTCAAGACATCCAACGGCCTGAACGTTCGTTTTGCCCCTTCTTATTATTATGCAAATAAGGACGCTACGAAAGATAAGGAGGCAAGCCGTGCTACTTATTCCAGTGCGCTTTATATTGATTTGTTGAGTGAGAATACCTTGAGTTACCATTTGGACTTTGGAAAGAATAAAGATCATAGTCTTGACGCTTTATTGGGATATACTGTAGAAAAGACACGGAATCAGCGGGTGGCTATGGCTGCAACGGGGTTTGCTACTGATGATATCCATACTTTGAATGCTGCCACCGTTTACGAGTTGGCTAGTGTGGGTAATGGAAATACGGCGGGTACGGGAACTTTCAGATATCCGGATGTCGTATTGGAGTCTTATCTGGGACGTGTCAATTATAGCTATTTAGGGCGTTATTTGTTATCTACCTCTTTGCGTCTGGACCGTTCATCGCTCTTTTCCAAAGGTAACCGTAATGCTTGGTTCCCTTCCGTATCATTGGGTTGGCGCGTGAGTGAAGAGAAATTCATGAAGGGTGTCAAGGCTATTTCTAATTTGAAACTTCGTGCATCGTATGGTGTGACAGGAAATAACCGTATCAGTTATAATGCGGCCCTTGAGGTATTGAACAGTGCGAATTACGTGACCGGCAAAGGTACGGGTTCGTTGGTCAATGGCTCTGCAAATATTTCCTCTTCGCTGGCTAATTCTAATATTACGTGGGAACAGACTGATGAATTTAATTACGGTCTGGATTTGGGACTTTTCAATAACCGGATCAATTTGGCGATAGATGCTTACTATTCAGTGACACGTGCGTTATTGTTTGAACAACCTACACAATCGTTTACCGGTTACACACACTATTGGAATAATATAGGAAAAGTACGCAACTCGGGTTTGGAGATTCAGCTTGATACACATAATATGAAAAGCCGCAAGTTTTCATGGGATACTAATATAAATTTTTCACTGTCGCGTAATAAACTATTAGAGTTAGGTGGCGAACAACAAATGATTTCTTTAGGTGAAAGAAATGAGGGTTATCTTGCCAAAGTGGGCGAGCCGTTGATCCAATTTTATGGATACAAAACGTGTGGTGTATGGAATAGTGCGGAAGAGATTGCAGCTAATCCTCATTTTTCAGATGATGCGCCGGGAGGGATACGCATTGTAGATACCAATAATGACGGTTCGTTGACTCCTGAGGATCGTGTTGCGTTGGGGACTCCTTACCCGGATTTCACATGGGGTATCACCAATACTTTTCAAATTAAAGATTTCGACATCTCATTCCTCATTCAGGGCGTACAGGGAATTACGGTGCTTAATGGTGATGTATATTATAATGAAACAAAGAAGTGGAACAAGAAGTATACAAAGAACCGTTGGGTAAGTGCAGAACATCCGGGTGACGGAAAAACGCCTTATCAGAATGTAAAAACGGGACATGACCTTATGCTTACTGATTATCCTTTGCAAAACGCCTCTTATGCTTGTCTGCGTAACTTTACAGTGGGATATACCTTGCCGGCAACCGCTGCCCGTAAGATTAAGTTATCAGGTGTGCGTTTTTATGTGTCGGGCAGTAACTTGCTCTATATTTGGGGAAGTGGTTACAAAGGTATTAATCCGGAGTCGCGTATGACATCCGGTAATTATTCCAGTGCCATGATTTCGGGGTATCAGCGTGGTGGATTCCCGTTGACTTCTACCATTTCTGCCGGTTTTGATATTAATTTTTAATGGAGGAAAACGATGAAAAAAATAAATTATATAGGATTATTGTTAATCGTCATGGTATTTTCCGCTTGTGATTTGGATCAATATCCTTATTCGGAAGTGGCGGCAGATGAGTATGTGAAGGATGCTTCGTCGGTAAATAATCTGGTGCTGGGGTGCTATAACTCCCTGCATGATGTGATGTATTACGAATGGGCCATGACAGAATTGCGTTCGGATAACGGGCGTATGTATGCTGCCGGTTCTTCTTCGAATACTACACGACTGGTGGAACAGCTTGACCAAGGTACTATCGTACCGGAAAACGAATGGGTGGAAACGTACTGGAATGCCTGTTATGCCACAATTGCACGGGTAAACAATGTTATATCTTACCTTGATGTAGTAACGGACGGGACATTGCGGAACCAATATGAGGGAGAAGTGCTTTTTCTTCGTTCACTGGAGTATTTCAATCTAGTCCGTTTATGGGGGCCGGTATTTATCGTTACTTCCAAGGTTCCTTCTGAAGTGGCCCGTGATATGCAACGCTCTACGGTGGATGAAGTATATGCGCTTATTGAAGGGGATTTGGAGAATATTGTCAATAATGAACTGTTGCCCGGCAAGATGGCGGACGGTGACTTGGGGCGTGCTGACCTGAATGCGGCAAAAGCGTTGCTTGCCAAGGTATATGCTACACATTACCGGGCGGGTGATGAGAAATATGCCCGTGCCGCCCAACTATGTAAGGAAGTGCTTGAAAGTGAATCAGTGGGCAACCCGCAATCGGGTAGCGATCTTGTTGCTTATGATAAAGTTTTTGATATAAGTAATGAGATGAATAAGGAGATAATCTTTGCAGTTCGTTATCTTTCGGGGAATGTCGGTATCGGTTCACCGTTCGGCAATATGTTTGCTCCGGTCAATAATGGTGCAAATGTGATTATCGGTACTTCTTCCGGTTATAATACTCCCACTGACAACATTATTGCAGCTTACGAGCAAAGAGGTGCGGGGGCTGATAAACGTCTGGATGTGAATGTCGCCCAAAAATATTTCAATACAACTACTCAGACGTGGGTGACGGAAGGTAATTGCCGTTACTGTAAGAAGTATGTAAATCCGGTAACTACACAGTATGATGGCGAAAGCGACTGGCCTGTGATTCGTGTGGCTGATATAGCTTTGCTTTATGCTGAACTGACAAATGAAATATCGGGGCCTTCGGCAGACAATCTAAAGTATTTGAATATGGTTTGTGAACGTGCCGGTGTTTCTACATATACATTGGCCGATTTGCCTGGTCTTTATGATTTTAGAATGGCTGTACGTAATGAGCGCAGGCTTGAACTGGCTTTTGAGAACCAGCGTTGGTTTGATCTTCTTCGTTGGGGTATCGCTACTCAGACAGTAAACAACTACTTGAACAGTGAGCTCCTTTATACGGAATATTCTTATACGGTGAATGATATAGAAGATTGGCAAACATTTCTGCCTATTCCGGTGAGTGTGATTGACATTAATCCAGAGATAGCACAGAATACGGGTTATTAATTTTTTTAATGCTTACGAATATGAAACAATATAGAAAATTGGGTCTGGCATCATTGTTTGTCTGTTTATTCTTTTTGTGTGGTTGTGATTCTACATCGATGAAGGATGTGGCGGTTAGTTCACCGGAGATTCTTTCTTTTTCACCTGAGAGTGGAAGCGTAGGTAGTGAGATTGTTGTTACCGGAGAATATTTGGATGATGTGGTAGGTGCTACTATTGGCGGTGGAAAAGCCGTTATCCTGCAGAAAGTGTCCAATCGACGTTTGTCTTTGAAAGTGACAAATCAGGCACGTAGTGGTAAGATTGTATTGGTAAACTCGATTGGTGAGGGTGTGTCCGAGGGAGAGTTTACTCTTGAATATCCGGCTCCTGTCGTTTCACAGACCGGGATGCCTTCGGAGGTTGAAATGGGTAATAATTTGTTGCTCTCCGGCAGTTCCATGAATGTGGTGAGTGCTGTTCTCTTCACTGCTGAAGGCGGGACAGAAGGAAATGAGGCGGAAATCATCTCGCAAAGTGAGAATGAGATAGTAGTAAAGGTTCCTTATGTGGGAAGTGACAAGGCTATTGTAACATTCAAATATTTTAATGGTACAAAAGAAGTGGAGACTTCAAGTTCGTCTGCGCCCAAGTTAACGGTGAAACGTTATCAGCCGGAGGTGGCAACTACTGTGTTTGAACCTGCCAACGTGGGAGATATGGTGGTGCTGGAGGGAGCATATCTTAATAAGATTGATAAGGTGCTGTTAGATGATATTGAGTGTACTGTTACGTTGCAGACTGAAAGTGAGTTGAAGTTTGTTGTACCTTCGTCAGAGAACTATGTAGATGGAGATAATACGATGGTACTGAAGATTTCTTATTTTGACGGACGCGAGGTGCTCTCCTTGACGGATGAGTTTGTGGTGAAAGTACCTTTCGTTTATTTCTGGGAGAATAGAAAAGTATATGCTCAGGGACGTATTGAGGGACAGTTATCTTCTTTCTTCTCGCCAGAAACAGGATTGGTCTATGCAAATAGTGATTGGAGTACTGTAGTAGATATAGTTTCTATGAAATATAAGGATGCTACTTGTTCTGCTAATAATAAACCGGCGGTTTCAGAGAGCGAATATAATTCAGTAAACCCCTATTTTTTCTTCTCAGGAGCTTCTGCAGGGCAATTACAGATTAATAGTCCGGCAAACTCAAAAACACAATTGAGAAACTTCTATTCTACAACAAATTCCAGTTCGCAAGTGACAGGAGGAAAAATAGATTGTTATGGTACGCCGGCATTAACTTTCTTATGGCTTGACCCATCTAAATCAGGCTATAAAACTCTGATTGATGAAGTGAAGAACGGTACATTATCAAAGATCGATGAGACTACTTTCCCAATAGACGTGGAAGCTAAAACTTGCCGTGGTTTTAGTATTGCAAGTGCAAAGGCTTCGCCTAATACAGATGTTTGGGCACCGGATATATTTAAGGTAGGCGAAGAAAAGATAGCCAATGTGGATGCCGTTTTGCTTGTATTTTATTATAATGTAAAAGGGTCGGTCGATAATGTGGCTGATAATATAAAACGTATCGGAGTTTTACACATAAAAACAGTTGACTTTAAGTTGTATAATAACACGAATGCGCCTTCGTCCAGTTCGATTGAATTTGATATGTACTGGCAGAAACAAGATTACGATTACTCAAAAGTTCAATAATTGATGATGACACGAAATATACATAAGGCAATTATAGCTCTCCTGCTTATCGGGCTACCGTCAGTCTCTTTTGCAAAGAGATATGATGTAACGCTTCCCGAAGTAGCTTCCTGCTTGAAGACTGCACAACCGGGTGACCGGATTTACATCAAGGATGGTCAATACAAAGACATGCAGTTGAAATGGATAGGTAAAGGAACGGAGAAATCTCCTATTACCATAGAAGCCTTAAACCCCGGAAAGGTAAAGGTAGAGGGTGGTTCTACCTTGCGGATAGCGGGCGAGTGGCTAACTGTCAGCGGATTGCATTTCACTGACGGATACGCTCCTAAAGGTTCCGTAATAGAATTCCGTAACGGACAAGAACTGGCTAATTACTGTCGTCTGACGAATTGCGTGATAGACAAATTCAATCCGTCCCGCCGGGACCAGGCTTACAGCTATATATTGCTCTATGGTCGTCACAATAGGGTAGACCATTGTTCGTTGACAGGAAAACTTAACTTGGGGGTGACATTGATTGTCATCCTCAACGACAAACGTTGCCTGGAAAATCATCACCGGATTGACCATAACTACTTTGGAGAAAGACCCGTGTATGGCTCGAACGGTGCCGAGACAATGCGTGTAGGCACTTCCCAGCAAGCTTACAGTTCTTCAAATACAGTGATTGAGAATAACCTGTTCGAACGTTGCTCCGGTGAAGTGGAAGTAATTTCAATTAAATCGAGTGATAACATCATCCGCAACAATACATTGCTGGAATGTGAAGGAGTGGTAGCGCTGCGTCACGGCGACCGTAATACGGTGAATGATAACCTGTTTATCGGTAACGGACGCCGTAACACCGGCGGTATCCGCGTAGTCAATGCCGGACATCAGATTTACGATAATGTATTGGTCGGCTTGGCCGGAACCCGTTTCTTCTCAGCTTTGGGAGTTATGGATGCCGTACCCAATTCGTTACCTAACAGATATTGTCAAGTTGTTGATGTCAAGATGTACCGTAACACATTCGTAGATTGCACGAATATAGAATTTGGTACAGGCAAGGATATGGAACGTACTCTTGCACCGGAAAAAGTGTCTTTTACAGACAATATTATCATCAATAAAGAACTCGAACAGCCTTATATAGCTGTTGACGATGTATCAGGCATCCGGTTCAAGGATAACAAGGTGCAATTGGCAAAGAACTACTCGGCTCCGGGATTTACTACGGAAAAAGTAAAAGCTCCCCAATTGCCCGATGATGCTGCGATACGTAAGGATAAAGGTGCTTCCTGGTTTAAGAACCAAGTGGCACAGCCCGCAGCGAATGTTCATAAGGAATACAATGTATCCCCGGGAACGAACCTGTCCGAAGTCATTCATTCGGCAGAATCGGGCGGTATCATTACTTTGGCGAAAGGTATATACCCCATCCAACGTGCTATGCTTATTGATAAACCGTTGACCATCCGTGCCGCCGATGCCGCTAATAAACCCCTTGTCCGTTTCAATGGAGATAAACCGGATAATATGGTGACTATTGCCGATGGTGGCGAGTTGGTCATTGAGAATATTGCATTCGATGGCGTATTGGAACCCGGAAAAGCGTTGGCTAAAGCAGGAATTTCTACTGCCTTTGATATGATACAACCTTATACACTGACAGTAGACGGCTGCGAATTTCAGAACTTCGGGGAAGGCGGATTCTTTGCTATCAAAGGAACAAAAGCTACTTTTGCCGAAAGCGTAACCATCCGCAATTGTTTCTTCCGTGATTTGTCAGGAGATGCTATCAACTATGCAGCAGAGAAGGATGATATAGGCCGTTATAATGCCGACGACATGTTGATTGAAAACTGCTCTTTCTACCGTCTGCTGGGTTTACCTATTAATATTTATCGCGGTGGAAGCGATGAAAGTACAGCAGGCCCTTATATTACTGTCAGACATTGTACCTTTGTAGACTGTTGCAACAAAGAACGCGGAAGCGTCATGCGCCTGATTGGCCCGCAAGTACTGACAGTAGAAAACTGTAACTTTGATAATAGCGGACGCGGCGGGGCAACCATCCGTCTGGATGAGGCGACCTGGGAAAAAGTACGCATCGCAAACTGTAATCTGTGGAACTCCGGTAGAATGATGACTACCACTTCTCAGGCAATACAGGGAAAGATGTACAATATCCGTCCCGCATATATCGATGCCGAAGCATATGATTATACTCCGGTTAAAGGTAGCGAACTGGAAAAACTTTCTATTGGCTTGAAAAAGAAGTAGAACGGCTGTCATACGATACCATTGTTGAAATAGAAAATGACGTAAGATGAGAAAATATATTATTTGCATATTCATGGTTTTAGGTGGATGCCTCTTTTCATTTGCCCAACATCCGTCCCTTCTTTTCACACAGGAAGAAGTGAACGAAATTAGGGCAGGGAAGGGGACAGTACCCGCATTCGATAAATCTCTTTCTGAAGTGTTGACCGCAGCCGATGCGGCAGCAAGCTCTCCTGTCTCCGTTCCGGTTCCGATAGATGGTGGTGGCGGTGTGGTACACGAACAGCATAAATCCAATTACTATGCCATGTTTCATTGTGGAGTTGCCTATCAGTTGACAGGGGATAAGAAATATGCCGCTTACGTAGCTGATATGCTGGAAGCTTATGCCAAACTATACCCCACTTTAGGGTTCCATCCCTTACAACTTTCCCCCGTTCCGGGACGTCTGTTTTGGCAGACGCTGAATGAAAGTGTGTGGCTGGTACACACAGCGGTTGCTTATGACTGTATCTATAACACACTCTCACCCAAACAGCGTGCCACTATTGAGAAGAATCTCTTCGTTCCGATGGCGGACTTCATCATGGACGGTATGGGAGACAACCATGCAAATAACAAGACTTTCAATAAAATGCACAACCATGCTACGTGGGCTACGGCTGCTGTCGGTATGATTGGTTTTGCAATGAATCGTGAAGATTACGTGAAGAAAGCGCTTTACGGCTCTGACGAAACAGGCAAACGGGGTGGCTTTATCCGCCAAATGGATTACCTGTTCTCTCCCGACGGTTACTTCACGGAAGGGGCGTACTATCAACGTTATGCCATTTGGCCTTTCGTCATCTTCGCCCAGTGCATCGAGAATAAACTGCCGGATTTGAAAATCTTCGACTATCGGGACAACATTCTTTCAAAAGCCCTCTTCACATTGGTACAACTTTCGTATGAAGGTGAATTTTTCCATATCAATGACGCCTTGCTGAAAGGGCTCTCCGCACAGGAACTGGTATATGCGGTAGACATATTGTATAACGTCAATCCTTCGGAAAAATCACTGCTGTCTGTTGCAGATAAACACCAGCATACCTATCTCCCTATTATCGGCGGTTTCAAAGTAGCCCGTGATATTGCCCGCGGAGAAGCTGCCCCGATTACCTATCGCAGCGGTGTATTCCGTGACGGACGCAAGGGAGATGAAGGCGGCATAGCTGTAATCCGCTCTACAGATTCTAATCTGAACAGTGCCCTGACACTGAAAGCTACCTCACACGGCTTGAGCCATGGACATTTTGATAAACTGACAATGGCTTATTACGACAATGGAAACGAGATTCTGGCCGACTACGGTGCTTCCCGCTTCCTGAATATCGAAGCCAAGTACAAAGGGCATTATACCCGCGAAAACCAATCGTTTGCCAAACAGACAATCGCGCATAACACATTGGTAGTAGACGAAACATCCCACTTTGCCGGAGATATAAAAATCTCTTCCCGTTATCATTCGGACATCATCTACCATGATTTCGACAACGGACATTTTCAGGTAATGGTGGCGAAAGACACCAATGCCTATCCCGGAGTAGAGATGAAACGTACACTGGCTTACGTGACTACCCCTTTCCTGCAATTCCCGCTAATTCTGGATGTGCTGCAAGCAAATGCGGACAAGGAGTACCAATACGATTACCCTATCTGGTATAACGGACACTTCGTTTCCCTGAACTTCCCTTACACCAAAGCAACTAACGAACTGAAAACTCTTGGCACGAAGGACGGTTATCAGCATCTTTGGCTGGAAGCCTGGGGACAGAATAAGAACCGGAATACATCGAGCTTCACCTTCGTTAATAAGAATCGTTTCTATACTATCAGTACGGCTACTACTCCGCAGACAGAGATGAAAATGCTTCGTCTGGGAGCCAATGACCCTGATTTTAACTTGAGAAACGAAACCGCTTTCCTGATAAGGGAAAAATCACGGAAGAACCATACATTTGCCACTTCCATTGAAACACATGGAGAGTATGATGTGGTAATGGAAACTTCCAGTAACCTGACTTCATCTTGCGAAGAAGTGAAAGTGTTGATGGATACGGCTTCCTATACAGTGGTGAAAGCAACTTATAAAGGCGGGCATTCCGTACTGCTTTGCCTGAGTAACACCGATACTGACAAAGAAAAAGAACACCGTCTGACGGTCGAAGGCGTCATATATGCCTGGAACGGTCGTTGCGGAGTATTTATGAAATAAACAAACCATTAATAGACAAAAGTATGAAAACATGTAGTGAAACTTATCAGTTTGAGAAAGATTTGAAGTGGGAAAATCCTGCTCCGGGTGTGAATCGTCAGATTATGGCGTATGACGGCCAGTTGATGATGGTCAAAGTGAAATTTGACAAAGGTGCGGTAGGAACCATGCACGAGCATTATCACAGTCAGGCAACTTACGTAGTAAGCGGCAAGTTTGAACTAACCATCGGTGACAAGAAAGAAATCCTTTCTGCCGGAGACGGCTATTATGTAGCGCCCGATGAGTTGCACGGCTGTGTTTGCCTCGAAGCCGGTATCCTGATTGATACGTTCAGCCCTGTGCGTGCAGACTTCTTAAACCTGTAAACGTATGAAGGTAAAAGGACTCCGATGGATGGTTATCGGGTTAATCATGCTGATAACCATTATCAATTATCTGGATAGGGGGACGCTCAACTATATGTGGGTGGCTAATATCGACTATCGCCTGGTTCCCGAAGCGGATGCGTTGGCAGATAAAGGTAATCATGCCGTCTTGGCAGGAGAGCAGTATATCCTGACAGCCGCCAACGGCAACCGGGATTCTGTCAGCGTAGCTAACGTACAGATGAAGGAGAAAAACGGCGTTACATTCGTGACCAATCGCGAAGGTATTGCCATCGACCTCGGCTTGATAGACCGCAATGACCCGGATGCTTCGCAGAAAGCGAAAGACATTCTCGGTCTGATAACTATCTTCTTTATGATAGCATACGGTATCAGCCAGCTTGTCTCCGGGAAACTGTACGACAAGATTGGATGTCGGAAAGGTTTCTTCTGGAGCGTACTCATCTGGGGTGCGGCGGATGCATTGGCTTCTCTTTCACGGGGAATCTTTTCGCTGACTTTCTTCCGGATGATGCTCGGATTGGGTGAAGCCGGCCCGTGGCCCGGTACAACGAAAAGCAATGCCGAATGGTTCCCGCAGAAAGAACGCGCTTTCGCACAGGGACTGTTCGGGGCGGCAGCTTCCATCGGTTCAATCCTTGCACCGATTATCATCCTGATGCTCTTCATAGCTTTTGGTTGGAAACTGACTTTTATTGTAGTCGGCGGATTGGGATTAATCTGGTTGATTCCCTGGCTGATTATCAATAAGGAAGGGCCGAAGAAGCATCCCTGGATTACAGAAGAAGAGCGTACTTATATCCTGAGCGGTCAACCCGAACAGGAACTGAAAACCGAGGATAAAGGAAAAAGCTGGGGCGAACTGCTCCGGGTGAAGAAAAACTGGTCTGTCATTTTAGGACGGTTCTTCCTCGACCCTATCTGGTGGATGTTCGTGACATTCCTGCCGTTATATCTGGCAGATGTGTTCCACTTGAATATCAAAGAAGTGGCATTCTCCGCTTGGGTTCCGTATGTAGGTGCGGCATTGGGAAGTATTGCCGGTGGCTGGTATTCCGGTTGGCTGATAAACCGGGGACATACGGTGAATTATGCCCGTAAGGCAGCGATGCTGCTTGGTGGGATTATCATCATCCCGTCTATCCTGGCGGCTATCATGTCTACTACGGCTCCTGTTGCTATCATCTTTATGGCGTTGGTGTTGGGAGGCTTCCAGTTCTTCATGACGAACTTGCAGACCATTCCGAGCGATTTGCACAGTGGCAAGTCTGTCGGCTCGCTGGCAGGATTGGGCGGCGCTTCGGCCGTATTGGGTACTATTCTGGCAATCCTTTTTGCCAGCTATATTACGAATTGGATATTATTATTCAGTCTGTTGGGAGCTTTGGTGCCGCTATCGTTGTGCTCCATCTTCCTGACAGTAGGAGAGATTAAACAAATAGAAAAATAACCGTATTTTAAAAACAAGACAATTATGAAATTAGAAGGAAAAGTAGCCATCGTGACAGGTGGCGCACGCGACCTTGGCCGCGCAATATCAGTGAAATTGGCAGCAGAAGGTGCAAAAGTTTGCCTGAACTATTTCGACAATGAAGCCGATGCACAGGAAACATTGGCACTGATTAAAAACGTCGGTGGCGAAGCAATCGCTGTCCAGGGTGATATGACAAAGGCTGCTGCGGTAAAGAATCTTTTTGCAGAGTGCAACAAGGCATTCGGCGACAAGGTAGATGTATTGGTGAATGTAGTGGGCGGCATCGTAGGCCGTAAGAAAATCACCGAACAGGACGAAGACTGGTATGACTTCCTGATGGATGTCAATATGCGTTCCGTATTCCTCTGCACACGTGAAGTGGTTCCGATGATGCCGGAAGGTGGTTCTATCGTCAACTTCTCTTCATTGGCTGCCCGTGACGGCGGTGGCAACGGGGCTTCCATGTATGCAACCGCGAAAGGTGCGGTAATGACATTTACCCGTTCTATGGCGAAAGAGCTCGGCCCTCAGGGAATCCGTTGCAACGCTGTCTGCCCGGGTACGATTGCCACTTCTTTCCACGACCGTTTCAATACGCCGGAGAACCGCGAACGTATGAAAGGTTCTTACGCATTGCGCCGTGAAGGAACTGCCGATGAAGTTGCCGACCTGGTTTGCTTCCTCGCTTGCTCCGAATCTTCTTACCTGACAGGTACGAACATTGATATCAACGGTGGTTGTTTCTTCTCTTAAAGAAGAAATCTGATACCGTCATTCCGAACGTAGTGAAGAATCTGCCCTTTTGCAGATACAAAGAGCAGATTCTTCGCTTCGCTCCGAATGACATACTTACCTACTTTAAAGAAAATAGTTATGAGACGAATCTTTACTATATGGGCTGTATGCCTCTGTTGGGGAATACTGAATGCCGCTCCCTTAGGCCCGTTTAATGCGACTTTGCTTGAACAGCTAAAAAACGACTATCAGAAAGGTGACAAAGAAGTTACCCGGTACATTGAACTTCAGGAAAAGGTGGCAGAGAAATATATAAAGATGACTCCTCTATCGGTAACTGCCAAGAAAAAACTTCCCCCCAGCAAAGACCCCCGGGATTATATGACTTTATCTCCTTACTGGTGGCCTGATTCGACCAAGACCGACGGACTTCCCTATATCCGTAAAGATGGCGAACGCAATCCTGAAGTCTACGAATACCCCGAACGTGAGAATGCCAACCGTTTCGGTGATGCCGCTTACTGCCTGGGAGTACTCTATTATATCACAGGAAAAGAAGTCTATGCCAAAGCATGCGCCCATCATTTGCGGACATGGTTTACAGACCCGAAACTGGGCATGAACCCGAATATGACCTACGCACAAGCCGTGCCGGGCATGAAAAATATGAGAGGTTCGGGCTTCATTGATTCGCGCCGTTTCAGTCGTGCACTGGGTGTCGCCAAATTGATAGAAGGCTCGAAAAGCTGGACTCTCTCGGATAAGAAAAAACTCGATGAGTGGGCTACCGCCTTCTGCTACTGGATGGAGAACAGCACGCAAGGGCAAAGAGAATCCCATGCTGCCAACAATCATGGCTTGTGGTACGAAGCCATCCACTTGATGGTACTGGCTTACCTGGACCGTACCGACCGTATCCGCGAAGTGGCGGAACAAAGTATTCTCCCTAAGATGGGTGCACAGATTGCCGACGACGGCTCGTTACCCCAGGAACTGAAACGAACTCTCTCCCTGCATTATTCCACTTTCGCTCTGGAAGCCTTGATGGAAGCCAACCAAATCACCAGCCAGATAGGTATCAACCTATGGAGCACCCCTGCTTCCAACGGAAAAGTAGCTTCGCAGGCAGTAGATTATCTGTATCCGTTTTATCTGAATCCGGAAAGCTGGAAATTCAAACAGATTAAACCTTTCGACCAGTCCCGCGCCGCCATTCTTCTTTATGAAGCGGGAACGGCATTGGGCAATCAGAAGTATGTCGATATGGCAAAGCGCATTGGTCTGAAATACAGTACGTCCGATGTGGAAACAATACCGTATCTGGTTTTAAAGAAGAAATAAAGTTTGAAGAAGAAATAAAATTATTCCTCACCTAATATGAAGTGATAACATGAAATTGAAATTGATTTTTTGTTTGTGTATGCTGCCGCTTTTCTGCCTTGCGCAAGAAGCGCAACCACAGCAGTTCTCCAACCGCTATGGCATGAAGATGACACGGAATGACGACGGTTCATACGCCTTGCTGTATGCAAAGAAATACGCGAAGTTTATTGATGTGAACACCATTCCCGATGTGATGGTTCCCTATACCTATCAGGCAAACCGCTTGAAAAGCAAGGATTATAAAGGAGTGACTACAAAGGACATCGTCTACAAGAAACATAAGGATTATGAACTGATACTCACGATGGACTTTGCAGAGACAGACAAGCCTGCACCGTTTGTCGTTTATATCCACGGTGGCGGATGGGCACGCGGTAATAACGGCTCGTCCCGGTCTTTATCCCAATACCTGGCGAAACAAAAGGGTATAACAGGCGTGCGTGTCTCTTATACATTGGCGCCTCAATCCGATGCAACGGTGAAAGTCTCTATCCAGGATATTCTGGACGCAGTAAAATATATACAGGAACATGCCGTAGAACTGAATATTAACCCTGACAGCTTCGGCTTCCTGGGAACTTCTGCCGGCGCGCACCTGGCGGCAGTAGCTGCGATGACTGTCCCCGGAACAAAGGCTTTCGTAGGCTATTCCGGTATTTATGACCTGGAAAAAGCTGCCATCACTATGAAAACAAAAGACCCTCAACGTATCGCATATTTCTGTGACAGAGAGCCGAAAGTGCTTCGTGAAGCCTCTCCCATTAATCTGATTCCGAAGAGGAACGTTCCCGCTTCCATGTTGGTATGTGGCACGTGCGATGTTACGGTAGAGTGCGAACAGAGCGAAATGTTCGCATCGGCATTAAAGAAAAGAGGGGGAGTCTGCGACTTGCTGAAGTATGAATACTATGACCATAACGTAAGTTCGAAGACTTCTGACAAGATGGAAGAGATTTTCTTCAAGTCGGTAGATTTCCTGACCAACCATATTAAATAAATCCAAATGAGAAAAGGAATCCTATTCTTAGCCCTTTTTGCCTTTATCGCCTGCTCCAACAGTTCGTCGGAAGTGATAGACGAGAAAGAACAGCCGAAACCGGAAGAACCGGTGGACGGCACATTAATCGCTGACGGTAATAGTGCAAAAACGTATGACTTGATTAAACGTTCGGGCTATAACCACGAAGCTCCCGACTCCTCGCGCGAACATAAGACGGAGCACTTCCAACATATTCAGCAGGTACATGACAACCAGTTGAATAAGTCTGTATTCGCTTTCTTTATCCATGCTGAGATAGACGATGACCGCGGACTGACAAACATCACCGACCGCCAACGTAATGAGATAAAGACGGATAATAAGTCTCCGAAAAACCTTGTCGGGCAAAAGGGAGAGACTATGGTGTTTCGCTGGAAATTCTGTTTGCCGGCAGGATTCCAGACGACAACCAAATTCTCCCATCTCCACCAGTTGAAGGGCATTGATAATTCATCGGGTACGGCAGACGTCAGTTCCCCGCTTATCACCCTGACTGCTTATTCCAACAGCGGCAGCAAAGGCGGTCAGCAACTGCGGATACGTTATGACAAACGTGGTGGAAGCACTACTACTCTTGCCAGTACAGACCTTGCCGGTTTCCTCGGCAACTGGGTAGAGGTGGAAGAGAAAGCCTGTTTCGGTGAGAATGGTTCCTATGAAGTAACCATCACACGCATCAAAGACGGAAAAGTTCTTTTAAAACTCGGACCTGAAAAGATGGATATGTGGCGCACGGACTGTACGGGACTTCGTCCCAAATGGGGCATCTACCGCTACTTGGGCGAAAACCGGAGTTGGCAAGACCAGTTGCGTGACGAAGAAATCCGTTTTGCCGATTTCTCCATCAAGAAACTTTAGAGAGGGATTTTAAAGAAAACCTTAGAAAAGGACAGACTGTTAGTTTTGTCTATTATGGTGGTCTCCTGTCCGGGATATACTTTCGGGTATATTTTCGGGCGGGAGATTGTCATTTTAAGGAGTGGTATATTACAATCGGTTCATTTTATAAGTTATGATTGATAAACGGAATAAATAGGATGGTTTTATTAAGTATAACTTATAAAACAGATATCTTTCCTTGTTTTATTAAGTATGATTAATGAGAATGTTTTTGAATAATAAGGGCTGTTTTCAGACATATGTGGTATGAATTTACCATATATGTGGTATTTTCCCTGAACAGAATCCGCACTATCTTTGTAATATCATAAAACAGAGGAAATTAAAAACAGATATATATGGAAAAGATAGCAAGAAAATTGACGGATTTAGTAGGTAATACCCCGTTATTGGAACTCAGTAATTATAATAAGAGTAATGCTCTGAAAGCTCGCCTGATAGTGAAGCTCGAATACTTTAATCCGGCGGGGAGTGTAAAAGACCGTGTGGCGTTGGCTATGATTGAAGATGCCGAAGTGAAAGGTGTTTTGCAGCCGGGAGCTACCATTATCGAGCCTACCAGTGGTAATACCGGGGTAGGGTTGGCTTTCGTAGCTGCCGCCAAGGGATATAAGCTGATATTGACGATGCCCGACACGATGAGCGTCGAACGTCGTAATCTTCTGAAAGCTTTGGGGGCGGAATTAGTTCTGACACCCGGTGCGGACGGAATGAAAGGAGCCATCGCCAAAGCGGAAGAGTTGAAAGCAGCCACTCCGGGTTCTGTTATCTTGCAGCAGTTTGAGAATCCTGCTAACCCCGCCATGCATTTACGTACAACCGGCCTGGAAATATGGAGAGATACCGAGGGGAAAGTCGATATCTTTGTGGCCGGAGTAGGTACTGGCGGGACAGTTAGCGGTGTAGGCGAAGCGCTGAAAATGCGTGACCCGAGTATAAAAATAGTAGCGGTAGAGCCGTCTGATTCTTCGGTATTGTCCGGTGGAAAGCCCGGCCCGCATAAGATTCAGGGAATCGGTGCCGGTTTTGTTCCAAAGAATTATAAGGCTTCCATTGTGGATGAAGTCATCCAGGTACAGAATGATGACGCTATTCGTACAAGCCGCGAACTGGCAAAGCAGGAAGGACTGTTAGTTGGTATTTCTTCAGGAGCAGCCGTATATGCTGCTGCGGAACTTGCCAAGTGTCCCGAGAATGAAGGGAAGATGATTGTGGCATTATTGCCTGATACGGGAGAACGTTATTTGTCTACCATCTTGTATGCTTTTGAGGAATACCCTCTATAAGAAGAATTTTAGAAAAAAAGAGAGAGAATAACCCTGTGGTTACTTGGTAAAACCGTATATTTGCCAAGTAACCATTTTTATTTAGTACTATGATAAACAAGACCTTAGGAATTCTAGTAACCATCCTCTTTCTATTTTCCGCCTGTAAAGACGAAGATTCTCCTCTTTCTTCTACGAAGCAGTTACTTGGCTTTTCTATTCTGAAAGGCGATAATCAAGGTAAGATTACCGATGATGTGGAAGCCTCTATTCAGGGGAGCGTGATAACTTTGGCATTAGATAAATATGATAACTTGAAGTCATTGGTTGCCATATTCGAATATAATGGGAAATCCGTCACGGCAAATGGCGTTGAGCAGGAGTCGGGGATTACCCCGAACGATTATTCCCAACCATTGGTTTTCACAGTCGAAGCAGAAGATGGGAGTAAAGAACAATATACGGTGAAAGTATTGTTGAAAGATACTAGTGTGCTTTCTTTTTTTCGTTTCTTGAAAAAGAATAATGCATTCTTAGCTGCCGATGTTTCATCTTCTATTGGAGAAAAAAGTATCATCCCCCTTGTTACATTCTCACAATCCGAGCTCATTCCTACATTTACTACGAATGCTGTAAAAGTACTGGTGGATGATGTAGAGCAGAAAAGTGGAATAACAAAGATTGATTTTGCATCTCCTGTCATTTATCAGTTTGTAATGCGGAACGGGGAAACCTTTCAATACACAGTAAAGGCTGAATTCTTATTATCTGCTGTTCCTGAATTGACTATTATGACAACAGACCCGTCTATAACGGAAATACCAAGCAAAGATTATTACTTGGAAGCAACTTTGACAGTTAATGGCAAAGGAGTCTATGAGAACTATACAGGGAAAACTGAGGTGAAAGGAAGAGGTAATTCAACGTGGGGATATCCCAAAAAGCCTTATCGACTGAAACTTAGTAAGAAAGCGGAAATCTGTGGTTTTGGAAAAGCTAAGAACTATGTGTTGTTGGCGAATCATATTGACCCTACGTTAATGCTTAATTCAGTTGCTTTCAAGATAGGCCGGTTGTTGGAACTACCTTTTACCAATCACGCAATTCCTGTAGATGTGGTTTTGAATGGCAATTACAAAGGTTCCTATCTGTTGACCGAACAGATAGAAGTTAAAGAAAACCGTGTAGACCTGGATGAGAACAACAGTGTCATGTGGGAACTTGATTCTTATTGGGATGATGAACCTAAGTTTAAATCGACTGCGTTTAATCTTCCTGTAATGGTGAAAGACCCCGATTTAACCACAGAGCAGTTTGAATATTGGAAGAAGGACTTTAATGCATTCGCGACACAATTCGCAAAAGAGCCATTAGCGGGAAATACCTATGTAGACTTGATTGATATTGAATCGGTAGCCAAATATCTGATAACTTTCAACTTGGTGCACAACATGGAGATAAATCATCCTAAAAGTATTTTTCTCCATAAGGAAGGAAATGGTAAGTATGTGATGGGGCCGATTTGGGATTTCGATTGGGCGTATGATTATGAAGGTACGAATAAGCATTTCGGGCGTTATAATACGCCATTATTCTCAAGTAGCATGAATGGAGTCGGAACTGCATTTTTCCAACGTTTCCTGCAAGATAGCCGTGTGAAAGCGATATATAAGAAAACCTGGCAAGATTTCAAGAATAATAAGTTGGACGCATTGTTACAGTATGTAGATGATTATGCTGCAATGCTTAAGCCATCTGTAGAAAGAAATAGTGAGCTATGGGACAATACTAAATCATTTAATGATAAAGTAAAGGAACTGAAAAATTGGTTGAAAGGTAGAGCAAGCTATATAGATGGTGAGGTCAGTAAACTTTAATATTGCCATAGATTGCGTTAGATAAATACTGCGAT
This sequence comes from Bacteroides sp. f07, assembly GCF_042854785.1. Taxonomy (NCBI): domain Bacteria; kingdom Pseudomonadati; phylum Bacteroidota; class Bacteroidia; order Bacteroidales; family Bacteroidaceae; genus Bacteroides; species Bacteroides sp. f07. Next base: position 975,173 of record NZ_BAABXI010000003.1, on the reverse strand, counting down.
TATATTAATTAAAAATATATGATATATTATTATACCCACTCTCCACATGAGCATGGATTAGAAACCAAAGCATTGGTGGAGCATATCAGAAAACGTCCCGGAATGTACATCATCGGAAAGTGTGGAGACGGTTCATTAGAGTACGATGGCATATACACTTTATTCATGTATGCTCTTGAAGCAGTTTTGGAAAATATGCCTATAATAGAGAATACCATTTATATTAATAATACGGATAAAAGTATTTCTATTGATTGTAAACTGGCAGAATGTCCGGATTCCTTCTTTCCCAAAGATGAAAAACTACCACCGATTTATAGTAGCGGTTATATGATTTCAGTAATAGCGGCTTTGTCGAGCGAATATGTATTGGAAGATACTGTCTCTATAACGTTTACACCGGACGAATTGATTTTTGATAAAGATTTCTATTTCAGAGATAAGTTTATTAATGAGTACATTAAAAGATACTCAACCGTTAATCCTGAAATTAAATTCATATATAAAGGCACAGAGATTTTCTCACCTCATGGAATGAAGGATTTTATTGAATGGAAATTTGACAACTTGCTATTGCCGACAATTCATATCAGCGGAGAGGGAATAGATATAGCCATCAATGCTGTAAAGAACTTGAATGGTAAAATGAGAAATCAATATACTTCCTTTAATAATGTATGGAATGGTCGTTACAGCTCCGAAACAGAATCTTTTATCACTTCAACAGTTAGTGTACTAAACAGTTATTATGGCCTTTCTTTAAATATAGAAGACTATTATGGTCTTATATTACAACCGATTGATGACCATCATCCCGAAGAACATTATATGCACGAGGAAAAGTTTCCGGAAAACCTGGTTGGAGCTTTATGGATAAAGGTCGATGAACCATTTTATAACTTCAGCCAAGAACGAACTCTTAGTTCAAAATGGTTGGATAAAGCTGAATCAATCACTGTAGAGGATTTCGTGAGTAAGTTTATAGAAACAGAGCTGCCGAAATATCTTGATGATAATCCAGCGTGCGCAAAGAAACTTAGAGAGTTATTAACAACGATTCGTTGTTGATATATGCTGTAAATAAATATAAGATTGCTGATTGATGTAGAAAAAAGAGTGACAGTATATGACAATGATACCATTAGTATCCCGGGCATATACTGTCATTCTTTTTATCGGATAGCATTACTGTCTTGTAAAAGAGAATCTATCAACAAAAATTTCTACTTCATCCCTGAACTGTAGGAATAAGTGTTATATCAGAAAAAACTGATTTGAGTTTATTGTACCTCAAAACTTCCCTTCAACCGAGTATCTTGAGAAGAAGCTCCCACCATCACTGAGAAACTTCCCGGTTCTACGGTGAATTGATTATTCTTATCCCACAATCCTAAGTCCTGAGGAGTAAGGGTGAAGTTAACCGTCTGTTCTTCTCCCGGTTGCAGATGAATACGTTCAAAGCCACGCAATACCTTGTCGTAGGTGGTCACACTACTGAAATCATCGCGGATATAAAGCTGTACTACCTCGTCGCCTGCCTTTTTTCCTGTATTCTTTACGGTACATGAAATAGTAATGTTCTCTAGCGGGCCGATAACAGGCTTTGAAATTTTCAAATCTGAATAACCGAAAGTTGTATAACTTAATCCATATCCGAAAGGATAGAGCATACCGTCAACACGTACTTTACCTTTAGAGTCCGAACCCGGTTTGAACGGGAAAGCAAAGGGAATTTGTCCTACGGATTTCGGGAAAGTAACAGCAAGGCGACCGCCCGGATTATAATCTCCGAAAAGAACTTTGGCAATAGCATCTCCCATAAACTCTCCGGGGAACCAGGCATGAACGATTGCAGGGATATATTTATTTGCCCAGTTAATAGTAGCCGCTCTTCCGTCCACCATTACCAGTACGACAGGTTTGCCCGTTGCATATACAGCTTCCAATAACTGCTGCTGACGTCCGCACAAATCGAGGTTAGTACGTGAGAATTCTTCCCGGACAGTCTTTTCATTTCCACCCAACACAAGAATCGAAACATCCGAACTCTTAGCCAGTTCTACCGCTTCATCAATCATAGCCTGCTCCTGTGCATCCAACGGAACATTGTACAATTCACTTTCCGGAAAATACTTATCAATAATATCACAACCTTTCGCATAACGGACTTCCGAACCGGGCAGATACTCCTTGATTCCCTGATACACTGTCTTGATAGGTGCATGAGCAGGGCCGTATCTACAAGTCAGCTCTTTCACCTCTTCCGCATTCGGACCGATAACAGCTATCTTGCTGAGGCTCTTCGATAACGGAAGCATCTCTTTATCGTTTTTCAGAAGCACGATAGACTCCAAAGCAGCCCTCATGGATACATCCTGATGGGCAGCATTGTGTACCACCGCTTCCGGGCGACGGTCGTCACCGGGATAAGGATTATCGAAAAGCCCCATCATAAACTTGACACGGAGAATCTCACCGACACGCTGGTCGAGCGTATGCAAAGAGACTTTGCCTTCATTGATGGCACGACGCAACGGAAGAATAAAATCCTGTGGCGGAGTGAAGTTCGTACGGATATTCAGTCCCGCGTTTACTACTTGTGCTGCCATTTCCTCTTCGGTAGGAGTAATACGGTGCTTCGTGTGCAGGAACTCCACTGCTTCACTGTCCGAAACGACATATCCTTTGAATCCCCATTGCTGACGCAGGATTTCCGTAAGGAAATGATAACTGCCGGACACCGGTTCACCGTCATAGTCGTTGTATGAACTCATGACGCCCAATGCACCCGCTTCCTGGATACCTTTGCGGAAAGGTTCCAAATATAAAGTTTTCATTTCGCGCGGAGCTACGTGCGGGTCGGTACGAGTACCACCGTCACGTCCGCCTACCGGAATACTGTAAACGGCAAAATGCTTGGGAGTAGCAACAATCCCTTCAGCTTGCAGACCGAGAATCATTTGTTTGCCTAACTCGCCCACCAAATAAGGGTCTTCCCCGTAACTCTCTACGACACGTCCCCAACGAGGGTCTTGCGCAATGTCTAAAATCGGAGAATAAATATTCGTATATCCGAGTGCTTTCGCCTCATCTGCAGTGACTTTCGCGATTTCCCGAATCAGCTTTTTGTTCCACGTGGCACCTTGACCGCATTGAGCAGGGAACATCGTCGCGCGGTCGTGGCACAATCCGCGTATTCCCTCATTCGTAAAATCAACAGGAATACCCAACCGTGTCTGCTCTACAAACCAACGCTGAACAGCATGACGATTCTTCACACTATTGGCATACGGATAAGAGATTTCAGAACCGAACTTACCCAGTCCGTTCGCCTGTTCATCAATATTCCCGATACCGTCTTTCCAGATTTCCCCAGACCATCCCGCAGTAGGCCACGCATCCTTCAATACCCGTCCCGAACCGTACAGAGTAGCCATCTGACAGGTCTTCTCTTCCAGTGTCATCTGCGAAAGCAAATCCGCGATGCGGGCTTCGATAGGAGCGGCAGGGTCTTCATATACGTCCTTTACTCCGTTCTTGTTAAAGTCAATCCAAGTTTTTTTGTACATGTCCTTTGTGCTGTTCACAGGCTTGTTGCCGGTGAGACTGCCGCTCGCTAAGAGGCTGCCGGCAGATAAGAACAAGGTGAGTCCACATAGTAATTTCTTCATATCTATCTTTATTTCACTGTAAGTATAACGCTTTGCAGGTCGGTATCCCTTGAAGAAGCTCCCACCATAATCTTGAAAGTCCCTTTCTCCACACCGTAGTGCATATCAGCGTCATAGTACGACAGCATTTCGGGAGTAAGAGTAAACGAAACCTGTTTCGTTTCCCCAACCTTCAAAGGTATGCGGGCAAAGTCTTTCAACTCCTTGACAGGACGGGTAGCCGAACTATATTCGTCGCGGATATAAAGCTGGACAGTTTCTTCCCCATCCATCTTTCCGGTATTCGTGACGTCTACGGTTACTTCCACGCTCTTGTCGGGAGTGATTGCCGCTTCAGACAGTTTGAGATTATCATATTTGTACGTCGTATAACTCAAACCGTAACCGAACTCGTACAAAGGTAATGAATTTCCTGTTGCATACGGAAACCAGTGGTTGGTAAATTTATGATTGTACATACATTGAATCTGTCCGGTGCTTCTTGGAATAGTAATCGGCAGTCTGCCGCTCGGGTTCACCTTTCCGTAGAGAATCTCCGCTAATGCCTGTCCGCCTGCCACTCCCGGCTCCCATGCTTCAATGATGCAAGGCATATTTTCAGCAATCCATTCGGTAGTCAGCGGACGACCGTTGACAAGTATCACTACCGTCGGAACACCCGTAGCTGCTACGGCTTCCACCAATTCCTGCTGACGTCCCGGCAAAGAAAGCTCGTAACGGTCGCTGTTCTCTCCGCAAGTCTTCTCGTTCCAGTGGTAACGCATGGAGTTTTCTCCTATCACAAGAATCGCCAAATCGGAATTGCGTGCCCGTTGCACCGCTTCTTTAATCTGACTGTCGGATAACAGACGTACATTCCAGCCAAGGTCGAGGAAATTATAATTCGTTTCTGGACTGATAACTTTCAAACCTTCCAGTACGGTAGTGACGTGCTCTTCCGGCTGCTCCATAGCCCAGTCTCCCAGGATAGACTGATTGTCCGCATTATGTCCGGTGACGAATACTTTCTTGTATTTAGAGGCTTCCAACGGCAGCATATTACCCTCATTCTTCAGCAGAACGATAGACTTCCGTGCCCCCTCCAATGCAGTCTTCTGATGTTCCGCATTGAATACAATTTCATCTTTCTTTTTCAGGTCGACAAACGGATTCTCGAACAGTCCGAGCTTGAACTTTGCTTCTAGTATTTTAGATACGGTGGCATCTAGCTGCTTTTCGGAAATGCTTCCTTCTTTTACGCACTCAATGATGGCTTCGTAAAATTCCGGTCCGTGCATATGCATTCCCATCCCTGCATCTACACTTATCCGGTAAGCGTCTTTCAGCGTTTCTGCCACGCTGTGATAGTCGTGCATACGTTCGATGTCCATCCAGTCACTGACTACAAACCCGTCGAACTTCCATTGGTTGCGCAGCACTTCCGTCATCAGATATTTGCTTCCGTGACAAGGAATCCCGTTCAGCTCGTTATGAGCCGTCATTACTGTAAATACCCCTGCTTCCAGGCAATCCTTGAAAGGCGGGAAAAATACCTCTTGCAGAGTCCTTTCCGACAACTCGGCAGGCGCGCCGTTGATTCCGTTGGCAGGCTGACTGCCGCCTACAAGATGCTTGGCACAGGCGATAACCTTGTCATCTCCCGTGAAATCCTTCGTCTGAAATCCGCGTACGGTAGCTGCACCCATCTGCCCAACCAGATAAGGGTCTTCCCCGAATGTCTCGCCCACACGTCCCCAACGGGCGTCACGGGCAACTTCCACATTCGGAGTGAACGTCCAGTGCATACCGCTTGCACGCATTTCGACAGCCGTTTCACGGGAGAGCCGTTCCACGAGAGCAGGGTCGAAAGTGGCAGCTTGCCCGATAGGAGTCGGGTAAATGGTAGAACCACGGTTAAGACCGTTCCCGTGAATGGCGTCAATGCCAATCAACAGTGGAATTTTCAGACGGCTCTGCTGTGCGAGTGATTGCAGATAGTTGGCCTCTTCCGCTTTCACGACGTGCAGGAACGAGCCAATCATGCCTTTCTTCGTCATCTCCTCTACATCCGAAGAGTGTAGCCCGGGATAAAATCCTTGTGAATGGCTGTGCTTCAGGTCCTCGGCGGACATGTCTTTTTCTGCCTTCTTCATGTGTTCCAATCCTACGTACTGGCACATTTGGGCTACTTTCTCTTCCAGTGTCATTTGGGACATTAAGGCGGATACACGTTGGGACACGGGCAGTGCAGGGTCGGTGTAGTCTTTACTCTTATTCTGGCAGGCTGCTGCGGAGAAGCCGATGGCACAACATATCCCTATAGCAATGAATGTTTGTCGCATATTTCTTTCTTTTTTTTAATGAATACCTGTGTTTTGAACGAATATGTTATTTAGTCAACAAGTCCAGCACTTCCTGCTCAATCACATTTCCTTGCGGGTCGCAGAAACCGAATCCCGCCTTATATTCCCAGTAAGAATAAGCGATATGGCGTTCGCGCAAAATAGATACTACATCCCGTATCCACTGCATCCTGTCGGTGGCCGGAGTCTTTTTGTAACAGCCGAACTCACCGCAATAGACTTGTACGCCGAGGCTGGCGGCTTTCATTTCCGCTTTCAGTACAAGCGACTCGAGGGTAGTTTTATCATACGTCCCCATATAAGGCGTCACCAACTTCTGCATAGCTTCGGATAACCGGTTGAAATCTTCTTCCTCTATCAGTTCGCCCGGATAGTGAATAGGTACGTTCAGGTCTTTTTCTTCTGTCCATTCGGCTTGATAGTGCGTGAGAGGATGTGGATTGTAGAAGTGGAAACTCAGGATGAGGTTCGGGTCGCCGGCGGGAATAACCAGTTCGTTGAAAGTATTGACACTCTGCCAACGATTGGAACCGATGATAAGTTTGCGTTCCGGTTCCGTCTGCCGGAGTTCGCGAATCAACTGTGCGGAGAGAGAATTCCATTGCGAGGCGTAGGGGGCTACCGGTTCATTCAGCAATTCGTAGGCTACGAGGTCGTTGGGGTATTGATTCAGCTCTTCCGCCAAAGTCTTCCATAAGTCGAGATATTTATATTGGGCGTCTTTGTCCGTCCAAAGTTTCGGGACAACAGTTGTTGTGCCACTTTCCGGATAGATTTTATTATCACCTGTCTTGCTGTCGGAGAAAAATACATCGTCAAAATACATGGTTTCTCCTTCTTCCGGACGTAAGGCTACACGACCGCAGTTTTTGTTGTATCCGGAAACATCAACGGCAATTTCTTCCCATTCATTTGTTGTTGTATTGGTATATCCGTAATAGCCGTCATTCTTACTATCGTTATTCTCGTCACTTAGTACGACTGTAATTGTACTTTTGATGTTTTTATATATTTTGGCACGCAGATATTTGAACTGCATTTTGCCAGAACCTACGGGAATGATGCCAAAGTCCTTTTTCTTTGCATTTGACCAGCTATCCACTCCTGTTTTCCGTTCTGCAAAGAACACCCTATTACTGGTATTTATACCACTCTTGCTAGGATTATCTACATTATTGACCGTTACTCCGGGGCCATTTGCAAACCAGTTTGCCCATTTCATGTCTTCAAACGTATCATAGAAACTCTCAATCGGTTCGCCCGATGTGGTAACTGTCGTATTGAAGTTATGATCGCGCAGTACATGCAGGTCTACAATCACTTTCATTCCGGCGTCCCGGCACCATCCGATGGCATTGTGCAGCAGTGCGAATGCTTCCGGTATCTTTTTCCCGTCTTCTGTGAAGAAGAGTTTTTCTTCTATCGGCAGACGGATATGGTCAAAACCGAATGAAGCGAGCTTCTGCGCTTCGGCCTGTGAAAAGCCGTTGGCAGGTATGGCTTCCATTTGCGACAGCCAGTTGCTGATATTGACCCCTTTATTGATGGCAAAGGGAATATAACTCTGCGGTTCTCCGCCACCGTTGATTGCTTCTTCTTTCTCGGAACAGGATGCTATCAGGCATGCAAACAGAGATGCCAGATAGATTATAAGTCTTTTTTTCATGCAATTTTTACTTTTAATGGTTTATTCTGCTTCTTCTGTCGGTTGGGTCACTTCGATGGTGGCTTCACGGCTAGTCTCCTTGGTCGGAGTCTTTACAATCAGTTCGAGGTGGAAAGTACCGATTGTTGAGGGGATATATGTTAGTCCCACGCCTTTGTGGATTTCTCTCCCGTCCAAGTACCATGTGCCTTCGCATAGTTCGGCAGGCGTGTATTGTACGTTAATATTGAGTATCTGGTTTAGCGGGATACTGAATTTTCCCAGTGTGCCGTCTTCCTGTTTGTCCGGCCAGCGTCCTAATATGCGCGGATATTCGTCAGTGGTCAGTACCGGAGTGTCTATCTCATCGCTGCAACCGCTCATGGCAAATAGTGATACCAGTAATGTGCATATAAATAGTATTTTCTTCATAATCGTTTCTTCTTTTTAGTGTTGATTCTCTTTGGTTTATTTGTCCCACCATACCGGTGAGTTCCAGTCATCTTTGCCATCCATCGCCTGTATGGCGGATTGATAACCTTCGGGATTGTACGAACTCTCGAACAACGGATAGCAGAGACGCAACGGTGTAGTCTGCGAGTCAATCGTCACTGCTCCGTAGTGGGGCGAAGGAAGTAATACGGGAATGTCCGTCCTTCTCCAGTTGGCGTATCCTTCGGGGATATTGTTGAAGTGCAGAATCCATAACTGGGTATTGATGGCGGTGAGTTGCGCATCCAGTCCGTTGGCAGGGAGCGGATTAGCCAGCAAATAGGTGTCGATGGCTTGCTCGTCGAAAGTTTTGGCTCCGAATTTCTCCAAGAAGTGGATGGCTGCACGTACGCCGTTCTCGTAATGTGCGGAAGCGTCGGCACCAGTCGAAATCTCTCCTGCCCAACGGGCTTTGGCCTCTGCCAGCAATAATTCCACTTCCGCGTATGTCATGACTACTCCGGGCATGTCGCCTTTCAGGAAGATATTGTTGAGCTGCGGGCGGGTGGCCTTATCCTGCCATTTGTTGGTCAGCTTGCTCCAATACCCTTCCGGCCATGTCCCGTTGCTGTACCAGAAATATCCCGGGTTGCAAGGTTGGAACTTGGCAGCTTCCGTTTCAATCATTTCCTCTGTCAAATCCACACGTCCGAATGGGTTATTTGCAGAACTTTCATCGTAGCAACGCCCGAATACGAACTGGCGCGGGTCGGAAGTGGCGTCAAGTTGTTTCCAGAATGTGCTGCATATATAAGCTGTGGGATATGCTTCACGGCCTCTCCACATTTGGGCGAGCCCGTTTCTGCGGTATTCGTTGGATGCCCAGTCAAAAATGTCGGTATAGGCTATCAGGGCATCATCGGCGGCGGACTGCATCAGACCGGCTTCCTGACCGATGGCTTTGATAACTTCCTGTTTGGCCAGTTCCGGTTCTGCATTTACGATACGCATGGCATAGCGCAGGTGCAGGGAGTTGGCGAAACGTTTCCATTTGTCAATATTGCCTTGATAGATAATGTCGCCTGTCACTTTGTCGCCGTCAGCGGTAAGGGCTTCTGCTGCTTCGCCGAGTTCTTTCAGGAAATCTTTGTATATCAGTTCCTGTTTGTCATAGGCGGGTTTCACGTTGCCGGAGATAAAGCCTTTTCCGGCTTCGAAGTAGGGGCAGTCACCGTACATGTCCGTCAGTATGGAGAAAAGATAGACTTTGTAGATACGGACGACGGAGTGGATGTTGATTTCTCTTTCGTTGCCTTTGGTCTTGTCCAAAATGTCGACAATGTTCTTGATGAGTGCCGGGTACATCAGATTCCATGTATTTCCCATTTCGGCATCGTTCTTGCGGTACTGTCCGCCGTAGTTCGTGGTGTTCCAGTCGCCCTGCATATATTGCGCGAAGGCGGCGAGGTAGAACGGGTAGGGCTGGCACATCTGCCAATGTCCCCATGTCTGGAGTTGAATCATAGACAGTTGATGATTCGGGTCGGTAGATGAGGCCCTGGAAGGGTCTGTGTTCAGTTCCTCAAAGTCGGTGCAGGCTCCCAGTAGAAGGCTGCATATGCATAGTATGCCGAAGGTGATTTTATAGATTGTTTTCATGATTGCTTACTATTAGAATTTTACGTTAACATTGAAACCATAGCTTCTTCTGGATGGCAGCGAGCCGTATTCCAGTCCCATTCCCGAACCGTTGTTGTAGTTGGAATCCGGGTCGATATTCGGTACGTTCTTGTAGATGATGAACGGATTGCGCGCCACGAACGATACGGATACGGCATCAAATACTTTACTTATCCATCTTTTGGGTAAACGGTAAGCCAGCGTTATTTCGCGTACCTTTACGTAAGAGTTATCGTAGATAAACGGTACCGGAGTCTGGTCGGCTATATGTTTCCAATATACTTCGGGGTCTACGAATTTCTTGTTTTCCACGAAGCTTCCGTCTGCCATTTCTATGACTCCGTCTACGAGATAACCGCCCGTCGCTTCCCATTTGGCTTCCGTCACTCCGGCTTGCAGACGTTTTTCTTCCGATTCGTACCAGCCGTCACGTCCCGCGAGGGTTGCCTTGTCCTTTCCTGTCATGTAGGAAGAGCGGGAAGACATGGAGTAAACGTCGGCTCCTACCTTGATGTCGAAGATGGCGGACAGGGAGATGTCGCGGTAAGTCAGGTTGGTGGTGATACCGCCCGTCCATTTCCAGGTGGCGTTGCCCAGTACCCGCAGGTCTTCCGTCACTTTCGGGAGTCCTGTAGTGGCATCTACGATAATCTGTCCGGCGTCGTTTCTCAGGAAGTCTTTTCCGAGGATGGAACCGTAGTTCTGACCTTCTACGGCAGCCACTTTTACGTTAATCCAGCGTGCCGATTCCAGTTCAAATTCTTTAATGCCTGAAGCCAGTCTTTTTACCTTATTGCTGTTCTTTGAGAAGTTGATGTTCAAGTCCCATGAGAAATCCTTGGTCTGTATGGGGCGTGTGTTCAGTGCGATTTCTATACCCTTGTTTTCTATTTCTCCGGCATTTATCAGCATGGAGTTGTAGCCGGAAGTTCCGGTGGTGTTCAAGCGCATGATTTGGTTGCTACTCTTTTGGGTATAGTAGGTAAAGTCCAGTCCGATGCGGTTTTTCAGGAATTTCAGTTCCAGTCCCACTTCGGCGGAGTTGGTCTTGGTTGGTTTGAGGTCTTTGTTCGGGATGGTGGTGTTGGCAATTTGTGACAGTGCATAACCTGAGTATTCCTTGGGAGACAGTTCGTAGGAAAGTCCCAGTTGGTAAGGGTCTGTGTCGCTGCCTACTTGCGCCCATGACACTCTCACTTTGCCGTAAGGCAGTATCGTGGGATTAATCTTGAAGAATTCCGAGAACAGGAAGCTCCCTGATACCGATGGATACAGATAGGTGTTGTTTCCCGAAGGCAGGGTAGACGAATGATCGCCGCGCAACGTTGCGTCCAGATAGACGAAGTTGCCATAGGCGAGGTTGATAGAACCGTAGAGCGAGTTAATCTGTTTGCGGTAGGTTCCTTCGGTGATTTCCTTGCTTGTGAAACTTTGCAAAGCTACTACATCACGCATTACCATTTCTTTGGCAGTCACAATCTGGGTCTTGTTGTCTACTTTATAGATATTTCCGCCGATGGTTACTCCGTAGTCGAACTTCTTGTAGCTGTTGTTGTAGATAGCCAGTGCCTCTACGTTGTACATCCGGTTTCGGAAGTCGCTGATTTGCAACTGTCCCTGCTCGAATCCCGGTGAGGACGGGGCGGCGTAGTCTTGGAAGTTCATGAAGTTAATATCCGCGCCACCGGTTACTTGAATCTTGAGATGCTCGTTGACATTGTAGCGTACTAGTGCCGAACCCATGAATTTGTCCTTTCCCGATTCGTTGGTCATTTCGTTGAGCACCCAGTAAGGGTTGAGGTTCCATACATCGCGTCCGTTCCAGTCGTAGTAGTTGCCGTCGGCATCCTTGTAGTTGTCGCGCAGCCATTTTTGGTCGTAGGTAGTTGCCAACGACATCAGGTTCTTCGCAGGATTGGCGCGGTGGTCGGACAGTGCGGGACGGTTCTTTACGTCTTCGCGGGTGTAGGTCACTTTGAGGTCGAGGTCTACTTTTTTGTTTATCGTGGTGTTGGCACGCAGGTTCAGTGTGTTGCGGCTCATCTTCGTATTGGGAAGAATGTCCTTGTTGCGCATATCCGTGTAAGTGGCGCGGATACCTGTATCGTCTTTCACTGTGCTGACAACGATGGTGTTTGTCGTAGTCATACCGGTTCTGAAGAAACCATCGATATTATTGGGAATGACTACATACGGACGGGTCACTCCATCGAAATAGGTCAGATTCAGTCCCGGATCTATTTTAGGCCCCCAGTTCTTGTTGGACGAATATTGGTCGTCCGTACCATTGATACGTCCGCCGGTTCCCTGACCGTATACGTATTGTACATCGTCCCATTTCGTCAACTGCTTCTCGAAAGTGGTGGTGCTGTTCAACTCTACCGCGAATTTCTTTTTGGTACTTGCTTTCTTCGTAGTGATAAGAATCACACCGTGGGACGCACGGCTACCATATAGAGCCGAAGCTGCCGGCCCTTTCAATACGGACATTGATTCTATATCGTCCGGATTGATGCTTGAGATGCCGTCACCTAGATCATAACCACCGTAAGTACCTGCACTTCCGTAATTGGAATTATCCAAAGGCACACCGTCCACTACATAAAGCGGCTGGTTGTTTCCCGTCATTTCCGTGCTACCGCGAACGATGACGCGCGACGAACCGGAAGGGCCGCCGGCAGTCTGACTGATAACCAGTCCCGGAATTTTACCAGCCAGTGAGTTGATGACATTCGTTTCCTTGGCTTTTTCCAGCTCTTCGCCTTTCACTTCTCCGATGGAATAACCGAGCGCTTTCCGTTCGCGCTTGATACCCAATGCGGTAACTACTACCTCGTCGATGATTTTACTGTCTTCCTTCAAGACGATTTTAAGAGTGGACTGTCCTTTTACCTGTACTTCCTCGGAACGGTAACCTACATAACTTACTATTAATGTAGCATTCTTCGAAGCATCAATACTGAACTGACCGTTGAAATCGGTGATAACTCCCTGTGTGGTACCTTTGACGGCAATGCTGGCTCCAATCAGAGGTTCGCCTTGCTCATCCGTAACTGTACCTTTCACTTTGGAAGTCTGCTGTACAACTTGGTGGATTACTTCGTCTTCCGCGTATCCATATCTAGGTATGAATAACAACAGACAGAGCATTAGGGTTAACTGCTTTTTCATTTTAATTATGATATTAGATTGTTGATTTACGTCGCAAATATAGGACGTAACTCCGCCTAGCCAGGTTTGAAAGCTATCGGAATAGGTTGAAAAACTATCGGATTTACGTTTTTCCACCTTTTTTGCGCTGCAAGTATAGTGAAAATGGTGGAATAAACAGCGAAAACCGGAAGAATGTGATATAGAGGTACTTGTTTGGGGTATCTTTTATGTTTGTTGTATTCTAATGTGGGTTCTCTGGCTATGATGTATAGGGAAACTTAAGCTATGAAGTAGGAATGAATCTGTCATTCTTCTTTTCTAATGCTATTGTTGCCATAATCTTAAGTATTTGATACAAAGATATATTATGTATACAATGTATATAGGGCTATTTAACACAACTCATTGGATTATTCATAGATTTTTAGAGGAATTTGCTTGGAGAAACTCCGTAATGCTTCTTGAATGCCGTACTGAAATACTTGGAGTCAGTGAAGCCTACCAAGAGGGCGACTTCCTGCACCGGAATCTGTTGTTTCAATAGATTGGCGGCTTCCGTCATACGCAGCAACTTGATAAACTCGGTGGGCGCTTGTCCTGTCAGGGCTTTCAGCTTTTCATAGAACAGGGTGCGGCTGAGTGCCACTTCGCGGCAGAGTTGGTTGATGGTGAAGTCCGGGTTTGCCAGGTTTTCCGTGACGAGTCTGGTACAGCGTTCAAGGAATTCCTTGTCCATGGGGGACAGGAGACTGGCAGTACATTCTGCGTTTTCTTTTTCTTCGTTTGGAGTAGCGGCAGCAGGAGTAGGACTGAGCGAATGGGAAAGGAAGTACTCCCGCATAATCTTGCGGTTCTGCAATACTCCTTTGATTTTGGTCTTTAGGATTTCCGTGTCAAAGGGCTTGGTCAGGTAGTCGTCCGCGCCGCTTTCCAGTCCTTCGAGGATGGCGTCTTTCTCTGTCTTGGCAGTCAGCAGGATGACGGGGATATGCGAGGTGGCGAAGTCCGATTTTATACGGCGGCAGAGTTCGTCTCCCTGGATGCCCGGCATCATGACATCGGAGATTATCAGTTCTACGGATTTGTCTTTCAAGTATTCGAGAGCCGATTCGGCATCGGGCTTGTCGATAACGGAATAGATAGGCGCGAATGTTTTTTTGAGGTAGAAGCGGAGTTCGTCGTTGTCTTCTACTATCATTATCCGCTCTTTGGATTTGTCCGTTTGCGGGGGGGTGTCGGTATTGTTGTCTGTGTTGTTGGTTTCGGACAAGTCGGACGGTTCAATGATTTCTGTAACTGGTTCGGTGGCGGAAATGATGGAAGCGTCTATCCGGGCAGGGACGATGTATCTTGCCAGGTGGCGGTTTCCCTTGCGGAAAGTGAGCAGGAAGGTAGAGCCTTCGCCCTCGTTGCTGCTGAAAGAGATATGCCCTTTGTGCAGTTTCATAAGGCGGCGGGTGAGAAGCAGACCGATGCCGCTGCCTGTCTCTTTGGAGTTGACGGCATTTTCGGCACGGTAGAAGTTGGAGAAGATATAACGCTGCGCTTTGCGCGGGATACCTATACCGTTGTCCTTCACTATTATGGTTATTTTCTTGTCGTTCTGTTCAGCTTTGATGGTGATTTCTCCGCCTGTGGAAGTATATTTCACTGCGTTCGAGAAAAGGTTGTCGAAGATTTTATCCGCTTTGTCCTTGTCCATCCATAGGGAGACGGGGGAATCCGGCAGGAATAGCTGCATGCGGATTTGCTTGTTTTCGCAGAGTGTCTGGAAGTTGAGAACCTTCTCCTGTAAGTACGATTTCAGGTCGTATTCGGCTACTTGCAGGGTGAGGTGGGTGGTGTCTATCTTTTGGAAGTCGAGTAGCTGGGTGATTAGGTTGTACAGTTTCTCTGTGTTCTTGTGGGCGATTTGCAGGTATTTTCTTCCCTCTTTGGAGAGTCCTTCTTCTTTGCTCAGGTCGCCGAGGGGAGCCATGATAAGCGTCACCGGAGTGCGGATATCGTGGGCGGTGTTGATAAAGAACTGTATCTTTTCGGAGAAGTGCTTCTTCTCCATTTTGTTGGCGAAGAAACGCCATACGAAATAGGTGATTCCTGCCAGCAGGATGATGTATATCAGCCAGGCGAGGGCAGTGTTCCAGTAGGGCTGCGCTATGTGTATGCGGATGGTTTGCTCGTCCAGTTGCTGTCCGCCGTTCTTGCTCATGCTTTTTACGCGGAAAGTGTAGTCGCCCGGTGGGATATTGGTGTACCGGATACTGAGTTCGCCGGTCGGGGCACTCCAAGTCTGTTCGAATCCCTCCAGTTGGTAGCTGTATTGAATGTCCTGCTGATACTGGTAGGAGACGGAGATGAAAGAGATAAGGAACGAGTTCTCGTTGTATTTCAGTTGAATCGTTTCCCCTTCGTTCAGCATACGGTTGAATTGTATCTTCTTCTCTTCGGTCTTTTCGCGTGATTTTTGTGGGACTTCGAAAGAGGTGAAGTGTAGGGGGGCTTCGTAGAGAGGACGGGTGAAGTTCTCCGGGTTGAAGCGTACGGCGCCGTTGGTGCTTCCGTAGATGAAATCTCCGTTTCTCAGGCGGGTGTAGGACATGAAGTTGAATTCGTTTGCCAGTCCGTCGAGGAAGCCGATATTGGTTATTTCCGGTGTGGGGGACGGGGTGATGTATGCCAGTCCCTTGTCCGTGCTGAGCCATAGATGACCTTCGTTGTCGGGCAGAATGCTGTAGACATAGTTGGAAGGCAGGCCGTCTGCTGTGGAGTAGGTGACGGCTTTGCCCGTTTGCAAGTCCAGCAGGTTGATGCCGCCGCCGTCTGTTCCGAACCATACCTTATCGGGGGTCGGGAAATACATGGAATAGATGAAGCTGTTGCTCCGGGTGTCGGCATTGGAAGGCGAGGTGAAGTATTGTTTGAAGTTCCCCGTCTGTTTATTCAATAGGTAAAGCCCGTTGGCTGTGGCTAGTGCCAGGGTGTCCTTGCTGACTGTGGTTATTGAGTTTATAAGCGTGATGCCGTATGAGGTGAATTCTTCTGCTTTTCCCGCCTGGGATGGGGTGTATCTGACGAGGTTGCCGTACATGCCGCCGAACCAGAGGTCTTTGTTTTCGTCCTTCAGGATGGAGTAGATGTAGTTGGTAGTCAGTGTGCCGGGACGGTCGGTGGTGAGATGGCGGCGGATGCCTGTGTATTTGTTGAGGCAATATACGCCTGTGCCGTAGCCGCCTGTCCATACATTGCCGTCCCCATCGTTGCAGAGAGTCAGGAATACGTTTTCTTTCAGGAAGTGTTTCCAGTTGCCAGACTTAGTCAAGTGCACGCTGATGCCTTGATTGGTGGCGTACCATAGGTCGCCTTCGTCGTCTTCGAGGATTGCGTTGACGTGGTTGTTCGTCAGCGATTGCGGGTTTTTGTATTCGTGTCGGGTGAGTTCGAAGAAATATTTTTTGGGGTTGGCACAGGCGACACCACCTGTATAGCTTCCAATCCATAGGTTGGAAGAGCTGTCTTTACAGAGGGCATAGATGCCGTTGCCTTTCAGTTCGCCTTCTTCTTCCTGGTTGGCGTTGAGGAAAGACCATGAGGATTTTGCGTCGCGGGTGGTTGCATATACGCCTGTTCCGTCTACTCCCAATAATAGTGTCCGTTCGTCATAAGGGATGATGGAACGATAGGGGAGATGGGGCAATTGCTCCAGTGATTCATTGGACAGGTAGTTACCCGTGCGGGTATTCCGCACTTTTACTCCGGAATTGAACGTGCCTATCCACAGAAGAGATGTTGCGGAGTCGTAGAATATGGACTGGATATAGAAGCCTGGCAATGTGGAAGTGATTTCTTCGTTCTGCGGGTTGAGTTCGTAAAGCCCTTCGGTGGTGGCGATGTATAGGGTTTCGTTTGCTGGGGCGAAGTGTATGGAATTGATGCATTTCCCTTTCAGCAGGTTCTTTATGTTGCTACTGGAGTTGTCGTAGCGGAACAGGCCGCTTTTCAGTCCGAACCAAAAGTGGTCGGACGAATCGATGAAGAGGTCGTTCTGTAAAATTCCGCTTTCTGTTAGTTCCGCTACATCAATTTCGAGTGTGAAGGAGTCGGATATGGAGTCGTATTTGAATATCTTACCGGCACTTGTGTATGCCCAAAGGTTTTCGTGCGAGTCTTTGGTCAGGTAAATCATGCGTCCGGCTCCGTCTACGATGATGTCTTCTCCGAAGAGGTTGTAGTTCTTCACATTTCTGCCGTTGAAGCAGTCCACACCCGAACGGGTGGAAATCCAAATGAAACCTTTCTTGTCTTCGATAATGGAGAAAACGCGTTGGTTGCTCAGCCCTTCCTTAGTGGTGAGATACTGATAGGTAAAAGAATGGCTGTTTACCTGTTTTTGGGGGTGTGAGGAAACGGAAAAAGCAGGTAACAGAAGGATAATTGTGAATAAACAGAATGTCAGAAGCCGTTTCATGGCTTTTCATCAGCTCGCAGACCGAAGACTTTTCCCGTCATCTGGTCTACCGGTACTTTCCATACTTTGACGTTGCGGACAGCCGGGTCGGAATAGTTGAATTCATTGTTTGTATAGTGACGCATAATAACGTCCAATGCGTTACGTTTCTCATCCATACCCTCGATGAACTCTACTTTTCCACGGCACATGGCACTTTCGGAACGCATACTGTAACTGCAAGCTACTTTCTCGTGCTGGTAGACGAGTTTGTGTCCGAGACTGAAAGTGATGCAGACATTATTATTATGTTCCAGCATTTCCACTTTACTGCCTTCGGGGCCGGAGTGGAGATAGATGACACCGTTTTCATAACCGAAGTTCATGGGAACCACGTATGGATTGCCTTCCATATCGACTATGCCTACAAAGCAAGCGTCACAATGAAGAATGATAGATTCGATTCTTTGTCTGTCTTCAATGATAAAGGTTTTCATAATGGCTGTTTTGTTCACCACAAGGCACAGAGCACACTGAGAAATCATGAAGTAAAAAACTCCGTGTACTCTGCGTCCTTTGCGGTGAATTTATTTCTCTATTAATTCAAAATCAAGTTGTTTTTTTTCCAGGTTGGCACGTGCCACACGAACGGTGATAGCGTCTCCCAAACTGTATGTCTTATTCTTGCGGCGTCCGCGCAGGCAGTAGTTCTTTTCGTCGAATTCGTAATAGTCGTCGTCCAAGTCGCGGACAGGTACAAGACCTTCGCACTTGTTTTCGTTCAGTTCGACGTATAACCCCCATTCAGTGACACCGGAGATAACGCCGTCATAAATCTGCCCCAACCGTTCGCTCATAAATTCCACCTGTTTGTATTTGATGGAAGCGCGTTCGGCGTTGGCCGCGATTTGCTCCATGTTCGAACTGTGGTCACAAAGGTCTTCATACTTGGCTTCGGATACGCTGCGCCCGCCGTCCAAATACTTCGTGACCAGGCGATGTACCATCATGTCCGGGAATCGGCGGATGGGCGAGGTGAAATGCGTATAGTATTCGAATGCCAGTCCGTAGTGACCGATATTGTGCGTTGAATAACGTGCCTTCTGCATGGCGCGGATGGATACGGTTTCTATCAGGTTCTCTTCTTTCTTTCCGTGGATGTCGTCCAGCAGGTGGTTGATGGATTTTGATATGTCCGTCTTGGTTCCGCTTGTACGTACCTTATAGCCAAAGCGGGCGATGAATTGCGACAGGTTTTCCAGTTTTTCTGGGTCGGGCAGGTCGTGGATACGGTAAGGAAGTACTTTGGGTTTCTTGTTCTTGGGCACACGTCCTATCTTTTCAGCCACGGTCTTGTTGGCAAGCAGCATGAATTCTTCTACGAGTTTATTGGCATCTTTCGATTCTTTGAAGTAAACGCTGACAGGTTTCCCTTTCTCGTCAATTTCAAATTTCACTTCATAACGGTCGAAGTTGATGGCTCCTGCTACGAATCGTTTTTCGCGAAGTGCTTTCGCAATGGTATCCAGCATGAGTACTTCTTCTTTGAAGTCCCCCTCTTTGGTTTCAATAATCTGCTGCGCTTCTTCGTAGGTGAAACGGCGGTCGGAATTGATAACTGTATGCACGATGCGTGAGTCTTTGACTTCTCCCTTTTCGGTGATGTCGAAGATGACGGAGAAAGCGAGTTTCTCCTCGTTCGGGCGAAGTGAGCAGATGAAGTTGCACAAACGTTCGGGAAGCATCGGGATGGTGCGGTCTACGAGGTAGACGGAAGTGGCACGCTTTTCGGCTTCCTTATCGATGATTCCGCCTTCTTTTACGTAATGTGTCACGTCGGCGATGTGTACGCCTACTTCCCACAGTCCGTTTTTGATGGGGCGGATGGAGAGTGCGTCGTCGAAGTCTTTGGCATCTTTCGGGTCGATGGTGAAAGTGGTAATCTTACGGAAGTCCTCGCGTCTGGCAATCTCTTCGGCAGAGATTTCAGCAGGAATCTTATCGGCCGCCGTTTCTACTGATTTCGGATATACATACGGCAAACCGAATTCTGCGAGAATAGCGTGCATCTCCGTGGTGTTATCGCCAGCCTGTCCCAATATATCTATTACTTGTCCGATGGGGTTCTTTGCTTTGTCCGGCCATTCGGTCACCTTTACGATTGCCTTGTCTCCCGTCTTTCCGCCTTTCAACTTGTCTTTCGGGATGAAGATATCATTGGCAAGCGTACGGTTCTCCGTCACCAGAAATGCATAGGACTTAGCCACTTCCAGCGTTCCGACGAATGTATCGTTGGCACGTTCCAGTATTTCGATGACTTCTCCTTCGGCTTCCCTGTTCTTCCGTTTGGCATAGAAGGTTATCTTTACCTTATCGTTATTCATCGCATGGGCGGAATTACGTTCGGCTACGAATACCGGATCGCCTCCCTCTTCGGGAATAAACGAGTTCTTACCATTGCTCTTCCGTTGGAAAGTGCCTATCATCTCCGTTCCGTGACTGTTCAGACGAAACTTTCCTTTTTCTATTTCACTGATATAATCGTCATCTAAAAGGTCATGTAGTATATCGACGCATAGCATTTTCTGCGGATGAGTGGTGAGACGCAATTCCGAGAAAATGTATTTCATGCTTAGAATCTCATTGGGTTTGGCATGGAAAAAGTCTATTAACAACGCTGCCAGCTCTTTCTTACTCATTCTCTTGCCGGCCTTTTTCTCTTTCTTTTCTTTCTTTTTCGCCATAATGTAGTCTTTTAAAAATATGTAGTTACAAAGATAGACGATTATTTTCCTTATGGAAACTTTGAGGAAAGAAAAATAGCGGTGCGGGCTTGTATTTAATAATTTGTGGTAGATTGTTTGTCGTGTACGAGGTTATGAAAACTAATAGGCAGGTTGATAGACGGATATAAGGAGAGCTGCTTCCTCGCGGAGACAGCTCTTCAATTCATTAATGTTAAATTAATATTTAAGAGAGAGATTTATTCACGGATGCAACGAACAGCAGCACCGGATGCTCTTTGAATAGTCTGGTTGTTATTTACAAAACTTGATTCGATTCTTAAACCTGATGCGTTAACTTTTGTATTGGAGTTTGTACTGGTACTCCAGTAATATCCCATTTTCCCACTTGGACCACCAGGTGATAGAATTCCGGTACTGAAAGTTAAAAAACTGGAAGCTGTTGTAAAGAATATCTTTTCACCATTATCTGTCGGGAAATTCCAGCCATTGTTCTCAAATTTCCATTCTGTAGGTTTGCTGAATTTATTATATGCAGCTTGTGGAGGTACACGATAACCTACCGGACATGGGTCATAAATAGATTTATTTCCTAATCCGTTTTCAGGATTTCCCCATAAATTATTATTTCTGTTTTCTATACCTGTTCCTGTTCCGTACCAATCATTATCCGTTCCATAACCGCCTTTGAAGAAAGCTGTTGGAAATACAGTTGAATAATACAATGATAAATCTTCACCTCCTACTTCTGGAGAATATGCACTGGATTGCCATCCATACATTTGGTCGGATACTACGCCTGTTACCACTCCTCCAGAAGGGATTCCATCATAGAAAAATGGGTCTTTGCGTCCCCATTGGTATTTTAATCCATATCCATTTGCGTCTGGAGCAACGCTTAGTGCACCTAAGTTAATTCTCATAAAGTGGAATTTAACTCCGTCAGCATTAGTAATAGCTGCATCTTGTGAAATATCATAATCGGTACTCCAGATATGCCAACTCCACAAAATAGTTCCTTTAGGGAATTCATCAGTTGGTATGCCGTCAGTAACAGCGATCAGGGCATTTCCGCCGATAGTACCGGAAGTAGTGAAAGTAACAAATCCATCTGTTGATAATTTAACGTCTTTGATGACTCCGTTCTGTGCTGAAGTGGATTCCCACACAATAAAGGCGTCTTTCGGATCAATAGATTGTGGTGTTATACCTGTAGTGGCTTTTCCATTTCCCTGTACTTTTGCATCAAATTTGTATGTTGTATTGGGTTGGTTTACCATGTAACTGTTTGAATATCCTTTTTCATTCAGATTTAATGGAGGATCTGTCAGATTCAAATCAACAGAGTATATTTTATTTGCCAGATAGTTACGTCCATCTTCTGTGAATTCCCATGAGTCATTTCCTAGCTTGACTTTGATTTTCAATTGTTTGCCTTCCAATTGTGCCGGATTCATTGCAATACGTGCTTTTATAGGAGCTGCGGCTAATGTTCCTGCTGTCCCTTCCATTTGTAAAGTGATAGAGTTGGCAGAAATATAAGAGGCATCGGCTGTACCGTCTGCGACAACTTTATCTGTTGTCAGATTCACTCTAAAGTCACCGGCTAGCTTAGCATCTTCGGCTGATACTGTGATTTCGGATAATTGTTTACCTATTCCGAATGCAGTTGTGCCTATATTGAACTCTAATACACAGAATAGATTTTTCATTGCAATATTTGCAGTCATCGGACTGGCATCGACCGGAGTTGCTGTTTGTGTTCCATAAAAGAACGAATATTCATTGGTGCTTTGAGTAGGATCGGGCATATTCTGCTTTTGAAGTAAAGGAATACTGACTTTTACTTTTGCAGGATTTTCTCCCAAGGCTTCATTGTAAGGATAATATGCATAAAGTTTGTTTGCTCCTTCACCCGGTTTTATGGCATTGGCCAGTCCGGCGTTGTTTGTACCGGCTCCGCTTGTAATAGCTATAGCTTTGTTGATTACCCCAACTGTACCATTGTCATAAGCTTGCGCACAGTAAAGCCCTATCTTCGAGTCATTATTCCATGCAAAGTCCGAAGGTAAAGAGACTGTAAGGGCGGCATCTGGTGCAGAAATACCCCATGTTGTGTTCTCATCATCGCTGCTGCAACTTGACAATCCGATCAGAGAGGTGACAGCAATTCCTAATAGTAAGTCTTTTCTCATAAATGCGTTTTAATTAAATGGTTTTTAGTTCTATTTGTATAGTAAACAGTTTGCGAATATATATGCTGCTCCATAAGCTTCGTCAAGGAACTCATCAATATATGCTATGAAATAAAAGGCGATTGAAGGATATTCCCTTATTGTGTCGTCAAACATTAAGCCGATTGTTCCGTCTGCTAATATAACGGGGCCAAGTCCTATTTTGTAGCCGGCTTCATGCATTTCTCCCCGGGTATCTTGTATAGCGAGACCTAGGTAAAACATATCATACATTTTTCCGAGATACTGGCCGGCTTCAAAGGTTAGTGTGTTATTTTCGGCTTCTCCTCTTAATGTATAAGGTTGACTGTTGGCCAGGTTTGCTACAGAGTAAGTTCCGTCTTCTTCTTTGGTGATTTTTACATCTTTCAAAGCGTAATATGTTTGAAAATCATTAGTATATTGTCCATTCCACGTTCCCAACATATCATCTACTTCATACTGGAGTATCTGATATTCAAAATCTCGGTTACCATTAGTTACTGTGATTTTGGCGGCACGGATATTATTAGATGTGTTTTGGGTTATTATAAATGTCCCCCCTTTACCGTTGTCATCCTCTTTATACGATAACCAGTTACGGGCTTCTTCCGGTATGTTTACGATACAAGGGAAAGAACCGTACTGTTTAACGTGTAAGGTAGTTGCGGCATTTGTTACGCGCTGTATCCATTTGCTGTCTTCAAAAACAAAAACCGCCCCGGATTGCATCACGGTAAGTTTTTCTTCTTTGACTCCATCAGTAATGACCAGTTGGCTTGAGCGACCGGAATAACCATAGTTAGGTTGGGTGTTGATAGTTATTTTATTATCAGTTATTTCTTCGATGCTACACCAGCCAGTATCTGTCAGCCGGGCACTGACTGTTTTTGATGAACTGATTTCTACATATCCTTTTCCACCTGTGGCATCCATATGTATTTCGGATGCCAGAATTTGCAAGTCAGATACCGAAATATTCTCTTCGTTGTCGCATCCTGTTATCATTGTCATACAAAGGATAATGGATACTATGTTTAAATATATCTTTTTCATACGTTATATAAATCTATTGTTTTTCCTCTGTTTTCTTTTTCATCATGAGATATCTGAAGTATTCAATGTAACCGGCCATTGTGCTTTCTGAATATTTGTCGGATGAATAGGCCCAAACCATGAGGGCAGAGTTCGTCTGAGTAATCTTGTCTACGAGATAGAAACCAAATGGTTCTGTACTTTCGACCTTGCTGATTAATCCATTACGTAATTTGGAGATTATACTTATCTCCGGATGAGCATATCCTTCTGTTCCAGCGGCAATAGCGAAGTAATATTGAAATAGGGGATTTAATCCGAGATCTTGTGAGTCGAGTATTATTTGCCCGCTTCCCTTATCATATTTCAGAATAACTTCAATGCTTATTTGGAAATAAGTAAGTGGTAACGAAAGCTTATAAGTTTCTCCTTCTACCAAAGGGGTGATTGACGCTTCTGCATACCCACTTCCCGTCATGTAACTGTTGAACCCTAAAATATAATCTCCAATAAAATCTTTATATTGAAAGTATCCTTCCGGATAGAACTCATTGAGGGTTACATCGGTGGCTCCTTCGTCTGTACAGGTGAATTTCCGGGTTAGTGTATTCCATGTAAAATGTTGTATGGATATATTGTTGATTATGTAAGGAACTCGTAATTTGAATCCTTTATCTGTATAGATATAAGCTAATGACTCGCTTGCTTCTTCGGCATCGGTATTATATACATCGAAGATACTTAATGTGCCGGGAGCTCTTTTGAAAACTTTTAGCGTTTCTCCTCCTTTTTGCAGGTTATAAGTATTTAAGAATGCGTTTTTTTCGACTTGTATTACATTCTTAAGATAAGTGCCCCAAGGTTCGTCTTCGGGCATCGGAGTCATTTCCATTATATTCTTGTACTTCTTGCCTTGTAGGATTATTTTCTCCGAAGAGGCTTCCAATATGATGAATTCATAGTCACCTTCCAGATTTATATTCATTCCCAAAGGAGCAGAAAATGAATGAAGTAACGGGTTGTATGTGTCGAAGGTAAGCATGGTACTTTGTTCTGTTTTTACTTGATAGAGTGAAGTTATCTTCTCACCAGCTATGTAGTCGTCTGTACCTCCTTCACAAGCAATCTGTACTTGCGTTCCATCAAATTTCATGAGGAAAGTTATTGCTCCGGAAGAGTAATCGCTGCCTACATAGTATTCAAGTTTCCAGCCATTGGAAGCTTCTTTCAGGATTTCTTGGCATTTAGCGACATCAGCTGTAGCTCTATTGGCAGATGATTCATCAAATACGTCCTCTTCGGAAAAAAGACAGGACTGTAATCCGATACTTGTTAATGTCAATAGTATGCATATTGATAGGTATTTCTTCATAATTCTAGTTTTTATTCAATGACACTTAAATCAATTTTGCCTTCTGCTATTTCGTTTTGGCGACGTAGGACGATTTCACGTAAGTCATCCAGATTAATTCCCCATGTTTGCTCCATGTAGTTGTATACTATGTCGAACTTCTGTTGGATAAGTGCCCTTCCTTGTTCTCCTGCATTGGCAAGCATATTATCCCAGTAAGCGGCTGTATTGGTTACATACATCGCAATATTTTCTACAAAATCTTCACGTGACTCACTCATGGCGTAAGGTGTGATAAACCCTTGTTTCCATGCTTCTTCGGTTCTGGTCATATACCAGTCGCTTCCGATATAAGCGTTTTCTGTTATACGGTCGAATGAAGGATCATAGTTTTTGGTCTGGTGTAGGATATGTGCGAATTCATGATGCATGGTCTCAAAGTAATATTCGTTTAATACACTCATATCAATGTATTCCGGATTGATGTCATTTACATTATAAAGAGTGATTTTCATTCCTCCTTCCGCAGTTCCCAGTACCATTGTTCCGTTATCCTCATAGGCAGGCGAACCGATGAAGTGAATTGTCCGGGGAACATATTGGCATAGAAATTTAGGATTACCTGTGATTTCATCGTAGGCTTCCAACCATACATGTTTGACAATTTTAGCTAGAACGACGGATTTTGTGTATTCTGCCGGTATCAATACATGACTCATATCGCTTTCATTGTCTTCCATGCGATATTTTAATTGTATGTTATAAGTATTAGTATAGTTGTCCAGTATCCATTTGTCAAACATGGCACGCTCCACTTCTTCTGTCGAAAATATACTGTGTGCTTTGTCCACATCTTCATCATTGTTACAACTTCCCAATACACAGGTCAGAATAATTATTAAACTATATATATAGTAATGTCTTTTCATATTTCTTTCCTCCAGATGAATTAGTTATTTCTAGGGTTTGGTTCCATACCTGCTGTGATAACGCTGGTAGGCAATTGAACTGCACGCCTCGGATCATCAACTTCCATTTTATCTGTAATTCCCATTAATGTGTAACCTTCAAAGTAACGGCGGTAAATAACAATGCCGTAACGTTTTATGTCTTGCCATCGAAGTCCTTCTTCCAATGTCAGGAGACGTCTTGCGTGTAAGATACAATGAATAAGATTTTCCTGCATGCCATTTTCAACAGTAAAATCGGGATGCAACTGTTTTTTTACAGTTGGATTTTCCGGCTGATAATAGGACAATTCAGTATAAAAATCATTGATTGACTCCTTGGTTAAGGTTTCTGTATTTGTAGTGAAAGCTTTTTGCCAAGTATCAATATCTGCTGCTGCTTCATCGTAACGTTTCAATAGTGTATATGCTTCTGCACGGCAAAGCAGTGTTTCATCGGTTGTGAAAGGTGGATACATCATATATCCCGACCAACTGTCGCCTGACGCGGAAAATTGTCTGTATATTGCCAAGCGGCGGAAACCGTTTTTTATAGAACCGCCGGGTGCGAAGGGAGTTTGGTGGTAAGAGGTCTGATCTCCCCACGGGCCTTCAGATTTACAGTTTTCCGAGGCTGTGATGTCATTATTGCAATACGCTTCGCAGGCACCATAACCGGGATCTGCAACCATAGGCCAATAAGATGCGGCGGTTATAACCAGTAAGTTAGCTTGATTGTCTGAATTTACATAGGCGTTTGGCTGTATGGAGCCGTTGGGGGACAAAGAGCCTAATGCTGTCCAATCTCTCAAGTGGTGAGAAGCGTTGTTGCCCAATATGGCATTAGCATATTCGATTACTTTCTGGCAATTGGAATAATCCTGTTGCATATAGTAAAGGTAGAAACGTGCAGCAAATGCGTAAGCTGCTTTTTTATTGAAATGATATTTAGGTCTGATATAAATGTTGTCATCAATCAGGGGCAGACCTTCTTGCAGGTCGTTGGCTATTCTCTCGTAAACTTCGGCTACGTTTCCACGTGAATATTGAGGATTGACTGTCGTTTCGGGTTTTGTAATATAGGGTATTCCCAAGTCTTCTTTGGAAGTAGTACCGTATGCTTTGCAGAATGTGGTAACTAGTAAAAAGTGACTATATGCGCGGCATACCAATGCTTCTCCCTTTTGTGCGGACAGTGAAGCGGGATTTCCCATTTGTTCAATTGCTTGTAAAGCTTGGTTGGCAGACGCGATGGCATTGTAGCAGTCTGTCCATAACGCGTGGGGAGAATCTTGATCTTCTTCAGTTGTTTGTTGCCAGCGATAGAGATGCTCATTCAGTCGAAAAAGGTAACTGTATGCTTTGCTATTTTCATCTATGTTGTCACTATAAAATTCCCCGATGTGGCAGTTTGTCGTTTCGGGATAAGCTGATACCAGTATTTTAGTGATACTTTCTTCTGTTGTTAGTTCAGTCCGGTTGTCTGGCATCTCATCTAAGAAATTGCTGCAAGAGGACATTGTCAGGCAGACGGTTACTATGGCTCCTATATAATATAAAAGTGCTGTATATTTCATTGCTTTCATAATTTTTGATAATTAAAGACCTAATCTGACTGTTAACGTAAATTGGCGAGGTACCGGAGAGGCTACGCCACCTGTATTAAAGAATTCAGGGTCTTGACCGTTTAACTTTTTATCCGCATAAATCAGAAACAGATTGGTTGCTTGCAGTTTCAGGGATAAATTAGAAATCTTTGCCGGTGCAATCCACGCTTTGGGGAAATCGTAAGAAAGAGAGATTTCTTTCATACGGATGAAGTCTCCTTTGGCGATTCTTTCCGTTGAGTAGTTATAGGCGTTGTATGCATAAATTAAGTCTCTGTTGTCTTCAAGCTGGCGCTTGGATAGTATTGCGGGAATGTTGGTACGTTTCTCTTCATTTCCTATGGTCCATCGGTTTTTAAATTCGCGTGGCATGGAAGACAGGTCGCTATATTGATATTTGAAGCATGGATTCAAGCGTACTACGTTTCCAAAGGAGTATGTGACAAATACATTAAGTTTAAATCCTTTATAAGTAAAAATGTTACCCATACTACCAGTAATGGTCGGGTCGGTCGGACCTTCATATTTTAAATAATCAATATTGTCGCGTGTCTGGAAGTCAATATTGGTACTGGTTACCTCTCCGTTGATATAATATTGTGGAATACCGTTGATATCCAATCCGGCAAATGGGATTGAGAACAAACCGCGCACCGGATAATTTTGTCGGGCAAAGCCATATCCCGAGACTAAGTCCATCACACTGGAACGAGCATTGAGCTCTGTGATTTCATTTTTAGCTTTAGAGAATATGAAGTCTGTATTCCATGTGAATTTTTTAGTTTGAATGTTTTTGGTCGAAAGAGTAAATTCGATACCATGTGACTTCATAGAAGCAATGTTGGCATATTTATAGATCGCACCACCTACTCCTTGTGTTGGGGTTATACCAATCAAGTCGTAATTATTACGTTTATACCAGTCAATTGCAAAATTGATACGGTTATCCAAAAATCCCATGTCTGCACCGATATTCAACTCATGCTTTTTTTCATAAGTCAATTCACTGTTTTCAGGATCGGATACGTAGAGACCAGTTTCTTGTCCGCTTGTGAATGGGCGGTAGGGTGAATAACTGGTGATGATGGCATGTGAATTAGTTACGTAATCCGGTCCTCTGTCTGCTGTCAGAGAATAAGATGCTTTAAGAGTAAAATGGGTGAGGGGCGGATTCAAAGTCTTGAAGAAATCTTCTTCATGCATATTCCATGCACCGGATACGTTCCATGTTGGTAACCAACGGGCAGACCGGCTTTTACCCATGCGGTTGGTTCCTTCATAACGGAAAGTTCCATTTATAGTATAACGGCCGTCATAAGAATAGGTGGCATTAGCGAATGCTGCAACGCTTCGGGTAGTAGTGTGGTTTAGTCCATAATATTTACTTCCCCCTTCAATCCCTTTTTTAAAGTATTCATATACATAAGAAGGTGTCTCTCCCATTGTATATTGCATACCCCATCCTTGGAAATAGTCTTGCATGCGTTTGAGGTCATTTACTTCCATACCTGCAAACAGGTTGGTTATATGTTTCTCTGCAAATAAATGATTCCAAGATGCTGTGGCACGGAAATCGACTCCTAACATTCGATAATTTTTGCGTTGGTATATACCACCTTCCGGCAGTACACTGATAGGTAATGCATAGGGATTATCCGGGTCAGTGTAGAGTAGGTCGTTTTTATCACGAATGGTGGCATCATCCATGCCGGTACGATAGGCTGTTGCTTGATTTGAATTATCTTTAATATAATGCTCTTGTGAAGATGATTGGTATCTGATAGCCCCTAATGCACTCAGTTCCAGTTCCGGGAGTGCTTTCCATTTTAATTCTCCCTGAAACTTTACATCAACTACATTTAAGTCCATATAATTATTATCCAATTCATGGAGAATATTAAATGGGGCGTAATTGGCTATGTAGTTTACTGTAGGATCCAAAGCGCGGGATGTATTCAAGGCATATGAATAAGGATTGATATCGAACTGGCGTGTTACTTCTCCACTTGCCGCATTTACTTCCGAACTTAATGTTCCGGGAGCTTTTTGCTTGCGGTATGATGCGTTTGATATTAGGTTGATTGACAGATTTTTGTAGATGTTGTAACTTGTGTTCAGATTAGCAGTATATCGTTTAACTTCACTTTGTCTATACCACCCGGGGTCTGACATGGCACTTAAAGATGCATAAAATGAAGATTTCTCACTTCCTGATGTGATACTGACAGAGTGATTTTGTGTGACGTTGTTGGAAAATAAAACATCAAACCAGTCTGTGTTTCTCATTTCTGCTTCACGCAGGTAGGCGTTACGTGCTTCTGGAGTATTGGCGAGTCCGAATTGGCCGGTTGTCGGATTGTATTGATTGATGAGACGATACATACGTCCATAAACACCACTGTCTTTTGCCCGGTATGTATCACTATTGTTCAGCCAGCCTTTCTGCTCCATTTCTTTATAGATACCCATTTGTTCTTGTGAGTTCATGATATTGAATTCTTTATAGCTAGGTACCATTCTCATTGTAAACTCACCGGTATAACTAATCTTGCTAACTCCCGCTTTCCCTTTTTTGGTAGTAACTACAATAACTCCCGCCATGGCACGTGCACCATAGATGGAGGTTGCCGAACCGTCTTTTAGGATTTGAAAGCTCTCGATGTCATCGGAGTTTAATCCGGCGATAGCTGAACTGATCAATGTTTCTGCATCTCCTGAAGATAAGTCGTCCGGACCAACGTCAATAGCGTCTTCCATGATAACGCCATCGACTACCCACAAAGGTTTGGAACTGCCGTAAATAGAGGTGGCTCCACGTACACGGATTTTTGGAGCGGTTCCGAAAGTTCCTGATACATTTTGTACGGATACACCTGCTGCACGTCCTTCAAGTCCCCGGCTGATGTCGGGCAGACCGTCGAGCTTTACGTTGTCTGCTGTTAATTGGTTGGTTGCTCCCGTAAACAGGCGCTTGTCCATTTTCTGCATACCTGTTACCACAACTTCGGAGAGTGTTTGTACATCAGGCATCAATGTAACATTCATTGTAGGGGTGGGAGCAAGGTCTTGCGGCTTCATTCCTATATAGGAAAATTGCAGTACAGATTTATTCGATACGTTTTCTATTGAGAATTTTCCGTCTATGTCCGTCAATACACCAGATTTACTTCCCTTGACGAGAACGGTTGCACCGATAAGGGGCTGATTGTCGTCACCGGAAATTACAACTCCTTTTACATTGAATACTTTGGCTTGTTTGGAAGGACCTTTGGGAGTGATAGTGATAAATTGGTCTTCGATATGATATTCTAATGGCTTGTTTGCTAAGATAATATCAAGAGCCTGCTCAATATTTTTGTCTTTGGCGGATCCGGAAACTGTATACTTTTTGACGTCATCGTACGTAAAAAGGATCTTGTATCCTGAGATCTTTTCCAAGCGTTTTAGTACGGACGGTAACCGTTCGTTGCTAAACTCAATCGTGATTTTCTTTTGTGATTTTGCTTGAGCGTTTACTTGGTGAGGTAAAAAGCATAATACGCATAGAAAACACACAATAAATAGATTCCAATTTTTTCTCATACGTTTCATTCTAATAACACTAATTTTAATATGTTTGTAATAATAGTGCGTATGAAACGAAAAAATGGACACCCCTTTTGCGAATTATTTTTTAATAAAAGTGATAATTTGTTGTTTCTTGTATGAATTTGTTATACTTATGCAATGAAAAGTTAGTCTACGGTGAGCGTATTGCCCTGCAAGGTTACTGTTACTTTTTTCATTCTGTTAAGTAATGAAATAGTGTGTTCCAAGTTTTTGGAACGGTCGGAAACGAAATGCATCTTATAGTTCATCGCTTCTTTACTCCTAAATTCGATATTTACATTATACCAGCGTCCCAGACTTTGCATAATGTCTTTTAATGCGATGTCATCAAAGT
Source organism: Bacteroides sp. f07 (assembly GCF_042854785.1). Classification (NCBI taxonomy): domain Bacteria; kingdom Pseudomonadati; phylum Bacteroidota; class Bacteroidia; order Bacteroidales; family Bacteroidaceae; genus Bacteroides; species Bacteroides sp. f07. The sequence goes on along the minus strand of NZ_BAABXI010000003.1, from coordinate 943,966 downwards.
AGAAATACCCGTCTTTCCAATAGACATAAGAGTCTAGATCCACTTCGGTGAGTACAAAATTGCCGTCAGATTGCAGGTGGGCGTCTTCTCCCGGATAAAGTCTGGTATAAGAGCCTCCTTGGGTATTGCTGACTTCCACTTTTCCATTGATAAGTACTACGTGAGTATCTTCGGGAGAATAACTGCGGATATTGAACTCTGTGCCAAGAACCCTGGTTTGCACAGTTGGGGTTTTTACAACAAAGGGGCGGTTGGAATCTTTGGTTACTTTAAAGTAAGCCTCTCCTTCTAAAGTGACAACACGTTCTTTACCTACAAAGGCTGTGGGGTAGACAAAATTGCTATTGGCGTTGAGCCATACTTCTGTTCCGTCACACAGTACGACCTTGAAACTTTCACCTCGAGGGATGGTAAGCACATGCGTCTGCGTTGTTTTTGAAATAACTTGCCTGTAATCTAATTCTTTCTTTTCAGATTTTGTAGTTGCCGTTTTAGGCGGAATCTGATTGTCTGCTATCACCGGTTCGCTCAACATAATTTTTTCTCCATTGTCTTTCTGAAGAATAATATGTTGGGGAGCCGTATCGGCGGTGAATACTGTAATAGGTTCGATGGAAGGCGTTGTCAGGATGTTTATGAAATAATAGCTTCCAAAGAGAATGGCAACCATGGCGGCAATACCGATTCCGGTCTTCCTGTGGATAGAACGCATGCGCGATACGGCTTTCTTCTTTTTGAACCGTTCTAATTCCGCTTCTATATCCGGCAGTTCCGTTCCGCCTTTTTGCTGCAGGAAAAGGCTGCTGTCCATTATATCACGGCAAGCTTGTAGACATTCTTCATCTTCAAGCAGTTCTTGCAATTGCTTGTCGCTTATTTCTGCCGGACTCTCCATGATGTCAAGTGCCTTCTTTACAGATTCTTCTGTATTATTTATATTGTCAGTATGTTCATTCATCGCTTTCGGATACTATATCAATCTTATTATATTACGTTTAATCACCTGTATAAAGACACCTGCTTTATGATTTTTTTGCACATTCCTCACGTATTACTTGCAGAGCTTTCACTATGTGTTTTCTTACTGCGCTAACACTGATATTCAATTCCTCTGCCACTTCCTGGTATTTTTTACGTTGGATGTAGCATTCTTCTAAAATATGTCTTGTGTGTGGTGTAAGTTTTTCCATGGCTTTACTGATATGCATCATTCTTTCATCTTGTTCTTGATATTCTGTTTCCACATAACTTTTAGTTAGTTCGGAATAGATTTGTATATACTGTTCGTGTGTATTTTGATGCCGTAGGAAATCAATGCTTTTATTGCGGACATATATGTATAGATAGGATTTTGCTGTGGCTTTATCTATTTTGGCGTAATTGGTCCAAATAAATTCAAAGGCATCACTTACGATATCTTTGCTAGCCTCCATATTATTAATCAGATGAAATGCGTAATAATAAAGTTGAGGATAGTACTTTCTAAAAAGAAAATCAAAATCGGCCTTATCTTCCACGTGATTTAAAAATGTTGAATAGTAAATAAATCGAGTTGCAAATAAACAAATAATAATTGAGAAATGCAAAATGCTTTTTATTTTATATTTATTGTATCTTTGTGGCATTATAAAAAGAATGTTTGGTGAGAGTATTTTAATCAATTATTTACGCAGGACCTAGAAAATCATAATGGAGAGTATTTTAATAACGGGCGCAAGCGGTTTTATCGGGAGTTTCATCGTGGAGGAAGCGTTGAAACGGAAGTTTGGCGTGTGGGCGGGCATTCGCTCCACCAGCAGCAGACAGTATCTTAAAAACCGGAAGATTCATTTCTTGGAACTGGATTTTGCACATCCCAACGAACTTCGTGCCCAACTCTCCGGGCACAAAGGTACGTATAACAAGTTTGATTATATCATTCATTGCGCCGGCGTGACAAAATGTTCCGACAAAAAGACTTTCGACTATGTGAACTATCTTCAGACAAAGTATTTTATTGATACGTTGAGAGAGTTGAATATGGTTCCGAAACAGTTCATATATATAAGTACGTTGAGTGTATTCGGGCCTGTGCGCGAGAAAGATTATACTCCGATAGAAACGGATGATACTCCGGCACCTGACACGGCCTATGGTTTCAGCAAACTGAAAGCCGAACTGTATATTCAGAGTATTCCGGGATTTCCCTATGTCATTTATCGTCCTACCGGGGTGTACGGTCCCCGCGAGTCTGATTATTTTCTGATGGCGAAGTCTATTCAGAAACATATTGATTTCTCGGTCGGTTTTAGACGTCAGGACTTGACTTTCATCTATGTGAAAGATATTGTGCAGGCAATTTTTCTGGGTATGGAGAAAAAAGTAACAAGAAAAGCGTATTTTCTGACAGATGGAAAGGTCTATAAAAGTAGTACATTTTCGAAGCTGATACAAAAAGAATTGGGGAACCCATTTGTTCTTCACATGAAATGTCCATTAATTGTGCTAAAAGTTATATCTTTGCTCGCTGAATTCGTTGCTGCGCGTTCCAAAAAGTGCAGTACGTTGAATTCTGATAAGTATAAGATAATGAAACAACGGAACTGGCAATGTGATATAACTCCGACAATCAACGAATTGGGATATGAACCTGAATATGATTTGGAGAGGGGCGTTCGTGAAACCATTGCCTGGTATAAAAATGAAGGATGGCTTTAGACTTATTTAAGCGAGTAGAAACCCGGAAAGGGTTGTTTGCTGTGGAAAAGATTACATTGATTTATAATCTGCTGACTTCCATATTGATTCTATTCCTGTTTCAGCGGATGGATCATCCATGGCATATGTTGCTCGATAGGGCTATGATTGCCGCAATGACTTTTCTGCTGATGTATCTCTACCGCCTTGCTCCCTGTAAATTTTCGGCGTTTGTGCGTATCGTCATTCAGATGAGTTTGTTGTCTTACTGGTATCCGGATACTTTCGAGTTCAATCGTTTCTTTCCGAATTTAGATCATGTATTTGCAACTGCCGAACAGTTTATTTTCAATGGTCAGCCTGCTATCTGGTTCTGTCATACATTTCCACATCTTATAGTCAGCGAGGCATTCAATATGGGATATTTCTTTTATTATCCGATGATGCTGATTGTGGCTCTATTCTATTTTATTTATAAGTTTGAGTGGTTCGAAAAGATGTCTTTTGTGCTTGTCACTTCCTTCTTTATATATTATCTGATTTATATATTTGTTCCAGTTGCAGGTCCTCAATTCTATTTTCCGGCTATTGGTTTTGATAATGTATCCAAAGGGATTTTCCCTGCCATCGGCGATTATTTCAATCATCATCAGGAGTTATTGCCCGGACCGGGATATCAACACGGATTCTTTTATAATCTGGTAGAAGGTTCTCAGCAGGTAGGCGAACGGCCTACGGCGGCATTCCCCAGTTCGCATGTCGGCATTTCTACAATCCTGATGATTATGGCGTGGCGTGGCAGCAAGAAACTGTTTGCTTGCCTTATACCGTTCTATATGTTGCTTTGTGGAGCTACCGTCTATATTCAGGCACATTATGTCATTGACGCCATTGTCGGTTTCTTCTCCGCATTTCTGCTGTATGTAATGGTGACCTGGATGTTCAAGAAGTGGTTTGCACAGCCGATGTTCAAATAAAACAGCATTGATCCGTAAATATTACTTTCACGGATACAATGCTATGGATATAATGAATTAGTTTTCCGGATTACTTTCTCTGTTGGTGAGTATTTCATTAAATATTTGAAACAGCTCCTCTTTGGTTTCTGCCCGAAGCATGGCAATACGTGTGTTGCGGAAATTGGGAATTCCCTTGAATAGAGGACTTGCAGCCAGGTGACGGCGTACGTGCAGGATCCCCCTGCGTTCATCAAGCAGGTTTACACTGTCAATCACTTCCTGGCGGAGCACATCCATACACCATTCAAAACTCAGCGGCGGCAGTTCTTCGCCTGTCTCCAGATAATGCTTCACTTCTTTAAATATCCATGGACGTCCGAAACTGGCACGGCCTATCATGACAGCATCCACTCCATAACGGTCGAAACACTCCTTGCAGCGTTGAGGCGTGGTCACGTCTCCGTTACCTATAATCGGAATATGCATCCGCGGATTGTTCTTCACTTCTCCTATCAGTGTCCAGTCCGCTTCTCCGGTGTACATTTGTGCGCGGGTACGACCGTGTATGGTTAGTGCGGCGATACCGCAGTCTTGCAACTGTTCCGCCAGTTCTACTATGATTTTATTGTTGGCATCCCATCCCAAACGGGTTTTAACCGTTACGGGAATTTTTACCGCATCTACTACGGCACGGGTAATTTCCAGCATTTGGGGGATATTCTGCAACATTCCTGCTCCTGCACCCTTTCCGGCGACTCTTTTCACCGGACACCCGAAGTTAATATCTAAAATATCGGGTTGTGCCTGTTCCACGATTTTGGCTGCTTCTACCATCGTCGCAGTATCCTTTCCATATATCTGGATGGCAACAGGGCGTTCTTCATCACTGATACTTAACTTTTGTGCCGTCTTGCTGACCGCACGTATCAGTGCGTCACTCGATACAAATTCAGTATATACCATGTCCGCCCCAAACTTTTTGCACATCAGGCGGAAGGCCGGGTCGGTCACGTCTTCCATGGGAGCGAGCAGGATAGGGTGTTCACCCAAGTCTATATCGTTAATCTTCATATATGATTTTGCTATTTACTGTTGATGATTGAAGTAACTTCTTGTTTTCGCTGCAAAAATACGGAAAAAAGCCTACCTTTGTACGCATTCATTTGCTTAACTGATACAAATAAGTATATATTCTATGAGTCTTAGTTTGAAAGATTTTGAAATTATGGCTCCTGTAGGTTCGCGCGAATCTCTTGCTGCGGCCATTCAGGCAGGTGCCGATTCTATCTATTTCGGTATAGAGAACCTGAACATGCGTGCCCGTTCGGCCAATACATTCACGATTGATGATTTGCGGGAGATAGCCCGTACGTGCGATGAACATGGGATGAAAAGTTATCTGACGGTCAACACCATTATCTATGATAAAGATATTCCTTTGATGCATACCATTGTCGACGCGGCTAAGGAAGCGGGAATTTCGGCTGTGATTGCGGCTGATGTGGCGGTGATGAACTATGCCCGTCAGATAGGGCAGGAAGTGCATCTTTCCACCCAGTTGAATATCTCCAATGCGGAAGCATTGAAATTCTATGCGCAATTTGCCGATGTAGTGGTGTTAGCCCGCGAGTTGAACCTGGAACAGGTAGCGGAGATTTACCGCCAGATACAGGAAGAGCATATCTGCGGTCCGAGTGGTGAACAGATTCGCATTGAGATGTTCTGCCATGGTGCGCTTTGCATGGCTGTTTCGGGCAAATGTTATCTTTCCCTGCATGAGATGAACCATTCCGCCAACCGGGGTGCTTGTATGCAGGTGTGCCGTCGTTCTTATACTGTCCGTGATAAGGAAACGGATGTGGAACTGGATATTGATAACGAATATATCATGTCACCGAAAGACTTGAAAACCATCCACTTTATGAATAAGATGATGGACGCGGGCGTGCGTGTATTCAAGATTGAAGGTCGTGCCCGTGGTCCTGAGTATGTGCGTACGGTAGTAGAATGTTATAAGGAAGCTATCAAGGCCTATCTGGAAGATACGTTCACCGATGAAAAGATTGCAGTTTGGGACGAACGCTTGAAGACCGTTTTCAATCGTGGTTTCTGGGACGGTTACTATCTCGGACAGCGTTTGGGAGAATGGACCCGCAATTATGGATCGGCAGCAACGGAACGTAAGATTTACGTGGGAAAAGGGATCAAATACTTCTCTAACATTGGAGTCTCCGAGTTTTTGGTAGAAGCTGCCGAGGTTAGCGTAGGCGACAAACTGTTGATTACAGGACCGACTACTGGCGCTGTTTTTATGACATTGGATGAAGCGCGTGTTGATCTGGAACCGGTGCAGACCGTAAAGAAAGGGCAGCATTTCTCTATGAAGTCGGATAAGATACGTCCGAGTGACAAACTGTATAAACTGGTATCTACCGAAGAACTGAAAAAGTTTAAAGGGCTGGATATCGAACAGAAAAGAGGATAAAACGATGGCACAATATATCTATGAATTGGAAATGAAGGTGCGCGATTACGAATGCGACCTGCAGGGCATCGTGAATAATGCCAATTATCAGCATTACCTGGAACATACCCGCCATGAGTTTCTGACCTCAGTCGGTGTAAGTTTTGCGGCGCTTCATGAGCAGGGCGTAGACCCGGTAGTGGCGCGCATCAATATGGCTTTCAAAACTCCGTTGAAGAGTGGGGACGAGTTTGTATCCAAGTTATATATGAAGAAAGAAGGCATCAAGTATGTATTCTATCAGGACATCTTCCGCAAAAGTGATAATAAAGTAGTAGTGAAATCCACTGTTGAGACGGTATGTGTGGTAAACGGACGTTTGAGTGACAGCGAATTGTTTGATAACGTCTTTGCACCTTACCTGAATGAATAGCTCCGAAGAAGAACAAATTTATAGCATCGCTTTGACAATGGTGCCCGGCATCGGGCACATTGGAGCGAAACATCTTATAAGCGGGATGGGCAATGCCGTTGATGTATTCCGCCTGCGCAAAGATCTGCCGGAACGTATTCCTGAAGTAAGCCGGCGGGTAGTGGAAGCGTTGGATTGTCCAGAGGCTATTGCTCGTGCGAGGCAGGAATATGAATTTATCCGGAAGAACCGGATTTCATGTCTTACTTTTCATGACGAGGCTTATCCTTCCCGTTTGCGGGAGTGTGAGGACGCCCCTGTCGTTCTTTTCTTTAAAGGAAATACCGATTTAAATTCCCTTCATGTAATAAACATGGTAGGAACCCGTAATGCCACGGATTATGGGACCCAGATCTGCGCCTCCTTCTTGCGGGATCTGAAAACGCTTTGTCCTGATGTGCTGGTGGTCAGCGGGCTTGCTTATGGGATTGATATCCATGCGCACCGCGAAGCGTTGGCTAATGAACTGCCTACGGTAGGTGTCCTTGCACATGGTTTGGACCGTATCTATCCTTATGTTCATCGAAAAACGGCTGTCGATATGCTTGAAAGCGGCGGGCTGCTAACCGAGTTTATGTCCGGCACCAATCCCGACCGTCATAACTTTGTCAGCCGTAACCGTATTGTCGCCGGTATGTGTGATGCTACAATTGTCATTGAATCAGCAGAGAAAGGCGGTTCGCTGATTACTGCCGAACTTGCCGAAAGTTATCATCGCGATTGTTTTGCTTTTCCCGGTCGTGTGAATGATGAATATTCAAAAGGATGTAACTTGTTAATCAGAGAAAACAGAGCTTCTTTGCTATTATCAGCCGAAGATTTTGTGAAAGCAATGGGCTGGGATATGTCAGTAATCCCTTCGGAAAAAGTAAATATACAACGTAGCCTTTTCCTCGAACTGTCCGATGAAGAGCAGAAAATAGTCACTATCCTGGAGAAACGGGGAAATTTGCAAATTAATTCTCTGGTGGTGGAAGCGGATATTCCCGTGCATAAGATAAATGCTATTCTTTTCGAACTGGAGATGAAAGGAGTGGTTCGTGTATTGGCAGGGGGGATGTATCAATTATTGGCTTAGTCCGTATATAGGCATAAAAAAAGGAGCAACGCCTTGCTCCAACCTTTGTTAACCTTAAATCTAATACTATGAAAAAAATCACATGACAAATATAAGTCTTCATCTTGTTTTTTCCAAATCATTTTACCGTATTTGTTTCTCTTTTGAATTCTTTTACGGATTTTCACTGTTAACGGGCACAATGTGCTTCTATTCCCAGTGATGTTCGAGATTCTGTATGGCTTTATTACTAAGGTTGCTTTAAATTTCTTCACATACCGGCATATCCGTTCCTTTATACACCACCACAATTTTATGAAGCTGTGCGGTCATGGCAAGCGTGAAGCCGTGGACGAAAAACTCACCTTTCTGTTTGTCACGCTGGGAAGTGTAACGTTTCAGGCAGTTGGCAATATAACCGAAATAGGCTTTCCAAGAGCCGTCATAAGCAAGGGCGCTGGTCAGTTCGTTCTTCTCGTAACTGCTGAAGCTAAGTTCGGCTTCGTCATAAGTACTCAGCAGATAGGTGTAGATTTGTTCGCGGACTACTTGGTTGGGGATGGTAAGTTTGGTCTTATTCTTCGATAATTTATGCCTTTATTGAGGTTTTCTTTGAATACAAATAAAGGTAGGGTCTTTTTGTTACTTCTCCAAACAAACATTCCATAACTTCTTTGCACACTTCTATTTGGGGGCAATGATAGATAAATATTAGAAAACAGACATGAAAAGAGGATGAAAAATCATCACCTCGTTGGTTTAAAATGAAGGCTGCCTTGGTTTAAAACCAACGGGGTGTTCCTTTTAATGGAAAAAATCAGATTTATATTATCTTGAATATTAGATGCTTATATATCTTGCTTTTTTTCTGATTTTATTTATCTGCCAAACCGGTCGGACTTCGGTGTGTACATCTCCGGCCATGGAATATTCTTCACTCCGTCCCCGATGTAGAAGCCCAAATGCGGTGGCTGATTATAACCTACATTTTGCCAGGCGATTCCTAAGCGGTACATAGGGTCGTGCATTAGTGTATACAGGCGATGTTCAGTAGGGATAGTAGTGGTATAAATGTGTAGTTTGCTCGGGTCTTCAGCATCACAGAGTACAACTTCTTCCCGCCAGTCTCCCAAAATATCCGCACTGATGTTAGGAACGGCTTTACTGCCGCTGGTATGTCGGGCTCCTGTAAAAGTGTGTAATGTTACGGGTTTCCAGCCATTCCATTTGGTTATGACATTTTTATTCAGAATTTCGTCTTGCAAGTCACCATCCCAATAGATGCGGAAACTGATAGATGGTTTTCTGTCTGCAATTTTCTCCCCTTTGCAATTATAAACACCCGGTGCTCCTGAACTCCACATCTCAAATCCTCGGTGATTAGGGTCAATATCTGCGGCTAGTCCGCGTCCGTTATCTCCTTTAGTGGGACCACCCCAAAGAATTTCTCCGGTTCGTGCATCATGCATTTCGTAGCCATAAGTCTGCCAGGCCTCTTTTTCTTCGTGTACTTCCCATACCTGATAGCCCGGCCGGTCAGGATCCAGATTGGCTACATGCATGGCATCACCATGTCCCAGTCCGGTACGATAAAGCACAGTCCCATCATTATTTATCACACAAGAGCCGTAAATGATTTCATCACAACCGTCCCCGTCAACGTCTGCCACAGACAGATTATGATTACCCTGCCCGTAAGCTCCTTCTCCTTCTGTATCAGAGATATGTATCCACCGTTTCATCAGCTTTCCTTTAGCAAAGTCATAAGCTACCAAAGTCGTTTTCGCATAATATCCGCGGCACATGACAACGCTTGGGCGTGTTCCGTCCAAATAGGCGACACAGGCTAGAAACCGGTCTACGCGATTCCCGTAACTATCTCCCCAGGAGCTCACTTCTCCACGCTCCACCTCATACGGAACAGTATGCAGCTCCTCTCCGGTTTCTCCACTGAAAACGGTAAGATACTCAGGTCCTTGTAATACATAGCCGCATGTTTTTTTGTTCATTTCCAGGTTCCGCCAGTCTTTATCCGGATCATCCGTACCAAGAACAATCTTCTTTCCTTTTCCGTCCACAGTTCCGGGAGCTGTTTTGCAGATTAGCTCTGCTTTGCCGTCGCCATCGAAGTCATATACCATGAATTGCGTATAATGTGAACCGGCACGGATGTTTTTTCCGAGATTAATTCTCCATAGATGCTTTCCGTCCAATTTATAAGCATCCAGATAGACAGGACCTGTAATTCCGGAATAAGAATTATCAGTCTGGTTGGAAGGGTTCCATTTTACTATAATCTCATATTCACCGTCCCCGTCCAAGTCTCCTATGCTGCAATCTCCCGGAACATAGGTATATTCTTGTCCCTCCGGATATTCTTGGGCAGTTCCGTTCGAACGATTCAAGGCGATGCATGGTGGGGTAATTCCTTTCTCCGGACGGTTTAGTTGTATAGTCAGGAATTCCTGTTCCCAAGGTTTCACCTCTTTGGAAGTACCTGTTTCCTTACCTTTTACAACCGCTTTTACTACATACCTGTCTTCTATATTCCCCGATTTGTCGGTCAGGTTAGTTGCCTGTCCGGCAGATACAGATTTGAATAACTTTCCGTTTTTATAGACATTGAACGCTACATTCTTTTCGTTACCCAATACACGCCAACTGATGAAAACTCCGTTTTCAGTTTTCACAGCTACTAATCCTCTGTCTAAAGCTTCCATTTGCCTTTTCATTCCATAGGCCGGAGTCACTGTTCCTTCTATGAGGAGACTGAAAACCAAAACTGAAAAAAGTACTATGTTCTTCATTTTGCAGTTAATTAATTATTTATAATTGATAGGCAAAGGAAGGCATTTTCCATCCGTAATTGATGTACAAAGATACAAAAACATGGAAAAAACGGAGGTAAACTTCTTATGTCTCTCTGTATTTTGCAGGTTTGAATTGTAGTCAATGGAATAGTATTATGATACATCCGGTACAGAAGTTTTCGTCTTACATTTGTTGCAAACTAATTAATGTATTATTAAAATTATATCCATGAAAAGACTACTACTACTCGTTGTAACCTTATTTGCCGGATGGAACATCCTTTCGGCACAGTCTCTTCCCGACCGGAAAGAAACACTGAAAACATTGGTGAAAGTCAATGATTATTTTATGAAAAAGCATGCTGATTTTACCCGACCCAGCTATGTGAGAAAATTCAGGCCCAGTAATATCTGGACTCGCGGGGTATATTATGAAGGGCTAATGGCGCTGCATACCATTTATCCCCGTTCGGATTATTATGATTATGCATATGGCTGGGCGGATTTCCATAAGTGGGGATTACGTGGCAGTAACATTACGCGTAATGCAGACGACCATTGTTGCGGACAGGCTTATATCGAACTTTATAAGATTTCTCCCGATCCGGCGAAAATAAAGAATATCAAAGCTTCAATGGATATGCTGGTAAATACTCCTCAAGTGGACGACTGGACTTGGATTGACGCGATACAGATGGGGATGCCTGTTCTTGCCCAGTTAGGCAGGCTGACAGGCGAACAGAAATACTATGATAAAATGTGGCAGATGTATTCTTGCTCCCGTAATGAGATAGGCAATGGACTGTTTAATCAAAAAGAGGGACTGTGGTGGAGAGACGCTAATTTCGTTCCTCCTTATAAAGAGCCTAACGGAAAGAATTGCTTTTGGAGCCGAGGAAACGGATGGGTATATGCCGCATTGGTGAGAGTCCTGAATGAGGTTCCGGAGAATGATACACATCGTATGGATTATATAAAAGATTTCCTGTCAATGAGTAAAGCGTTGAAGGCTTGTCAGCGCACAGACGGCTTCTGGAATGTAAGTTTGCATGATGAATCCAATTATGGGGGGAAGGAGACATCAGGAACCTCCTTATTTGTTTATGGCATGGCATGGGGAGTGCGCAATGGATTATTGGATAAAAAAGAATATATGCCTGTCATTGTAAAAGCATGGAATGCTATTGTGAAAGAGGCTGTACATCCGAATGGTTTCTTGGGATTCGTGCAGGGTAGTGGCAAAGAGCCTAAAGACAGTCAGCCGGTAACTTACAAGAGCGTTCCTGATTTTGAAGATTACGGAGTAGGATGCTTCTTGCTGGCTGGTACGGAGGTGTATAAAATAGATTGATGATAAAACTTGATAAAACATTGATATTTTGAAGTATGGGAAGATTTAAAGTTTTGAAGTTATTATTTCTCTTACTGCTGATACCTATGCTACTGGGGGCTAATAATAGAGAGAAATACAATTTTAATTCTCAATGGTTATTGCATATTGGTGATGTTCAGGGAGGAGAAAAGTTATTTTTTACTGATAAGGATTGGAAGAAAATAACTCTGCCTCGCGCTTTTAATGAAGATGAGGCTTTTAAAGTTGCTATTAAAGAAATGACAGATACCGTTTCCTGGTATCGTAAACATTTTAAGCTACCGAAAACAGCCAAGGGGAAAAAAGTATTTATAGAGTTTGAAGGAGTACGTCAGGGAGCCGATTTTTATTTGAATGGTAAACATATTGGGCTACATGAAAATGGAGTAATGGCTGTAGGCTTTGATCTGACACCGTATTTGAATTTTACTGGGGAGAATGTAATAGCTGTACGTACTGATAATGATTGGAAGTATAAGGGGCGGGCTACCGGCAGTCGATATCAATGGAACGACAATAACTTTAATGTTAATTACGGAGGTATTCCTAAAAACGTATGGCTGCATATCACGGATAAGTTATACCAAACATTACCTTTGTATAGTAACTTACGAACGACAGGAGTGTATATCTATGCGACAGATATATGTACTAAGAGCCGTAAAGCATTTGTTAATGCAGAATCTGAAGTACGTAACGAATATGATAAATCGTGCAATGTAAGCTATGAAGTATGTGTATATGATTACGACGGCAATTGGGTAAGTACTTTTAAAAGTGCTCCGGTGATAGTAAAATCTAAAGAGACAGTAAAGCTAAAAGCTGCCAAAGAATTGGAAAATCTGCATTTCTGGAGTTGGGGATATGGTTATCTTTATGATGTAAAGACAAGGTTGATAGTGGATAACAGGATTGTTGACGAAGTAGTAACTAAAACAGGTTTCAGAAAGACTCGTTTTAGTGGCGGAAAGATATGGCTGAATGACCGGGTTTTGCAAATGAAAGGATACGCCCAGCGTACAAGTAATGAATGGCCGGGAGTAGGCATATCGGTACCACCTTGGATGAGTGACTATTCTAATGGCTTGTTGATTGAGCATAATGCGAATTTCTTTAGATGGATGCATGTTACACCTTGGAAGCAAGATGTTGAATCATGTGACAGAGTAGGAGTGATACAGGTAATGCCTGCCGGAGATGCAGAAAAAGATGCCGTTGGCCGTTGGTGGGGACAGCGTTTGGAGCTAATGCGTGATGCTATCATCTACTTTAAGAATAATCCGAGTATATTGTTTTACGAATCAGGTAATGAGTCTATAAGTCGTGAACATATGCTTGAAATGATAGCTATTCGTGATATGTACGATCCTTATGGGGGAAGAGCAATAGGTTCTCGTGAGATGCTGGATATCCGTGAAGCTGAATGGGGCGGTGAAATGCTTTATATAAATAAGAGTGAGCATCATCCGATGTTTGCCACCGAATATTGTCGTGATGAAGGTCTGCGTAAGTATTGGGATGAATATAGCTATCCTTTTCATAAGGAAGGAGCAGGACCTTTGTATAGAGGGCAGGATGCAAGTGCCTATAATCATAATCAAGATATGTTTGCTGTAGAATTGATTCGGCGTTGGTATGATTATTGGCGTGAACGGCCGGGTACCGGAAGGAGAGTTAGCTCCGGTGGTGCTAAAATTATTTTCTCGGACACACAGACGCATAGTCGTGGTGAAGAAAATTATCGCCGGAGTGGAGTCGTGGATCCGTTGAGAATACCTAAAGATGGATTTTTTGCTCATAAAGCCATGTGGGACGGTTGGGTTGATACGGAAAAGGAACATACATATATCATTGGTCACTGGAATTATACATCTAAAGTGACTAAACCTGTGTATGTGGTTTCTTCAGGTGATAAAGTAGAATTATTTGTAAATGGTAAATCAAAGGGCTTCGGCAAACAGGATTATCGTTTTTTATTTACGTTTGATTCTGTCCAGTGGGAGAAAGGAATAATTGAAGCAGTGAGCTATGGCGAGAATAACAAAGAATTGAGCCGTTATTCTATAAAAACGATAGGAGAACCTCATCATCTGAAACTCACATTTATGCATGGACCAAAGGGACTTTTTGCAGATGGGGCTGACTTGGCTATACTGCAGGTTGAGGTTGTAGATGCGAATGGTGATAGATGTCCGCTTGCTGATAATATGATTAAATTTGATTTGCAAGGACCTGCCGAATGGCGTGGAGGCATTGCGCAAGCTACAGACAATTATGTATTGGCTAAAGAGCTTCCTGTCGAGTGTGGTATAACAAGAACTTTGATTCGTTCGACTGAACAGGCGGGTAATATCATGGTAAGGGCTACGACAGCTGGTTTACCTTCAGCAGAGCTATCATTAACCTCTAATCCTGTTGAAGTAAAGGACGGACTTAGCACGTTTTTTCCAAGTGAAAAGTTGATTAGTCGGTTTGACCGTGGTGAAACCCCGTTGACTCCTTCTTATCAGGACTTAAAAGTAGACGTAGGAATAAAATCCGCTATTGCCGGAATAAATAGTGAACAGGCTATTTATAGTTATGATAGTAACGAATTAAGTGAATGGAAAAATGATGGAAAATTGAGTACGGCATGGATTACTTATCATTTGGAGAGAAAAGCAGAAATAGATGATATTTGCATTAAATTGACTGGTTGGCGGAAACGTTCTTATCCTTTGGAGATTTTTGCAGATGATAAACTTGTTTGGAGTGGAAATACGGAAAAGAGTTTGGGGTATATTCATCTATCTGTCAAGCCTGTACGAACGGATAAAATAACTATCAAGTTGAAGGGAGAGGCAAAAGAATCGGATGCTTTCGGACAAATAGTGGAAGTTGTTGAGCCTAATGCTGGTGATCTTGACCTTCTTAGGGTAAAAGGCGGTGAAAAAACAAATAATGAATTGAGAATAGTGGAAGTTGAATTTTTGGAAACACTAAAGAAATAAATAGGATTGTGTTTGTTTAAGGTTGCCCCGGCTAGTTCTTTAATTTGAATTGGTTGGGGTTTATTCTTTGAAGACTAATAAAAAGGGCTCCTCATTTTGTTTGAGAAGCCCTTACCTATTGAAAACTGATAAGAGAGGGGAATATCTTAATTAATGAGTAAGTTGTTTTACCTTTATTGTTTTTTCATGTGTACATATTATTTTTGATTTCTCGTCTTGATAAACAATATTTCTAGATTTTTCACCTCTAATGTTGGTATATAATTCTCCCGCTGGAACTGTAAAAAGTACATTGTCGAATAGGATATTTTGTCCGTCCAAAATACTAATTTTATTATCTTGTGAGTTGATTTCCAGATTACGTAAGATAAATCCGTTAACATCATTCATTGCAGTAATGAGTTCTTGACTGTTGATTTTGCCGTTCTCAATAAGAATATTGCTACAGGGTACTTCCGGAATGCCATTGATGCTTAATACTTTATGGGCTGATTCTACAATAAAGTTCCTTATCTTTATATCTTTTATGACAGGAGTCAGTCTGTTCACAGCTCTTGGTGGAATGCGACTGGCCAATTCTCCCATATATCGTTTGCTGCCAAGCAAATCCCACTTAAAAGCTTCTCCTACATTCGTCATGCGTATATTTTCATATAGAATATCAGATACTCCTCCGGCTCGATTGCGGCGGGTTTTAAACCGTATTCCTACTTGTGTTCCATCGAACACACAGTCATGTAGGTAAATATTCTCTATTCCACCTGCAGTTTCACTTCCACAAGTAATGCCACCATGTCCGTCTTTGGCCAATGAATAGCGGATTACGACATTCTCGGTAGCCTTACCTACACGTAGTCCATCCTCAGCGCGTCCGGCTTTTAAAGTGAAGCAATCATCTCCACAATTGAGTGTGGAGTATTCTATCAGTACATTCTTACAGGATTCAATGTCGATACCATCGCCACTGGGAACTCCAATCGAATTTACAGTAATACCACGGATTATTACATTTTCACAGTAAATCGGACAGATGTTCCAGAATGCGCTGCGTTCCATAGTAATACCTTCAACCAATACATTAGTACAGTTAATGGGCGAGATTGTTTTTGGGCGATAGAATCCCCTTCCGTTCATACCGTCAAATATTCGTTGCGCTACCGGAGTGGTTGACGATATGTCATTTTCAACTACAGTATTTCCATTAGGTAGTTGTCTGATCTCCGCATTCATAGCTGGACCATAAATAATGCCCTTGCCGGTCACAGCTATATTATTTTCTCCGTTTGCATAGATGAATGCCCCGGCTCCCATAATTTCAATTCCTTCGTGGCGAGTGAACACTGCAGGTAAATAACTTTCTACAGTTCCGGGAAATTCTATTTCGGCTTCGTCTTCTAAGTGGAGGTTCACATTGCTTTTTAGCACAATACGCCCTGATTTCCATTTCCCTTTGGGGATGACGACAGTCCCCCCCCCTCGATTGTGAACGTCCATGATCGTTTGATTGACAATAAGAGTGATAGGTTCATCTGCTTTGGCTCCCTTATCTGATATGTTGACTGTCAATTCAGGAAAGACAGGCCTTTTAAGATCAGGCATCTGAAACGGTATTTTGCCAATAGGGGCAATTTCTTCCGGCATGGCAATGGCGCCTACCTTATCTATAGTTACAATCTTTGCAGATTCGACTTGAGGCTGACAAGAGACTGACAAAAAGGGAAGTGTCAAAGCCATTAATAAATACGGTTTATAAATTCTCATAACTATCAAGAAGTTTATTTAAGTGTCCATATACAAGTATCATTCAATATTTCTTTTCCGGACTTCCCTTCTACACGAATGACATTTTCTCCGGGAGAAAGGGTTATATTATCCCATATGATCCGGTTAATCTTATCTTTTTTCTGTTTACCGATTTTTTTGTCATTAAGATACAGAGTTGCCTCATTTAGGTTGCTATATACTTTGACTAACGTGTTTGGATTAGTACGTTCGGTGAATCTACGGCTACAAATGTAGAGCATCGGTTCCGAATTCCAGTTCGCTTTATAAAAGTAGAAGACATCTTTTTTTACTTTGCGATCATAGGTAATAGTACCTTTGTCGTTAATACCATCTGTATCTCCTTCCTGTCGGATAGAGGATTGTGCATCTGCGAATTGCCAAATAAACTTAGCCCATAAATAGGGGCGTTCGGTAAATGCTGTCCAATAACCTTCGTGACAGATTGCCTGATATTCTTCAGGATGTTCTCTTTTAGGACGTTGGGTATCATGGTCGAGGGGACATGCGTGTTGATGGATACTGGCGCCGGCTCCATATTCCGATACTCCCACTGGCTGGTTATTAGAGTTCTTTTTTACATCATCAAAAAACTTTTCGGCAGATTGTTGAGAGGTTTTCCAACCGAAATATTTATTCCAAGCAATAAGATCGGAACAACCCAGATAATTAGTTTGGTCTACACAAGTTGCAAAAGCAGTCAGACGGGACGGATCCAATTTTTTATACAATTCATTAATTTCTCTAACAAAAGGAACCGGATTATCATATTCTTGAAATTTCTTATTGTCGGTAATCAATAGCTCATTGAATATTCCCCAAAAACAAATAGAAGGGTGATTGAATTTTTGATATACCAGTTCTTTCAGGGATTGCTTGGCGTTATCCTCGAATCCTTTATTGTGTAAATAGCCGGTATATGCATATCCGCCGGGACCGCACATCGGGATTTCTGTCCATAATATAATTCCGTTTTGATCGCATAAGTCGTACATGGGTTCTGCGTGTGGATAATGTGCCAAACGCATAGCGGTCGCACCTACTTCTTTTATCAGGCTTATGTCTTTATCATAATCTTCTTGCTGTAAAGCACTTCCTTTACCTTTTACATCCTCATGACGGCAGAAACCATAGAGGTTCAGGTATTTTCCGTTTAGGAAGAAACCTTTTTCCGGGTCAGCATGAAAGTAGCGGAATCCCGTTTTTTGAGTTACTTTATCAATTACTTTGTCGCCATCATATAGTTCTACTGATACGTTGTATAAATAAGGATTCTCTTTTCCATTCCAAAGAATAGGATTAGTGATTGTAAGTGGCTGTTTGACGGTCTCCTCACTGACTGCTGTTATATTGCTGGTCACTTCTTTTCCATTAGTATCTGTGATGGTTGTTTTCAGTTTCAGACCGGATTTTACTTCTTTTAAAGAAAGAATACTCTCTACACAGATTTCGGCTTGTTGCTTGGTAATTCTATTCTGATGGATAAACACTCCTGGCGAGGCATAGAATACAGGAGAGATGCAATTCTTTTCTGTTATAATCAGATGACAAGGACGGTGGATTCCACCGTAGATATTAAAGTCTCCGCTAATTGGCAGGATGTCTGTACGATATGCATTACTTACCCACACTTCCAGATCATTATTACCATTCTGTACAAAATCTGTGATTTCGAAGCAAAAAGCTGTGTAGCCACCTAGATGTTGTCCTACAGTCCGGTAATTTATGAAAATGTCAGCGGCAGAATTGACACCTTCGAAATAGAGGAAAAGTCGTTTATCTTTCATTTCCGGAGTAATTTCCAAATCACGTTTATATACCATCATTTCCCGATTGTATGTTGTGGTACCTTCCAGATAATTCGCATTCCAAGTGTGAGGAAGGGTTACCGGAGTAAGTGATGCATCTTTCTTATTACTGGTGAGTGGTTTATATCCCCAGCCTTTATCCAATAGAATAGAGGTGCGAGGATGGTTCTCTGCAAGGATAGAAGAATGGAACAAGAGCCCGATAATAACGAGGCATAAAGTGGATAATTTGTGTTTCATAAATTATTAAGTTATAATTATTATGCAGAATTTTTATTGGCAAATATAGGGCGTTGTATTCTCTTATTCCTGTAATATAGTACGAAAACAAGTATTATGATGCAAAACAAATCGCAAAAATCAGGTGATGGTATATTTTGAACAGGAATACATATAAATGTATGGTGATTAAGGCTGTATTCATAAATTTGCGCTTCTTTTGCATAGTAAGAGCTAAAATAATGAAAGCTAGTAAAAATAGAATAATCATGAGAAAGATTACGTTTATATTTCTTTTGGGGGGCTTGTCATTTTTACAAATGTTTGCTCAAAATAAAATGATTTGTGATAATGCAGTGGAGACTAATTGGGATTCTGCACTGAGGAACGTGGAGATTCCTTCTGTTAAAGATGGCACTATTCGGCGAGCACTTATGTATAAGACTATTTGCAAAAGTCCTCAGCCTTTGGTGGTGAATCTTGATACTTGGAATAATGATTCTGTACAGAAGAATCCTTTAATCAA
This sequence comes from Bacteroides sp. f07, assembly GCF_042854785.1. Taxonomy (NCBI): domain Bacteria; kingdom Pseudomonadati; phylum Bacteroidota; class Bacteroidia; order Bacteroidales; family Bacteroidaceae; genus Bacteroides; species Bacteroides sp. f07. The sequence goes on along the minus strand of NZ_BAABXI010000003.1, from coordinate 924,831 downwards.
AGAAATTATAGCTCGTGGCTGGAATTATATTCATCCGAATTTAGAAGAAGTCAATCAAGAAGTGAGTGTAGTGAGTATTCTTGAAATGTTGGCCCATATTGAGGATGCAATTCGATATGCATTAAGACAAACTAATGCCAATCCCAATGATGTTCATATAATAGGTTCAGGAAAAGGTGGCGTTGCGACATTGGCAAGCTACATGAATCTTAACTATCCGGTGAAATCTTTTTCGGTTTGGGGAGCACTGAATGTAGATTTATCTTTAGAACATCAATGTTTGATTGAAAAGCGTAAAGATGCCCGATTGTTTATCTATGCTAAGATGAATGGGGGAGATAAAGATTCTCTTTCTGTTACACCGTCTTTGAATATATACAATCGATTAGTTGGAGAGTTAAAATATGGAATATTGAATATGGATGATATTAAGATGAAGGCGGTTAATGATCCTAGCCTTATATCTTGTTACGAAATATTTGATTTATTGGGTGAACGTAGTAATTTTGACAGCAAAAAGAATAGAAGGATGTTTGGTTATGATGTCTATTTGATACGTAAGTATAGTAACATACAGTTAACAGTTCTTGAGAGTGATTATGATCAAATTCCTCAGGCTTTAGGTTTGATACCTTACAATAAAATTACAGACCTAAAATATAATATCCTGACTATTGGTGATTCTAATGGGCAGAAAAAAGATGGGTGGGTTGCACAACTGAAGAAGATGTTACCGGAATCTACAATAATTAATTATTCAGAAGCCGGGCGTACTATTGGGTTTGACAATAATGGTAAGGAAAGATTGAATGGACTTAAAAATATCAATTCATATTTAGATCAGGCACAAGTTGAAAAGAAAAAGTATGATTATATTATTTTGTGTTTAGGAACTAATGATACAAAAAGAATATTTGAAGCCAGGCAGAATGAGGTTGTACTAAATTTTGAGAAACTTCTGAATAAGATAAAAATGCATAATCTGTATAAAGGTTCGGATACAAAATTAATTTTCGTAACTCCTCCTCCTCTCAGAGAGAAAAATATTAGTCTAAAGTTCCAAGGAGCTAGTCAGAGATTAAATAATTTGATACCGGAATTGATGTATATGGCTTCCAAAAAAGGTTTTAGTGTGGTTGATGTATATCATCCGTTATTAGGAATACTTGATTATTATGCTGGTGATGGAGTGCACATGGCAGGGGCTGGACAAGAAATTGTCGCCTCTAAAATAATTTGTACAATAATGGATAAATAGATAATTAGAAAAGTCATGAAAATATTCTTTTTCCTTATTTTAAACCTTATCATTTGTTCTAATTCTGCATTCGCTGCAAATAGGGAGGTTTATGTAGCCAAATATAAACATGATAAAATATGTGCTATTAGTTATACATTTGATGATGGGTTGGCAGAACATTATACAATCGTTTTTCCAGAATTGGAAAAACGGGGTTTTAAAGGAACTTTTTGGATATGCGGCTATTATACGGAACAGGGAATGGATGCAAAGGTTCCTCGAATGACTTGGATGCAATTGAAGGAAATGGCAAATAAAGGACATGAGATTTCCAATCATAGTTGGTCACATAAGAAAATGTCACGTTTGCCCTTAGCTCGTATTAAAGACGAGATAGAGAAAAATGATAGTGCAATTTTTGCTAACATTGGTATTATGCCTGTTACCTATTGTTATCCATATAATTATAAGCCAGATACGATTTCTCAGATAGCTTCTGAAAATAGGGTGGCAACACGTGTGAAACAATTTTCGATAGGTGGAAGTAAGGCAAGTCCTCAACGGTTTGCAAAATGGTTGGAAGACTTAATAAAAAACAAGGATTGGGGAGTAACCATGACCCATGGCATTAATTACGGATATGATGCTTTCAAGTCACCTGAATTATTTTGGGAACATTTGGACGAAGTGAAAAATATGGAGGATAAAATTTGGATAAGTACTTTTCGGCAAATCGCTTCTTATATAAAGGAGAGGAAAGAAATACAACTGAAAGTATCAGATAAAAAAGATGTGCTGGTTATTACTCCAAAATTGAAGCTAAATAAGGAACTTTTTGCGGAACCATTAACAATGATAGTCAGAAAGGAAGGAGTAAAAGGAGTAGTTGTTACCCAAAATAAAAAACGACTATCAGCAAATATCTTGGGGGATAAAATTATTTTTGATTTTAATCCTTATGATGGTTTAATAAAGGTGCGTTTAATTGAAAAATAGGATTCTGTACCATCTATTTGTACTGGATTGCATAATTAAAATATGTTCCTGTACTACATTTGCAATATGAAAATCACAAAATTGAATGTTTAAATTAAGTTTTTACTAATATGAAAATGAAATGTATGAAAAGCACAGAGTACGGCATTAGTTGTTTAAGTAGAGGAACTTTGTTTCTCTTTCTGCTAACTGTCTTTGTTTTGCAATCAGTTACGTTACTGGCTCAAAATGATCGTACTATCAGGGGTACAGTAATTGATGAAAATGAGGAACCTGTTATTGGTGCAACGGTTGTTGCTATCGGTACCAACCGTTCTACTATTACAAATCTGGACGGTGCTTTTGAATTAAATCTTCCATCTACAGTTAAAACTCTGGAAATTTCTTTTTTAGGATATAATAAAGCAAAGGTCCAGTTGAAAGCACAATCAACTTATAAAGTTCAATTGACAGAATCATTGGTTCAATTAGATGAGGTAGTAGCTATAGGGTATGGTTCTGCCAAGAGAGGTAATCTGACAGGTTCTGTGTCCAAAGTGGATGCTTCGAAAATTGAAAATCGTCCGGCGCCGAATATTGCTTCTGCATTGCAAGGTATGCTTTCAGGGGTGGAAATCCGTTCAACAAGTGGAGCGCCTGGAGAAGAGCTTGAGATTCGTGTACGGGGAGCAGCATCGATTAATGCTGATGCGGTACCTTTATATGTATTGGATGGGATTCCGGTAGATAATCTGGGGAGCATTAATCCGAACGATATTGAGTCGATTGAGGTGTTAAAAGATGCTTCTTCTTCTGCTATCTATGGTTCACGTGGTGCAAATGGCGTTATTTTGATAACGACGAAAACTGCATCGAAGTCTGATAAAGTACGTGTTGATTTTTCTGCATCTTATGGTATTCAGCAATTGGAGAGAAGGGTAGATGTTTTGAGTCCGGAAGAATGGATTGATTTTCGTACTGCATATAATAATTATAGATATGTAGAGAAATATGCTGCAAAAGGAGCTACTGCTAATGATGATTGGGAAACTCGTTTAGCTATGAATGGTGGTAAGATTAGTTATTATTACATGAATGACCCTCGTTGGTCACAGCCTAATTATGGTGGTTTGGCATTGATAGACTGGCAGGATGAGTTTTTTCGTTTGGCTCCTATACAGAATTACCAACTATCTGTATCTAATGGTAATAAGAATAGCAAATACCGTCTTTCGTTGGGATATATTGATCAGCAAGGTGTTGCTATTGAAACAAGCTATAAACGTTTGAATCTACGTGCAAATGTAGAGTCTCGTTTGTTTGATCGTATCACAATGGGATTTAATATTGCTCCGACTATGACTTGGAATGAAGGAGGGAGCATTGAAGGAAAAGATCAACAGGCGCAGAAAGTTTTGTCTATGTGTCCTATAGCTGAGCCGGAAGCAGGGGTATATGAGGGTGCAGAGCCTTATGATAGTTATTTGTGGGCTAGTTCCAATGTGAGTCCAATAGCTTTTATGGAGCAGAATGTTAATCATCGGGAAAATATTAATGTAAACTCTTCTGCTTATTTGAAAATTGATTTATTGAAAGGGTTAAAGTTGGAAGCAACCGGCTCTTATATTTTTTCAAGTCAGCATAGACGTATCTTTACTCCAAGCTCAGTTCTGAAGAAATGGGAAGTGGGTGAAGGATATCATACAAGTGCAAATCGTTCTGATACACGTTCCCATAAATATTTGTTCCAAACGATATTGAATTATAACAGAACTTTTCGCAAGCATACGGTAGGCTTGATGGCTGGTTACTCTATGGAGTCTTCTTCTGGGGCATCAAGTAGTTTGTCTGCAAAGCAATTTGCGGATAACTCTTTAGAAGTTTTTACTTTGAATGATCAGGCGATTACCGGAGCATCTGCTACTTTAACGACTCCTAGCCGTTTACTTTCTTATTTCGGACGTTTTCAGTATGAATACGATAATCGCTATCTATTGACAGCGAGTATTCGCCGGGATGGTTCTTCGCGTTTTGGCAGGGAGAATAGATGGGGTACTTTTCCTGCTGTATCAGCAGCTTACCGTGTCTCGAATGAGAAATTCTGGCCTAAAGATTTTGTGATGAATCAATTAAAGGTGCGTGCAAGCTGGGGACTGAATGGTAATAATTCCATCTCTAATGGTGCTGCATTAGGATTGATGGAAAGTGCAAATTACTCATTGGGAAGTTTGGTTAATGGCTTTGCGCCAAGTTCTATTGACAACGAAAAACTGGGTTGGGAAAAGACACATAGCTGGAATATTGGTATAGACCTAGGATTCTTTAATAACCGTATTGTGCTGGCTGCCGACTATTATGATAAAACGACCAAAGATCTTTTGTATAAAGTTTCTGTTCCTGCCATTATGGGATTCACCAAAGCTTGGGGAAATATTGGTAGTATAGGAAATAGAGGTTTTGAATTGGAACTGACAACTCAGAACTTGACAGGGAAGCTGAATTGGAGTACATCCTTAAACGTTTCTTATAATAAAAACGAGGTAAAGAGTCTGGGAGAAGATAATACTACTGTATTTATTGGTTATAGTGATTCTAATACTCAGGTATTTATGGTAGGTCAGCCATTGAGAGCTTATTATATGTATGATGCTGTCGGAGTTTATCAGACTAAAGAAGATTTGAAGAAATATCCTACCATGACAAACTCACAGGTGGGAGACGTGAGATATCGCGATGCTAATGATGATGGAGTTATTAATGACCAGGATCGTACATTAGTAGGTAAACCGTCACCTGATTATACTTTTGGTTTCACAAACTCGTTCAGATATAAAGATTTTGATTTGTCTATTCTGCTTACGGCTCAAACCGGTGGTAAACTTTACAGTGTGTTAGGCCGAGCTATGGACCGTCCAGGTATGGGAGCTTCTATTAATGTATTAGCTAAATGGAAGAATATGTGGAGATCGGAAGAAGAACCGGGAGATGGAAAAACTCCAGGTATTGATAATAAAAATACAAGTTCGTTATATGACTCACGGTGGTTATATAGTACAGACTTTATAAAGATAAAAAATATTACTCTTGGTTATCGTATTCCCGTTAAAAGGTTTAAATATCTTAGCAGTGCCCGTTTGTATATGTCGGCAGAGAATGTTTGGATGTGGGATAAATATGACGGGGGATTCTCTCCGGAATCTAATAATGGTGGTAAAACTGCAGATTATGATTATGGAGCTTATCCTCAGCCAAGAACGATTACTTTGGGAGTTAATGTTACATTTTAATAAAACGGAAAATTATGGAATTGTATAAATACATATTAGGTGGAGCTTTATGTTTAGGATCGCTCTTTTCATCATGTAGTGATTGGTTGGAAGTAGAACCAGTAGACACTCGTACAACAAACTATTATTATAAGACACCCAAAGAGATGGAACAAGCGTTAATGGGGATTTATAATGGATTACTTCCTGTGTCGGAATATTCGTTATTAATGTCGGAACTTCGCTCTGATAATGTTTGGTGTGGTGAATATACCGGAGCCCAACGGGATTATTTGGCTATTAGTACCTATGATCCTAATTTGGCTATTACTTCCACTATAAGTGGAGCATGGGAAGAATTATACCGGATTGTATATCGTACCAATGTATTTCTGTCAAAAGTTGATGGAGTAACATTTATCATAGAAGGAACAAAAGAACAGATGATAGGGGAAGCGCGTTTTTTAAGAGCGTTGGCCTATTTTGATTTGGTACGCTATTTTGGACGCATACCTTTGACTCTATCTCCTTTGACTATTACCGAGGCTATGTCTGTTCCACAATCAGAAGCGCATGAAATTTATGAAAAAGCCATAATACCCGATTTAGAATATGCTATAACTAGTTTAAATGATGCTCCTACTGATTATTTGGGAAAGGCAACTTCCACAGGACGCGCTACTTTGCAAGCTGCACAGTCTTTACTTGGCAAGGTTTATTTAACTATGGCAGGTTATCCTTTATATGATGAAAGTAAAAAAGAATTAGCAAAAGACTTATTTGAGAAAGTAATAGATTACGCTGACGCAAAAAAGAAATTTTGGGCGAAAAATGCTGATGAGTGGAAGAGGATATGGATTAGTGACAATGATAATAAATATCATATATTTGAGATTCAATATATCGCAGCTAAAGATTATGGTAATCCGATGGCAGGTATATGTACTCCTAAACTTCCCTCCCAATATACCGCAGTACAATTGGCAGGATGGAGCATGGGATGTGCAGATGGTTTGAAAGAACTTCTGGGGGAAGAGAAAGATGCAGAAGGACATTACTTGGATGTACGTTGTCTGGCAACTATTGATACAACGAAATTTGTCAATAAAGACAACCCAAACCAAATTACTAGATATTCGGGCGATGATTTCTTTATTAAATTTATGGAACATAAGATTAAGAGACAGGAACTGGGATATTCTGATATTGATGGGCAAATAATAGATCGTACTTATTTCCCTATTAATTATCCATTAATTCGGTTGGAAGATGTCATGTTAATGTATGCGGAGATTGTGGGGCCTACGGATAGGGGGATAGATATGGTAGATAGGATTCGTACTCGTGCCGGCTTGAGTGAATTAAGTGATGCGGAGAAAGTACCGGATAAATTCCAGAAGTGTATAGAAAAAGAACGTCGTAAGGAATTGGCTTTTGAGGGTATTCGCTGGCATGATCTTGTCCGTCATAATAATTTGCAAGCCGTGAAAGACAAGTTTATGCATTATGCTACTAATTCAGAAGGTAATATCACTCGCCCTCTAGTTGCTCAATATGCTGATCGTGTAAAAGAAGGTACTTATCTTTATCCGATTCCTGATACACAGATGAAAGTGAAAGAAGGATTATATGAACAGAATGAGGCTTATAAGTGATTAAAATATAATTGTTAATTTAGAATTAGTATCATTACTGTCCCGTAAAAGTGGATAAATAGTTCTTTGAAATAATTGAAATATAGTCTATTAGATACTACTTTTTAGGCGCGACGATTTGAAATCATACCTTTGAGGTCAATTAAGGTGACCTCAAATGAACCAAGATAAATATGTTTTCGCTCAGTTAGTAGAATTCTTGAACAATGATAAGTTCAGAAGACTTGTAGACAAGTATGATGGCAATCGTTATGTGAAACATTTCACTTGCTGGAGTCAGTTACTTGCAATGATGTTCGGTCAACTCAGTAATCGTGAAAGTCTTCGTGACTTGATTGTAGCTTTGGAAGCACATCAAGGAAAGCGTTATCATTTGGGATTGGGTCGTGAGCCCATTGCCAAAACTACGCTTGCATCTGCCAATCAGAATCGGGATTACAGAATCTTCGAAGATTTTGCTTTCTATATGATGAAGGAAGCATGTGAAAAACGATCGACTCACATCTTGGATATTCCAGGAAGGAAGTATGCGTTTGATTCCACTACGATTCCTTTATGTTTGGCTACATTCCCTTGGGCGAAGTTCCGTAAGAAAAAAGGTGGAGTTAAGGCTCATGTCCTTTATGACATAGAAGCACAACTTCCAGCCTTTTATACAGTAACTACAGCATCCAGGCATGATTCAACAGAAATGTCCGCAATTAATTATGAGCCAAATGCTTATTATATATTTGACAGAGCGTATGACTCGTTTAAAGAACTTTATCGGATTCATCTTACAGGTTCTTTCTTTGTAGTCAGAGCGAAGTCTAATCTGAAATGCAAGTTCTGTAAATGGAAGCGTAGAATGCCGAAGAATATCCTTTCAGATGCGGAAGTGAAACTGATAGGGTACACTTCTGAAAAGAAGTATCCTGAATCATTCAGAGTCATCCGTTTCTATGATGAAGAGGATGATCGTGAATTCACATTCCTGACGAATGCCAAACACATATCTGCACTTGATGTTGCCAATCTTTATAAGAAAAGATGGTTCGTGGAACTTTTCTTCAAATGGCTGAAACAACACCTTAAGATAAAAAGGTTCTGGGGTACTACCGAGAATGCGGTTCGAATACAGATTAGTGTTGCTATCATCACCTATTGTTTAGTAGCTATTGTCCAATATGATATGCAACTGAATCGTTCAACTTATGAGGTCTTGCAGATTCTTAGCATCTCATTAACAGATAAAACGCCTTTACAAGAGCTGTTTAATAAGACTAATTTCAATGATGTCAAAGAACAATTTAATCCCCTTATTCCGGGATTATTTGATTAATTAATAACTCGTCCCGATTTTAACGGGACACTAGTGAATTAGTATGAAGAATAAATTTCTTATATTATTGTATATCTTTACTTTTACATTTGCCATTAAAGGGTATACAACGGAATGCGGAAAATATAGTTTTAATAACGACTGGCTTTTAAAAGTAGGCGATATTCCTGATGCACAGAAAAGTCAGTTTAAAGATGATGATTGGAGCAAGGTAACACTTCCGAGAGCTTTTAATGAGGATGAAGCATTCAAAGTTTCGATAGAGCAACTGACCGATACGGTTATGTGGTATCGTAAACATTTTAAGATTGAAAATCGAGGCAATCGGAAAGTGTTTATTGAGTTTGAAGGAATACGTCAGGCTGGTGATTTTTATTTGAACGGACATCGTTTGGGAAAGCATGAGAATGGTGTAATGGCAGTAGGTTTTGATTTAACACCTTATATGAAAGACGGAGATAACGTGCTAGCTGTACGTATTGATAATAACTGGCAATATCGTGAGGTGGCAACAAAAGCCAAATTTCAGTGGAATGATCGTAATTTTAATGCTAATTATGGCGGTATCCCCAAAAATGTTTATTTGTATGTAAAAGATAGCGTTTATCAAACTCTTCCATTATATAGTCACTTGAAAACAACAGGAGTATATGTTTATGCGACTGATATAAATATAAAAGACTGTAAAGCAAAGATTCATGCGGAATCCGAGGTAAAGAATGATAGTCGTGAAGTTCGTCGGTTTAGTTATCAGGTGACATTAATTGATGCAGACGGTAAAATTGTAAAATCCTTTAGAGGTTCTGATATAACATTAAAAGCTGGAGAAACAAGAATAGTTAAAGCTGCCGCCGAAGTCGGAGATTTACATTTCTGGAGTTGGGGATACGGTTATCTTTACATGGTGAAGACTGCACTTGTAAATGCTCAGAAACAAATCTTTGATGAAGTAACAACGCGTACAGGTTTTCGTAAAACTAGATTTGGAGAAGGAAAGATCTGGTTGAATGATCGTGTCATACAAATGAAAGGGTATGCTCAACGTACTAGTAATGAATGGCCTTCGGTAGGAATGTCTGTTCCGGCATGGCTTAGTGACTATTCAAATGATCTGATGGTAAGAAGTAATGCTAATTTTGTTCGTTGGATGCATGTTACACCATGGAAACAAGATGTAGAATCATGTGACCGTGTTGGCCTTATTCAAGCCATGCCTGCTGGAGACTCAGAAAAAGATAGGGAAGGTCGCCAATGGGAGCAACGTACGGAGTTGATGCGTGATGCGATCATTTATAATCGCAATAATCCGAGTATTTTGTTCTATGAATGCGGTAATAACTCGATTAGCCGAGATCACATGCTGGATATGAAAGCTATTCGGGATAAATATGACCCGTTTGGTGGTCGTGCTATTGGTTCCCGTGAGATGTTAGACATTCGTGAAGCTGAATGGGGAGGAGAAATGCTGTATATCAATAAGAGTAAACATCATCCGATGTGGGCTACGGAATATTGTCGTGATGAAGGACTGAGAAAATATTGGGATGAATATAGTTATCCGTTTCATAAAGAGGGAGATGGTCCTTTGCATCGCAATCAACCAGCTACCAGTTATAATCATAATCAAGATGAGTTTGCAGTTGAATTAATTCGTCGTTGGTATGATTATTGGCGTGAACGTCCCGGAACGGGGGAACGAGTTAGTTCCGGTGGAGCAAAAATTATCTTTTCTGATAGCAATACCCATCATCGTGGTTCGGAAAATTATCGTCGTAGTGGTGTGACTGACCCGATGCGCATTGAGAAAGATGGCTTTTTTGCTCATCAAGTGATGTGGAATGGTTGGGTAGATACAGAAAACCACCAAACTCATATAATTGGTCATTGGAATTATCCGCTAGATACAGTGAAACCTGTGTATGTAGTATCTACAGGAGAAGAAGTGGAATTGTTTCTTAATGGGGAGTCTTTAGGTAAAGGCAATCGTGATTATAATTTCTTATTTACTTTTGATAAAGTTGTATTTAAACCGGGCAAATTAGAAGCTGTAAGCTATGATAAAAAAGGAAAAGAATTGAGTCGTTGTACTTTGGCAACTGCGGGTGAACCTGCGAATTTGAAATTGACAGTTATACAGAATCCCGATGGTTTCCAGGCAGATGGAGCTGACATGGCTTTAATTCAAGTGGAAGTTGTAGATAGAGAAGGAAAGCGCTGTCCACTGGACAATCGAATCATTAAGTTTGATTTGAAAGGGGAAGCTGAATGGCGTGGTGGCATTGCACAAGGTGAAAATAATTATATTCTTAGTAAGAATTTACCAGTTGAATGTGGTATAAATCGTGTCTTTGTCCGTAGTACTACAAAAGCAGGAAAAATAATATTAACTGCGAAAGCTAAGGGACTTCCCGATGCTTCTGTTTTATTGGAAACAATCCCTGTTACTATAAAAGATGGTTTGGGAACTTATTTACCTCAATATACATTGAAAGGGAGATTTGATAAAGGTGAAACACCTCGAACTCCATCTTATAAAGATACAAAAAAAGAAGTACGCATTGTTTCTGCCAAAGCGGGTGCTAATACACAAGATGTAGAAAAGAGTTATGATGATAATGAACTGAGTGAATGGGGTAATGATGGTGCGTTATCAACCGCTTGGATTACTTATAAACTTGAACGTGTAGCAGAGATTAATGATATCTGTTTGAAATTACGGGGATGGCGTAGAAATAGTTATCCGTTGGAGGTGTATGCAGGGAAAACGTTGATTTGGAAAGGAAATACGGATAAAAGTTTGGGTTATATTCATTTGGAAACTATTCCGGTACGTACAGATGAAATAACAATCTCTTTAAAAGGTAGTGCTACAGAAAGTGATGCATTTGGTGAAATTGTGGAAGTGGCAGCTACAGTGACCAATAAAATGGAACTACAAGATAACAAACAGAAGGGAAAACGCTATCTTAAGATTATAGAGGTTGAATTTCTTGAGAATGTGAAATGATATCTTGCTTAAATTGTAATAAGATTGATTAGACTAGTAAATGGTGTCGTTTTAATGAGAATTGAAACGGTGCCATTTTTTTAAGGAAGGAAGTTGTAATTTGTTAACTTAAATAGCGAGAAATGAAGATATATATACTTTTTGTGTTTGTAGGTCTATGTATGGTTACATCTTGTACAGATGATGAGATAATTGTTAATGAATCGGCAGTTTCGGAAATACCTGATTATTCTCCGGTAACTAATATGGCTTCTCCTTTGAAACGGATGTTATGGGCATCTATTAATAGTCGTCCGGATGCTTCGTTGAAGAAGTTTAGAGAATTTAATGACAAGATATTAGTTAGTTGGCGTATGTTTCCTATTGATGATGCTTCTACAGCATTTGATTTGTATCGTACCAGTGGTAATACTATGGAAATAAAGTTGAACTCAGAACCAATAAAGAACTCTACTAATTATCAGGATGTAGAGGCAGATCGTACTGTTGATAATACATATAGATTATGCTATGCCAATAGTAATGAAACATTGGATACTTATACAATTACGGCTCGGCAGGCTAGTGAAGGACTACCATATTTATCAATTCCATTGCAGAGTACAGTAAATGTGAGCCCTCTGCTTCTATATGAAGCTAATGATGCTAGTGTCGGTGATCTGGATGGAGATGGAATTTATGAAATTGTTTTAAAGAGACTGGTGCATACTTCGACAACAGATGGAGGTGAAGGTAGTACAACGAGCGAGGTCAGACATACGACCTTATTTGAAGCTTATAAGTTGAATGGGGAATTTATGTGGAGAATAGCTTCAGGTCCTAATATTCCTATGGGGAACTCGGCCTCGTTTGCAGTCTATGATTTTGATGGAGACGGAAAATGCGAGATTGCTCTTCGTACTTCCGAAGGGACGATATTTGGTGATGGAACGGAAATTGGGGATATTGATGGAGATGGAAAGACTGATTATCGGGTTCCTGGAGAAAATTACATTCATGGTGGGCCGGAATTTCTTTCTGTCATAGAGGGAGCTACAGGGAAAGAATTGGCTCGTACAAATTATATTTCTTTAGGGACAAGTGAGGATTGGGGAGACAATTATTATAAACGTTCCAGCAGTTATCGGGTTGGTTTGGGAAATTTTTCAGGGACAAATACTTCGATTTTGATTTGTAGAGGAGTTTATGATAAAATGGTTTTGGAGGCATGGGATTTTGGGAGTGGAAAATTGACGAAACGATGGAGATTTGATACCACGGATGGTATTCATGGTTCATATGCGGGACAAGGGAATCATAGTTTGAGTGTGGGTGATGTAGATGGTGACCGATTAGATGAGGTTGTATATGGTGCTTGTACTATTGATCATGATGGAAAAGGATTGAACAATTCAGGTTTTGGTCATGGAGACGCATTACATTTGGGTAAATTCGATCCGTCGAGACCGGGGTTACAGATTTGGTCTTGCTTTGAGACGGGAGCAGTCGGGGCGGCTTTCCGAGATGCTCACACAGGAGAAGTAATATGGAAATACGATGATTCTTCGGATATAGGACGTGCATTAGTTGCTGATATAGATCCGGAGTCTCCAGGTTGCGAAATGTGGTGGTTCAGGAGTAATGTATATTCATGTACTGGAGTAGACTTGGGTTATAAGTCACAATCCTGCAATATGGCGATTTGGTGGTCTGGTTCTTTGAACAGGCAACTTTTGAATGAAAGTGCAATTGACGCGCCTGTGAAGAATGCTTCTAATGACAGGATGTTTACTATTTATCGATATGATGTGACAACTGTTAATGGTACCAAATCCAATCCATGTTTCTATGGTGATATCACCGGAGATTGGCGTGAAGAGGTTATTATGATTACCAAGGATGGCACAGAACTGCGCATTTTTAGTACATGGTATCCTACTGAATATAAGTTTCCTTATTTGATGAGTGATCATGTCTATGAGATGAGTGCTGTCAATCAGAATATAGGTTATAATCAACCTACACAATTAGGATACTATCTTGGATCAGATTTGATAAAAAAATAAGATGATGAAGCGAATTTTAGTAATAACATTTATTCTATGCGTTTTCAGCCTGTCAGAGGGGTGTGCGGCAGGACGTGAAAAATATAATTTCAATAGTGACTGGCTATTGAAGATAGGTGATGTTCCCAATGCACAAGCTGTTGGTTTTGAGGATAGTGATTGGAATATGGTGACTCTTCCAAGAGCTTTTAATGAAAATGAGTCTTTTAAAGTTGCCATTGACCAACTGACTGATACAATAGTATGGTATCGTAAGCACTTTAAAGTTGCAGTTTTAGATGCTCGTAAGGTTTTTGTTGAGTTTGAAGGAGTTCGTCAGGGAGCTGATTTTTATTTGAATGGATATCATTTGGGCAAGCATGAAAATGGAGTTATGGCGGTGGGATTTGATTTAACTCCTTATATGAAAAATGGTGATAATGTTATGGCTGTACGTGTAGATAATGACTGGAGCTATAAGGAAGTAAGTACAAATACAAAATTTCAATGGCATGATAACCGTTTCAATTGTAACTATGGCGGCATTCCTAAAAATGTTTTTTTGCATGTGACGAATGATGTATATCAGACTTTGCCACTATATAATAATTTGAAAACAACTGGACTTTATGTCTATGCAACAGATTTTGATATTAAAAACCGGAAGGCTAAAATTCATGTGGAATCGGAAGTGAAGAATGACAGTCATAAATCACGGAAATTTAGTTTCTTGGTAACTTTAGTAGATGCAGATGGAAAAAATGTCAAAGTATTCAAGGGGCCTGATGTGTGCTTGAAATCAAAAGAGGTAAAGATTATAAAAGCGGAGGCTGAAGTGAATAATCTTCATTTCTGGAGTTGGGGATATGGTTATTTATATACGGTAAAAACAAAGTTGGTAAATGCAGATAATGAGGTTGTTGATGAAGTGAATACTCGAACAGGTTTTCGAAAAACAAAATTTGGCGAAGGTAAAGTCTGGCTGAATGACCGTGTGATTCATTTAAAAGGCTATGCACAGCGTACAACTAATGAGTGGCCGGGAGTTGGAATGTCTGTTCCTGCATGGTTGAGTGATTATTCTAATGATTTAGTCGTGAAAAGTAACGCTAATCTCGTGCGTTGGATGCATGTTACTCCGTGGAAACAGGATGTGGAGTCGTGTGATCGTGTCGGATTAATACAAGCAATGCCAGCAGGTGATCAGGAGCGGGATTCCAAGGGACGTCAATGGGAACAACGTACAGAACTGATGCGTGATGCAATTATTTATAATCGTAATAATCCGAGTATTTTGTTTTATGAATGTGGAAATAAGGGGATTAAGCGTGAACATATGTTGGAAATGAAAGCAATACGTGATAAATATGATCCTTATGGTGGACGTGCTATTGGTTCTCGTGAGATGCTTGATATTCGTGAAGCAGAATATGGTGGTGAAATGCTTTATGTTAATAAGAGTAGGCATCATCCGATGTGGTCAATGGAATATTGTCGAGATGAAGGATTAAGGAAATATTGGGATGATTATAGTTATCCGTATCATAAGGAAGGTGACGGTCCTTTACACCGTGGAGGATCTGCCAAGAGCTATAATCATAATCAGGATATGTTTGCGGTTGAATTAGTCCGTCGCTGGTATGATTATTGGCGTGAGCGTCCAGGGACTGGATTGAGAATCAATGCTGGAGGAACTAAGATTATTTTCTCTGATAGTAATACACACTTTCGTGGAGCAGAAAATTATCGTCGTAGTGGTGTGACTGATGCTATGCGTATAGAGAAAGACGGGTTCTTTGCGCATCAGGTGATGTGGAATGGTTGGGTAGATATAGAATCTGAACAGACTTATATAATTGGTCACTGGAATTATCCGGAAAATACGGTGAAACCTGTATATGTAGTATCTACCGGGGAAAAAGTGGAATTATTTTTGAACGACCGGCTATTAGGTGAAGGAGAACGTGAGTATGATTTTTTGTTTACTTTTGATAAAGTGGCATTTAAACCGGGTAAACTGGAGGCTGTCAGTTATAATAAGGCTGGAAAAGAATTGAGCCGCTATGTCTTGACTACTGTTGGTGAGCCTACAAATATAAGATTGACAGCTATACAAAATCCGGAAGGTTTTCATGCCGATGGAGCAGATATGGCACTTATTCAATTCGAGGTAGTAGATAAGGATGGAAAACGTTGTCCATTGGATAATCGGATTGTCAAATTTGATTTGAAAGGTGAAGCTGAATGGCGCGGTGGTATTGCGCAGGGTGAGGATAATTATATCCTTAGTAAGGACTTACCTGTAGAATGTGGAGTAAATCGTGTTCTTATCCGTAGTACAACGAAAGCCGGGAAATTGATACTTACAGCAAAAGCGAAAGGCCTTCCTGAGGCTTCTATAACCTTAGAAACTATTCCGGTGGAAAAAGTTGATGGGGTAAGTAACTATTTGCCACAAATGACATTGAAAGGACGATTAGATAAAGGTGAAACGCCATTATCCTCTTCATATAGAGATAAAAAAGTTAATATAGGCATTGTTTCGGCTAAAGCAGGTGCTAATAGCCAGAATGTAGCGAAAAGTTATGATGATGATGAACTTAGTGAATGGACTAATGATGGGCAGCTTAGTACGGCTTGGATTACTTATCAGCTTGAACGTGAGGCGAATATTGATGATGTCTGTTTGAAGTTAAGAGGGTGGCGTAAGAATAGTTATCCGTTAGAGGTATATGCAGGAAATACCCTCGTTTGGAGTGGAAAGACAGAACGAAATTTGGGATATATACATTTGAAAACAATGCCGATGCGTACGGATAATATAACTATCCGTTTGAAGGGATCTGTTAGTGTGAAAGATGCTTTCGGAGAAATTGTTGAGGTAGAAGATAAAGCATCAAATACACGCGTACAGGAAAAGGCGGATGAAGAACGTTATTTACCAATTATTGAGGTTGAATTTTTGGAAAATAGTAAGTTGAATTTTTAAAAGATAGAATAATAAAATGAGAAAAAATGTAATCACCCTTTTTGTAGGGATATTGTTACTGGGAATACCTATGGTATATGCAGGCAAGCCTGTGAAGAATATGGATTTGTATCTTTGTATTGGACAATCTAACATGGCCGGACGAGGAAAACTTTCTCCGGCGGTGATGGATACGATGCAGAATGTTTATTTATTAAATGCCGAAGACCAGTTTGAGCTAGCAGTAAATCCTTTAAATCGTTATTCTACTATCGGAAGGGGACTTACCGGTGAATATTTGGGACCTGTATATAGTTTTGCTAAAGCAATGGCTTCTAAAAAACATCCGGTAGGCTTGATAGTAAATGCTCGTGGCGGTACTTCCATCCGCTCTTGGTTGAAGAGCACAGAAAAAACAGGTGGGCTCTATTATAATGAAGCTTTACGCCGAACTAAGGAAGCAATGAAATATGGCAAACTGAAAGCTATTATTTGGCATCAGGGAGAGGCAGATTGTCAGTATCCTGAAGGATATAAAAAGAAAATAATAAAGCTAATGACGGATCTTCGTAATGATTTGGGAATACCTGATTTACCTGTTATTGTAGGACAATTGGCAGAATGGAACTGGACAAAGAAGCCTTATATACCTGAAGGAACGAAACCATTTAACGATATGATTAAGGATATTTCTTCTTTTCTTCCAAATAGCGCCTGTGTTTCGTCCGAGGGGCTAAAGCCACTGAAGAATGAGAAAGATCCTCATTTTGATGCAGACAGCCAAATAATACTAGGCAGACGTTATGCAGAAGCCGCAAAAAGATTATTAAAAAAATGATGAATTAGAAAGATTTGTGCAAAAAGCTCTCCCTTGTTTATCTGGAAATAAATGTATATCTAGCAAATAAGGGAGAGCTTATGATGGAAATAGTGTTTTAATATTATGTATTATTTAGTAGTAATATCGGTCCAGCGGCCGGCGAAACGAATATTTCCAATATTTCCTTGATATGTGTGGTTATTTCTGATAGATATTGCTTTTAATCCTGCTTTTAATGCACCTTCTTCTCCTTTAGCCATGGCATCAGATTGGGCCTCTTCTCCTTTTAGAGACGGATTTACGAATAATTCTACTCGATTATTAGTGTAGTCTACTTTTAATACGAGTAAATGGGTTTTCTTGAAATCGTATTCATTGGGAACTTCCGTACGATTCTTACCTAGTCCAACTGTGAATTTTAACTTGCCATTTTCATTACGATGTGCATATATGTTTCCGCGTGCACTACCGCCTACATGGTTAGCGATTAATGCTAAAAATTCACTAGGTTTTTTAGTTCCTAATTTTGAGAAGTTGACAAGGCAAGCAAGGTAATAACTACCTTGCCGATATGTTTTGCCGGATGATGTCATAGAATACACACTGGAACGTGTCCCTTTTATCCCATCCTCAAATCCGAATTGTATGGATGGACCACCTTCCTGATATTCGGGGTAACTTAGTTCTTTTCCAATTATGGGACTTGATGTTGTTGCTGCTTTGGGATCTTTAGTATAGGCAGCACACCAAGTATTTTCTTGAATCATTGCTTTAGGCTCAATATATGCCGATTTCTCTAACTTGTCTCCGGTTTTATATCCATCAAGGAGATTGTTTTTGATAATCTGTGCATTGCCTGTCAGACTAAGGGTGATTAATGAGATAATTAAAATAATCTTTTTCATAATGCTATTCTTGATATTTTAAGTGTTAAAATGCTAGTGCGAAGCGGTAGTATGAATTTGTTTTTAGATTGAGGGCAAGATAATTCTTTTCTCGATGTCCTTCCTCATTAAGTCCGGTATATACCCATATTGTTGACTCACTACGTAGTGTGGATGTCCAATAACCACTTCCGGAAGTTAATCGCTCCCATGAAGAATCCTGCCATAGCGTTTCTCCATCGGCTTTGGTTAAGCTGCTTGAGATAGTGGTATTTTGCTCTTGTATGATAAGTAGCTCTTTGACTGATGGAACATACCAACCGGTCGTGAATGATGGAGCCTGGACTGAATAGCTGGAAAGTTTCTCTTTTACAACAGAGTTGATATCTGCTCCAACAACAGCGATGTCTGAATTTAACCATGCTTTGGTATCTTGGTAGCCAGTATTTGAAAACTCTTCTTCATTTGGAATTTTTTGCCCGTTGACTGAACTTGTACCGACTGGTGCAGGAAGAATGTCTGTATACCATGTCTTATTGCTAACACTGGATACGGTTCCCCATCTTTGTCCGGTTCCTTCGTTACGTTTTAATGCGTATACCAGTGCGTGCGTACATTCAGGATAGTCTTTTCTTATAGCTTCAGTGGTCCCTATTTGATAAATGACCCCAATGATTTTGGTTTTATCTTCTGATTCTAAATCTTGATCTGCTTTAATTAAAGTGCCATCTGCACAATAGAAATCTCCAATCTTCAGTTCGTGCTGTATTTTCTTTGTTCCACCATCAACAGTGTATGGTGCGTATGTTCCTTTTTCTATTCCTGTAATTGCGATTTCGTACTGCTTGTTCTCGCTTGAAATGAAAGTGCCATTTATTTTATAAGTAGTTGTAGGGTTTATCAATAAGCGATATTTATCTGTGCTTGGTTCATAATATGGTTGCACTTCTATATTCTCACTTTCTCCTTTGGTTAGCTTGAATGTTGGATTAGCAGCAGGAATGTTGTATGGAGCTATTGTTGTTCCTTGGTTTGTAAATTCATATGTGGTGGACGGTAACTGAATAACTACCATTGCCATTTGATGTTCTAATGTTAGATTGAGTGAGTAATTCTTACCGGATAGTTCAGCTTCTGCAGAGCCTGTCATCAAGTCATATTGGGTATATTCACTTCCACTCATATTAGCACCTATCTTCCAGTTACTTATGATTTCTGCAAAAGGGTTTTCAATGGATGCTTTAAAAGAATTGCTAACTTCCTCTTTATAAGGATAATATGCATAATAAGTGGCTCCTTCCAGTTCGCTGCTATAAAATAAAGAGCCATTTGCAGGTATCCATACATCGTGAGTCTTGTTGTAAATTAGGCATACATTATTAATTGAGCCTGCAATTTCTCCATTTTTAACGGCGAACAAACCTATCTGATCTTCGTTTTCGAATGTTGTTTTATATGTTTCATCTGTTGTTGCACGGGTTTTGCTACTATTATATATAGCTTTATCTGTGATATTAATTAGAATCTTATTTTTATCATTGTTTGAAAGAGTAATGTTCTCGTCTTGTGAACATGCCGCTATAAGTAAAGAGCATGCGAGTGCTATTGTATATACAAATATATTTCGTTTCATATCTTCTTGTTTTTTATATTTATTAGAAATGAGGGAAAATATTTCCTTATTTTTATTTTTCGGTTGATTGCGATTTTATATCTTGTGTCTCACCTGAGTTATTCCAATAGGAAGAATCAAAAGCGGTATCTGTTTCAGGAGCATCAGTTGTAGAGTTAATATTTCCTCCATTACCAGGTTGCCAATCTGTGATGCCACTTTCTGTGATGGTAATACTAGGATTTTCTCCCTCTCCTCCCAGAGTAACCGTGTATAGGTGTCTTCTATTGCTTTCTAATGTTATATTATCTATTGTTTTCTCATAAAAAACCCCATCGGCTACCACTTCTATTGTAGTTTGTACTACTTCTTGAGGTAATAAAATTAATGTCGAAGTTGTTGATGTATTGTCATTCACTAGTACACTTACATCTTCGCTTTCTGTTCCTAAAGAGGTTGTGCCATTTGAGGTGTTGAAGAATCCCTTTGTGATAAATCCTTTTAAAGTGTAAGAAACATTTTCGGGTTTACTCTCATCTTTATTTTTGAAAATCAAGCTAAGTTGGCTCAGTTGATGTGTAAATTGAAAATTGATCAGAGGATTACTTCGGGTAGTAGTGGCTTCGGCAAACAACCAATCGATATTGAGTTGATTAGTTGCGGTTTGATTTTCACTTTTGGTGTCTACTGTAACAAGCCCTCCTGCTGTACCGTTGATACCGGTGTAAGGGTGATATGCAGTCAGTGAGACTTTACCATTTCCTTTGATATAAATATCATTATGGTCACCTACAGCAGTAAAAAGTTGTTCGTTTTCTCCGGAGCATTGATATAAGATATTAGTGCTTCCTGTATCCCCTCCGGTAACGGATACACCTATACATTCTCCCTGACCCCACATGGAGCCGTGGTAGCGTGTTTGAGGACTGCTTATACTTCCCCAGATTTCAGCTTTTGCACCAGGGGTATCTGGTCCACCATATTCATTGCTGTTGCATCCGGTGAGAACCAGTATTCCTAGTACTACTGTTAAATACATGTTTTTCATAAACGTTACTGTTTTATATATAAATAATGTGGTTGTTATATATTCCCTGTTTATTTATAGGTCTCTCTGACTTTGTATAGAGCAAAGGTATGCGATTTGCTTATAATGTACCTTGACGGCTGTACATTTCCATGTACCCCAGTTCAAACATGCATAAAATGCCATATTCTTAGGGATTTTGTGCAGGATTTTTCGATATTATCGTTTATATTTGCGTTATTCTTTAAATCAAAACACCATGTGGAGTGCCCGTATAATCCTAATTCTTTTGCTTTTTTGCAGTCGAGTAGCTGCTTTTGATGTTTTAAATATCAGTACTATCACAGATCGCAACGGTTTGTCACAGAATACAATTAGATGTATGATGCAGGACAGTCATGGGTTTATGTGGATGGGAACAATTAATGGCTTGAATCGTTATAACGGAAAGGATTTTGTTGTGATACAGCCGGGAATTGCCACCTCTCAATCATCACCGGATAGTAGAATTCGCAGTATTACCGAAGATAAACATGGCTATATTTGGATACGTACTTTCTCAAATACTCTTTTCTGCTATGATATGAAATTGGAAAAAATTGTTGATTATGATCCGCAGAATACTACTAAGATTTTTAGCCAAATAATGGTTACTTCTAATGGTGATGTGTGGATGTGGGGAGATAAAGGATGTTGTCGTGTGAGCCACATAGATGGAGAACTTGTTTCTTGGAGACCGACAGAGAAGAAATTGCGGGATAAGTCGGTGACATTTATCTTTGAAGATTCGGATCGTAGAGTTTGGATAGGAGCTGATAAAGAATTGTTCATGGTAGCTCATGATAAGGTGAATACAATGTTGGAGGGAACAACATTTTGGGGCGCACAGGAATTAGATGATTTGTATTTTATAGCTGGAGATCGTATTCTGATTTTTGATAATTTGCGGAAATATTTCTTGCCTGCTATTTTATTTGTTCCTACACAAACGGAACCTGCGAGACATGCCCGCTCATGTGTGTTAAATGACGGATTGGTTATGATTGCTACAAATGAACGTATGTTTGTATTTGATACTATTAATAAAACATGGGTTTCCCCAGAAAGATTCTTTCAGGGGACAAGTCCGCGTAATGCGAACTTCTATATTGATAATAAGGGGCACATTTGGGTATATAATATGTCGGGAGTGCTATGGAGACATCATACTGATAATACGTTTGAGCCTTTGACATTGATTCCTGCTGATGTCCTTTCATTAATAAATCAGGAACGTTTCCAGATATATCATGACTCAAGGGATATTATCTGGATAACTACATTTGGTAATGGCCTATTTGCTGTTGATGAGAATACGGGAAAAAAATACCATTATACTGCCGATAAAGATTTATCCACTAATTACTTACTCTGTATAACTGAGGATACTTCTGGAGAAGTTTGGGTAGGTACAGAGTTGGGAGGAGTGAATAAGATCTCTTTAACCAATTATCCTTTTGATATATTTTATCCAACTCCTGGTGGTAATGCTGATAGGGATAATGCTGTTCGTTTAATTTATCAGGATGTAGAGGGAAGATATTGGTTTGGTACGCGTGATGGAAATTTGCAAGTTTGTGATTCTACTTTACATCAGTTATATAAGCATCGTATTACAGGTGGTTTACCCTTTACAATTGCTGAAGATACTCTTGGTTATAAATGGTTGGGAACAAAAGGAGGGGGATTATTAATTCTATCTCCTCAAGGAGACAGGATAATAAAAGAATATACGCTGAATGATCAGACCAGGCAATCATCTTCGAGCAATAATATCTTTACCATAATGCGCGATAGTAAAAATCGTATGTGGCTAGCAACTTTTGGTGGAGGGCTGCATCTTGCGGAAGGTTCCCGGGAACAGTTGAGGTTCAAGCAATTCAGTTTTGATAATAGACATCAGAATATGATGCGTTCTATTATTCAAGATAAGACAGGGATTGTATGGATAGGAACTAATGATGGAGTTATTGTTTTTGATCCGGATGGATTGATAGAGGATCAACAGAATTTTAAGGTTTTGCATTTGTATGCTGAAGATCAACAATCTTTGGGGCACAATGAGGTTAAGGTTGTCTTTGAAGATAGTAAAGGGCGTATTTGGTTAGGAGCTACCGGAGGAGGACTTAATTTGTTAGTGAAAGGGGAATCATTAGAACAATCTACTTTTGAACATTATGGGGCAGATGACGGTTTATCCAATGAAACGATTCAAGCTATTTTGGAAGATGAAGAAGGGTTTATTTGGGTAAGTACGGAGAGTGGTATCTCGAAATTTAATTTAAATACTAAGCGTTTTGAGAATTTTATATTCTCAAACAACCGCCATGCTGCTATATTTAATGAGCTGTCTTGTTGGAAAAAAAAGAATGGAGAATTGATGTTTGGCAGTTATAACGGAGTATATACATTTAATCCATCCGGTATTACATTTGATACATATGCTCCAAAAGTGGCAATTACCGGTTTCTTGATTAATGGAAATCCTGTGACACCGGAAAGCCTGGATTCTCCTTTGACTGAGAGTATTATCAATACCCGGAAGGTGGTTCTGGCATATAATCAGAATTCCTTTAATTTGGAATGTACGATGCTGAACTTCCATGCTCCCGAGCTTAATCAATATATTTATTATTTAGACGGATATGAGTCTAATTGGAATAGATCATCACGTAATAATGTAGCTGCATATAGAAATGTTCCTCCGGGAAAGTATCTTTTCAAAGTGAAAGG
Source organism: Bacteroides sp. f07 (assembly GCF_042854785.1). Taxonomy (NCBI): domain Bacteria; kingdom Pseudomonadati; phylum Bacteroidota; class Bacteroidia; order Bacteroidales; family Bacteroidaceae; genus Bacteroides; species Bacteroides sp. f07. The sequence continues at coordinate 901,260 of NZ_BAABXI010000003.1, read as the reverse complement.
ATGCAATAGTTTCGGAGTTTGGAGTGATCAGGAAACAACTTTGGAGATTATAATTCTTCCACCTTGGTGGGAGTCTACTGAAGCTATTCTTTTGTATATTGTCCTTGGGATAATCATCATTTATTTCACATCGAGGCTTGTTCTCAAGATGCATCGTCTGAATATGGCAGTGGAGGTCGAGAAACAATTGACCGAGTATAAATTGCGTTTTTTTACGAATATATCCCATGAGTTTCGTACTCCGTTGACGATTATTCGTGGGGCGATTGAGGATTTGGTTAATCAAAGAGATCTGCCTTCTTCTGTAAGTAAACAGTTGAGTCTGCTTTCAAAAAGCTCGGGGCGCTTGCTCCGATTGGTAGATCAGTTATTGGAATTTCGTCGTTTACAGAATAATAAGATGGAACTAAAACTTGAGCGAACAGATACGAAACGCTTCTTTTATGATATTTATCTGACGTTTAAGGATATGGCTGCCAGGAAGCAAATAGAATATCTGTTTGAATCTAATAAACCTGTACAGACTATGCTACTTGATAGGAGTAAAATGGATAAGATTGCTTATAATCTTTTGTCCAATGCTTTTAAGAATACTCCGATAGGGGGTAAGATTGTGATGAAACTTGACTTTTCAGTGGTAAATGACACCTTTACGATGAGTGTTTCGGATAATGGTCCGGGAGTGTCTGCTGATAAGCAAAAAATGTTGTTCGTACGTTTTGAACAGATTCATTATGCATCGGAGGGAACTGGTGTCGGATTACATTTGACCGCGGAATTGGCTAAGGTACATAAAGGACAGGTAACTTATGTGGATTCGCTGTTGGGAGGTGCTTGCTTCTCACTTACTATCCCGATGTCGGATGAAAATTATGACCCTGCCGACATTATAGAGACTATAAAGGAAGATAAAGAAATTGCGATGACGGAACTGACTACTGATATATCTATTTCAGAGGAACGTGCGGCAGAAATTCTAGGAACATCGGTAAATAAACCTTTTAAAGAATATAAAGTGATGGTGATTGATGATGACGATGATGTCCGTAACCTTATTGAAGCTCAACTTGGGAAGTATTTTACTGTGTCGACGGCTTCTAACGGAGTAGAGGGACTTGAAAAGTTAATAGGGGAACAGCCGGATATTGTGGTTTGTGATGTGATGATGCCAGAGATGGATGGGCTGGAATTTACAAAGCGTTTAAAGGCCAATTTCAACATTAGTCATATTCCTGTAATCTTATTAACGGCTTATTCATCTGAGGAACATCAGTTGAAAGGTATTCAAGCCGGAGCGGATTCTTATATAACGAAGCCTTTTAGTATGAAATATTTATTGGCTCGTATTGTGAAATTGGTTGAACAACGTGAGAAATTACAACGAAAATTTGCTACTGAGCCGGGTACGTTACAGCCGCTGATAAGTGCCACTGACAGGGATAAAGCGTTTTTGGATAAAGTAAATGCCATCGTAGAGAAGAATATGGGTGATGCTGAGTTCAAACTTGAATCGTATACTTCGGCATTGAATATCGGACGTACTACGTTTTATAACAAGCTAAGAGGCATCGTAGGTTGCTCTCCTAATGAGTACGTGCGAGTACTTAGAATGAAGAAGGCTGCAGAACTGTTGCTAACGACCGAAATGAATGTATCAGAAATTGGTTTTCAGGTAGGTATTAATGACCCCTTTTATTTTAGTAAGTGTTTCAAGAATTCATTTAGTAAATCTCCTTCTCAATACAGGAAAAGTGCAGGGAAGGTTGATACCGAGGAAAATATGAACGGAGAACTTTCTTGAATATCCATGGACGACCGAAGCTAGCACGGCCAATCATCACTGCATCTACTCCATAGCAGTCAAAACACTCTTTGTAGCTGGAGACAGATTAGTACCCTCAGGCATTATAGGTAAATCTTTATTAGTAAGGATATGACACACAGTGACTTATGTGTGGCGTTAATTTATTAATGAACGCCTGTAGTCTTTTAGGACTTGACAAAGGCTTTTTTATGTTGTATATTTGTAGATGTGAAACATAAAACAACGAATAAAAAAACTAAAAACGAATGAAACGATTCTTATCTTTTGCCGTACTCGCTGTGATGTACTTCCCCGGATGTACAACTAGTAAAAATGCAGTGCGTTGTCTGAGCCGATGGATTAAAGACTGCAACCCGTTGGTCAAAGAACTTATACCAACAGGGTACTTGCCGTATAATCATCGGTATCTGACTGCAAAACAGTATAAGATTATAACAAAACATCTAGGAGATCCTTATGAGGATTAGGGTATAAGTAACCCGCCAATGGGCTTGAGGCTGCAAACTTTTAGGAGTTTTGCAGCCTTTTTTGTTGTATATATTCGATTGCTTTCTATGGAAAAGGGAAGTTAGAGTTTATAATAAACTCGGATACCGTTTATAATAAACGGTGCAAGAATTTATTAGAAACGTTGACGGGGATTTAATATAAAAGATAAACTTTTTTTTGTGTAAGGGGATGTTTCTGACTTGAATTTCGTTTTGTTACGCATGTGAAGTGGTAAAATAATGTTATACAAATAATATGTACTTTCTTAGTTGGTACACTTTATCGGGCTGATACAAATCTAATACGGGAAAGTGCGTATTGTGGAATATAGTATTTAATTTAATGCAAATGACTATCTGTATTCCTTTCTCTATTGCAATTTTTTCGGGTAACTGCAAGATGTTATTTTCCGCATTATTCTGCATATTGTACTCGAATGAAATAGAGAAATCGTTCATTGGATCCGTTCCAATAGAGATTCTAGGATTTATGTGTGAAAGAAATTGTTTCGTATTCTCAATCCATTCATTCCATTTGGAAGAAGTTTGTTTCTAGACAGAGGTGGCAAAGAGACGATAAAACTCACTTTCGGTGCGGCAAGAAAAGATATCTATATAAACGACTTTCCTCTTATTATCTTGTGATAGCTGGGCTACTTTCTTAACGAGCGATGTTTTTCCCCATCTTCTAGGAGAAATAAGTACTGTATTTACTCCATGTGCAAAGTTGAGGAGTAAACGTTAAGTCTCTTTCTCCCTGTCCGTAAAGTTATTACCGGAGGTGGCTACACCAAAAACAAAAGGTTTTTCCATGATAATTCTCTTTGTTGCAATGAGCAAATGTGATCTCTGAAATAACTAATAAGTTTGTTAGTAACAAAGTTGTTAGTTGTATATATGTTAGTTTGTATTGTTATACTTTTATTGGGTGACAAGTATAGTATGAACGCATTCTCCGAAAATTAATTAATTTGTATATTTGATTAATAATTAGTACGTTACTGTTTCATTCTGATAGCTCATAGATGACGAAAGAAGACACAATGGGGACAAAAGGGGACTGGGCGGTATGTGCCCCGTTATATCTTTGCAGAGTCATTCAAACAAAGAGAATGGCATACAGATAACCCTTATTTTTTTAACCATTTAAACTTTAACAATTATGGCTTTAGAGTATGTAGTAACAAAACGTGTGTTCGGTTTTGACAAGGACAAAAACGAGAAGTATGTAGCGAAATCGGTTCGTTCTGGTAGAGTAAATTTCACCAAAATGTGTCGTAAAGTAAGTCAACTTTGTGGCGTTCACCGCAAGGTGGTAGATCTAGTAGTCAGTGGCCTGGTGGATATTATGGCAGAGGATATTGACGACGGAAAGAGCGTACAATTAGGTGAGTTTGGCATCTTTAATCCCACTATTCACACGAAAAGTGCAGATGATGCGAAAGATGTGTCGGCGAAATCAATCATTCAAAGGAAGATTAACTTCTATCCGGGAAAAATTTTCAAGAATACGTTGGAAGATATGAGCATCACCCGTCGTGTGGAGATTGAAACGGATTATACGGATGGAAGTAGTAACGGTGGTAATACCGGCGGAAATCCGGGTTCCGGTGATGATGGGAAAGGGGATGACGGTGAGACACCGGATCCTGCTGCATAATTAGGCTGGTTTTGTCTTGGAAGTGGCTTTAGAGTAGTAGTGATGCACAGAGAATCGGATTAATAACCGATAATCTGTGCATTTCTTATTACTTAATTATTAATCATGCGAAAATGTCACTTCTTTGGATATAAGCTATCACATCTCCTTTATGGACATTATCACCTTGCTGTGCGCATACTTCAACAATACGCCCGGTAAATCCGGTAAATACTTTTTCGTATTCTCCCCACGGAGTGGAAAGATAACATAGTACAGAATCGTGTTGATATTTGCACCCGATGAATGGCGCGGTCGACGGCCCTTCTACGGACACCTCCCAAAGTACTTGTCCGTTGGCGGGGGCAATGACGGGGTCGGCTTTCGCACGTTTCAGTTTCTTTATCTCTTCTTCCGAATAGCCATTCTTTACCATGGATGCATCTTTGGCACGTTGCAGTTCTTCCTCAAAACGCTTCTTGGCAGCGCCCGATTTATAGTCGCGATATTGACGGTCGTGCATAGCCAATTCAAAGAGTTCTTCATCATCTTCTCCATATTCCCAGCCGTTCTCGTCCATTTCCTTGCGGTAGCTATCCAAAGCATCCGGATAGTTCAACTGCGGGTCTGTATCGACAAATTCATATCCTTTGGATTTTGCCAGTTCCACAATCTCCGGTGCAAGAGTGCCGGGAAGACGTCCGCTTTTGCCCAAAATCATGTCCCAGGTGTGATTGTCTATCATTGTCCAGCGTTCTTCGCCTTTTACCAGTTGCATGAGGTTCATTAATGCAACGTTCTTTACATACTGGCTGAAAGGGGTTACTAAAGGGGGATAGCCTAACTTGGGCCATACATATTCCACTTCATCGAAAAGCATGACAAGCAGGTCGTCAATATTGAGTTCCGGTTCGTTCTTGCTTCTTAATATCATATTGATGCCGGAATGTACACCTTTCAGGTCTGCCATCATAGACCCCATCATTCCACCCGGTAAACCACACTTTAATAGAAGTGAGGACATATACTTGTTGGTGGTGTCCATGAAATAACCTAAGAAATCGTCAATGAATTCTTGCGTCATGGCACGGGCTTTCATATATGCTTTCATGTTTATGTCAGGAACCTGGAATCCCAAGTCCTTTAACATTGCCTGTACGGAAATAATGTCCGGATGAACCTTGCCCCAGGACATGGGCTCCATGGCTACATCGATAATATCCGCACCGTTCTCACAGACTTCGAGGATAGATGCCATAGATAATCCGGGACCGCTATGACCGTGGTACTGTATCAATATCTCCGGGTGTTTTTCTTTAATAGTCTTGACCAGTCGTCCTAACATACCCGGACGTCCCACGCCTGCCATATCTTTTAAGCAGATTTCCGGTGCGCCGGCAGCAATTAACTGGTCGGCAATCCGGGCATAATATTCAACGGTATGCACCGGAGAGTAAGTAATGCAGAGCGTTGCTTGTGGTATCATGCCTGCATCCAAAGCATACTTAATGGAAGGAATTATGTTTCTCGTCTCATTCAGTCCGCAGAAGATACGTGTAATGTCTACGCCTTGTGCATGTTTGACTTTATACATCAGTCTGCGCACGTCTGCGGGAACAGGATACATTCGCAACGCATTCAGACCGCGGTCAAGCATATGCGTCTGGATGCCAGCTTCTCTGAAAGGTTGAGTGAAAGCACGGACGGCTTTGTTAGGGTTTTCACCGTATAACAGGTTTACTTGCTCGAAAGCACCCCCATTGGTTTCAACTCGTGCGAAACACCCCATTTCAATAATTAAAGGAGCTATACGTACTAGTTGGTCAACTCGCGGCTGATATTTACCGGAAGACTGCCACATGTCCCGATAAACAAGACTAAACTTAATTTCCTTTTTCATTGTAGTCAGCATTAAACGTTCTTTTTTCGGTTAACTTCACATATACAAATATAAAGGAATATTCTGACATATAGTCAATTAAATGCTTGGTAATATAGGTGAAAAGATATGTTATATATCATAATGTAAGTAGATAGGAGTTTTTCGCTCCTGTTTAGGCTTGGTCTTATGTTAAACTGATTCAGCGGGTGGGTAATTGGCTTTTATGTAAGAGAACAACCTTTTAAGTGAGAATGGTGAAAAAAAATCCCCTGTCGGCACGCCGACAGGGGATTCTGTCATTAATCAAATTGTCTCTCAACTCGAAAACTAGCAGTTTTTTAGTCTTTCAATTTCGCGATGATGAAGTCACGGTTCAAGCGGGCGATGTTGCTGATAGAAATGTTCTTCGGACATTCAGCCTCGCAAGCGCGAGTGTTGGTACAGTTACCGAAGCCCAGCTCGTCCATCTTGGACAACATGGCTTTTGCACGACGCAAAGCTTCCGGTTTACCTTGCGGGAGCAAGTTCAACTGGCTGACCTTTGCAGAAACGAACAACATGGCAGAACCATTCTTACATGCAGCTACACAAGCACCGCAACCGATACAGGAAGCGGCATCCATAGCTTCGTCAGCGATAGGTTTTGCAATCAGGATAGCGTTGGCATCCTGAGGAGCACCTGTGCGGACGCTTACATAGCCACCGGCCTGCATAATCTTGTCATAGGCAGTACGGTCTACCATCAAGTCCTTGATAACAGGGAACCCTGCCGAACGCCAAGGTTCAACAGTGATTGTGTCACCGTCGTTGAAACGGCGCATATAAATCTGGCAAGTAGTAGCACCTGTTGCAGGACCGTGCGGATGTCCGTTGATATACAGGGAACACATACCGCAGATACCTTCGCGACAGTCATGGTCGAATACGATAGGTTCTTTTCCATCGCTGATTAACTGTTCGTTCAGGATATCCAGCATTTCAAGGAATGAAGTATCACCGGGGATATCCTTCATTTGGTAGGTTTCAAAAGCACCTTTAGCCTTCGGGCCGGCCTGGCGCCATACCTTCAGTGTAAATGATATATTCTTATCCATTTTCTTCTAATTCTTTTTAATGTTTAACTTCACCGATTAGCTCTTGTAGTTACGGGTCTGAACCTTGATAGCTTCGTAAACCAACGGTTCTTTGTACAATACCGGAGCCTTTTCATCGTCGCCCTGATATTCCCAGCATGCTACGTAGAAGAAGTTTTCGTCATCACGTTTTGCTTCTCCTTCTTCGGTCTGGTATTCTTCGCGGAAGTGACCACCACAACTTTCGTTACGGTTCAATGCATCGTAAGCAACAAGCTCACCCATAGTGATGAAGTCGTACAGACGGATTGCTTTGTCAAGCTCTACGTTCATTCCTTCTTTAGAACCAGGGATAAACAGATTAGTTTCGAATTCCTTGCGGATTTCTTTCAGTGCGGCGATACCTTTCTTCAAGCCTTCTGCCGTACGTCCCATACCTACGTATTCCCACATGATGTGCCCCAGTTTCTTGTGGATAGAATCAACTGATTCCTTACCTTGGATGCTCATGAACTTGTCAATCTTAGCCTGAACCGCCTTTTCTGCTTCAGCAAATTCGGGAAGGTCAGTAGAGAAACGAGGAACAGTAATCTGGTCTGCCAGGTAGTTCTGGATAGTGTAAGGCAATACGAAGTAACCGTCAGCGAGACCTTGCATCAATGCAGAAGCACCGAGGCGGTTTGCACCGTGGTCGGAGAAGTTACATTCACCGATAGCGAACAGTCCCTTGATAGTGGTTTGCAGTTCGTAGTCTACCCAGATACCACCCATTGTATAGTGGATAGCCGGATAAATCATCATCGGATTATAATATTTCACCCCATTGATTTCTTTTGCCAGTTCGCCCGGGTTGACATCAGTGATTTCTTCGTACATATCGAAGAGGTTACCGTAACGTTGAAGAACAACGTCAATGCCCAAACGGTTGATGGCTTCAGAGAAATCGAGGAATACAGCCAAGCCGGTATTGTTTACACCGAAACCTGCGTCGCAACGTTCTTTGGCGGCACGGCTGGCAACGTCACGCGGAACGAGGTTACCGAATGCCGGATAGCGGCGTTCCAAGTAATAGTCGCGGTCTTCTTCAGGAATATCGCTTCCTTTGATTTCGCCTTTTTGGAGTTTCACTGCGTCTTCTTTCTTCTTCGGAACCCAGATACGACCGTCGTTACGGAGAGATTCGGACATCAGAGTCAGTTTGGACTGTTTGTCACCGTGTACCGGGATACAAGTCGGGTGAATCTGAACATATGCAGGGTTAGCGAATACAGCGCCTTTGCGGTAACAAGAGATGGCAGCCGTACAGTTACAACCCATAGCGTTGGTAGACAGGAAGTAAGCGTTACCGTAACCACCGGTAGCGATAACTACGGCGTGAGCGGCGAAACGTTCCAGTTTACCTGTGATTAAGTTTTTAGCGATGATACCGCGGGCACGTCCGTCAACGATGACAACGTCCTGCATTTCGTAACGTGTGTACAGTTTTACAGTACCTACGTTCACCTGACGGCTCAGTGCGGAGTAGGCGCCCAGCAACAACTGCTGACCTGTCTGACCTTTAGCATAGAAAGTACGTGATACCTGGGCACCACCGAAAGAACGGTTGTCCAGCGTACCGCCGTATTCGCGGGCAAAGGGAACACCCTGAGCCACACATTGGTCGATGATAGCGTTGGATACTTCAGCCAGACGATATACGTTAGCTTCGCGGGCACGGTAGTCACCGCCTTTTACTGTATCGTAGAACAGACGGTAAACGGAGTCGCCATCATTTTGATAATTCTTAGCAGCATTGATACCACCCTGTGCAGCGATAGAGTGTGCACGGCGCGGAGAGTCCTGGATACAGAAGTTGAACACTCTGAAACCCATTTCACCGAGTGAAGCAGCGGCAGAAGCACCTGCCAGACCCGTACCCACAACGATGATATCCAAACGACGCTTGTTAGCGGGGTTCACCAATTTCTGGTGAGCTTTATAGTTAGTCCATTTCTCAGCCACTGGGCCTTCCGGAATCTTTGAATCTATCTTGATCATAATATTATTTACAATTTAATCATTTACAATATCCTATTTAGCAAGCACCGCCGCAAATCAGCGTTTTCACGAAGAATACCACTACTACGAGGGCGAAACCGAGTACAACAATTGTAGAGTAGATGTTGGAGATGCATTTCCAACGGCTAATCCATACTTTGTTGTTCCATCCCAGTGATTGCATGGAGCTCCAGAAACCGTGAGTCAGGTGGAACCACAGCGCAAACAGCCAAACGAGGTAAAGAACTACGTAAACCGGGCAGGAGAAAGTCTGCTGGATGTGATAAGCGCCGTTAGCGGCATAAGCCAGCGTCAGTGTGTCAGCGTGCATGCCCATGTTGTGCATCAGTTCCGGCAACTGCATTTTTGCCCAGAAATTGAAGAGGTGCAGGCCAAGACCTACGATTACGATAATACCCAACACCAGCATGTTCTGGGAAGCCCATTCTACAGTTTTAGGCTTGTCGGTCACTGCATAGCGTTCGCTACCACGCGCTCTGCGATTCTGCATTGTCAGCCAGAATGCGTAGATGATGTGAATGATGAAAAGAGCAGCCAATCCTGCGGTAGCCACTAACGCATACCAGTTTGCTCCCAGGAATTCACAGATCATGTTGTAACCATCAGCCGAGATGATTGCAACCAAGTTCATCGCCATGTGAAATGTTAGAAACAGGACAAGGGCGATACCGGTAACGCTCATCACCACTTTCCTTCCTACAGATGAATTACTTAACCACATAAATGATTGAATTTAAATTATTTAATTGTTAGAACTAAAATTTCGACGTTTTACACCTCTTACAGTCTGCAAAAATAGGGGAAATAGATTGATTGAGCAAGGAATTAAAGAAATAATTCCTTAATCGGCAATCTTTCCGATTTTTTCACCGCTGGCTGCCTTCTTGCGCAGCGCGCGGGGAGTGTCGCCAAAAGAGTCTTTGCAGAAGTGCGCAAAGTGGGACAGGGAATCGAATCCGTATCGGTTGCAGATTTCCGTTATGCGCATTTTAGTGTGTTGAAGGTCTTCCAGGATACCTTCTCGCTTCTTCTCCAGTATCCATTCGTACACAGGTACACCGTAGAGGTTCTTGAAAAGCCGGCGGAAAGTAGTGGTGGTATAACCGCCCAGATGTGCAAATTCTTCTACGTTCTTCACAGTGCTGTAATTTTGCATCACGAAGTAATGGAAACTTTCCGTGTAGGTGCTGATAGGGTAGAAGAAAGAACTTAATTGCGGCAAGGGGTAGAAGTTGGTAATCAGGAAAACCAGCTCTTTGCACTTCAGCTCAATGTATTTGCTGCAAGGGGATTCCTCATTGAGGAATTCGGGCATACTGGTGATTAGATGAAAGAGCCTTTCGCTCATAATCATCGGAGTATAGGTGAGAGGGGCTTCTGCTTGTTCCATCACTTCCTTGTAACGGTCTTCGCAAAGCAACGGCAGTTCGTTGAACCAGTACACAATGTATTCGACATCTGTAAGTGCCAGAATTTCTATCTTTGAGCCGATGGCTTGCAGGATGAACTGTTTTTCACGCAATATGTTTCCCGGATATTCTTCGCTATTGATAAGCAGCTCGCCTTTTATCATAAAAATCATACAGTTTTGCGTACACTTATCCTTCGGGATATGCTCTCCCTTAGGTAAGTTTTTATGTGCAAGGATGTTCTCTGCGGCTCTGGGGCATCCTTCACAGTTTGTATATTGTATGCAAAAAGAATCTCCTGGCATGAGTTTTATTTCATGAATTGTTATCTTCGGGGAACAAAGATAAGCTTTTTTGCGGAAAATGAAATGTTTTCTTGTATTTATGTTTCAGTGAAATGTTTTATATGATTCTTGATTTGTTTCAGATAATCCGAAGGAGAAACACCGAACTCATCTTTAAAACATTGGCGGAAATATCCTGTACTGTTCATTCCTACCTTGTAAGCAATTTCGGAAATGTTGTATTTTCCTTCAAGTAATAAGCGTTCCGCATTCTCCATTTTTACTTTTCGGATGTATTCATTGGTCGACAGTCCGGTCAACGCTTTCATTTTCCGGTAAAGGGTAGAACTACTCATACACATCTTATCTGAAAGGTAAGTGATATCAATCTTTTCCGAGGAAAGGTTCTCTTCAATTAATTGTGTAATCCTTCCGATAAATTCATTGTCAAGTTTACTCAGCGCTTCGGTAATCAGCGTACGTTTCTCATTTAAGGCTGTATGACTGTTTGGAGTAGGCTGCGACTGGAATTGTGCAACCAGTTTCTTCCTTGATTCAAGCAGATTATTGATGCGGCTGCGCAGCAACGAAGCACTGAACGGCTTCGTCAGATAAGAATCTGCCCCTACCTCGTATCCTTCTTCCTTGTCCTGCAAGGAATCTTTCGCGGTCAACAGTATGATAGGAATATGGCTTGTACGTACATCATCTTTCAACTGCCGGCATAGCGTGATACCGTCCATGACAGGCATCATAATATCGCTGACTATAATATCGGGAATATGGTCGAGAGCCTGTTGTTTCCCTTCTTCGCCATTGTTGGCTGTGATGACTTCAAAAGAATCTGAGAAAGACTCGGCAATGTAGTTTTGTATTTCCTCATTATCTTCTACAATCAACAGGATAGGTTTGCCGCTATCCATTGCTGCATCCTGTATATCTTTCGAGACAGCATCCCGCCTTTCTTCCTTTTCAGCCAGTTCTGTTGAATCGGTGTGTAACGCATTTGGGTAGATATTATCCGTCAGCAGACTGATATAGAAAGTACTCCCTTCGTTTTGCGTACTCTCAACGCGAATTTCCCCTTCATGCAGTTCCACGAGATTTCTGACCAAAGCTAGTCCGATACCTGTTCCGGACGCCTGATGCGAACCGCTTTCCTGATAATAACGGTCGAAAATATGCGGCAGAGCCTCGGCTGAAATTCCGTATCCGGTATCGCTGACTTTAATCTCCGTATAAGCCACTTCATTGCGTGCCGTTTGATAAAGACTCAGTGTGATGCATCCCTGTTCTGTATATTTGATAGCATTGGAAATCAGATTATCCAGAATAATGGTAACGATTTCCTTGTCAAAGAAAAGAAGCATCTCCTCTTTTTCTATCTGAATCCGGAAGTCAATCTTTGTTTTCTGGTTGAGTTCCTTGTATTTAAGCCCTGTCTCGTAGATAAGAGGTGCAATATTGCCTTTGCAGACACATAGTTTCTTGTTCTGCGTCTCCGTCTTGCGGAACTCCAATATCTGGTTAATCAGATTGAGCAACCGGAGCGCACTTTGATGAATGACGGACAACTTCTGCGCCTGTTTCACCGGAAGGGACTGGTCTTTCTGCATATCTTCCAGAGGGCCGAGAATTAATGTCAACGGTGTGCGTAGCTCATGGGTGATATTTGTGTAGAAACGCAGACGTTCCTGGTTCAACTCCTGTTCTTGTTCGTGGTTCTTTTTCTCTAGTGTGTAGAGACTTTCCAAATCCAGCTTCTTCTTGTAAGCGTGCAGAATAAGGTAGATGATGCTGATAGATACCAGTATATAGACTAGCTTCGCCCACCACGTCAGCCAAAGAGGGGGATTAATCCGGATGGTGAGCGAAGTCGCTTCGTCCGGCCATTCCTGGTTATGCACCCGCGCCTTGATAAGGAACTCATATTTCCCCGGCGGGATATTCCGGAAAGTGACGCTGTTGTTCTCGTTGACGGTGTACCATGAGTTTTCGAGCCCTTTCAGCATATAGGCATACTCCATTTGGTTGACAAGGGAGTAGTTCTGTACATTGAATGTCAGGCTGAATGTATTCTGGGCATGGGTCAGTTCCACTTCTTTTCCTTCCAATAGGGAGACAAAGGTGTCATTGTTCTCCTGATTGTCCAGCCGCTCGAATATTTTCATTTCCGTGATGATAGCCGGTGGCGTTTTAAGTTCGCTCATCGTGATGTTGGGAGTGAAGCAGCACACGCCGTTGATAGAGCCGAAGTAGATAGAACCGTCCATATTCCTTGCTACACTGGCACTCATGAAGCTTCCGGCAGGCACATCGTCTGAGTGACCGTAGTAATAGAAACAATCTTTCTTCGTCACATAGCAGCCGATACCTTTGTTGCTGCTGAACCAGATATTTCCTGCCTGGTCTTCGGTGATGGCTTGGATGCACGTATTGACGAGCCCGTCTTTACGCTGGTAAGTCTTGTAATCCGAATCGCTTGCAGGGTTGAAACATACTAATCCGTCTCCGGTAGCTATCCACATTCTTTTTTGTTTGTCCCGATAGATATGATTGATAGTGTTGGAGCAGAAGCCCTCTCTTTGGATATACTTCTTGACCAAGTGGAAATCCGGTGAATAAACCCCCATTCCATCGCCGAATGTACCAATCCAAAAACGTCCTTTGTCATCCTGTGCGATGCTTCGGATGAAGTTGCCGTGCAGTTCGCTGTTGCCGGTGTGGTAATGTTGAATGACTTCCATATTGTCGGGATTGTAGACGAATATCCCTTCACTGCATCCTATCCAGATACGGTGCTGGTTGTCTTCGTAAAAGGCACGGACATCCAGATTCGATTTACCCATTGGGGAGATTGAACGGAATGTCTTTGTCCGGGTGTTATAATGGCTGATACTTCCTTGAAAAGCGCCGAACCATAGATTGTCTCTGGAATCACGGAAAGCGCTCAGCACAGAGTTTGCCTGTAAATCTCCCGTCTCTTTCTTATAAATGGCAATCCGTCTGTTATTCTCAAAAACATTGATTCCGCCGCCGTCCGTACCTACCCACAGACGCCCCTGCCTATCAGCGCAGATACTGCTTACCACCTTATTGTTCAGACTGTTCTCATTGTCGGGGATAGGAGAATAATCAATAGTCGTGAATAAAGAGGGCTCACTGCTGATAAAGTTGATGCCGCCACCCCATGTTCCAATCCAAATGTTATTGAAAGAATCCTGATAGATATACCGCACACTGGCATTGGAGAGACTACGGTTGTCATCCCCTTCCCGGAGGAATTCGAAAGTAATCTGTCTGGGTGAAAAGAACTGGCTCTGCTTCAGGTCGAGTATGGCGATACCGTTCAATTCGGACGCAATCCATAATTTATTATCATTCAGTTGCTTGATAGAGAAGATGCGGCTGGAGAGTGTACCATGTTTGTCGTTCGGATTCTGACGGAAGGTTATAAAGTTTTGGGTCGTGGCATTATAGAGGGCCAGACCGTTGTCTGTCCCAAGCCATATATTTCCGTTATTGTCTTTTAGTATAGTCCGTACATCATTCCCAGGCAGGCTGTTGGGATTGTCCGGTTCATTTTTGAAGTTCCTTACACTCTTGTCTTTCAAGGAAAGTATGCTGAAACCTCCGTTCACATGTCCGATATAAAGATTGTCGTCTCCACCATCTAATACGGTCCATGTCTGTTCGCAGCCTAATGCCGGAACGGTTGTCTTGTTGTAATGCGTGAACTGTCCGGTGGTAGTATTGAGATAGTCTATGCCTCTATAATAAGTACTTATCCATAATCCGTCCATACTTTCTGTGGAAGCGGCTATATCCGTGACATCGTTTGTTATCAGGCTATGCGGATTCTGCGGGTCATGCTGATAAGCGGTAAATGTCAGCGAATGATAATTGTAGGCATTTAACCCGTCACGTTGCGTAGCAATCCATACAATGGGACGTTCCGGGTCGGCATATATCCGGTTAAGTTCATTCCCGGTGATACTTTGGGAATTCTTGGACGGGTCGTTCTTATAAAAGGTGATGAAACGGGTGCCGTCAAACTTATTGAGCCCTTCTTCCGTGGCAAACCACAGGAACCCTTGCTTGTCCTGCGCGATACTGACTACATAATTATTAGAAAGTCCTTGCTCAATACCCAACCGTTTTACAGAATAAGGTTGCGCTATCAGTTGGGAGACTGATAATAAAGACAGGAAAAGAAATAAAGTGCCAAACGCAATGTGTTTTCTCATAACTCGTGCCTATTCGTTTCATTTACAGGTTCAAAAATAGGAATAAATATTTTATTTAGCGTATGTAAATCGTGCATTGCATGATTTGTGATGCTTCTCTGCATGATTTTTATCTGTTTTTATAATAGGAATGGTCTAAATTTGTGATGTCGATTTAAAATATTCATATATAGATAAATCGTACTAAGACAATATTAATCATTAAATACTAATTATTATGAAAGCTAAATTGTTGCATGGCACGGTTTTGTGGACTTTCCTTTCGGCTACGGCCTTATTGGTTGGATGCAGTGATGATAAAGACTACAAAGATGTAGATGGACAGTCTCCAACTCTTGAATTAACTTCCGGACATATCCGTACTTTGACAGGATATGAATTTAAAATTACCGGTAAGATAGCGGATAAGGACGGTATCCGTTCAATTAGATTACAATCTGATGAACTTTATCTGGATAAAACGATTGAATTGCTGGCTCTTTATTCTGAACCATTGTATGAATATAACCTGAATTATGGTTTCACTATTCCTGAGAAGACTAAAGGGGAGAGTTTCAGTGTAAAGATAACTGTAACCGACCTGGGCGGACGCACTGTAGAGGATGATGTATTGATAACAATGGATGGTGATTATACAGAGCCGGTTTTAAAACCTTCTATCGGTCTTCTGAGTGATAATATAAATATTGTATTATCTGAAGGAACTTCTAAAACTTTCTGGTTTACAGCGGAGGATAATAAAGAATTGGATTATCTGGAGTTGGCTGTCCCCGATTTGGATATTTTGGAACATGTAGATGTTGAAGGAGAAGATTTGAAAAAAGGAACATTGAAAACTACCATAGTCTTTCCTTCTGACAAAACAGGGACTTACACTTTAGTAATACGTGCTGTTGATGCTTTGGGCAATGTTGCGGAGAAGAATTATTCAGTACTTGTTTCCAGAGTGAAAGATTATGAGAACATGTATTTGGTTGATTTTGAGGGAACAGATACTAAGTTGCTTACAGGGAATGACGTATGGGGAGTTCCAATGCCCATAGAACGTGTTGCAAACTTTACTTATAAGGCTCGTTGCTATTCACCTGCGGCAAATACTCCGATTCGTTTTATTACAAGTAAATATAGTTTTAGTATCTGCTTTGGTGACGATATAAATAATCCGGGAAAATTAACAGGTATCTCTGGAGATATACAACCGATTATTTTGCCGGAAAAGGGTTATTATGAAATAAACTTCAATACTGAAGAGGGAGTTTATGAAGTAGAAGCTTATGATCCGGGAGTACCGGTGATTGACGGACTCAAAATGGGCTTTGTCGGTGGATGGTTTGATAATGCCAAAGGCTGGGACGGACCTAAAAATGTGTATGAATTGACTCAGGATTCTGATAATCCACATTGTCTTACCGCTGAACTGACTTGGAGTAAACAAGACTCTTTTGATGTAACAATAACTCCTTATAGTGCAGCGGGTGACTGGTTGGAACCCGGCTGGCGGTTTGATGGTAAAAATGAATCATTTGCAACAGGTGTCAATGACTCATCGAAAAAGGTGCCGGTAGGTACATACACTTTTATCTTTGATACACATCTTGTTCAGTCTAAGTTGTTGAAGAAATAATTAAAATAATGCTATAAAAACATGAAGCGATATCTATTTTTGTTATTATCGTTCTTTACGCTGAGCCTTTATGCTCAGCAGGGAAGTCTGACTGGTACTGCTATTGCAGCGAGTGATAAGGAACCAATGATTGGTTTGACTGTTTTGGTGAAAGGTACGACCAATGGAACTGTTACTGATTTGGATGGAAATTACACATTGGCTAATGTTTCCGGGGATGCGACTATTGTGTTCTCCATGATCGGGTATAAGACGCAGGAAATCAGAGTCAATGGGAAAAGCATAATCAATGTCGTGATGGAGGACGATACACAAGCTTTGGAGGAAGTTGTTGTTATCGGTTATGGTGCTGTGAAAAAGAGCGATCTGACAAGTTCTATATCTGCCATCAAGGGCGATGAACTGAGGAAGTTGGCTGGTGGTAACGCGATGAATGCTTTGCAGGGAAAGATTAATGGTGTACAGATTACTGGTGGCGGCGGTCCGGGAACTTCACCTCGTGTCATTATCCGTGGTGTATCTACTGTCAATGGTTCTGACCCATTATATGTAGTGGATGGAATGCCGGTGGGAACTAATATTAATTTTCTCGATCAGAATGATATTGAATCTATGCAAGTTCTGAAAGATGCCTCTGCAGCAGCTATTTACGGTACACGTGGGTCTAATGGTGTTGTCCTTATTACTACCAAGAAAGGTAAAAAGGGAGCTACTCAGTTTGGTTTCTCTGCTTCTGCCGGGTTTCAGACACTGAAAAAGCCGGATATGGCAAAAGCTTCCGAGTACGAATATGTGTTTAAGGCGCGTTATATCAATGATAATGCCGAACCGCGTTACAATAGTAAAGAGAATATTACCGACGCAGAAGGCACGGACTGGTGGGATGAAAGTATGAAGAAGACAGCATTGATTCATAATTATAACTTTAATTTCTCGGGTGGTACGGATAAATTGCTCTATTCGGCTAATATCGGTTACTTCGGACAAGACTCGCAATATACTGTTGGTAACTGGCAGAAGCTGACTGCACGTTTCAGTATGGAGTATACTTTTAATAGCATAGTGAAAGCGGGTATTGATTTCACTCCGAAATATGAGAATTGGACAGATACTCCAAATCTGTTGGGGAACATAATGGCTATGGATCCGACTACTCCTATCATGCGTTCTCAAAGCGAGTGGACTACTAATGTATACGATAATTACGCACGTTCCAGCAATAATTTGGTATGGAATCCGGTTGCGCAGTTGGCACGTATGGACAAACACAGCGATGAATATGGTTTATTGGCCAATCCTTATGTAAACATTGAACCGGTTAAGGGGTTGGTAATCCGTTCACAGTTCGGTGTGAACGCCCGCTTCCGTATTTCGGATGAATTCACTCCTGCTTTCAATATAGATACGTTGGAGAAATCCGATTACAGTAAAGCCTATCGTAAGACGGATAATTGGGTAGACTGGAACTGGACAAATACGGTAAACTGGATTAAGAGCTTCAACCGGAAGCACAATTTGAATGTGATGGCCGGATATACGATGGAACGTTTTCAGGAATATTGGTTGGAAGGCTCCAAGGAACGTACGCCTACTAATGAAGAGAACCTGCACTATGTTTCGGCTGGTACACAGAATCCACAAACAGCAGGTGTAAATGCGTATTCTTCATTGATTTCTTATTTAGGTCGTGTGATGTATAATTATAACGATCGTTATTATCTGACTGCTTCTATTCGTGTGGACGGTTCTTCCAAATTTATGAAAGACAACCAGTATGCAACTTTTCCTGCAGTGTCTGCAGCGTGGCGTATTTCTGAGGAACCATTTATGAAGCGGCAGCATATATTTGATAATTTGAAGATTCACGGCGGATGGGGACGTGTAGGAAATCAAAATATTGACAATTCTGCTTATCAGTCCACTATCGGGGCTGCAGACTATGTTTTCGGTGGCAATCGTGAAATAGGTACGGCGGTAGGCTCAATAGGTAACTCGTTGATTAGATGGGAGACTGTAGAAGATTACAATGTCGGTATTGATATGGCATTCTTGAAAAAACGTTTGTCGGTAACTGCAGAATGGTTCCGTAAAGAATCTCATGATATGTTACTGAAAAAGGACAATATGCTGATATTGGGTTTCCCGATGTGGAACGGTCAAATGTGGGAAAATGTAGGTAAGATGAGAGCTACCGGTTGGGAACTTTCTGTCAATTGGGAAGATCGCAAAGGTGATTTCGATTACGGGATTGGTGTGAACTTGTCTTCTGTCAAGAACAAAGCTATTAAATTATTGGGTTCTACTCCGATTAATGCCGGTAGTTTCAATGGAGATTACATCATCCGCAATGAAGAAGGGGGCGAGATTAGTCGTTTCTACGGATATATAGCTGACGGAATTTTCCAGAACTGGACGGAGGTGAATGCACATACTGATGAATATGGTACGCGGATTCAGCCGAATGCACAACCGGGAGACATTCGTTTCAAGGATTTGAATCATGACGGAAAGTTGGATGACAACGACAAGACTTTCATTGGAAATGCGTTCCCTGATCTGATGATTGGTATTAATGCCCGTTTATCATGGAAAAACATAGACTTTGCAGCCAACTTCTACGGAACGATAGGGAACGATGTGTACAATACGACCAAAGGACGTCACTCGGGTGTATCTGGTGAGAATGTATATGCTGGAACTTATAATGCTTCCTGGCATGGTGAAGGGACAAGTTATGATTTGCCTCGCCTGTCCTATAATGACGCTAACCAGAATTGGACCCGTGTTTCTTCTTTCTATGTGGAAGACGGTTCTTATTTACGCTGCAAACAATTGCAGATAGGATATACATTGCCGAAGAAATGGACAAAGAAGATTTCATTGCGCCTTTCTTTCTCGGCACAGAATCCGTTTACTATTACCGGATATTCAGGAATGGATCCTGAAGCGGCAGCTTTGGGTACTGAGGGAAAAGTGACAGAGTCGGGTATTGACTGGGCGGGATATCCCAACCCGCGTACATACCTTTTGGGAATCAACATGAATTTCTAATGTTATTAACGGAGATAAGAATATGAAAAAATATATTTTAGGCTTGGTTATAGCCGCTTCTACATTATCCTTGACCGGCTGTTCTGATTTTTTGGATACACCTGTACTTGGACAGCAGGATTTAGGTGAGTATTTTATCAATGAAGATCAATGTAAGCAACAGATTACAGGGTGTTATCAGTCCATATTTTGGGATGACTGGTGGCAGGTACAGAAGTTTTACCTGTGTGGTGACATGTGCACGGATGATATGTGGGTAGGTAATACAGGTGAGGATCAGGGTGCTTACGAAGATTTGGCCTTCTTTACGGGAGATGCTTATGGTGGGGGAGAATGTAGCCAGAACTTCTGGCAATACCGTTACAAAGGTATATTACGATGTAATATTGCAATTGAAAGAATACCGGGTGTAGAGTTTGAAGATGAATCGTTAAGAGACCGTTATGTGGCTGAGGCAAAGTTCCTGCGTGCTTATCAATACTTTGATTTGGTGAGATATTTTGGTGGTGTACCTATGGTGTTGGGAATGAAGATGCCTGTTGAAGTAGAAGGTATTCAGCGTGCTTCTACAGCAGAGGTATATACTCAGATTGAGAATGACCTGAAAGATGCTGCGGGCATCCTGCCGGTTAAAAGTGAATATTCCGGTGCAGATTTGGGCCGTGCGACCAAAGGGGCGGCACAAGGCTTGTTGGCGAAAGTTTATCTCTATCAAGAGAAATATGAAGAAGCAGAAGATATGTTGGAGCAAGTGATGGGATTGAACGGCCATGCGTCACAAGGGTATGATTTATTAGATGATTTTGGAGATGTATGGAGCATATCTCATAACAACAGCGTCGAATCTTTGTTTGAAGTACAGACTAATAGTGACATAGCTTATAATTTAGGACTTAGAATGCCTGTCGTTTGTGGTTCTCGTGATGATGGAGGCTGGGCATGGGGACTGCCTACTAGCAATCTCGAAGAAGCTTTCAAAGATGCAGGTGATGATATTCGTTTGAAATGGACTATTATTAAAGATAAAGCGACAAGCGTACCAGGCGATTCTCACTGGTCGGCTACTGTACCTTATTCGGTTTCTACTACTTCGCATAAATCAGGTCGTGTGACCCGTAAGGTGTACATTCCTCATAGCCAACGTCCGGAACCTTATGATGCATCTCATAATCCGTTGAACTATCGTATTTTGCGTTATGCGGACGTGTTGTTGATGTATGCTGAGGTTGAAAATGCATTGGGAGATGACGGACAGGCCCGCTGGGCATTGAATAAGGTAAGAGACCGTGTTGAACTGGACCCGGTAGAATCAGATGGAACTGCTCTTCGTGACGCCATACGCCGGGAACGTCGTCTTGAACTGGCTTTGGAGAATCAGCGGTTGTTTGATATCCGTCGTTGGAAGAATGATAGTGGTAAGTCTGTAATGAGTGATATTATGGGACCGAATGGCTCATTTGTAAAATATAATACAGAAGAGTCTGCCGATCCATATGAAGTTGGTAATCAAAAAGAGAGTAGCTCTAAAGGGCGCAACTTCAAGGAAGAGCGTGACTTAGTGTTCCCAATTCCTACAACAGAGATTACCCAGAGTAATGGTAGCATAGTACAGAATCCCGGATATAATTAATTAAATCATTATGAAACACAGAAATTTATTTATAGGACTTTCATGCATGGCGGCAGGGCTCTGCGCATGTAATGACGAATATACATTCGTGCCGGAATATGAAGTTAAGTTGCCGACTGATACTACTATCAATGTAACTATTGACGCTTCAACAGTATATCAGACTATTGATGGTTTTGCTTCTTCCGATGCATGGGATATGGAGTATGTGGGTAAATATTGGAGTACTTCCAATAAGGAAGCTATTGCCAGATTGCTTTTCTCCTGCGACGTTGACGATAAAGGAAATTCATCAGGCATCGGCCTGTCCATGTGGCGGTTTAATTTAGGAGGAGGTTCTGAAGAACAAGATGATGCGAGTGGTATTGTCTCAGATAAGAAAGAGCGTCGTGTCGAGTGCTTCCTGACAGGTGCAAACGGTGGTTATGACTGGTCTAAGTCTGCCGGACGAAGATATTTCATGGAAAAAGCAAAAGAGTATGGTTGTGAGTCGTTTGTGCTGTTCAGTAATACGCCGCCTGTGTATTATACCTATAATGGTCAGGCGCGTTCAGACAAAGGAGCCTGGAGTAATTTAAAACCGGAACATTATGATGATTTTGCTGACTTTTTAGCTACTTGTGCCAAGCATTTTGTGGATGAAGGCTACAATATAAGCCATATTAGTCCGGTTAATGAACCTCAGTATAACTGGAATGGAAATGAGCAAGAAGGTTCTGCCTGGCAGAACACGGAAGTGGCAACACTAGCTAAGGCGCTAGATGCAAGTCTGACGGCGAAGGGGTTGACTGATATTCAGATGCTATTGGCTGAAGCCGGAAAATGGGATTACCTTTATGGTAATGGTGATGCCGGAAGTGCCCGCGGCGATGTAATCGAAGCGTTCTTTAATCCCGGTAACACGGATACTTATATCGGTGATTTGGCTCATTTGCCAAAGTTGATTTGCGGACATAGCTATTGGTTGGATACAAACTGGAGTAATATGTATTCTGTCCGTTCTTCCGTCAAGTCAAAAGCAGAACAATACGGTTTGAAAGTCTATCAGACAGAATGGAGTATGTTGAGCGAAAACTATGAAGACTATGCTAGTTATGGAGATGCTTCTTATATGGATCTGGCTTTGAGTATGGCGAAAGTGATTCATCAGGATTTGGCTACAGCCAATGTCAGTTCCTGGTCGTACTGGACCACTTGTAGCCGTGAACGCTGGAATCAGAAGAGCCGTTTTTATCTGATTCGCCTTTCTCCCGATGGAAAAGACGGCGAAAGCTATGAGGATCTGGCTACTAACGGCACTTATAAGGCCAGCAAAAATCTTTGGGTATTGGGTAATTACAGTGCATTTGTGCGTCCAGGTTATCAGCGTATTGATTTAAAGATGGAAGAAGAAACGAAGGATTTCTTTGCTACAGCTTATATTTCACCGGAGAAAGATAAACTGGTAGTGGTATATACAAATATGACCGATAAGCGTGCGGAAATAAATAATACGTTTGAAGGATTAGGTAAAGAAGTGGGTGGTTTTGAACAATACACTACTTCTGAAGCAAAGGACTTGAAACGTGAACCCGGCTATAATAAAGGTGTGGTACCTGCTAAAGGTATATCTACCTTTATTTATACTCTTCAATAAAATGGTTTTCAACAGGTATTAGATTAGACTATGAAAGGTAAAACGCTCTTAGCCGCTTTAGGCTTCTTCTCAATCGCAGGTATGGCGGGTGGATGTTCTTCCCGTCCTGCTCCCGATATCAATTTTCAGATAGAAACGGACAAACCCTGTCAAACGATGGCATACTTCAGTGCTTCCGATGCCTGGAGTATGCAATTCATTGGACTTTGGCCGCAGGAAAAGCAGAATCAGATTGCCGACTGGCTATTCAGCACCGAAAACGACGCGAACGGACAGCCGAAAGGTATCGGTCTCTCCCTCTGGCGTTTCAACGTCGGGGCAGGCAGTACTGAACAGGGCGAAGCCAGTCAGATTGCTTCCCCCTGGATGCGTGCCGAATGTTTCCTCAACGCTGACGGAACATACGACTGGAACAAGCAACAGGGACAGCGCAACTTCCTGAAACTGGCAAAGGAACGGGGAGTGAACAAATTCCTTGCT
This sequence comes from Bacteroides sp. f07, assembly GCF_042854785.1. Lineage (NCBI taxonomy): Bacteria > Pseudomonadati > Bacteroidota > Bacteroidia > Bacteroidales > Bacteroidaceae > Bacteroides > Bacteroides sp. f07. The sequence continues at coordinate 877,934 of NZ_BAABXI010000003.1, read as the reverse complement.
TTCTTGAACTCTCCCCCTGTGTATTATACGCAGAACGGGTTGGCTACCAATACCGGTCGTGGCGGCACGGCTAACTTGAAGCCGGACTGTTACGAAAAGTACGCCCGTTTTCTGGCAGACGTAGTGCAAGGGGTAGAAGAGCATGACGGTATCAAATTTGATTACATTTGTCCTTTCAACGAACCGGACGGGCACTGGAACTGGGTGGGGCCGAAACAGGAAGGCTGTCCGGCAACAAACAGGGAGGTAGCTCATACCGTCCGCTTGTTGAGCAAAGAGTTCGTAAACCGGAATATGGATACACAGATTCTTGTCAATGAGTCTTCCGACTACCGTTGTATGTTCCGCACTCACGAAACGGACTGGCAGCGGGGGTATCAGATTCAGGCTTTCTTTTGTCGGGATAGTGTGGATACGTACTTGGGAGATACACCGAATGTTCCCCGACTGATGCTTGGACATAGTTACTGGACTACTACGCCATTGAGCGAACTGCGCAATATCCGTTGTCAGTTGCGCGATACATTGGACAAGCATAATGTCGACTTCTGGCAGACAGAGACTTGCATCATGGGTAATGATGAAGAAATCGGCGGCGGAAACGGCTTCGACCGTACGATGAAAACTGCGCTCTATGTAGCCCGTATCATCCATCATGACATCGTATATGCCAAAGCTAAGAGCTGGCAATGGTGGCGTGCCATCGGTGGTGACTACAAAGACGGATTGATTCGTGAATACACAACGGGCGATAACTTCTTGGATGGCAGGGTAGAAGACTCCAAACTCATGTGGGCTTTGGGAAATTACAGTCGCTTTATCCGTCCGGGAGCTGTACGGTTATCCGTCTCGGCTTTCGATAAGACAGGTGCTTTGATTCCCGATGGTGATACCGACCAACAAGGATTGATGTGTTCTGCTTATAAGAATGTAGACGGAACGTATGTGATGGTAGTTATTAATTATGCCAATGAAGAAAAAGAGTTTTCTATTGATGAAGAAAAAGTAGGAAATGCACAATGGCAGATTTATCGTACTTCAGATAAAGAAGGGGAAGACTTGCTTCCGGTGGGGATAGTGAAAAGTGGAAAGATTGTTCAGATTCCGGCGCGCTCTATTGTAACTCTTCAGAACAAATAACTAAAAACGGCTTTATCTTTTTATTTCTTTTTGAAAGCTGTACATTTGTGTGTCCGTCCATTACTACGAAGGTAATGGAGGGGCACAATGCATAAAAAAGGAGGCATTTTATGGACAATAGAGGAAATATTGTCATTTATCAGACCAAGGATGGAAAAATGTCCATTGATGTGAAGTTGGAGAATGAGACGGTGTGGCTGACATTGAGTCAGATAACAGAACTTTTTGATCGTGACAAATCGGTGATATCAAGACATATAAGTAATGTGTTTAGAGAAGGTGAGCTAGACAGAAGTTCAGTTGTTGCAAAAAATGCAACAACTGCTTCTGATGGAAAGATATATCAAGTAGATTATTTCAATCTGGATGTAATTATCTCCGTCGGCTATCGTGTAAAGTCGCAACGCGGCACCCAATTTCGTATCTGGGCAAACAAAGTGTTAAAGGATTATCTGATTAAAGGTTATGCCGTTAATCAGCAAGCCAAAGCTGCTCAACTGGAAGATTTGAAGAACACCGTGCGCCTTCTTTCTAATGTCATCGAACACAAACAATTGACGTTGGATGAAGCCAATGGACTATTGCGTGTGATTACCGATTACACTTACGGTCTGGATACGCTCGATAAATATGACTATCAACAATTGGAAGTGGACTCCACTACTCCTACCTGGGAATTCCGTGCCACCTATGAAGAAGCTATGGAAGCCATTCACCTTTTGCAGGAAAAGTTCGGAAGCAGTGATTTGTTTGGAAATGAAAAGGACCAGTCATTCAAAAGTTCTATCAATACCATTTATCAGACATTCGGTGGAGAAGAACTTTATCCGAGCGTTGAAGAGAAAGCAGCGATGCTTTTACCTTGTCGTGAAGAATCATTCGTTTAGTGACGGCAACAAGCGTATTGCCGCTTTTCTGTTCCTTTGGTTTCTGGAGAAGAACGGTATATTATATAAATCCGACGGTTCGAAGTTAATCGGCAACAATACGCTAGTAGCACTTACGTTAATGATTGCCGAAAGTCGGACGGAAGAAAAGGACGTGATGGTGAAGGTAGTAATCAATTTGATTAATAAGAATAATTGAATTCAGGTCTTATTAATGAGTGATATAGATAACGAGAGATACCTCGCCACAAGGTGTCTCTCATTTACACAAAATATTTTATAGTGCCAATATCAGGGCTAATTTGCTTTCAATTTCTTCTGATACTCATCCGAATTCAATATCTCCAAAGCTTTTTGCACACTCTCATTCGTCGTATTCATTACCCGGAAATATTCGTTCATATCCCAGAGGTCACGGGCAATCAAGGCTTTGAGTTGCGTCTTGATTAGCGGGAGCGATTTCTGGTACTGCTCTTCGTTAAACTTCACGCCCTCTTTATCGCCCATTTCACGCAAAGTAGCCATCATTTCATCATCTATGATAAACTTATCATTAAATGATTCGAATTTCTTGTACTTGTTGGCTAATTCCTTCCGGTGTCCTTCGATAAACTTCATGGTGAACTTGATAACAACGCCTTTGGCTACCAGGTTGCGGTGATAATCCGTGTAGAGAGTCGTATCAATAGGCACGAAATAATCCGGCATGATGCCACCACCACCGTAAACGGTACGTCCGAGCTTCTTGGTCTGTACTTTTAATGAGTCGGGGAAGTGGATACTGTCGGCATTCATCAGCTCACCGTGGTTGAAGCGTTCTATCAAGTCCTTGTTGTAATCTGTCGAACTGTCGTAAGGCTTTTGGATGCAGCGGCCGGCGGGTGTATAATAACGGGCGATAGTCAGGCGAATCATTGAGCCGTCGGGAAGGTCGATAGGACGTTGCACCAATCCTTTGCCGAAAGAACGGCGGCCTACGATAATACCTCTGTCCCAATCCTGCACTGCTCCACTGACGATTTCACTGGCGGAAGCTGTATATTCGTCAACCAATACGATAAGGCGACCATTACGGAAGTCCCCGTTTCCTTTGGCGTAGAAATCGCTGCGCTTGGCAGTCCGTCCTTCGGTGTAGACGATTAATTCCTTTTGTTCCAGAAACTCGTTGGCGAGGTCGATGGCAGCATTGAGATACCCTCCACCGTTACCTTGCAGGTCGAGAATCATATCTTTCATTCCCTGCTTTTGAAGCTCCTTCATTGCTTTCTTGAACTCTTCGGCAGTTGTCGCTCCGAAACGGTTGATACGGATATAGCCTGTTTTGGGCTGAATCATGTAAGAGGCGTCAAGGCTGAGGATAGGTATCTTATCTCTTTTTACGGTGAATACCAAAGGGTCTTGTACACCACGGCGGACAATTTTCAGATTGACTTTGGAGCCTTTCGGGCCGCGAAGGCGTTTCATAATATCTTCCGTATTCATCTTTACTCCGGCAATGGCACTGTCGTTGACAGCGATAATGCGGTCACCGGCAAGGATGCCCACCTTTTCTGAAGGCCCGTTGCTGACAGGTTGCACCACTAGCAAGGTGTCTTCAATCATCTGGAACTGTACACCGATACCCTCAAAGTTGCCTTGTAACGGTTCGTTCATCTTCTTCACTTCTTCTGCATCCGAGTAGGTGGAGTGCGGGTCGAGTTGTGCCAGCATTTTGATAATGGCTTCTTCTACCAGTTTGTTTTCATCTACTTTGTCTACATAGAAGTTGGAGATGGCGAATTCTGCCATTTGCAGCTTGCGCATGGCAGCCGAACCGAAATTCTGAGCCTGTACGGCTGATACTGTCCACAGGCAAGCCAAAAGGACGTATATTTTAATCTTATTCATAATTTTACTTTACTCCATTCTCAGCTTATCCTCATTCCTTTGGGAATAAACTGGCTGATATCTTTATTATAGGTCAATAACTCGCGTACGATGGTGGAGCTGACGCAGGTCAGTTCGGGTTCCGTGAAGAGCAGGATCGTTTCAATGCCTGCCAGCTTGCGGTTGATATCCGCAATCGTCTCTTCGTACTCGAAATCTTTCACGGTACGGATGCCGCGGACGATGAACTGTGCTCCTACTTCCTGTGCAAAGTCAATTGTCAGACAGTCATAGGACATCACTGTGATGCGAGGTTCGTCTTTATAAAGTTCCCGAATCATTTCTTCCCTTTTCTCGATGGGGAAATACGTATTTTTGTTCTCGTTGATACCGATTCCTATCACAATCTCGTCCATAAAGGTAAGTGCACGTTCCACTACCGAATAATGTCCGATGGTGAAGGGGTCGAAAGTACCCGGGAATATTGCTCTTCTCATGATGCCAAGTCTTCTTCTATAACCAAGTTGTCTATAATAAAGTTCTGCCGTTCCATAGTATTCTTGCCCATGTAGAACTCAAGAAGCTCTTTTACTGCGTCTGTCTTGCGCAGTGTCACTTGTTCCAGGCGCATATCCTTGCCGATAAAGTGCTTGAACTCGTCCGGCGAAATTTCTCCCAATCCTTTGAATCGGGTGATTTCGGGATTCGGGCCTAATTCGTTGATGGCGTTGATGCGCTCTTCTTCGCTGTAACAATAGCTTGTTTTTTTCTTGTTGCGCACGCGGAACAAGGGAGTTTGCAGGATATATACATGCCCCTTCTTGATAAGGTCGGGGAAGAATTGCAGGAAGAAAGTAATCAGCAGCAGGCGGATGTGCATGCCGTCCACATCGGCATCGGTGGCTACGATGACTTTGTTGTAGCGCAGCCCCTCTATTCCGTCCTCTATGTTGAGAGCCGCCTGGAGCAGGTTGAACTCTTCATTTTCGTAAACCACTTTCTTTGTCAGGCCGAAAGAGTTCAGCGGCTTACCACGAAGGCTGAATACTGCCTGGGTGTTGACATCACGGCTTTTGGTGATGGAACCACTGGCGGAGTCTCCCTCGGTGATAAAGATGCAGGAGTCTTCTTCCAGCCCTTTTCCCTTCGGGTCGTTGAGGTGGATGCGGCAGTCGCGCAGTTTACGGTTGTGAAGGTTCGCCTTCTTGGCACGCTCGCGGGCAAGTTTCGTCACGCCTGCGATGGCCTTACGTTCCTTTTCCGATTCCTGTATCTTTTGCTGGATTGCTTCGGCTACGTCTGCGTGCTTGTGGAGGAAGTTGTCTACTTCCTGTTTGATGAAGTCGCCTACGTATTTGTTGACCGTCACACCACCGGGAACCATATTGGTGGAACCTAGTTTGGTTTTGGTCTGGCTCTCGAAGATAGGCTCTTCCACGTTGACGGCAATGGCGGCAACCAGTCCGTTACGGATATCGGTGTAGTCCATGTTCTTGTTGAAAAACTCCTTGATGGTACGGGCGATATGCTCCTTGAAAGCACTTTGGTGTGTACCGCCTTGCGTGGTGTGCTGGCCGTTGACGAAGGAGTAATACTCTTCTCCGTATTGTCCGGTATGGGTGAAGGCTATTTCGATGTCTTCTCCTTTCAGGTGGATAATCGGATAAAGTCCGGTGGCCGTCATGTTGTCGTTCAGAAGGTCGACGAGACCGTTGCGTGACAGGATGCGGTGTCCGTTATAGATAATGGCAAGCCCTGTGTTGAGATACGTATAGTTACGTAGCATCGTCTCGATAAATTCGGGCTTGAAACTGTAATTCAGGAATAATGTGTTGTCCGGTTCGAAGAAGATATATGTTCCGTTTTCTTCTTCAGTGTCTTGGGTGTCGTCAGTCAGCAGGGTTCCTTTGGAGAAGGTGGCCATACGTACTTTGCCGTCGCGATAACTGCGTACCTCGAAACGGGAGCTCAGTGCGTTGACGGCTTTCACACCGACACCGTTCAGTCCGACACTTTTCTTGAATGCTTTGCTGTCGTACTTGCCACCTGTATTCAGCATGCTGACGGCTTCGATCAGTTTTCCTTGCGGAATGCCTCGCCCGTAGTCGCGGACGCTGACACGAAGGTTTTCTTCCACGGTAATCTCGATTTTCTTACCGGCTTGCATTTTGAACTCGTCAATACTGTTGTCGATTACTTCTTTCAGGAGGACATAGATTCCGTCTTCGGTGTGTGCGCCGTCGCCCAGCCTGCCGATATACATACCGGGACGTGTGCGCACATGTTCCATGTCGCTCAGGTGGCGGATGTTGTCGTCAGTGTACTCTACTGCATTGTTGTTGTCTACAGGTATCAATTCGTTCTCTTTCATAGTTGTTTTATTTTATCTCTTTGATGAACGCACGGCGGCGCTTATGTTGCTTAGTCTCAAAGTAATCCCATTGTGCCTGGACTTTTCCGTTCAGTTCCAGTTCGGGGTTGCTTTCCGCAAAGATAAAACCTAATTTTTGATAAACTGGAATTAAATCGGAAAATAACAAAGCGTTAACACCTTTGTTCTGATATTCCGGTTTCACTGCAACAAGTAGTAAATCAAGCATTTTGGCACGGCGTTTCATGAATAATGCTTTCAGCAGGTAGAACCATCCGAGGGGCAGCAGGCGTCCGTGCGATTTTTGCAGGGCTTCGGCCAGTGAGGGCATGGAGATGCCCACGCAGACCAACTCGTCGTTGGCATCGGTGATAAGGGTCACCATACGCAAGTCGAGGATGGGCAGGTACATTTTCACGTACTGGTTAATCTGTCGCTGTGTCAGTGGAGAATAGCCGTAGAGCGGGCTGTATGCTTCGTTCATCAGCTCGAAAATCTTCTGTCCGTAGTCTTTGGCTATTTTCCTTCCGGAAGTGTATTTTTTTATCTTGAGATTATATTTCCGTTGAATCAGTTCGGAAATGCGCTTGTGTTTGTCGGGGATGGCATCGGGAATGTAGATTTGGTATTCCACCCAATCGGCGTCTTTTTCAAAGCCGAGTTTCTCCATGTGTACCGGATAGTAGGGGTAGTTGTAGATGGTAGCCATGGTGCTGAGTTGGTCGAATCCTTCGATAAGCATTCCTTCCGCATCGAAATCGGTAAATCCGAGAGGCCCGGCAATGTGCGTCATGCCCCGTTCCTTTCCCCAGTCTTCTACGGTCTTGATGAGTGCGGAAGAGACTTCGGGGTCGTCAATGAAATCTATCCATCCGAAACGGACATTCTTGCAGCCCCATTTCTCATTTGCACGGTTGTTGATGATAGCGGCTACGCGCCCTACGATTTTATCATCCCGGTATGCCAGGAAATAATCTGCTTCACAGAACTCGAATGCCGCATTCTTCTTTTTATTGAACGTATTGAGCATATCGTCATAGAGGTCGGGCACGGAATAAGGGTTGTCCTTATACATCCTGTAATTGAAACGGATAAATTTCTTCAGCTCACTCTTTGTGGTGACTTTCTTGATTGTAATAGCCATATCTCGTATTTATGATTGAGGGAACAAAGATACGTGATAATCTTCAAATTACAACGCAGAGGGTGGCAAAAACTGTATATGATGAATTGAAGAGTGGGTTTACTTTGAAGAGAAACAATAGACATTCCCTGCAAAGTCGCAAACAACCATCCGGTTGCCGGATACGGCTATGGTCGAGAATACGGGGGCTCCGAGATTATATTTATCTTTTATGATTCCCGTTGCCTGGTCGATGGCATATAGATAACCGTCGGAAGCTCCGAGATAGACGATTCCCTGTGACGCTACGGGGCTTGTTTCCACTCCGGCTTGGGGGGGGCTGGAATAAGGGGCGGTATACACAAGTGAAGGTGATGTCTCTACTTTCCATTTATTGAAAAGTGTAGATTTGTCCAGTGCGAAAACTCCACGGTCGGCTGTGCCGAAGATAATTTCCTGTTCGGTGACGAGCGGGGTGGATGTAACGTCCAGGTTGGCCGATAGCTCTTTTTGTTGGAGTACTTTTCCGGTTTTCGGTTCTATGGTGAAGAAGCTTTTGGAAGAGATAATCCACAATGTTCCGTCTTTATAGACCGGAGATGCTCCCCGGTTGCCGAGTCCGTTGCCGGAGAGTTTCCAAAGTAGTTTCCCGGTGCGGATGTCGTTGCCGTATAATCCTCCCCATTGGGTTCCGCTGACTAATACATCTCCGGCAACGGTCAGTGTTGTAGTAGAGCCTTCCCGTTGTTTCCAGTCTTTGTTAGTCCATATTGTTTGTCCTGTTTTTAAGTCATAGGCAGATAGTCCGGTACCGATTCCGGCATAGACTACGCCTTTATCTATGGTCACTCCTTCAGTCAGATAGGGGTAACTGTCAAGATTGATATATTGTTTCCAAAGTAACTTTCCTGATTCTGCGTCTAAAGCATATAGATTGCAAGAAGCGTCCTGGGCTATTACAACTCCATTCTCATAGGCAATTGTATTTTTTATGGAGTTTGCCGTGCGGAACTTCCATAACGGTTTGCCGGAGCTGAAATCAAATGCGCAGATAGAAGTGTTCAGTGACACATTATCATCGGTGGTAGCGATGAATATCCTTTGTCCGGCGATAATGGGAGAAGTCATAAAGATGTTGCTGCCAGTGTTGGCTGTCCATTGCAGTTGCAGAGGGAGCTTGATTTGAGAACCGTTGATGCCTCCGGAGTGCGCTGCGTTTTGAAGCAGGGTGTTCCAGTCTTTGCCCGGAATAGTAGGCGGGTTGAAATCTTTTTGATAAGTGAATTGGCTGGTAGCAGTCGCTTTCTTTCCGTCGTTGAAGAATGAGGTTACTGTAAGATTCAGTCTCTTCCCATTTTCATTCACTGGTATTTGGATGTTTTCACTCCAATTCCAGTCAGTGAGAGAGGTAAGATTACCTTTGGCTATTTCCTGATTATTATCCGCATCGCTCAGGATATAAGAAACACGTGATGTTTTCGCTTGCGAGTGATATGTGTTGACGGAAACAAGAAGCAGGTTTTCGTCTGCAGAAGCAGTAGCAGTAGTCTGGTTGTTCATTGGAGAGACGATGGCTATTTGCGGTTCGATGAAAGCGTATCTTAATTCTGTACTGATGTTATTATTGGCATCTACCTTAATATCACGGAAAGAAGAGGGTGAGTGGTCAATGCCGCCTTTGTCTAACGTTCCGGTGCAGATTGTGTAAATTCCATTCTGATTGCGGACGTAGTTGTAGTGCATATGCCCGTATATTTGCGCTTTTGTATTGAAAGCACGCAGGTCGAGTATATGTTCATTGTCGGCTTTGAATACGAAAGTGTCACTTGCGGTGAATAGGTCATGGTTGAAAAGAATCAGCGCTTGCCCTTTCTTCATCAGTGCGAGGTCATTTTTCAGCCAGTTATATACGTCTTTCAGTGTATAATCAGTCGGATTGTCTCCGTGGCTGATGGGGGTGACTACATAATGGATATTGCCGATGTCGAATGAATACCATGTCGGTCCGTAGAGAGATTCGTAGAGTTCTTCGCCATATTTGCCTTTCACCAGGTCGTGATTGCCGATACAATAATAAACGGGGCAATCCATCGTTTGTGAATTGACCACTTGGTTGTGCATTGTGAGCCCCGGCTCGTAACAGATGTCACCGGTATGAATCAGGAAGGCAGGTTTCTCGTTTTTGATGTAATGTTTTAGGTCTGTCACCCAACGTCCCATCCCACTGGTCACTTCGGTGTCGGTGATTTGGACGAAAGAGTGCTCTTTCGATTTAGTCTGTTCGCTCTCCGATAGTAGGAAATCGTAGCTTTTTCTATTTTCTTTGGTAGAAAGATAGAATTGCTGTGTTTTATATCCCGCAGGAGTTGTAATAGTGATGAACCGTGTCTTTTCGAATCCGGGTAAAGAGAACCGACCCTTCTTATCTGTCTTTACTACGTTCAATCCGTCGGTTACCATAACGCCCGCCAGCGGCTTGTCGCCTTTGTTAAATATGCCCGATTGGTCGGCGTCGACATAGACTGTTCCTTTGAATTGAGCGCTTAGTGGCAGATATAGTAAAAATGAGATTAGTATGACAGATAATCTTTTCATGGTCAGTTCTCCGGTTTTTAGTGTGTTAAGCTAATTATTCCTTTTTTATTTCAGTTGTTTCATTTCTTCATTGTAGCGTGCTTCTTCTTTGCATAAAGGTTTGTACCACGTCTTTCTTAATATGAGTGTGGTGACCAGAAGCAGAGCGATGGAACTCCACAGTCCCAGTTGTTCGCGGACAACGAGGTACATCGGAATGATGGTAAGCGTACATTGCCAAACGATACCGATTGCCACGTTGAAAGCGTCTCTTTTGAAGTTTCTGTTTGGCCGGATGTGGGGATAACGGGCCAACGCTTTTTTTTCAACCGGCTTCCACCATCCCCAGGGGCGTACACGGGTATAGAAGTTGATAAGTGTCTCTTCATCAGTCGGGGGAGCGCTGTAAGTTCCGGCGATACATCCTATCAGGGAAACGCCAAACAGAACGGGGAAGAAATACAGTACCCATGCATCAGGGACAGTAAATTTCATAACGATTGCCGCCAATACTCCGGCTGTCATTCCCCAGAAATAGCCTTCACCATTGAAGCGCCACCAGTGCCATTTCAGTACGTTGGCTGCGATATATCCACCGAAGAGTGCGCCTACAATCCATTGGAAGATTTCATTGATATCTTTCAGGAAGAATCCGATGACGGTGCTGACTACTACCACTGCAACAGAAATAACATAACTGCTGCGGATTTGCGTTTTTACGCTTGCTTTCGGGTTGATATATTTCAGATAAATGTCATTCACGATATATGCGGGAGCTGCATTCACCGTAGAAGCGAAAGTAGACATAAATGCAGCCAATAGCCCTGCCAGCAATAGCCCTGCCAGTCCGGCAGGCACATAACGGGTAATCAAATGGGGAAGAATCGTCTCAAAATCCGTCCGTGTAACTTCCATTTGTGCCATTCCGCCATCCTCTTTGAAGAAGTAGATAGCCAGCAATGCGAATCCCATAATCATCAGGTAGCGGGGGATTAATAATACCACGGATACGGAACCGCTCATCATAGCCGCTTCTTTCGGAGATTTGCAGGACAGAATCTTCTGCATATCATAGTTGGGAGCGGGGCCTGCCATACTCATAAAGATTCCTTTCAGTAACGCCATCATGACGAAAATGCTAATCAGGCTGTAAGGTTCGTTAGCCATTCGCTCGGTAAGAAGATTCATCCGGCTGCTCCAGTCAATATCGAGCGTCCACCCGAAGAAAGGTGAATCCCAGCCGACGGGAACAAATGAGTGAATCATATCCGGTGCTACCATCTGCATGCCGATGACGACAATAACGATACCTGCTACCGTCATAATCAGGAACTGAACGACATCCGTCCATACGATACTCAACATTCCGCCGAGCATCACATAGAAAGTCGCGATTGTGGTAAAGAAAATACCGTATACATGAGGGACATATTCAGCAGGAACATTGAAAGGAATAAATGGAGATACCACTTCCCAAGGGATGAATATCTCCATAAATTTACCAATACCTATGAATCCATAACTTAAAAAACCGAGTACGCTGAGTAACGCGAATACGATCACAATCGTATGTGAAAGCGTTGAACCTTTTCCTTTTCCGAAACGGGTTTTAATCCATTCGGCACCAGTGAGCACGTTGGAACGGCGCAGCCACACGGATAAGTAAACCATGAGGAATATCTGGTTGAATACCGGCCATAGCCAGGGAATCCAAAGACTTTTGAAGCCATAGGCGAATGCCCAATATACCATTAGCATTGTGCCCGTAATATCGAACATTCCGGAGGCGTTGGACAATCCCAGCATATAGAACGGTAATGATTTTCCCCCTAAGAAATAGGAATCCATATTTTGGGCAGCACGTTTTTTAAGGATAAGTCCGATGACAATCATTGCGATAAGATAGGCGCATATGATAAGAAGGTCGGCAGTGTGTAATTTCATACTATTGTTTTAAGTCGATTTATATATTGTATGTTCTTTGCTGCAAAGGTAGGGGGAAAGAGTTGGGCAAACAAGTATTATTTTAGCACATTCTGATACTAAACAATAAATGCTTCTTATTCCTTATGATATTAATTCATTCCTTAGATTCCATGCCTGTATATGTTTTATGCCATTGTGCGAAGGTAAAACCATATCGTCAATTGAGACCACCAGCTTTGGAAAGTTATCATTTATGCTCTCTAATGGCGAGAATTCCCGTTCTATGGTACTTTGATCTGCCATTATATAAGAGCACTGTATATAAACGGTTTCTCCTGTTTTTTGAGCAACGAAGTCAATTTCTTTGCCTTTGGTATTGCCTGTATAAACTTTATATCCCATACGGAGTAAATCCAAGTAAACTGCGTTTTCTATCTGGTAGCCAAAGCCGTAACCATAACCAGGATAGAGATAATTTTTATAAGCAAGATCATTAATGTAGAACTTACTTGTTCCGGAAAAGGTTTCTTTTCCCTTGATGTCATAACGACTTTGTTTGTCTCTACGAGCTTGCAAATACTTTCCACAGAAGCAGCAGAACGGACTCCGTGAGCCAGATCCAAAGGCGGATATCATTTATATCAATAAAGAATTATTCGAATTTGATCAGATTAAAACATATGTTGATTTGATCAATTATGTGTCTGCCACAAGAAAAAATATGGATGATAAATGTTATCTGTTTATTGATGAGATACAGGATATTGAAGATTTCGAAAAGGCTTTGAGACATTTCTTTGCAGAGAATACCTATGATATTTATTGTACCGGGAGCAATGCCACTATGCTTTCGGGAGAATTGGCTACTTTTCTGAGTGGTAGGTATATTGAGTTTAAAGTATATGGTTTGACGTACGCAGAATTTTTAGAGTTCCATAAACTAGAAGACTCAGTTGAAGCATTTAGTCGTTTCTATCGGTATGGCGGACTTCCTTATCTTGCTAGTTTGCCTTTTAAGGTTTGTGTCAGCTCAATAAAAAAGCCCGTCATTGACATGGAATTTGTCAATGACGGGCAGTTGCTATTATTCTAAGACCTATATCTAACTCACATTACCTTAAAAATAAACCTGTTCTGCCATTACATATTTGTTAGCTTCTATGAGCTTGCAAATGTTTTCTACAGAAGCAGCAGAGCGTAAACCGTCTGCCGGTGTGTGAAGACAATAATCTATCAGTCTGTCTACGGTGGAAGTTGCTACGTGCATACGTGTGTCCGAAGACGCATAATAGATATATACCGTTCCGTCTTCATCCGCAATCCATCCGTTAGAGAAGACCACATTGGAGACATCACCTATTCTTTCTTCATCTACCGGAGCTATCAAGTATCCGCCCGGCTCGGCGATTACCTTTGTCGGATCTTCCAGAGACGTCATATACAGATAGAGCACATAACGCAGCCCGGCAGCGCAAGCCCGTACACCGTGGGCGAGGTGCAACCATCCTTTTGGGGTTTTGATAGGATGAGGCCCCTCGCCATTCTTCACCTCTTTTATAGTGTGATAGTGACGGTGGTTGATGATAATCTCTTCTTTTACTTCAGCGTGAGTCATATCATCTATTAGTGCCCAGCCGATACCTCCGCCGTTTCCGGCATCAATGAAGCTGTCTTGCGGGCGGGTGTACAAAGCGTATTTACCGTTAACAAATTCCGGATGCAGAACGACATTGCGTTGTTGGCTTTTGGAAATCAGGTTCGGCAGGCGTTCCCAATTCTTCAAGTCTTTCGTGCGGACGATACCTGCTTTCGCTACGGCGGAAGATAAGTCGCCCGGCGCAGCGTTCGGGTCAAGGCTTTCGCTACAGAAGATGCCGTAAATCCAACCGTCTTCGTGTGCAGTCAGACGCATGTCGTAGACATTTGTTTCCGACGGGTCTGTATCCGGCAGATGTATCGGGTATTCCCAAAAACGGAAATTGTCTACGCCATTCGGACTTTCAGCGATGGCAAAGAATGATTTGCGGTCATTCCCTTCCACACGGACTACCATCAGGTACTTTCCGTTCCATTTGATAGCTCCCGAATTCATGGTGGCATTGACGCCAATCCGTTCCATAAGCCAGGGATTCGTTTCCGGATTCAGGTCGTAACGCCACTCCAAAGGAGCGTGTTCGTTCGTTAAGACTGGATATTCGTATCTTTCAAAAATCCCATTGCCCGGAAGAATAATCTTGTTGGGGCGGGTTATCAGAGTTTCATGCGCATTTTTGAGAACACACAATCGATTGTCATAAATTCTACTCATAGTGAATTGTTCTTTCTTTTTCTTCCTAAGTTTAAGAAGTACCGGAAGCGTGGGGGCACTTCCGATATACTGTTATACCACTAATATAATTATGTATGAGCTACTATGTAAGAATCGTAGTCCCTACCTTCTTCACGGAATTTTATCCAAAAGAAGCCATTTGGCTCTCGTCCTTCATCATATTGTACTTTTTTCATTACCACATTAGAAATTTTGATTTCCGTACCATTGTTTCCAGAGCTGTTGATAGTATATAATGTAGCATCAGTCTTATCGCCTTCAGTACGATCTCCCTTGAAAGAAATAACAAAGCCATTCTTTATATTTTTGTCTCCTGTCTTTATAGTTGTGATACCGTTTGATTCATTAATCGAGCATCCGCCCGGTATTCCAAAGGCGCCTTGGATAAACCATCTTGCTATATCCTTTTCAAATGGATAATCAATACATTTCACATTGATTTCTATAGGTTTTGTTTTAAGTATATTGTCAGTTATTGTAATCTTCTGGTTCAAAGCCATTTTTTTCTCGACACCATTTATGATTAGTTCTGATTTATTTTCAGAGAGTACACATGTCATAGATGGATCACATTTGATTGTATAATCTCCGCTACCATCTACTATAGGGATTCTTAGTTCTTCACCTATCCACAAATAATCAACCTGAATCATTTTAATCTCAAATCCGCCTGTTACTCTTACTTTTATAGAGCTTGTTAGTTTCATTCTGTCAGTAATGGTGATAGTAACCTCTCCTTTGGAAACTCCCGTTACCTTAATGGCACCTTCAATAATTTCGGCAGTTGCTATTTCCGGATTTTCACTGGTAACGGAGTATTCC
Source organism: Bacteroides sp. f07 (assembly GCF_042854785.1). Lineage (NCBI taxonomy): Bacteria > Pseudomonadati > Bacteroidota > Bacteroidia > Bacteroidales > Bacteroidaceae > Bacteroides > Bacteroides sp. f07. Next base: position 862,896 of record NZ_BAABXI010000003.1, on the reverse strand, counting down.
CCATTTCCGGATGTGATTCCGATATTCAAGGCTTCGCCTATCATGCAAACTTTTCCTGTTATATCCTCAGTTACCAGATGTTCATCGTATACGTTGACTTTCAATATTGTTTTATTTCCATCAGCATCGGTTACGGTAATATTGCAGAAATCACTGCTAATCGCAGTAACCGAAATTTTACCATCTTCGCTTACTTCAGCAGTAGCCACTTCATTGTTGCTGCTTTCTACCTTATAGTCACCATTGCCGCTTAAGATATTAACTAGTTCTGTATCATTCTCACCTAAAAACATGGATAATTCTTCTTTATCCAGCTTCAGTTCAAAATCTTCTTTCACCTTAATGGTGAATACTGCTGAATGTTTGCTCCAATCCACTAGGGTTGCAGTTGTTGTTCCGTTCCTCAGACCGTTGATAATAATGCGGGTACCATCTAGTGTAGCATTTGCTATATCTTCATTAGCTATAGTTAGTTTATAATTACCGTTTCCGTTCGTAATGTTGACTTCTGCGAAGGGGTTGTCTCCATCCGCTTGTATGAAAACCTCCGCTTTATCGATAGTCAATTCACTGTACGATGGGATGTCTTCAGAACATCCGAACATCAGTATGGCGGAGCTTAGTAAAGCTCCTGCCAGATATGTTATATTAATTTTCATCAGTATCTATTCATTTAATTATTTTACAGTCAGACTTCCTTTTTCTCCAAATCTACCGGTGATTGTTACTACACTATATTTAGGTACGGTAATAGAACGCTTGCCGGTTGAAGAAGGATTCAGCTTCTTGCGCAACCATTTTACGCTGGAATTGGAAGTGTATGAAACCATGCTTTCAAACTCTTTACCTTCAATTTCCAACAAAGTGTCAAATGCTTTAGTTTTTGATTTGTTGACCAATACAATGGTATATGTATCGTCTTTGATATATGCCGATGCACTCACGTCTCTCGGGATTCTGTTTGCTGATGTTGATTCTGTTTTTACATCTACACGTGTTGAACCTCTTTGGATATATCTGGAGAATTGTCCGATAGAGTAGTAACGGTCTATACGATAGTACGAATTACTGAAATCCCATGCATCGGTTTGAAGCAGGTTTTCTCCGGTTGTTGAACATTGGCGTGCTCCTGCCCACCATACAACGGCGCTACAGTTTGCTTTTGTCAGGTAATCATTATAATTCTTCGCCCACTTCATTGCATCATTCCAAGTCTCGTCACGAGTCTTATCGTCACAAGTTTCTGTCTGCCATACATGGATTCCCTTGTCTTGGGCTGCTTTCATTGGAAGGATATTGTCGTCCACTGTAGAATAACCATGTCCTGCTGCGACGATGTTGGCTTTCACTAAATCGGGATTGTTGTTCAATGCGCTCTCTACCCATGCAACGGCATTTGCCCACCAGGGTAATTCTCCATAAATGATTTTTGTGTCTTTCAGACCTTGTTTGTCAAGTTCCGGACGTAGGTTTTGTATAGTGAAATCTGCCATTTGCTGGTTGCCCCATATACATCCGTCCCATCCGCCCATGGCCTGGTCGGGTTCATTCCAACCGGAGATACCATAGACATTGATACCGAATTTTTCTTTGAAAGCTTTGGCAAAGCTGGTCAGGAAGTTAGCGTATTCTGCACTATATTTACTATTGAAAGAACCACTTCCGCCATTTTGCTCTTCGCCTTCGGCAAAAGATTTCCATACTATCGGTGGAGTCCATACAGAGAAGAAATAATAAATATCCATCCGTTTTTTCTTACATAGATAGTCGATAATCCATAGTTGGGCATATTCCTTGTATTTCTTACTATCCGATTTGAAGAGTACTTTTTGTTCAGGAGAGTGTGCTCCCAATTTATAGTTCTCTTGTGTCTTGAAATTGAAAGTTTTGCCGTCTTTAGATGCGGACGAAGCGCATACCTCTCCACGATAGACATTAAATCTCAATCCGTTTTCGCCGTACAGGTCGTCCATGATTTGCTCGCGTTTCAAACATCCGTACACAGACTCCGCCCAACCGAAGTTACATCCGAAACCGTCTATTTCCTGATGTTTGTTTTCCGGCAGGATTCTGATAACCGATTCTGTGGTAGGTTCCGGTGAAAGACCATCATCTTCGTCGGATATGACCATTGGGTCAGGAATATATACCTCATCATGCCCCATACTGTTGTCGTCGCAAGCTGTGATGCTTCCCAGCAACAGGAACAATGATGTGCTTACATATAAATATATCTTTTTCATAAATTTGTTTCTTATAGTATTGTTAATTATTTCCATAATTCATTCTGTTCTACTGATGAGTTGTTCAACTCTCCTGCAGGAATAGGGAAATATTTATTTCTTTCTTTGAAATTATAAGCTCCCTGCTTGTCATTGCCTTTCAAGATCATCTGCATTTGAGGAGTTGTGTACCAACGCTTCAAGTCATCGAAACGATGGCCTTCGCCGAAGAACTCAAGCAGACATTGGTGCTCAATCTCTTTCATCAGGTCGATTTGTTCGAAGTCTTTTTTAGGCAAACCTGCTCTTTGGCGGATTTCGTTCAATGCCCAGTTGGCTTGATCCTTATCTGCTACTTTAGCGCAAGCTTCAGCGTATAGCAATAGTGCTTCTGCGAAACGTATTGCGCGTACATTGTTTGCTCTACCTTCTATGTTACCCATATTGTCGGCACTTTTTGATTTTACGTAGTGCGCGGTGTATTTCTTCAAAAGGAACTTACCAATTTGTGCACCGCTGGCCTGGCTGACATTAAAGATAGGAGCGCCACCGGCCATTTTGGAAGCATTACCTGTCCAAAGATCATCCATAGTGAAAAGACCTCCATAGAACTTTCCGTTATACCAACCATTCTTTTCCGACACCCAGTCGCCGTATTCGCTTGGTGTGAAGAACATACTGCCATAGATACGTTTGTCATATTTCGAGTCCGGTTGTGCTGTTATATCCGGGTCTGGTACCCATTCTCCTTTTTCGTTTAGAATCTTGTGTCTGTCTCCGCGAGTTTCAGTAGTAAATTCGCTGACAAGGAATGCGGAAGGCATTAACTTTGCCCAACCGCCGGATTTTGCAGGGCCTATAAATTGTGCCAGTGAACTACCCATGCTGATGCTGCCTTCGTTACCCCATGACATATCACCGTCGCTGCTATATTGCAATTCAAATACAGATTCGGAATTGTTTTCATAGGCAGTGGTAAAGTTATCCACGAAGTTTTCCATCAACCGATAGCGTTTACCCGGATTAGAGCCGTCAAAATAACTGTAAGACGAGTCAATCAGACCTTTCAGCAGCGTTTTGGCTTCGGCATACTTGTGCTGCGTTGCATATACTTTTCCAAGTATGGTGATAGCTGCACCTCTCTCGATACGTCCTTTTTGTTCTGCAGGGCGGCTCTCAGGCAGGTTCCCGTCTTTGATGGCAGTAAGCAGGTCGTTTTCAATCTGTGTCCAGATTTCGGATGCAGGAGATTCCTTTTTGTCAGAATCATCCTCATTCGACGGAACTAACCGCAAAGGTACATTTCCGTAGTTGTTCACTAACAGGAAATACTGGTATGCTCTCAGCGTGAGGGCTTCTCCTTTAATCGTGGCACGGTCGCTTTCCGTGATGCCGCTTGCCGGAACGTTGTCGATATATCTCAGCACGATGTTGGCACGTTGGATACCTGTATACAGTGCACCGTACGGGTCATTCCCTGTTGTAGCGGAATTCTGGAATGTGGCTATATCCCACATACTGGCTTCTTCGTTCAATATTGTAAAGATATCATCTCCACGGCTGTTGAGGTTGAGCCATCCGTCGAATGCGCCGTAATATCCGTTCATCTGGTATTTGATAGGCGAGTAAGCTGCCGCCAGTGCGCTTTCTGCATCTGCCTTATCTTTCCAGAAATTTTCGTTGGTAAAGTGGTTCGGGTCTTTCAGATCCAGGAAAGAGTCGCTGCATGATGTCAGCGCTCCCGAAAGGAGAGCTGATACAAGCATATATGATAACCAATTCTTTTTCATAATTTAATTTTTCAATGTGTAAATCTTAATATGTTATAGTCCTAGCTGGATTCCGAATGAGAAAGTGCGGGGAATAGGATAACGTCCCTGGTCAATTCCTCTGGAGAATACGCTGTAACCCACACCGGTTGAAGAACTTTCGCCCAGGTCGGGAGTAAAACCGGTGTATTTGGTCAGTGTCAGCAGGTTCTCCATAGATACGTAAACGCGCATTCTTTGGATCATTGCTTTTTGCAGCCATTGTTTGGGGAAGGTGTAGCCTATGTCTATTGTTTTCAAGCGTACATAAGAGCCGTCTTCCAACCATCTGTCGGTATAGGCCAGTTTGTTGTCTGTACCGTCTGCTTTAGAGAAGCGCGGCATATCGGTGTTTGTGTTATCCGGTCTCCAGGAATTGGCTACGTTTGTGCTCAGATTGCCGTTGAATGCTCCTGATTCGAGACAATAGCGAGGATAGTTATAAATCTTGTTGCCTGCCACACCGTCGATGAAGATGTTAAGGTCGAAATTGTTCCAGTCGCCGCCCAGTCTCAAGCCGAAGGTGAAGTTAGGCAGTGGGCTGCCGACGTCGTGCTGGTCGTTGGTATCAATCTTTCCGTCGCCGTTCCAGTCTTTGTAACGTACGTCTCCTGCTTGCGCACCCGGTTGAATCAATTCGCCATTGCTGTTTCTGTAGTTTTCCACTTCTTCTATGCTGCGGAAGATACCATCAGTCTCAATCAAGTTGAAGTAAGACATGGAGTGCCCCTTCTTGAACATATTGATACCACGTCCGCCTGCTCCGTGTGCCGAGTATCCTGAAATAGACATATACTTTCCGCCGGCAGTGATTTCAGTAACCTGATTGCTGGCTGTGCTCAAGTTGGCTCCGATGTAATAGTTCGCTTTGTCGCCGATAGAGCTTCGCCATGTAGCAGATACTTCGATACCTTTGTTCTGTACCTGTCCTGCGTTTTGTATAGACAATCCGCCGATACCGGCAGAAGCAGTATAAGGAATGGGTAACAATACATTGTTTGTGTTTTTGATATAAGCATCTGCTGTCAATGCTAATCTGCCGTTCAACAGGGTTACGTCCAAGCCCACATTGTAAGTCTCCGTATTTTCCCATGTCAGGTTGTCCGGTGATACGGCACTTACGAAAGGAAGCTGACCAAACCAAATTGTGTTGCCTTGCAGATAGTTCATCCCCCCGCTAACGACACTCAGTGTAGGATAATAGCTGTCCATTTCTTGATTACCCAGTTTGCCATAGCTTAAACGCAGTTTCACTTGGTCGAAAATGTTTTCTAACGGGCGGAAAAATTTCTCACGATTGATGTTCCAACCTACAGAAACTGAAGGAAAGTTACCATACCGGTGTCCGTCTTTGAAGCGTGAAGAACCGTCGCGACGGATAGAAGCAGAGAATAAATAACGGTCATCGTAAGAGTACATCACACGTCCGAAGAGAGAAACCAATGCTTGTTCAGACAGTGAACTGCCTGCTTTCATGGTGGTCACGTTTCCTGTCATTGTTTCGATGAACTTCGGAATATCAGAGTTACTTCCATTCAGTCCATAACTTTTGTCTTTTTGTGCGGAATAACCTGCCATAGCAGACACTGTGTGTTTGCCGAAAGTGCGGTCGTAGTTCAAAGTGTTTTCAAGTACCCAGGAATCGAAGCTTGAGAAACTTTCCGAAAGGTCTGGAGCGTTGTTGATACCATAAGTTCCCAAGTCATATGCATCAAGATAATTACGGTTCTTCGTATGATTTCTTCTCATACCTAAGTTCAACTTGTATTTCAAACCGTTGATGATTTCTGCCTGAAGATAAGCATTCAGGAAGATTTGTGTGCTTTCGCTCTTTATATCATTGATTTCAGAAATCGCATAGGGGTTCGGAAGGTTGATGTCCGCAGATGTTCCCCAGCCGGTAGCATTGGTCGGATCGAACACAGGAATGACTGTCGGAAAACGCAGCAGGCCGTTCATTGTGTCTTGATCTGTGCCGCCTTTACCTTCGGCCATACGGAGAATTAACGATTCTCCTACAGTAACGCGGTTGTTGAGGAAGCTGAAATCACTTTTCAATCGGATATTGTAAGATTCGTGGCTGGTGTTGCGCAGGATACCGTCTTTGTTCAGATAACCGCCGGATGCGCTGAATGATGCATTCTTCGAGCCTCCTGTGATACCTACATTAGCTTTGTAGACCATAGCTGTGTTTAACATAATGTCCTGCCAGTCTGTACCTTCACCGGTGAAGGGCACTGCATCGCTTTCCGAACCGAAACCATCGGCAGCTAAGCCGTAGTATTTTGCAAAGCGGCTGTATTCTTCGCCATTCAGTACATTTAGTTTTTTAGGATTCTGCTGAACTCCTGTGAAGAAATTAACATCAACTTTGGTGGGCATCTCTTTGCGGCCGCCTTTGGTAGTAATCAATACTACACCACCTGCTGCACGCGAACCATAGATTGCAGCCGCAGCGGCATCTTTCAGAACTTCGATAGACTGGATATCGTTAGGGTCAATCATGTTGATGTCACCGAATGCACCGTCCACTACGAATAGGGGAGCATTGTTGGATAAAGAACTGATACCACGCACGTTGATAGTAGTTCCGTCATTAGGATTACCACTGGAACTCATTACGGATACACCCGCAATTTTTCCTTGCAATGCAGTAGCAGCAGTCGTTGCAACGTCTCCGTTCAGTTCTTTCGTTCCCACGGAACTCACAGCTCCTGAAAGGTGGCTCTTCTTCACTGTACCGTAACCGATAACGACTACTTGATCTAGTTGCACATTGTCTTCTGCTAGTGCTACGTTGATGGGAGCGTTGGAAGATACTTTTCTTTCAACTGTTTTCATACCAATTGTAGAGAAGACAAGTATGTCGTTCATCTTCGCTTGTATGGTGTACTGACCATCTATATTGGAGATTGTTCCATTGGTGGTTCCTTTCACCTGGACAGTGACTCCGGGCATCGGCTCATTGGTCGATGCTTCGGTTACTGTACCTGTTATATTTATTTCTTGCGCAAACCCGGAAAGGGTAAGAAGACACAAGAAAAAGAAAAAACAAAGTATTTTTTTCATGATACTACTTGAGTGTTTAAACTGTATTTATTCACTAGAAATCTTTTAGTCTGCCTTTATGTTGTTACTTTTCTAAATGTAACCCAATCTTGACGTATTTACATTCTCCACTCAATTCTCCACCCATACTTTCTTCTTTATATGTTAATAAATCAGGTAGGCGTTTTAAGAAAATTTTTATATTAGGAGCATATGGAGCTAATGTCGGATCGTTTTCTAATAATGGCATGAGAAAGTCCAAAGCTGCTTCGTTATTGCCCACTTCAGCTAATAATTTGAGAGCACCTAATAAAAACTCTCCGTCTATGTTAATAGACAGTTTTTTGTCATTAATTGAATACTCACATGGAATACCGTTTTCAAGAGCTGGCTTCAAAAACGCAATCAATCTTGTACCGAGTGCTTTAAGGTCTTCTGCTGCCCCACGGGTGTTAGGTGACGGTTGTACAAGGCCTTTGATCGTGTTTAATAGGAATTGACCATTAATTTCTACGTAGATACGATCTTCGTTCTCTTTGTCATAATAATAACGAATAATATTACGGTTCATATTAGAACTCCATCTGTCTGGGTTGGATTTGTCGCTATCCCATGCATAAGTAGCATATATACTTCCATTTGGTAAAACAGTGATGCTCTGCAATAAATCAGTTATTTCTTGTTGTACGTCAATAACATTGAAAGCTGCTGGAGATATTAGGACTAATAAATCATAGAGCCCGTTAGGAGTATAAGTGTCCATGTTTAATTTGTTTAGACCCAATTCTGGCAAGTTGATAATCCCAAATCTAATTGTTAGATTTGTATTCCAATCATACCATAAAGGTGTCATGGTAGCACTACTACCTGTATAAACATTCGCCTTAGTCTTCCATATACCTGCCAATTTGGATTCTGTCAGTTCATATTTGAAATTTAAAGTCATTTTGCCATCTATAATTTTACCTTCATACTCCATTGTATATGTAGGTTTGACAAGGTCGCCTTTAAATGCATAAGTCGATCCGTTTCTGTATACAGGAACATTCGTAAAGGTAAGTTCCTTTTCTCCCGGAACCGGGCAGTTTCCTGTGTACTTAAGACCCATACCCTGAATTAGGTTCGCACCCTGAATCAAACCAATTACACTTTCCAAATCAGTTTCTACAGCAGTAAATGTAATTGTAGCTGATTCATTCTTTTCATCAACGGCCATAACCACTTTCTGACCTTCAAGTAGATCACCATTGCAAGTCATTTCCAAGTCGTAATCACCTACCATACTATATTCACCATTCAAGTCAGGTAGTTCATCTTCAGAACTTGTTGTGCTATTAGTCATTTTCTGTTCAAGGTATTCGTCATCGACACCGTTCACGCAAGAAGTAAAAGTACCAGTGTAGCTTAATAGGCACGCTGCACTAATAAGATAAAATAATTTGTTTTTCATTACATATATAATTTGATGTTGTTAAACTCTGGGGACAAAGGTAGGGTGGTTTGTTACGGGGGACAAATATAATTTTATCAAATACTAATACGAAATTAACAAAAGACATAAAAATGAGTAAAAATGATGATATAAATTCTTTGATATAATACTAAAATGCTACAAATAGCTGTATTTGTAGGTATGACTATCAAAAGTGTGTCGTTATATATCGAATCTTTATAATACCTATAATATACTTTCCGTTCACTAAAAAAAGACCTGTGTCTTCTGTATGAAATATGAGTTTAACTTATATAGAACGTAACGTAAAAAGAGTAATACGTCATAGGTTATTTATTGTATTTGCCAAAGTGCAACTTTTCCCAAAAGCAAACTTTAAGCAGGTTGTTTCTACTCCCATTTTCTTGAATAACTCTTTGTTTATCATAAATATTGCTTTTTACATTCCTATTCTCTTTTTCATCATTATCATTTAATTCGTTTCCGTGCGGAAATGAATGAGAATTTGTTTTCAATTACTGATTTGAATAAGCATAACATGAACTTTTGATTCATAAGTTCCACCAGTTTCACCTTACATCTGAAACATCGATGAATAAGGAGATAGCGGGTGAAAGCATAGAAAAAATCAAGGTGAAATCTCCCGTTATTGCTTTCACCTTTCAAATTTATTTATATCGATGACAGAATTTCTTCATGCCGATTGCTGAACATATAGAGCCACTATGCTGGATATATAGATTCAATACGGTAAGTATATAGATACAATGTGTTGAATATATAGATCTACCAACTCAAGTGTTAGTAGATGAGACTTAATGTGTTAATACCTTATATCCAGGCTGTTAATGCCTGATGGATTATCTATTAATACCTGACAGCGGATTTGCTATAAGCATATTTTCATTAGCTATAATGATATTGGTTTTAGCTCAAGGGATATTTTGAAAAGACAAGGTGAAACCGATAATGTTCAGTTTTACCTGAATTTGCCACTTGCTTTCACCCGCTATCTCCTTATTCATCGGCATTTCAAGAATTAGGTGAAATCGATGAACAGCAATAATCTTATAGTGGCATTTATGATACTTTTATTAAGGAAGAGGTAAGTTACGCAGTATTCCGTTATCGAATGATTCAGAACTGCACAGTTTAGCTCATTTCCACATCAGATTTAAACAACTTCACCTCTACATAGTTATTTATCCTAATTATTTATCCTAAAACAAACATTGAACGATTTATTTTCTTAATTTTGTGCTAAAACCAAATAGCAATAAAAGAAAAAGGAAGTAGTATGGAACAAGCGGACAGATATATTCGTTTCGACTGGGCAATCAAGAGACTGCTTCGTCAAAAAGCTAATTTCGGTGTATTAGAGGGTTTTCTCACGGTATTTCTTGGTGAAGAGGTGAAAATCATCGAAATACTGGAAAGTGAAAGTAATCAGCAGACAGCCGATGATAAGTTTAATCGTGTAGATATCAAAGCCAAAAACGATAAGGGTGAGATTATCATCATTGAGATTCAGAACACTCGTGAACTGTACTACCTGGAGCGTATCCTCTATGGAGTGGCGAAAGCCATTACGGAGCATATCTCTCTTGGAGAACGTTATTATGAGGTGAAGAAGATTTATTCAATCAGTATCTTATACTTCGATATCGGTAAAGGGGATGACTACTTATACCACGGTCAGAACAACTTCGTCGGAGTGCATACGAATGACCGTCTTGAAGTGACTACCAAAGAGAAAGACGCATTGGTGCATAAGCTTCCCGCCGAAATCTTTCCCGAGTATTTCCTGGTTCGGGTAAATGAATTTAATAAGGTGGCGGTCACTCCTTTGGAAGAATGGGTGGAGTATCTGAAAACAGGTTGTATCCGTCCTGATACAGAAGCACCGGGGTTGAAAGAAGCCCGTGAGAAATTGGTGTATTATAATATGTCCAAAGCGGAGCGACAGGCTTATGATGAACATTTGAGTGCGATCATGATACAGAATGATGTGTTGGATGGGGCGAAATTGGAAGGCCGCATGGAAGGTCGATTGGAAGGTCGCATGGAAGGCCGATTGGAAGGTCGTGCTGAAGGACTTGTAGAAGGACTTGCTGAAGGTCACATGGAAGTTGCTCGTAACATGAAAAAGCTGGGAGTTCCCATCGAAATTATCATGCAAAGTACTGGATTATCAGAAAAGGAGATAGAGAACTTATAAGTAATATAGCTATTACGAAGCGGTCTTTTATATCAATTTTCTTTAGTACAATATCTCTGAATCCCGCTTTCTTTGCGGCTTTCCCCCATTGGCGCGGTTTAAACCGATTGGGATTCCATGTGTCTGCCAGTGCCCAGTATTCTTTTGGGGTGATAGTTCCGTCTTCCCACGATTTGTTTGCGTACATTCCCCATGACAGGTCAATGCCCCCATGAACGGCTGACATACCCAAATGGTCGTACCTCTTTCTCATTCTTAGATGATTTTAGAGCGATTATTGAAACTCTAATCGCTAATGAATATTAAGTATTTAGTCTTCATTATTAGTAAAAAAGACATTGGAAGATTTATTTTTCATAATGTAATAGCCTAAATAGCAATAATCTTTCAATATATTGAAAGATTATTGCTATATTTATTTCAGTAAATAAGATGAGTGTGGAGAAAAAGTGATTATTTGAAAACCATCTTCATCGGTCTGCCTATCCAGACTTGTGGTTGCTCAAGATTAAAAATAGATGCTATGGTAGAAGCTACGTCATATTGCATCATGCTTACGTCATCAAAACGGAGTCCTTTTTTAATATTCTTGCCGGAGATGATGAAAGCTGTTTCCATTTCCTGCATTGTTTTGCCGCCATGACCTTTATTAATACCGCCGTGGTCGGAAGTTAATATGAAAATAGTATCATCAAGGATTCCTGCGTCTTTTACAGCTTGGACAATTTGTCCGACATAGGTATCCAACTCTTTGAGTTTTTCATAATAGGCGGGAGTATCATGTCCTTCAGTGTGTCCGGTATGGTCAGGGCTATCGTAACAAATGGCAACGAGAGTCGGGTGTTTTTCCTTTATATAGGCAGATGCCATATTGCCTAATTCTTTGGGAGTCTTGTTGTAATCGGCCACATGGTAATGATAACTCATAGAAAGGGTATCCACCAGGTATTTGATTCCGTCCCATTCATAAAGGCAGCCGATTTCTGCTTCCGGGCGGGCATCGCGCAACAATTGGAAGATAGTAGGGAAAATTCCGTTCTTGTTCAATATGCGTGATGGAAGTTCCGGAGTTTTAGAGCCCCATTCGGTGTATCCGTGGAGTTCCGGCCCGGCTCCCATAAACATGGATGCCCAGTTGATGGCGCTGGAAGAAGGAAGGGCCGAGCGTTTTTTTAATGTATAAGAGCCGTCTTCCATTAGCTTCTTGACGTTAGGCATGTCTGCTTTGGGCAGGCTATATGCACCCCAGCCATCTAATCCGATAAAAACAACGTGCTTGGCTTTGTCTTTTCCTTTGGCATTGCAAGAGAAGCTGAGACTGAAGAGTAAAGCAAATGTAGTAAGTAGTGTTAAGAGAGTTTGTCTATTCATGATATTTTTATTTATATGGTTAATGTTTTATTCGTTGTTTAATGAGAAGTCATAGCTAACGACAGACAAAGATAGGACTATTTTGAATGTGAGACAAATACAATCTTAGCATTAACCAATACTTTTGCGTTTTTTATCCCAAACTGATACTTTACTGTGCGAAATGATTTCCGGCGGGTTGCCGTATCTTGATTTGTTATATATTTGCCGGCAAACAAGATATTACTATGAAGAAGAATTGGATGTATGGTGGTGTAGTGGCTGCCTTGTTTGCTTTGGTGGTAAGCGGTTGTGCTGACTCCCTGCGGACTGTTGAGTTTCGCGGAATCTGTGTAGATGACTTGCACGGTGAAAACGGGCTCTATAACCCCGGGAGAGGATTCCGCCTGGAAACAGCGGTAGATGTGCTGCATGAGAAAAACACTCCTACGAAAGAGCTGGTGGAACTGTCGGAGAAGTACATGGCGGACAGTGTCTCGCTTTCCCAAAGTTATTTTTATCTTACTTATCTGATAGGTGAGAATCTGTCTGAAGAGAATTTCCAAACTATGCAGATGTACTTTGATGAGTTGCAGAAGCAGGGAAAGAAAGCCGTATTGCGTTTTGCCTACGAAAGGGATTTTATGGGAAGAGCCGCCACAGGTCCTACCGGAGAACAGATATTGGAACATCTGGACCAGTTGAAACCTTTTCTGGAGAAGAATAAAGACTTGATTCTGGTAATGCAAGCCGGAATGATTGGTGCATGGGGCGAGTGGCACAGCTCTATCCAAGGTTTGGAGAACTCTGAAGAGATAAAAGCTGCGGTATTGGAGAAATTGCTTTCAGTCGTTCCCGAAGAGAGAAACGTGCAAGTAAGGCTGCCTGAGTTTAAGAATCTGCTGAAGGACAAACCGGAACTATATAAAAGACTTTCGTTCCATGATGATTTCATCGTGATACGTCCCGACAGATGGGATGCTGATATGCACGAAGGAACTGCCAAGTTCGACCAGATAGTGAAAGAATCGCCTTATCTCGTAGTAGACGGGGAACTTCCCTGGGGATTTTGGAGCGTAGGTGCCGATCCGGACAGCCCTTCTGCCGGATGGATTATTGACGGGCTGCAAGCGGCAAGACGTTTATTCCTTCAGCACTATACTTCATTGAGTGTTATCCATAATTATAAGGAACAACATCCTAACAACAGATTTGACGAGAATAACCCGCCCGAATATTCCATGGTGGTATGGAAGAAAACAATGATAACGGAAGATTCTCTCCGTCAACACCATATGCCTGTATCCGACAGTTATTTCCAAAAACAGGACGGAACGAAAGTGAAGCGTACTATGTTCGATTATATACGTGACCATTTGGGCTACCGTATCGAACTGCAATCTCTGCAATTGCCTGATAAGTTGCAAACCGGAAAAGAAAACCTGTTGAAACTGAACTTGGTAAACAGAGGTTTTGCCACCGTGTTTGGAGAGCATCCGGTTTACTTTGTATTGATTGACGATAAAGGGGAAGTTACGGAATTCCCGACCGAAGCCAACCCGTTGGACTGGCAGCCGTTCCAACCGGGAGATACGACTTATACGCCGTTGACACATTCTGTTGATTTATCCCTTCAACTGCCGGGGGCGGTTGTTCCCGGAAAATACAAACTGGGTCTGTGGATACCGGATGGCTCAGAAAGGTTGAAGTATAATTCCCGTTATGCTATCCGTTGTGCGAATGGGAATACGGTTTGGGCGGTGTCTAAAGATGGAAAATACGGAGTCAATATATTGACGACTGTTGAGGTGGAATAAATGTTGGTTTATGTGTTATAAATCAGCACCACCGTGTACGCCACATAGCAAAGTACCATAATGCTTCCTTCTATTCGAGTAATCGTCCGTTTGGCGAAGAACAGTCCGAAGAACCAGAGCAGGATACACGAACCTGCCAGCGTGAATAAATCAAAGTTGGTGATTCCGTTGAGGCGGAGCGGAGTAATGCTGGCACTGCATCCCAGTACAAAGAAGATATTGAAAAGATTGCTGCCGATTACATTTCCGATGGCAATTTCGGGATTCTTCTTGAGTGCGGCTACGATGGAAGTGGCAAGCTCCGGCAGGGACGTTCCTGCAGCTACCAGTGTCAGGCCGATAATGGATTCGCTTACACCCAGGTTGCGGGCAATACCCGTAGCTCCATTAACGAATAATTGTCCGCCATAAATAAGTGCGCCCAGCCCGCCAAGAATATAAAATGTGGATTTCCACCAGGGAAGCAATTTGATTTCGTCTTCTTCGGCAGGGTGTGCGGGTTGGTGGGCGTCACTCGTCGCAGTCGTGGACGGAGTACGGGCAATCGCAAAGGTATACCCCATGAAGATGGCGAAGAAACAGAGTAATAATAAGCCGTCTATTCTGTTCAGGATGTTTTCTGATGCCTTATCCAGAAATACATCATTAGCACAGACCAGCAGGACGACAGAAGAAAGTATGCAGAGCGGTATCTCCTTTCTGAGTGTGTTCCGGGTGATGACAATAGGGGCGAACAGGGCAGTGCAGCCTACAATCATCAATGTATTGAAGATATTGCTTCCCACCACATTGCCGATGGCAATATCCGCGCTGCCTTTGAGGGCGGAAGACACACTGACTGTCAGTTCCGGGGCGGAAGTACCGAATGCGACAATGGTAAGTCCGATGACGATAGGCGGGATACGGAAACGTTTGGCTACTGAAGCCGAACCGTCCGTCAGTCCGTTGGCTCCTAAAAGAATGAGGATTAATCCCCCTATAAGAAACAATATATTCATAATTTTTCAGTTTGGCAGCAAAGATAAAAAATCTAAATGAAATTAATGACAAAACTCAGAAAGAAGGTTGTAGGAGGATGATTTAGGTAATATGTTGAAAAAGGTATGACCGCTAAAAGTCGGTTGAAACCGGACGTTATTATCAGAGGACAAATAGCTATGGGCTTTTCATGCAACTACATGATAAAAGTTTTACTATTCTATCATTTGGGGTATTTATTCTTTGATTAGTTCAAATAAAACAATAAATTTGCATTATATGCCGATGAAAGGGGAGATAGTGAAAGATTTAACTAAATTGATAGTAGTCTTGGCCGAGCAAAAGAAAACAGGAAAATGGTTGGCTGAACAATTTGGGAAAGATATTTCGACCGTTTCTAAATGGCGTTCAAATAATAGTATGCAACTGTTGTTAGAGGTGTTAATGAGGCAAAAGAAGAATTTATTGAATTAATTACACAATAAAAGTTTTATGTCCCGACTAAGTGATCTATATAAAGCAATGGAAACATTGCGCAAAGAAGGTCTTTCTTTGAATGAAGACCTTGAAAAACAAGTGAGTGATTTGGAAGAGAACATCATCAAAAAAGAAATTCTTCCGATTGTAACCGAGACGATTGCACCGGCTTTAAAGCAAGTGCAGCGCGAATTAGTGCTTGTCGTGGATTATGTACCAGGCTCGCCTATTAGTGTACACTTGTCTCGTAAACGAAATTTTACAGCAGATATAGCAGATGCCAAAGAGATTCTTCCTGACCCACAGGTAGAGCATAAAGAAATAGGAAAGACTGGACCGAAAGGCGAAATTGCGCCAGCTACCCGATTGAGGATTACATTTGCTGATGACCGAGTGATTCAAGAGCCACAAGCTGCTGAGACTTTCCGTAAGTTTGTAATGGAAGTAGGTGCCGACCGCGTACGTTCTTTAGGAATGAAGCAAAATAAAGTACCTCTGATTTCCAATACGCTTGACAAGAAATATAGAAGTTCACAAAAGCCTGTTGGTAATGGTTGGTATCTGATGACATGTAGTAGTACGCTTACTAAGAAACGGGATATAGAACGTATAGCCAATGCGTTTGATATAAAGATTAAAGTTGAAATAGTGTAATTCTTTCAATCATGAGACGAATAAGAATATTCATAAGCAGCGTACAGAGTGAGTTTGCCGAAGAACGTGCAATGCTTTGTCATTATATCCGAACAGACGTGCTGTTGGGAAAATTCTTTGAGCCGTTTATTTTTGAGGAAGTACCGGCTAATGAGTATTCTGCAAATCATGTTTATCTGAAAGAAGTTGAGTTATGCGACATATACTTGGGGCTGTATGGTAATCTGTATGGATACGAGGATGGGGAAGGTATTTCTCCAACAGAGCGAGAGTATGATTTGGCGGCATCACTGCATAAAAGTCGGCTTATCTATATAAAAAGCATTGGTGAGGAAAAAAGACATCCCAAAGAAAAAGCATTGATAAGAAAAGTAGAGCAAGATATAGTACGTAAGACTTTTGTAGATATTGACGGATTACGAACTTCGGTATATGCTTCTTTAATCAGATATTTGGAAGAAAAGGAATATATCCGGTGGCGACCGTTTGATGCTTCCTGCGATAATGGAGCAACATTGAAGGATTTGGATGAGGACAAAATGAGGAATTTTATACACATGGCTCGTTCAAAACGTAACTTCCCGCTGTCGGTGGAAACTTCTCCTGAGGTTTTGCTTACTCATTTAGATTTAATTGATGAAAATGGGCGTTTGGCTAATGCGGCCATATTATTGTTCGGGAAGAAACCTCAGAAGTATTTCATTACTTCAGAGGTAAAGTGCGTGCAATTTTATGGAGATGTAGTAGAGAAACCAATGCCGGCATATCAGATATACAGAGGCGATGTTTTTGAATTGGTAGATCAAGCTACAAGTTTTGTCATGAGCCGTATTGATAATTGGGTAGGAACAAGGGCAGAGGGAGAAAAAGCTGATATTCCAACACGTCCTGAATTGCCTATTGATGCCGTAAAGGAAGCCATTGTAAATGCTGTGTGTCATAGAGACTACACAAGTAATGCGAGTGTGCAGATAATGTTATTTCGCAACAGACTGGAAGTCTGGAATCCGGGAACATTACCATATGGTCTTACCGTTCATAAACTTCATGGACCGCATAAATCGTTACCTGCAAATCCGTTGCTTGCTGACCCAATGTATTGGAATGGATATATCGAGAAAGTGGGAACAGGTACAGAGGACATTATCAATAAGTGTCGGGAATATGGTTTAAAGTCTCCTGAATTTTATCAAGAAGAAGATTTTAGAGTAGTCATCTGGAGAGTAATCGAAGGACAAGACGTTCCAAAGGTGATCCAAAGCGTTCCAAATAACGATCCAAAGGCGATCCAAAGCGTTCCAGACAATGAAACTAGACTCTTGGAGATGATAACGGAGAATCCCTCAGTGTCAAGGGCAGAACTTGCCAAGCGACTTGAGTTAAGTGAACGGCAAATAAGAAAAATAATTGACCAGTTACGGAATGCTGGTAAGTTAAAACGAGAAGGTGGTAAGATTGGAAAATGGATTATTACTGGAGAATAGTAAGAACAGTAGCTAAATTCCTTGATTAAGCAAAGGGTTTGGCTGTTGTTGTACTAGAGTTGTTTTGATGAGATGCGAAGCGCAGCAGATTGGTGTAACTATAATGTCGCCGAATCGTTACTGACAACTATCTGCTTCTCTGCTCAATGTTGTTATCCAGACAGATATAAAAAAAGTTCTTATCCGAAACAAAGATAATCATTTTGGAAGTTGATATGTCAAAAACAATCCGTATGTTTGCTCTGTTTTAATTAAAAAGGTGATTAACATTCATTTAATATCTGCGAACAATAGGATATGGAAATAAATAGGATGAAAAGAATAATGCTGGTGTTGCTGATGTCTTTTGGGGCAATGGGTGCACAGGCGCAGTTGGAACAGGCTGTCAAGAAGATATTTGCCGGAGATACCATAGCCAGTAAACATACCGCTTTGAAGCGGGACTCGGATTCGGCCTATGTGGCAAACCTGCAAAAGACATTGGAAGAAGCCCGGCTCAATGAAGCGAATATGCGTATGGAGATGGAGCAGATGAAGCTTCAGATGGCTGCCGCCGATTCAGTGAAATATGCTCAACAACGCCAACGTATCGACTCTCTGCGCCAGTTCACCAAAGGAATACCCGTAGTGGCGGACGATGATACTTTATTCTATCTTTTCACCAAACGTGGCGGATACACTCCTCAGCAACGTGCGCAGATGACCGGTGCTGCGATTGAAGAACTGGGAAGACGCTTCAATCTCCGTCCCGACTCCGTGTCAATCGACCATTCGGATATTGTTTCCGATTTGATGTACGGCAATAAGGTACTGCTCTCTCTCACGGATCAGGACGCTTTGTGGGAAGGCATTTCCCGTGACTCTCTCGCTAAGGAAAGGCAGCAGAATGTTGTAACCAAGTTACACGAGATGAAAGCGGAGCACGGACTTTGGCGAATGGTGAAGCGTGTGCTTTATTTTATCCTGGTGATTGTCGGCCAATATTTCCTGTTCCGTCTGACCAACTGGTTGTTCCGTAAGTTGAAAACACGTATCCTGCGTCTGAAAGATACGAAGATAAGGCCTGTGTCCATTCAGGGATATGAACTGCTGGATGCGCAGAAACAGGCTAACTTGTTAGTCTTCCTTGCAGGTATAGGGCGGTATATCCTTATGGGTTTGCAGCTATTGATTACTATCCCGCTGATTTTTATCATTTTCCCGCAGACGGAAGGATTGGCTTATCGTATATTAGGTTATATCTGGAATCCTATCCGCGGTATTTTTGTGGGTATCATCGACTATATCCCCAAACTGTTCACAATCATTGTCATTTGGTATGCAGTGCGGTACTTGGTGCGGCTGGTGCACTATCTGGCGCGTGAGATAGAGGCGGGGCGCTTGAAATTCAACGGTTTCTATCCGGATTGGGCAATGCCGACTTTCCATATCGTCCGCTTCCTGCTCTACGCATTTATGATTGCGATGATTTACCCTTATCTGCCGGGTTCCGATTCGGGAGTATTTCAGGGAATTTCGGTGTTTGTCGGATTGATTGTTTCGCTGGGTTCGAGTACGGTAATCGGTAATATCATTGCCGGACTGGTGATTACGTATATGCGTCCGTTCAAAATGGGCGACCGGATTAAATTGAACGATACTACCGGGGATATTATTGAGAAAACGCCGCTTGTCACCCGTATCCGTACACCGAAAAATGAGGTGGTCACTGTCCCCAACTCGTTTATCATGTCTTCGCATACCGTGAATTACAGTACCTCGGCGCGCGAGTATGGGCTGATTATCCATTCGGAAGTGTCTATCGGGTATGATGTTCCTTGGCGACAAGTCAATCAGATATTGATTGATGCTGCGTTGAACACTCCCGGAGTAGTGGATGACCCGCGTCCGTTCGTATTGGAAACGTCTTTGAGCGACTGGTATCCGGTCTATCAGATTAATGCTTATATCAAAGAAGCGGATAAGATGGCACAGATTTATTCTGACCTGCACCAGAATATTCAGGATAAATTCAATGAAGCAGGAATTGAAATCATGTCTCCGCATTATATGGCTGTCCGGGACGGAAATGCGACGACAATGCCTAAGGATGATTTGAGAAATAGTAGTCCTGCGAATAAGGCAGGACAGGGGGAAGCTGCCGAAAAACAATAAAGGTGCCCCTTTCATCACGAAAGAGACACCTTGCGTTGTGTGTTTTTTCACTGAGAGTAGAATTTATATCATCAAGGGAACTTATTTCTTCCGGGTGACCGTATAGAGTATATTCCCTTTTTTATCTATCATATGTAAATTGAGCTCTTTCTTGTCATAAATGTTAGCGTGCGTTAATTATTTGCCGCAAAAGTAGAGAGCTAAGGTTTCTTACTCTTTACAGTTGCTTGAATAACGCGTAACAAATATGCTACGTTTGTATTACAACATTTTTTGGGGAGGGTTATCGGATTGAACGGTTAATCGCTTCCGGGTATAGCGTAATGAATATCAAAACGTCCGTTAGTGAGACGTCCGCCATTGCCGAATGTCGCACTGATTATTCGCTTATTCGTATCGAAGCGGCTTATAAAGGCTGTTCCGTCTTCCAACTCTTCCCCTTCGAACCGTACGTCCGTAATCGCTGATTCTTTGCCTTCTTTAGGGGATAATATGGTGAAATGGATGCTGATTGCAGACTTCACAGTGACGGAAACGGATAGTTTTTCCTCTTCTTCATTATAGCGGAATGAGTCGTGAGTCCATGTGTTCGAGTGTCCCCATCCTAGGTATCGTCCGCCTACATAAATCCAGCCGTCTACAAGACAGCCGAATGTATCGGCACCCGTAGTTGTGGCGGAGGGCAGAACTGTGATATCGACTGTGTCATCTTCCATGCAACTCCAAAAACAGAGGATAGTGAGAAGGATGAGTATTGATTTCTTCATGGCTATTACAATAAATGTTAGAAATAGTAGGATAATCCCGTCGTTATATTTAGTCGTGTGAGGTTTGAGTCATTATCTGAGTTGAATTTTACATCAATCGTTTCTCCATGATAATGAGACCTCATCTTGAAAAGTCCGCTGAACATATATTGTACTCCCAGTCCGATTCCTACATTGGGAGTCAGTTTATAGGTAACATTGGCTTGGGTAAGAAGTCCGATACTGCAGGCGTTGACTTTTCGTGTTTTGCCGAATACCTGACTGTTGTTTCGTAGAAATACTACACCGGGGCCGGTTTCCACACGAACCTGCCAATGCTTTGTATAAGCATTGCACATACCAATCTGGGCGCCCATGAAATGAGTCCATAAATGGTCTTTTCCTTCCGGATGACTACCTTTGGAGGAGAATCCGGAGTAGATTGCGCCGAAAACAAAACGTTTGAGGGGGCGGAAAGTATATTGGCCATTCCAGCTTACGCCTTGCGCGAGGTTGCGTTGGTAACTGTGGGTGGTCAGTGTCAGTGAGGGGGGATTATGGAGCATAACACCATAGCCCGCATGAAAGGTGAACTCGTGTCTTTTGAAATCCCTTTGCGCGAAGAGGGAAGAGTGGCAGGTGAGCACGATGAATAATAAAATTGCTTTTATCAGTGTTTGCTTCATATAGATTAGTTTAGATAATACGTTCTTTTTACAAAAGTAGAAAATATATTAGAACTTCTTACAACGAATCAGAATTTTTTGCCCATTATTTAATGTGCTGGCAAATAGGTAGGTATCTCCCCCCTCTGCCAGGTTGATGCGTTTGCGTAGTTCAGCCACGGTAGCCGGAAAGTTGCGGACGGTGAGGTTCGCTTTCTTAAGGTCTGCCAGGTTTTCTTTTATCTCTTTCTTATTGAAACTGCATTGGTCGACGATACGGAAGATTCTTCCGGGAAAGCCGGTAATCAGCGTATCGGACGTATAAAGGTGGCTGTTGGGATGCAGTTTCTTTACCGGGTAGGCTGTGGCGATACTGCGGAAAGCGCCGGCTTTCAGGAGAGATGCATTCGGTTCATACAGATAGTTTTCTAATGCATCCGTGTAGGTACATTCACTGCGTTGCTCCTGCTCACGGGTGAATACGAAGTGTTGCTCTTCCTGCTCTCCTTTCGTGGAGAGGTTCACGCAGTGGATTGGGACTTCTGCCGGCGGGTTCTGCCCGAGTAATAACAGTAGCTCTTTACATTCGTTGTTGACGGATATGATATGTACCTCTTGCGTATATTCCAGCTCTTTCAGTGCCAATGTGAGGTCGAGCATAGGGGAGAGTTTAACCATAATCCGGTTGGCTTTGCTTAGTAAGAGTTCTTCCAGTTCGGCAACGTCCGGCTCGCAGTCGGAGATGGCGACGGTTTTACCACCGTGCTCGTTGCGGCGGGCAGGGTCGAGGAAGATACAGTCTACGGGGGACATTGCTTTCAGATGGTTTACTCCATCCTCGTTTCTGACGGTTATATGGTTCAGGTTGAGTATGGGGAAGTTGTGTGCCGCTATTTCACAAAGTTCTTCCTGACGCTCTACGTAAGTGACTGATTGGAATCCCGCAGCAAGGAAAGAACAGTCTATTCCGAATCCTGCGGTAAGGTCGGTCAGAGAGTCGCCTTGCAGGAGACTTGCTTTGTAGCGTGCGGTGATTTCCGAGGAACATTGTTCCAATGACAGATGTTTCGGATACCATATATCTTCTATCTCCTTCCACGACGGGATTTTCTCGGCAGCGGTCTGTCGTCCTGCTATTTGAGTGATGGCAGTCGGCATATCTACATTCGGATATTTTTTAGCTTGCAGAGCTAGGGTGCGTATATTGTCCGATAGGTGTTCGCGGATGAATTGTTGAGTTTCGGGGGAGATTTGCATAAAGGTATTATTACGTTATTGTGATAGTACGATGAATCGTTGAGTAACGGTTTATGGTATTAATTTATATTTCTGTCTGGCTACGTCCCGGCTGCAAAAGTTGAAATGCCACCATTCACTGGGCAATGCACGGAATCCGGCTTCTTTCATTACTTTACGCAGCAGTATCCGGTTCTGACGTTCCGCTTCACTCATTTTCCCGTTGCGTACTAGTTCGCTTTCCCGGGTGATATGAGCTTCTGCACCCAGATGGTCTACTTTCGTTCCCATGGGTAGCGGTTGGCCCGAAGAGTCCTGAATACTGATATCTACTGCCAGCCCGTAATTGTGAAGCCCGCCGCCATTATTTGGATTGGAAACGTATCTGTACTTAGGTGTCCCCTTCACTACATTCCACATCTTCTTTTGTACGGACATCGGGCGTGCGGCATCATAAATAAGGAGACTATACGACGGATGCAGCTCTTTCAATGTTCTTTGTGCTTTTACAAGAGCATATGCCGCATCCGGGTGTAGATAGGCTTCCGACAAATCATCGTAAAGAACCTCTCCTGTGAAATTATCCGCTTGTGTGTACATCAGCTTCACGACAAGGCTGCTGTCAAGTTCGGTCACGTCTACCAGTCCTAAAGAATCCATATAGCGAGCCATCGGACTTTTCTCCGGCTGTGGAGCGGGAAGAATGGCTTCACTGACTTGTACGGTATCTATATATTCAGTCTTTGCTTTTGTGGAATCCTTTCCTTCCTTTGTCCCGGAAATACAGGAACACCACATCAGCAGAACACAAAAAGCAGGCAAACAGCGTTTCAGAAATCTCATTGTACTTTTGTTTTTACGGTGGCAAAGGTACTCTTTTTTGCTTTTAGCATTTGATATTCATAACTGCTTTTTTCAGGTTGGCTACTCCTTTCCATACATCCAGCAGGTGCAGGACGCGTTCATCTTTCACTTTGGTGTTATTGATAGAAAGTATTTCCGCATAGATTTCCAATAGTTTCTTTAAATCCTTGACAGGCTTTTCAGGGAGTTCGGCAAGCATTGCGGTCAGTAGTTTTTCCAATTCCCGGTTGTGCAGCGGACTGACGTTCATCATCTGTTGCTGTATCAGGTCGGTTAGCCTTTTCAACGGCCCCCATCCTGTGTCTTGGTGCGAGCCTAGAATCCTGCCTATGCGTGAGCTGTCTATGCATCCTTTGTTTGCACGTTCTATCCATATTTCGGCAGCATAGGCACGGCTGGTCTTGTCGGCTACTAACATACAACTGGCTTCCAGAAGATAAGATATCTCGTGCCATGTGTGTCTGAACTGATGGAATGTTTCTATCGTAGTTCGGGTCACGTTGACCTCTCTTACTTCATTTAACATCGGGTCGTATATCGCTTGGCAGATGCACCATGCCAATAATGGCTCCGGCGTATTGGGTGCCAGCCATAACAGACGCGGCAAATCTTTTGATATTTCGTCGAAATACTGTCCCTGAGGATAATATATTTCTACCAGCAACGGATGTGGAGTGCGCGGGTGATACTCTGCTCTCTCGTTATATTTCCCTTTATTGATGATTCGGACGTTCTGCCCTTCCGGAAGATGAATGCTGATTGTAGAGGAAGTCCATTCTACCACTTTCTTAGTGTAATCTATATATGAATGAGATTCCAGATACGTTTTCCATGCGAAGTTTCCGGTCAGAAATTCACGCGGACTTTCGTTGTAGGGGAAGTCCTTAAATTCGGGATAGACCGTTTCCGGTGATTTGATAAGTCCTGCTGTCATCCACCATGCCGGATGCGTGAAGGGGGATTGGGGCGCAGACTCTTTCTCTCCGAACAGGAAGAGAAGTAGATTCCGGTATTCTCCTTCCAGTTCCTGAGTGATGGTGGAGAGTAGTTGAGCGGTGGTTTCATCCAGTACTGTACGCGACAGTGCTATTTGCATATCCTGACTATTAGGTTCAACATCTGCCTGTTGATATTGCTTCAATCTTTGTATGAGGATTGCCGGGTCGATAAACATGGGTATATGCGTAGGCGTGGAAAGCAACGGCAGGCGGGGTTTGTTGCTTTCAAGCATATCTAAGGTATGACATAGTAATTGCCTGTGCACACGGTGCTCTATTTGTTTATTTCTTTTTTTGCGGATGGTAAGTGATTGTAAATTGCAGAACCCCCACTGTCCTCGTTGCACTTCATCTTTCTGCACCATTTTTTCGTGCAGGGCGTTCAGTTCTTTTCCCTCTTCGGGGAAACGTCTGATTAGTAGCTTTGAATAGTCGACAAGGAAGGTTGCCATCATATCGTCCAATATACCGGTGCGGGAATTTCCACCGCTTAGAATTAGTTTATAGGCACGTTGAAGAATGGGCGTCCATTGGGGGACTTGCCCGGCTTCCAGTTGGGCGTCCCATTGTATCAGGGAGCCGATAAACTGTTCGAAGTGATAGACTTCGTTTACTTCCAACACTTGGCTGGCTAAAAATATCAGGTCTTCGGTAGAGGTGATTTCCGGTATCCGGTTCTCTTCGCTGATGATGGGCGGTATAGGCTCATAGGATTCACTGATAAAGGAAACGTTGTTGGTTGTCGGGTTTGCCGGGGTGATGTCAGAGTAGCTGCCTTCCAAATAAGGTTTCAATTCTTGTTTGATGCCGGTCAACATGGTATCTACATAAACGGAAAGGGCTTCTTTCAATGTTGCCGATTCTGTGTCTCCGTAGGTCTGAATCAGTTTTACTATTTTACTTTGGATAGATTCTTCACGGCTCATTAGCCCTTGTGCGGCGGCACAGCAGATGGCGTCGCGGTATTCTTTTCTTTCTTTCGCCAGCTTGTTGAGGATGGCCAACGTATTTTGATGGACTGCCTTTACGTCCGAAGCAAACAGGACGGAAGTCTGGTTCAGAAATTCTTCTGTCGGGAATTGGGGGTGACTGCACAGGTTCTTCAGCAATTTGAGTATGATATTTGTCGGACGGCTGTGGGGACACGACAGGACGGCAAATAGTTCCGGTTGTAACTCCAATTGTTCCTCTACGCTGGGGGCAAGTGCTTCGAACATGCCGGCAAACCAACTGCACAGGTTTTTATTCATGTTCCGGTTGACGGCAAGCAGGGATTCTTTCAGTACGCGCATACGGTTCAGCAGTCCATTTTCAATGAGGTATCTGTAGGGGTAGTAAGGGGAACCGCCATTTCGGCTATCCATCCAGTTTTGTCCGCAGTCGTATTCAAAGAGGTACCAAATGTGTTCTTTCAGTGTAATTTCCCGTTTTTGTAATATGCTGGTGGTGTTGATATAGTTCACCAGATAGTCTGCTATGGTTTGTGGTGTTGGGGTGACAGTGAGAATTCCCTGTTCCAACCAGTCCATTAGTATCTCATAATCCATATTATAGATGCCGCGGGAATCTTTTCCTTCACTTTCTTTGAAGAAGCTATTCAGCCAGGTGGGGATGTGCCACGAAATCAATTCTTTCAGTCGTTCGACATGTATACTCCAATAGTATTTACTATATTCTTTCTGAGGGTAGATGACGAGGGCGGTGAGGTTGAGGATACGCTGTTGTTTGGGAGTGGCGCGTGTACCGTATATATTTGGCTCTAGCTGGACGATCTTATTATAATGTTCTTCCTGTTTGTTGAGGCAGGGGATGAGGTTTTTGCGTTCTTCCTGAGTCAGTCCTTGTAGAAAGGGGATGATGGCATCACCTTGTTGCTTTTCTACTATTTCGTTGAGGCGTTCTTCTATGGTCATAATCGTAGAGGTGTTTATAAGTTGTTCAGTGAGGTTATTACTTTCTTTAGGTTGCTGCTTGTCGTCCATTCTTGCAGGCGTTGGCGGAGTTGTTCGTCCGCAACTTTACTGTGGTTGTTGATGAGCAGTTCCAGATGGAGTTCGAGTAGCTGTTTGAGTCCGATGACAGGCTTGTCGGGCAATCCGCTGATAAATACGGTAAGCAGTTCTTCCAGTTGGCGGTTGTGGAAGTCGCTTCGCTTGTACATGCTTTCGTACACTTGTGTGGTGAAGCGTTTCAGCGGAGCAAGTTCCATGCAGATAAGACGGGCGAGGATTTCTCCTACACGGCGGTTGTTTATTCTTCCGGCAGTGAGTCCTTCCACCCATAATTCTGCTGCATAGGAACGGACTGTTTTGTCAGCAAAGAGCAGTGAGCCGCCTAGTAACAGCAAACTCATTTCTCTGAGCGGGCAATGGAAGGAGAGAAGCATGCGCAGAGCGTGGGCAATGCTGCGTTTGCTGTCTTCCTGTGGAGTGCCGAAAGACATATAGCAGGTGATGATTTGTGCGATTAACGGCTCCGGACGGTTGGGAAAGCAGCATAGCAGCGGTTCCATGTAGCGGGAATCATCCATGTTGTATTTACTGTTGATAATCAGATGTTCCTGCCATAATTGATGGCTGTTTCGCTTGGCATATTCGTGCCATTTGTAGAACTCCAGTTGTAACAGGCGTTTGTCTGTATCGTATGATTTCTCTTTCGGTTTCAGTTCTTTCCATTCGTAGTCTCCTGAGAGGTAGTTGTGAGACAATATGTTGCAGGAGAAAGACTTGAATGCTTTGAATTCTGTTTCCGGGCTTTTCACCAGTCCGGCTGTTATCCAAACGGGTTGATAGTTGTAGGGCGGTTCGGGTTGAGTATCTTCATCGAGCAGGAAGAGGAAGAGATGCAGGTATTCATCTTTCAATAATTGCCGGGCAGTGGCGATGGCTTCTTCTTTGTCTTCCATGGCACAGCGGGCGATAGCCAGTTGGAAATCCCATGCATTGGGCTTTGTGCCTGCTTTCTGATAGGCGGCAAGCCGCTGTATAAGTTCTGTAGCCTGTATGTATGCCGGAGTGTGGGTTGGAGCAGAAAGCAGGGGAAGCGTATTGCCGCCTTTGATTCGGCAGATAACGTCTATCCATAGCTTTTTGAAAGGGATAAAGCAGGTTGCGTTACTGTAACCCGGTTTCCAGTCGGCAAGCCGTTTGGCGCGTTCGTCATAAGCGCCCCTGTTTGAATCTATTCCTTTTAGCTTTTCTTCCAGGCGGGTGAACATATTGCGCAGGAATCCCTGGGGAGTAGTGTCTGCCTGTGCCCATAAACGTTGGTATTCCAGCAGGAAAGTGGCAAGAAGGTCTTCGTAGGGCATCCAACTGCTGGCTACGATGTTCGCTGCCCGTTGGAATATGGGCTCCATCCGGCTGAAATCTTCTTCGTCCAGTTGGGGATGGAAAGCGATGATGGCCGCAATCGTGGTGTCTGTCTCCCAGCTCTCTTCCATGTCGAACAAGCGGCTGAGCTGGAACAGGAAATCTTCTTTGTTGTCAGGAAAGGGGATACGGTTGTCTTCCCGGCAAATACGGATGGTTTCCGTAGATGGTTCCTCGGAAAGGAAATCTGCGGCTGTTGTGGTTATTCCTGTATTTACAGCTTCTGTGTAGGCTGTTTCTGTGTTGTTTGTCTTGTTTATGGATTGTGCATTGAAAGTGGCGATAGTTGTTTGCGCGTTTTGGAACATTTCCGGTTGATATGCTTGCAGCGTTTCTTGAAGAACGGATGAGGAAGCGTCACCATATTTTGCGATAAAGCCGGCGGCTTTCTTTTGCAGGCTTTCGTCTTTCTTCAGGAACAACTGGCAGAGGGTGATGCAGCATGTTTCCCTCATTTCGGGATGCTGCGCGGCGATTTTTTCGAAGATGGAGTAAATGGTGAATAGCGAGTTCTTGGGGCTGGAGAAGAAGAGCGTGGTTGCCCGTTCTACGAACTCCTGATAACTGAATCCGTCCTCAACTGCAATCTTTTTGAATTGTTGCAGCATTACATTTATGGGTTTCGTGTAGGAAGAAGTGAATACTTGCATCATTTCTTCTTGTAGAGACAGTAGTTCTTCGGTAGTGGGCTGTAATGTCTCGAAGAATCCGGCAAACCATCCTGCCATGTCTTTCTTGAAACCTCGGTGGAATGTGGCGAGCGTGGCTTTCAGTAGCCGGTTTCTATCTAAATGTCCGTCGAGGGAAAAGCGGTAGAGGGCGGCGCTGATACTTTCGTCTTGTGCTGTGATTCCCTCTTTGTAGGCACTTTTGGCACTCTCATCTTGATAACTGACAGATGAGTCGTATTCAAAAATAGTCCATATATGCTCTTTCAGCATGATGTCCCGTTTGAGCAATAAGTTGCTGTTGAAAGAATCTTTCTTTTTCGGGTCGTCGGTTGCTATACGGATACATCCGGGGAGTAGGTGTGCAATGCGGCTTGGAGCAAGTTCCTTGAGGTACCCCATATCCATGAGTGACATGAGTTCTTCGTAGCTGAGATTGAAGTTGTTCCAACTTTTATCATCATTGATAAAGTCTGTGAGCCAGGTGGGACAATAGAGCGGGAGCAGTTTGCATATCAGGTCGAAGTTTATATTGTACGCCATATCCATTTCTTTCTTGTTGGCACATACGAATTGCACGACCGCCAGGAAACGTGCCCTGTCACGGCTGCAAAACGTCTCACTGCTGAAACCTGCAAACTTGCCTTTTATCCATTGCAAGTCCCGTATGACGGGTAGTAGCTTGCGCCGCTCCTTCATCGGGAGTTCCAATAATTTCTTGATAAAAGGAATCAATACCTTTTCTTCTTTCTCCGGAGTGTCTTTGTAAGCCTTGGACAGCTTCTCCAATTCGTGTTTTAATTCTTCCATTGTATTAATTTCTTTACTGCTAAAATGTGTTTGCAAGCTCCCCGTTCTCCCTGATTACTGCTGAACCAGGTGCAGGTGCAACGTTCTTTCTCGTTCTCCCTGTCTAAAATGACAGTGTGCCTCACTCCGCCGCTTCCTGCGACACGGGCTTCCACCCGGTTTCCGTCATTCGATATAATTTCGACTTTCTCTTCTTCTAACAGTTTCTCTGCAGCTACCATGCGGGGATTCAGATTCATAATCCGTTCGGTTTTGAAAGGCAGACGGCGATAAAAGAAACTGTTTTCATCCAAATCGAATCCCAGCAGTCCCATAGCCGCCAGTCGTGCTGAGAGGGAATCTACTTTATCCAGGTCAATGTGTTCTTCGATAGCAAAAAGGGTGGGGTTGAACTGTTGGTTGGCATAGCTGTACTTGTCCATAGCTTCTATCCATCTTTCCGGAATATCTTCGAGCAGGGCATCCAATGCTGCCCCCTCTCCTGAGAAACCGCGCCAACATTCCCGCGAGAGGGAAAGGCTGAAACGAATGGGACCGAAATAGAGTTGCCAGGTGGTCGATTGCATGGTGGGGTGGACAAAGACTCTCAACTCGTCAGCGAACGGGAGTAAAGGCTCGAGTAACCGCAAACGATGAAGTCCGCCGATGCAAACGGAATTCAGACTTTTCACCGGTGAAAAGGCGGGTTTTTGACCGCGTATCACTAAAAAATAGTCGCATTTTACGGTACTTTTCGGGAGAGTCTGAAAGAGTTGCAGGGTCTGTATACGATTGAAGGAATAGAGCCGTTCGGCTGCGGATTGATAGATTTGTACTGTAGTCAGTCCCTTTATCCATTTCACGGGGAGAGGAACTTTGCGTTCTATCACTTTCTCACCTTTATTATATAGTCCCACTTCTTTCGGGCCTACTGACATCACGACTTTCTCTTGCCTGCCGATACTGCCTAAGGCAGAAATCATGCCGGCATTGAAGTCTACATTCGTTGTCCCGTTTTCCAGGAATTCTCCGTCGTGTCCGTCGGGGAGTACATCGACCCTGGCATATACGCCTGCACAGTTGGAAAAACCTTCAAAGCGCAGACGGTTGTTGCCCGCCGTCACAATCGGGTCTTTCAGCATCGAGAGCTGTGCCGGGGTCAGGTTGAAACTGGACTGCACGACATTGGACAAAGCAATGAGGCAGCGTGCTGTCATATAAGGTTGTGTCAACTTCCCCCAAAAGAAACACGGTGCGTCTTTTTTTTCGATTTCGCTGTATTTGGCGAGGAATAGTTCGTCCTGCTCGGCAGAGCGTTGTAATGCGGAAGGAGCGGCATATTGGTAAGAGATTGTATCGGCCATAGATAAAAAAATAAGTGTTTGATTGTATATTGCCCAAATATAGAAATTAATTCTTTGTGAGAAAAGAAGTTGTGGGGATTTGCACTGTTTTTTTTATTGATAAAATCTATAATATGTCCGGATAATAAACGGCTTATCTCCTGTTTTTACAGGGGTTTAAGTACAATTCTTTATAAATCAGAACTATTTTTTATATATGAAACAACTATTCTTTATAACTATTCTTAAATACTATCTACCATATTGCAATAAAGTAATACTTTTGTTCCCTGTAAATGTTTTAGCGACATAATCTAAATAAGTCTTATAATTTTTAAGAATATAAAAGAAACAGCTGTTTGTGAAAATCGCTAATATTGTTTGTTTTGTTTGTGTTATCCCATTTTGAGTCAGGTGTGATTTCAAAATGGGATTTTTTATTATACAACCGGCAAAATACCACCCGAATTCTATCTAAAATGACCTAAAAACTATCTGCTGATAGATTTTCCCCTAAACTATGTTTGTTCTTAACCTATCAGTTCTGTTGAAATCCTGTAAACTTGCAGCATCAAAATTATTACGACGAGTATTCACAATTTAAAAGTAACGTATATGAAAAGTTTAAGCTTCAAAAAGGACCTGGTAGGAGTACAGGACGAATTACTCCGCTTCGCTTACAAACTGACGACCGATCGTGAAGAAGCAAACGATTTGTTACAGGAAACGTCATTGAAAGCATTGGATAACGAAGATAAATATACCCCTGACACAAATTTTAAAGGATGGATGTACACGATAATGCGCAACATCTTTATTAATAATTATCGTAAGGTGGTACGCGACCAGACATTCGTTGATCAGACAGATAATCTTTATCATATTAATCTTCCACAGGATTCCGCATATGAAAGTACAGAAAGAGCCTATGACTTAAAGGAAATGCGCCGCGTAGTCAACGCTCTGCCCAAAGAATACAGAGTACCGTTCGCCATGCACGTATCCGGATTCAAATATCGTGAGATTGCAGATAAACTGAATCTTCCATTAGGTACTGTAAAGAGCCGTATATTCTTTACCCGCCAAAAATTACAGGAAGAGTTGAAAGATTTCCGCTAAACTTTAACTATAGAGCTTTTCAGTCAAAATCAATAGGTATTAGGGTAAAAAGAGGATTGGATAGGATTGTATAAAAGAAAAACTCCTGTGAGTTGATACTTACAGGAGTTTTTTGTGGACCAGCCTGGGCTTGAACCAGGGACCTCCAGATTATGAGTCTGTTGCTCTAACCAACTGAGCTACAAGTCCGATGTATCCATTTACTGGATGCGGTGACAAAAGTAGTGTTTTCTGTCGAATTATGCAAATCCTTTCGATAAAAAACTGCTATTCTTTCTTCTTAGAACTTATATTTCCGTTTCGGATTCTTGGGAAACCAGCCTTTTTGTACCCGTTCTTCCTGTTCGAAAACTTCTTTGATCGTCCAGAAGGAAGAGAAAGCAAAGACGCCCAACAAAGAAGACAGTATTACATTGTCAATGCTTAATGAAGCTATTACGCCGGCTATGCCAAGTATCAGAAATATCCACCAGCATTTTGTGCCCCAGTAATATTCGGCCTTTACCACGACAGGGTGAAAAAGGCCGATAATCAAAAAGGTGCAAATTCCGATGAATAACCCTGCGAGGTGATATTCATTTAGAAACTCCATCGTATTTTACTTTTCTACGCGGATGGGAATTTCTTTCTTGATGCTCTGTTCCAGAGAAATCAATGTCTCGGTAGCTACTACACCCGGTATCTCTTGCATTTTGTTGTTCAGCAGATCCATCAGATGTTCGTTGTCACATGCGTACAGCTTGGTCAGCATGGTGTACGGTCCCGTAGTGAAATGGCATTCTACGATTTCCGGAATTTTTTGAAGTTCCGCTACAACAGATTTGTACATGGAGCCTTTTTCAAGTTTGATACCGACATATGTACAAGTTCTGTAGCCCAAAGATTTCGGATTAACATGGTAACCTGAGCCTACAATGACACCTAGGTCAATCAGTCTTTGCACACGCTGGTGAATAGCTGCACGTGATACTCCACATTCGGCTGCTACGTCTTTAAAAGGGATGCGGGCATTCTGGGAGATAATCTCTAGGATCTGCCTGTCGAGGTTGTCTATTCTTTCCATAATAATAAATTATAATTTCCAGTTGTTATCAAATAGTAAGCAAATATAGAGATTTATTTTAATTATTCTTCTTTTCCGAGAAAAAAAATAGGAAAAAGCACAAAAAAGAGGTGCAAACGCTTTGCACCTCTTTCCTTTTTCTATTTAGACAGAAATTTTCTTATTTTTTATCTTTTTCGATGCTTACCAATTCAACCTCGAAAATCAAAGTAGAGAACGGTTTGATTTGGTTGCCTGATTCTCTTGCACCATAAGCAAGGTCTTGCGGGATGTAAAGTTCCCATTTAGAACCTACAGGCATCATAGTCAGGGCTTCTGTCCAACCTTTGATTACTTGGTTAGCACGGAAAGTAGCCGGTTCGTTACGTTTGTAAGAGCTGTCAAACTCAGTTCCGTCAATCAAAGTACCTTTGTAGTTTACTTTCACTTTGCAAGTATCAGCAGGAATTTCACCTTTACCTTCGGTGATTACTTTGTACTGTAATCCGCTTGGAGTTGTTTTTACACCTTCTTTAGTTTTGTTTTCAGCAAGGAATTTTTCGTTTTCAGCCTTATAGTCAGCATATTTTTCTTCCAGAGCTTTTGCTTTGATAGTTTCCATAGCTGTACGGGTATAAGTCTGAGCCTCTTCCATAGTCATCATACCGCCTTTTTCCAAAGTACCTGCGATGAAACCAGCCATGAAGTTGTCTTTGCTGATAGTCTTGGTAGAGTCACCTGCGAACAATTCCTGGTTGATACCTTTCATCATCTGGTTGCTGATTTGCTGGCCGATTTGCAGACCTGCCATATATGCGATATCTTTCTTGCTAGTCTTGGTTGCACCTTCGTTCAAACCCTTGATGAAATCTGCCATATATGCAGTATCAACGTCCAGGCGACCTGTCAGATAGCCTTTCAGACCTTGAGTCTGAGCCATACCGATAGAATAAGACAGTGAGTCGAGGTCTGTTTTCAGATTTGCTTTAGGAGACTGAGCTGTACAAGAAGCAAGGCTTGCAGCAGCGGCGATTGCCATAAAAATACTAACTTTTTTCATTTTGCTTTGAAATTTTTTATTTATAATACTTCGAGTAATTCTACTTCAAATACAAGTGTGCTGTGAGGAGGAATCATTTCTCCGGCACCTCTTGCGCCATAACCAAGTTCTGACGGAATATACAGTTTCCATTTAGCACCTTCCGACATCAGTTGCAGTGCTTCCACCCATCCCGGGATTACCTGATTAACACCAAATACGGCAGGTTCGCCACGTTGGATAGAACTGTCGAACAGTGTGCCGTCAATCAGCGTACCTTCGTAGTGGCATCTCACCTGGTCGGTAGCCTGCGGCTTTTTACCTGTACCTTCGTTGATAACTTCGTATTGTAATCCACTGGGCAAAGTTATTATGCCTGCTCTTTTCTTGTTTTCTTCGAGGAAAGCTTTTCCCTGTTCGATGGCGACAGCGCCCATCTTGGCTTCCAATTCTTCGAAATACTTGTTTACTATTTCGCGGGCCTCCTGGTGGCTGATAGCCGTCTGGTTGCCTTCCAATACATCTTTGATAGCCTGTGCAAAGTCTTCTACTGAGAGATTTCCAATCCCCATACTTGATAAGTTTTGACCGATTCCCAGGCCAATAGCGTAACTGAATTTATCCATATAATGTTTTTTGTTGGCGATTGAAATGCATCACCTTCATAGTTTTAGCTTTCAATCAATTGCAAATTTATGAATCGCAAAAGTACGTGTTTTATTTGAATGATTTAGCATTTGGTATTTAAAAATTCTTATATCTGTGAAAGTTCCCTCCTTTTCTTTGGAGAATTTATTCTTTTGTTCCGGTGATTCTGCTTACATTTGTATATCTTAAAACGAACAGAAGGAGGAACATATATGAAGAATCTGGTAATTTTGACGGGGGCAGGCATGAGTGCCGAGAGTGGAATCAGTACGTTCAGGGATGCAGGTGGTCTGTGGGACCGGTATCCGGTGGAGCAGGTCGCTACTCCGGAAGGATATCAACGGGATCCCGCATTGGTGATAAACTTTTATAATGAACGTCGGAAACAGTTATTGGATGTCGTGCCGAATCGCGGGCATGAACTGTTGGCAGAGCTGGAGAAGAACTTTAAAGTGACGGTGGTAACACAGAATATTGATAACTTGCATGAAAGAGCCGGGAGCAGTCATATTATTCATCTGCATGGAGAATTGACAAAAGTATGTTCCAGCCGTGACCCTTATAATCATCATTATATAAAGGAATTGAAGCCTGAAGAATATGAGGTGAAACTTGGAGACAAGGCAGGAGACGGGACGCAGTTGCGGCCTTTTATTGTATGGTTTGGTGAAGCGGTGCCCGAAATTGAGACAGCCATTCAATATGTGGAGGCAGCGGATATTTTCGTCATTATCGGAACTTCGCTCAACGTGTATCCTGCTGCGGGATTGCTTCATTATGTACCAGGAGAAGCAGAGGTGTATCTGATTGACCCGAAACCGGTGGATACACATACTTCCCGTCCGATACATGTGATTCAGAAAGGAGCTTCTGAAGGAGTGGCTGAGTTGAAACAGTTGTTGGGTGTCTGAGCCTTTTCCTGTTTTTATTCCAACTCAGTGGCAAAAATATGATTATTCCGGAGTGTTTCCGAAATTTCGAGTGCAGTGACGCCACTGCACTCGATTCTTAATATTTTCTCCCAGTCCTCAAAATCCACATTCCATTTGTTGATTTGAGGATATTGTGCCAGAAGCTTCCCGATGCGCTTGACATCACCTTTTTTGGTGATAGAAGTCCGAAAAATTAAAATCTTATTTTCCATGTGCTTTTAAAGTTTTATGTATGTGAGCGGAACTCACGAATGGTCACATTGAAATATTGTCTGAAGTTGCGGCTTAATAGTGAAAGGCTGCTAAAACCGCAAAGGCGGGCAACTTCGGTGGCAGAAAGTTCCTTGTTTCGTTTTAATAATAGTGCTGCTTTTTCAATCCGGGTGCGTTTGATATAATCCGTAGGTGTTTCTCCTGTCAGAAATGTAAAGACACGATGGAAGTGGAAAGGCGAAAAGCATGCAATGCCAGCCATTTTCTGCAATGATAACGGTTGGTCTATATTATTGTGGATATAGTCTGTGACTTTATTAATCCGTAACTTGTATTCTTGCCTATTTAGTTCTTTCGTTTCCATATCTTTTTGCAAAGTAAAGGATAATAAGTGCCGGAGAGTTGTCCTATCTTGCTAACTTCTCCGGCAGATAGTAATTATCTTTTTTGTCCTATATAGAATACATAGCCATAGTATTCTTTATACTTATAATATAGACTCTGTTCGTACCGTTGTCCTGCAATGAGGTCTGCGGCTGCGGCGTTGCCCGAATATTCTTTCAGAAAAGCTTCCTGAGCCGTGAACTGGGGAGCATAGAAGTGTTCTATCCAACAGTTTTCCGGTAAAATGAAATGAGCTGTCAGCGTATATCCGGCTTTCTCCATTTGTACTATTTTATTCGGAATCGTATCGATTTCCGGATAATTAGCCATCCAGAAGTTTTCTATCTCAGCGGGACGTTCCGGAGTAAACCAGGATGCTTCCGTTACAGCAATGAATCCGTCTTTTTTCAGAAATCTGTTCCATTCATTCATGCCACGTTCGAATCCTATATTATAGATAGCGCCTTCTGACCAGATTAAATCAAGTTCTTCATCTTGAAACGGCAGATTATCCATTGAACCGACAACGCCTTTTACTCTGTCTTCGCAATGTAATTCAACTGCGTTTCTGTTGAATATCTCAATAAAATCGGGAAAAAGGTCGATACCTGTAATCTGTCCTTTTGTATAGTTGGCCAAAGCCATTGTCTGCCCGCCTGTACCACAACCGATATCGGCTATTCTGGCCTCGTCTGACAGTTCGTGAATGAAACTTACGGCTTTTTGTGTGACTTCCGGGCTTCCGGGACCTTGACGTTCTAACAACTTGAAGTAATTACATATCATTGTGAAATCGAAATCGTGGATTGACTTTAATTCGTTACTCATTGTTTTTTAATGTTTTAGGTGTATGGCAGATGAAGGCATGCAATGATGCTTACGAGTATTTGGCCATACAAATTGTTTTAAAATTCAGCTATAAAAGATAACTCCGGCATGAATATGCCAGAAAACATAAGGGATAATCTGTAATGAGAGGAAGGCTTACAGATTATTTACAGAACGGAATCCTTACGATATGAAAATGAGTTAAACATCCAATTTTTCTTTTTTAGTTCGTGGCAAAGATATGTTTTTAGTGATAAAATCCAATGAGTTATTTGAAGAATAATGTTGAATATGTGCATTTTAGCAAGAATCGTCAAATGTGTATTTAAAGGATTAGTGGAATAAATGCCATAAAAAGACTATGTATTGAAATAATAATTAAGTATTATTTGTATTTTTGTAGTCGATAATCTAATTATATAATACATGAAAAGAAACGTTATCTTTCTCTTGGGTATTTTAGGTATTATAATGGTGGATGCTAAAAACCATTACTTTAAACATCTGGGAGTTTCTGATGGATTATCTCAGGTATGTATTTTTTCCATCTATCAGGATGAACTAGGAGCAGTATGGTTAGGCACCTCGGAGGGGTTAAACAGATATAATGGTAAGGATGTAAGAATATTCCGTCCATCACAGGGGAATGATGGCTTGACGAATAATGAAATCAATAAACTTTGTGGAGACAGAAACGGAAGGATATATATACGTTCGGGAAATGATCTTATAAAGTTTGAACTTTATAAAGAACGGTTTACTTGTTTGCGCCGGAATGATGTGAGAGACCTTTTCTGTAAAGAAGATACCTTATGGGTAAGTTGCAACTCCGGTATCTATTATTATACAACTGAAAATTCGGATTTAACTTTTGTCACTCAGTTGCAAGAAGGTGTAGGCTCGGGAGGAATGATATATGTCGATGACAGTTTGATATGGGTTGCTACCGATCGTGTAGTTGCTATTTCACGCAAAAATCCGAGCCAGCAAAAAATATTAGCTTCCTTGGATAGAGGAAGCCAATGTATTTCAGGAGATAGTGCCGGTAATATTTGGTTAGGAACTTGGAATGGATTATATAGAATTTCCGCTGGTAGTGGAGAATTGACTCATTATACGAATACGTCAGATAAAGACGAATTGTCTGACAATCAGATTCGATGTGTACTGGAAGATGATTTTAAACGTACGTGGGTAGGGACTTTTCGTGGGCTTGATTGTTATGATCCCGTAACTGATAAGTGGGAACATTATACT
This sequence comes from Bacteroides sp. f07, assembly GCF_042854785.1. NCBI lineage: Bacteria > Pseudomonadati > Bacteroidota > Bacteroidia > Bacteroidales > Bacteroidaceae > Bacteroides > Bacteroides sp. f07. The sequence goes on along the minus strand of NZ_BAABXI010000003.1, from coordinate 825,091 downwards.
CGTTATGGTGATTCTCCGAATACGTTGAGTCATCATTCTGTTTTGTCTCTCCATAAAGACATGCAAGGTAACATTTGGGTCGGGACATATTATGGAGGCGTGAATGTTTTTAATCCTAATAAAGCCAGTAATCATTTTTACTATGCTGAGCCATTACAGGAAGACTGTCTGAGTTTTCCTGTTGTTGGAAAGATGACGGAGGACGATAGAGGAAAATTGTGGATATGTACAGAAGGTGGGGGCTTGAATTGTTATCATCCGGATAGTGGAATTTTTGCTCGATATCAACATCGTAAGGGGGATATAACCAGCGTAGGTAGTAATAATTTAAAGTCAATTTTTTATCGGAAGGAGAACGGGCGCTTGTATGTCGGTACTCACTTCGGAGGGCTGTTTATATTTGATACAAAATCAAAAAAAGGGCATACTCTCCATCATATAAAAGGGGATTCTACGTCTTTACCGCATGAGATTGTGAATGATATTCAAGAGTATAAGGGTGGTCTTGCGTTGTTAACACAAGGCGGTCCTGTCTTTATGGATCCGGTGACTGAGAAGTTCTCACCACTCTCTGATGATATGAACATTCGGAAACTGGTGAGTAAAAAATTTGCTTTTGAAACATTCCTGATTGATAGTCGGCAACGTATGTGGTTGGCTTCGGCTACCGGAGGAGTTATTTGTGTGGATTTGCCTTCATCTAAAGTAACTGAGTATGCGATGGATACCGATAATCCTTCTGCGATAGGGAGATTTAAAGTAGTTCATATCTTTGAAGACAGTAAAGGTGTTATCTACTTTTGTACGATAGGATCGGGCGTATTCGAATATCAGGAAAAGGAGCGCTCGTTTAAGTCTTATAGTACCTTTAATCAATGTCTGCCAAGTGATTATTGTTATTATATTTGCGAATCTGTTGAAGAACATCGTTTGTTTATCCTTCATGGAAAGGGACTTTCTATTTTTAATAGTGAAAAAGGAGAAGTAGAAAATACTTATCATTTGTTTAATCAGACATATAGTCAAGGTTCAGCTTTATATTTGGATAAAGATGGAACTCTTTTTATTAGTGGCACGAATGGTTTGGCTTTGTTTCAAAGACAATCTTTGTATGCTCTACCTTCTAAGAATCTTTTGAATTTTGATAAGTTGTTTATTTTCAATGACGAGATTTGTCCTAATGATCAGTCTGGTATTCTGACTGATATATTGGCAAAGACATCGGATATTTATTTGAACTATAAACAGAACAATATAACAGTTGAGTTTGCCTCCTTTAATTACAATAATGATCGTAACCGTGTATTTGAGTATTGTTTGGTGGGCTTTGATAAAGTCTGGACTCAAACTTCCGGCACAACAATAACTTATACGAACTTATCTCCCGGTGACTATACGCTTAAAGCCCGTCCGTTGGCTGGTAGAGAAGGCCCGAATGAGGAGGTTTGTTTGAATATACATGTTTCTGCTCCTTTTTATGCGACTTTTTGGGCATATCTTTTCTATTTCTTATGTTTGCTTGGATTGATGATTGCGTTTATTCGTTTTAAAACCCGTCAGGCCGCCTTGAAATCCTCTTTAGAGTTTGAAAGAAAGGAAAAAGAACGGATAGAAGAACTGAATCAGATAAAATTACGTTTCTTTACCAATATATCTCACGAATTCCGTACTCCATTGACGCTTATTCTCGGTCAGATTGAAGTGCTGATGCAGATGGATTTAGGTACGACTATTTATAACCGTATTCTTCGCATATATAAGAATGCCTGGCATATGCGAAATTTGATATCGGAGTTACTTGACTTCCGTAAACAGGAGCAAGGCTATCTGAAACTTAAAGTTGAAGAGCAGAATCTGGTTACTTTTACCCGACAGATTTATATGTGCTTTTATGAGTACGCACAGAAAAAAGAAATCACTTATCGTTTTGATAGTGTTGAAGAGACTATTTCGGTTTGGTTTGATTCAAAACAACTACAGAAAGTAATATTTAATTTATTGTCAAATGCTTTTAAGTATACACCTAATAAAGGTAGTATAACAGTTGAGGTCAGAAAGATTGCTTCTCAAGCAGTGGTATCGGTGTGTGACACAGGAGCCGGTATTCCGGCAGAGCATATCTCGAAGATTTTTGAAAGGTTCTATCAGACAGATAATTTATCTTCTTCTTTCACATTGGGAACGGGGATAGGATTGGCGTTAGCAAAGGGAATAATGAATATGCATCATGGAAAGATTGATGTAGAAAGTACTGTAGGGAAAGGTACTAAGTTTACATTATTTCTTCCTTTAGGCAATCGCCATTTTAGTGATGAAGAGATGGCTGCTACGGAAGGGCGGGAATCTGTAGTTATCTCAGAAACAGTTCCTGTGCTTCCTTTTGAGCAAATAGTGGATGTAGAAGGGAAGGAAGAGAGAACGGTTGCGCAAGAGGATGCGAAGGATGAAGATAAGCCAGTCATTCTTTTGGTGGATGACAGTGAAGAGCTGTTGTCTATGTTGGAAGACTTGTTTTTACCAATATATAAGGTCTATATTGCACGTAATGGACGTGAAGGGTTGGAAATGGCGAGGCAAATACAACCGGATTTGATAATAAGCGATGTGATGATGCCGGAAATGTCAGGAAAAGAATTATGCTATAAGATTAAAACCAATGTGGAACTTTCTCATATTTCTGTGATTTTATTAACGGCTCAGACTTCTGTCGAGTATGTTGTGGAGGGATTGATGTTTGGTGCAGATGATTATGTGACGAAGCCATTTAATGTAAAGGTATTATTAGCCCGTTGTAATAATCTCATAAAGAACAAGAAGCGCCTGATTGCTCATTATACAGGTAAAACTGTAACAGAGTCTCTTGTGCCGGAGGCTATTAATGAACGTGATAAGGAATTGCTGGCAAAATGTGTCAGTATTATAAAAGAGAATTTTGAAAATCAGGAATTTGATGTTACGGCGCTTGCTTCTGAACTTTGTATGGGGCGCAGTAAACTGTATATGCAGTTCAAACAGATAACTGGATTAACTCCGAATGAGTTTATTTTAAAAGTAAAGTTGGATGAAGCTATGTTCTTGTTAAATAACCATTCGGAGCTTAATATTTCAGAGATTTCTGTCCGGTTAGGCTTTTCTTCACCTCGTTATTTTAGCAAATCTTTCAAAGCATTTTTCGGAGTTGCTCCACAAGCAGTGCGGAACAAGAGGGGCGAATAGATTATCTGTGTGCTTTATGTGTGTGGATTGTTTCCTTATACGGACACGCACATTTCCCTCTATGGACATGTTGGTGTCCATAGAGAGATACGGTTGCTTTTATATAGGGATATTTCTGTATCTATAGTTGAGAACAGATGGAAGCTGTGATAATCTGATTCCTATATGTATAGTGTTAGTCTGTTATCGGTTTGATTACATTTTCAGGAATAGTGAGTTGTATCTTCTTTTGATTTCTGAAAAGAAGGATTTGAATAGGCTTGTCAGTGCCTGCTTGCCGGATGGCGACTTTCAGTTGGGCAAGGTTGTTGATTTCTTGCCGGTTGAATCCGAGGATAACGTCGTTTGCATAAACGTAATCTCTTAAAGGATTGCCCATTACGCGGACGGAAATGACGTATACTCCTCGTTCAGAATCCATTCCTGTGGCGGAACGTTCTCCTAGTGTCTCTAGGTTTTTGAGGGATAGTCCTGACCATTCAAATATGGCCGATGCTTCTGTCTTTCCTTGCAGGACAGAAGGATAAGGAAATGACGGACGTTGTGTCAGTGCTTGTAGTTGGGGTGAAATAACTCCGAATCTGTCCATTTCGAAATTTCGGAACCCGCACAATGAACTAATTTGAGCTATTTGGTCGATTTTGAAATTTCCTTTGGCGGGATTATGAAACGTGATGGGGCAGACTATAGAATGCTTGTCCGTGCCGTTCTTTCGGGCGGTTGTGTAAGCTATGCTGTCGGTGAACAGATTATAGTCGATTTCCGTTCCCCAATGGGAGATACCAATTGGACGGTATGGCTCCATGACAATGTTGCGTACGAAAACGTCACCGCTGTTCTTGAACCAAACGTGGGGATGAAAGGTGCAGTTTATCATAATATTATTCTCAACTGTGCGGTGAAATCCCTCCCGTAACTTTATACCACCGTTTAAACATAGATTATTGTAAATATGGTAGTTACTTGAACCGTCATCGAGGTCGATGTCCCAACCACGGTCACATCTGAAACGGTTGTTGCGGATGATGGTGGCAGAGGCGGCGTCGGCGAGAACCAGTTCAGGATTGTTTGTTACCAGTTGACTCATTTCGCGGTAGGATGATCGCCAGAAACGGTCACGTCCCCACGAATTGAATGCTCCGTGGTCGCCCGTCTCCATCACAGTGTCGAACACGTCATTGTATTCTATAATGTGTCCGCCCCATGTCCCCTCACTGATATTTATACCGGCGCGCGGAGTGTGGTAAATACTGTTGTGACTGACGGTAATGCAGTGGCACATTGAAAGTTCGATTCCGGCGGTTTGCTTCTCGAAAAGTCCGATGTGGTGAATCAAGTTGTCATACGCCATGCAGTTGGTAGGGAAGTCGTTGTTCAGAGCACCGGGGATGGAGTCTAGTTCGGAGATTGGAACCGCTTTGCTATACTCGAAACTTGGCGAACGAACTGCTGACGGATTGCCAACAAAGCAAATGGCACTGGCGCCAATCTCTGAGAAATGGCAGCCCGATACGGACGAATTTTGGTTGTAGTTGGAGAACATGAGTGCATTCCCTCCTACATGATGGATATGGCAGTTCTTGATTATGCAATTCTCGGTGCCTTCTAACAGAAGGGCAGCCCCGCGATATATTCGCCAGTCTGAGCGAAGGAGAGGTTCATACTGCTCCATAAAAGTGCGCACTGTTTGGGTGAGCTCTATATCTTGAATAATGATGTTGCGGACAGGTGATGATGAATTGCCTCGAAATTCAATCAGATGTTTTAATTGTGGTGTCTCGAATATGGCTTTGTTGATATCTTCACCGCAGACTGGATAGTAATAGAGCATGGATTCTTGTGGCGAATAGTACCATTCTCCTGGAGCGTCCAGTTCCTCAAAAATGTTTTCCACCATTTGGTTTTGTGGATGTAGTCCGGATTGGCGATTGTTCTGCCATCCTCCTTCCAACTTTAGTTTGCCGGTTGGTTGCTCTATTCCGGTGATTCGGAAATGAAAATCGCCCCAGTCATGCGAATGCATTGCATGTAAATACCCTCCAGCAGGATTTTTCCATTTTTGGGTTCGCTGCGGAGAGGTAGCATCTGCTGAAGTGCCGTTGAAACGTATGGCTGTAGATTCGAAATTCGGAAAGCGTGCCATAGGGCGGATATTACCGTTCACCAGCAGCATGTCCATGATGAAGGGGTGGGGTAGAGTAGCTTTCATAATACCGTTTGTATGAGGCTGCCAGTCTAGTTTTTGCTGGATGCCGCTACTGAGGATTACTTTCTCGTCGGGGTAAGCGCGAAGGATGAGTTGTTTTCGGACTCCGCCATCTGCTGGAGTGAAAACCAAAGGGTGAGTCAGAATATATTTGCCTTCTCGCAAATAGACGGTCACTGTCCCCTTCTTGTTACAGCGCGCTTTTTCCAGTGCTTTCGTGATGCTTTTGAAGGGTGAACGTATACTGCCATCTCCAGAATCTTTTCCATTAACGGATACAAAATAGTTCGTTTGTGAAAGCAATGTTGCATATGGATTGCCGAAGCAGAACAGAATGATGAGACAGAAGCGATGAATCATTTTAGACATGGTGCAATAAGTATGTATATCAGTACTGAATAAAATTAGGCACGAATTACATGTTTTTACGGTTCTGATTGATAAAACCGTGTGTCACGTGTAATCCGTGCCTAAGTATACAAAAAAGATTTAAAAGATGTCCCTTTTCTTTTTAGGTTAGAAGAATCATAGTTTTATTTCTTACCTACGTTGAATTCTCCTATTTGCATGGAACTGCCAGATGTCGAACCGCCTGCGATGTCACTCCATTTCACCAGTTTTACTTTGATATACCTGTATGTGGATTCCGGGATTTCTATTTTTATTTCATCTGTATTGTTGGCATGAGGAATATCAATATTCGACTGTATTTCCGTAAAGTCCTTACCATTGTTGCTTCCTTCGATAGAAATGCCCCATACTCTCAGATAATCGTAACTGTTGCCGGCTCTGTGTGCCCAAGTGAAATAATTGAAGCTTTGCTCTACTCCCATGTCAACCACAAAATATAACTGATGGTCTGCAGGTGTAGTGGAACCACTGTATGATTTGCCGGGTTTTACCAATGACAAGAAAGTGCTAGCATCTCCATCGAACATATCTTCAGGTTTGCCTGTTGAGCCATCCACTACATATCCGTTTCCGTTGCTGTATTTAATAGATGTTTCCACGCTCCATCCGTCGCGTATGAAAGGTTCTGTTCCGCTACCGATGATTTTCAGGTCTGCCGTTACTCCGCTACCGTCCGTAGCTGCTACTTTGATAGTAGCTGTTCCTTCCTTTTCTATTTTCAATATACCGTTTTCTATGGAAACAATGTCTTTGTCACCTTCTACTGTGTAGTTCAGTGTTTTGTTTCCTGCGTTTGCAGGCATTACTTCAATCAATGATGTGAGGTTGAATACTTGCCCTAGTCCGATAGTTTGGTTATGCAAAGAAGCCGGTAGTCTGATTTCGCTTACCTTAGCGGCAGGAGCGGCTGCTTGTGTGACGGGGAGTTCCAAACGGTGTGCTCCGTCATAAATCAGCGTAACAATGCTGTTTCTTTCTTGAGTGACGGTTGATTCTGTGATTCTCAGATTAACGGTGGTGTTCTCAATGGAAGCACGAATCCAGTTGGATTCGCTGATGATGTAGACACGCTCGGGATTAATTTCTGCCGAAACAGTAAAGTCACGAGTCAATAAACCGCCTTCATAGCCGATGGTGAAGCCTTCGTTGGGAATATTAATCCAATTGTCCGGCACAATTGTCGTATCGTCATCATTACTGCAGGAAGACAGGAATGTACACAAGATGCACATGAGAAAAAATACATTGTTTTGTATAAAGTTTCTTATATGTTTCATAACAGTTCTATTTAAATTGTATACGTATTTCGATTAATAGTTGTTTAAGTTGTTTTCTGTAATCAGATGCAAGTTCGCGGGAGCCGGTTCGTATCCTTTCCCATTAATTTCCGCTTTCAATGCATCAATTTGCTTTTGGGTGATAGTGAACTTTTTGTTTCCGTAGTCATTCAGCTCGGTATCTACGGGAGTCAGGAATCCCCATTTCTCGAAAAAATCCAGCAGGTTTATTTTGGAAATGGCACATGCCTGCCGGACGAAGTCAAGTTGGTTAAGCCCCTGGTTTTCACCTTTGTCACTCGGACTTTCGTGTGTACGGAAGTATTCGTAGAGGTCATAATAGAAGTCGGATTCGTAACGCACGTTATGCATATAGAGCTTAAGTTGCCAAAAGGGTACAAGTTGTGTTTCTCTGACTATGTCCGCTACTCCCGGCAGGCTGTGTGCACGTTTGCCGTCGACAATGAATGCGATGGCTGCTTCATAGATATTTTCGAATGAACCACTGATGGCTTGTCCGTTTTCATCTTTGGGGGTGCAAGAGTCTACAAGTAGTTTGCATGGTTTGCCGAAGGAGGTCTGTACATAGAGCGAGTGGATGTTGTTAGTCACTTCGGTGGTTCCCGACCATTTGATGCCAGGACGTGTTTGGTTGCAGTGTCCCACTTCATGTGCAGGTCCCCAACAACGGTCGGCAAAGCGGTCGGGGTTGCAGAATGGTTCTGCATAGTAGTCGCTGGCGTTGTACACAGTGCGATAGTCGGTAGCATTCGGACTTTTTGTTTTGTAGTCAATGCAGAAATGCATACGGTTGTTAAACATCCGGTTGTATTTGACAAGCCCCATGAATTCCTCTTCCAAATAAACCAGCCGATCGCAGTTTTCGATAGTTCGGGTGATTTCTGTATTGTATTTCTTGAAATCGGATACTCTCCAGGTGATGTGCGAGTATTTGCCCAATACGTCAATGTCTTGATATGTGGCGTTATCGCGAATCGTTGCCCAATCACTTTCCTTGTGTTTGGCGATGTCGAAATAACCGTTCACCCTAGCCATGGCAAAATGTATCTGTACAGTTTTTTCTTCCACTAGTTTGCGGACAGCCTCGTCGGCTTCGTCGAGCGTGAGGGGAATAGCATCGTTTACATGGTTTAGCACGTAGATCAGACCTCCTACTTCGGCAGTGATTTCATTGTATCCCTCTTCTAAGTCGTATGTTTTGAAGTTATTGTATCCTCCATTCAAATCTTGGATAATGAGGGAAATCTTTCCTCCTTTGTAGATTTTTCCGACCATGATAGCTAGCTTCTCTCCGCTTTTGGCATAGATGCCAGTGGGATTGTCGCGGAGACTGTATTTCCCGGTCTTGTTTGCTGCTGCCATTATCGACGGGTGCTGATAGGGGCGGTAGTTTGCCAAGCGGTAGGATGAATTGTAGTCTCCGTTCAGCAACGCAAGTCCCAGTTCTTTCAGGTATTGGTTGGGAATCTGCTTGATTTGTTTTTCCGTTACGCCTGATTTTAGTTGCGTACACATTGCGTCTGCAAATATTGAATATGGATCAAACTTATGCGTACTGGCTTCGAAGAATTCCATTTCCGCACAACTTACCCTGTCTTCGTAGGCCTTGTTGATGACAAAGCGTACTTTCTTTACATTGGCTATACCGTTGGGTAGTCTCATGGTAAAGGGAGTATGTACTCCGTTGCCCCTTTCGTAGTTACCTACTTCGGTAAACTCATCCGGACGGTCTGAAGTTGATACTTCTACCGAGAATTTGTCGAATGAGCCCCATTTGTTACCCGAGTCTGTGCGAGGAGTATATACAATACTGTTCAGCGTGCTGCCTTCTTCCAGTTCGTATGTGATGTAGAAAGGGTAGGATACAGCTCCGAATTTGGAGTTGAAATAAGTTTTCTTGTTTCCATCCCATGTCATGTTCAGTGTCAACGGATTTCCGTCGCTGTCCTTAGATGTTGCCTCTTCCGATGTGGCTTCTCCCCTCACTACTTTGATTGGTTTGTCGGCAGAGGCAGGAGCAGCATCCTGCGTCACATTAATTGTACATTTCTGTGTACCATAGGCGAGTGTCAGCGTTGTAGAGCGCTTTTGTTCCCGGTATGAATATTCTGCCAGTAGGATAAGCCTGGAGTTTTCGAAGGTGGCGGTGATCCATTCGTTTCCGTCGTTGCTGAAAGAACAAGACACTAGTGAGAGGTCTATCTCTTTGTCAAGTGTGAAGCTGCGTTTTTCTGTGCCACCTTCGTAGGTGAAGTTGACTGCTTCTGTCGAGATATTAATCCAGTTGGCGGGCAAAAAAATCTCGTCATCCTTTTCGTTGCTACTGCATCCGGCGAGAGAGAAAGAATACAAGACAGATAGCAGGAACAGGACGGCAGAGGCAAAGCAGTGTTTCTTATGTCTTTTTATATATTTCATAGTAATTCATTTGATTTAATTGCTCGTTGCAAGTAAAAGCAAAGGGGAAATGCCCCCTTGCTTTCAATTTCTCAAAACAATCAATTTTACCATAATGGATTTTGTACGAAGAGTTTACTCTTCTGTACTTCATTGTATGGTACCGGATATAACAACATAGCACGGTTCCATGCTCTGGTTTCGATATTCACCCGATTGTAGAACGAACCGGCACCTATGCGGTTTGCCTTAGGCGATTGCATGTCCATGCCTGTACGGAACAATTGCTGGTCGCGTTTGTTGTTGGCATCGTCTGCTGTCATCCAACGGCGTATGTCGAAGTAACGTTGTCCTTCGCAGAATAACTCTACCTGGCGTTCTCTTTGTATTGCCCAGCGTTGTTTTTCCTGGTCGCCGATAATGTTCTTTTTACCTTCATTTGCAAGTTCTTGATATCCGGGGATACCAGCTCTTTTGCGAACCTTGTCGAGGTAAGTGATAATTTTCGTATCGCTTGGATCGATTTCGTTGCAAACTTCGGCATAATACAGATAGAAATCGGCAAGACGGAGTAAAATAGACGGGCGAGACCATTGCTTTACTACAGCAGGTCTGTTTTTACCCGAATCAGCCGCACGGGTGTAATACTGCAAACTGCGGTATTTGAATTTGTAGAGCATGTATCCAGTATATGGATTTTCCGCTTTCGAACGGTCGTTGCCTTCTCCTTTGGCAAATCCTACTGTATAGCTGGCTTTGTTTTGCGGCTGAACATGCCAACTTTTGCCTTCATAAGTGACTGCTGCATAGAAACGAGGTTCTCTGTTGTGATACATGTTGTAGATGTCTTTGTCGGTGCGTTGGTCTTCATTACATACGTTTTTCCAGTCGCCGAATCCATCTTCCTTGTATCCACTGCCTTGGTCGTCTATTTCAAGCCCGTTGTCCATAAAGAAGGCATCTACACTTTCCTGGAATACTCCCACGTTGCCGAATGAGTTGCTTGAATACAAATCTCGAGGATTGGTACGTGGTTCCATGTTTGTAGTGACACTGTAATAATGATTGTATGGTCCTGCCCAAATGATTTCATCCGTATAATACTGGTAAAGTTCATAAACGGACAAGTTGGCATCACCTGTTTTCGATTCGTACAATGCATATCCTTTTTCTTCAGCGAAGTTCAGGAAATCTTCCAGTCTTCTCTTGGCAATTTTCCATTTTTCCGGGTCATAGTCGGGGAATAAACGTTCACCATCATGGTTTGTCAAGTTCAGTGCTTCCGTATATTTTCCGTTAAACAAAGGAGAAGCTGCATACACCCACAATTTTGCTCTCAGTGCCAGTGCGGTGGCTTTTGTTGGCCGTACCATTTCTGCTAGATTGTATTTGTCGTTGTTGTGGTCTGTGTGGTCTGTCGGAGTCGCGTTGAATGTTGTTTCGGGCAGATAGCCGGAATTAATTACTTCTTCCAGTAGTTGATCGATATGGTTCACCAGTTTGTCTATCGGAGCACGTGCATAGTCTATCTGGTTCTGGTCTTCCGGATCGGCAATTTCCGTAATGATAGGCACTGGACCGTACAATTCGAACAAAGAGAAATAACTGTATGCAATCAGAAATTTGGCTTCCGCTTTCATTCTGTTCACATCTTCTTCTGAGAGATAATCAACGCCGCTACTTACATTCGGGTCACCCAATGGTTTGGCGTTTTCCAAGAATATCATAGCTTGGCGAATGTAAATGTAGCATCTCCACCAGCGATGGAATGGTGCCGAGTTGGACGTAAACCCATTGGGTAATGCTGTATATGCAGAGCCCTGACGTGCAGTGATTTCACCGGCTAGTAAGTTCCAACCACCCGTGAAAGCACCAGTACTGGAGTTGACTCCCAATCCCATTTCAGAATAATCGGAGATGACGTTGAAGGTGTTCTTATGCCATCTTTCCATATAACCTTTATTATTGAATACAGCTTCTTTATCGATTACGTCTGCTAGTTCTTTTGATACATCCAAATAGTCCGAACATGAAGAAAAACAGCTTATTAAACCGCAGCCAATTAGTGAATATAGTATATTTTTAATTTTCATAATTCTATCTTTGATTTTAATTAAAATGCAACTTCAAGTCCCATAGTCCAAGTTCCACAAATCGGATATTTGGAGCCTGATGAACTGTTTCCTAATTCCGGGTCCCACATCTTGACATGATCCCATACTGCCAGATTGGTTCCCTGTATGTAAATTCTTAGGTTTGACATTCTAAGTTTTTGAATCAGTTTCTTGTCAAATTGATACCCTACCTCCACGTTCTTCAGACGCAAGAAGCTGGCGTCGCGATACCACCATGTGCTTGCTTCGTTGTTGTGAGTAAAACGGTTGGCGTGTGTACGTGGATACATGACATTTTGGTTGAAGGGATCGGCTGCTGTCCATCGGTTCATGGCCTCCGCACGTGCAGAAGAACTGTCGACTCCATTATAGAACGGAATGAAGTTGGATGTCTTCGCCAGCAGGTTGGTAGACGCTTTTGCCACTCCCTGGAAGAAGATGCCGGCAAAGAAACCTTTGTAGTCGATATTCAGACCGAAACCGTAAACAATCTGAGGGTTGTTAGGGTATAACCCGTTTCTGTAACTCATATCGTTGGCATCGATTGAACCGTCATTGTTCATATCCTTGTATTTGATATCACCGGGAGCCACGTTGGCGGCAGGTTTGGGAAGTCCTTCCTTCAGTGTGTAGGTATATCCGCCTTGTCCGTTTGAAGTGATATAGAAATCATTGGGCGTATACAATCTTTCAGCGACGTATACTTTCGGTTGACCGATTGGATTGCCTGTATAGTACATATAGTCTTCTACCTGTTCGATTTCATCATACTCTGTGATTTTGTTTTTGGCGTATGTGAAGTTACCTCTGGCGGACAGATTCAGTTTACCGATACTTTGTTTCAGAATGACGCTACCGTCAAATCCTTTGTTGGACGTCTTACCGTAATTTTGGTAAGGATTCTCACGATAACCCAATACGGTAGGGATAGTCTTGCGTTGTAACAGGATTTGTTCGCGGGTGTTGGAGAAATAGTCCACGGAGATATCTACACGACCACGGAAAAGTCCTAAGTCGATACCATAGTTTGACTTGTACTCTTTTTCCCAAGTCAATGAAGGAGCGGCAAATAAATCTTCAACGATACCGTTCTTGGAAGGACCGTCTTTACCTCCACTTGTTCCTAACGTCATGCCGTAGTCATAGCCTAAATCGCCTGTGCTCAGTTGTTCGCGATAAGCGAAACGGTCACCACTAATTGCATCATTACCCGTGACACCGTATGAAGCTCTCAGTTTTAGCTTACTGATGATGTTCTCGATATTGTTCTTCTGCATAAATTTCTCATGGCTGATATACCAAGCACCACCGATGGCGGGGAAAATACCCCAACGATGTCCTGCTGAGAAGTTTTCACTACCGGATGCACCGAAACTGGCTTCCAGCATATAACGACTGTCGTAGCCATAAGATGCACGACCTACCACGTTCTGTTTCCTGTAAGGCAACGCGGTACCCATATATTGAGTTTCTTTTTGGTTATAAAGAATCATACCGGTAAGGTCGTGTTTTTGAGCAAATGTACGTTTATAGTTTAATGACCCCTCAATATAGATTTTTTTCTTTCCGCCAGTTCCGGTTACTGACATATCACCAAGTTTACTACCTTCATTGACTGTTACAAATTTCAGCGAGTTGTCTTCGTTACGTCCGGTTGCAAAGACTGTACGGGCTGTTTTTGAACGTAATGATACAGAATAAAAATCAGCATCAAAACTGACACTTCCTTTTATAGACAACCCGTTGGTAATGAAATCGAGTTTCTGCTCCAAGGTTACTTTGCTTTGGAAAGATGCATCCCATCTTTTGGAATATCCAGTGTGGTTCAACAGATTGTACGGATTGTAACGGTTGGCGGCAGCTCCTTGCGGGTCGGCAAGCGAGCCGTCGGAATAGTGCATCGGAACCAGGTGTGTCGGGAATAGTGTGATAGCGCTGAAGATACCGTCGGAACTATAGTTCGGGTTGTTTTTCTTTTTATACTGTCCGCTCATATCTACAGACAACTTGGTTGTAGGGGTGATGTCCATATCTACGTTAGAGCGTAGGTTGTATCTTTGCAGTCCGATATTTGCATCATATTCTTCGACTGTATTTGATTTGAATATACCATCTTCTGAATAGTATGCTCCCGAAACAAAGAATCTGGTTTTTTCCGAACCACCTCTAAAATTGATAGTATACCGTTGGTTGTGCGTATGTTTTGCCAATAAGTCTGTCCAGTCTACATTGGGATACAGGTCGCGGTCTGCTCCAGTGCGGTATTTCTCAAGAATATCTTGCGAATAACTACCGTTATATTCGTTAAGAAGACCGGGATTTCCTGCTTCGTTCCATTCTCCTTCGTTGTAGAGGGATAGATAATTATATGCATCCAGTAGCTCCGGCATACGGGTTGGAGTAACAACACTGTATTGAGCGTTGAAACTTACCTTGGTTTTTTGGGCAACACCACGTTTAGAGGTAATCAATACAACACCGTTGGCACCTTCCGCCCCATATACAGCAGTAGCGGCAGCGTCTTTCAGAACAGAAAAAGATTCGATTTCGTCTACGTCGATGTCGTTCATATCACGTGGCACTCCGTCGACCAATACTAACGGGTTTGTTCCTCCGGCATATGAGCTTTGACCGCGAATCCAGAATGCTGCGTCATCATTGCCGGGTTCTCCACTGCGTTGGATGGCAATAACACCTGCTATCTGTCCTGAAATAGAATTTACCAGACTTCGGGTTGGTATGGCAATATCTGCGGGTTTCAGTGAATTGACTGATGCTACCACACTTTCTTTTTTCTGTTGTCCGTAACCGACAACTACAACATCGTCCAGATTGATGTTAGACTCTGCCAGTGTAACATTTATGACATTTTCTTTTTTTACTTTCTGGTCTATGCTCTTGTAACCGATATACCGGAACTCAAGTGTTTCGCCTTCTTTTGCTTGAATAGAATATTTACCGTCCATGTCAGTCAGTGCACCATTAATCGTTCCTTTTACCAATACGGTGGCTCCGATTATCGGTTCTCCCGTTTCATCTTTGACAATACCGGTGATATTCTTATTTTTTCCTTTTTTCACGATTTCCACTTCTTTGGGTGACAGAATAATCTGCTGTTTCTGAAAGCGGAATGAAATATTGGTTGGCTCAAACATTTTGCGTAATGCTAAACGGATTTCTTCATTTTGTGCAACCAAGCTGACTTGTTGTTTGATATCCGTTTCTGTCACGTCATATGAGAAGGTGTATTTGGAGGCTTTTTCAATTTGCTCCATTGCATCTTTTAATGCGATATTCTGAAAAGAAATACTAATCTTTTCTGTGCCGCTTTGCGCTGCTATTCCTAAGGCAAAGAGGGTAAAAAACGCGAATAAAAATATTTTTTTGAATTTCATAAATTATTTAGATGTATTAAATTTTAAGTGTTAAAAATAAAAGATTTCAATTAGTATGTTTCTACTTCATAGGCATTGATTTTTATGAGTTAATATTATATGTTATTTATTTTTCTTTCATGGTTACCATCCGGCATGTTCATGCTTGTTTTCGCGTGAATCTGCGTTTCGTTTCTTTTCACCAGTGTAGTTCCATCTAATTTCATCGGTATATTCTTTTCCGTTGTGTGTCGTGACGGCTTTGATTATGTTTTCTCCTTGTCGTAATGTGACGTTGTCAAAAATATAATGTACGTTGGTATATCCATTGCGGATATTGGTTAGTCTCTGTCCATTGAGGTATACTTCCGGAGTTCCGATATTAGAATATACAGTCACAGAAGTTTGCTTCCGTTCACGATCCGTATTCCGGCGTTGAGTCAGGTATAATACAGGCTCTTCGCTCCAGTTGGCTTTATACCAGTAGTAAGAGTCCTTCTTGGTTTTCCGGTCAAAAGTTATCAGTCCTTTCAAATTACGGGCAGGCACACCACCACGCTCCCACATTGGTACACCAAAGTCAAACATATTCCAAAGATAAGAGGCAATGATATAAGGATGTTTCGAAATAATACTCCATTGATATTCATGAGTCTTAGTTTGAAACGTTTCCGGATAAAAAGGTTTTCCCCAGTTCAACGCATCACCAAGATATTCAGTTTGATGTTCTAGATTAGCGTCCGCTCCATATTCAGTCAACATTAGCTTCTGCCACGGATATTTCTCTTCCAACCCTTTCACCCATGGTTCAATATCTTGCAGTTTCTTCTCATACCACCCGAAATACCGGTTCATCCCTTGAATATCCGCATTTTGGTTCACTGCGTGCTCAGTATGCCCGAATCCGTTGACAGCTACTGTATAGCGATCCGGATCCTCCGTCTTGGCAAGATTATGAAGTGTCTGCGTCAGCCCGGCCGTATATTCATGAGGCTGATATACCTCATTATGTAATCCCCATACATAAATAGAAGGGTGATTAAAACTCTGACGAATCAACTCACGGAGTTGAGACTGTGCATTTTCCGCTTCATATCCCGTCACACGATTTACAAAAGGAATTTCTGCCCAAATAACCAATCCCAGTGAATCACAACGGGAATATAAATAGTCTGACTGCTGATAATGGGCAAAGCGGACAGTTGTTGCCCCCACATCCATAATCTGAGCTAGATCAAAGTCATGTTCTTTGTTAGTAAGAGCACTTCCCAATCCCCACCAATCCTGATGACGGGTTACACCATACATCGGATATTTCTCACCGTTCAGATAGAATCCTTTACCGGCTACAATCTCATATTTGCGGACACCTAATGGTTGGATTACTTCATCAATAACTTTCCCATCTGATATCAGACGTGAAACTACTTTATACAAATAAGGATCTTTACGTCCTTGCCAAAGGTGAGGTTTACTCAATTTAAAAGTGGAAGCATAAGTCTGTGTTCCTTGAGGAGTTAATTCCAAAGGAAGACGGTGCGAAAGAACTTTCTTTCCTTCTTGTGTATAAAGAGAATTTTCAAGTACTAAGTCAGCAGGTGTAAGACCGCCATTATCCAATTTTACTTTTACAGTAATATCAGCCGAGCGTTTTGATACATTCTTCTGAGTAATATAAACCCCTGGAGAAGCACAGTCAGTAACTGTAATGTTATTCTGTCCGGTAACAATAAGCCATACCGGACGATAAATACCACCATACACTCCGAAAAGGTTATGATTCACCGGAATAACGTCCGGTCGTGAGGTATTATCGGCCTTTACCATAATTTCGTTCTCAGCGCCAAAGTTCAAAGCGGTGCCGATTTCAAAGGCAAAAGCACTGTATCCTCCTTTATGGGTTCCGACAAGCTTACCGTTCACATACACCTCGGTGTTTGCGCCCACACCTTCAAACCGGAGAAATATACGTTTCCCTTTCAATTCCTCTCCAAAGAACTGTTTTTTCTTATAATAGCCTACCCCTTCGTAAAAAGAAGCTGCTTTAACCTGCATATCCTTAGCATTCCATGTATGAGGCAGGTTTACAGCATCCCATTTTCCATTCCATTGAGCGGATACTTTCATCGGATTTTCTGAAAAAGGACCACGCTTGAACAACCACCCTTCATTGAAGGAGGTCACTTCACGGGCAGTCAGAGAGAAGAACTGCCCGATCAGCATAAATAAAATGAATGTAAATTTGAACTTCATATTATAATCCTCTTTTGATTTATGTTAAAGCATCCCGGTATATACCTTTTGTTCCCTTAGCTGCACGAACTTTAAGTTGAATAACATATGGTTCACCTGGGTTCTTTTTAGGAACAGATACATTATATTCATTACGAGCTGTTTCAACAACTTGAATCTCTTCGCCAGTACCTAATAAAGAAGCTTTTTCTACTGAGATGTCTTTCGGAGTCTTCACTGTCAGATGTCCGCTATATGGTTGGTTGAATACTACCATATACACTTCGCCATTTTTACCGCGTGTGTAATATCCCCAACCTTGTTTGTCAAATCCGGCATAGTCACAGGCATAGACAGCTTCACCGTAACGACTCATCCACTTACCGATAGCCTTAGCCAACTCTTTTTCTTCCGGACGGAAGTCCCCATCTGCCTGCGGACCAAAATTCACAACCATATTTCCGCCCATAGAAACTGCATGCACAATACGATCAATTACCTCTATCGGAGTCTTTACATAACTCAATGACCAATCTTTGTGGTACCCCCATTGATTTTCAGGAATAGTCATACAAGCCTCCCAATCCCATTGCGTCACTTTAAGGTCTTTTACTGGATCGGGCAGACGGCGTTCGTAACCGGATTCATAGTCACCCATTAGCCGACCGTTACTATCGAAATGGCGTTTGCCTTTATCGTCAGCACGCAAACGACTGTTGATAGTAACCCCTGGGAGCATTTCTTTCAACATTTGTTCGGCATGAGCTGTCCACCAACCATTCTTCTTGATACTGGCATCCCATGTACCGTCAAACCAGAAATCTTTCACCGTTGGATAGCGTGTAGCCAGTTCTTTCAACTGATTATCTGTAAACTCCAAAAAGCGATTGAATGCGATACTATCTTCTACTGATTTGATGCTGTAACGATAATCGGGATGACTCCAGTCCATTACTGAAAAATAGAAGTGCACATCAATACCTTCATCATTGTAAGCTTTCACCATTTCGCCCAACACATCTTTTTTATAGGGAGTATTTGCTACCGTATATTTGGAATATTTGCTCGGCCACAGGCAAAATCCTTCGTGGTGTTTCGTTGTTATCTTTATATATTTGACTCCCATTTCTTTAGCCATTTTCGCCCACTTCTTTGCGTCAAACTTGGTTGGGTTCCATTGATCCATCAATTTCATCCATTCGTCAGAAGGTACTTTTGCCCAGCTTTTCAACCATTCGGCTGCTCCGCCATATACTTTCCCGTTCCATTCCCCACCAGGAATAGCATATAATCCCCAATGAATAAAAGCTCCCAAACGGTTGTCGCGGAATTTTTGCATGGCCTGATCTTGTCGTTTACCTTCATTTGTAGCTCCATATTTTAAAGGAATCTCTTTTTTTATTTCCTGAGCGGAGGATAAAAAGGAGATGGCAGTAACTAGTGCGAATAATGTAATAATTCTTTTTGTGCCTTTCATCTTTTTCAGTTTTAATTAATAGTTGATATAATGAAGTGGCACAAACTTATGGCTAATAAATTAATGTGAGGTGACTTTTTGTGTTGTAAAAATGGAGTTTGAGTTTTTGTGGAAAATAAATGTAGGATTTTTGGACGATATGTGTATATGTATTTCTGCTTTTTACTCCGTTTGTGCGGGTATATACTTCAGGATGGACAAATATATCCGCCAGGATATTTGTTAGGGAAGTTTCTGGGGCGGAAATATGTCTTTTGTGTTGATAGTATGTGCAAATTGTCCATAATATATGCCTATATTTTCCACGATATCGTATATGTCTTTTTAAAGGGATATTTGGTTTTACTTCGTATAGAAACACTTCCTATTTTTACCTGAAATTTTTAATATTCAATCTTAGTGTAATTTATAAACCATGAGAAAACAGATAAAAATGAGTCGGCGATGCGTGCTTGGATGTATGATGCTTGCAATATCTCATCTGTCTCCGATGTATGCTTTCCCGGTGCAAGAGAAAGCGAGTACGTTTGAATGTGCGGTTTCTTCCAGACAGTTCATTACTAGTGCAAGAAAAATAAATCCCACCACTGTCGAAATTCTATTACCCAATAACCAGCGAATGTCCTTCGACTTCTATGGTGAAAACATCTTCCGTGTATTTCAGGACAACTCAGGAAGAATAATCAGAGATCCGCAGGCAAAACCGGAAGCGCAGATATTGGTAGACAATCCTCGAAAAGCGCTTTCTAAACTGGAGTTGGAAGAGAATAAAGATTTTGTCTTTCTGACTACTGAAAAGATAAAAGTCCAATTGGATAAGAAGACCTCTTTACTCAAGGTAATTAATCTGTTGACTAACACCGTTGTAGTGGAAGAGCTGGAAGCACCTCTTTTTGAGAAAGGAAAAGTAACCTTGACCTTGAAGGAGAATCCGCAAGAATACTTCTACGGTGGAGGTGTCCAGAACGGACGTTTCTCCCACAAGGGCAGAGTGATTTCCATCGAAAACCAAAATAGCTGGACAGACGGGGGAGTGGCATCACCCACTCCTTATTACTGGTCTACGAATGGGTATGGCGTGATGTGGTACACCTTTAAAAAAGGAAAATATGACTTCGGAGCCTCTGAACAGGGAAAGGTTAAGTTATATCACGAGTCAGATTATTTAGACGTGTTCTATATGATTAATGACGGAGCGGTAGCCTTGTTGAATGACTTCTACCAACTGACGGGAAACCCTGTTTTATTGCCTAAATTCGGCTTCTATCAGGGACATCTGAACGCTTACAATCGTGACTATTGGGTAGAAAACGAGAAAGGCATCCTGTTTGAGGACGGCAAGCGATATAAAGAAAGCCAGAAAGACAACGGGGGAATCAAAGAATCGCTGAACGGAGAAAAGAACAATTACCAGTTCTCCGCACGTGCGGTAATCGACCGCTATAAGAAACATGACATGCCGTTGGGCTGGCTGCTCCCGAACGACGGCTATGGAGCCGGATACGGACAGACGGAAACCTTGGACGGTAATATACAAAACCTGAAAAGTCTGGGGGATTATGCCCGTCAGAACGGGGTGGAGATAGGATTATGGACACAGTCGGATCTGCACCCGAAAGAAGGAGTGAGCGCTTTGCTACAAAGGGATATTGTGAAAGAAGTAAGGGATGCCGGAGTGCGTGTGCTGAAAACTGACGTAGCCTGGGTAGGTGCCGGCTATTCTTTCGGACTGAACGGAGTGGCTGACGTGGGACATATAATGCCTTATTATGGTAATGATGCCCGGCCGTTTATTATCTCTCTCGACGGTTGGGCGGGAACGCAACGTTATGCCGGCATCTGGTCGGGCGACCAGACTGGCGGCGTATGGGAATATATCCGTTTCCACATTCCGACCTACATCGGTTCGGGACTGTCCGGGCAACCGAATATCACTTCTGATATGGACGGTATTTTCGGTGGCAAGAATCTGATAGTGAACACCCGTGATTTCCAGTGGAAAACCTTTACTCCCATGGAACTGAACATGGACGGTTGGGGTTCCAATGAAAAATATCCGCATGCCTTGGGAGAACCGGCCACATCCATTAACCGCTGGTATCTGAAGTTGAAATCAGAACTGATGCCTTATGCTTACAGTATCGCTAAAGAAGCTGTAGACGGCATGCCAATGATAAGGGCGATGTTCTTGGAATATCCGAATGCTTATACTCAAGGAACGGCTACACAATATCAATATCTCTACGGACCCTATTTTCTGGTTGCTCCTATCTATCAGGCGACTAAAGCGGATGAGCAAGGAAATGATATCCGTGACGGCATATACTTGCCCGAAGGCGTATGGATTGATTATTTCACAGGCGAGAAATATGCCGGAAACTGTATACTCAACAACTTTGCAGCTCCTCTCTGGAAACTTCCCGTATTTGTGAAGAACGGAGCGATTATTCCACTGACAAATCCTAATAATAATGTAAGTGAAATCAATAAAGGAATCCGTATCTATGAACTTTACCCATATGGTGAGACTCTTTTTACCGAATATGATGACGACGGCATATCCGAAGAATATAAACGAGGTAAAGGAGTAACAACAGATATCAAATCCGTAGTTGACAGTAAGAATAATGTCACTGTTACCATCTGTCCGGCAAAGGGTGATTTTACAGGTTTCGTGAAAGAAAAGGCGACTGAATTCAGAATCAATGTCACTGCCCTGCCGAAGAAAGTAACGGCACAACTGGGAAAGAAGAAAGTGCAACTGGCAAAGGTCACCTCGAAAGATGAATTTGAGAGAGCTGAAAACGTATTCTTCTACGATGAGGCTCCCAATCTGAACCGGTTTGCTACTGAAGGAAGCGAGTTTGAAAAGGTAGTTGTCACCAAGAACCCGCAACTTCTGGTGAAGCTGGCTGCTACCGATATTACGGCAAACGCGACGACATTGCGCATTGAAGGATTCCGCTTCGCTCCCGAAGACCGTCACCGGATAACTGCCGGAACTTTGGCTGCCCCTGTTGCCCGGATTACTGCCGGCAACACGGAAGCCTATACGCTGAAACCGACATGGGATAAAGTGGCTAATGCCGATTTCTATGAGATTGACTTTATGAATATGCTGTATACTACGATAAAGGATACGGAATTGTTGTTTAGAGACCTGACTCCCGAAACGTCCTACTCGTTTAAGATACGTGCTGTCAATAAAGACGGAGTTTCCGACTGGACTGAGTTCGGTGCTACAACCAAATCCGATCCGCTGGAATTTGCTATCCGTGGTATCAAGGGTGAATGTACTGCCGCTTCGCAAGGAAGAGTAGGTGTGAAACGTCTGTTCGATTTTGTAGAGTCTGGAGACATCTGGCATACTAAATACGGGGAAAAAGCCGTTCCTTTCGACTTGGTGATTGACCTGGTTTCTGTTAACCAACTGGATAAATTCCACTACCTGCCACGTACAAACGCCGGTAACGGAACGTTACTGAAAGGAACCGTTTCTTATAGCATGAATAAAGAGCAGTGGACGGAAGCCGGTGCATTTGAATGGCAGCGCAACGATGATGTGAAGATATTCAATTTCACCGGTCATCCTACCGCCCGTTATATCAGACTGTCTGTTACGGAAGCAGTCGGCAACTACGGCTCCGGCAAAGAAATCTACGTGTTCAAAGTGCCCGGAACGGAAAGTTATCTTCAAGGAGACATCAATCTCGACGGCAAGATTGACGGCAATGACTTGACATCATACATCAACTATACGGGATTGAGAAAAGGTGACTCTGATTTCGAAGGATACATCAGCAATGGTGATATCAATAAGAACGGACTGATTGACGCATATGATATTTCGGTGGTTGCCACGCAGCTTGAAGGCGGTGTTGATAACCGCGGAATGGAAAAAGTGGATGGTGCACTTGAAATCAGCACCCCGAAACAGGTATATGACAAAGATGAGATTATTGAAATTCAAGTGAAAGGTACCGGCTTGCGTGCAGTCAATGCATTCAGCTTTGCTTTGCCTTACAATCAACAGGATTATGAGTTTGTCGGGGTGGAATTGCAGAACATGAATGCAATGGAGAATCTGACTTACGACCGTCTTCATACCAATGGCTCAAAAGCCCTGTATCCTACCTTTGTCAATGTAGGAAACAAGAAGACTCTTGAAGGAACCGTTGACTTATGCCTTTTGAAGTTTAAGGCAAAACGTAAAGTGAAATTCGACTTGAAGGTCATTGACGGCTTGTTGGTGGATAAGAAATTGAATACTCATAAATCGAATGTTCAGTAATTGGGTTAGTTAGTATAGTTGTTCAGAAAGCTGCTTTTTTCTTTCTTTATGGAAGATAAGAGCAGCTTAAACGGAAAATATGACTCTATTTAATCCATAATGCCCGTTATCTTTGCCTTGAACAAAATTATAGTATTATGAAGAAATTACTTTTAACCCTTGCCCTATGCATGGGCTATTTGTGTACTACAGTTGCGCAGACATTTATTAAAACAGAAGTGAAGCAGTCAATGCGGCGGGTGGCCGACTGGCAGATTGCTCATTACAACAAGGCTATTTACGGTGACCTCAACTGGGTGAATGCCACTTTTCACCTGGGACTTGTCCACTGGGCTGCGATAGCCGAACAAACAGACAAAGATGATTCGTATTATAAATGGTTGTTGCGGCTGGGAAACCGTAACTACTGGCAGGTAGACCAACGGATGTATCATGCGGACGATATCTGTATCTCGCAGATGTATCTGTATATGTACGAAAAGTATAAGAAGAAAAGTATGCTCATCCCGACACAGGCACGTGCCGAATGGGTGATTGCCAATCCTCCTTCCGGTTCGTTCGAACTGAACTACGGCGATGCAACCACGCTGGAACACTGGACTTGGTGTGACGCACTGTTCATGGCACCTCCCGTTTACATGAAACTTTACAATATCACGGGCGACAAGAAGTTCATCCGTTTCATGGATAAGGAATATAAGGCTACTTACAATTATCTGTTCGATAAGGAAGATAATCTTTTCTACCGTGACCACCGCTACTTTACGATGAAGGAAGCCAATGGCGCGAAAGTATTCTGGGGGCGTGGTAATGGCTGGGTACTCGGAGGACTTGTAGAGATGTTGCGCGAACTTCCTGCCAAGAGCAAATATCGTCCGTTTTATCAGGACTTGTTCCTGAAGTTATGCCGTCGCATTGCTCCTTTGCAGGGTAAGGACGGTTTTTGGCATGCAAGCCTGCTCGATCCGGCTTCTTATCCGTCGCCCGAGACGAGTTGCAGCGGCTTCTTCGTGTATGCGCTGGCTTATGGAATAAACGAAGGGCTCCTGCCAAAAGAAGAATTTCTGCCTGTGGTGGAGAAAGGCTGGCAAGCATTGGTGTCGGCTGTGGGAGAAGACGGGAAACTGGGTTATGTGCAGCCTATCGGTGCCGACCCCAAGAAGGTGACTCCCGATATGACAGAAGTCTATGGGCCGGGAGCTTTCCTGCTGGCAGGGACAGAAATCTACCGTATGGCACAGGATGCCCCGAAACGGAATACGAATATCTCTCAAAGCCGTATCCGTGAAATTGCTGCTATGCTGCCCGATAAACCGAAAGGAATGGGCGTTTCTTATAAAGACCGTACTTTCTGGAATAAAGTAAAAGAGAGTGGCAAAGCGGAAAAGCTGTTGACAGAGGAAGCCCCCGCATTATTGAAAAAGGGTATGCCTCCTTTTGTTGACTCATTATATCTGCATCTGAACAAAACCAATGTCCGCCTGCCGGGCGAAAATATGATGAATGCCCGCTATCATTATCTGTTCCGGTTGACATTGGCTGAATGTCTTGAAAATAAAAGACGTTACATTCCCGCTATCGAAAAGGCACTGGTTGCTCTCTGCAACCAGAACTCCTGGTCGATTCCGGCTCACGACCGCAATCTGAATAATTATCATGGGACAGATTATTATGTCGATTTGGTGGTCGCTACGGCCGGCAACGGAATAGCGCAGTGTGTCGCTATGCTCGACGACCGTCTGTCGCCGGAAGTAAAGGCCCGTGTGCAGTGCGCTTTCCGCGAAAAAGTTTTTCGTCCCGTATATCGTTGCCTGGAAGAGACAAAACCTTTCTGGTGGTTCACGGTTACAAATAACTGGAACTCGGTTTGTCTGGCTGGTGTCACGGGTGCCGCCCTTACTTTGTTGGCAGATAAGGAAGAACGTGCTTATTTTGTTGCCGCAGCCGAAAAATATAATGTGTATGGTATGAAAGGATATGCCGACGACGGCTATTGCAGTGAAGGTGTCGGTTACTATAATTATGGTTTCCGTGCTTACATCTTGTTGCGTGAGGAAGTATGCCGTGCCACACAAGGTAAGATAGACTTCTTCCGTGAGCCTAAATTTGTGCGTATTGCCCAGTATGGCAGGAAAATACAGATGAACGAGGGTGTATGTCCTGCTTATTCCGATTGCCGTATTGGGCTTTCTCCTGATAAGTTCATCCTTGATTATTGCGACCGTGCGCTTGGCATTACCTCGCCGGAAGAGAAATACATTCTTCCTTCAGGCAGTAATTTCTCTCTTTATCTTATTGAACTATTCCCCCATCAGGTGTGGAAAATGGAAATGACGGACGGCATCCGTCAGGCGTTGCAGGAAGGTTCTGATTCTTTGCGTGCTTATTACGAGAAGGCAGGAATCTTGGTGGCGCGTCCTGCCGAGGGTAGTTCGTGTCCGATGGCTGTCTCGGTCAAGGGTGGTGATAATGCTGAAAATCATAACCATAATGATATCGGTTCTTATGCTGTCGCTTTGGGAGGGAGTACGATGGCGGGCGACCAGGGAGGTCCTTTCTCTTATCCCGGTGATTATTTCAGTGCGGAAGCTCCTGCGAAATATAAAATTAAAGGGTCTTTCGGACACCCGGTTCCCGTGGTAGATGGGAAAACACAGTCTGCCGGTGCCAAAGCGAAAGCTATTGTACTCAGGAAAGAATTTACAAAGGAAAAAGACTCTTTTAGTATTGACTATACATCGGCTTATTCTACCCCCAATCTGGATAAGTTGATCCGTACTTTCGTCTATGACCGCCAGGGTGAAGGCAGTTTTACCGTCAGTGATGAATTTACAGCCAATGCGCCTATCCGGTTCGAAACAGCCATAACGACACAAGCCGACTGGAAAGTTCTGGACGATACACGTCTTTTGCTCACTAGCGGCACCGAACAGATGATTGTCAATATCGAAGCGTCCGGCAAAGTCGCATTTACTTCTGAAACTATCGAAGTGAATTCTCCGGCTTATACCCGCATCGGGATTGCGCTGAAGGAGCAGGCGGAGAAAGGATATATCCGTCTGATGATGCAGGCAAAACAATTGTAATAATGAAGATGCTGTGAAAAACACTATTTATATTTTATGATTTGGCAAGGAGGAGGCATATGCATACAAATTTGGTATATGAATTGAGAACTAGTTGTTTAGATTATGAAGAATTCTTCGAATATCAGAAATCAATTAATATATTGATGCATACCATTCTATCTCCTGTTACTCTTTGCCACAATTTGATAACTGAAGAATGGAGACAGTTATTTGCCCTTATGGATATCCTTTATGGAGATGTTTTGAAAATATGGTTGGCTAAATATGATTGTCTGTCCGAAGAGGAGATTGCTCTCTGTTATTTTTGTTACATAGGAATAAAGCATAGTAATCAGGCTGTTTTCTTTGGTGTTTCATCACATAGCTTGAGTAAACGTAAGCAGCGTTTGAAGGACAAACTGATGATTCCGCAGGGGATGTCTTTCAAAGATGCTGTTGGCGCGATGTAAATATCATAAAATAAAAAATCATGGTGACAGGACAGCCTTCATCCCTTTAGCCCTCTATGCGAAAAAAGCAAAATCATTTCTCATATTCTCATAGAGAATGGTAATCAATTGATAATTAGATGTAT
Source organism: Bacteroides sp. f07 (assembly GCF_042854785.1). Classification (NCBI taxonomy): domain Bacteria; kingdom Pseudomonadati; phylum Bacteroidota; class Bacteroidia; order Bacteroidales; family Bacteroidaceae; genus Bacteroides; species Bacteroides sp. f07. The sequence continues at coordinate 798,412 of NZ_BAABXI010000003.1, read as the reverse complement.
AAACTATGAGAATCAAAATGTTTACATGCATTTCTCATAGTTTATACCTCTAAAATGCCTTCAAAGAAGGTATTTCTCATACTTTGTTTCGCATTTCTCATGCTGTATATTATGCTTGTCCTTGTTTCAGGATACTAATATGTATAGGTCAATATAGCCGTAGTTTGTGTGTTGAGTCGGTAGATAACATATCTTTTACAATAGACATTATTGTGCTTTCCTGCCTTCATCCGTATTATTCCACTCCAGTGAACAGACCGTTGCACTAAAGTGGATAGACTTGTTCACTCTAGTGCATGAATCTGTTCACTCGAGTGAAACGATAGAGATGTCTTATTGAAAATCTATTGATTACAGTAGCATAATCTTTGGTTATCAGTTTGTTATAATAAAAATGAACGGTGGATTTGTTACAGTTTATTAAGTGTTAATGATCAGACTATAGGAATACTGTTTGTGATGTATGAGAAATGCCGGTAATGGTATGAGAGATGCATTGTTTTAAGCGCGTTTTCTTGATAAAACAATGAGAAATGCATGTAAATAATTTTATTCTCATTCTTTATGTGTTTAGTAATCAGATGAATATGCTTTACTATGAGAATATGAGAAATGTTTTTGTTTTTTTATTCTAGTGTGACGCTGAGCAGAAACTATGATGAAACAGATATTTGGCTCGTTTTGCGTAGGATATGAATAAAATTTGGCTTGGTTACCCTAATTTTCTAACAGAAAAGCACAGATGCTATTTGTCGTTGTCCATCAAATTTCGTTCTTTCTCTTGTAAGTGTTTGTGTATTAGTGCTATAAAATTTAAAAATGTCCATCGGAATTTTTGGATATCGTTTTTCGATTCGTTATCTTTACAGACAGAAAACACGAATCTTTGGTCATTAAATCATATAGGGGGATATTTATGAATAAAATACGATTCCTTCTTTTGCATTTTTGAGTCTTTGGAGGTTCCTTTTGCAGCGGTATTGGCTTATAAATCGAGAAATATAAATGAAACCTGTATATATGAAGGTAAAACAGACTTTTTCAAAAAACAGTATGAAGAGTTACAGAGGTTTTATCAACAGCGTATAGAGTGTGATTTGCCGATTTATTGTTGTTCAATTACAAATGATATAACTACAATAAAAAAACGAAATTCGAGAAATTTTGCTTGTGGGGGTGGAATTAATATTTTTGCAGTTACAGATAATGGTAATATTTATTCATGTGAGCATTTAGCTTTTGATGAGAAATATGCGGTTGGTAATATAGCTTCTGGAATAGATAAAAAAGTGTTGGAAAGTATGCAACCAGACGATGTGAATTCTATTTTGGAATGTAGCAATTGCTGGATAAGATTTTTTTGTAGTGCTGGATGTTTTTCGGAAAAGATGCTTATAGGGAGAGCTTCTAAAAGTTTGCCAAAGGAGGAATGTACATTGAAAAGAATTTATTGTGGAATGGCTTTCTTTTTGTTTGTCAGGAAAGTTGAAAGAAATTGATACGTCTGTGATAACAACAGCTAAAGGAAGCCTATATAATACTAATATTAATCATCATGAGACGTGGTCGTTGATTTATATAGTGGGAACAGCTATTTTGCAAGAAATGGCTCAAAAGGTCGGTTATGAGTCTTTATTAACTTCTATATTCTCTTTCTTTTATGATAATGCAGATAATTTTGTTAATTATTTTTCATAGGAATTAAGTAAGAATATTATGAAATACAAAATGATATGCTGATTTTATTTTACCAAAAAAAACGGTGCACGCGATTTATGATGTGTGAAATAATAGTGGTATTGATTAATTGAATTGTTAAAGTCATATGGAAAATGCGGTAAACATATCATGCAAAACCGATCGTGAGTTTTGGTGCCATACTCTTTCTCGGATGGCAGCTCCGGTGTTGAGTAATATGAGCAAAGGTTTGTTGGCAAAACGGATGCCAATAGAATACAGCCGTACTTGGGACGGACGAAACAGACAAGTCGCTTATCTGGAATGTTTCGGCAGACTGATGGCGGGCTTGGCTCCGTGGTTGTCATTGCCTGAAGATGAAACGCCGGAAGGCAGTCAACGCAAACAACTCCGCGAGTGGGCTCTTCAAAGTTATGTGAATGCTGTAGACCCTGAAAGCCCCGACCTGTTGTTTTGGGAAGGAGAATTGCAACCATTGGTAGATGCAGCTTATCTTGCACATAGTTTCTTGCGCGGATATGAACAATTGTGGATTCCTTTGTCTCTCCAGACCAAGCAGCGCTATGTCGAACGGTTCAAAAGACTACGCCGGATAACCCCGCCTTATAATAATTGGCTGATGTTTCCCGCTATTATAGAAACATTTTTGCTTGTAGCAGGTGAGGCTTATGATTTATACCGGATAACTTTGGCCATAAACAAAATGGAAGAATGGTACGTAGGAGACGGCTGGTATTCGGACGGCGCTCATTTCGCGTTTGATTATTATAGCAGTTATGTGATTCATCCTATGTATGTGGAGTGTCTGGAAACGTTGGCGGAGTTTTTGAGCCCGTCTTATTTCCCTTTGTATGAAAAAGCACTGAAAAGAATGCAACGTTATGGATGCATCCTCGAACGTCTCATCTCTCCCGAAGGTTATTTCCCTGTCGTAGGACGTTCGGCAACTTATCGCACTGCTGTATTCCAACCATTGGCAATGCTGGCTTTAAACGAAGAACTTCCGCAATCATTGTCCTGTGGACAAGTACGTACGGCACTTACTGCTGTATTCCGCAAGATGTTTGAGGGAGAGCAGAACTTTACTTCCGATGGGTATTTGACATTGGGTGTAAATGGTTATCAGCCGCATGCCGTTGACTATTATACGAATACGGGCAGCCTTTATATGGCCAGTCTTGGTTTCCTGCCGTTAGGGCTTCCTGCTTCTCATTCGTTTTGGACATCTGAGGCAGAACTATGGACTTCGCAGAAAATATGGTCGGGGGCGGATATCGGAGTTGATCGAAAATTTATTTGACAGTTTAAAAATTGAATTCTGATGGAAAATGTAATAATTCCTAGTGAAACTTCGTTGGTATCGGTCGTTATTCCCTGCTATAATTCAGTCAAGCTCCGAAGAACGCTTGAAAGTGTATGCAAACAGACTCATACATGTTGGGAAGCAATCTGTGTGGATGACGGCTCGGATATGGAACTTCTTCCAATAATTGAGGCGTTAGGTGATTCCCGTATATCTTATTATCGCTTGGCGGAACATACGAATGCCAATGTGGCTCGCAATTACGGTATTCTTCACAGCCGGGGAGCATATATTGCCATGCTCGATTCGGATGACGAATGGTTGGAGAACCATTTGGAGGATTCTCTTCGTATTCTATCGGAGGGACATACCGATTGTGTGTATAGCAGTTTGATTCTTAGAGGAAAAACGGATTCTGTGTTTACCACCCGTGCGGTAAATGAAAGTGAAACAATGATTGATTTTCTGCTTTCCACAGGATATGGAGCGCAGACTTCTACGCTTGTAATGACTACTTCAAGTGCCAAAGAGATTCTTTGGGATGAGAAACTTCACCGGCATCAGGATTACGACTTTGTGGTCAGGTATAGCCGGAAGTACAGGATGCTTCCGAAAATTACTCCTACAGTGATTTATCATTGCTCCGACACTTCTCGTACAATTGACTTCGATTCGTGTATCCGTTTTATACGTTCGGTAGAGGATGAGATAACAGACCGGATTTATATGAATTATCATAAGCATATGTTGAGGCTTGCTGTTGCCTGCAATGCACAGGAGAAAATAGTTAATCATTATCGTAAAGCGGTTACACATTATGAATATTTGCTTCCATTCTATGATTATTTGTTGATATTGAAACCTCGAAATAAGTTTCAGGCATGGGTATTGAAAATGAAATACATTTTGGGTATACTAATGGTGAAAATTGGATAAAAGATTGAATTGTCTCCTTGTTTTTGACTGCTGCATTTTCAGTGTGTCCATCGAGATTTTGACTTTATTGTCTAATGTGTTGATTATTAGCGAGAAAAATGTTTGAAAATGTCCATCTCGATTTTTGGATGTTAATTGGCGTCTTCGTAACTTTGGAACATAAGTTAAGTACGATATTATGAAACACAAAATGGTATGCTAATTTTATTTTGGACAAAGATACGCCGCACAAAATTCTCTATTTATGACCAACTGCGAATGGATGAACTCTCGCAAATTTTACCGTGCGATGTGGAGATCACGTATGATCGGGCCAAAATGTCGATTACCGATGTTGTGGTTTTCAATCTTCCTTTTTTATATCATGAACTGGAGGGTGATCTTGAGAAGTCGGAACATCAGATTTGGGCAGCGTGGAGTTATGAAAGTGAAGTCAATTACCCTTGGATGTTTTCCGATGAGTTGAAAGATATATTTGATCTTTGGATGACTTATCATTTGGATTCGGATATTGTGTTGCCATATTATGACTATACTTTCAAGGAAAAGCTGTTTACTCCACCTTGTGAAAAGACTAAAGATGTGTGTATGTTTATATCCAGTCCTGTGAACAATAGTCATCGGTTGGAATATATTTCAGAATTAATGGAATACTTGCCTATTGATTCTTATGGCAGTTGGAGAAGGAACGGCGTATTGGATGAAGATAAAGGCTATCTTACCAAACTTGATATAATCAAACAATATAAGTTTACTATTGCATTTGAAAATGCGATAAGTCAGGATTATGTGACGGAGAAATTTTTTGAACTGTTGACTGTCGGTTCTGTGCCGATTTATCTGGGTGCTCCGAATATAGAGACGTTTTCTCCTGGAGAACATGCCTTTATAGATGTGAGGGATTATGCTTCTCCGAAAGATTTGGCGGATGATATAATGAGATATTGCCGGAATATATCAAGGTATAATTCACTTTTAGAGTGGAAGAGGAAACCTTTGTCTGATGAATTGGCTGGGTTGATTGAAGAACAGCGGGAGCATGCTTTCATAAGGATGGTGGGACTGGCGAAAGGTAGAATCGAAGTAAAGCTAATGTAAGTAATAGATAGCTCTTTCTTGCTAAAGTTGCAGGGCAAGTAAAGAAAACTGCGGTATCATTAAATAAATAAGTAATTATGAAAAAACTTAGTAAGTTGAAACTTAAAGAGTTTCGTGAAATGAGCGATTTTGAGATGAAACAAGTCTTGGGTGGCTCTGGCGATTTTGAAGGTGGAGGAACTGGTAATATTGAAGGTGGTTCGGGAGAAGTTACTCACAATTGCGACTTAAAGTGCACAAATGGCTTATCATTCAAAGCTTATGACTGTGACGAAGCCAGTTCTGCAAGTGCATGTGAATACTATGGTGGGGCTGTTGAAAGCTGTGATTGTCCATCGTAATTAGTGTTAAGTTAAGGGCTGACTAAAAGACCGAAAAGAAGGCTTTGCTTTTTTCAAGTGTTTGTAAGAATGTAAATGCAAATAGTTTTTCTTTCAGTCAGCCCATTCATTTTTTGATTTTTAAAATAAAAGACTATGAGAGTGTTTGTTTTATATAGCTTATTTTTTGTAATCCTGCCACTCTTTTCTCAAAACACTGGGAAAATCCAACTTGTCGGCTCAGTTGAAAGTCCTGATATAAGAGGTTTAGGAATAACGTATTGTGCCAACCCGTTTAAAGATAGTGAGTTTAATAGGACTTCTTACAAGGATATATTTAGAAAAGGCGATGTGTATGTAGAAGAGATTGAAAGGGCGACTTTTCAGGTCGCTTTATTGTCAATTCCTGGTAGCAGGATGATGCCTGTATTTATGACTCCCGGTGACTCTGTTTCATTTATTGTAAAAAGAGACAAAGACGGCAGACCTTTTTTTGAGTTTTCCGGTGAAAATGCTTCTCATTATAATTATTCTTTTCAAGAGGAAAGAGCAGTACGAAACTGGCCTAAATTATACAAAAAAGGTAATGACATCTTACAGTACAAACTGGCTGTTAAAGAATATAGAGATGACCAATTAGCCTTTTTAGAAAATTACTGCCGTCAAAATTTTGTTTCTGACGAATTTTATGCGTATGCTAAAGCATCTATAAATAATCGATATGTTTGTAATCTTTATTTTCCTGTAGCGAATAAGCAAATATCGAAAATAGAGATCCCCGATGGCTATTTTGACGATAACTTATGTGTCACTAACAGCTTGTCCGAACTGTATATCTCTGCATTATGGTATTTGCATGTGTATGATTATACTGATGATATTTATAATAACTTTGATACGGTTTATAACCATATTGTAAATGATTTTGAAGGAAATGAAAGAGCTTATCTTATGAGTGCAATGATTGGCTTTTTTGCTTCAAAAAACAGTCAGTCATATAGTAAACAATTACTGAATGCGATTAATCAGGCTTCCCGATATACACAAAATAAGGAATGTTTGAAGTATATCGAAAAAGCAAAGATGTTCTATACCTTATTGAACCGCCCAATCCCCGGGAATATATTGGAGAATACTTTTTTGATAGAATATAACACTAAAAGTAAGGTATCATTGAAAGAAGTTTTGCAGAAATATAAGGGCAAAGCTATATATATAGATTTTTGGGCATCGTGGTGTGGTCCCTGCAAAAAGGATATTTCTCAGTCGGAAGAGGCGAAAGCCTATTTAAAAGAAAAAGATATTGTGTATTTATATATTGGGCGTAAAGAAAAGTCTGAAAAATGGGTAGATGCTTCAAAACAATTAGGTATCACTGAGAATCAATATATGGAGGAAAATTTAGGAAAGTCTCTTCTGGCGGAATATTTTAAAATAGGTCTGATTCCCAGATACGTTTTATTGAACAAAGAACATAAGGTATTCAATGCTAATGCTCCCCGTCCTATACCGTCGCAACGTGTTGATTTGGAGAAAGAAATCGGGGGGGTGACTTTAGTTAAATAGTTGGAACGAAATAAAGAACTTGATATCGTAATGAAATATGAACACACATTTCTCTCTGCATAAGAATCGGACTCTTTTATCGGCATATCTTAGTTTGTTGAAAGTAAAACATACGGCAAGATATGCAGACAAATTATATAATGAACATCCGTATAAATATTCTCTTTTCGGATTGTCGAAGATGCTTTTGGAATATAAAATACCGAATGCGGGAGTTGAAATATTAAACAAAGAGCAGGGTATAAAGGACCTGGAACCACCTTTCATGGCTTATGCGGGGAATGAATTTGTTTTAGTTTACGAAAAGGACGATGCGAAGGTCTCTTATTTGTGGCAAGGTAAACGGGTTAAGGTAGACATGGATTATTTTCAGCGTATTTGGTCGGGAGTTGTCTTGCTTGCCGAACCGACAGCGGAGTCCGTAGAACCAAATTATCGTCAAAACCGTAAATGGGAATGGATGGAACGTATCAAACCGTTCTTGTTGTTGGTGATGGTAAGTTGCCTTTTGATATTTTCGTGTGCCGAAGCAGGTGTATGTTCAAGTCTTATAAAGTTTTTTATTTTATTGGTTGATTTCTTGGGATTGTATGTATGCACATTGTTGTTGATGAAACAAATTCATGTCCAAAGCCGGTCTGCCGATAAGCTATGCTCGTTGTTCAAGAAAAGTGATTGCAACAATATATTGGAATCTAAAGATGCGAAACTTTGGGGAATAATCAGTTGGAGTGAGATTGGGTTTGGCTATTTTTGCTCAAATCTGGTTATTTTTCTTTGGTTGCCTTCTTTGATGGGATATTCGGTTTGGATAGGGTTTTTCGCTTTGTTATTTAGCTTTTGGAGTGTTTGGTATCAAGCGGTAAAAGTCAGGCAATGGTGTCCGCTTTGCCTGATGGTGCAAATTCTGTTTTGGGTTTTATTTCTTTTGTATTTGCTGGCAGGGTTTGTGATGGTTCCGTCACTTTCTTTGAAGTCACTTTTTATAGTCGGTTGTGTTTATTCCATTCCGGTTTTGTCAGTTAGCCTTATTTGTCCCCAATGGGGGATAAGCGGTAGAATGCAAAATCTGGTGCAACAGACAAACAGCCTTAGATTGAGGGATGAAGTGATTGCCGCTATATTGAAAAAGCAGTTGCATCATCCTGTTGACATAACTGACTCCAAGATTCTTTTTGGCAACCCTCAATCAAAAATATGGGTGACTATTCTGACTAATCCTCATTGCGAGCCTTGCGGGGTGATGCATAGACGGGTGGAGACTCTTTTGAATAAGGTTGGCGAAAGCATTTGTGTCCAATATGTTTTTTCTTCTTTTAATAAAGAACTGGAGAAAAGTAGCAAACAATTGATAGCGGTCTATTTAAATCATACACTTGAAGAGACGAATCAAATATTTCATGAATGGTTTACCGGCGGTAAATACAGGAAGGATGATTTTTATCAGCGCTATTCTCTGAATTTGGAAGATGAAAACGTAGAAAGGGAACTCGAAAGCCATAACAGATGGAAGGAAAAAGCTGGGCTTACAGCCACTCCTACTATTTTGGTCAATGGTTACATGTTGCCGCGTAATTATCGGATAGAAGATATGGTGTATTTGGTCGACAATGAGGATATTCGGTCTTTATAGCTAAACCGTAGTGCTATAAAGGTTGTATGAATGTTGGATTCAATCTACGGAGAAATTAAAAAAATGATTGTATGAAGAAATTGAAGAGAATTAGTTTGAGTGACGTTAAAGTAATGGATGCTCAGGAAATGAAGATGATTTTGGGCGGCTCAGGAAGTGGGTCTGAAGGTGGCGGCGATTTAGGCGGCGGTTTTGATGGAACAGGTGTAGCTAAAAGTTGTTCTGACCATAAAACGAAAGAGGAGTGCTTCGGACCGATGGTGGAAGATATTGGTGGAAATTTAGTGCCAGGAAAGTGTGTTTGGAAAGTTATTCCTGCATTGAAATACGCAGGCTGTGTGTTTGAAGGGTAACAACGTAGTAAGTATTTATGGGTCCTGCTATTGTCGGCAGGACTCCAATTAAAAACTAAATATATGAAAACATTTTTATCAACAATCGTTTTGTTTTGTAGTAGCTTGCTATTACATGGGCAAGAGCGGGTCTTGAAAGTTTCATTGGAAGGCGTTGTCCCTTATGATACGTTGAAATGTACGGCGGTAATGGAGTATGCAGACAATCTTGAGTGCCTTGGCAAGTGGAATACTCATGCCAACAGTTGGTATTTCCATCTTCCTGATACTTTTCTTGAGCAGGCTCAGTATATTCGTCTGTCGACCACTCAAAAGGATAAACCGGAAATAAAAGGAATTTATCCGTTTTTTAGAATTATGACTGCAAGGGATACAACCCTTTACATGAATAGTTTTTCTTTCTTCGAAAATGTAGATACTCTTTCTTTGCATGCAGAATACCTATATCAGGATACTGTACGGAATAGTATGTATTATAGAACATTTGGAACTGATAAAATCGTTATAACTCCTCATTTTAATCTTATATCTCCTTCTTCGGAGTTGATGCGAACCATTATCAATGCGAACGATTTCTATGTTAAATACAGAGACCTTCCTTTGGAGCAGCGTTTCGCTTTCTTCCATCGTATCATTTCGGATGCTCCCGATTCTCATGGCAATATGGTATTGCTTTACGGTCAGCGTGATAATTTTACTTTGCAGCAGTTAATTTCACTTCGTGCTCTTTTTTCGGAAGAACGAAGATGGAGTTATTATGGCAAGAAATTAGATACATATATACGGTTGTACTCGGATAGGTTTTCAGATACACGTTTGATAAATTGCTTGACAAAACAGGAAGAAACCATTGTTGCTGATGAAAACAAATATACTTTGCTTGTCTTTTCCGCTTCTTGGTGTGCTCCTTGTCACAAACTTATTCCTTTGCTGAAAGAACTCAATGAGAAGAAAAAGTCGGTGATGGATGTGGTGTATGTTACTTTAGACACGCCCGAACAGTTGCCTGCCTGGAATCAGTTGTTAGCGAAGGAGAACATCTCTTGGCGTTCGTTGAGTGTAGGCGGAAGGCTCAATGAAATACGTGAGAAATATAAAGTCCGCGCTATTCCTTATTCTTATCTGATATATCCGCAGAAATCGAAAACGGAAAAGGTCGATATTCGTGATGCGGGCGATAAGTTGAAGATAGAAAACTTGAAATTGGCAGAATAGTTATGCTGGTGCAATCTACATTGCTTGATGAATATAAAGCTTGGAAGGTCTCTTGTTGTGTATATTGGAGAAGGTTCTTTAAAGCGGAAAAAGGAGAATCATTGGACAGATTTGTGTATAGCCAATAAAGAAGATGATAAACGCCTAAGAGAGTTGTATGCCATTAGTGGGATTCCTTATGGGCTTTTGATTGATAAGTCTGGCAAGATTACAGCAGTTGTGACTGCCGGTTGGCGGCATTTAGAGATGTCGCTGAAAACCTATTATAAAGATGTGAATGGATTAAATGATAGGTACAATGAGTAATAAATTTTTTACTGAAAAATGATATGATATTCATGAAAAAAAAGTACTTTTTCATTTGCTTTTCCAATATGCTTTTTATATATTGCGATAAATTATTTGATATGATTGCTGGACGTTGTTTTTTATGTTTGTTTATTAGAAGATTTTGAAATTGAATATAATAAGTGGAAGCTGAAAAACTTGTAAAAAGAGTAGGCGTGATTTAAAATTGGAATTAGACATGAAAAAAATTGGTAAGGTTAAAATTCTTGAAGTTGGGCGAATCTGTACCCCGGAAGAGTTAAGACAGATTTGCGGTGGAAGCGGTATTGATGGTGAAAGTGATAGCGGAGCCTGTACTTTTACTGGATGCAATAAATATAATAATTGCGGTTGGTTTTCACACGAAACTTGTTCACAAGTGAGTGCTCATTATGGCTATGAGAATGATGGAAGTAGCATCTTGTGTTCTGATGGATACTCATATAGTAGTTGTTCATTAAGAACGTATACTTCATGTGGAGGTGGTAAAAACTATGTGGCTTAGAAATCCTTAATAGATTGGTTGCCCCATTAATGCTTATTTGGATAGGCATAGGTGGGGCAGCATAGCTTTGTTTTGTTAATTCTATTGTATTATGAAAAATACTCTGTTTTGTTTTGTTTTTCTTCTTGTTTCTCAGATTGCGGTAGCGCAAATTAAAAGTCAAGTGAGTGAATGCTTTGAACTTGTCAGCATCGCTTTCCGTTTGGCAGATGCTCCTGAATATGTCAATAATCAGAATCTTGATTACGTGAAAGATATAGATTCTTATTTTGTAGGAAACAAGCAGCATGACTTGATACATTATTTGCGTGAGTTGCGAAAAGAGTTTGGAGTCTCATTTGATGCTGTCGCCGTCGCTGCTGCTTATCTTGATATAGAAAATAAGCAGGTTGTTGTTCGTCCGGATGCGGATGTTGCTCAAATAAGTAAAAGTGACAACAGGTGGTCTGAACAGACATTCCGTTCTTTTGTCACATTACTTAATGCTTTTTATCGGGATACGAAATTCAGAGAGTTCTATTTGCGGCATTCGGAACGCTATCATGTAGCTGTGACGCGCATGGACAAGTTGTTGGAAGATGTGAATTGGGAATGGTTCGAGAAAAATTTAGGAGAAGGCTACAAGAAAAATAGAATAGTGGTTTCTCTTGTCAATGGAGCTTCAAATTATGGGTTCTCGACAATGGGAAAGGATAATCAGGTTCAAAGCGGAATAGTTGTCGGTTGTCGTGCAGGGGCTGACGGTTTCCCGCATTTTCAGAAAGGAATGTTGATGATTATTGCGCATGAGTTGCTGCATGGGTATGGAAACGTTCAAATCAAGACTTATTGGGAACAATTAGCTCCATCTGCAACAAAAATATTTGCGTATGTTAAAGACGAAATGGAACAGAAGCATTATGGAGACGTCAAGTCAATGATGTACGAATGGTTCACGAATTTGTTGACTATCATGTATTGTGAGGATAATTCGTTGGCGGGATTCTCTACAGATTTGCAGATTAGATATCTACAGGAAGCCGGATTTATATGGATGGAAAGGTCGGTAGGGTTTATGAAACATTTGGGTAGATGTAGAGATATGCGTTCTATAACGCTTCATGATTATATGCCTCAAATTGTCGGTTTTATTAATTATACAGCCGAGCATTTTGAAGAAGTGGTCGATGAATTCCGAAATAGGCATCCATATATCGTAGAAGTATTTCCGGCATCTGATAGCATGATATCGTTTTCTGATATGGAAACAATTGAGATTCGTTTCTCCGAACCGATGGCAACAAGCATTCATGGAATAGGTTACATCGAAGATGAAAAAGTAGAGTCGCTTCCTTATGTGATGTCTCCTTCGTGGAAAGATGAATATACCTTTCAAATCCGAATAGATAAAGGAAAAGTCGAAAAAGGAAAGGTTTACGGTTTTAAATTAGAACGCAAGGCATTTCAGTCACGTAAGGCAAATCCGATGAAAGATGATTATGAATACATTTTAAGAACGATGGAATGATGAAAGTATCAAAATACACATTTTTGTTTGATGTAGATAATAGTGAATTCTATGTTTATAATACTTTGTCTAATGCTTTGATTGAAATTGAGCAAGAAGCATACCAATATTTATTGGATGCTCAAAAATCTCATAAAAATATTGATGCTTTAAGATTGGAAGATGAACTTTATTCTTTATTAATTTTAAAGAAAATGATTGTAGAGAATGACATAGACGCTTTTTTATTTTATAAAGCGATTCTTACTAATCAAAGATTTGACCAGTCTCATATGCATTTGACGATAGCTCCAACAATGGACTGTTGTTTTAGCTGTCATTATTGTTTTGAGAAGTATAAAGCAAAGAATTATTTGTCAGATAATGTCGCAGATTCTATAATAAAATATTTGAAATCATTAAATCGTCAACCAGGGTTGAAGCTTACTTGGTTTGGTGGAGAGCCTTTGATGGCTCTTCCTCAAATTGAAAATTTCTATAAAAAGTTGGTTGCGGAGTACAAAAAGCCGATAGATTCTAATATGATTACAAGTGGATTTCATATAGATGAGAATGCTATAAAAATTATGCAAAATATAAATTTGGGACAAATTCAAATAACTTTGGATGGATTACCAGAAACTCATAATAAGATTAAAAATACGGAGGGTTGTAAGGACGCATTTGAGAGAGTAATGAAGAATATTGATTTATTATTGGAAAAAACAGATATCCATGTTTCTTTTAGAGTTAATTTAACTAAGCAAAATGCAACAGAGTATGTGGAATTATATGCTTACTTGTTGGATAGATATAAGAGATATAAGAAAAAGGGTATTTCTCCTGCGTTTGTGATGGATAGAGGAGGAACAGAAATGTGTGAAGATGTGAAACAGTTCTTTACTCCCAAAGAGGCATCACAGTTTGTTTTGGATTTATATAATAAGTATCAAATTCATTCGCCATTTCTTAGATATCCACCAAGATTTTTTACAGAATGTGCTATAAGAAATGTGATGTCTATATCTTTTGACCCAGAAGGGTATGCTTATAAATGTTGGGAAGTTATCGGAAATAAAAAATACGCTATTGGAAAACTTGATAATAAAGGAAGGATTAAAGATGTTAATGAGAATATATTAAATAGGCATTTATATGCGGCGGATCCTTTGGAAGATCCAACTTGTTCGGCATGTAGATATTTGCCCATATGTAATGGTGGTTGCCCTATACAAAGAATTGAAAATGTGTTTGAAGGAAAGAAGAATAACTGTTGTACATTTTACAAAGGACGTATGGAAGAGTTTCTTAAAATTCATCTGAAATTGAAAAAAATGGGATTCGAGAATAAATGATATAAGTTATCTGATTTTTAACATAATGTTATGCAGGCTTTAAAACGAATACAACATATTCTAATGTTGAAATCCAAGTTTCTCCCTGACGTAGGACTGTTGGAAGGCAAAATGGGAATAGTGCTTGCTTTTGCATGTTTGTATCGACATACATGCAATAAAATATACTATGAATACATGAGTGAACTCTTAGATGATGTGCTGGAACACGTTTACAAAGGATTGGATGTGGAGTTTACTTCCGGATTCATCGGTATAGGCTGGGGACTCGAATACTTGCTTCAAAGCGGTTTTGTGGAAGGCGATGGTGTTGAGGTTTGCGAAGAGATAGACAAGAAAATCATGGCATTCGATGTCCGAAGAATGACCGATACGTCTTTGGAAAGCGGGCTGGAAGGGTTGTTGCACTATGTGCTGATACATATACGTGGCAGCAAAGAACAGCTTCCTTTCGATGAACTTTATTTCTCGGATTTGTATGCGAAGGTAAAAACGTTGGTGGACGCCGGACAACGGGAAGACTCTTTCCTGCGGTTAGGCAGCATGTATATGCATTGGTATGAAACGCGTTCGATGCCTGATTATCCGTTGGATGTGTTGCAATTTGTAGATTCTCCGGTTGTGGAGCAAGAGCAAATAAGCGTTTCTCCGTTGGGCTTGAGGAATGGATTGGCAGGTTTGTTGTTAAGACAATTGTTGATATGAAGAGGCAGGTTTTTGTGTTTGATGAATATGTCAGTTCTCAGAAGAACGGCATAGGCTCTTTCCTGAAGGAGTTTTGCAACTGTATGAAGCAGTTGGAGGCGGTGGTCTGTATGTTGGTTTTCAATGCGGGTGTAAAGGAACTTACCATTGAGCGGGATGAAGAGGGAAGAATGAAAAGAATGCTGTTCCCGTTTTTTCCCGCAGGTCAGTTTACGCATCATGCCGGAATTGTGGTTCGGTTGCTTCGCTTGTATATCGTTGATTCTCCCGACAACCTGTTTTTTGTCAACCATTCGCCTTGCGAGAGATTGGCAGAGATGCTGAAGAGTGACTTTCCGTTGTCTAAAGTGGTTTTTATCATCCATGATTTGGGATGGACTTCCGGTTGTATGGGTGATGAACGTAGGTTCAGACAAATCATAGAAACGGCAAACGATGAACAGGAGAATACACGGCATATACGGGATTTCTATGCGAAGGAAGTACAAACGTATGGTTTCGTAGACCGTGTGGTGTGTTTGTCCGAGGATACTCGCCACTTGTTACAGACAGTGTATGCACTTCCTTCGGAAAGGGTATTTTTGATACCTAACGGGGTGAAAGAATGTGGTGGAAATGATGTGCAGTGCGCCACCCGTGAGGAGTTGAAGAGAGAACTGTTTATTCCCGCAGATGAAAAGATTATTCTTTATGTAGGCAGACCTACTATGCAAAAAGGTATACATGCCTTGTTAGGCGCTTTTCACACTGTGTTGAAGAAGAATCCGAATGTCCGTCTGGTCATTATTGGTTCCGATAATGGCAATCGGATTGAAAATCTGTTGGCTATTTCTTCAGGTTTTGCTACCCATGTGTCGTTTGTGGGATTGATAAATAAGAAGGAATTGGAGAAGTGGTATGCTGTGGCGGACATGGGGGTGATTTCTTCCTATTATGAGCAATGTCCGTATGTAGGAATTGAGATGATGATGCATGGACTTCCTATTGTTGCATCCGATGGCTTCGGCTTGCGGAATATGTTCAGAGACGGAGTGAATGCGGTGGTGGCTTCCATTGGCGATAGGGAGGATTCGAGCGAATTTTCTCGTAATCTGGCAGAGGCTATGGATAAGTTGCTGCATTCGGATAAGCTGAGAAAGATGTTAAGTAAAAATGCCCAAAATATATATCGCAGTCGTTATAGTGAAAGACAAATGCTGATGGGGTATGGGGAGTTGTTATCCTCATTGGGTTGAAAATATGTTTGATAAATTATTGAATCAATGATTAAATCGTTTCCACACTACCAGCAACTCGAATCGATGGACTGCGGTCCCTCGTGCCTGCGCATGATTGCCAAATACTACGGCCGTAGCTATTCTCTTCAGACCTTGCGGGAAAGAAGTTTCATTACCCGTCAGGGGGTATCCATGTTAGGTATTAGTGATGCCGCCGAAAGCATAGGCATGAGAACGCAGGGAGTACGTATCAACTTTCAACAACTGATTGAGGATGTTCCGTTGCCTTGTATCCTTCATTGGAACCAAAACCATTTTGTCGTGTTGTATGATATCCGGAAGAAAAAGAAGCTTTTCTCCAAAGCGGCAGAAGATTACACTTTTTATATTTCCGACCCGGCGAAAGGAAAGTATCCTATCGGCAAGGCAGGATTCGAGAAATGCTGGGTGAGCACTAAGGATGAAGGGAAGGAAGCCGGATTCGCCCTGTTGCTGACTCCCACTCCCGAATTTCACGAACGTATAGACGACCATGAACAGCAAAAGAAAAACCTTTCTTTCTACCTGCGCTACCTGTTTCCGTACAAGTCGCAACTGTTTCAGTTGATGATAGGGATGTTGTTGGGAAGTGTTTTCTCGCTTATCCTTCCTTTCCTCACCCAGACGATGGTTGACCAAGGTATCGGAAACAATAATCTTGATTTTATCACGTTGATACTCGTCTCCCAATTGGTGTTGTCGTTCACTCAGATGGGAGTCGGTTTCATTCAGAGCTGGATCAGCCTGCACATGAATACCCGAATAAGTATAACCTTGATTTCTGACTTTATTGCCAAATTGATGAGATTGCCTATCCGCTTTTTCGACGCGAAAAACATAGGTGATATCCTGCAACGGATTGGCGACCATGGACGTATTCAATCATTCATGACTGGAACAGCACTTTCCACTCTCTTTTCTTTTTTTAATTTCTTTATCTTCGCCGGTATTATGGCTTATTATAACCTGTCTATCTTGATAGTCTTTTTGGTGGGGAATGCCTTGTATGTCATGTGGATCCTCTCTTTCATGCGTTACCGTCGCAAACTGGATAATGCTCGTTTTTCCCAAGCTTCTGCCAATCAGAGCAACATGGTGCAACTTATCACAGGCATGCAGGAAATCAAACTTAATAATTGCGAGAAACAACAACGTTGGAAATGGGAATCCATACAAGTAAAACTGTTTAAGATAAGTATCAAAGGTACTGCACTGGGACAGACTCAGCAAGTAGGTTCGTTGTTTTTCAGCCAAACAACATCGCTTCTCATTTCCTTCTTATCAGCCAAGGCTGTAGTAGACGGAGATATAACCTTGGGTATGATGATGTCCATCAGTTATATCATCGGACAATTGTCGGGGCCTATCGGTCAGGTGATAAGTTTCAGCCAATCATTGCAGGATGCGAAAATTAGCCTCGAACGGCTCAATGAGATTAATAACAAAGAGGAAGAAATCACCGACATGAATGATAAAATCAATGTGTTGCCGGAGAACAGGGACATAACGATGGAAAATGTATGTTTCAGCTATGACGGTGCGGAAAGGGATTATGTGCTGGATAATCTGAGTCTCACCATTCCGCACAACAAGGTGACTGCTATTGTAGGTGCCAGCGGTAGCGGCAAGACGACTGTTGTCAAACTACTCTTGGGGTTTTATAATCCGGTAAAAGGGGATATTAAAGTGGGGAATTATTCGCTGAAAGACATTAACCCTCATTTGTGGCGGCAAAATACCGGAGCCGTGATGCAGGAAGGATTTCTTTTCTCGGATTCCATTGCGAAAAACATTGCTGTCAGCGATGAGTCGGTAGATACGAAGAAACTGTTGAATGCGGTGGAGATGGCCAATATCAAGGAATTTATCGAATCACTCCCGCAAAAGTATAACAGTAAGATTGGTATGGAAGGAAACGGCGTGAGTCAGGGGCAGAAGCAACGGTTGCTCATTGCGAGGGCTGTCTATAAGAACCCGGCGTTTCTCTTCTTTGACGAAGCTACGAATGCACTGGATGCCAACAATGAGAAAAAGATATTGGATAATCTGACGCAGTTTTATGAGGGAAAGACGGTGGTAGTGGTGGCGCATCGGCTCAGCACGGTGCAGAATGCGGATAATATCGTGGTGATGGAAGCCGGAAAGGTGATTGAGTCGGGCACTCATAAGGAACTGACGGCGAAGAAAGGGGCTTACTACACATTGGTGAAGAATCAACTGGAACTGGGAGTATAGCGTATGGAAAACAGGAAACCGGAAATAGAATTAAGAAGCGAAGATTTCAATGAAGTGCTGACTGCCGTCCCCGCATGGATTGTCCGTTGGGGAATCACGATGATAGCCTGTGTTGTTCTGATGCTGCTTGTAGGCAGTGCCGTATTCAAATACCCGGACATCATCAGTTCTACAGTAAGCTTGACCGGAACCACGCCTGTGTCCGCAGTGGTGGCTAGGACTTCGGGGAAGTTGCAGGAACTGTATGTTGAGAATAATCAGCAAGTTCAAGCAAACACTTTGCTTGCAGTGATAGAAAATCCGGCTAAGACGAATGATATAATCCGACTGAAGGAATTGGTACAACAAGCTGAGAGTAATCTGGATACTATTGCTTTGGTTCCTTCCCAACAGCTTCAGCTTGGTAGCTTACAGTCTCTTTATTCGTCTTTTTATCTTTCCATGTCCGAATACAAGCAGTTTAAAGAGTTGGCATATCATTTAAAAAAGATAGATTTGGTGAAAGCGCGGATTGTGCAGAATGAGGCTTATTATACCAATATGCTGAAACAGAAAGAACTGTCGGCAGTCCAGACAGAAATCGCCCACCAACAATATGCCCGGGATTCTCTCTTGGGTGTCAAGGGGCTTATTTCTAAAGAAGCTGTCGAAGAGTCTTACAGCAGATACCTGCAATCTTTCCTCTCGGCAGAAAATATGGACCGCTCTTTGGAAAACCTGCAGATTCAATTGGCACAGATGAATGAATCTTTGTATGATACGGAATATCAGTATCTGGATCAGAGAAATACGCTGGAAACGAAGTTGCGTTCGCTCATCAACCAGTTGAGGGCCGAGATAGATGCTTGGGAGATAAACTATGCGCTGATAACTCCGGTAGACGGTGAGATTACCTTGACACAGTATTGGACAAACAACCAGAATGTGACGGCAGGCAATATCGTTTTTAATATTGTTCCTAGCAATCAGGGGGAGATTATCGGAAAGGCGCTGTTACCAACGGAAAGGTCTGGCAAGGTAAAAAAGGGGCAGAAGGTGAATATACGGTTTAATAATTATCCGGATAAAGAATTTGGAATCGTGAAAGGAACGGTAAAAAACATCTCTTTGATACCGGTAGTGGATGGACAGAATATCAAAAGCTATATGGTAGATATCCAACTTCCGAACGGATTACGAACCAGTTATAACAAAGAATTGCCGTTTCTGCCGGAAATGGAGGGACAGGCGGATATTATCACCGAAGATATATCTTTATTGGAAAGGTTCTTGATGCCGATAAGGAAAGTGATAACAGAAGGATTAAAGAACGAAGATATGTAATGAAATTGATTGGATTTGTATATTTTTGAGCTACATTTGCCGAACATTGAATACAAATGTCTCATTTAATATAGAATACCAATGAAAAGCAAATTATTACTTACATGTACAGTCCTATTGTTCTGTTCTTGTTTTCTGTACGGACAGAATCAATCTTCTAAAGTCGTAAACTCCAATGAAAATAATAACAGAAGTATCCAGCATCCGTGGCAGGGTAAAAGAGTAGGGTATATAGGGGATTCTATTACAGACCCGAATTGCTATGGTAACAAGATTAAGAAATACTGGGATTTCCTGCAGGAATGGTTGGGGATTACTCCTTATGTATATGGCATAAGCGGCAGGCAATGGAATGACGTGCCCCGTCAGGCAGAACAGTTGAAGAAAGAACATGGTGGGGAAGTGGATGCAATCATTGTTTTCATGGGGACGAATGATTTTAATGCGGGTGTCCCTATCGGAGAATGGTTTACGGAAACGGAAGAACAGGTGATGGCGGCTCGTGGTGAGACTAAGAAGATGGAAACACGCAAGAAACGCACCCCTGTAATGGATGGAAATACGTATAAGGGACGCATCAATATCGGAATGAAACGGTTGAAACAGCTTTTCCCGGATAAGCAGATTGTGCTGTTGACTCCGTTGCATCGCTCGTTGGCGGATTTTGGAGAAACGAATGTGCAGCCGGATGAAAACTATCAGAATAGTTGTGGTGAATATGTGGATGCTTATGTACAAGCGGTTAAGGAAGCCGGAAGTGTATGGGGAGTGCCTGTGATAGACTTTAATGCGGTGACAGGATTGAATCCGATGGTGGAAGAACAGTTGATTTACTTTTATGATGCGGGGTATGACCGTCTGCACCCTAACACGAAAGGACAGGAACGTATGGCACGTACATTAATGTACCAATTCCTTGCATTGCCGGTAGCCTTTTAAAAGTATCTTGCACAAAAATCTATGAGATTGTACTCTTTTCTATAGGGGATTGCTTTCCAAAGCTCTATTTTTGTACTTTATAAAAATATGACTTATGAGACATAAACTCCTGTTTTCTTTATTTAGTTTTCTGATTGTCACTTTATCTGCTCATAGCAAGCAAAAAGACTTTGTATTAAACGCTAGGCAGACGGTTACGGTCGCTTGTAGTAATTCCGAAGAACAGGTAGTCCATACTGCCTTGGATATGCTGACCCGTGATATTCGGACTGTATTGTCGTCCACTACCCAAGCGAGCGAAAGTACCGGAATGATTGTCGTAGGGACGATCGGGCGGAGCGAGCTTCTTCAACAAACAGGGGTGGATGTTTCTGTCTTGAAAGGAAAACAACAGGCTTTTCTGTTGACTGTGTCTCCGGAAGGAAAACTGGTGGTAGCCGGTAGCGATAAACATGGCACAGCCTACGGAATACTCGAAATTTCCCGTTTGCTAGGTGTCTCCCCTTGGGAATGGTGGGCGGACGTAACTCCGGAAAAGAAGGACTTTTTCAAACTTTCACGGAAGTTCCGAAGTGTCCAGTCGCCTTCGGTAGAGTATCGCGGAATCTTTATCAATGACGAAGACTGGGGCTTGATGCCATGGAGCAACCGGACTTATGAACCTTCAGATGTGAAAGGCGAAATCGGGCCGCGGACGAATGAACGTATTTTCGAACTGCTGCTGCGCCTGCATGCCAATACTTATTGGCCGGCTATGCACGAATGTACACTTCCGTTCTTTTTGACCAAAGGCAATCGGGAAGCGGCAAAGAAATATGGAATATTCATAGGTGCTTCGCATTGCGAACCGATGGCCTGTAATGCTGCCGGTGAGTGGAAGCGGAGAGGCGAGGGAGCATATGATTATGTAAACAACAGTGCCGCAGTTTATAAATTCTGGGAAGACCGTGTGAAGGAGGTTGCAGATCAGGAGATACTCTATACGCTGGGAATGCGCGGAGTACATGATGGCAAGATGCAGGGAGCCAAGACGGTGGAAGAACAGAAAGCGGTGATAGACCGTGTGTTTGTAGACCAACGTGGATTGATTGGGAAATACGTCAATAAGGATATGACTAAGGTTCCACAGGTCTTTATCCCTTATAAAGAAGTACTCGATATTTATCATGCCGGATTGCAGGTGCCCGATGACGTTACATTGATGTGGTGTGATGATAATTACGGCTATATCCGCCATTTTCCTACTGCCGAGGAACGTGTGCGCAAAGGGGGGAATGGCGTTTACTATCATGTATCCTATTGGGGACGTCCGCATGACCATCTTTGGTTGAGTACAATGAGTCCTTCATTGATTTATCAGCAGATGAAACTCGCCTATGATCAGGGCATACAGAAGATGTGGATATTGAACGTCGGGGATATCAAGCCTGCCGAATATCAGATAGAGCTGTTTATGGATATGGCCTGGAATCTGGATGCGGTAGCCTCAGAAGGAGTGACCTCTCATCTGAAACATTGGCTGGAACGGGAGTTCGGAGCTTCATGTGCAAAGGCTGTATTGCCTGTAATGCAGGAACATTATCGTTTGGCTCATATCCGCAAACCGGAATTTATGGGAAATACGAGAGAAGAGGAAAAAGATCCCGCCTACCGTGTTGTTAAAGATTTGCCTTGGAGTGAGAAAGAGATAAATGCGCGTTTGCGGGCTTATGGTGATTTGTCGGAAACGGTGGAGCGGGCAGCTTCAAAGGTTCCGGCCGACAGGCAAAGCGCCTATTTCGAGTTGGTGAAATATCCGGTACAGGCTGCTGTGCAGATGAACCGGAAGCTATTGTACGCTCAGTTGGCACGTCATGGAAAGGCGGATTGGGGGCAGAGTGACCTTGCTTATGACAGCATTGCTGCATTGACACAACAGTATAATGCTTTGGAAGATGGTAAATGGAACCGTATGATGGATTTCAAACCCCGCAAGCTGCCTGTATTTAACCGGGTGGAGAGGAAAACTGCTACTTTGCCGATGATGAAAGAGCGTACCGCTGTCTATAAGTGGAACGGGCTGGACGGCAAGAATAAACAGAACGGGAAGATGGTAACAACCCCTGTAACTTATGAAGGTTTGGGCTATGAAGGCAGAGCGGCAGGTATCAACATGGGTGATGCACTGACTTTTTATTTCGGCAAATGGGCAGCGGATTCGGTAGTAGTAGACGTCCGTTTGTTACCCAATCACCCTGTGCACGGAGAGCAATTGCGCTTCTCGGTATCTTTGGACGGTGCAGAACCTAGAGTGGTTTCTTACGAAACGAAAGGACGCAGTGAGGAATGGAAGGAGAATGTATTGCGTAATCAGGCTATCCGTAAAATGGTGTTTCCGGTCTCCGGAAAGAATCCCCACCGTCTGGTGATTAGGGCGTTGGATGAAGGAGTGGTATTGGATCAGGTGATGCTCTATATGCCGGATAAACGTTAAGTCCTGTCGTCTTTCGGCGGCAGGACTTTCTCAATTATGAATGTATGCATGGGGTATAGAGATTTATATGATTGAGAATTTCTACGGACGAACGAATAGTTCGTCCACCTTTTTCTTGAGCTCCTCTCCCCGTAAATCTTTTGCGACGATTTTCCCTTCTTTGTCTATGATGTATAGTTTAGGGATGGCATAAACTTGGTAAAGCTGTGCAACAGGACACCTTTTCATACCTTTTAATGATGAGACATGCATCCAGGGTATTTGTACCTTGTCGATGGCTTTCAACCATGCCGCTTCCGAATTGTCCATTGAAATACCTACTATCTTCAACCCCTTGTCCTTATATTTTGCATAGATTTCTTTCACGACAGGCATCTCTGCAATGCAGGGGGCACACCATGAAGCCCAGAAATCAAGGATGACGATATGCCCTTGCAGGCTTGCAAGCGAAAATTCCTCTCCTGTCACAGTCGGTAACGTAAAATCCGGCGCTTTCGCTCCTGGTGCCAAAGCCTTCATTTTTGTAATGCTTTCTTTCAGTTCGATTCCCTTTGGCGTCTTTTTCGCTTTTTCTCCCATACCGTTGTAGAATGCTTCTGTCTCATCCACGGGAATACCTTTCAGTAGATTCATCACAATGAAGTAAGGTGCGGCAAGACAATTCCCATACCGGCTTAGAAAATCATTTTTTTCGTTTTCCCTTTCCTGTAGAACGGTCTTTAGCTTCTTCTCATATTCAGCCTTTTTCGACAGGTCGTTTTCTTTGGCACTCTTCTCTATACCAGCGGCAAACATACCTTCGTTCATCTTGCGTATAAAATCATGTCCCCAATATGCCAGAATTGCTTCGGAAGCCTTATGCTCTATTGAATTCCCTATTATTTCATAAGCGGCTGTCGGTTCTTTATAAGAGTATTCTACATCCCTTATGAGGATATCTGCAGGTTTTCCATCACCCATCAGCGGTCTGTAGCCTTTGCTACTCTCATGGGTGAGAGACAATAGTTGCATATTGTTCAGTTTTCCTGATAGAATGTAACTACCGTCCGGGGCTACGGTGGTCGAGTCAATCGTCACCGCTTCGGGAGTATCTGCAGGGAAGTTGTTCAAATAGACTTTTTTTCCTATTCCGGTAGCCCATTTCCCTTTGATTTGATAGGGAACTTGGGCAAATCCGATTCCCGTTGTCAGGCAGATGGCGATTATGGTACTTATAATCCAGCTTTTCATATACATATTTATTTGGTTTATCATTGATATCTATACTTATCTGGAGAAATAATCGAGTGGAAGCGGGTCATCCGGACAAGTGTTCTTCTGAAATTCTATCAGGTCTGTTCCGGCTCTTTCCAACATGAACTTATAAGCTAACGAAGCCCGGTTCTTTACTTTCGGAAAACGCTCGAATACCCTGTCTATTTGGCTCTTGGGTGTTTTCATGATGAAAGATACATAATAGCCGAAGTCCTCGTTGTTGCTGGGCTTCATTATGTAGAACAATTCACCCTCAAAATAGATAGGAGTGGCATTGATAACTGTCGCCGAATAGCATGAGTACTCCAAATCCGTAAATTCTTCCAGCGGATCCTCAAGAAGGTCTATCATGAAAGTAGCTTCACTGGAAGCATTAAAATCTGTCGGCTCTACACCTACGGCGGTATAAATGGAATTTAATAATGCCGTATTGATGGAAGCCTTCATTCCCTGCCAGTCATCCTCGTCCAAGTCATCCATGTCTTTGCTTACATGGGCGATAACTATGCCGTGTGTCTTTAGTTCCAGTACATCCACCAGTTTGCTTTTTAGATATTCCTTATTGTCACATACGGAGTCTACCAGGAAGATTCTGTATGGAAGAAACTTTTTTGTGAATGCAGGCGGATATTCATTTAACGCATCGTTCTCCAAGAAAGAAACCATGCGTTCGATATACGTTTCGCTTCCTTCCTGTTTCACGGGAACATACCACTTAATATCACTGTTGCTCCATCCGAAATACAAGTCGCTTGCCGGGAAATCATACAATATTTTACTGCCGTATTTTTTGTAGAATGCATTAATCTGGTTATCAATCGCTTCATTCCCCGTACTTTCCGGATCATAGATCGTACTGTTCAGCTCGTCAATGGAAGTCAGCGACCCCTCGGAGCAGGCGGTTATGGCTACCGTCATGACGATGCACCATGCATATAGTATATTCTTTATCATAATGGTACTTTTTTAATGGTTGTATTATTCAAGTGTTCCCAGGGAAGAAGAAGCGATAACTTCCCGCTGGTTGTTCTCAATTGCATTGTTATAACTAGTCTCATCTTCGGGAATAGGAAGTACATAGTTCGGACTTTCCGCTTTCAGGCGATATACCGAGTACTCTTTGGGAGAACTGAAAAGCCGATGTTCCACAGACGGCATACCCTGGCGGCGCATATCCCAAAAACGCATGATTTCTTCAAAACACAACTCCCTGCGACGTTCTTGCCAGATGAATTGAATTAAATCGTCTTTTGTTGCAAAGTCCGAGATTTGCTTTTCGGCATTGGGGCTTCCCGATTTGTATTTCTTTACCCGCAGTTGGTTGAGCAACCCGATAGCATCATTGCTGACACCGCTTGCTTTCTGTGCATATGCTTCTGCCAGGTTCAGGTAAAGCTCGGGAGTTCTCCAGGCTTGACTGGAATAGTTTGTGCCCGCTCTCTGGTCGTATTTGTGCGGGTGGTATTGTCCTGCATAATAAGTGGGATTGCGCGTACTGCCGGATTTGTTATATCTTCTTTGGAAATAAGCTTGAAGCCGCAAGTCGTCCTCGTCATATAGTCCGATTAAAGAATTTTCCCCTGTCCACGAAGTATGAAAACCATACTCGTAGTACATGAGTATAGGGTTGTTAGGCGCAAGGTAGTCATAACCACCGTCACTCCGCCCGAATCCGAATACCACCTCGTCCAATTCCTGATTGTTGGCACAGAAACTGGTCTTTTCGAAAGACGAGACATATCCGAACATAGTTGCATCTTCGCTATTCAGGTTATGGATAGAAGAATTTTTGACCAGAAACTTCTCTGCCGCCGAGATTACTCCATCCCAATCTTGTTGGAACAAGGCGATTCGTGCTGCCAGGAAGTAAATAGCTGCAGACGTGATTTCAGGTTTTCTACCGGTGTACTTTTCACACTGGAATACAGCTCCCGTTATATATTCCTGTGCTTTCTTTATGTCGTTATTGATTAATGCATACACTTCCCTGATAGTTGCTCTCGGTTGCGGAGTTGTTTGTATTTCGGGGCTGGTCTTTATTACAACACCCGGTTTGTCAAGATTGGCTGTCGAATAGGGGAGAGCATATGTGTTTATCAGGCAGAAGTAATGGTAAGCGCGCAGTGCGTACGCCTGTGCCGCCAAAGCCCGGTAAAGTCCTTCTTCCGTCTCCGCATAAGTCATTTCCGGCAAGGCATTGATGATAGTGTTGCATCCTAGGATATTGCTGTAACGCCCGCTCCAGAAACCATCCCTGATATTCTCCGAAAAATCACTCTGCCATATAAAAGCAGCTTCACCATATCCTGCCTTGGCATCTATACCTTCGCGCCAGGTGGTACAATACCTGTCGTTTTTTTGTTCGGCGTCATAGTAAAGAGGTCCCATTTCCACATCATCCGTCATTAAGTTGACGAAAGAGATTTGCGAACCGAACTTGTCGGGGTATCCTTCTCCCAGCAGTAGCGGGGCGAAATCGGTCACGGATTCGGGTATCAGTAAGTCTGCCGAGTCCTCTTTTAGGTAGTCGTCGCATGAAAAGAGCGACAGGATAGCCATGAAAGATATTATGTGTATAAGTTTCTTGTTCATGATTTCTAGCTGTTTGATGTTAAAATGATACATTTACTCCTAAACTGAACGTCGGTAAAGCAGGAATATTGGCTCCATTTGTTTCCGGATCCAGTCCATTCCATTTCTTGTCCGCGATAGTGAATAAGTTGGTCACCTGAAAACGCAGCATCAGGCTGTTGACATTCAACGGTTGCAACATCTTTTTGGGGAAGTTGTAACTAAGCGAAACGAGTTTCAGTTTGAGGAAATCAGCTTTCGCCACTCTGATATTGCTGTAATTATACATTTCGTATGGATAAATCATTTTCCCTTTTATTGTCGCGTCATAAGTATCGTAAGCGGCTCCCGCTTCCGTCCCGAAGTAGTTGGTCAATGCGGTGCTGTTATACGGCGCCGGATAGATGGTCTGGTCGCCAGGCTTGTTCCAGCACTTCAGCCAGTCAGTGGAAAGGTTGCTCAACGGATCTATATAATGTGTATTATCTGCGTAATAATTGGGAATCCGTGCCACGCTTCCGATACTATACGTGAAATTCATGGATAAAGAGAAATCCTTATAACGAATTTGGGTGTCGAATCCTCCGGTCAGTTTTGGGAAGATGGAGCCACAGCGTACTAGTTTCATATCCGTCTTTGAGCCCCGGATCGATTTTCTACCATCCCTTGTATAGAACATGGCATAGCCGTTGTCCTGATTGATGCCGGCAAATTCATAAGCATAAAGCGAACCGATAGGAGCTCCTTCTATAGCCAGACTGCCGCTCAACATCTTTTCGACAATTTCAACGTCGCTTAAATCTTCTGGGTTGGCATAGGTGATTTTGTTGATGTTGCGGCTGAAGTTCATGCCGATTCTCCATTCCCAGTCTTTCTTCTTTAAAAGTCCGATGTTGACAAAGCCTTCCACCCCCTTGTTAGTCATTTTTCCTGCGTTATAGTATAGCAGGGTTCTTCCGTTGGATGAGGCTACCGTTTTACTCATAATCAGGTCAGATGTTTTCTTGCCGTAGACATCGACTCCACCTCTTAGCCGTCCTTCGAGCAAGGAGAAGTCGACGGCGGCGTTCCACGAACGTGTTTTTTCCCATCTCAAGTCGGGGTTGGGCAATAAACGGATACTTGAAGTCGGAATATTCTCCACCCTATCACCAGTCGTGATTATCAGATAGGGCGAGGAATCTTCGTGGATATTTCCCTGGATACCATAAGACCCTCTGAGAGCCAGATTGTCTATCCAGGAAACATCTTTCAGGAATGCTTCGTTCATCAAATTCCATTTCACCGCGAACGAGTAAGTAGGCAACCAGCGGTATTTGGGGTTGCTGCCGAATTTGTTGGAACCGTCCGACCGGATATTGGTGTTCAGGATATACCGGTTGTCATAGGAGTAGGAAGCCACGCCGTAGAAAGAGGCAACCTGTGTGAAGGAATTAGTATTGGTAGGAAGTGTCTTTCCTGTTTGTATATACTGGCTGGTGAACAGCTCGGTTATCACCGGATTGAACTTCTCGCCGAATTCCGGTGTCCAGCCGTACCCCGTGATTCCTACGCCTTTGTAAGCGTTCCGCCGCGCTTCCGTACCCGCCATGATATTGATATGATGGTATCCGCCGAATATTCCGGTGTAACTTACCTGGTTTCTGATAGTATAACCCGTTTTACGCAGGTTGGACTGATACAGCATACCACCGTAAGGAAGTGCGGACGCATTATAAATATCCGTATCATAGGGAGTGTACATACCATAATCCCATCCTCTGATACTACTTATGTTGTAAGACTGCTCGGTAGCCCACTCCCTTTGTGCCGTATTGGTGTTGTGGTAAGAGAAAGTACCGGTATACTTCAGTCCGCTGATGATATTCACATCCAGTTGGAGCAAGGCGTTGAAATCATCCAGTTGTGACGATTTTCCGGTATTATCCAGCTCCTTGAGGATATTGTAGCCGATAGACTTTGTGCCGGTGTTTCCGTCTTTCTCATAAGTCATATAGTATGAACCGTCGTTGTTGAAAGCAGGAATGGTTCTTGACTTGCTGTATGCATAGTTGAAAGGGTTGACGGAAGAATTGTATCCGTTATTGGATGTATTGGTAAAATCGACTTTAGCAGTGAAGCTGATGTGCTTGTTTATGTCCATCGTCATTTTAGCCAGCGTACTGATTTTTTCGGTATCCGAACCTTTCGCCGCGCCTTCGATATTCTGATAGCCGGCAGAGATGTAATAAGTCATTTTCTCCGTACCGCCGGACACGCTGACATTGTGCGTATGCGTGATGCTGTTTCGGAACAGATGCTTGAACCAGTCGGTATTCCTTGTCTGCATGGCGCTGACTTCCGATTTGAATTCGTCCAGGGTCATGTCTTTGTTCATCAATGCTTCATAAGCGCCTTCATACGTCGGTCCATACGGCGTACGTCCGAAGTTGTATCCGGCATCAACCAACTGTTTGGAGAAAGCGATGCGCTCCTGCGAATTCATCTGATGATAGTTGGAGTAGGAAGGACGGGTATTCAGCGTGACATTACCATTATAGGTAATGACGGGACGCCCTGCTTTGCCTTTCTTGGTGGTCACTACGATTACTCCATTCGCGGCTTTTACACCATAAATGGCGGTTGCCGACGCATCTTTCAATACAGTGATACTTTCAATATCCTGCGGATTTACTCCTGAGATGGCATTACCTATCAGATATTCGGCATCTTCACTATTGATATCCGAAGCAGTGAAAGGCACGTCCTGTTCAAGGATTACTCCGTCCACCACCCATACCGGAGATTTATTACCGTTGATGGTGGCATTACCACGGATACGGATTTTAGGAGTGGCACTAGGCTCACCCGAAGTATTCATTACCGCCATGCCCGGTATAGTACCCTGAAGCATCTGGTCGATAGAGCTGACTCCCTGTACCATGATGTCCGCAGCTTTTATAGAGGAAACTGCACTGGCAGATTCACGGCGATCCATCACTTGATAACCTGTAATGACAACCTCACTCAAGGCGGCATCGCTCTCTTTCAGGATGACAGGAGATACTTTTTTGTTGGCAAGCCCCTTTTCGACAGATACCTTGACTTGTCTTGTTTCCATTCCCAGATAAGAAAACCGGAGCGTGTAGCTTGTACTGTTTTCAACTAAAAAGTTATAAGCCCCGTTTATATCCGTGGTTGTCACCCATTTCGTTCCCTCAATGATGACATGCGCTCCGGGGAGCGGTTGCTTGTTTTCGTCTATGACGATACCGTCCAACTGGCACAGTCTGGATTTTGCTTCAGCTTCCGGACTGCCGGGTTTCAGGGCAATCGTAATAAAATTGCCGTCTATCTTATACACTAACGGCTTTTTGCCGATCACTTCGTCGAGCGTTTCAGTGATTGTCTTGTTTCTGATACTCCCCGTGACACCATAAGCAAAGATATTCTCATAATTAAAGATAAACTTGTACCCGCTTGCTTCCTCTATTTTCTTGAAAGCATTGGCAAGCCGTTCATTTTTGAACTCAAGTGAGATCCTCTTTTCACTTTGTTGTCCCCGGATATTGGTGCTGAATATTGTTAAGGTCAGCAACAACCAGAACATTTTAGCCACAAAGTGATTCATTCTGCTCCTTTTGAAGGAATTAGTCCAAATTTTCACCATGATTATGCATTTAGTGTTTGACAAACTTTGTTCTTTTACTCTTGTAATACCCTCTCGTAAGCTTTTTTAAGCCTTCTATATGTTTATTACGTTTTGTCTGTGGAAATGGGTGACAGAAAAGAAACTTTTTTTGAGAAAATGCAGGCAATTGGTTTTAATTTATACTTTTTGAATAATTATGCACAACCAAACAGCCGGATTGTATAGCAGAATGAAAGGTGTTAATAGAATGAAACTGTCATACAGCCATGTTTATGTAGCTATATGACAGTTTACTGTATCACAGAATAAAAAAACTATTTTGCGAAAAGCTCATCCATCTTCTGGGAAAGTTTTTCTCCGCGCAGGTCTTGCGCTATGATTTTTCCTTGCGCGTCAATGATATACATGCGGGGGATACCCGTCACTTTGAACTTTTGCGCTATAGGGCATTTCCATCCTTTCAGTGAGGATACATGCTTCCAAGTTAGCCCTTTTCTTTCAATGGCACCTTTCCAGGCAGCTTCTTTTTCGTCTAGCGATACGCCGAGAATCTCCAACCCTTTGCTGTGGTACTTCTCGTAGATTGCTTTCAAGTTGGGCACTTCCGCTAAACAGGGGCCGCACCAGGAAGCCCAGAAGTCCAGCAATACGATGTGTCCGCGGAGCTCATGCAGGGAAAGTTTCTTCCCTTCGGGAGTGGTCAGTTCAAAATTGGGTGCGATACCGCCTATATTTACCTGTTGCATATCTTCTATCTTTTGTTTCAAAACCAGTCCCGGAGCGGATTTCTTTACCCGGTCTGTCAGCTTGTCATAGAAAGAAAGCACCTCGTCCAGTGTCTGGTTTGTCATTAGATAACGCTCGAAGAAATAAGTTGAGGCTATGTCATTGCGGGTGGTATCCATATAGTTCTGCACCGACCTTGCAATCAAGCTGTCTATCATGGCTACTTTGTATTTGGCCGAGTCAATGGCCGTCGTATCTTTTGAGTTCAATGCTTGTGACAGTGTTATCATCTTTCCCAGTTGGAAGAAAGAAGCGGTGGTGGAAAGCGTTTGCCCTGATTTCAGGACTTCCTGTTCGCGGTCACCTTTGACTTCTATATGGGTGGTGTTATGTGTTTTCCCTTTTTTGTCGGTGGTTGTTTTCTCCTGAATAGTGACCTGAAGAGGGGTTATGCTGACAAAGATTTCGGCTTTATTCTTGGGGCTGCAACTGATAGCCATCCGTTGTTCTTCCTTTACTTTTCCTTTCAGTGAAAAAGAAAAATCTGAGGCAACCTTTACCGAGTCGATGGCTTGCAGGCTATCGGCCGTGATGTATTTTTGCAGAAAAACAGTTTTTCCAGCTCCGTTCTCCCAGGTTCCTTCAATCTGATAGGGCACTTGTGCCACAGCTATAGAAACTGCTGGTAAGAAGATACAAAGTCCATAAAATCTTTTCATTTTCATTGTTCTCTTTTTTTTATAGTTTACTTATCGTAATCCGGTTACCCTCGAGGGTAGCCTTTACTTTTCCTACCTGATTGAGAAGCTTGAGAACTTGTTCCGGCTGATCTGTGCGTTCTGCCCAAAAGTTGAAATGATAGTGCATGGACGCTTCATCCGTGAAAACGATAGCCAGATTGTACCAACGTCCGATGGCTTTCATGATTTCTACAAGCTGCGCTTCTCTGAAACAGAATAAATCTTCTTTCCAGGCTACATACTCGTTGATGTCTACCTTGCGCGGGATTAACATCAAGTCGTTTTCATCCAGGGGAGCATCTTCGCCGGGGGTAAGCCGCAACTCATTTTCTTTTTGAGTGTCGGATACGATGACACTGCCCGATACCAATGTCACGTGCCTGCTTTCGTGCGGGTAAGCCCGGAAGTTGAATTCGGTTCCCAATACACGTGTCTCCGCAGTTCCGCTTTTTACGATGAAAGGACGGCTGGCATCTTTCGCCACATGGAAAAAGGCTTCGCCTTCCAGTTCCACTTTCCGTTCTCTGCCTGTGAAGCGATTGGGGTAGTGCAACTTGCTTTCCGCATTCAGCCAGACTTCGGTTCCGTCTTCCAGTACGAGTTTGAAGTTTTTGCCTCTCGGTGTGCTCAATATATGTGTAGCCATCGGCCCTTCCGCTTCGCTGGCATCTTGATACCTCAGGGACTCATTTTCCAGATGAGCCCCTCTTCTTGCTAATAATTGTTTGTCTGCTTGACCGCTAATCGGTACAATTTGTCCGTCGCCAGTTTGTAGTTCTATGCTTTGCACTCTTTCGGAAGCGGGAAAAACAATCGCCACTTCTGCATACGTATTTTCTTCTGTGATAGAGAAGAACGGATAGCCTATAATAATGAGCAAGGCGATAGCTGCCGCACTTACCGTCCATAAATAATATTTTCTGAGCGATGAAGTTTTGGGACGCGGGTCTACCCGTTTCCAGGCTTTTTCTACATCCGGCGCCATTTGCGTATTCAGGTTCATCAAGGCTTCCCGGCTGTCCATCATTTCCCGGAACAGGGTACGGTGGGACTCTTCTTCGAGCCAGGCAATGAATTCCTCCGACTGGCGGAATGTCCAATCGTCCAATGCCTGTAAGGCATATTCATAATCTTGCTCCTGTCTGGGTTGCTCTTCAGTTTTCATATTCTATATATTATTACGTTATACTCAAAGAAAAGGGTGACAATGGAAATATTTTTTTTGTATCCGTGTGCTGTTTTTATTTATCCGTTTTATTTCTGATGAAGGATAATGCTCTGGATATTAGAGTCTTCACGGTGTTGATCGTAATTCCCATTTCTTCTGCCGTTTCTTTATATTTTTTCCCGTGGAGAAAGCAGGATTCAAAAACTTTGCGGGTTTGCGGCGGGAGCTGGTTGATGGCAGACATCACTTGGGAGATGCGTTCCTGATGTTCTTCATCGTCATTGTTTTCTTCCCAGTATTCGGATTCCCGGGAGATATTGGAGGCGTACCTGCTTTTTACATCACAGTGTCGCAGATGGTCGATGCAGCTATTGCGAATCAGGGAATATAATAAGGGTAGCGGCGAAACGCCTTCCACCACCGTATCATAGTTTTCCCATAAATAACTGAAGGTGTCCGCAACTATATCTTCGGCACATTCCTGATCGTTCACCAGATTGAACGCATAGAAATAGAGCCGGGAATAATTCATCCGGAACAGTGCCTCGAAGTCTTTATACTTCTTCTCTTTTGAATAGGTCATAATCAGTGTCGGGTTACTAACCGCAGGACAAACCATGCATGGCGCGTTATGGTGCCAATCAGCCCGTAGTGTCTCGCCATGATACGAAATCTTTCTTTGAGGGATGCCTTCCGGTTTCGGGTGGTCATTCCTTCGTCCAGATAGTCGATAATCGTTAAATGTGTATTATGGAGTGTGCGTGCTTTTTTCATGATACGGATACACCAGTCGAAATCGGCGGAAAAGCGGTATTTCAGGTCATACGGCTCTACCAGGGTGTGGCGGGCGAAGAACGCCTGATGGCAGACCAACATTCCTTCTTTGAAACTTTTCCAGGTTAGCGTTTCAGGGGCGGAAAGCCTGCGCATACGCAGGAAGTGCCTGTCTTTGTCTACGATGGCTGTTTCTCCGTAAAGAACGTCGGGCAGTTCGTAACCGTTGATGCTATGTGCCATTTGCTGTAAGGTGTCATCTTCGTGAAAACAGTCGCCTGCATTCAGGAAACAGAGATAATCGCCGCTGGCAAGGGCGATTCCTTTGTTCATGGCATCATACAGTCCTTTGTCCGGTTCGCTCACTACGGTGTGTATCCGCGGGCGGTAGCGGTCGATGATAGCTAAAGTTCCATCCTTGGAAGCTCCGTCCACGATGATATATTCCACGTGATGATACGTCTGCGAGATGACACTTTGGATGGTGTCTTCCAATACCTTCTCAGCGTTGTATGTCACCGTGATAATCGAGAACTTGGGAGTAGGGTGGATGCTATGCATATTTTCCCGTTATTTTGTTGTAGACATCTGTATATTTTTTGGCGATGATACTTTCCGAGTAATTTCCCAGTACCTTGCGGCAGGCTTGTGCGGAGAGTTCCTTATATTCCGGTTCTGTCAATATCCAGTGTATGCCGTTGGCAAAATCTTCCGAAGATTTATATTGTGCTACGTAGCCGTTGTGCAGATGGTCTATCATTTCGGGGATACCGCCTACGTTGAATCCTACACAGGGCACTCCGCAAGCCATTGCTTCCATAATCATATTGGGGAGATTCTCTTCCAGAGACGGGATGGCAAAGAGGTCTACGGCATTGTAGATATCTACCACCTCGTGCTCGTTCTTGATATAAGGAAGCGGATAGACACGGAAAGGCAGCATCTCCTGTAACTGTTGCGACTGGTTGCCGAATACGACGACTCCCAGTGAGTCTTTCCATTCGGGGTGCTTCTCTGCCAGCAGTTTGCAGGCTTCGATAAGATAATCCACCCCTTTGCGTTTGTCGGTAATCTTCAGCGAGCCGAACAGAATCAGTTGCTTGTCTTCCGGTAGCATGAACTTAGCCCGTGCTTTCTGTTTGTCCTGCGGCTTGAACAGGTTGGTATTGATGGCGTTCGGAATATTCGTGACGCTTTTCCCTTCAAATAAGGCACTGGTCTTCGCCTGCTCTTTCAGCCAGCGGCTGCAAGTGACGAAGTGGATGGGAGCCTGACTGTATAGCTTTTGTTTCTTGCGGAACGTGCGATAGGACAGGTCTTTCCGCCCACCGCCTTTATAGATATAGGGACAGTTGTGGCATTCCTGCTGATAATTCGTACATTCCCGTGCATAATGGCAGATACCCGTACATGGCCACATATCATGCATCGTCCAGACTACAGGTTTGCCGGATGCCAGTATCTTCCGTATGTCATTCAGTGAGAGCATTCCTTGATTGATCCAGTGCAGGTGTATAACGTCGGCCTGCCGAAATTCAGGAAGCGATGTGATGTCCGTTCCCGTATTGGCAATATCCACGTCAAACAAATGGTAACGCCGGAAGCGGTTGGCACTCCAGATAACGATGCGCTCCCACATGAATTTCCACACTTGCAACCAGTTACGTTTCAGGCTGACAACGCTGATCTGGTCGGTCTGCTTGTCGCGAACCAGCATTTTGGCCTTGATACCGTTGTTTTTCAGTGATTCCATCAGTCGGCTTGCCGCGATGGCTGCACCGCCGATTCGTTCGGATGTATTTATAATCAGGACTCTCATGAGCATAAAAGTTTATGCAAATGTACGTCTTTTAGAGGAAATGTTTGATATTTCCTGTAAGCTTTCTGCTATTTCGCGTGAAAAGATTTCGAGGTTAAAGCGTTCTTCCGCCAGTTTGCGGGCCTTCTCTCCCATGCGGCGTGCTTCTTCGGGATGGTCGGCAATATAGCGGATGGCATCTGTCCAGCCTTGTACGTCGTTGTATTCTACGGTGATTCCTATTCCTTCTTTATCGATGTCTATCTCAAAGTTGGGATTGCGCGAACAAATCACGGGAATACCGAGGGCGAATGCTTCCACAAGCGTGGTCAATCCTACCGTGTAGGGAAAGTCCAGACAGCAAATCACAATACAGCTTTTGCGTGCCACGAGTTTCCCCAGTTCGTAGGGAATCACTCCGTCCGTATAATGGACATGAATGGAATCGGGCAATGAATACCGATTGATGATATTTTGGTAATTGATAGTTCCGCATGAGACGGCAATGTATAAATCCAGTTCCTCTTTTGTCGAAGAGAATGCCTGTAGAAGCGTGTCCACATCCCGGTTCTCTTTGCCGGTAGAGATAAACCCTTCGCGCTGCCGGCCGTGCATTTCTGCAAGCAGGTGGTCGTAGAAAGGCAAATCCGGTCCCCAATGTATGAGCTTTAGCTTGTGGGGCGGAGCTTTCCGGGTTTTCAGTGAATCCTGAATCAGCTTCCGGCTGAACAGGAACATCTTGTCTATACCTTTGTAAAAGAGACGCGAAATCTGTTCGCGCCAAGGTTTGGGATTGGCTACAACTGCCGTATGATGCCAGATAACGATAGGCTTGCGATAAAGTCCCAGGGCACGAAGAAAGATGACTGGCTCTATCCCCCGGAAAGAAGTGGCGTAAAGTACATCGTATTTTTCTTTACAGAACAGAATCTCTCCGGCAGTGTAAAGCATGAGCTTCAGACGGCTTGGGAAGAATTTGTATCTGTGCATCACGGAACGTATCCCGTACTTTTCCAACAGAGGGAGTCCGTATAAGATATGTCCGGGGAACTTATATTCTTTCCATTCCTCGTAGCTTTCGCGTGTGAGGCGGGTATGGTAAAAATAGATGGTAAGCGGATTATTTAGTGATGCTTGTTTCTTTTCAGCCATTTGTTTATTCGGTTTTTTACAGCTTTCGTGATGATAGAAAAATTACCGTATCTCAGGTTGAGGAACAGTTCCTCGAACGAACGTCCTATCTTAATCCACGGGTGATCCCACCCCATGATGCGGTAGACGCTTTCCTTGTATGCTACATTCTCAATGACATAACGGGGATGCTTCAGTGGAAAATCCACTTCGTAACGTTTCATCGTGAAGATACGCCGGTAGCCTTTAGGCAATGTATGGACCGAACCCGCAAAGTGGGTGGAATCTGCCGTTGCTCCCAGATTGTTAATCATATTGCGGGCGGGCACGATGCTCAGTCCCGAACCGAATAGAATGGAAGCATGGAAGATTGTTTCATAATAAGCCTTTTGATGCTCACGATGACGCTGGCACATATAGATGAAGTCGCTTCGGAATTTACGTTCCTTGATAAGCTGCTCAAGCTGCCTCATGTTGAAAGAGTCGTCCAGGAAACTGTAGAACTCGTCCCATTGGTCGACTACGCGTCTCCAACTCGCCCATCCCCAGATAGAGAAAGTAGTGGCGAAGAAATAATCATAAGGCATATCCTTGGTGATTTCTTCGGGGTTGAATCCGGCAATCATGCTGATGCGGGTGTCGTGTTCGTATTTGTCCAGCATCTCCTTGCAGAACCGGAAGAAGGAGACGGACGGCACATCGTCGTCTTCAAGCACAATACACTTCTCGACTTTCGAGAAAGCCCATTTCTGTGAGATGTATTCCGAAGGGTCACAGCCGAAATTCTTTTCCTGATAAAGGCGTTCCACCTCGCACTCCCAGTCTATCTGCGACACGATTTCACGGCAAGCCTCTATTCCCGGCAGGTCGCGTTCGTTCCTCGCTCCGTCCTGATAGAGAAACAGCCGGGACGGACGTGCTTTCTTTACTTGTTCGAACACTTGCGACAACTGTTGCGGGCGGTTGAAGAACAGAATCAGTACTGAGACATCTACGAGAGCGGGTTTCATGACTTCTTTATTAGTTCCGGGTGAATATAAATGGCATGGACCATCTGCTTTTCCTTGGGCGGGATGTCCATATAGTTTTTATATAAATCTTTCAGATAGGCATCCGGATCGGCCGGAGCCATGAATGTTTTCCCTTCGAAGGTGATTTCCGAAAGGGGGAATACGGAATCATTGCGGTGCATAATGCCGTAACCATTGTTTATCAGCACGTTGGACAGGTAGGTATCTTTCTTGTAGAATAAGCATAAGATGCCCCAGATGCTCCTGTATATTATGTTCTTGGCGCCAAAGTAGAAAAATTCGGCAAAGGAGCGCAAGCTGTAATAATGCCGTGCATGCAGGATGGAATAACTGGTGGATATGCCTTTGCACAGTTTTTTCACCCAGGACCGGGGCACGCTCGGATAAGGGATAAACGGAAAAATATCGAGGAAAAGCCCTTTCTCGTAACTGACGTCGAATGTATCTCCGGCTTCTATATAGAGCGAGTTCAGGTCGCGTATCTTGATGATAGGCTCTTTGTTCAGCGGGTCGCTTTCCGGGGTTTGCAGGAATAAAGACTCGGACAGCTCGGCGGGAGCTACCTTGATGAACCTCTGCAGGTCGGGCAGGCGCATTCCCAGGTCAATGTCATCGTCCCAGGGGATAAATCCGCCGTGGCGTACAGCTCCGAGGAGTGTGCCGCCGTCCAGCCAATAGTCTATGCCGTGCTTCCGGCAGATGCGGTCCACCTCTTCGAGGATAGAGAGCTGCTTCAACTGGCAGGTGCGCAGGTTCTGCGCTACGTAGGCGGATAAATATGGATTGCTCATAACTCGTTTCTTTTAATATCAATCACCTGACCGGTAAATTCTGTGAGTAGCGACTGTACGGTAGCCATTGCCACTGTCTCGGAAGAGAGCAGGCTGTCTTCCGGCTCGATGCCGAAGTTG
Source organism: Bacteroides sp. f07 (assembly GCF_042854785.1). Classification (NCBI taxonomy): domain Bacteria; kingdom Pseudomonadati; phylum Bacteroidota; class Bacteroidia; order Bacteroidales; family Bacteroidaceae; genus Bacteroides; species Bacteroides sp. f07. The sequence goes on along the minus strand of NZ_BAABXI010000003.1, from coordinate 759,951 downwards.
TGGACGCGCATCGGGGTTTTGGTTCGTTCGGGGTTGATGCAGTTGACGCTGATACCGAACGATTCCCACTCCTGCGCGATGGCTTGCACGAAGTTTACAATCGCAGCTTTTGTGGACGAATAGATGCTGTAGAAAGCCCTGCCCCGTGTATAAGAGCTGGAAGTGAAGAATATCAGTTTCCCTTTGCTTTCTTTCAGATAAGGATAGGCTTCGAGCGCTACGTTGATTGTCCCCATATAATTGGTGTTCACCGCATTGCTGATAGTCTGATAGTCACTGCTGACCAACGGCTCTTTATTCAGTATGCCGGCGGTGTTGATAATGTAGTCTATCCGTTGCGCCTGCCGGTATACGCTTTTGAGCGCATCGGCTACCTGCTCTTTGCATCCTACATCCGTTCCGTTCAGATTGCGGGAGAAACAGAATACCTGTGCCCCTTTTTCCTGTAAGATACGGGCAATATCAGCTCCGATGCCATAGCTTCCGCCAAAGATAACCGCTACTTTATTATTGAGCTGCGATTCTTCGCGGGGAAGATTGCTCAGTTCGCTTTTGCGTAGCTGGAAAAACTTGTCCAAAAGGTAGGTGTCTTCCTTGTAGGTCAGCTTCATGTTGCTTTCTTCTCCCATGACGACATAGACGGGTTCTTCGGGCATATATTTCACTACTACTCCGCAGTCGTCGGTCACTCTGAAATGCGGGTCTTTCAGGGCAATCTCGTATGCGCGGCGGATGCTTTCTATATCAAACGCTTGTGGGGTCTGGCCGCGTTTCAGCTTGCTGCGGTCGGGGATGCTCCGGATGAAGTCTCCTTCTGTCTCGATGATGGTATCCGTGGCAGGCATTGCCACGTCGATGGCTTTGTAAGTTTTCAATGCTTCAATCACGTCGTTGATAATCCGTTGGCTGACCAAAGGGCGTACGGCATCGTGGAAGATCAGGTTGACGTCTTCTCCCTCGTAAGCATTGATTGCCGACAGGCTGGAGTGGTATCTTTCTTCTCCCCCCTTCAGTATTTTCTTTACTTTCTTCCACCCGTTCTTGATGATGATGGATTCGATGTCGGAGATGTAGAAAGGGTTGGAGACAATGGCTATTTCGTCTATATGCGGATTGCTCTCGAATGCGTCGATAGTATGTTCCACTACCATTTTCCCCGCCACCTTGAAGAATTGTTTAGGTGTCGACAGACCCAATCGGCTGCCTACTCCGCCTGCTAGTATGATAGCTATGTTCCTTTTCATTTTTTTGTATGGGCTACTATTATGATATGATGCAAAAGTAGTAATTAATTGGCTTTAAGAGGTAAGACTCTGTTGAAATTTTGTTTAATGCCGGCGGATATACTCCGTTGCCACCTGTCCGCGTCCCGGAATGGGGAGGGTGGATGCATATGGGAAATCCTTGAGCGAGCAGTCTGCCGGACTGATGCTCGGATAGAATTTCTTTAACAGGAACAGACTCGGGCCGGCGGTGATGCTTCCTATGAAGACGGAAGCGTTCATCAATATCTGTATGGAAGAAAGGAAACGTGTCATCTGCTTTTGTTTCAGCTCTTTGGCGGTCTGTGTGAAGGAACTGTTGACATATCCTTGCTCGTCGGGGCTGCACAGGGTGTACCAGTGTATTTCCGGAACAAGAGTCTGCACTTGCTGAAAAAGCCGGTAATCATCGGTCAGCACAAATACATCGCGTGCCGTTGTCTTTTCTTTGATAAGCTGTATGTAATGTTCCGGCGGCAACAGGTTGGTTTCGGTTATTTTGTCTCCGCCGCGTATCTGGCATCCTGCGTATGCTTGCGGGAGTTGCAGGCTGTCCGCCAATTGGCGACATTCCTGTGCGGTTGCCGTGTTGAACTTCCAGGTGATTTCCGTCAGCTTCTGGAATGCGTGGAGGTAGTCACCGTCTATTCCCAGTTCGGGGATATGGAAATGCTGGGCAGGATTGAATTTCAGTTGGAAATTGAGCAATACCGGTTTGCTATATACAAGAAAAGCAAGAATTTTTCCGATAAGGTTCTTTAAAGTAACCTTTAGTTTCCATTTCAGAAGTTTTGTCCTGGGCAGTTTCTTGTCTTTCATCAGTGCTTTCCACGAAGGAAGACGATGGGTGTTGTATGTATGGTGAAACGATTCGTGCACCTGTTCGCAGAAAGGGACGAAACAATCTTCCCAGCCTTTTTCCCACCCGAAGTTGGCGTCGTCGGAATAGAGTTTGAACTGAATTTTGTGTTGCAGGCAGTAGAGCATGGCATGAATCATATAGGTATATTCGGTAAAGAATCCGGCATCTATGCCTACATGATAAATCATTGTCTTCTTGAAAGAACTGTTCAGCAGACGGTATTGGGTAGCAAGATCATTCGTGTTCATGGCTTTTCTTTTTGATGAAATAGGCTATACTCTCCTTGAAGGTGACGGAGCGGCTCGCCCACATGGCTGCTGCATAGAGCGTTGCTGCCAGTATTATCTTACTTGCCAGGCGGATATAAATGTTCTCGATGGAATAGGTGAGATTGTAGGTGATTGCCATGACGGCGGCTGCTATGATGGCATAAGGAAGTATATCTGCCAAGGCGTGGCGCAGTTTCAGTCCGATAGTCTGCTGTACGAAGTAGTGCCATGTCAGTATCCACAGGATATTGATGGAGACGTAAACGGCAAGCATGGCATATATCCCATGGGAATGAACCAGAAGAACGCTTGAGAGTAAAAGAATGCCGAGGGATATGGTGTTCCACATGTAGACACGGGATTTTCCTTTGCTGATAATAAGCTGCTGATAGAGGTATGCGATGGGGGCAAAGGCTCCGCTGATACACAGAATCTGCATGATAGATACACTGGAATACCATTTGTCGGTGATGGTAATGATAATCAGTTCTTCTGAGATAATCCCCAGTCCCAGCATGGCAGGGAATGCTACAAAGGCGGTGAAACGCAGCATTTTGCGGAATATCCGCTTTTGCCGTTCAGGGTCGTCCGAAACTTTAGTGAGCACCGGTTGTGCCACTCCGTTTATCATGCCCGATATAAAGAGTTGTCCCATGCCGCACCATTTATTGGCTTGGTTATAGTATCCCACTTCCTGTTCTGTGTAGAACTTCCCCAGTATCACCGAAAACAAGTTGTTGTTGATGTGATTGAATACGTTGGTTATCAATAGCTTCCCACTGAATCCGAACATCTCTTTGATGGGCGCGAAATTGATCTGGAGCGTCGGCCGCCAATGGGTGAAATGCCAGTAGCAGGCGGTATTGACAGATACGTAAACTATGCTTTGCGTGGCAATGCCCCAGTAAGAAAAGCCAAAGTAAGCCAGCGTGACCCCGGTGATTCCTGAGACGATAAGTCCGATGACCGACGATAAAGCCCGCTGCTTGACCATCAGGTTGCGCAGGAGATAGGCGCTATGGGATATGCCCAGGCTGGCAATGAAAAATCCTATAAAAGAATAACGTGCCAGTGGCGTCAGTTCAGGAGTGTTGTAAAAATCGGCAATGAACGGTGCGCATAAAAATAACAGCAGATACAGTGACAAACTGATTGCGGCGTTAAACCAGAATACGGCATTATAGTCATTGTGCGTCACCTCTTTTTTATTGACAAGAGCTGCCGTGAAACCGCTTTCCTGTATCGAACTGGCTATGAGGGAGAAGATTGCCAGCATTCCCACCATTCCATAATCTGCCGGGGTGAGTAACCGTGCGAGGAATATTCCGAAAAGCAGATTCAGCAACTGTTGTATACCGTTGCTGAATCCGCCCCAGAATAGTCCTTTGGCTGTCTTCTCTTTTAGTGACTGATTTTCACTCATATCATAGTCTTTCCTTTAACTGTTAAAATGATATTCTTTGCCAAACACTAACTTTATTAAAGATGTTACTTGTTCGGTCATCGGAAAAAGAATAAGGTTCTGCAAATTCTGCAGAACACATTATTCTGTTATTTTACTTCACTGCCCGGCTTCACTTCACGTCCCGGCATGATGACTGCCAAGCTGCCGTCGTTATTCTCGGCACTCAGAATCATGCCTTCGCTGACGATGCCTTTCAGCTTGCGCGGAGCAAGGTTGGCGATGAAGCAGACCTGTTTGCCTACCAGTTCTTCCGGTTGGTAATGCTTGGCAATGCCCGATACGATGGTACGTGTTTCCAGTCCGTCGTCAATCTTGAATTGCAGCAGTTTGTCTGCCTTCGGCACTTTCTGACATTCGAGGATAGTACCTACGCGGATATCCAGTTTCGTGAAATCATCGAATTCGATGTTCGGGCGAATCGGGTTGGCTTTGTAATTGGCTTCTTCGTTCGCTTTCTTCGTATCGAGCAGCTTTTGTACCTGCGCTTCGATGGTAGCGTCTTCGATTTTCTCGAACAGCAGTTCCGGCTTGTTCAACTGGTGGCCTACCGGAAGCAGGTTGTCTCTTCCCAGTTCGGACCAATCGAAGGTATCCATGTTCAGCATCTTGCGGAGTCTCTCCGAGCTGAACGGCAGGAACGGGTCGAAGGCAATGGCAAGATTGGCAACCAGTTGCAAGGAGATGTTCAGGATAGTCCCTACACGTTCCATGTCTGTTTTTGCCAGCTTCCACGGTTCGGTGTCGGCAAGGTATTTATTACCGATGCGTGCCAGGTTCATCGCTTCTTTCTGTGCGTCACGGAATTTGAATACGTCAAGCAGCTTTTCCACTTCCGCTTTTACGTCGGCAAATTCTTTCAGCGTTTCCTTGTCATAGTCAGTCAACTCACCCTGTGCGGGAACTTTTCCGTCGAAGTATTTCTGGGTCAATACCATTGCGCGGTTCACGAAGTTGCCGTATACGGCCACCAGTTCGTTATTGTTGCGAGCCTGGAAGTCTTTCCAGGTGAAGTCGTTGTCTTTTGTTTCCGGTGCGTTGGCGGTCAGTACGTAGCGGAGTACGTCTTGCTTGCCCGGGAAATCGACCAGGTATTCGTGCAGCCATACTGCCCAGTTGCGTGAGGTGGAGATTTTGTCTCCTTCCAGGTTCAGGAATTCGTTGCTCGGTACATTGTCCGGCAGGATATAGCTGCCTTCCGCTTTCAGCATAGCGGGGAACACGATGCAATGGAATACGATATTGTCTTTTCCGATAAAGTGTATCAAGCGGGTTTCGGGATCTTTCCACCATGTTTCCCAGCTATCGGGAAGAAGTTCTTTGGTGTTGGAGATGTATCCGATGGGGGCGTCGAACCATACGTAAAGCACCTTTCCTTCCGCTCCTTCTACGGGAACGGGGATACCCCAGTCGAGGTCACGGCTTACGGCACGCGGTTGCAGTCCCATGTCGAGCCAGCTCTTACATTGGCCGTACACGTTCGGGCGCCATTCCTTGTGGTCTTCGAGAATCCATTTGCGCAGCCAGCCTTCGTGTTTGTCGAGAGGGAGATACCAGTGTTTGGTTTCTTTCATCACCGGTTTGCTGCCGCTGATGGCGCTTTTCGGGTTGATAAGGTCTGTCGGCGAGAGTGAAGTTCCGCATTTCTCGCATTGGTCGCCATAGGCACCTTCAGAGTGGCAGTGCGGACATTCGCCGGTGATATAACGGTCGGCAAGGAATGTTTTTGCTTCTTCGTCGTAATATTGCTCGGAAGTCTTTTCGATAAATTCTCCCTTGTCATATAATGTCTTGAAGAAATCCGAAGCCAGTTGGTGATGTGTCGGTGAAGTGGTGCGGCTATATACGTCGAATGAGATGCCGAACTCCTTGAATGATTCCTTTATCAGCGTATGGTAGCGGTCTACTACATCCTGCGGAGTGATTCCCTCTTTTTTCGCACGGATAGTAATGGGCACTCCGTGTTCGTCGGAACCGCCGATGAATAATACATCTTCTTTCTTCAGACGCAGATAACGCACATAGATATCTGCCGGTACGTATACACCGGCCAGATGACCGATGTGGACAGGTCCGTTCGCATACGGCAGTGCCGATGTGACGGTGGTTCTTTTGAATTTCTTTTCCATTGTATAGTGTGATTTTATTGTTTTCAGCTTTGCAATGTGCAAAGATAATGACTTTCTGTCTGATAGCAAAAGTTTGTTTCAATATATTGTGCGAGGGGTTAGAATACAGACATACCTTCTAAAATATCTCATTATTTAGATTTGATATTGGGGATTTATTGGGGGATTTCTTCTTTTGTAAATCAATATCAAAACTAAACATCATACAGTGATTTTTTTTATTCCACTTAAGCATTATTTTACATCAAATAGTTGCAGCTTGAAACTGTTTAAACCTAAAGTAGAATAATCTTATTTTCTCAGATTGGCGTTATTAATTACATTTGCAGCATTTGAGATAAATAAATTATATTACAAATTACTTATTAAAAGCTAAATTGAAGATGAAAAAAGATGATTTATTCAAAGTCTGTAATTTATGGTTAGTGGGAATCTGTTTGTTATTAATGGGAATGAATTTTACTGCATGTTCTGATGATGATGATGATGAAACCGGTACAGGAAGTGCAACATTGACAATTGATGGCAATAAAACAACTCTGAATCACGCTTATTGGTACTGCACACCTGGGAATAGCGAGAATAAGTATAGTTTGGAACTTATGACTTTTGATATGTACAATATCAAAAATGAATCACAAATGCCTTCTAATTATTCTATAATTCTTATAGATTTCAATGCAGAAGGTTCTGTTAACGAAATTCCAACTGGAACTTTCCCTGCTAATAAATATCATGTGTATACGGTTCTTGGTAATATGGAACATCAATATGAACAGAATGAGCATAAGAACTCTTCCAATAGTGCTCTTATAATAACTAAAGAAAATGGGGGGTACAAAGTAAATATAGAGAAGGTGTACATTGGTGACGATGGACCGGAAGATAAAGAAATGTCTTTTTCTTATAATGGAACTTTTAAGACAGTGCCAGAATGGGGATTACCGGAATAAGGATTTTCAAATCCAAGTTGTCATACCCTGATATAAATTGACAGTTATTGAATATTAACGGCTACTCTAACATTCAGTTATCGGCTGATATGTTAGAGTAGTTTCGTTTCAATAAGTCAGCATAATCCACATGATTTCTTAGCTATTTCCTCTTTTGTCCTCTATTTCCTTCTATATTTCTCCTCTTTTTCTTTCTTTTTTCTCATAAGAAAGAATATATTTGTACCTAAGTTAAACGAAAACAAGAGTATGATATGATAACAACCCAGTTGCTTCGTCCTGAAAGCATTGTTGTAGTAGGGGCATCGAATAATGTACATAAGCCGGGTGGCGCAATATTGAAGAATTTGATAAACGGAGGTTATCAGGGAGAACTTCGGGCGGTGAACCCGAAAGAGAAGGAAGTTCAGGGAGTGCCAGCCTTTGCGGACGTGAAAGATCTGCCTGATACGGACTTGGCGGTATTGGCTGTGCCTGCCGTGATGTGTCCCGATATTGTGGAAACATTGGCTAGTACAAAGCAAACTCGTGCGTTTATCATATTATCTGCCGGATTTGGCGAGGAAACTCATGAGGGGGCGTTGCTGGAAGAACGAATATTGGAAACAGTCAATAAGTACGGTGCTTCACTGATTGGTCCTAATTGCATCGGTTTGATGAACACCTGGCACCATAGCGTGTTCAGCCAGCCTATTCCTAATCTGAATATGAAAGGAGTGGATTTAATCTCCAGCTCCGGTGCAACGGCGGTATTTATCCTTGAGAGTGCCGTGACCAAAGGATTACAGTTCAATTCCGTCTGGTCGGTGGGAAATGCCAAACAGATTGGTGTGGAAGATGTGTTGCAGTTTATGGATGAGAACTTTGACCCTGAGAAAGACTCCCATATCAAACTACTCTATATAGAAAGTATTCAGAATCCGGACAGGTTATTGTTTCATGCTTCTTCCTTGATAAGAAAAGGATGCAAGATTGCAGCGATAAAGGCAGGAAGTTCGGAGAGCGGAAGTCGTGCGGCTTCTTCACATACGGGAGCTATTGCCAGTTCCGATTCTGCTGTTGAGGCTTTGTTCCGTAAAGCGGGGATTGTGCGTTGTTTCTCCCGTGAAGAACTGACCACCGTTGGCTGTGTATTTACTCTGCCGGAATTGAAGGGAAAGAACTTCGCCATTATCACTCATGCCGGCGGACCGGGGGTGATGTTGACAGACGCACTGAGCAAAGGCGGGTTGAATGTGCCGAGGCTCGAAGGCGAACTGACGGAAGAACTGAAAGTACAACTTTTCCCCGGTGCTGCTGTTGGAAACCCGATTGATATTCTTGCTACGGGAACTCCCGAACACCTGCGCCTCTGCATTGATTACTGCGAAGAGAAATTTGAAAATATAGATGCCATGATGGCTATCTTCGGAACACCGGGATTGGTCACCATGTTTGAGATGTATGACGTGCTTCATGAGAAGATGCAGGTTTGCAGCAAACCGATTTTCCCGATCCTGCCTTCCATCAATACCGCCGGAGCGGAGGTTGCGGCATTTTTGGCGAAAGGACACGTGAACTTTGCAGATGAAGTGACACTCGGGACGGCCCTTTCGCGTATTGTCAATGCTCCTAAACCGGCAGTCCCGGAAATAGAATTGTTTGGAGTGGATGTTCCGAGGATTCGTCGTATTATCGATTCGATTCCGGAAGACGGATATATCGAACCTCATTATGTGCACGCATTGCTTCATGCAGCGGGTATTTCGTTGGTAGACGAGTTTGTTTCGGATAACAAAGAGGAAGTAGTCGCTTTCGCCCGCCGATGTGAATTTCCGGTAGTGGCAAAAGTCGTTGGTCCTGTACATAAATCGGATGTTGGCGGAGTGGTATTGAACATCAAAAGTGAGCAACATCTGGCTTTGGAGTTTGAACGTATGATGCAGATTGCTGACGCGAAGGCAATCATGGTGCAACCGATGCTGCGAGGTACAGAACTCTTTATCGGTGCGAAGTATGAAGAGAAGTTCGGGCATGTAGTGCTTTGTGGTCTGGGAGGTATCTTTGTGGAAGTATTGAAAGATGTATCTTCCGGTTTGGCTCCGCTTTCTTACGAAGAGGCTTATTCAATGATTCATTCATTACGTGCTTATAAGATAATCCAGGGAACACGTGGACAGAAAGGAGTGAATGAGGATAAATTTGCGGAAATTATAGTCCGTCTGTCTACCTTGCTCCGGTTTGCGACAGAAATCAAAGAAATGGATATAAACCCGCTTTTGGCGACTGAGAAGGCTGTTATTGCAGTCGATGCACGTATCAGAATAGAGAAATAGGACGATTTTTTCATTCATTGAGACGTATTTATCATCTTTCGATTGTTATTTTGCCTACATTTGATTATTTGAATAAAGGAGTTTTATCAATCGAATATATGGAAAAAGTTATAATAGTATTTGTCTTTTTTATTGTTGGACTTGTTGGCCGTGCACAAACGGTAAATGAACATTATTATTTTAAGAATCTCAGTAGCCAAAATGGATTGTCACAAAATACAGTAAGTGCTATTTTGCAAGATTCGAAAGGCTTTATGTGGTTTGGTACAAAAGATGGATTGGATCGATATGATGGCGTATCTTTCCGGCATTTTAAATACGATAGAACCAATCCGAGAAGTTTGGGTAATAATTTTGTAACTTCTCTCTATGAAGATATCGAAGGCAATATTTGGATAGGGACTGATGTCGGAGCATACATATATTATCCGGAAAAAGATACTTTTTGCCATTTTGTGGAACTGAGTGACAAAAATACGAGGGTGGAACGGTCTGTTGCTATGATTTCAGGAGACAGTCAGGGACGTGTATGGATAGCAGCAGAGGCCCAAGACTTGTTCTGTTATGATTTGAAAAAACAAATTTTGCGAAACTATGTCTTGACGGATCATCCATTGATTTCTACCAATGTGAAATGCCTGACGGTTGATAATAGTGGTACTATTTGGATTGGTTTCTATGGTGACGGATTGTTTTATTCGAAAGATAATTTGAAAACTCTTCATCCTTATATATCACCTATTGATAATGAGGAAACCTATAATAATGACGTTGTGAGCGAAATACTCCCGGGAGCATACAATTGTTTATATATTGGTTCTTTAAAAGGAGGAGTGAAAGAATTGAATCTGACCTCGGGCAAATTACAGGATTTGTTGGTGAAAGATGAAGATAATGAATCCATTTATTGTCGGACATTGCTTTTTGCTACGGATAATGAATTATGGATAGGTACAGAAACCGGAGTTTATATTTATAATCTCCGTACGGGAAAGTATACGCATTTGCGTAGTTCTGAGTATGATCCTTACTCCTTGTCTGATAATGCAATTTATTCATTTTGTAAGGACCGTGAAGATGGCATATGGATCGGTTCATATTTTGGCGGAGTAAACTATTATCCGCGTTCGTATACTCATTTTGAGAAGTATTATCCAAAAGGAGAGGAAAATAGTCTTCATGGTAAACGGGTACGTGAGTTTTGCCGGGATAACTATGGCGTGTTATGGATTGGTACGGAAGATGGTGGGTTGAACCGTTTTAATTTGAATACAAAAGAGTTCTCTTTTTTTGCTCCTAGTGCGGGGTTTACCAATATACATGGACTATGCTTAGTGGATGATAAGCTTTGGGTCGGTACATTCTCTAAAGGATTGAAGATTATAGATACTCGTACGGGGACTGTCTTAAAGACCTATCAGAAGAACAGTTCTCCCCGTTCTTTGATTGATAATAGTATTTTTGCAATTTGTAGAACTGCTACAGGCGATATCTACTTAGGAACTATGTTCGGGCTGGTAAGATATAATAGACAATCGGACGATTTTGACCGTATACCGGAGTTGAATGGAAAATTTGTATATGATATAAAAGAAGATTCTGGCGGTAATATCTGGTTGGCAACTTATGCTAATGGTGCCTATTGTTATAATGTAAACGATCGGAAATGGAAAAACTATGTACATGATGAAAAAGATACTACAAGTCTTCCATATAATAAGGTTTCGAGCATTTTTGAAGATTCTTATCATCGGATTTGGTTAACAACTCAGGGAGGAGGTTTTTGCTTATTTCATCCGGAGTCAGAGACGTTTACTAATTATAACTCAACCGACGGACTGCCTAGTGATGTTGTTTATCAGATTGTAGAGGACAAAGAAGGAGAGCTATGGTTAACGACTAACAATGGGCTTGTCTATTTTCAGCCAAAAACTGAAACTATGAAAGTGTATACTACCGCAAATGGGCTGTTAGGTGACCAGTTTAACTATCGGTCTAGTTTTGAAGATGAAAATGGAATGATTTATTTTGGTGGAATTGACGGTTTTATAGCTTTTAATCCTAAAAACTTTTCAGAGAATAAGAATCTTCCTACAGTAGTGATTACAGATTTCTTACTGTTTAATAAAGAAGTGTATGCAGATGAACCTAATTCGCCTTTGGAAAAGAATATCACTTTTTCTGATAAGATAGTACTCCGAGCCGATCAGAACTCATTTTCTTTCCGTATCTCGGCTCTTGGTTATCAAGCCCCCGGAATGAATAAACTGATGTATAAATTAGAAGGATTTGATGATGAATGGCTATCTGTAGGTGAGAGTCCGTTGATAACTTATGCTAATTTGCATTACGGCAATTATATATTCCGGGTGAAAGCGGCAAATGGTAATGGAGTTTGGAATAGTAATGAGATCTCGTTGAGTATCCGGATCTTACCTCCTTTCTATCTTTCAATTTGGGCTTATTGTGTTTATATACTTTTAATTATTGGATGTTCTGTTTATTTGGTTCTTTATTTAAAACGCCGTAGTAATAGAAAACAACGTCGGCAAATGGAGAAATTTGAGCAAGAGAAAGAACGTGAAATATATTATGCAAAAATAGACTTCTTTACGAATGTAGCGCATGAGATACGTACTCCTTTGACATTGATTAATGGCCCTTTAGAGAATATTCTTCTGAAAAAGAGTGTAGATTCTGAGATACGTGAGGATTTGAATATAATGAAACAGAATACAGAACGACTGTTGAGTTTGACAAACCAGTTGTTGGATTTCCGTAAGACAGAGAGTCAGGGGTTCCGGCTGAATTTTGCTGAATGTAATATTACCGAGGTGCTGAAAGAGACTTATAACCGTTTTACTTCTTTGGCGAGACAGAGAGAACTGGATTTTGTATTGAATGTAGACGAACAGGATTTCTATGCGCATGTGAATAAGGAAGCATTTACTAAGATTGTTAGTAATTTGTTGAATAATGCTGTAAAATATGCCGAAACATATGTACATGTGTTTTTGGAAGTGAATGGAATGGGAGAAAAGAGAATTTTTTATATTCGTACGGTGAATGATGGTGTTATCATTCCGAATGAAATGAAAGAGGAAATCTTTAAACCTTTTGTTCGTTTCAATGAAAAAGAAGATGGTAAGGTTACTACTGGAACGGGAATTGGATTAGCTCTCTCGCGTTCATTAGCTGAATTGCATCAGGGAAGTTTGATGATGTTGGAAGGTGAAGAGGCAAATGTTTTCTGTCTGTCACTTCCTGTAGAACAGGATAGTGTAATAAAGCTGACTTCAGAACATAAGTCTGTGGAGGTGGGTAATGCCGTAGAGCGCCGAATGGAAATAATAGAGAGTAGAGGGGGCAGGCCGATAGTACTGGTAGTGGATGATAATCCGGATATGTTGTCTTTTATCGTTCGTCAATTGGAAGGTAATTATGCAGTTTTGACTGCCAATGATGGGGTGGAAGCGTTGAAAGTATTGGATAATCAGGAGGTCATGTTGGTGGTCAGTGATGTTGTTATGCCTCGTATGGATGGATTTGAATTATGTAAGATGATAAAATCCAAATTAGATTATAGTCATATTCCTGTGATTTTATTAACTGCTAAAACGAATATTCAATCGAAGATAGAAGGGTTGGAATTAGGGGCAGATGCATATATTGAGAAACCTTTCTCTGTTGAGTATTTGCAGGCTTGTATTGCTAATCTGATTAATAGTCGCGAAAAGTTGCGGCAAGCTTTCGCACAATCTCCTTTTGTTGCAGCTAATACGATGGCTTTGACAAAAGCTGATGAAGAGTTTATGAAAAAACTGAATGAAATTATTCAGAATAATTTGCATAATCCGGATTTTAGTATGGATGATATAGTCGATTCTTTAAATATGAGTCGTTCTAATTTCTATAGGAAGATTAAAGGTGTGCTTGATTTAAGTCCGAATGAATACTTGCGGTTGGAAAGGTTGAAACGGGCTGCTCAATTGTTGAAAGAGGGAAATGGGCGTGTAAATGAGATCTGTTATATGGTAGGCTTTAATTCACCTTCCTATTTCTCTAAATGTTTTCAGAAACAATTCGGTGTACTTCCTAAGGAGTTTGCCGGTTAGGCCTGCCACCTGGTTTTCACGAAAATTTTGGCGTTTTTTATAAGATATTTGTTGGGTACATATCCTGCAAATAGCATGTTATATGCTTGATAAATAGAGAGATTAATATGTTTAAGGGCTTTATATCTTTCTAGGAAAATAAGCTATAAGATAATCTATACAATATTTGTTTCATTTTTGTCTCATTTGAAACGAATTTGCTATTCTTTCTTTTGTTTGAGACTGTATTGCGATTTATTGGGATATTTATTTTATCAGGAAATCTTCTCATCCGTTAATTTTGCCAATGTTAATCAATCGAAAATAATATGATAAAACAATTGCACCAATGAAAAAAGCTTTTTATCCTTTTCTTAGTTACTGTTGAAACAGTGGAAACCTGCATGAAGTAAAATCATAATTTCTTTTGATAGAAGAATGAATATGGAAAATGTTCTGTCGCGGTCTTTTTATTGACTGATGCCGGGATGTTTATAATGAAATAACCTTTTTATTAATAATTATGAGAACAAAAACAAGAGATCTAAGCACATGCTTAAAAAGGCGGTTGTGGATTGTTGGTGTATGTCTGACGACCTTTTCTTTTCTTTCTGTATCTGTTGCATATGCCGTCAGTGATAATCTGGCTGTCCAGCAGCAAAAAAAAGGAATGATGATTAAAGGTAAAGTTTTGGGTACAGACGGTGAACCTATTATTGGTGCATCTGTATTGGTAAAAGGCTCTACTACTGGAGTTGTAACTGATTTAGACGGTAACTATACACTGGCTAACGTTTCTAAAGGAGCTATTTTGGAATTTAGTTATGTAGGTTATGTAAAGCTGACTAAAACCGTAGGAAATGAAACAACCATAAATGCGATTCTGTATGAGGATTCTCAGATGTTGGAGGGAGTTGAGGTTGTGGCTTTTGGAACACAGAAAAAAGAGAGTGTTATTGGTGCTATTTCAACTGTGAAAGTAGCAGAACTGAAAACGCCATCCAGCAATCTAACGAATGCACTTGCCGGGCGTATTGCAGGAGTAATTTCTTATCAAAGAACAGGTGAACCAGGGGTGGATGACGCCTCTTTCTTTGTTCGCGGTGTTACGACTTTCGGATATAAAAAAGATCCGTTGATATTGATTGACGGCATTGAGTTAACTTCTACCGATCTGGCTCGTTTACAACCAGATGACATCGCCAGCTTTTCTATTATGAAGGATGCTACTGCTACCGCTCTTTACGGTGCCCGTGGTGCAAATGGTGTGATTCTGGTAAAAACCAAAGAAGGTCAGAAGGGAAAAGCACGGTTAAGCCTAAGAGTTGAAAACTCAATATCCACTCCGACTCAAGAGATAGAACTGGCAGATCCTGTTACCTATATGCGTCTGCACAATGAGGCCTATTTAACTCGTAATCCGTTGGCGCCATTGATGTATTCTGAGGAAAAAATAGACAATACTGTACCGGGAGCGGGATCTGTAATTTATCCGGCTACGGATTGGAGAAAGGAATTATTGAAAGATTTTACGATGAACCAGCGCGTCAACCTGAATATTACAGGTGGTGGTGATGTCGCACGTTATTATGTCGCAGCTTCGTATAGTCAAGACAATGGTATTCTGGAGGTTGATAAGAACAGTAATTTTAATAATAACATCAAGCAGAGAGTTTATACTCTTCGTTCTAATGTAAATATCAATGCTACTAAAACAACAGAATTGATTGTCCGTCTAAGTGGTGTCTTTGATGATTATAACGGACCGTTATATGGTGGTTCGGCTATGTACAATCTGATTATGAAGAGTAATCCGGTATTGTTTCCTGCTAAATATCCCAAAGATGAAGCTCATGCATATACAAAACATACTTTATTTGGTAATGCTGAGAATGGACAATATTTGAATCCGTACGCAGAAATGGTAAGAGGATATAAAGAATCCGGACGTTCTAACTTGAGTGCGCAGTTTGAAGTGAAGCAGGATCTGAAATTTTTAACGGAAGGTTTATCTGCACGCTTGTTGTTTAATACTTCCCGTATCTCCAGTTATGATGTTTCACGTAAACTGAATCCGTATTATTATAAGATGACTAATTATGATTATCTGACCGGTGATTATGCCATTGATATCATTAATCCGGATGACGGTTCGGAATATCTGATTTATGATCCGGGTGGTAAAAGTATTACGGCTAATATGTATATTGAAGCTGCATTGAATTATAATCGTGATTTCGGAAAACATGGAGTAGGTGGATTACTGGTTTATCAGTTGAGAAATAACCTTCAGCCGAATGCTGGTTCACTTCAAGCGTCTTTGCCTTATCGTAATGTCGGTTTATCGGGGCGTTTCACTTATGCATATAATAATCGTTACTTTGCAGAGTTCAACTTTGGCTATAATGGTTCCGAACGCTTCCATAAAAGTAAACGGTTCGGTTTTTTCCCTTCAGCCGGTTTGGCATGGGTTGTTTCTAATGAGTCTTTTTGGGATCCATTTAAAGATGTAGTATCCAAGTTGAAATTGAGAGCGTCTTATGGTATTGTTGGTAATGATGCTATTGGAAGTGGGCGTTTCTTATATTTGTCAGATATCAATATGAATGATAGTAAGTATGGAGCAAACTTCGGATATAATTATGATTATCACCGGGATGGTATTTCGGTAAAGCGTTATTCTGATCCTGAAATTACATGGGAGAAGTCTGCTAAAACAAATTTCGCACTTGAGTTTACCCTATTTAATGATTTGAACGTGACTGCAGAGTATTATACGGAGCGGCGTAAGAGTATTTTGCAGCAACGAACTTCTATTCCGGCATCTATGGGACTTTGGGTACAACCTTATGCAAACTTGGGAGAAGCTAAGGGACATGGAGTTGACTTGTCGTTGGATTATAATAAGTATTTCGCCAATAAGTCATGGCTGCAGTTGAGAGGTAACTTTACTTATGCGACAAGTGAATACATGGTATATGAGGATTATGAATATCCAGGAGCATGGTGGAAACAGAAAGTGGGTTATCCGACTAATCAGACTTGGGGATATATAGCAGAAGGTTTATTTGTTGACGATAATGAAGTAGCTAATTCTCCTGTACAATTTGGAGAATATGGTGCAGGTGATATTAAGTATCGTGATGTGAACAAAGATGGCAAAATAACAGATCTCGACCAGGTACCTATCGGATATCCGAAAGAACCGGAAATTGTATATGGCTTTGGTGCCTCTTATGGATATAAGAACTGGGATATATCAGTGTTTTTTCAAGGGCTGGCTAGAGAATCATTTTGGATTGATTATAATAATGTTTCTCCATTCTTTAACACGGTCGATACAAAGGTTGTAGGAAATAGAGTCGGACATAATGCACTTGCAAAGTTTATTGCAGATAGTCATTGGTCAGAAGATAATAGAGATGCTTATGCGGTATGGCCGAGATTAAGCCCGACTTCTATTGAAAATAACAGTAAAACGAGTACTTGGTTTATGCGTGATGGTTCGTTCTTGCGTTTGAAACAATTGGAAATCGGTTATACTATTCCTGAGAAAATAACTAATAAAGCAGGAATCAAGAACCTTCGATTCTATGTTACAGGAAACAATCTATTGTGCTTTAGTAAGTTTAAACTTTGGGATCCGGAAATGGCAGGTTCCGGTTTAGGTTATCCTGTACAGCGTGTGTATAATATAGGACTAAATTTAACTTTCTAAATTTGATATAAAATGAAAAAAATACAACTGTTTATATTAAATTGCCTGATTGTCGTTTTATCTTCATGTGATTCATTCTTGGATATTGTTCCGGATGATATTGCTACAATCGATAATGCATTTACAATGAGGGCACAAGCAGAGAAATATTTGTTTACATGCTATTATTATCTTCCGGCTCATG
This sequence comes from Bacteroides sp. f07, assembly GCF_042854785.1. Classification (NCBI taxonomy): domain Bacteria; kingdom Pseudomonadati; phylum Bacteroidota; class Bacteroidia; order Bacteroidales; family Bacteroidaceae; genus Bacteroides; species Bacteroides sp. f07. Next base: position 742,703 of record NZ_BAABXI010000003.1, on the reverse strand, counting down.
GGCTGTTGGAGGCAAATCCGGCGATTGCAGGTGGTGATGAACTGTATATTACGGAGTCTTTTCGTAGTGCAGCACATGTACATGCATGGTATATTTCACATAATATGCAAAGTTCGGCAAGACCACGCTGCGATTATTGGACCGGAGCTGATCAACAAAATAACAAATCATTATATCAAGGAATCAGTGACTGTAATATCTTTCTGGAGAATATTCAGAAAGTGCCTGATATGACACAAGCAGAGAAAGATCGCTGGGCGGCAGAAGTACGTTTTTTGAAAGTTTATTATCATTATTGGCTGATCAGAATGTATGGGCCGATTCCTATTATGGATCGGAATATTCCGGTAAATGCAAGCGAGGATGAAGTAAAGGTTTTCAGAAGTACTATAGATGAATGCTTTGATTATGTAATCAATTCCTTAACTGAGATTATTAACAGCAACCATTTGCCTGATAAGATAATGAATGAAGCTGAAGAATTGGGACGAATTACCCAAGGAATTGCAATGGCAATAAAAGCCGAAGTAATGGTAACTGCTGCCAGTCCTTTGTTTAATGGGAATGCTGATTATAAAGGATATACTGATTCTAGAGGTATTGAATTATTCAACCCGAATAAATCGGAACAGGCTAAGAAACAGCGTTGGATAGATGCTGCGGAAGCTTGTAGGCAGGCTATTGATTTTCTGAAAGCTCAGGGATATGATTTATATAAATATACTTCTCTTGAATACACGATATCTGATCAGACCCGTGCAAAAATGAATATTCGTAACATTGTGACGGAAAAATGGAATCAAGAAATTATTTGGGCTAATTCAAATAGTATTATCGGACAGTTGCAGGATCATGCTATTCCACGTGGACTGGAACCGGGAAAGGAAGGAAATGCGAGTGTTGGCGGTAACTTGGCTGTTCCTCTAAAAATAGCAGATTTATTTTATACAAAAAATGGAGTTCCTATTACAGAAGATAAGACGTGGAATTATGATAATCGTTTTGAATTGAGAAAAGCAACGGCTGATGATAAATACTTTATCAAAGAAGGATATACAACAGCTAATATAAACTTTGACCGAGAAGTCCGCTATTATGCAAGTTTGGGATTTGATGGTGCGGTTTGGTTTGGACAGGGGGTGACAGATGAGACGAAGCCGATCTATGTGCAATGTAAACAAGGACAGTCTGCTGCTAATCAGATTTCAAATTCATGGAATGAAACAGGTATATGGCCTAAAAAACTGGTTCATTTTAAGAGTGTGGTAGGGCAAACCAGTGGTTTTACTAAGATTACATATCCATTTCCGGTGATGAGATTGGGCAACTTATATCTGTTGTATGCTGAAGCCTTGAATGAAAGTGGTGCCGCTAAAGCGGAGGTTCTGAGTTGGGTTGATCTGATCAGGGAAAGAGCAGGATTAAAAGGCGTGGAAGAAAGTTGGGATACATATACGAATAAAAAGAAATATGAGACAATGGACGGCAGACGTGAAATCATACAACAGGAGCGTGGAATTGAACTGGCGTTTGAAGCACAGAGATTTTGGGATTTGCGTAGATGGAAATTGGCATTTCAGGAACAGAATAAGCCGATCACCGGATGGAATACTCAATATAGCACAAACGAAGATTACTATACAGAACAATTGATTTATACTCAAGAGTTCAGAATAAGAAACTATTTTTGGCCGATTTTAGATAAGGAACTATATTCGAATAAGAATCTGGTACAGAATTATGGTTGGTAAACTTTAAAATAAAAACGTTATGAAGAAGAAATTTTATAAATATGGTTTGCTTTATATAGGAGTTGCTTTGGCTGCTTGTGCCGATAATGCTGATTTGAACGAACCTACAGGAAGTATGACACCACCGGCACAGGTGTTGAATGCAACAGTAAAGAATCTGCCTGGTGCAGCAATTATCTATTATGATTTGCCGGATGATCAAAATTTGAAATATGTTCGGGCTAGCTATAAGGTTGACAATATGGTTCGTACGGTTAATGCTTCTTTTTATACAGATTCTTTGGTAGTAGAAGGATTCCCGGCTAAGGGAGAATATGATATAGAACTTTATTCTGTTAGTTATGGTGAGGTTGTATCTACTCCGCTTGTGGTAAAAGTAAGTCCGGATACTCCTCCTTATCAAAAAGTTCGTGGAACATTAATTTCAGCCGAAACATTTGGTGGCATCAAAGTGAACTTTGATAATCCGGAAAAGGCAAAACTTGGACTGGGGGTCATAAAAAAACAAGCGGAAGGTATTTGGACGCAGGTATATATGCATTATACTGAAGCAAAAGGAGGTGATTTTTATGTGCGTGGCCTGGATGCTGTTACTACGGATTTTGGTATTTTTGTCAGAGATAGATGGGGACATCTTTCGGATACATTATATGTCACCGAGACTCCTTTGTATGAAGAACAATGCGATAAGTCTTTGTTCAGGAAGATGGCATTGCCGACCGATTCTTATGAGTGCCACTCATGGAATGAAGTGACGAAAGGAAATGATATGACGCGGCTTTGGGATGGAATTACAGATACAGATCCTTGTTTTCAAACCAAAACGACAACAGTAATGCCGCAATGGTTTACCTTTGATATGGGGGAAAAGTATAAATTGAGCCGATTTGTGATGGTTTCACGTTATTATCCGGGTAAGTATGGTAATACGTTTAAGGCAGGACACCCGAAACATTTTGAACTTTGGGGCAGTAATAATCCAAATCCGGATGGTAGCTTTGATGATTCTTGGGTATTACTTTCTGAATATGAATCAGTGAAGCCTTCAGGTGGTGGTGTAAACGATGCTCTTACAACGGAGGATCAGGAAGCTGCAAAAAATGGTGAGAATTTTATTATTCCCGATAATGCTCCTGCTGTACGTTACATTCGTTTTAAAACGAATGATACATGGGGAAAAACACGTTATATGCATCTTCACGAACTTACATTTTTCGGTGCGAGGCATAATTAGTAACAAGTAAAAGATAATGCTATGAGACTATTTAAAAAATTGATTTTTATATTTTTAAGTATAGGTACTTTGATTTCTTGTGATGGTATGGATGCCACGTATAAAGAGTTTATTGAAGAAGGGCCTATTGTATATATTGGAAAAGTAGATTCACTGAAAGCTTATACTGGACGTAATCGGGTTATGCTCGAATGGCAGAAATTACTTGACCCTCGTGCTAAAACGGCAAAGATATTCTGGGAAAACAGAACGAAGTCTACTGAATTGCAGTTGACAGATAAAGCAACTCTTACTCAGGTTGTAGTAAAGGATTTAGCAGAAGGTTCGTATGTATTTGAAGTATGCACATATGATACGTATGGTAACTCTTCTATCATGTCGGAGGTTCCTTGTACAGTGTATGGTGCTGTTTATGAGAAATTGTTGTTCAATACAAAAGTAAAGACGGCAGTTTTAAAAGATGATGTACTGACTGTTACCTTTGCAGCTTCGCTTGAACCAACTTTTTTTGCTTCTGAAATTACTTATATGAGTTCTGAGGGAAGAAATAAGACTGTACTTTTGGAAGCTCCCGGAACACAGGTTAAGATAGATGATTTTGCGGGAGACCATATCACTTATCGTTCTGTTTATTTGCCGGAGGAAACGGCTATAGATTATTTTTATAGTGAGCCGGACGAGCTTGAAATCAACTAAAGAAATAGCGGATATAAAAAAAGATTTGTAAGCTAATTTTTCTCACTGTAGAATTATATGAAAGTCTTGTATCTTTTGTGGTAACTAATACTACAGATAGTACAAGGCTTTTTTTATGCTGTATGCATCAATTATCCCATTCATGTTTCATTTGTCTATATTCCTAGTTTTTGGCTTACTTTGAGACGTTTTTGTGATTTATTGGGATATTTATACTATCCATATTTTGTGCGAACCTCTAATTTTGCCTGTGTTGATATCGCAAATGATAAAACTAATTATATATGATAAAACAATTATTTCTAATAGGAACAGCCCTGTCATTATTTTCTCAGATGTTATGGGCGCAATGGACACCCGTAGGCGATAGAATCAAAACTTCTTGGACGGACAAGATAGATGTGAACAATGTTTTGCCGGAATATCCGCGTCCTATTATGGAGCGTTCCGAATGGTCTAACTTGAATGGTTTATGGAAGTATGCTGTTTTGCCATTAGGAGAATCAATTCCAAATTCTTTTGATGGTGAAATATTGGTTCCATTTGCTATTGAATCCAGTCTCTCGGGAGTCGGAAAAACATTAGGAGAAGATAAAGAATTATGGTATGAACGTGAGTTTGTTGTATCCTCAAAATGGAAAGGAAAAAGAATTTTGCTTCATTTTGGGGCTGTTGATTGGAAAACAGAAGTATGGGTTAACAATATAAAAGTAGGAGAACATACAGGAGGATTTACTCCGTTTACATTTGATATAACACAGGCTTTGAATAACTCAAAAAATAATTTGGTCGTCAAAGTGTGGGATCCGACAGAAAAAGGTGCGCAACCACGTGGAAAGCAGGTGAGTAATCCTCATGGGATTTGGTATACGCCGGTGAGTGGTATCTGGCAGACTGTATGGTTGGAACCGGTGTCCGAACACTATATTACAGATATAAAAACGACACCTGATATAGATTTGAATAAGGTTAAAGTAAAGGTTGAAACAGATGACAATAGATATTCAGATAAATTTGAGGTAAAAGTGTTTGAAGGAGGGCGTCTGGTGGCTGTGGGAACGTCAATTAATGGGTTACCTGTTGAGGTTCCCATGCCGGCTGATGCCAAACTTTGGTCGCCGGATGAGCCATTCTTATATCAGATGGAAGTTTCTTTATTTGAGGGAGGAAAACGAGTAGACTGTGTAAGGAGTTATATGGCGATGCGTAAGTACTCTATGAAAAGAGACAAAAAAGGCATTGTGCGTTTGCAGCTAAACAATAAAGATCTGTTTCAATTTGGCCCGTTGGATCAGGGTTGGTGGCCGGATGGATTATATACAGCTCCTACGGATGAGGCATTGTGTTATGATATCAGGAAAACGAAAGATTTGGGCTTTAATATGATAAGAAAACATGTAAAGGTAGAGCCTGCACGTTGGTATACATACTGTGATCAAATGGGAGTAATTGTTTGGCAAGATATGCCTAATGGTGATAAAACCTTGGAGTGGCAGAGAAAGAAGTATTTTGATGGAACGGAACTGGCACGTTCTCCGGAATCTGAAGCTACTTATCGTAAGGAATGGAAAGAAATTATTGATTATCTCTATTCTTATCCTTGTATTGGGACTTGGGTGCCCTTTAACGAGGCTTGGGGACAATTTAAGACAAGTGAGATTGCAGAATGGACCAAACAATATGACCCTACACGTTTGGTCAATCCGGCAAGTGGTGGAAATCATTATACTTGCGGTGATATGCTTGATTTGCATAATTATCCGGGGCCGGAAATGTATTTGTATGATGCACAACGTGCTACGGTACTAGGAGAATATGGGGGGATTGGTTTAGTTTTGAAGAATCATCTTTGGGAACCGAACCGGAATTGGGGATACATCCAGTTTAATACATCTACAGAAGCTACTGCTGAATATCTGAAGTACGCAGAAACGCTGAAAGAAATGATAAAGCAAGGCTTTTCTGCAGCCGTTTACACACAAACGACAGATGTAGAAGTAGAAGTGAATGGGCTGATGACTTATGATCGTAAAGTAATAAAGTTGGATGAAGCAACATTAAAGATGATCAATAATGAGATTTGCAAAACGTTAAAATAACAAATATAGAGATTTTATATTTACCATGAGAAAAATACTTATTTTGGTTTTTAGTCTTTTTTCGATATTCTCTGCAGTAGAAGCGAAAAGTAAAAAGGGACAAGATCGTGTATTAATTGACAGAGTTGCCATGTGGCAGGTAAATCATCAGTCAAAAGTTAAACATCATGATTTGGCGTGGACAAATGGAGTCTTGTTCCGGGGGATGGTAGAATGGGCAGATTATACTCAAGACTCCCGTTATTATGATTTTCTGATGCAGATAGGGAAGAAACATCATTGGGGGTTCTTGAAACGGCTTTATCATGCAGACGATCTTGTTATAGCACAGATGTATATTCGTATGTATGAGAAATACCATGATGCAGTAATGATTCAGCCTACGATTGCTCGTGTGGATTCTGTTGTTGCTAAACCTTCGAAGGCCCGTTTGTGGCTCGGAGCAAAGAACTGGTCGGAACGTTGGTCGTGGTGCGATGCGTTATTTATGGCTCCACCGGTATATGGGTTGTTGAATAAACTCTATCCGGAGAAAAACTATTTGGCTTTTATGGATAGGGAATTTAAAGAAGCTACAGATTCTTTATATGATGCGGATGCTAAGTTATACTATCGTGATAGAAGGTATATTCCCAAAAGAGAGAAGAATGGCGAGAAAGTATTTTGGGGAAGAGGCAATGGTTGGGTGTTTGCAGGAATACCTTTGTTATTGCAAACTTTGCCTAAAGATCACCCTACTTATAATTATTATCTCAACATTTATAAAGAAATGGCTTCCGCTATAGTTCAGTGTCAGGATAAGAATGGTTCTTGGCATGCCAGCATGCTTGATCCGGATTCATATCCTTCTCCGGAAAATAGCGCTTCCGGATTCTTTGTGTATGGTTTGGGATGGGGAGTGAATCAAGGAATTTTAAAAGATAGAAAATACAAAAAAGCTGCCCGGAAGGGATGGAAGGCTTTGAAAAGTTATGTTCATGAAGATGGCATGCTTGGATATGTCCAACCGGTTAGTGCTGCTCCTGAACAGGTGACTCAGAATATGACTGAAGTATATGGGGTTGGAGCATTTTTGATGGCAGGAATTGAGATGTTAAAAATGAAATAGCCTTTTATTAATAATTAAACTTATACGAAATGGAAAGACATTGTTTTATAAAAGTGAGAATCTTATGGTTAATCGCTTTTCTGTTGTTTACCGTTCAACTGTTTGCTCAACAAAAAGTAACAGTGAAAGGTAAGATAACTGATGAACATAATGAGCCTGTCATTGGGGCTAATATAATGGAGAAAGGTACAACGAATGGAGTTATTTCTGATTTTGACGGATTTTTTACTTTAAATGTTTCTTCTGGAGCCACCCTTGTTGTATCCTATATAGGATTTGCTCAGCAAGAAATTCCTGTCAAAGACAAACGCGATTTTGTAATTCGTCTGGCAGAAGACTCGGAAACGTTGAATGAAGTAGTTGTGATTGGTTATGGTAGTGCTCGTAAAAGAGACTTGACTGGTGCAGTAATGCAAGTAAAATCTGCGCAGCTGGAAAATGAAAGTCCTTCTTCTATGCAAGATTTATTGAGAGCGAATGTTCCGGGATTGAGTGTTGGTTTTAGTGCAGGTCCCAAACCGGGTGGAAGTCTTTTGATTCGTGGAAAGAACTCAATTAATGCAGGAACTGATCCGCTGATTGTATTGGACGGAGTTATATATCCGGGTGATTTGGCCGATATTAATCCGAATGATATAGAACAAATAGATGTATTGAAGGATGCTAGTTCTGCTGCTATTTACGGAGCGCGTTCTGCTAGTGGGGTTATTATCATAACTACGAAGATGGGTAAAAGTGAAAAACCGACAATTAGCTTTGATGCTTCTATAGGTGTAGCCACTCAGGCGATAGTTCCCGAAGTATATCAGGGGGATGAGTTTACTGCTTGGAGGACGGATGTCTTTAATAGTGCAAATCCGAATCATAAACCTTATGAGTTTAATGATCCTCGTAAATTACCTGCAGATGTTTCTATTGAGGATTGGATGAAATACGATAATTCGACGGGAGACCCTGTAGAGACGTGGTTGCGTCGAATTGGTTTTAAGAACTTGGAAATACAGAACTATTTGGATGGTAAATCTGTAGATTGGGCCGATATGGTTTTTCAGAATGGGCTTCGTCAGGATTATAATGCAAGTATCTCGGGAAAGACAAAAGGGGTAAATTATTATTGGTCCATGGGATGGACAGATAATGAGGGCATTATTGTAAATAACGGATATAAATCATTTAAGACTCGTTTAAACCTGGATGCCAAAATAAGTAAGTTTCTGACTGTGGGATTAAATGCGCAGTTTGTACAACGTGATGCCAGTGCTATCGGAGCGGACTGGGTTCAGTTTCAGAAGCTGACTCCTTATGGAAGTCCTACCAATGAAGATGGAACAATGAAACTGAATCCGGGAGATGATACGTCGGCGAAACATCCTTTGATCGATTCTTATTATACAGATAAGAGAAATGTGATCAATAATTTGAATGCTAATATCTATGCTAAGGTGTCTTTGCCCTTTAATATATCTTATCAGATGAATTTCTCTCCTCGATATGAGTGGGCTACAGATTATGTACATAAATCCTCGGAACATCCAAGTTGGAAAGATTTTGGAGGTTCTGCCTCACGAACTTTTAGAAATGATTTTCTATGGCAACTTGACAATATAGTAAAGTGGAAACAAACTTTTGCCAAAGTACATGACGTGGATTTCACTTTCTTATTTAATGCGGAGAAATTTCAAAGATGGAGTGATGATATGAATAATGAAGGGTTTGATCCGAATGACGATCTTGGATATCATTATATGAAAGGTGGGATATTGCCTACAATTAGTAGTAATGATGAATATAGAACCGGTGATGCATTGATGGCTCGTTTATTTTATTCGTATGAGAACCGTTATATGATTACTGGTACGGTTCGGAGAGATGGTTATTCTGCATTTGGACAAAAAAATCCTCGGGCGGTATTTCCCTCAGTTGCTGTCGGATGGGTATTCTCTGATGAACCTTTTTTGAAGAAGTTAACTTGGTTGGATTATGGAAAGTTAAGATTCTCATGGGGATTAAATGGTAACAGAGACATTGGGGTGTATAGAGCTTTAGCCAGAATGGGTAATAGTAAATATATGTATGTAAGTCCGGATGGAAAGGTTTATAACGGGTCTTATCTTTATGTGAATTCTTTAGCAAATAAAGAATTAAAATGGGAACGTACGGCTTCATTCAACTTAGGATTGGATTTTTCTATATTTAATGAACGATTAAAAGGAAATATCGATATTTATAAAGCTAATACGAAAGATCTTCTTATTGAGCGTACATTACCCGAATTGATCGGATTCAGTTCAGTAATGTCTAATTTAGGTGAAGTAGAGAATAAAGGTATTGAACTAAGCCTGACATCGAAGAATATTGATACAAAGAATTTTGCATGGAGCTCAACATTCAATTTTACTTTGAACAGAAATAAGATTGTTCACCTGTACGGAGATATGGTTGATGTTTTAGATGAGAATGGGAAAGTAATAGGACAGAAAGAGGCTGACGATATTAAGAATAAATGGTTTATAGGTAAGTCTCTGGATGAAATATGGGGATTGGAAGTTATTGGGGTCTGGCAGCAGGATGAAGCGGAGGAAGCAAAGAAGTACGGTGTAGCTCCTGGTGATTTTAAGCTAAGGGATGTTGATGGGAACGGACAGTATACAGATGAGGATAAAGTTTTCCAAGGAACAACCAGTCCGAAATTTACATGGACATTGCGCAATGATTTCAAGATATATAAGAATATAGATGTTTCTTTCATGTTGTATTCTCTTTGGGGGCATAAAGGGACATATGATGTAGCTAAGCATAGTGGAACCACAGTATATAATGATAGACAGAATGCTTACAAGTTACCATACTGGACCCCGGAAAATCCGACAAATGAGTGGGCAAGAATTGATTCTAGTACAGGAGGAAACAGTTTCTCTGTATATCGAAAAAAATCATTTATTCGATTAGATAATATATCTGTCGGATACAATGTTCCATCACGTTGGATTACTAAATTGGGACTAGGCTCATTGAGAGTTTATGCTAATGTAAGAAATGTGGCAGTTTGGGCTCCGGATTTTAAACTTTGGGATCCGGAAAATAGTAGTCCTACTCCTCGTACATATACTTTTGGTATTAATGTAACTATGTAATTAACTTTTAAGAATCAATGTTATGAATAATATTAGTAAATTAGCGATAATAGGATTTGTTGCGATAACTCTCTCGAGTTGTGGGGACAGCTGGTTGGAGCCTAAACCTCTTTCATTTTATTCTCCGGAGAATACTCTGGTAGATGCTAAAGGTATGTGGGCTGCACTTGGTACTTGTGAGAAAAGGATTAAAGCGGAGTTTTATGGAGATGGACCTGCCATTATAACCGAACATATTTTTTCTGAGGTAGCTATTGAAGGAACTACGGACAAAACAAGTGTTGCCCAAGATCTAAATGCGGTGATTACGCCTGATAAAAATTTGAATAGTCCCAATGCCAATAGAGTAGGATGGTATTGGAATGAAGCGTATGATAATATTAGGTATGCCAATACTGTGATTACACGTATTGATGAAGCAACTTACTCGTCTGAACAGGAGAAGAACGAGATATTGGCTACTGCTTATTTCTTTCGGGCTTATCACTATTATCGTTTGATAAATCAATTTGGTGATGTGCCTTTACTATTGAAAGAGTTTACAGAGGCGAAACTCGATTTCTATACAACAAAGCGTGAGGTCATTTTAAATAAAATGATAGATGATATGAAATTTGCTTGTCAATGGATGCCTGAGGTGGTTGATAGAGGAAAAGCTCCACGTGCAGCAGGCTATCATTTGTTGGCGAAGTTATATTTGGCTGCCGGTTTGTTTGATGAAGCCATAACAGCAGCTACGGCTGTAATAAGTGACCCGCGTTATGAATTGATGAAAAATAGATTCGGAGCTGAAAAAGCTGATGCTACTAAAAATGTGATTTGGGATTTACATCGCCCTGAGAATAAGGCATTGGCAGAAAATAAAGAGACTATCTTGTTGGTTATTGACAGATATCTTGTAGAAGGAAGCCAAGGCGATGGAATCAGAACGATGAGAAATGCAGTGCCTTATTATGGAAATACGAAGAATGCTATATTAACTCCTGATGGTAAACAGGGAGTAACAGACAAAAAGGATCCTACTGGAACAGTTAAAATTTCACTAGTTAAAAAGTATGGACGTGGAATCGGACGTTGTCGGGGAACTGCTTATTCTACTCAGTATATTTGGGATGATCCGGATGATTTGCGTCATGCAAAAGGGAATTGGATGAATATGGAGGATTTAGTATATAATGAACCGAAGTTGGAAGGGCAAAATAAATATTATGGTAAACCTTTACAGCTTTATGGAGAGACTGGGCAGTTGTTGTGTAAAGATACAATTCGTAGCTGGTTTGGCTGGCCGCATTACAAATTGTTTATACCGGATCCGGACAGGGTGGATCAACCGGAAGGTGGTAATACAGACTGGTATGTATATCGTTTGGCGGAGACCTATCTGTTGCGTGCGGAGGCTTATTGTTGGAAAGGCGATGCTGCTAGTTTGCAGAAAGCGGCAGATGATGTGAATGAAGTAAGAAATAGAGCGGGTGCGGGTGATTTGGCGGCATCTGATATGAATATTGGAACAATCTTGGATGAACGTGCGAGAGAGTTATATTATGAAGAACCTAGAAAAACAGAGTTGACTCGTATTGCCTATATATTTGCACAAACGGGAAAACCCTCTTATACTGGTAAGGTCTATAAGATGGAGAATTTCTCAGAAGATAATTTCTTTTATGATAGAATTATGGAGTCTACCGATTTTTATAATAAAGGAGTTAAAACTATTTCTAATGTGGAATTTACAATGAGTCCGTATCATGTCTTATGGCCTATTCCTGCATCTACGATTAATTCTAATACCAAAGGGCATATTAATCAGAATAAAGGATATGCAGGATCTGAAAATAATATTCCTCCTTTGGAAACAATAGAAGCTAATTAATTTATTTAGATAAAATCATGAATAATAAAAATCATAGAATATTCCTCTTTTTCCTGGTATTTTCTCTTTTGGTAAATGGAGGTAATGCTTTTGCAAAGAAAAGTAAGGATCGTGAGTATTGGGTGAAAACAATGATTAAGATTATTGATCCGCTATATACAAATTTGAGTCAGAATACTTTGAGGAAAAACATGCCTGTTGAAACCTTTGATGGATTAAACAATGGCAACACAAGAAAGAATGTGACGCATTTGGAGGCTTTAGGACGTTCATTTGATGGTATTTCTGCATGGTTGAATTTACCTCCTGATGATACGGAAGAAGGTCAGCTTCGTGCTAAATATACCAATTTAGTGGTGAAGTCTATTGCTAATGCTGTAAACCCGGAATCGCCTGATTATATGCGTTTTGATGGCCCTGGAGGACAACCGTTGGTTGATGCTGCGTTTTTTGCACAAGGCTTGTTGCGTTCTAAGGATCAGATTTGGCCGAAGTTAGATAAAGTGACTCAAGAGAGAATTATTAAGGAATTGAAAGCTTCGCGCAGAATCAAGGCTTCAGAGTCTAATTGGTTGATGTTCTCTGCTACTATTGAAGCGGCCTTATTGGAGTTTACGGGTGAATGTGAATTGAAACCAATTCATTATGCGTTAAAGAGACATAAAGAATGGTATAAAGGAGATGGCTGGTATGGTGACGGGCGTAATTTTCATTTGGATTATTACAATAGTTATGTGATTCAACCCATGTTGATAGATGTACTGGCGGTCATGAAAGAACATAAAGTGGAAGGAGCTGATTTTTATGATGTACAGTTACAACGCCTGATCCGTTATGCCGATCAACAAGAAAAGATGATATCTCCGGAAGGAACTTATCCTGTATTGGGAAGATCAATGGGGTATCGTTTTGGAGCTTTTCAGGTATTAGCTCAGGTATCCTGGATGAAATTATTGCCTGAACATATCAAACCGGCGCAAGTGCGTTGCGCTCTAACTAAGGTCATGAAAAAACAATTAGCCAAAGGTACATTTGATAAGGATGGATGGCTGAATTTGGGATTTTGTGGGCATCAGCCCGAGATTGCCGACAGATATGTATCTACTGGTAGTAATTATCTGTGTACTTTTATTTTCTTGCCTTTGGGTCTACAAGCGGATGATGAGTTCTGGACAGCTAAGCCTGAGAAATGGTCCTCGGTTAAAATATGGAGCGGAAGTCGTGATATAAAGAAAGATGGTTCTATTAGAAACTAGAATTAAATATTGAAGGTATGTTCTATTTAAGTAAAAATAATGAAACATACCTTCAACTGAGTTGAATAAAAATAGAAATATTATGAGAAAACATTTAAAATTGGCGGCTTTATTGGCTACTACAATTTTGATATTGTCGAGTTGTAGCACACAGAAACAGGTCAGATTGGTTTTATTGCCTGATATACAAACTTATTCACGACTTTATCCTGACATTTTGAGATCGCAGACTCAGTGGGCGGTGGAACATGCAGATAGTATTGATTTTGTTTTGCAGCAAGGGGATATGACGGATCACAATATTGATAAAGAGTGGGAAGTGGCAGCTTCTGCCTTGAATATGATGGATAATAAAGTTCCTTATGCTTTTGTTATGGGAAATCACGATTTGGGCAAAAATTCGAATAAAAGAGATTCCCGATTGTTTAATTACTATTTTCCTTATGCGAAATATAGTAAGATGAAGAATTTCGGAGGTGCATTTGAAGAAGGGAAAATGGATAATGTATGGTATACTTTCAAAGCTGCCGGAATAAAATGGTTAATTCTATGTTTGGAGTTTGGACCTCGTAATAGTGTACTTGATTGGGCGGGAGAGGTTGTAAGGCAACATCCGCATCATAAGGTGATTATTAATACACATGCGTATATGTACTCAGACGATACACGTATGGGAGAGGGAGACCGTTGGTTGCCACAGAAATATGGTTTGGGAAAGGATACCGGTGAGAATGCGGTGAATAATGGCGAGCAAATGTGGGATAAGTTGGTTAGTAAATATCCCAATATTCTCTTTGTCTTTAGTGGACATGTTTTGAATGGCGGTGTTGGAACGTTGGTTAGTACAGGTGAACAAGGCAATAAGGTATATCAGATGTTGGCTAACTTTCAGGATGGAGTGAAAGGAACGAATAGAGGACAAACCGGTTTTTTACGTATTGTAGATATAGATGTGAAAAAGAAACAGGTAAAGGTGGACACTTATTCTCCTTATCTGAAAGAATATAAGACTGACACTAAGAATAGATTTTCTTTTGAAAGAGTTGAATTTAAATAATCTGGTTTTTACATTCCAAAGGATATAGCTATGAACAGCATTCAATCTTTTTATTTTGTAAGTATGATTACTTTAGTTTCTTCTGCCCATGTTTATGGGCAGAAGAAAGACAAGATGAATGTTTTATTTATCATTGCTGATGATATGCGACCTGAACTGGGGTGCTATGGAATAGAGGATATTGTAACTCCTCACATCGATAGATTGGCGGAGCAGGCTACGGTTTTTCAAAATGCATATTGTAATATTCCTGTAAGCGGAGCTTCCAGAGCGAGCCTGTTCACAGGAATATATCCTTGTTATCCAGAACGTTTTACTGCTTTCGATGCTAATGCAGAGAAAGATTGTCCAAATGCACTTTCACTTCCGGAGTGTTTTAAAAAGAATGGATATTATGTTATTTCTAATGGAAAAGTTTTCCATAATATAACTGATCATGCTCGTGGTTGGTCGGAATATCCATGGAGAGTATATCCTGATGGTTATGGTAAGGATTGGGCTGAATATAATAAGTGGGAATTGTGGCAAAACGAGGAGTCTTCCCGTTATATTCATCCTAAGACTTTGCGAGGACCGTTCTGTGAATCGGCTGATGTCTCGGATACAACTTATATCGATGGCAGAGTAGCACAGAAGACGATTGCAGATTTAAGGCGATTGAAAGAGAGGAAGGAACCTTTCTTTTTAGCATGTGGTTTTTGGAAACCGCATTTGCCTTTCAATGCTCCTAAGAAATATTGGGATTTATATCAAAGGGAGAAGATTAAGTTGGCACAGAATCCTTATCGACCGAAAGCATTGCCGAAGCAGGTTACTTCTTCCGGTGAGATTCGTGGATATGGGAAATTTACGACAACAAAGGATGAAGTTTTTCAGCGCGAGGCAAAGCATGGTTATTACGCATGTGTGAGTTACATTGATGCGCAGATTGGTTTAGTACTTGATGAACTTGAACGCTTGGGATTGGCAGAGAGTACGATAGTAGTGATGTTAGGAGATCATGGCTGGCATTTGGGTGAACATGGTTTCTGGGGAAAACATAATCTGATGAATCATGCGACTCGTGCTCCGTTGATTGTACGTGTGCCTCATTGTAAAGGCGGAAAAGCTGGGGGAGTTGTAGAATTTGTAGATATTTATCCCACATTATGTGAATTGTGTAAAGTCCCGGTTCCTGAAGGACAATTACAGGGGAAAAGTTTTGTTCCTATTTTGCAGGATAGTGAGAAGAGGATAAAAGAATATGCTTTTGTCCAATGGAAAGGTGGGTATAATATTGTTTCGGAGCGATATAGCAGTACTATATGGTTGAAAGGGGATTCTGTTGTAGCCCGGATGGTGTTTGACCGTCAATCGGATGTGGCGGAGAATGAAAACAAAGTGGGTTCTGTTTTTTTAAGTAAAGAAATAAAAGAACAGGAAGCTCAGATAAGAATAAAAAAACTTCAATTAGAAAAATAATTTTAAAGAATATATAAATGAAAGTAGGTTCATCTATTATTGTATTTTTGGGGTTGTTGGCAGTTTGTAGTTGTTCAGCTCCCAAAAGCGAAATGAGTACTCTTGTGAATAATAGTTTGCAAATAGCGACTGTTCAGTCAAAATTAATGGCTGAGAATTTATTACATGAAGAAGAAAAATTGCCGCGCACCATTGATAAGGATGGTAAACTGGTGACTTCAAAGGCCAAATGGTGGACTAGTGGTTTTTTCCCTGGGGTATTATGGTATCTGTATGAGGTGAATGAAAATGATTCCTTGAAAATGTATGCAGAGAACTATACGAAAAGGATAGAAAATGAAAAATACACAACAGATAATCACGATGTGGGATTTATGTTGTATTGCAGTTTTGGCAATGGATTGCGTCTGACAGGCAATGATGAATATAAAAAGGTGTTGTTGCAAGGATCAGAGTCATTGAGTACTCGTTTTCGTCCACAAGTCGGTTGTATACGTTCATGGGATTGGAATCAGAAAGTGTGGGAATATCCGGTAATTATTGATAATATGATGAATTTAGAGATGCTGATGTGGGCCTCCAAAAATTCCGATAATTCAAAATTTGCAGAAATAGCTAAGTCACATGCGGATGTGACGATGAAACATCATTTCCGGCCGGACTATAGCTCTTACCATGTGATTTCTTATGATACGATCTCGGGACAGCCTGAGAAGAAAAATACTTGTCAGGGATATGCTCATGAATCATCTTGGGCACGTGGCCAGGGCTGGGCATTATATGGCTATACAATGATGTATCGTGAGACCGGGCAAGAGAAATATCTGCAACATGCTATTAATGTGGCTAAATTTATTATGAATCATCCCCGTTTGCCTGAAGATAAAATTCCATATTGGGATTTTGATGCTCCAGGTATTCCCAATGAACTTCGTGATGCTTCTGCGGGAGCATTAATGGCTTCGGCTTTCATCGAACTTAGCCAGTATACTGAAGGTGATTTCTCAAAACAATGTCTTTCTGTAGCCGAAACACAGTTGAAGACTTTATCATCGCCGGAATACTTGGCTGAGCCTGGTACAAATTGTAATTTTATTCTAAAACATTCAGTAGGTAATAATCCGGGTAAGGCAGAGGTTGATGTTCCGTTAACTTACGCTGATTATTATTATGTTGAAGCTTTAGTGCGTTATAAAAGAGATATTTTAAAAGAAAAACTTCATTAAAAATTTCATTCTAAATGATACAAAAATTATCTTTCTGGGTAATGATGATTGTCTGTTCGGTGATGGTGAGTGGGCAAGAATATAACGGATATTACACAAATCCTATCCTGCCTTCGGGGGCTGATCCTTGGGTTGTAAAACATGAAGGATGGTATTATTATTGCTGCGGAGTGCCGGGTGGCATCGGAGTTTCCCGTTCTCGTGATTTGCATAAGATAAATCCTCCTGTACGTGTCTGGAAGGCACCGGAAAAAGGGCAATGGAATTCGACTTGCATTTGGGCGCCCGAACTTCATTTCTGGAAAGGTAAATGGTATATTTTTTATGCGGGCGGATATAGCGGTCCTCCTTTTATTCATCAAAAGACAGGCGTGTTGGAGTCTGTTACATCAGACGCAATGGGCGAGTATATCGACAAAGGAATGCTGTTTACGGGGGATGTTTTGGGAGACTGGAAAAACAATCGCTGGGCGATTGATATGACTTTGTTGGAGCATAAAGGACAATTGTATGCTGTCTGGTCCGGTTGGGAGAATAGTGAACCGACTGACAAAACTCAGCAGCATCTTTATATTGCAAAAATGGAGAACCCTTGGACAATGGCTTCCGGAAGAGTAAAAATATCGTCACCGGACCGCTATTATGAACAAGGAGAGTTGCCATTGAATGAGGGACCGCAGATTTTAAAACACGGGAAAGATGTGTTTGTTGTTTATTCCTGCGGGCAATCATGGCTGGATACATATAAACTTTCTTATTTGCGCCTGAAGGACCCGGACGCAGATTTGTTAGATCCGAAAAGCTGGATTAAAAGTGATAAACCTGTATTTGAAGGTACCGATCAAGTATTTGGGGTAGGGCATGCCAGTTTTACAACTTCTCCTGATGACAGGGAATATTATATTTATTACCATACGAAAAAAGAGAGAAAACCCGGTTGGAAACGGGATATTCGTCTTCAGAAGTTTACTTTTGATGCATCTGGCGTTCCATGTTTTGGGAAACCGCTTCCGGTAAGCGAGAAACTTCCTTTACCTTCGGGCACTGCTCATCCTGTAAAAGTGAAGCCGATGAGTGAGCTGGAAAAAGACTTTACCCAATTGTCCTCGACTGCCCGGCCTTATACATATTGGTTCTGGATGAATGGAAATATCACAAAGGAAGGCATTACAAAGGATCTGGAGGCGATGCATCGTATTGGGATAGGTGGTGTTTTCAATTTGGAAGGGGGAACTGGGATTCCGAAGGGGCCTGTTACTTACTTAAGTCCGGAGTGGTCGGAATTAAAAGCGCATGCTATAAAAGAAGCAGCTCGTTTGGGCATTGATTATGTGATGCATAATTGTCCGGGTTGGTCGTCAAGTGGTGGTCCTTGGATTACTCCTGAGTATTCAATGCAAAAATTGACTTGGAGTGAGACTGAGGTGACAGGCGGTAAACGGGTGAATACTTTATTACTCCGGCCAGCAACGGAATTAGGATATTATAGAGATATAGCTGTGTTAGCTTTCCCCTCCTTCAAGAATGGTAAACCTGTGGGCTTTTCTGATTGGCAGTTATTGAATAACAGTGTTTTTAATCATAGAGGGAAGATCGGTATACAAACGTATGATAAAGAACAAGTTATTTGCTTGGAAGATATTGTTGACTTGACGAATCAGGTTGATTCTTTGGGACGTCTGAATTGGGAGGCACCTTTGGGAAACTGGACAGTCATCCGTTTGGGACATACTTCTACCGGAAGAAAAAACTGTGCAGCTCCGGATACAGGTGTAGGGCTTGAATGCGATAAGTTTAGCAAACAGGCGATTCAGCTTCATTTTAATAAAATGATGGATTTATTGTATCCACTAATCAAACCTTATGTTCATCAGATTCAGATAGGACTGGAGATAGATAGCTGGGAAGTCGGTATGCAAAACTGGACATCCGGATTTGAAGGTGAGTTTTGTGAGAGGACCGGATATGATTTGATTAAATATTTGCCGGCTATGACAGGTAAGATTGTAGGAAGTAAAGAAATGACAGAACGTTTCTTATGGGATATTCGTCGTGTACAGGCTGATTTGTTGGCTGATAATTATTATGGTGAATTTCGGAATTTATGTAATCAATATGGGCTGGTATCCTATTGCGAACCTTATGACCGCGGCCCAATGGAAGAATTACAAATAGGCTCACGGGTAGATGGAGTTATGGGAGAGTTTTGGAATGGGTTATCTGCTATTTTCCAGAACAACTTGATGATGCGGCGTACTACAAAATTGGCGTCTTCGATAGCTCATATCAACGGTCAGAAAGTGGTGGGTGCCGAAGCATATACTTCTGAGCCTGAGTCGGGAAGATGGCAGGAATACCCATTTGCTTTGAAGGCTGTTGGTGATAAGGCGTTTACAGAGGGGATTAATCGGATGGTGATTCATCGTTATGCAATGCAACCTCATCCGGATGCTGCCCCCGCTATGACTTTAGGTCCTTGGGGAATACATTTTGACAGAACTAATACCTGGTGGGAGCCGGGACGTGCTTGGATAGATTATTTGACCCGTTGTCAGACTCTATTGCAAGAGGGACTATTCGTAGCTGATTTTGCATACTTTACAGGTGATAATATTGTAGGATACACGAAAGTGCATAGAAGAGATTTGAATCCGGTACCACCGGAAGGATATGATTACGATTTGATGAATACGGAAACGTTATTGAATAGAGCTTGGGTAGAACACGGGCGTTTAAGGCTTCCGGACGGAATGAATTATCGTGTATTGGTTTTACAGGAACAATCACATATTACGCTGAGTCTATTGAGGAAACTGCGGAATATGGTGGAACAGGGATTGATAATTGTCGGTGCCCGTCCACATCAGACAGTAGGGTTGCAATCTTATTCAATTGTTGAAGAAAAAGAGTTTGAGCAACTTTGTGATGAACTGTGGGGAAAGGCCGCGACTACAGTGGTGGATCGTAGCGTAGGGAAAGGTAGAATTTTGTGGGAGACTTCTTTGAACTTGGAACAAGTACTTGAGAAGATTCAGTTAAGACCTGACTTTGAGGTGATTACAGATTCAAAGAGTGCCCCAATACGTTATATCCATAGGCAGGTAGGAGAGTCGGATGTCTATTTTGTTGCTAACCAGCAACGGACTTCGAAAGAGGTGATTTGCAACTTTCGTGTGAAAGGAAAGATTCCTGAGTTTTGGAATCCTATATCAGGGGAAAGAACACGGGCTATGGTATATCAAACGAATGAAGAAATCATATCGGTACCTGTTCAACTGGAAGCGTATGGTTCTGTGTTCGTCGTCTTTCGTTCTGACCTTCCTGAACAGAAGGCTATTCGTTCTATTCATAAAGATGGGAAGTGTCTGATAGATGCTTCTGCTATATCAACCGAAGAATGGAATCAGGCGGCATACCCTGACATAAGAGATAATTTCTCAATCTCATTGTGGGTGAAACCGGAATCAGATGCCATGTTGAATATAGATAATCCAATGGGATATATACCATATCCTTGGACGGAATATTATGCAATCTATCCGTCAGGCGGTGAACTGTTATATGGTGCAGGACATGCCACTTGTGGACTGGCTGTAGGTAGAAATGGAGTTGCGGTATGGGAGAATGAGAAAGGGTATCCTGAGTTTAAAATGGGAGTGGAAAAACCTATTTCCGGTTGGAGTCATATTTGTCTGGTTTATAGGGAAGGGGCTCCGCATATTTATATCAATGGAGAGCATATAGCTTATAAGACGAAGTCTTTGCAAACAATTCATCCTGGATTGAATTTTACTACTTTAAAAGAAGGAGCTTCCTATTATAATGGGGATATGTCTGTTCCGGTATT
Organism: Bacteroides sp. f07; assembly: GCF_042854785.1. Lineage (NCBI taxonomy): Bacteria > Pseudomonadati > Bacteroidota > Bacteroidia > Bacteroidales > Bacteroidaceae > Bacteroides > Bacteroides sp. f07. Next base: position 721,961 of record NZ_BAABXI010000003.1, on the reverse strand, counting down.
GTTTTCTAAAGTATTATCAGATAAGGAGATTTCTCAATTGGCAGCCAAAGGATATACAAGAAATCCTGATGAGCGTATATTGGACTGGATGCCTTATGCGGATACCCGCTCTCTGTTGGCATGGAGTGATGGAAATTATGAGTTTGTTACATCGGATGGTATAAAAAGAGAAGTAAAGGTTGAAAAAACAGGAAGTCCGGTGATGATAAATCAGAAATGGGAGGTTAGCTTCCCGAAAGGGCTGGGAGCACCGGAAAAAATAAGTTTGCCCAAATTGTTCTCATTGCATAAACACGAAGATGAGGGCGTTAAATATTTTTCTGGTACAGCTACTTATAAGACAAACTTTGTTGTGAAACCCTCTATGATGTCTGAGGATAGAGTTATTTTCCTTGATTTGGGTGTAGTAGAGGTGATGGCGGAGGTGATTGTTAATGGAATAAATAAAGGGATCTTTTGGTCCCGTCCGTATTTAATTGATGTCACTGATGTGCTGAAACCGGGTGAAAATACATTGGAAATTAAGGTGACTAATCAATGGACGAATCGTTTGATTGGGGATGAACAGTTGCCGGAGGAGAATGAGTATGTACCCGGAGGTGGAGTAAATGGAATTGCTGCTTTGAGCCGTGGGGCTATCAGAAAACTACCGGACTGGTATAAAAATGGAGTAAATAAACCGGAAGGCGGAAGAGTAGCATTTACTACTTGGAAACATTACCGGAAAGACTCACCATTGATAGAATCGGGGTTGATAGGACCTGTCCGGCTGATTCCTGCGAAGAAAATAGAATTTAAATAATAGATATGATAATGTGCGAACGTATAGTAGCCAAGACATCTGTAAGAATGCTATTGAGCTTATTGTTAATCTTTGGCTCGGTGAATCCTGCTATGTCTGTGTTACGAAAAGGGGATACATTGCTGGGTACGTCTTTTGAAAGTTATTTTCCATTGAAAGAAATACGTTTGTTAGATGGTCCTTTTCTTGATTTGCAACAGAAAGGCAAAGAATATCTTCTTTGGCTGAATCCTGACTCTTTGCTTCATTTTTATCGGATTGAAGCGGGACTGTCGTCGAAAGCCGGACCTTATGCCGGCTGGGAGTCGCAAGACGTATGGGGAGCAGGCCCGCTTCGGGGTGGATTTCTTGGGTTCTATCTTTCTTCCGTATCGATGATGTATCAATCTACAGGCGATAGAGAGTTACTGAGACGGTTGAAATATGTGCTGAAAGAATTGAAGCTATGTCAGGAAGCCGGTAAAGATGGATTCCTGTTAGGAGTGAAAGGAGGCAGAGAACTATTCAGGGAAGTAGCCTCAGGAAAGATAAAAACGAATAATCCTACGGTCAATGGCGCCTGGGCACCCGTTTATCTGATTAATAAGATGCTGCTTGGGCTTTCTGCTGCTTATACACAGTGTGACTTGAAAGAAGCATTGCCGATATTAGTACGGTTGGCCGATTGGTTTGGTTCTCAGGTATTGGATAAGCTGACTGATGAACAGATTCAGCAATTATTGATTTGTGAACATGGTTCGATTAATGAGTCTTACGTCGAGGTTTATGAGTTGACGGGACAAAAGCGTTTCCTTGATTGGGCCCGCCGTTTAAATGATCGGGCTATGTGGGTTCCTTTGTCCGAAGGAAAGGATGTTTTATTCGGGTGGCACGCTAATACACAGATCCCGAAATTTACGGGTTTCCATAAATATTATATGTTTACCGGGGATCGGGACTTTCTTCTTGCAGCGATTAATTTCTGGGATATTGTGAAGCAAAACCATACTTGGGTAGTAGGTGGTAACAGTACCGGAGAACATTTCTTTTCTAAAAAGGAGTTCATTGATAGGGTGCTCCATATCAGCGGACCGGAAACGTGTAATTCCGTAAATATGTTACGTTTGACCGAATCTCTGTTCACGCAGCAACCGGATGCGACTAAGGCGGCATATTATGAAAGAACTTTATTTAATCATATCTTGTCAGCCTATGATCCGGTGAAGGGAATGTGCTGCTATTTTACTTCCATGCGACCGGGGCATTATCGTATTTATGCTTCACGTGATAGCTCTTTCTGGTGTTGTGGACATACAGGGCTGGAAAGTCCGGCGAAGCTGGGTAAGTTTATTTATAGCCATAAAGTGACGAATAGGCATCAAGAAAAGGATATAAGAGTGAATCTGTTTATTCCTTCCATTCTTTCTTGGAAAGAAGAAGGAGTCGAACTTATTCAGCAAAGCCGGATTCCGGAATCCGAACAAGTTGACCTTACATTGAATCTAAGGAAAAAGCAGAAACTGATTCTGCGTATTCGTAAACCTGACTGGACTGATAAGGCTACTTTTATAATTAATGGAAAAGAAGAACAGCTTCTGCTTGGCAGTGATGGGTATTGGATTATAGACAGAGTGTGGGAGCGGAAGAATGTGATTACACTACGACTTCCGATGCATATATATACAGAGAACTTAACAGGTACCGACCGTTATGTTGCATTATTATATGGGCCTTACGTGCTTGCCGGGCGTATGGGAAAGGAAAATCTTCCTACCACTTTTTGGGGAAAGATGAACAATACGGCTATGAATAAGATGGACATGGCAAAAGTTCCGGTATTCAGAGAACCTGTAGAACGGATTCCAACTCATGTGGAGGTTGTTTCAGGAGAACCATTGAAGTTTGGCATAAATTTAAAAGGTTTTGAGCAGATAGTGCTGGAACCTTTTTATAAAGTTCATTTTGAACGTTATGCGGTATATTGGCCGATAACTCATTAGATTTTGAATGGAAATGAAGGTATAATAGAACAATAGATAAGAGGTATGAGAACGATATTAAGGACATTTGTGGGTTGTACAGCGATTCTGTTTGGTACTGCCTGTATGGGAGCAGTGAAGTATATTCCTGAGAATATGAAGGTAGAACTATCTTTAAAGGTTCCGGGTAATAATGCTGTGAATTATAAACTGCATCCGGATAAGTTGGAGAATAGCTATTTTGATTATGAGTGGCGTTCGGATAATAAATTGCCGATAACGGTTTTTCATAAAGTTGAAGAACGGGATAGTTGTACACGATTGACTGTACAGCTTACCGCTGCACAGGATGTTTACTTCAACTATCGTCAATTGTTGAGTACGGGCTATCGTCATGATAACTGTCAGTTTTATATGCCGGGATTTTGGTACCGCCGTAATTTGCGTTCTCCTAAAGAAGCTCCGTCATTCCATACGTCGGATAGTTGGTTGGTTCGTGAAGATAGGTTGAGCGCACCACTTACGGGTATTTTTAGTGAAAAAGAAAAACGATTTATGACAGTAAATCGTTTGGATGATTTTTCTGTGGATGCTTTAGCTACACATAAAGAAGGAGAGATTATTCTTTCAGGGAAGACTTCCTTGGGATTTACCGGATTTGAGAATCAACAGGGAATAGCTATGCTTTCTTTTGGTTTTCCCTATCGGGAGGCTCCTAAAAGTTATATTCGTAAATTAACATTAGCACCTGAGGTGGAGGCTTTTCAACTGATGAAAAAAGGTGAGTCGGTATTGTTGACATGGGAAATAATGGAAAGTGGTGCGAATGATTTTTCAGACTTTATACAGCATACATGGAAACATTGTTATGATACCTATGCACCAAAACCTGTGGAGAGTTCATATTCTATAGCGGATATGAAGCAAGTGCTTAGTTGCTTTTTTGTAAATAGCTTGGTTGATAATCAACCGCTGGTTTATAATTCCGGAATACATCTGAAGGTAAGTGACTGTGAAAGAAACGGTCAGGCTGAGGTTGGTTTTATCGGTCGTGTACTTCTTAATGCATTTAATGCGTGGGAATACGGTTGGCAATCGAACCGGGAAGAACTGAAAGTGAACAGTACAAAAATATTTGATAGTTATTTGAAGAATGGTTTCACACAAGCGGGATTTTTCAAGGAATCTGTGAATTTTGACAAGGGGTACGAGGAACCGGTCCATAGTATTCGGCGTCAGTCGGAAGGCGTCTATGCTATGTTCCATTTCTTAGCTTATGAGAAAGAGAACGGACGTCGTCATCCTGAGTGGGAGCAAAAGCTGAAAAGGATATTGGATATGTTCTTACAGTTACAGAATGTTGATGGTAGCTTCCCCCGTAAGTTTCGTGATGATTTAACTATTGTCGATCCGAGTGGGGGGAGTACCCCATCTGCTACGTTGCCACTAGTTATGGGATATAAATATTTTAAAGATAAGCGTTATTTAGCTAGTTCCAAACGGACGGCAGACTATTTAGAGAAAGAGTTGATTTCGAAAGCTGATTATTTCTCATCTACGTTGGATGCAAACTGCGAAGATAAAGAGGCTTCTCTCTATGCTGCTACCGCTACTTACTATCTTTCATTGATAACTAAGGGAGAAGAACATAGGCATTATGCCGATTTGACAAGAAAAGCGGCTTATTTTGCTTTATCCTGGTACTATTTGTGGGACGTTCCTTTCGCACCGGGACAGATGCTGGGTGATATAGGGCTTAAAACTCGTGGTTGGGGAAATGTTTCTGTGGAGAATAACCATATTGATGTTTTTGTTTTTGAGTTTGCATCTGTACTTCAATGGTTGTCAAAGGAATATGTTGAACCTCGTATGGCTGATTTTGCGGAAGTGATATCTACATCTATGCGTCAGTTGCTACCTTATGAAGGGCATTTATGCGGCATTGCAAAATCCGGTTTCTATCCGGAAGTCGTTCAGCACACTAATTGGGATTATGGTAAGAACGGAAAAGGGTACTATAATGATATCTTTGCACCGGGATGGACGGTTGCTTCTTTATGGGAATTGTTGACTCCGGGACGTGCGGAAAGGTTCTTGCTTGATTAGGTTGACTGTTGAAGAAAGTGAATACTGAACTGTGGCTCTCTTGAAAAGAGAAAATACAGTAATTAACAGAAAGCATGCTACAAGGACTTGACAAACGGTTTTAAATGTTGTATATTTGTAGGCTAAGAATATAGGGGATCTACCATCTCCCCTACGGGTACTCTTCCTCTTTTTTGAAGGAGGAGAAACTATGTAGGATGTTTGTGAAACTTGAGTTATTAATAAACAAATGAGAAAAAAGATATAAAATCGTGTATGAAAATAGTGAGATATTACAACAAATATAGCTAACTGCCCTACGCTAGTATAGAGACAGGAATGATTAATATAGGCAAAAGGCTGCAATCTTTATAGGGATTGCAGCCTTTTTTGTTGTAATAAATGGATGTGAAAACTCTAAATTCCTATTTGAGAGTTTATAATAAACCTGGATACCGTTTATAATAAACGGTTCAGAAATTTATTATAAACTGAATGAACGTTTATATAGTGAACTGTAAATTATTTTAGTCATATTGGTTTTCCTGCATAGAATCTTCTTGAATTCGGGTAATTATAGCATACAATGAGTCTGGTAACCTAATTATACAAACATTTGTTTTTCTTGTCTTGTTATCCCGCCCAGTTCTCCCTATCCAGATTTCTATAACTGATCGCTTCCGCTAAATGTCCGGAAAGAATTTGCTCACTTCCTTCGAGATCGGCAATGGTGCGTGATACTTTCAATATCCTGTCATAGGCGCGGGCGGATAAATTGAGCCGATCCATTGCATTTTTTAATAAGGCGAGCCCTTTGTCATCCGGTCGGGCAAATAGTGACAGTAATTTGCTGTTCATTTGCGCATTGCAATAGATACCGGGATATTCGGCGTAGCGCTTTTCTTGTATCTGTCGGGCTTTAATGACCCGTTCACGAATGGCTGTACTGGATTCTCCTCTCCGTTGGTCGGAAATCTTATCAAAAGGGACTGGGATGATTTCAATCTGAATATCAATCCTGTCGAGTAAAGGGCCGGAAATCTTATTCAAGTATTTCTGTACTTGTCCCGGACTGCATACGCATGCTTTTGTGGGATGATTGTAGTAGCCGCAGGGGCAAGGGTTCATAGAGGCCACTAACGTGAAGCTGGCAGGATAGTCTACACTGCTTTTTACACGTGAGATGGTGATTCGTCTGTCCTCCAGTGGTTGTCGTAGTACTTCGAGTACGTTTTTGGAGAATTCTGGGAGTTCGTCAAGAAATAGAATGCCGTTATGAGCCAGACTTATTTCTCCCGGTTGAGGAAAACTTCCCCCTCCCACCATTGCTGATTGAGAGATTGTATGATGGGGAGACTGGAACGGGCGTTGGGTTATTAATGAAGAGTTCCGGTTTAATTTTCCGGCTACAGAGTGTATCTTGGTCGTTTCGAGGCTTTCTCCCAAAGAGAGTGGCGGAAGGATAGATGGCAACCGCTTGGCCATCATTGATTTTCCACTGCCCGGAGCACCTACCATAATTATATTATGCCCGCCGGCTGCGGCCACTTCCAATGCCCTTTTTACATTCTCTTGTCCTTTTACATCAGCGAAATCAAACTCAAAATTACTTTGTTGGGTGTAAAACTCTTCCCGGGTATTGACAATAGTCGGCTCTAATTCACGCTCATTATTGAAAAATTCAATGACTTCTTTGATATTACTGACTCCGTAGACTTTCAATTGATTGACAACAGCGGCTTCCCGTGCATTCTGCTGTGGGATAATTAATCCTTCAAAACCATCTTCACGGGCTTTGATGGCAATAGGGAGCGCTCCCTTAATGGGTTGTATGCTTCCGTCAAGGCTCAGTTCTCCCATTAGCAGGTAGCGGGGGAATTTCTCGGATGATATGGTGTCACTGGCGCCCAGCAGGCCGATGGCAAGCGGCAAGTCGTAGGCTGAACCTTCTTTCCGGATATCGGCCGGTGCCATGTTGACCACCAAGTTGCTGGTCGGCATTTTGTAACCATTGACTTGCAGTGCGGAAATGATGCGTTGATGGCTTTCTTTGACCGCGGAATCCGGAAGGCCGACGAGATAGAACATACAGCCGCGAGAGCTGTTAACTTCGATTGTGATGAGTGTTGCATCAATACCTTGAACAGCCGCTCCGAATACTTTAATTAACACGTTTGCTTACTGGTTATTTTTTCTTTTTGTTGTCCTGCTTTTCTTTTTCTTCTGCTGCAGAGACTACTTCTTCTATTTTCTTTTTTAATTCTTCTCCACTGAGATTTTTAGCCAGAATCTTACCGTCGGCCGATAAAAGGATATTGGCAGGTATTTGCTTGATGGTATATTGTTTGGCTATTTCTGAATTAAGTCCGCCGAAATCACATACTTGTTCCCAGTCCAGTGTATCACGCTTGATGGCATCTTTCCATTGTTCCTTGTCTACGTCGAATGAAATGCCGAGCATAGCTACATACTTGTTCTTTTTATATTTTTTATAGAGTTCTTTTAGCTCGCTGTTACTGCGATAGTTGGAAGCACTGTCACTCCAGGAAGCCCAGAAGTTGATTAGCAGGTTTTTCTTTTTGAAATCTTCGGATGAACGGGTTATTTTTACTCCTTTTATATTAGGTAGGCTGAAGAACGGTGCATATTTGCCTGTCTCCGTTTTTTCCGCCTGTGAGATGCTTTCGTTTAATCGTTCAATATAAAGTTTATCTTGTAATATACCTGTCATGACTTCAATCAGTTTCTTTATCTTATTGAAATCGGGAGACTCCTTTTGGACAAAGTATTTGTCTAAAAGGTAGAGACTGACAAAGGAAGAATGGTGCTGTTTTATAAATTCTTCCGCTTTCTGCTCTAATGCTTGTTCAGTAGGGGGATCTAGGTTATCCAGCTCTTTCTGAAATGCTGTAAATTCTTGGTTGTATATATTGCCGTCAATAGTCAGGACTTCGGGATTGCTGATATCTCCTTTAATTTTGATTTTGTTGCCTTTGTCAAGGAATATGGGATATTCAGTCTGATTCTTGATGAGAAGAAAAGCAGAAGTAATCGTATCTATCGGGGTCGAATAAGAGAATTTATCGTCTTTCACAAAAATAGTATCTATACGGTCGCGTATCTCGTCCATTCCATATAGATAAATCGTGTCTGTACCCAATCCTTTGATTTCTCCGGTTATGCTCACTTCTTTTTGGGAAGTCTTGCTGCAACCGGATAAACAGATGGCTATAAGGATTAAAATGCTGCTCTTTTTCATTGTTTTGATTTCTTTTCTGCGAAAGTACGGTTTTTACGGATAAAAAAAAAGAATTGCCCGTCATTTATAATGGCAGGCAATTCTTAATATTTAAAATAGAGTGGTTATTCTATTATTTAACGATGCTCATGAAATCTGCATTTGTGAAGTATTTTGCAAATTCCAGGTCAGTAGCTGCTTTCTTAGCTAATGAAGAATCTTTAGCAACTGCGCTCTTCAAGCTGCTTGTTACCATAGAAGAATTGTTAGTTCTAGCACCCAAAACAGCCATCAGGTAGTCTGTGTAAGCATCCGGTCTTTCTACGTTAGCCAAAGTGTTTTTAGCTTTGTTGTAGTCCTTAGCAAGGATCTGAGCCAAAGCGGCACTGTTAGTCTTAGAGTCACCGAATGAGTTGACTGCTCTTTCATATTGACCTTGAGCGATGTACAGGTTACCCATAGATTCGCCAAGTTCTTTAGTTCCGGCAGCTTTACCGAATGATGCTTCTGCAGCAGCTTTGTCACCCTTCATCAAAGCGATCAAACCTAAGTTCATGTTAACCTCAGGAGTAGCGTTTACGCTGGCAGCTTTCTTGAAGTAAGATTCTGCTTTGTCATAGTTACCAGCCTGATAAGCCAATTTACCCAAGTTGTTGTAAGCACGGTAATCGTTCGGGAACTGTTTTGTAGCCTGAGCATAGATAGCTTCCTGTTTTGCAGGATCGTTAGTCAATGTAGCAGCGTACAGCAACTCTTCGATGTTCAGTTCTGAAGGATTAGAAGAAGCCAGTTTAGAGATTTCTTCATCAGACTTACCGATGATTTCGTAGTTCAAAGTCAAACGAGAACGACGCAACTGAGGAAGAATTTCGTCAGCCAAAGTCTTGTAAACAGAAGAAATGTTTTTGATTTCCTGTTCTCTCTGTGCAGGATCCTGGTACATTGACAATACGCGGAGAATCAGCTCTTTGTCTTGGATGTTTGATTTAGAAACCAGTTCTTGGAAACCTTCCCAGTCCTGTGCAGTGTATTTAGCGTCGATCGGAGCTTCGATTTTTGCTTTCTTCAGGTCTTTGCTCAACATCTTGGTTGTGTTGCCTTCACGGTTTTCAGCAAGAGTTGTATTCAAGCTTACACCACCGTCAGGAGAAGCGTATGCAGATACTTCGATGTTGCTGATCTTCTTGTTGGCAGCTTCGTTTACGTTAGCAACTTCTTTGTTGAATTCTTTAGCAGTCTTTAATTCGCTTGAACGGATGTTAGCCTGTTGGATCAAGAACATGATGTTAGCATCGTGCTTTTCTTTGATGATACGTTGGAAAGCGTCTTCGCCCAATGCAGGGTTAGCGTTGCCTAATGTATTGTTCACCAATTCAGAAGTAGAGATTACACCATCAGCTACTTTCACAGCAGGGATAGTAACCACTTTCTTGCCGATAGTAGCTTTGAATTCGAGGTACAATTCAGACTTTGCCATTTCCGGAACATAGTCGAAAGACGTTTTCATAGTGTAGCTGCCACCCATTTTGTAAGAGATAGACTGGTCGTTACCTTCTACTTTTTCACCTTGGAAAGTAGCTGGCTGACCTTTAGCTTCGCCGCCGTTCCATCTCAAAACCGGAGTAACTTCTACAACAGCTTTCTTGTTGAAATACTTTTCAGGGAATTTACCATTGATGGTAGCAGGAACTTTACCACCTACTGCTTCCAGCACTTGCGGAGTAACAGTGAAGTAATCAGCTGACAGTGGACCCATTTTTTTGCTGCAAGAAGAGAATAATGCAACAATCATTGCCATGAGTAAAGGCAAGTACAACTTCTTAGTCATTTTAGGTATAAATTAAATGTTTGTAATTGAAATTTCGCCTATTCGCTAACCTCTTTCTGTTCAGCACGGAAAAAGTAACGCAAAGATATTAATTCTTAATATAAATATATAGATAGGGGGGCGATTTTATCATAATTTAATGAAATAACGACTCTTTTTCTTTCCGATACTTGATATTTCGGGGATGATGCTCGATAATCTCGCTGCGAAGCATATTACGGTCGATGTGCGTATATATTTCGGTCGTTGCGATGGACTCATGCCCAAGCATGCATTGGATGGCGCGTAAATTGGCACCACCTTCCAGTAAATGAGTGGCAAAGGAGTGGCGGAAAGTGTGCGGACTGATGTTTTTGGTAATACCTGCTTTTTGTGCTAATTCTTTTATCATGTGGAAAATCATGATTCGTGAAAGTCCCTTGCCTCTTCGCTGACTGACGAAAACAAAATCTTCGTGTCCTTTTTTGACTTCTATCTGGTTACGGTCTGTAATGTAAAGTTTTATTTCATTGATGGCTCGTGGAGAGATGGGGACAAGACGTTGTTTACTCCCCTTTCCTTCTACTTTAATGAAGCCTTCGTCGAAGTAAAGGTCGGATAATTTGAGGTTGACAAGTTCCGAAACGCGGAGTCCGCAACTGTATAGTGTTTCCAGAATGGCTCTGTTTCGTTGTCCTTCGGCCTTGCTACGGTCAACGGCGGAGATGATCCGGTCGATTTCTTCTACTGTCAGTACTTCAGGGAGTTTAAATCCTAACTTGGGGCCTTCCAATAACTCGCTGGGATCTGCTTCAAGATACTCTGCCATGATGAGGAAGCGGAAGAATGATTTGACCCCTGATAAGATGCGGGCTTGTGAACGCGGATGTATACCGATATCATGCAATCCGGCAGCAAAACGCTGGAGGTCAGCGAGGCATACTTCTAGAATGTCTATCTCTTCCAGTGTGAGAAAACTCAGCAGTTTGTCCAGATCCGTGAGATAGGCATCCAGTGTGTTGGGGGATAAGGACTTTTCCAGTTTGAGATACTGCTGGTACTTTCTGATTATCACGTCCCGTTGTTCCTTCTTCTTCTTTTTTTCGTTGATTTCCATTTCTTTTTTCTACCTTTGCACCTTGAAATAATGTTCTTTGGATACAAAGGTATAAAAAAACAGGATTGCGCGATGAAGATACAAATTATTAATGGTCCGAATATTAATCTGTTGGGTAAGCGTGAACCTTCCATTTACGGAAGCGTTACATTTGAAGATTATCTGGCTGAACTTCGCAAAAGATACGCTGACGTGGAGATCGACTATTTTCAATCGAACATTGAGGGTGAAATGATAGACTGTATTCAGCAGACAGGATTTGATGTGGATGGCATTATCCTGAATGCGGGTGCGTATACACATACTTCTATTGCTTTGCAGGATGCTATTCGCTCGGTGAAAGCTCCGGTGATTGAGGTGCATATTTCTAATGTGCATAGCCGGGAGGCTTTCCGGCATGTGTCTATGATTGCTTGTGCTTGCAAGGGAGTGATTTGTGGCTTCGGGCTGAACTCGTATCGTTTAGCTCTGGAAGCGTTGCTGGAGAATAAATAAGGTATAATATATATAAATAGGTAGAAAGACTATGTTATTGAAACAGACTAAAATTGTGGCTTCCATCTCGGATAGACGTTGCGATGTGGATTTTATAAAACAGTTGTTTGAAGCTGGAATGAATGTGGTGCGTATGAATACTGCACATGCGAGCCGTGAGGGTTTTGAGGCTTTGATTGCAAATGTGCGGACTGTATCCAATCGTATTGCGATTCTGATGGATACAAAAGGTCCGGAGGTTCGTACGACAGCTAATGCTGAGCCGATTCCATATAAAATAGGTGAGAAGGTGAAGGTTGTTGGCAATCCCGAGCTTGAAACCACTCGTGAGTGTATTGCCGTTTCATATCCTAATTTTGTGCATGACTTGAATATTGGTGGCACAATTTTGATTGATGACGGTGATTTGGAACTGGAAGTTATTGATAAGACGGCTGATTATCTGCTTTGTGAAGTGAAGAATGAAGCTACTTTGGGAAGCCGCAAGAGCGTGAATGTGCCGGGTGTCCGTATCAATCTTCCTTCTTTGACTGAGAAGGACCGTAACAATATTCTTTATGCCATTGAGAAGGATATCGATTTTATCGCTCACTCGTTTGTGCGTAATCGTCAGGATGTACTTGATATTCGTGAGATTTTGGATGCTCATGGCAGTGATATCAGGATTATCGCTAAGATTGAAAATCAGGAAGGGGTAGACAACATTGATGAAATTCTTGAAGTGGCTGACGGTGTTATGGTTGCCCGTGGTGACTTGGGTATCGAAGTGCCGCAGGAACGTATTCCGGGGATTCAGCGTATATTAATCCGCAAGTGTATTCTGGCAAAAAAACCGGTGATTGTTGCTACTCAGATGCTTCATACGATGATAAACAATCCTCGTCCGACTCGTGCGGAGGTTACTGATATTGCTAATGCCATTTATTATCGTACGGATGCTTTGATGTTGAGTGGTGAGACTGCTTACGGTAAGTATCCGGTAGATGCCGTGAAAACGATGACGAAAATCGCAGCCCAGGCTGAGAAGGATAAACTGGAAGAAAACGATATACGTATTCCACTGGATGAGAATAGCAATGATGTAACTGCGTTTCTTGCTAAGCAGGCTGTGAAAGCTACGTCTAAGTTGAAGATACGTGCTATCATTACTGACAGTTATAGTGGGCGTACTGCCCGTAACTTGGCCGCTTTCCGTGGAAAGTATCCGGTGTTGGCTATCTGCTATAAGGAAAAAACAATGCGTCATCTTGCTCTTTCTTACGGAGTGGAAGCTATCTATATGCCGGAATTGTCAAACGGACAGGAATATTACTTCGCGGCATTGCGCCGTTTGTTGAAAGAAGGCCGTTTGCAACCAACTGATATGGTAGGATATTTGAGTAGTGGCAAAGCGGGTACGAAAACATCGTTCCTCGAAATCAATGTAGTAGAGGATGCATTGAAACATGCGGAAGAAACCGTATTGCCTAATAATAACCGTTATTTGTAAAAGCCAAGCTTCATGCAAGAGACTGAATCTATTGATGAATATATTTTGCAACATATTGATCCCGAAAGTGACTATTTGAAGTCACTTTATCGGGATACGCATGTAAAGTTGCTCCGTCCCCGTATGGCTTCCGGGCATTTGCAGGGCCGGATGTTAAAAATGTTTGTGGAGATGATTCGGCCTCGTCAGGTGTTGGAAATCGGAACGTACAGCGGATATTCCGCTCTTTGTCTGGCAGAAGGGTTGTCGGAAGACGGTATGTTGCATACGTTCGAGATAAATGATGAGCAAGAGGACTTTACCCGTCCATGGCTGGAGAAATCACCGTATGCTGATAGGATTAAATTTTATATTGGCGATGCTCTGGAACTTGTTCCGAATTTAGGTGTAACCTTTGATATGGCTTTTATTGACGGTGATAAACGTAAATATATTGAATATTACGAAATGACGCTGGCGTATCTTTCTGAGGGTGGATATATCATTGCTGATAATACACTGTGGGATGGTCATGTGTTGGAGCAGCCTCGTAGTACCGATACCCAGACAATAGGAATAAAGGCTTTCAATGATCTTGTTGCGGAAGATAAACGAGTAGAGAAAGTGATATTGCCCTTGCGTGATGGGTTAACAATTATAAGAAAAAAATAAAGGAGTAGATTTATGGAAACAACAAGACAGAATAAGATCTCTCGCCTGTTGCAAAAAGAACTAAGTGAGATATTCCTGCTTCAGACAAAAGCAATGCCGGGCATGTTGGTGTCTGTCAGTACAGTTCGTATCAGTCCTGATATGAGTATTGCCCGTGTTTATCTCAGCGTTTTTCCGTCTGAGAAAGCAGAAGAAATGGTGAAGAATATCAATGGTAACATGAAGTCCATTCGCTATGAACTAGGCACTCGGGTACGTCATCAATTGCGTATAATTCCCGAACTGAAGTTCTTTGTGGATGACTCTTTGGATTATATCGAGAAGATTGATTCATTGCTGAAGTGAAATAACTCATAGTAGAGGTGAATTTTCCCTTCTATATAGCCCGGCGTTATCTTTTTTCAAAAAAGAAGCATAATGCTATTAATATCATATCCGGCATCTCTGTGTGCGGAGTGGCGCTTGCTACGCTTGCGCTGGTTTGCACTCTTTCCGTATTTAATGGTTTTCAGGATATGGTGGCTAGTTTCTTTACTGCATTCGATCCGCAACTGAAAATCACTGTCCGTGAAGGGAAAGTCTTTGATGGGCAGGATGGGCGGATTCGTGAAGTCTGTGCGCTTCCTGAAATTGATGTCTTTACGGAAACACTTGAAGAGAATGCGATGGTGCAGTATAAAGACCGTCAGGCTATGGTTGTATTGAAGGGGGTAGAGGATAACTTTGAAGAACTGACTGCCATTGATAGTATTCTTTATGGTGCCGGCGAATTTCTGCTTCATGATTCGATTGTAAATTATGGAGTGATGGGAGTGGAATTAGTATCGACTTTAGGTACAGGTTTACAATTTGTCGATCCTCTCCAGGTTTATCTTCCCAAACGGAATGCTAAAGTAAACATGGCAAACCCCGGTGCTTCTTTTAATCGTGATTATCTTTATTCTCCCGGTGTCGTATTTGTAGTAAACCAGCAGGAGTATGATGGGAAGTATATTCTGACCTCTCTTGCTTTCCTTCGTCAATTGCTGGACTATACAACGGAAGTATCTGCTATAGAACTGAAACTAAAGCCTGATACGAATGTTTCATCCGTACAATCTAAAATAGAAAAAATGCTCGGTAGTGATTTTGTAGTTCAGAACCGCTATCAGCAACAAGCTGATGTTTTCCGTATTATGGAGATAGAGAAACTTATTTCCTATTTATTTCTGACCTTTATCTTAATGATTGCCTGTTTCAATGTAATCGGTTCTCTTTCCATGTTGATTTTGGATAAGAAAGATGATGTTGTGACTTTACGTAGTCTTGGAGCTGACGACAAACTTATTTCCCGTATCTTTCTATTTGAAGGTCGGCTGATTTCTCTTTTTGGTGCTGTCGCCGGCATTGTTTTAGGACTGATCCTTTGTTTTATCCAGCAGAAGTTTGGGATAATTTCGCTTGGTGGAGGTGGTGGGACTTTTGTAGTGGACGCCTATCCAGTTAGTGTTCATGCTTGGGATGTAGTGCTTGTCTTTGTAACAGTTTTAGCTGTAGGCTTCCTTTCCGTATGGTATCCGGTACGCTATTTAAGTAAGCGACTCTTGTAATCGAGTATTGTAGTATTTATTGTAGAAACTTTTCTATAATTGATATTTTTTTATTCGGTGTTTATTTTTATATTTCCTAATATACTACTATATTTGACCCAATTTTGTTAATTAGAAATAATCTGTAAAACACTTCCGTGAAATCTGAAAGTAATGACATAGACAGAATTATAAATGGTGATGAGGCGGCTTTTTGCCGTTTTATGGAACGTTATTCTTCACGTTTATATCATTATGTTTTTGCATTAATCGGTCAAAAGGAACCGGCTGAAGAGGTTGTTAGTGATGTTTTCTATGAAGTTTGGAAAAATAGAAGTGGTTTGGCTGAAATAGAAAATATGAATGCCTGGATACAAACAATAACTTATCGGAAGGCTATTTCTTATTTGAGGAAAGAAACAGGAAAAACTGAATTATCGCTTGATGGTATGGGAGATTTTATATTTGCTCCAATCCAATCACCGGATGAGGAAATGATTAGTAAAGAGGAAATGGAGAAGATAAATAATGCTATCCAACAATTACCGCCTAAATGTAAACATGTCTTTTTTCTAGCAAAGATTGAGGGATTGCCTTATAAGGAAATTGCTAATTTATTGGATATATCTGTGAAGACTATCAATAATCATATAGCTTTTGCTCTAGAAAAAATTGCCGAGAATCTCAATATTCGTTCTCGAAAATTATAATTTTATTTTTTGTGTTATATTTTTGATTATCAGATGTCTGATGGGGGAATTATTCTGCTTCTTGTATTTCTTTTGATGAATTTGAAAAAAAGTTTGTTTTAGGCTAGGAGATTTTTTTTGAGGTTGCGTCTTTAATAATAGAACAACATTAAAAAAGATTATGAACTTGAAAGAATGCTTTCGCCTTGCTGGATTATTTGGTAAACTGAATTCTCAAGAAAAACTTGAGGATGATTTTACTACTATTCCTGAGGGTGAGAAACTAAGATTCTTTTGGGAAAGCTGCAACAAGAAAAAAATAGATGCTTCTTCCATTATAGAGAAAACACGCTTGAAGATACGAAAAGATGCAATGAGACGTAGAAGAAACTATTTCCTGATTACTTCTGCTTCTATTGCCGCTTCTATTCTAATTTGTATTTCGACCATTTATTTTTTGAATCAAACTACGAATGATGATATTGATCTGCAAGCCATTGCAGAAGGAATGGACAGTCAAACTGTTGATGAAGTGACTCTCATAACTGCTAAAAAGCAATTGAACTTGGATGAAGATGCTTTTGTCAAATATTCAAAAGAAGGGAAAGTTGCAGTGAATTCTCAGGTTATTAAAGAAGATGAGGAAAAAGTTAAGGATGAACAGGAATATAATCAGTTACTTGTTCCGCCCGGTAAGAGAGCACGGATAGAATTGTCAGATGGAACTCGTTTAATTGTAAACTCTCAATCTAAGGTCGTTTATCCTCGTTGTTTTAAGGGTGATATTCGTAAAATATACGCTCAAGGGGAGGTCTTTTTAGAGGTTGCTCATGATAAGAAACATCCTTTTATTGTTGAGTCCGAAGATTTTAACTTACGGGTACTAGGTACGAAGTTTAATATTTCCAATTATAAGGGGAACGCAACTAATATTGTATTGGTAGAAGGCTCGGTGGAAGTTACAGATAAAAATGAGAAGAAAGCACAATTAGCTCCATGTGATTTGTTGAATATAGCTGGTGGGGCGATTGCTTATCAGAAAAAAGTAGATGTGGCTGAGTATATTAGTTGGGTAGATGGAATTATGCTATTGAATGGTAATGATTTGTCACAAATTATCCAGAAACTAAGTATCTATTATGGTATATCCATACAATGTGCCCCAGTTGTGGGTAGTGAAAAGGTGTATGGAAAACTCGATTTGAAAGATGATATAGATGAGGTGATTGAATGTATTCAGCAGACACTGCCATTTACGATAGAAAAAAGTGATACTAGTATATACTTGAATAAATAAAAACTTTTTAATTAATCTTTTAAATATGCTTGCCTATGAAGAACAGACAACCGTTATGACACACAAAAAAATCGGATAAATATTGCCGTATTTACCCGATATTAATTCCTTAGTTAAATCAATAAATCCAAAATTGTTAACCTAAAAAGAAATTTTTATGGTAAAGAAAAGTATTTTTTTACACTTAAAGAAAAGACTTAAGCTTTTTTGCATTATAAACGTCTTTTTTATGATTCCATTTTCTTCATTCGGTACTAATTCCATTCGTTGGAATTCCGAAGAAGATCTATTCTCGGTACAATATGAGAATGCTACAGTTAAAGATATTTTAGATTATATCGAAAAGCATAGTAAGTATATTTTTATTTACTCTGCAAATGTTCAAAGAAATCTGAATAATAAAGTCTCCATTTCAGTTTCCAATAAGAAAATAGATGCTGTATTGAAAGAATTATTCTCTGAAACAGGGCTGAATTATAAAATGTCGGGAAGACAAATTACAATTTCAGTACCGGAAGCTCCTAAAGTACAGCAATCTACACAACAAAAAGGTATAAAGGTAACAGGTAACGTTTCAGATGAAAAAGGCGAACCGTTAATTGGTGTAACAATCATTTTGAAGAATGATTCTACGGTACATGCATTAACTGATATGAATGGTAACTACCACCTTATTGTTCCTGAAAGAAAGTCTGTACTGTCTTTCCGTTATATTGGTTTTGTGCCTAAAGAAGAGGTCGTTAATAACCGAAAGGTTGTTAATGTACAAATGGTAGAAGATGTTGGTCAATTAGATGAGGTTGTAGTGGTTGCCTATGGCGCACAAAAGAAAGAATCTGTTGTTGGTTCTATCACAACGATTGAACCTGCTAAGTTAAAGGTTTCTACTACTCGTTCAATAAGTAATAATCTGGCAGGTACAGTTGCCGGTGTATTAGCTGTGCAACGTTCTGGCGAACCAGGATATGATAATTCCTCTTTCTGGATTCGTGGTATTAGTACATTCCAAGATGCTGGTCAAAACCCATTGGTTTTGATTGATGGTATAGAACGCGATTTGAACAATATTGATCCAGAAGAGATAGAATCTTTTTCTGTGTTGAAAGATGCTGCTGCAAGTGCTGTTTATGGAGTACGGGGAGCTAATGGTGTTATCTTGATTAATACCAAACGCGGACAAGTTGGTAAACCTCGTGTGACTGTAAAGGCTGAATTTGCAGCTACACAGCCAGTCAAGCTTCCCGAGTATTTGGGGGCAGCGGATTATATGCAGGTATTGGATGATATCTTGATTGATACAGGACAACAACCTAAATATACAGATCGTATTGCAAAAACTCGTGCAGGTTATGATCCAGATTTATATCCAGATGTAAATTGGATGGATGCGATTGCAAATGATTATGCTTCAAATCAGCGTGTAACAGTCGATATTTCTGGTGGTACGGAGACATTACGTTATTCTTTTGTTGCTGCTGCATATAATGAACGTGGTATTTTGAAACGTGATAAAAGCTATGATTGGGATCCTACTATTAAATTGCAACGTTATAACGTGCGTTCTAATGTGGATTTAAAATTAAGTCCTACTACGCAATTGCGTTTTAATATTGGTGGGTATTTGCAAGATAGAAATTCTACAACGAAAGATATATCTCAAATTTTCCAGAAAGCGTTCGTTGCTGTTCCTCATGCTTTCCCTGCACAGTATTCAAGTGGGCAGATACCGACAACAGAGGAACCAAACGTTTGGGCATGGGCTACTCAAAGTGGATATAAAAGAAAAAGTGACAGTAAGATTGAAACACTGTTTTCGGTAGAACAAGATTTGAAATTCTTGCTTCCTGGATTGAAAGTAAAAGGAACATTCTCGTTTGATAGGTTTTCTTCTGGTACTGTCTCTCGTGGA
This sequence comes from Bacteroides sp. f07, assembly GCF_042854785.1. NCBI lineage: Bacteria > Pseudomonadati > Bacteroidota > Bacteroidia > Bacteroidales > Bacteroidaceae > Bacteroides > Bacteroides sp. f07. Next base: position 702,856 of record NZ_BAABXI010000003.1, on the reverse strand, counting down.
AAGACCCCCGATTACTATGTGCCTGCTACAGGACGCGATGATGAAGGTAATTTGATTATAGCATCAAAATCCAATGGTACTAATTTCTTGGATTATTCAAAAAGTGGTGACTATGGAAATAAGAGTGTGTATATGGAGGCTACCTTGTCTTATGACCACACATTCGCTGATAAGCATTCTGTTGCTGCAATGCTATTGTTTAATCGTCGTAATTATGATGATGGAAGTAAATTGCCATACCGTAATCAAGGGTTGGCAGGACGTGCATCTTATACCTATGCAGGTAAATATGTAGGTGAATTTAATTTTGGCTATAATGGTTCTGAAAATTTTGCCAAAGGTAAACGTTATGGCTTTTTCCCTTCAGGAGCAATTGGTTGGATTGTATCGGAAGAGGCATTTATGCAACCATTGCGAAAGGTTATATCTAAATTGAAATTGCGTGCATCCTATGGTCAGGTAGGTAATGCTAATTTAGGTGGACGCCGTTTCGCATACCTTTCTACAATTACTGATGATTATAATACATTAAACATGTATAAATGGGGATTGGATAGCAGTTATGGCTTAACCGGTATGGCGGAAGGTGAGTTTGCAGTACAAGATTTGACATGGGAGATTGTTAATAAGATGAATTTGGGGGTTGAGCTAGGTTTCCTGAATGGTATGATTGATTTGCAATTAGATTATTTTGATGAACGCCGTAAAGATATATTTATGCCACGTGAGTCTGTTCCGATGACAGCTGGATTTATGAAGCAGCCTTGGAAGAATTTTGGGAAAGTGACTAATCAAGGTGTAGAGGTTTCTTTAAATGTTAATAAACAGTTTGGTAAGGACTTATTTGTCAGCTTAATGGGAACATTTACGTATGCTCATAATGAAATAACAGAGAAGGATGAGCCTAGCGCAGTAGTTGGTACTAACCGTGCTGAAACAGGGCATCCGGTAGGGCAATTAACTGGTTATATAGCAGAAGGTTTGTTTACCACGGACGACTTTGAAGATGTAAGTACAGGTAAACTGAAAAAAGGAATTCCGACCCAAAGTTTTGTAGGCAAATTGCGTCCGGGGGATATCAGATACAGGGATGTCAATGGTGATGGTAAAGTGGATGTGTTTGATAAATCTCCAATCGGAGGAACAAAAGATCCAGAGATAGTATATGGCTTTGGAGTGAATATGAAATATAAGAATTTAGATTTTGGGGCTCTTTTTCAGGGCATAGGTCGCAGTTGGAATATATTAGGATCAAGCATTATTCCGGGTGCCAATAGAGGAGTCACAGGCAATATGTTTACTAATGCAAATGATCGTTGGACTGTAGACAATCCAAGTCAGAATGTGTTTTATCCACGTTTGGATGATGGTATAAATAGTAATAATAACCAACCATCTACATGGTGGCTACGGAATATGAGTTTCTTACGTTTAAAGAACATTGAACTTGGTTATTCTTTACCGAAGAATTTGTGGAGAAATACTACAGTTATATCAGGCATTCGTCTTTTTGTGAGAGGAACAAATCTCTTGACATTCTCTAAATTTGATTTGTGGGATCCGGAAGTAGAAAATACTACAGGAGCTGCATATCCAATTATGAAATCGTTATCTGCAGGTTTTGAAATTAAATTCTAATAATAGCGCATATGAAAAATAGCATATTAAAATTTATAGTATTAAGTATTATTACGGCATTTGCTTTTTCTTCTTGTTCTGATTATCTGGACAAGCAACCGGATGACCAGTTGGACTTAGAATCAGTATTTGAGAATAAAAAGAATATGGAACGTTGGCTGGCATATATTTATCGCGGCCTACCTGAATATTACACTTATGATGGTCCGGATGCCATAGCTGATGAATTGATTCCTTCGGTTGGTTGGGAAGCGCAAGGATTTAAAGCCATTCAATATCAAAAAGGCAACTGGACAGCAGACAATCCTGGGGTAATTACCTATTGGAATACTTACCCTAAATATATTCGTTCTGCTTACTTGTTTATTAAACATGCACACCCACTGGAGGCTGTACCAGCTGAAGAAGTAGACTTTATGAAAGCTGAATGCCGTTTCTTTATAGCTTATTATAATTCTATGATGGCTATAGCTTATGGTTCAGTTCCTATTATTCGCGAGGCTAGTGAAAGTACTTCGGCTGATGATCTGATGTTGAAACAAGAGCCGTTTTATAATGTAATTGATTGGGCAGATCAAGAAATGTTAGAAGCTTCAAAACAGTTACCTGCAACTCAAACTGAAGATAAGAAATATGGCCGTGTGACTTCTGTCGGATGCTTGGCAATGCGTGCTCGTATGTTATTATTTGCTGCAAGTGATTTGGTAAATGGTAATCCTGCATTGGCGAATATAAAAAACATTGATGGAACCCCTATCTTTAATTCTGTGCATGACCCGGAACGATGGAAAAGGGCAGTAGATGCTTGTAAACTGGTTATAGATGAGGCAGAAGCATCCGGCTATCATCTTCATTATGAATATTTGGATAACGGTGATATCGATCCTTTTCTTTCTTATCAGAATGCAGTCATGAAGAAATGGAATGAAGCCAATAGAGAATTACTGTTTGTTCGCACAATGGATTCCGGTGGATGGTATGATAAAAACTGTATTCCACGTGGTTTGGGTATTAATGGAGTGGGAGCGATCGGAATAACCCAATCTTTGGTTGATGCTTTTTTTATGAGAAATGGTCAAAGGCCTATTATAGGCTATAATTCGGATGGTTCTCCTAAGGTTAATCCTGATGCTAATTATTCAGAGACAGGCTTTAGTACGCAAAAAGAGACTTATTCTACAAAGTGGCAGTATGGGTCTTCAGAAGGAGATCGTAATAAAGATGAAAATGTAGTTGTAGATGCCAATACCTATAAAATGTATTGTGACCGCGAACCTCGTTTTTATATTTCAGTACTGCATAACGAACAATGGCATATTGGTGGTAAGAGAAATACAGATTTCTATATGGATGGTAAAGACGGTGGTCCTTCTCATGACGCTCCGTGGAGCGGCTATCTGGTACGTAAGAGAGTAGACCCATCTGCAAATCCTAAAGAAGGCAGTGGAGATTATAAAAATCGTCATGGTGCACTATGTCGTTTGGCAGAGATCTATTTAAGTTATGCTGAGGCGTTAAATGAATATAGCATTGAGAAGGGGACTTATACTGCTAATCAGAATGAGATTTTGAAATATGTCAATTTGATTCGTGAGCGTGCGGGTATTCCCGAATATAGTGTTTCAGCTGAAGAAGGCAAGATAACAGCCCCATCAGATCCTGTAGAAATGCGCGAGTTAATTCGTCAAGAAAGGCGTGTGGAATTGAATTGTGAATCTGGACTTCGTTTTAATGATCTGCGTCGCTGGAAATTAGCCGAGAAAGTATTGGATGGTGATTTTTATGGCATGAATGCTTATATTAAAGTATCCGATGCGGACTATAGAAATAAATATTATACTCGTACAGTATATCAGACACGTAAGTTTATAAGCTATTGGTGGCCTATTCCACAGGACGATATTGATAAGAATTGGAATTTGGTACAAACTCCTGACTGGACCGTCGGAAACCAATAAATAGTTATAATATTAATATATTGAATATAGATATGAAAAACGGATATATATTTAAGAAGAACCTTTTACGGTTCTTCTTCCTGACACTTGCTTCGTGTTTCATAGTAGCATGCAATGATGATGACGATGCTACTAATTCGCTCGACAATCGTACAAGTTTAGTTCTTACTCCTTCTGATTATGAAATAGAACTCAAGGAAGATACCCCGGATGAGGTTGCATTGACGTTAAACTGGACGGAAGCTGATCCAATAGGCTCTGACTATTATATTTCCTATCTTTATAAAATGGATCTGGAAAATAACAGTTTTGGAACAAACACAATGATAAGGGAGTATATTGATGATGATTTCTCTAAAAGTTATACTCATAAAGAATTGCAGAGTTTATTGGTGTCAAAGTGGAAGCAGCAGCCTGGTGATTTAGTAAAGTTACAAGCCCGTATTATCGGTTCTGTAGAAGGGCCTAAGTTTGTAAAACCGGAAGTTTCTACAGTTACTATAAAAGTAAAGATGTATTCTGAAAAGACTTTTGTAGCAGACCATCTTTATATGTCAGGCACAGCTGTTGATGGTGAAGATATTGAAATCTTGCCAATGGAAAGTCAGCCGAAGCGTTATGTTTCCATTTGTGACTTGAAGGCAGGTAACCTTCACTTCCCGATTGTTTGGAAAGATGAAAATAAGATTAATGCCATCTCACCAGTTGCTGCAGAACAACAGATAACTGATGGAGCAATGGAAGCTAAAATTAAGGGGATAGATAATGCTGGATATTGGGTGATTCCTGAAGATGGGCAGTATCGTGTAGTGGTAGATTTTGAAACACGTACCGTTACTATAGGTTTGGCTAGTAATTTTATAGAAGCTGATAAAATCTATATTGCCGGAACTTGTGTTAGCGCAGATGTAGAGATGACTCGCACGATAGAAGATGAAAATCAATATGCGTTCCATGCAGAACTGCAACCAGGTACTATTTATTTCCCGATCTTGTTTAATGGACAGAAAGATATGGCTATTGCTCCTGAAGAATCGGGCGATTTTACAGATGGTACGGCAATGAATATCTCGACAATGAGTCCGGAAGCAGCTGCACTAGCTTATCATTGGAATATTAAGACTGCGGGTGTCTATCGTGTTGTGATTAATATAAATACTAAAAAGGTCACGATTTACTCCCCCGAAACAGATCCTAAACCAATGGTTGTTTCGTGGACATGGAACAATAATACGGTGACTACCACTATTGAAAGAGTCTTTATTTGGGGACCATACGATGGATGGGCTAAAGATGGCACTGGTGATACAGGATTCACTATGGCTCATTCTATGACACCTAGTTTGGCAAATCCTTATTTGTTTATATACAAAGGAGCGGAGTTACCCAGAAAGAATTCCATTAAAGACAAAGATGGAAATGCACATCCGGGTGGATTGAACTTTAAAGTCGGACCGCAAAGTGCAGGTTGCTATACCTTTGGTTCAACAGCAGATGCCATCAGAGGATCTTATGACGGTTGCCTTGATATTGCAGAGAGTGACTACAATCAGAAACAGACTGTAGTCGGAGGGCAATCTCACAACCGCTATGCCTTCTTTAGTGTACCTGTAGGAGTTAATTACATAGAATTAGATATTAAAGAACTGACAGTATTCTTTGATAAGAGATAATCAAGCAGGATAAAATTAAGAGTGCTATATCAATCTCGTGATTTTTATATGAATAAAGAGAACAATGATATAGCACTCTTTAAAAAACAATTAGTAGTATGGTTATAAGAAAGATTAGTTATTATAGAGTAATTGTGTCTCTTTGTCTGTTTATGTTCCTTTTATCTCCTGTTTTCGGAGACGAGAATTCAGCCGTTTCATTTGATAAGGAACTACCGGAGAATAACATAGTTACGATTCAGCCTGATTCTTTGCGTATTCTTCATAACCCGCTTACAGGATGGGTGCTCTATGCAAGTATGGGAGTGGATGCTGCAGATTTTTGGGCACAGTATGACCATATGTATATTCCTGAACTGGGACACAATGTTAGTGTGACAGATTATGCTCATACGCTTTATATTCGCGCTAGTTGGACAGAGTTTAATCCACAGGAAGATGTATATGGTTGGAAAATTGATTCTAATTTAAGAGCATATATTGAAGGAGCTTATCAGCGGAATATGCGTTTGGCATTTCGTGTTGTAGTTGACAGTCGTGATAAGAGAACAGAATTTACTCCTCAATTTGTAAAAGATGCCGGTGCAAAAGGATTTATGAATAAAGGTAAATGGTCACCTTATTCTGACGATCCTGTTTTTCAGAAGTACTATACTAAATTTGTGAAGGCCCTGGCTAAAGATTTCAACGATCCTTCGAAAGTGGAATTTATAGATGGATTCGGACTTGGGAAATGGGGAGAATATCATACAATGATTTATTCGACAGGTGATGATACTCCAAAGAAAGCAGTTTTCGATTGGGTGACAGATATATATTCTCAAGCTTTTGATAAAGTTCCAGTAGTAATTAACTACCATAGATGGATTGGTGCGGGAAAAGATTGGGTAGATGATGAACATTTTGCTGCTGACAGTGAAGAAATGTTGGAAGGAGCAATCAAGAAAGGATATTCATTGCGTCATGATGCATTTGGCATGACAACCTATTATGGCAGTTGGGAGCGTAGGTTCGCAAAAAAATATCGTAATATCTGCCCCATTATTATGGAAGGTGGCTGGATTGTCAAATCACATAGTTATTGGCAGGATCCTAGAGGATATCGCAAGGATTCACACGAGGACGTAAGACGCGGTGAGTTTGATGACAGCAAAGAGGCACATGTCAATATGATGGATTTTCGTTTTGGCGATACAGAATCCTGGTTTAAAGATGCTTTTGATTTAGTACGCCGATTCCTTCGGGAAGGGGGGTATAGGCTCTATCCCAGTGAAATCTCTTTGCCGTTAGAAGTCTCTAAAAAAACAACTCCGACTATTAAACATTGCTGGAACAATTTGGGATGGGGGTACTGTCCTACTAATATTCCGCAATGGAATCAAAAATATAAAGTAGCTTTCGCTTTGCTCGATTCTGAAACGAATGAGGTGCGATATACATTTGTGGATACGAATACAGATTTATCCAAGTGGATAAAAGGAAGTCCCGCTGAATATGTATTTGAGCCGGATATGTCCAAAGTTGAAACGGGTACTTATGTTTGGGCTGTGGGCCTGGTTGACCGGAGTAATAAAGATCTCATAGGGCTGGATATTGCCGCCAAAGGGGATATATTGGATTCGGGCTGGTTAAAATTGTCGAAAGTAAGCATAAAAAAATAAGAGCTATAGGTATGAAGATTAATTTTCAAAATATGTGCAGTTTGAGAAAAATAAGTTGTGGGCTTATTTTTTCTATGGCTATATCATTAGTCGCTTGTGGCAGTGATAATGATGAAGAAGGAGGTGGTAATGGTGATGATGGTTTGGTAGAAGATACTTCTATTCCTGGAAACAGCATTGTCACGGTAAAGCAGAATCGAAATATCATTTTGCATAATCCTCTTTCCGGATGGGTATTATATGCGGGTATTGGTGATGGTTTATCTTCCACATTCTGGCAGGATTATGATAATTTCCCGTCATCGGAAGGCACTGTAAAGGTCTCTGATTATGCAAATACCTTATACCTTCGTGGTGCCTGGGCTGATTTTAATCCTGAAGAAGGAAAATATGCATGGAACTCCGATTGTGATACCCCTTCGGCTAAGCGACTGAAGATGTTGATAGAGGGAGCTAAGCAAAGAAATATGAAATTGGCCTTTACTTTTGTGGTGGATAGCCGTGATAAGCACTATAATTTTACTCCGAATTTTGTAAAAGAGGCTGGCGCGAAAGGATATGAAACACAAACAGGTTCAGTAAAAGTATGGTCTCCCTATCCGGATGATCCTATTTTCCAGAAATATTATGAGAAATTTATCAGGGCTTTGGCTAAGGATTTTAATGATCCCGACAAAGTACAGTTTGTAAGTGGTTCAGGATTTGGAAAATGGGGAGAGTATCATAGTGTATGGTACTATCAGGTGCGTGAGTTGGGAAAACCGGAGCTGCCGACTCGTGAGGCTGTTTTCGATTGGGTGACAGATTTATATTCTCAAGTATTTGATAAAGTTCCTGTGTTTGTAAATTATCATCGTTGGATAGGTACAAGTAAGGAATGGGACGGCAATAATTATGATAAAGATACTGAAAGATTAATAGGAAAAGCAGTAGCTAAAGGGTATTCATTACGTCACGATGCGTTTGGTATGAAAACTTACTATTCTACTTGGGAACGCAATTTTATAGCCAGGTGGAAGTATCTCGTTCCTGTAGTAATGGAAGGTGGCTGGGTGAAAAATTCTCATGGAAACTCGATTCAGGGAGATGGATATGCCAATTATGCAGAAGTACGTCAGGGTGAGTTTGATGAGGCTAAAACAGCCTGCGTCAATATGATGGATTTACGCTATAATTCAGACTTTCGCAATGGAGAAACTTATTCATGGTTTAATGAAGCTTTCCAATTAGTTAAACAATTCTGTACAGAAGGAAGCTACCGTTTATTTCCAGACAGAATTTCTTTGCCTACAACTGTCTCTAATGGTAAACAGATTGAAATAGCGCACCGTTGGAATAATTTTGGTTGGGGATATTGTCCGACGAATATTCCCCAGTGGAAGAATAAATATAAAGTGGCTTTTGCTTTATTGGACACCAAGAATGATAAACCGAAGTATGTATTTGTTGATGGAGAACCGGAAGCTTGTGATTGGGTGAAAGGTACGGCTAAATCATATACGTTTACAACTCAGATTGAAGGAGTGAAGGCTGGTAAATACATGTGGGCTGTTGGTATTGTTGACACAACTAAACAGAATGAGATTGGGATTCACCTTGCTGTGAAGAACAATGTAACATCTGCCGGATGGTTGAAATTATTTGAAGTGACCGCTCGGTAAGTCATAATCAATTGAATAATAGAAATGATAACTAACCGACGAAAACACAGATGAGAAAAAAAGTTTTGATTTTGGGATTGTGCTTATTGGGAGTCACACATTCCCTTTCGGCAAAAGATAAAAAGAGTATTCCTTTGTACAAGGATGCCAAAGCTCCAATTGAAAAACGTATTGATGATTTAATATCGCGTATGACATTGGAGGAAAAGGTTTTGCAGCTAAACCAATATACATTGGGACGAAATAACAATGTGAATAATGTTGGCGAAGAAGTGAAAAAAGTACCGTCAGAGATTGGTTCTTTAATTTACTTTGATATAAATCCGGAATTGCGTAATAGTATGCAGAAGAAAGCGATGGAAGAATCCCGTTTGGGTATTCCCATCATTTTTGGCTACGATGCTATTCATGGATTTCGCACCATATACCCTATTTCGTTGGGGCAGGCCTGTTCCTGGAATCCGGGATTGGTAGAACAGGCATGTGCGGTATCCGCACAGGAAGCCCGTATGTCTGGGGTTGATTGGACTTTTTCTCCAATGATCGATGTGGCACGTGATCCTCGATGGGGACGTGTAGCTGAAGGATATGGTGAAGATCCTTATACAAATGGAGTGTTTGCCGTAGCTTCGGTGCGTGGGTATCAGGGAGATGATATGTCAGCAGAGAACCGTATAGCTGCTTGTCTGAAACACTATATTGGTTATGGTGCTTCGGAGGCTGGGCGAGATTATGTTTATACCGAGATTTCGGCTCAAACTCTTTGGGATACTTATCTACTGCCCTATGAGATGGGAGTGAAAGCTGGTGCGGCAACTTTGATGAGTTCTTTCAATGACATCAGCGGAGTACCCGGGTCAGCTAATCATTACACAATGACTGAGATATTGAAAGAACGTTGGAAGCATGATGGGTTCATTGTGTCTGACTGGGGGGCTGTGGAACAGTTAAAGAATCAGGGATTAGCCGCTACAAAGAAAGATGCTGCTTGGTATGCTTTTAATGCGGGGCTTGAAATGGATATGATGTCTCATGCCTACGATCGTCATCTGAAAGAGCTTGTAGAAGAGGGTAAGGTGACAATGGCACAAGTTGACGAATCAGTCCGTCGGGTATTACGTATAAAGTTTCGTTTGGGTTTGTTCGAACGTCCTTATACTCCGGCTACCAATGAGAAGGATCGTTTTTTCCGTCCGCAAAGTATGGCTGTTGCCGCTCAACTGGCAGCAGAATCAATGGTGCTGTTGAAAAATGACAATCAGATATTACCCCTTATAAACAAAAAAAGGATTGCCGTAGTAGGTCCAATGGCCAAAAATGGTTGGGACTTATTGGGTTCCTGGTGTGGACATGGAAAAGATACGGATGTGGAAATGCTCTATGATGGATTGACTGCTGAGTTTGGAGAAGACGCTGAATTACGTTATGCAATGGGATGCAAACCGCAGGGCAATGACCGTTCAGGTTTTGCGGGAGCATTGGACGTTGCTCGTTGGTCTGATGTAGTGATTGTTTGTTTGGGTGAGATGCTTACTTGGAGTGGTGAGAATGCTTCTCGTTCAACGATTGCTTTGCCACAGATTCAAGAAGAATTGGTAAAAGAACTAAAGGAGGCTGGTAAACCTGTTATATTGGTGCTTTCTAATGGACGCCCCTTGGAATTAAATCGCATGGAACCTCTTTGTGATGCTATATTGGAGATATGGCAACCGGGAATAAATGGTGCGCGTTCAATGGCAGGAATTTTATCCGGTCGTATTAATCCTTCGGGTAAACTTGCCATGACTTTCCCTTATTCGACGGGGCAGATTCCCATCTATTACAACCGTCGTAAGAGCGGACGCGGGCATCAGGGATTCTATAAAGATATAACAAGCGACCCGCTGTACCCTTTCGGTCACGGCCTGAGCTACACTGAATTCAAGTATGGCACTATTACTCTTTCTGCCACTAAAGTGAAGCGTGGCGAGAAGCTCTCGGCTGAAGTAACTGTCACCAATACCGGTGTCCGTGACGGGGCAGAGACTGTTCATTGGTTCATCTCCGACCCGTATTGCTCGATTACCCGTCCGGTGAAAGAATTGAAACACTTTGAGAAACAATTTATCAAAGCCGGAGAAACGAAAACCTTCCGTTTCGACATAGACCTGGAACGTGATTTCGGTTTTGTCAATGAGGACGGAAAGCGATTCCTCGAAGCCGGTGAATATCATATTCTGGTACAGGGACAAACTGTTAAAATAGAATTGATAGACTAAAGAAAGTTGAATTGACAGACTAAAAATATAAAGAACGAAGTGTGTCAAAAGCTGATAGCCAAATTGGTTTTTGACACATTTTATATTACACATACCACCATGAAAAAGAAAATAGGTATCATAAGTCTATGCATGCTTGCATGCAGCATCCTGACTTGTGCACAGACCATTACTCCCCAAGCGGAACAACGTGCAAAAGAGATTGTATCCAAAATGACTTTGCAAGAGAAAATAGCTTATATCTCCGGATATACCAGCTTTTCTCTGCGTGCCATACCCCGTTTGGGAATACCAGAAATCAAATTGGCGGACGGCCCGCAGGGAATCCGCAATCATGCTCCCAAGAGTACCCTTTATCCGTCCGGCATCTTGTCTGCTTCCACCTGGAACCGGGAATTGCTTTATAAGTTAGGTCAAGGTTTGGGACAGGACGCCAAGGCAAGAGGCGTTAATATCCTGCTTGGTCCGGGCGTGAATATCTATCGTGCTCCCTTGTGCGGCCGTAATTTTGAATATTTCGGTGAAGACCCTTACTTGACGGGTGAGACAGCCAAGCAATATATCCTCGGCGTGCAATCGGAAGGAGTCATTGCGACCATCAAGCACTTTGCCGCCAACAACCAGGAGTGGAGCCGCCATCATGCGAGTTCGGACATAGACGAGCGTACTTTGCACGAGATTTATTTTCCGGCTTTCCGCAAGGCTGTACAAGAAGCGAACGTGAGTGCTGTGATGAACAGCTACAATCTTCTGAACGGTGTCCATGCCACTGAACATAAATGGCTGAATATTGATGTCTTGCGCAATCTTTGGGGCTTCAAAGGTATTCTGATGTCGGACTGGACCTCGGTATATTCCGCCATCGGAGCGGCTAACGCCGGACTTGACCTCGAAATGCCCAAAGGACGTTTCATGAATGCCGACAATCTTATCCCCGCCATCAAAACGGGCACGGTGACCGAAGAAACCATTAACCTGAAAGTACAACATATCTTGCAGACTTTAATCGCTTATGGAATGTTGGATAAGGAACAGAAAGACAGTAATATTCCGTTGGATAATCCATTCTCCCGCCAGACAGCTTTAGAACTGGCACGCGAAGGTGTAGTATTGTTGAAGAATAAAGCAAACCTGCTCCCGCTGAAAGGAAAAACAGCCGTAATGGGTCCTAATGCAGATTTGATACCTACCGGTGGCGGCAGTGGTTTTGTCACTCCTTTTTCTACCGTCTCAGTGGCTCAAGGCTTGAAGGAACTGAAGAAAAAGAATCTGGTATTATTGACGGATGATGTGATTTATGAAGATATTGTTAATGAGTTTTATACTGACGCCAATCGTGAGGTGAAAGGCTTCAAGGCTGAATACTTCAAGAACAAGACGCTTTCGGGACAGCCGGAAGTTGTACGCACGGAATCCTCTGTTGATTATGATTGGGGCTATGGCGCACCGTTGGACGGTTTTCCGACGGATGCCTTTTCGGTCCGTTGGACAGCCTGTTATGTCCCACAGGCAGACGGCCAGTTGAAACTCCACATCGGTGGTGATGACGGTTACCGTTTGTTTGTGAACGACAAGCATATTACAGGCGACTGGGGTAATCATTCTTATTCCAGCCGTGAAGTTGAACTTCCTGTTGAGGGCGGTAAGGAATACCATTTCCGGATTGAATTCTTCGATAATATTTCTTCAGCAATTATCCGTTTCAACGCTTATAGCCTTAATGAGGATAAACTTCGTCAAGGACTGGCTAAAGTAGACAATGTAGTATTCTGTACAGGCTTCAACAGTAACACGGAAGGCGAAGGCTTTGACCGTCCGTTTGCCTTGCTCCGCTATCAGGAATTGTTTATCAAGAAGATTGCGTCTATGCATCCCAATGTCGTGGTTGTGCTGAATGCCGGTGGCGGTGTGGATTTCACCAACTGGTATGATGCTGCGAAAGCTATTCTTATGGCCTGGTATCCAGGACAGGAAGGCGGTCAGGCGATAGCTGAAATCCTGACTGGTAAGATTTCTCCAAGCGGTAAGTTACCGATTTCTATCGAAAAGAAATGGGAAGATAATCCGGTGCACGACAGTTATTATGAGAATTTGAAAGCTGAGATTAAGCGTGTCGATTACTCCGAAGGTGTCTTTGTCGGTTATCGTGGATATGACCGTTCGGGAAAAGAACCTTTCTATCCGTTTGGCTACGGTTTGTCCTATACAACTTTTGCTTATAGCAATATGGCTGCAGAGAAAACGGGTGAGCATCAGGTTACGGTTAGCTTTGATATCGAGAATACAGGTAAGATGGATGCCTCGGAAGTGGCACAAGTGTATGTGCATGATGTACAATCCTCTGTCCCCCGTCCTCTGAAAGAACTGAAAGGATATGAAAAGGTCTTCTTGAAGAAAGGGGAAAAGAAACGGGTTTCTGTTGTGTTGAATGAGGATGCATTCGCTTTTTACGATATGAATCAGCACCACTTTGTAGTGGAAAAAGGGGAGTTTGAGATTTTAGTCGGTCCTGCTTCCAGTCAATTGTCTTTAAAGGCTACGGTTGAGTTATAATATTGAATGATAACCAAATGAATATATAATGAAGAAAACACTTTTATTGGGAATATCCCTGTTATGTACCACTTTTATAATGGCGACAGAGATTCCTTTTCAAAAAGCAGAAATTAAGTCTATCATGCGAAAGGTTGCGGATTGGCAGATTGCCAATCCCCATCCTGCTCCTGAACATGACGACTTGAATTGGCCGCAAGGCGCTCTTTATGTCGGCATGGTGGATTGGGCGGAACTAGCCGAAATAGAAGACGGCGATGATACATATTATAAGTGGCTCACCCGTATAGGCCGGCGGAATTGCTGGCAGCCGGACAAACGGTTTTACCATGCCGATGATATCGCCGTATCGCAGTCCTTTCTGGATTTATACCGCAAGTACAGAGACGAAGCAATGATTATCCCTACGCTCGCCCGTGCAGAATGGATTGTCAATCATCCGTCCGAAGGCAGTTTCAAGCTGGTGGAGGGAGACTTAAAGACTTTGGAACGTTGGACTTGGTGTGACGCTCTCTTTATGGCTCCCCCTGTATATGCCAAACTGTATATGCTGACCGGAGATAAGAAGTATATCAAATTTATGAATCGTGAGTATAAAGCAACTTATGATTACCTGTTCGATAAAGAAGAAAACCTGTTTTATCGTGACTGGCGTTATTTCGATAAGCGCGAAGCCAATGGCAAGAAAGTCTTCTGGGGACGTGGCAACGGTTGGGTGCTTGGCGGCCTGGTTGAAATATTAAAGGAACTGCCCAAGAAAGACAAGAACCGACAATTCTATGAAGAATTGTTTGTAAAATTGGCTACACGTGTTGCCGGATTGCAGCATCCGGACGGTTTCTGGCATGCCAGTCTCTTGGACCCTGCCTCTTATCCGTCACCGGAAACGAGTTGCACTACTTTCATTGTCTATTCCATTGCTTATGGAATAAACGAAGGCTTATTGGATAAGGCAACCTATCTTCCTGTGATGGTAAAAGGTTGGAATGCATTAGTCTCGGCTGTAGAACCGAATGGAAAACTGGGATACGTGCAGCAAATCGGTGCCGACCCGAAGAAAGTGACTCGTGATATGACGGAAGTTTATGGAGTCGGTGCTTTCTTGATGGCGGGCAATGAAATCTACAAAATGGCGAGATAATCTGTTCCCTTATAGAGAGGGATGTCAAAAATAGAATACCTGCTTTATACAGTTCCGATTGTAACTGTTGAGTATAGAAGGGCTATATCAAACTTCGTTTTAAAGCAATGATATGGCTCCTTCTATTATTGATAAAGAACGTTAATATTATATAGCTCCACCTATATAACATATAAGAATTCTGCGCCTGTAAATATATAAAATAGTAATCTAATTAAATGGAAGACTTGGAAAGAGAACTTTTGTTGATTTCCAAAGGGGATGAGCTAGCTTTTAATAGTTTCATGAACCGATATTCAAAGAGGTTATACTATCACGCCTTTGGTATCCTTAGTAATAAGGAAATGGCTGAAGAAGTGGTAGGCGATGTTTTCTTTGAAGTGTGGAAACTACGTAAGACGCTTTTGGAAATAGCCAGCATGTTGAGTTGGTTGAATACGATTGTATATCGTAAATCAATCTCTTATTTGCGCAAGGAGGCAAAGGGTAATCAAGAGATATCTTTTGAAGAACTTCAAGATTTCTCTTTTCCTGATATACAAACTCCAATGGATGATATGCTTTCGCGCGAAGAACTCCAATGTTTGAATGAAGCGATCAATAGTTTGCCGCCCAAGTGCAAGCATGTATTCTTTTTGGCTAAACTGGAACAAATGCCTTATGCGGAAATTGCGCGTATGTTGCAAATCTCGCTTCCTACGGTGAATTACCATATAGGATATGCTATGAATGCTTTGAGAAAGAGACTTGTGGACGGGTGATTTAGAAAAAGAAAGCATTAAAAGAAAAAATAGAATTTCAACCTATAGATAAATCTAACCTTTGCGTCTTTATAAATAGAAGGGAACTTCTCATGAGAAGATTATAAAAAGGAAAAAGATATTGAAAGGATAAAAAGAATTGAAGATGGATAAAGATATTAATGATTATACATATGGGGATTTACAGGGCGACATCAAGTTGAAGTCGTTTATAGAACACGGTACCCCGGCCGAGATAGATATCTCCGGCATTAAGAAAAAAGCCTTTTTGAAAATGCATCAACATGAACGTAAATCCAGGCAGCGACGCGTTTTGATGTATATTGGCTCAGTAGCTGCTACGCTGCTTTTTTTAATAGGTATAAAATATATAGTTACAGAGGATGCGATGGACGGTTTGTCCCACATGGAAGTTACGGAATTGATGGCTGACGCATATGATGAAGAGGTGGAAGTGCCTGTTGGAGAGAAGATGACGCTGCTGTTAGCCGATGGCACAAAGATCGTAGCCAACTCGCGTACAATTGTCCGCTACCCCAAACGTTTTGATGGCGATTGCCGTGAAGTATATGTGAAAGGTGAGGCTTACTTCGATGTGGCA
The DNA here is from genome assembly GCF_042854785.1 of Bacteroides sp. f07. Taxonomy (NCBI): domain Bacteria; kingdom Pseudomonadati; phylum Bacteroidota; class Bacteroidia; order Bacteroidales; family Bacteroidaceae; genus Bacteroides; species Bacteroides sp. f07. The sequence continues at coordinate 686,951 of NZ_BAABXI010000003.1, read as the reverse complement.
CATGATACAGAGCATCCGTTTCTTGTCCATTCCGATAATTTTAGAGTGAAGGTACTTGGGACAAGATTTAATGTGAACAATTACGATACTTCGGATTCGCAAGTGGTGTTGGTTCAAGGAGCGGTAGAACTGAAAACGACAAACAATGACCGGGTTCGTATGAAACCGAATGAATTGGTGAATTTGCAGGAGGGAAGTTTTGCCGAGAAACGGACAGTGAATACGGATGAATACACTTGTTGGATGCAGGGTATGATTAACCTTGATGGTGAAAGTGTGGAGTCTGTAGCTCAACGGCTCAGTCATTATTATGGAGTGACTATTTTGTTTGACGATGGGATGTCGGCAGATAAAATTTATGGCAAATTAATGCTGGGTGATCATGTCAGTGAAGCCTTGCAAGCCATTGAAACCATGACGCGGACTCGTATGGAAATTCGTGGTGATACAATCTACTTAGTGAAGAAGTAACTGCTTTTGTAGTCAGTTGCTACTGAATGAAATAATTACATAAGAACTTATTATCAACCAATTTATAATGCCTTCATAGCAAGGTAGAGGAGGCTTATACGCCTTTTCGTAAAGAGAAGCTATGCTTTTTAATACCATTGGAAAATATGAAAAGATACACTTTGTTACGCACATTTATGCTTTTTATAGCAGCTCTGATACTCTGTGGATGGTCTTCGGCACATACACAAGTATCTACAATTAAAGGACTAAAAGCGCCTGAACAAACAGTATGTTTTGAGCCTGATACTACTTCTGTACTCAAAAATCCCCTTACGGGTTGGGTAATGTACCTGGGACGTGCATGGGATGAAAACTTTTGGCAGACCCAACGCTATGATGCTATGCCCGTAAATGGTGGGGATTCCACTGTTCGTGTGAGCGATTACACCGGTACATGTTACGTTCGCATCAATTGGAATATGCTTGAGAGTAAAGAGGGGAAGTATGTATGGAACGATCCCGACTCACGTATCTATAAATTGCTCGCTTCGGTGCGTGAACGTGGCATGCGTTTGGCTTTCCGCATCAATGTAGATAGTCGTGATCAGGGACAGAACACACCTCTTTATGTAAAGGAGGCCGGTGCAAAAGGTTTCCAAGACCCCAATAATCCTCAAGTATGGTCGCCTTATCCGGATGATGCCGTGTTCCAGCAAAAATACGAGAAATTCCTTCAAGCTTTTGCCGCTGCCTTTGACGATCCTGATAAGGTGGATTTTATTGATGCCTATGGACTTGGTAAGTGGGGTGAAGCACACGGTGTGAAATATAATAACTACTCAAATAAAGAAGAAGTCTTTGAGTGGATTACCGATGCCTATGCAAAAGCCTTCAAACGTGTGCCATTGGTGATAAACTACCATCGTTTGGTCGGAGATACCATCAGTTGGGCAGAACCACACCCTGATAGTAAAAGATTGCTCGAAAGGGCCATTGCCAAAGGATACACTATTCGTCACGATGCTTTTGGGATGACTGGTTATTACGAACAGTGGGAAAAAGATTTTGCCCGTGCTTACCGCTTTCGCTTGCCCATCATTATGGAGGGAGGGTGGATTACCGGAGCACATCATCGTTACTGGATTGATCCCAGCGGCAAGTATCGTGAAGGTCATTCGGAGGATGTGCGCTTGGGCGAGTACGAAGAGAGCCGTAACGCCCATGTCAATATGATGGATCTTCGCATAGGCGATGAAGTTGCCTCATGGTTTAATACCTCTTTCGATTTGGTGAAGCGTTTCGAACGTGAGGGAGGATATCGGCTCTATCCTACTAAGGTCAGTTTCGTAAATAAAGCCCGTTCAGGCGAGCAGGTGAGCGTACAGCACAATTGGCGTAATCTGGGTTGGGGATACTGTCCTACCAACATTCCCCAGTGGAAAGGAAAATATAAAGTATGCATCGCTTTGATGGATACTCATCATAACATTGTAAAAAAACAGCTTGTAGATGAGGCCGACCTCTCAACTTGGGTGCAAGGTCACGATGGTCATTATACTACCACTGTCAAATTGGATGGACTTCAAAAGGGAAGTTACACTTGGCTTATCGGTCTGGTTGATACAACCAAAGCATGTCAGCCGGGCTTGAAAATGGCGGTCGACAAGAATCTTCTGTTTGAGGGATGGTGCAAAGTCGGCAAACTTAAAATCAACAAGTAACCGGCAGATTACTCATAAATCGTTATGCAATAAATATTAATTATTAATCTTATATTATGAATCGAAAAACAATCACAACTACGGTGACAAGCTTGGCAAAAGCTTTCTGCCTGGCTGGGCTACTGTCTGTACCTGCTTATTCCGGCGCGTCGACTGTTTCGTTCGAAAAGGTAAATGGGATGTATATCCTTAAAGCCGAAGATTCGACAGTGAAACAAGTGTTCGACTACATTGAGAAACATAGCCAATATGTTTTTGTTTATGACCAACCTGTGAAAGATCGTCTCAACAACAAAGTAAACATCGAACTGCAAGGAAAGTCGATTGATGCTATTTTGACGGAAGTATGCCGGCTGGCCGATTTGAAATATCACATTCAGAACCGTCAGGTAACTATCACTGTCAATCCTTCTAAAAGGGTTACCACTCAGGTGAAAAAAGCGAAGCGTATCTCGGGACAGGTAGTTGATGCTACCGATCTTCCGATGATTGGTGCTACAATTCGCGTGAAAGGTAGTGAAGCAGCTACCATTACCGACCTTGACGGTAAGTTTCAGATAGATGTTCCTGAGGGTAGCGAACTGCTCATCAGCTATGTTGGGTATAATGACAAAACCGTGCGGATAGACAGCAAGAACATGTATGCTGTTGTTATGGAAGAAGCCAGTAAAGCACTTAATGAAGTAGTGGTTATCGGTTACGGTACGGTAAAGAAGAAAGACCTCACCGGTGCGGTGGCAGCCGTGAAAGGGGAAGAGTTGGTGAACAAACGCACAGCTATGCTTTCCAATGCCCTGCAAGGATCACTTTCGGGAGTGATGGTGACGCGTGATAACTCGGCTCCCGGTTCTGGTGCCGCTTCTATCCGTGTGCGTGGTATTACTACTATGGGTGAATCGAGTCCATTGATAATTGTAGACGGTGTACAAAGCTCGCTTGATTATGTGAACTCTAATGATGTCGAGAGTATCTCGGTACTGAAAGATGCTGCGGCAGCCAGTATTTATGGTTCGAAAGCTGCTGCCGGTGTTATCTTGGTTACTACCAAGCGCGGTAACGATAGCGGTAAAATCAACTTGAAGTACAATGCTGAATTTGGTTGGGAAATCCCTACCAAACAACCCAACATGGTAGGAGTTACCCGTTACTTGGAGATGAGCAACGAGTTGAAGTATAATGATAATCCTACCGGCGGTTTTTTTCAGGAATACACGGCCGACCAAACAAAGAATTGGGTAAAGTATAATGCTACCGATCCCAACAACTATCCCATTACCGACTGGACTGACTTGATTTTGAAGTCGAGTGCTCCCCGCATGACTCACACTCTCTCCGTATCGGGCGGTAATAAAGCGGTAAAGTCGGTAGCTACTCTTTCGTATGACGAGGTGGACGGACTTTACGATGGCCGTGGATTCCAACGTTATATGTTTCGTTCGAACAACGACTTTAATATCAACGACAAACTTAGTGCCCAAATAGACGTGAATATCCGTCATGCTAAGAGTAGTACTAAAAATTATGATCCTTTCGATACCATGCGTAAGATGCCTGCTATCTACCCCGCTACTTGGGATGATGGTCGTCTGGCTTCAGGTAAGAGTGGCGCGAATCCCTACGGACTGCTTGTTGCCGGTGGTAACTCAGTGGCTCACAGTACCCAGGTGGCAGGTAAAGGTTCGCTGACTTTCAAGCCCATCAAGGGATTAAGCATCTCAGGTATCGTATCTCCTTTTATCAATTATCAAAAGAAGAAAGCGTTTAAAAACTCATGCGGATATACCCTCGCCGATGACCCCGAAACTTTTGGCGGTTATTTCGACTCCGGTAGCACATGGACTACTAATTCGCTTGAGGAAACCCGTAAGGATAATTATCACGTCACCAGCCAGCTTATTGCTAATTATATGGGAACCTTTGGTAATCATAATCTTACAGTGATGGCAGGTTTTGAGAACTATTACATGAAGGACGAAGAACTGACTGCAGCCCGTGATAAATACGAACTTACCGGTTATCCTTACCTCAATATCGGTTCGGAAGATTTCCAGACCAATAGCGGTAAAGGTAATGAGTATACTTCTAATTCAGTTTTCGGCCGTGTTATCTATTCATACGCCGATCGTTACCTGTTTCAGGCCAATGTACGCCACGATGGTAGTTCGCGTTTTGCCAAAGGTTATCGTTGGGGTACCTTTCCTTCATTCTCGGCAGGTTGGGTAATGAGCGAAGAAAAATTCATGAAGAACCTCAATTGGGACTGGCTTTCATTCTTGAAGTTGCGTGGTTCGTGGGGTATGTTGGGTAACGAACGTATCGGTGACAACTATTTCCCCTATATTGCTTTGATGAGCTTTGGTAATTCATTATTTTATATGGCCGACGGAAGTGTTGTTTCTGATAAGACAGCCCGCCCTGCTGTGTTGGCTGTAGAAGATATTACTTGGGAAACCACTACCAGTACCGACATCGGTTTGGATGCCAACTTCTTCAACAACCGTCTACAGTTCCACTTTGACTATTATTGGAAGCAGACTAAGGACATGTTGCTGAATATCGAAATACCTTACTTCATGGGATACAACAATCCCAGTACAAATGCGGGTAAGATGTCTACTCATGGTTATGATATCGAACTGGCATGGAACGACCGGATAGGAGACTTCAAGTATGGTGTGAATGTGAATTTCTCTGACTTCCTCTCAAAAATTGATTATATGAATGATGGCGAGCAAATCAGCGGTGGTAAGATTAAGCGTGCCGGTGTTCTTTTCAATGAATATTATGGTTATGTGTGCGATGGCATCTATCAGACTCAGGAAGAAGTGAACAATTCGGCCCGTACAAGTACTACCGTAACGGTGGGTGACTTGAAATATCGTGATATCAGTGGTCCTGATGGTGTACCCGATGGTATCATCAGCCCTGAGTACGACCGTGTCCCCTTGGGTAACTCACTTCCTCGTTTTCAGTATGGCGGTACATTCAATGCTTCCTACAAAGGGATTGACTTCAGCATTGCTTTCCAAGGTATCGGCAAACAGAATTCGTACCTTTCTACTGCTATGGTACAACCTTTGCGTGATAACTATGGTAACGTGCCGTCAATTCTCGAAGGTAAATATTGGAGTCCCTTCAATACTGCTGAAGAGAATTTGTCAGCCAAATATCCCCGGCTTTCGAACGTATCGAAGAGCAATAACTACGCCACATCTAGCTTTTGGATGTTCAACGGTTCATATTTTCGTTTGAAAAATCTCACATTGGGTTATACCCTGCCTGAAACTTGGACGCAAAAGGCTGGTATAAATCGTGTCCGCTTCTATGTGAGCGGTAGTGACCTTTTCTGTTTGAGTAATTTCCCCGATGGTTGGGATCCTGAAATGAACTACAAAGCTTATCCGATTACCACTTCTTTAGTAATGGGTCTGCAAGTTAACTTTTAAATAAATAGGAGTAGAATATGAAAACAAAGATATTATTATTAGCCGGAATGTGCCTGGGGCTTGCTGCTTGTGAGAGTATGGACCTGGTACCCAGATCACAAGGTAATACCGAGTCATGGTACACAACTGAAACAGAATTGCGCCTGGCTTCCAATGACTTTTACATCTTGGGCTATTGGCAGGAACCTCTTAGTTCGTCCGAACAATGGTCGGACAACACCACCTATCGTCAGACGAACCGTAATCCGGGAAGCGGTGGAACCATACTTGATGGAACTATGAACGGTCAGCAGTACGAAGTATATGCTTTGTGGCAACAATCATTCAAACTCATTGCCCGCGCCAACACAATGCTTGAGAATATGCATAAGGCAAAGGGCTCTGTGACTCAGGAAGTGTACGACCGCTATGCCGGTGAGGCTTACTTCTGCCGTGCCTGCAAGTATGCCGAACTGATTTTCTTCTATGGTGACGTGCCCTATCAAGAGGAGACTATTACTATTTCCGAAGCTTTGCAGCGTGGTCGCAGGCCTAAAGCGGAAGTGATTCCTTTGGTGTACGCTGATTTCGATAAAGCCATTGCCGGTTTGCCCGAAAGCTATGGACAGGGTGAGAATATACATGCCACCAAGGGTGCGGCGCTGGCTATGAAAGCACGTTTTGCCCTCTATATCGGTGACTATGAAATAGCTGCTCAAGCTGCCAAAGCTTGTATGGATCTCAAACTTTATTCTTTGGAGCCCGACTATGCCAAGCTTTTCAAGCAGAGTACCAAACTGAACGATGAGAAAGTGTTTGTGATACCTCGTTCCATTGAAAACGAAGTGATGCTCGATTCTTGGATTGTGAAGAACGGTCTTCCCCGTAATGCTGGGGGATATGGTTCGTATAATCCTTCATGGGATCTTCTGGCTGCGTATCTCTGTACTGACGGACTGCCTATTGACGAGTCTCCGCTGTTCGATCCCCGCAACCCTTTCAAGAACCGTGACCCGCGTTGTACAATGACTATCGTTGAGTTCAACACCGAGCACTGCGGTTTCGAATATGACCCTAGTCCTGCGGCCAAAACCGTGATGAACTATACTACGGGCAAGACACAGAGCAATCAAGATACCCGTATCGTAAATCAATATAGCTCATATACGGGCTTGTTGTGGAAAAAAGGTATTGATGCTTCCTGGACAGTAGACCAAAAGGTAGAGCAAGACTACATTGTAATACGCTATGCCGATGTACTGTTGATTTATGCCGAAGCCATGATAGAACTGAACCGGATTGACGACAGTGTGCTGAAAGCCATCAATATGGTACGTGCCCGCGCTTATGGTGTGAATGTGACAGCAACAGACAGTTATCCTGCCGTGACTACTACCGACCAGACAGAGTTACGCCGTGCCCTGCGTATAGAGCGCCGCATGGAGTTTGCCATGGAGAACCAACGCCTGCAAGACTTGATGCGTTGGAAATTGGCGGGGAAAGCATTGAACGGTTACAACTATATCATGCTAATCAACCCTACGGAACTGCTGAATAATGTAGTGAACAAGAACCTCTGGTTCTGGGGAATGACCCCGCAAATCGACGAAGACGGTCTGGCTGATTTTTCAGCTCTCTTCAATGCCGGTTATTGTTCGCAGGGTGCTAAACGCATTTTTCCCGAACGCGAATACTTGTGGCCGCTGCCTACACATGATGTGGAATTGTGTCCCAACTTATTGCCCAACAATCCGGGTTATTAATCCTATAAACTATTACGAACATGAAAACAATGCATTTATATAGAAGCCTTGGTGTGGTGGCTGTGGGAATGATGAGCATGCTTGCCACCTCGTGTGAAGAGGATATAGACAATACTGCCTCACGCAATCAGTCGGAGATTGAGCTGGCTCCTTCGGGTGAATATATCAAGCTTGATGAGAGCAAACCCAACGAAACGGCTGTCACTCTGAAGTGGAGTACCGCTCACGATTTTGGTGAAGATTATATTACGACTTATAAATACGAGATGCAGCTCATCGGTAGTGAGGCTACGAATATCAAGGAGTTTGACGATGATGGAGAATTCCTTCGCTCTTACACCAACGAGGAGATGCAGAAAATACTGGTCGACCATTTCGGACTTACCACCAGTACTATTGGCGAAGTACTGTTTACTGTAACAGCCAATTTTGAAGGTCCCCGTCTGATGGTGCCTGATATTGCTACGGCTACATTAAAGATAAAAACGTATGGGCCTAAACAGTACAAAGCCGATAATCTCTATGTGGGAGGTTCCGCTGTGGGCGAAGACAATATAAAATTGACGTTGAAAGACGAGATAAACAAGATTTATAGCTACGAAGGTGCTTTGGCTGCCGGTAAGATTAACTTTCCTGTTGATTATGCCGACGAGTTGAATGCCATTGGTCCGGAAATTGCCGATGCTCCTATAACCACTGGCGAAATGACAGGTGTTATATCCGACCGTGCCGAAGCTAATTCGTGGGTGATTCCGTCGGCAGCTACCTATCGCATCACTGTGAATATGAGTAAACGGACTGTGAAGATAGTAGAAGCCGGTGCGGTAGTTGAGGCTGAGCAAATGTTCCTGGCGGGTACTGCTGTAGGTGAAGAGCAAATTGAGATTGCTCAAACTCTCGAAAATGATCAACTTTATGCTTGGCGCGGTGAATTGAAAGCCGGTAGCCTTTATATACCGCTCACTTTCGAGGGCGAACAATCGATGGCTATTGTGCCGGAAGTGGCTGATAATCATGATATAGAGGATGGCCAATTGGCAACATTTGGACAAGCCCTCATCGGCAAAGTGGATAGACAGTATTGGACGATTCCAGCCGATGGCACTTATCGTATTGTATTGAATAAGGAGGAGAAGACCATTACTATCTATTCGGCTGCTACTGATTTGAAACCGCTCACCGTATCGTTCAATAATACCGAACTGGGGATAAACCCATGGAGCCAGGAAGTCAATGTATTGCATATGTATGGTGGTTTCAACGGCTTTGCTTATGATGCGGGTACTGACGAAGAAACAGGCAAAAGCCTCAAATACTGTCAAGTGAAGTATAATCTTATTCAGAGTGTTGCCAATCCGAAAGTCTTTGTTTATAAAGGTGATGTATTGCCTCGTAATGAATATAAAGATAACTATGGGAAGATAAATAGAGGTTGGGTGAACTTCAGTACTTTACGATATGCTAATAACGGATGGTTTGTTGGATCTACAGCTGACGCTAAACGTAATGATCACAATGGATATACTGAAGTAATAGCAGGTAAGGTAGAAAAGGCTGTAACAGGTCAAGCTGATAACCGCTATGCTTACTTCCTCATCCCCGAAGGCTGTAACTATGTGGTAGTGGATATAGAGAATAACACTGTACTCTTTGATATTAAATAAATCCAAAATGACAGAATAAGAGGTGAGGTATCAATCACTTCACTTCTTATTCTACCTTTAAACAATAATAATTAAGACATATATTCTTATGAACAGAATAATAAAAAACAGCATAAAGACTCTGTCGATGTGCTTGCTGGCCACCACGGCTTTCATAGCTACTGCTTGTTCAGACGATGATGACCTTGCAACCGACTATAGTTGGAATATTGAAGGTAACACCACCGTCAGCATTAAGCCCGAACGCTATAAACTGTTGCGTAACCCTATGAGCGGATGGGTTATCTACTCAGGTATTGGAAGTGGTATGATGATGGATTTCTGGGAACTCTACGACAATTTCGAGTCGTCCGAAGGTATCGTGAAAGTATCCGACTATGGTAATACCCTCTATGTACGTGGTCTTTGGAGTCATTTCAACCCTGAAAGGGGTAAATATGTATGGGACGAAACTCTGCAGACCGAGCCGGCGAAACGTTTCCAGATGTTGGTGAAAGGAGCCAAAGAACGCAACTTGAAGCTTGCCTTCACCTTTGTGTGCGACAGCCGCGACAAGCATGAAAATGCCTGTCCTGAGTATGTAAAAGAAGCCGGCGCCGAAGGATTCACCACTACTACCGGCAGTGTAGATGTATGGACGCCTTATCCTGACGACCCCATCTTTCAGAAAGAGTATGAAGCATTCCTCACTGCTTTTGCTGCCAAATACAATGACCCTGACGTCACTCAATTTGTGAGTGGTTTTGGATTGGGCAAATGGGGGGAAACTCACACACTGAAATACTCTACAGGCGATGAAGCTCCCAGACAAGCAGTGTTTGAATGGATTACCGACGTAATGTCCCGTCTTTTCACCAAAGTGCCTATCATGATCAACTATCACCGCTGTTTGCTTGCTACCAAAGAGTTTAGCGATGTCGATACCGATGTAGCCGCCGATATGGTGAAACGTGCCGTAGCCAAAGGTTTCTGCCTGCGTCACGATGCTTTCGGCATGAAGCAATATTATAAAGACTGGGAGCGTGGCATTACCACGACCTATCATGGCATCGTACCCATTACTATGGAAGGCGGTTGGGTGGAATCATCGCATGGCGGTTCTATTGCCGGTGACGGTTATAAGAATTTTGCCGAAGTGCGCCAAGGAGAATATGATGAGGCCAAAGGTGGTTATGTCAATATGATGGACCTTCGCTTTGATACCAACGTGAATACCGGTGAAACACACTCCTGGTTCAATACTGCTTTTCATCTGGTAAAGGAGTTTATAGCCGAAGGTGGTTACCGTCTTTATCCCGACCGTTTATCTATTCCTATTACGGCCCGTAGCGGCAGCAACGTAGCATTGACTCACCGTTGGTCGAACTTGGGTTGGGGGTACTGCCCTGCCAATCTGCCGCAATATGGTGGTAAATACAAATTGGCTATCGCCCTGCTTGATAAGAACACGGAAGAACCCGCCCGCATCTATATAGAAGAGAAAGCGGATATTGCTACCTGGATGAGCGGAAAGCCCAAAACCTACACTAGCAACATCAAGCTCACCGATGTAGCCGCAGGTACTTACACTTGGGCGGTGGGAGTGGTCGATACCACCAAAGAGAACGCTATCGGTATCTTACTCTCAGCCCGCGATGAATATCAAACCGCCAAAGGTTGGGTAAAAGTGGGAGATATAACTATTCAATAATCTTAAAAACGCTGTGCTGTGATAAAAAAAATCTTACTGACATGCATAGCCGTAGCCTGTAGCCTTGTGGCTGTAGCCGGAGAACTGCTCATCGAAGCAGAAAGCTTCAGCCAGCGAGGCGGCTGGGTGCTCGACCAGCAGTTCATGGATCAAATGGGGTCTCCCTATCTCATGGCACATGGTATGGGTATCCCTGTGGCGGATGCTACGGCAGAAATCAACATTCCCCAAGCGGGCACTTACTACATATATGTCCGTACTTACAACTGGACTTCACCTTGGACCGATGCCGAAGGCCCCGGAAAGTTCCGCCTGGCCTTGGGTGGCAAATTGCTGAAAGCTATATTAGGACATACCGGCAATTCCTGGCAATGGCAGTCTGCTGGCAAGGTAGCATTGAAAGCAGGGATTACCACCCTTGCCCTGAAAGATCTCACAGGCTTTGATGGACGTTGCGATGCCATTTATCTTACGACCGATGAGGAAATGCAACCCGCTACATGGGGGGATGCAGAGACAGCCGCACTCCGTGCCCGCTTGCAGCAACAAACAACAGCCACCCGTCAATACGATTTTGTAGTAGTAGGAGGGGGAATAGCCGGTATGTGTGCCGCCGCATCGGCTGCCCGATTAGGCTGCAAGGTGGCGTTAGTGAATGATCGTCCTGTGCTGGGTGGTAATAACTCGTCGGAAGTACGTGTACATTTGGGGGGAATCATCGAGATGGGGCCTAACCGGGGATTAGGTCGCATGATACGTGAGTTCGGTCATGAACGTTCCGGCAACGCCCAACCGGGAGATTACTACGAAGACCAGAAAAAAGAGGACTTTATAGCTGCCGAGAAAAACATCACCCTCTATGCTTCTCAGCGTGCAATAGCCGTGAAGATGCAAGGAGACCGCATTGCGTCGGTCACTATCCAGCATATCGAGACGGGAGAACAAACCGAACTTGCCGCCCCTCTCTTTAGCGACTGTACGGGTGATGCTACCATAGGTTACTTGGCTGGCGCCGATTGGAATATGGGACGTGAAGGCCGCGATGAGTATGGTGAAAGCCTTGCTCCCGAACAACCCGACTCGATGGTGATGGGTGCCTCGATACAATGGTATAGTAAGGATATGAAGAAGAAGACCTCATTCCCTCACTTTGAATATGGCGTGCGCTTTGACGCTGAAAATTGTGAGCCTGTAACCATGGGCGAGTGGAAATGGGAAACAGGTATGAACCGCAATCAAGTCAGCGAGGCTGAACGTGTACGCGACTATGGGCTTTTGGTGATATATTCCAATTGGAGCTATTTGAAGAATCACTATAAAGGCCATAAGAAGTACGCCAACCGTTCTCTCGACTGGGTGGCATATGTCTCAGGCAAGCGCGAATCACGCCGTCTCTTGGGCGACTACGTGCTGTCACAGGACGATATAGACAAGAATGTGGCGCACGAGGATGCTTCGTTTACCACAACCTGGAGCATCGACCTTCACTTCCCCGACAGCGTGAACAGTGTCCGCTTTCCCGGCAATGAATTCAAGTCGGCTACGGTGCATCGTTGGATTCATCCTTATGCCGTTCCCTATCGCTGTCTCTATTCGCGCAATGTGGACAACCTCTTTATGGCAGGCCGTAATATGAGTTGCACCCATGTAGCCTTGGGTACGGTACGTGTGATGCGTACTACCGGCATGATGGGTGAAGTAGTAGGTATGGCAGCCGGACTCTGCCACAAGCATAGTGTAGAGCCACGCGACATTTATCATCATTATCTACCCGAACTGAAGCAACTTATGCAGGCAGGTTTGGGCAAACGTGATGTGCCCGATAACCAACGCTTCAACGAACCTAACGAATTGTTGGAAGTTCCGGGAGCTTACATCAAACCGTAGACAAACTATGAGCAAAAAAAATATTATCACGATATTTCTATCGGCAATATGTACCTTGCCGCTTTGGGGAGAACAACAGTATTACGCTTTTTTGAAAGGTGACACACTACGTATGGGCAATAACTATATGGAGCGCACCATGCTGTGGAATAACGGTGCGCCTGTTACTATCAGCCTTACTGACAAGCAACACGGAAAAACCATTCCGGCACAGGGCAAACAACCCGATTTCTCGATAGTGAAAGGTATCCCTGTGGATGCTTCGTTCACCGTGAACGAGATACCGACAAACGGCATCCACGCCAGTTATCTGCAGGCTACCGTGGCTTGTACTATCGGTTCGCTGAATATAGAGCGTCGCTATCGCATTTACGCAGACTGTCCCGCCATTGCTTGCGATACCTATCTGAAAGGGCAAGTGGAACTTTATCAGAATAAGGAAGATAACCGCTCTAACGCCGACCGCAAAAATATAGAGCACACGGCCGATATGGCTACGGGGGTGAAAACTCCCACGCTCGACAGGCTGCAACTATCCGGCAATCATTGGAGTGCCCGCACAATAGAGTTTTTCGACTACACCGATTGGAACGACAATCTGGTGACCGGGCGTACTTGGCTTCCTTATCGTCGCAACGCTTATCGTGGTAATTTGCTTTTTGCTCATGATGTGGTTACCCGGCAGGGCTTCTTTTTCCTGAAAGAGGCTCCCAGCAGTAGTACTCAATTACATTATCCGGGTTCTGACTTTGTGGCGGACTTTAGCGATTTTATGGTAGTGGGGCTGGGTATTGCGTCTGATGATGTAAAGTCGGATAGCTGGACTCGCGTTTATGGATGCGTTACCGGCATCTATACCGGCGGTGAGCAAGAAGCGCTTACTGCCTTGCGTCTTTATCAGAAACAACTGCGCCACCACACCGCCGTGCAGGATGAGATGATTATGCTCAATACCTGGGGCGACCGTAGTCAGGATGCCAAAATAGATGAGGCTTTCTGTCTGGATGAACTGGATCGTGCCGCACGTATGGGTATCACCCTCTTCCAATTGGATGACGGCTGGCAGAGCGGAAAAAGCCCTAACTCGAAGACAGCCGGAGGTAGTTTTAAGGATATATGGAAGAATGCCGGTTACTGGACACCCAACCCCACGAAATTTCCTCATGGGCTGAGACCTATTGTGGAGAAAGGGAAGAAATTGGGTATCCGCATCGGATTGTGGTTCAATCCTAGCATACAGAACGATTTTGCCGATTGGCAAAAAGATGCGCAAGCCATTGTCGGACTTTATAAGGAGTATGGCATCTGCTGTTTCAAGATAGATGGCTTACAGATACCTACCAAAACAGCCGAACGGAACCTACGTCAACTGTTTGATACCGTGTTGGAACAAACCAATCATGAAGTGATTTTCAATCTCGACGCTACTGCCGGCCGTCGCGGTGGGTATCACTATATGAACGAGTACGGCAACATCTTTCTGGAAAATCGCTATACCGATTGGGGTAATTACTATCCTTATCGTACCTTGCGCAACCTTTGGATGCTGTCCCGCTATGTACCGGCGGAGAAGATGCAGATAGAGTTCCTTAATAAATGGCGCAATGCTGATAAGTATGATGCTGCCGACCCTTTTGCTCCGGCCCGTTACAGTTTCGATTACCTCTTTGCCATCACCTTGGCGGCACAGCCGTTAGCTTGGATGGAGGCTTCGAACCTGCCCGAAGAGGCTTATGCTACGGCATCTCTGCTCAAGAAATACCAACCCTTGCAACTCCGGTTTCATCAAGGCGTCATACTGCCCGTTGGCGAGGAACCTTCGGGACGCTCGTGGACTGGATTCCAATCAACTGTTTCCGGTACGCAAGGTTATCTTGTTGTTTATCGCGAAGATAATGAGCAAACTGAAGGAACTATTGACACTTGGCTTCCTGAGGGTAAGAAGGTCACTTTTACCCCGGTGATGGGAAGTGGTAGCAAGTTTGCCGCTAAAGTTGGTGTGCGGGGCAAAGTAAGTTTTAAACTGAAAGGCAAGAACTCTTTCGCACTTTATCAATACGAAGTAAAACCATAAAAAGATTATTTATAATAACGGAACTATGATAAAAAGTGTACGCTCTCTTCTTCTGATATTATTTGTGTCCATGCAGTTGGCTGTATGGGCACAGCCGCAGGAGAGACTCATTCGGGTGCAGGTCACTCCCGACCACACCAATTGGTTGTATAAACCGGGAGAAAAAGTGAAATTCAAGGTGGTTGTACTGAAATGCAATGTTCCACAGGATAATCTTGAAGTGCGTTATGAGATTTCGGAAGACATGATGAAACCTCATCAGACAGGCAAACAGTCTTTGAAGAATGAAAAGCTCGAAATTAATGCAGGTACCATGAAAAAGGAAGGTTTCCTGCGTTGCCGTGCTTTTGTCAATTTTCAGGGGCGCGACTATGAAGGTGTGGCTACCGTCGGCTTTGACCCGGAGAAACTGCAACCGGTTACTCTGCTGCCCGCCGACTTTCTTGAATTTTGGAAGAACACCAAGGAAGCTGCTGAAAAGTGGGCGCTGGAACCCATCATGACCTTACTGCCGGAAAAATGTACGGACAAAGTGAATGTATATCATGTCTCGTTTGCCAACAACGACTATGCATCACGTATGTACGGCATCCTTTGTGTGCCGAAGGCTCCGGGGAAATATCCGGCCATTCTGAAGGTACCCGGTGCGGGTATCCGTGCCTATAACGGAGAAGCCGAACGTGCCGGAAAAGGTTTTATCATTCTGGAGATCGGTATCCATGGTATTCCGGTCAATCTCACGGGGGATGTCTATCATCGCCTTTATAACGGGGCTTTGAAGAATTACCACTCATTCAATATGGACAATCGGGATAAATATTATTACAAACGGGTCTATACTGGTTGTGTGAGAGCCATTGATTTCATTTATACACTTCCCGAATTCAATGGCAATCTGGCAACTTTCGGTGGAAGTCAGGGCGGAGCGCTTGCCATAGTGATTGCCGGACTCGATAATCGTGTCAAGGGATTGGTTTCTTACTATCCTGCCTTGTGTGATATGGCGGGTTACGCTCACGGTCGTGCAGGAGGTTGGCCGCATATGTTTAAGGATGAGAAGAACCGGACACCGGAAAAGATGAAAACCATTCAGTATTTTGATGTAGTCAACTTTGCCCGGCAGGTGAAGGTACCGGGGTTCTATACTTTCGGTTATAATGATATGGTCTGCCCGCCTACCACCACTTATTCCACTTATAACGTGATTCATGCTCCGAAAGAGCTGTTTGTAGCTGAGACGACCGCCCACTATGCCTATGCCGAACAATCGGGCGCAGCTTGGAACTGGGTGATGAATTTCCTGAAAAATGAATCGAAAAATGAATAAACTAGAGTCCGATGTCTTAAAGTAGACTCAATATGTTAATTCTATAAACTGATAGATAAATGAAAACAGCTAATAAATTAAGCCTATGTCTCTTGTTGCTGACCGTTTTTGCAGGAAGCGTTGCGGCGCAGGAGCTGATAACGAATGTATATGGTCGCGACATCCATTCGCTGAATGGTAAATGGAATGCCATCATCGACTTGTACGACCAGGGGCAACGGATGAAAATCTATGAGAACCAGCAGCCGGAGGGTAATACTGATTTTTACGAATACGCGTTTGAAGGCGGACTGCGTCTTAATGTACCGGGAGACTGGAATTCCCAGTCGCCCGAACTGAAATATTATGAAGGTACTGTATGGTATGCCCGTCACTTTGATGCCAAACGTCTGGCAGACAAACGCCAGTTCCTTTATTTCGGCGCTGTCAGCTATCGTTGCAAAGTCTATCTGAACGGAAAAGAGATAGCAGAGCATGAAGGCGGTTTCACCCCTTTTCAGGTGGAAGTGACAGACCTGTTGAAAGACGGTGACAACTTCCTGACGGTAGAAGTCAACAACCGCCGTACCAAAGACGCTATTCCCGCTATGGCATTTGACTGGTGGAACTATGGCGGTATCACAAGAGATGTGCTGCTGGTGAAAACTCCCCGGACATTTATAGAAGATTATTTCATCCAATTGGATAAAAACGCTCCCGACCGCATCATCGCCCGCGTGCGTCTTTCTGATAAAAAAGCAGGTGAGAAAGTAACAGTTGCCATCCCCGAACTCAAAATCAACGTGGAACTCACTACCGACGCAGAAGGAAAGGCGGAAACCGTATTGAATGCGAAGAAACTGCAACGTTGGTCGCCGGAAGAACCGAAACTCTATGGCGTGACTGTATCTTCGAGCACCGACCGTGTGGAAGAACAAATCGGCTTCCGCAATATCACCGTGAAAGGAACAGATATCTACCTGAACGGAAAGCCGACATTTATGTGCTGTATCTCTTTCCACGAAGAAATTCCGCAACGTATGGGGCGTGCTTTCTCGGAAGCCGATGCAGCCATGCTGCTGAACGAAGCGAAAGCGCTTGGCGTGAACATGATTCGCCTGGCACATTATCCGCAGAATGAGTACACGGTACGCCTGGCGGAAAAGATGGGCTTCCTTCTCTGGCAGGAGATTCCTATTTGGCAAGGCATTGACTTTACAGACAATGACACCCGTAAGAAAGCGCAGAAAATGCTCTCTGAAATGATTAAGCGCGACCAAAACCGCTGTGCGGTAGGTTATTGGGGGGTTGCCAATGAAACACAGCCTTCCAAAGAGCGGAACGAATTTCTTACTTCACTGCTTGAGACGGGAAAACAACTGGACACTACCCGCTTGTATGTTGCCGCTTTCGACCTCGTGCGCTTCAACAGTGAGAAGCGGCGTTTTGTAATGGAAGATTCTTTTACATCGCAACTGGACGTCGTAGCTATCAATAAATATATGGGGTGGTATCATCCGTGGCCTGTGGAACCGAAAGACGCTATATGGGAAGTCGTGACGGACAAACCGTTGATTATCTCGGAATTTGGTGGCGAAGCATTGTACGGTCAGTCCGGTGATGAGAACGTAGTCAGCTCTTGGAGTGAAGAATATCAGGCACGTCTGTATAGAGACAATATCCGTATGTTCGACAATATCCCGAACCTGCGTGGCGTATCGCCCTGGATTCTGTTCGACTTCCGCTCTCCGTTCCGTTTCCATCCCACCAATCAGGATGGCTGGAACCGCAAAGGACTCATATCCGACCAGGGTATGCGTAAGAAAGCGTGGTATCTGATGAGAGATTATTTTGCTAAAAAGAGAAACAATAATTAATAGTAGATGACTATGAAAACAATAAAATGGAACAATAGCTTCCTGTTGGCAGGATTATTATTTATAGTGTCACTATTCTCTGTCGGAGGAGTATTGGTATCCTGCTCCGAATCGGAAAAGATAGTGACGCAGATTGAAGAGAAAATCGTCTATGTAGACGGCAAATGGATGGTGGTAGCTTCCAAAGAAGTAACCGTTACCACAGGCGAAACAGTTACATTGAATGTGACGGTAGGCGGCGACGAGAATCTGAAACCGGAATATACTTGTACTTCCGAAAGCCCCAATATAGCTACCGCAGCGGTAGACGCAGACGGTAAGAATGTCACAATCACAGGTGTATCTGCCGGAAACACGTTCGTCACTATCGAATGTCCTACGGATACCAAACCGCTTGTTGCCACGATTCCCGTTACGGTGGAGCAAGGGGCAATCCGGATTCTTGCCATCGGCAACAGCTTCTCTCAAGACGCGGTGGAGCAATACCTGTATGAATTGGGCGCAGCCGTAGGACATGATTTTATTATTGGCAATATGTATATCGGCGGATGCGATTTAGACAGGCATCTGGCTAATTTCCAGTCGGATGCCGGAGCGTATGAATACCGCAAAGTGGTAAATGGCGAGAAAGTGGGGAAAAACAGCTATAAGTTATCTCAGGCATTGGCCGATGAAAACTGGGATTACATCAGCTTGCAACAGGCGAGCGGAAAATCCGGTAAGTACGGTACGTACACAGCGCTTGCTGATTTGATTGCCGGCATACAGGCGCGTTGCCCGCAGGCTAAATTGATGTGGCATCAGACTTGGGCATACGCTTCCAGTTCCACTCATGAAAGTTTTCCGGATTATGACAGCAATCAGATGACTATGTACAATGCTATTGTGTCCGCTGCCCGACAGGCGATGACGAATCATACGGCACTGAACCTGCTGATTCCTTCGGGCACTGCCATCCAGAATGCGCGTACCTCTTTCTTAGGTGATGCGTTCAATCGTGACGGCTATCATCTGGAGGTTACTTACGGCCGATATACCGCTGCCTGCACCTGGTTTGAGATGATTACGGGACAAAACGTTGTCGGCAACCCGTATGCTCCCGAAACGATTGACCCGCAGGTAGTCAAGATTGCACAAAATGCCGCTCATTACGCTGTGCAGAAACCCGATGAAGTGACCGATTTGGTTGACTTCAAGCAACCGGAACTATCTGATACCGAATTGAAAGCCCCCATCTATATTGATTTCGGCCCGACTTCACTCTCTGCCACTCCGTGGAATAATATAACCTCGCATCAGGAAAGTTCAACTACAAGCTGGATAAAAGATGCGGAAAACAATTATACGAATATTGGTGTCAGAGTGCTTGACGGATTTACCGCGACTTATGCCGGAGTCGGTTCCGAACCGGCCAGCTCGGTGACGGTGGATGACGTGGAGTTTCCGCTGACTGCATGGAAAGACGGTTTGTTAGTGGGAGGAGAGAAAAATAAGGGTGATGTAGGTCCGGGAAGAATAGAAATCTCTCAACTGGATGCAGCCCGGAAATATAATTTCACTATTTTAGCCATCCGTTTCAATGGAAGTAAAGACGCCCGCATCTCTTCTTATAAGTTGATAGGTAAAACGGAGAGTGCGGTTAAAGAAATGAAGACAGGTATCAAGGATGCTGCCTCGTTTGCGGCCGCAAACTTCGAGGAGTACATTGCCAAGTTTGAGAATATAGAACCGGATTCGGAGGGCAAGGTCATTGTCGAGGTGAAAGGTATTGATACCGGCAGTGCCGCCGAGGGGCATATCAATGCATTATGCATTAGTTTGGTGAAATAAGGGTTGATTTTTATCATATTGATTATAATGAAGCAATATAGAAATGTAGTGATTTGTATGTGTATACTGCTCCTTCTTGCCGGAGGAGTGTATGCGCAGCAAAAAACGGTCAGGATACTTGCTATCGGCAACAGCTTCTCGCAGGATGCCGTGGAGCAATATCTGCATGAACTGGCGGATGCCGAAGGCATTTCAACCATAATCGGCAATATGTTTATCGGCGGTTGTTCTCTGGAACGTCATGTGAAAAATGCCCGTGACAATGCACCTGCTTATGCCTACCGGAAAATCGGTACGGATGGAAAGAAACGGGAAAGGGGCAAGATGTCTTTGGAAGCGGTGTTGGCAGATGAAGACTGGGATTACGTCAGCCTGCAACAGGCAAGTCCTTTTTCGGGAATGTATGAGACGTATGAAGCCTCTCTGCCGGAACTTATAGAATATGTAAAAGCACGCCTTCCAAAGAAAACAAAGCTGATGCTACATCAGACCTGGGCGTATGCGTCTACTTCCAAGCATAGTGGATTCAAAAACTACAACTGCAATCAACTGACCATGTATCAGGCAATTACTGATGCGGTGAAGAAAGCGGCTAAGGTGAATAAGATAAAGATTGTCATCCCTTCGGGCACTGCTATACAGAACGCCCGTACCTCTTTCATCGGCGACCATCTGAACCGGGACGGACATCATCTGGATGTGAAGATAGGCCGTTATACCGCTGCCTGCACCTGGTTCGAATGTATCTTCAAACACAATGTAGTGGGGAATCCTTATGGTCCGGAAGGACTGGATGAAGCTCGGAAAGCTGTAGCCCAGAAAGCTGCCCATGCAGCAGTAAAGCGTCCGTATAAGATAACCGACCTGTCTATTACTAACTAACCGACGAAAATACAAATGAGAAAAAGAACATTAGTTTATGGCTTGTGTCTGCTGGGTGCCGTATCTGCCCTTTCTGCAAAAGATAAAAAAGGGGGAGCACTGTATAAAGACGCAAAGGCCCCGATTGAGAAACGTGTGGACGACCTCTTGTCCCGCATGACTTTGGAAGAGAAAGTGATGCAACTGAACCAATACACCTTGGGACGGAACAACAACGTGAATAATGTAGGCGAAGAGGTAAAGAAAGTGCCCGCGGAAATCGGTTCTCTGATTTACTTCGAGACAAATCCCGAACTGCGTAATAATATGCAGAAGAAAGCGATGGAAGAATCCCGCCTGGGTATTCCTATTATCTTCGGTTATGATGCCATTCATGGATTCCGTACCGTGTATCCTATCTCGTTGGCACAGGCTTGTTCTTGGAACCCGGATTTGGTGGAGCAGGCGTGTGCCGTATCCGCACAGGAAGCCCGTATGTCGGGAGTGGACTGGACGTTCTCGCCGATGATTGACGTAGCGCGTGACCCCCGTTGGGGACGTGTGGCGGAAGGTTATGGCGAAGACCCTTATACGAACGGAGTGTTCGGCGCAGCTTCCGTCAGAGGTTATCAAGGTGATAACCTGTCGGCAGAAAACCGTGTGGCTGCTTGTCTGAAACATTATGTAGGCTACGGGGCATCCGAAGCTGGACGTGACTATGTTTATACCGAAATCTCCAGACAAACTCTTTGGGACACTTATCTGCTTCCTTATGAAATGGGTGTGAAAGCCGGTGCGGCGACTCTGATGAGTTCTTTTAATGATATCAGCGGTGTACCGGGTTCGGCAAACCCTTATACTATGACCGAGATATTAAAGAACCGTTGGGGGCATGACGGTTTTATCGTTTCCGACTGGGGAGCTATCGAACAGTTGAAAAACCAGGGATTGGCGGCAACTAAAAAGGAAGCCGCCCGGTATGCGTTTACTGCCGGTCTTGAAATGGACATGATGTCTCACGCCTATGACCGTCATTTGCAGGAATTGGTAGAAGAAGGCAAAGTATCGATGGCTCAGGTGGATGAGGCTGTCCGTCGTGTCTTACTTCTGAAATTCCGCCTCGGCTTGTTCGAACGTCCTTATACTCCCGCTACAACAGAGAAAGAACGTTTCTTCCGTCCGCAAAGCATGGATATTGCCGCCCGGCTTGCGGCAGAATCCATGGTATTGCTGAAAAACGAAAACAACGTTTTACCGCTGACAGATAAAAAGAAGATTGCCGTGATAGGCCCTATGGCAAAAAATGGCTGGGACTTGTTAGGCTCCTGGCGTGGTCACGGAAAGGATACCGATGTGGCAATGCTTTATGACGGGATGGCTGCTGAATTTGTAGGAAAAGCCGAACTGCGTTACGCATTAGGTTGCAATACACAAGGAGATAACCGCGAAGGATTTGCAGAAGCATTGGAAGCTGCACGCTGGTCTGACGTTGTTGTTCTTTGTCTGGGCGAGATGATGACTTGGAGCGGCGAGAATGCTTCCCGTTCTTCCATCGCACTACCGCAGATTCAGGAAGAACTGGCAAAGGAATTGAAGAAAGCCGGAAAGCCTGTCGTACTGGTATTGGTCAACGGTCGTCCGTTGGAATTGAACCGTCTGGAACCGGTTTCGGATGCCATACTGGAAATCTGGCAACCGGGTGTGAATGGTGCGCTGCCGATGGCGGGGATATTGTCCGGACGTATTAATCCTTCCGGCAAACTTGCCATGACCTTCCCTTATTCGACGGGGCAGATTCCCATCTATTACAACCGTCGTAAGAGCGGACGCGGGCATCAGGGATTCTATAAAGATATAACAAGCGACCCGCTGTACCCTTTCGGTCACGGCCTGAGCTACACTGAATTCAAGTATGGCACTGTTACTCTTTCTGCCACTAAAGTGAAGCGTGGCGAGCAACTCTCGGCTGAAGTAACTGTCACCAATACCGGTGCCCGTGACGGAGCAGAGACTGTTCATTGGTTTATCTCCGACCCGTATTGCTCGATTACCCGTCCGGTGAAAGAATTGAAACACTTTGAGAAACAATTTATCAAAGCCGGAGAAACGAAAACCTTCCGTTTCGACATAGACCTGGAACGTGATTTCGGTTTTGTCAATGAGGACGGAAAGCGATTCCTCGAAGCCGGTGAATATCATATTCTGGTACAGGGACAAACTGTTAAAATAGAATTGATAGACTAAAGAAAGTTGAATTGACAGACTAAAAATATAAAGAACGAAGTGTGTCAAAAGCTGATAGCCAAATTGGTTTTTGACACATTTTATATTACACATACCACCATGAAAAAGAAAATAGGTATCATAAGTCTATGCATGCTTGCATGCAGCATCCTGACTTGTGCACAGACCATTACTCCCCAAGCGGAACAACGTGCAAAAGAGATTGTATCCAAAATGACTTTGCAAGAGAAAATAGCTTATATCTCCGGATATACCAGCTTTTCTCTGCGTGCCATACCCCGTTTGGGAATCCCTGAAATCAAGTTGGCGGACGGGCCACAAGGAATCCGCAATCATGCCCCGAAGAGTACCCTTTATCCGTCCGGTATCCTGTCTGCTTCCACCTGGAACCGGGAGTTGCTTTATAAGTTAGGCCAAGGTCTGGGGCAGGACGCCAAGGCAAGAGGCGTTCATATACTGCTTGGTCCGGGCGTAAATATTTATCGTTCTCCATTGTGCGGACGTAATTACGAATATATGGGGGAAGACCCTTATCTGGCTGGTGAAGCCGCCAAGCAATATATTCTAGGTGTACAATCTGAAGGGGTCATTGCTACTATCAAGCATTTTGCTGCCAACAATCAGGAGTGGAGCCGCCATCATGCGAGTTCGGACATAGACGAGCGTACTTTGCATGAAATTTATTTTCCGGTTTTCCGCAAGGCTGTACAGGAAGCGAACGTGAGTGCTGTAATGAACAGCTACAATCTCCTGAACGGTGTCCATGCCACTGAACATAAATGGCTGAATATTGATGTCTTGCGCAATCTTTGGGGCTTCAAAGGTATTCTGATGTCGGACTGGACCTCGGTATATTCCGCCATCGGAGCGGCTAACGCCGGACTTGACCTCGAAATGCCGAAGGGGCGTTTCATGAATGCCGACAATCTTATCCCCGCCATCAAAATGGGCACGGTGACCGAAGAAACCATTAACCTGAAAGTACAACATATCCTGCAGACTTTAATAGCTTATGGAATATTGGATAAGGAACAGAAAGACAGTAATATTCCGTTGGATAATCCATTCTCCCGCCAGACTGCTTTAGAGTTGGCACGCGAAGGTGTGGTATTGTTGAAGAATGAAGCTAACCTGCTCCCGCTGAAAGGAAAAACGGCCGTAATGGGTCCTAATGCAGATTTGATACCTACCGGTGGCGGCAGTGGTTTTGTCACTCCTTTTTCTACCGTCTCAGTGGCTCAAGGCTTGAAGGAACTGAAGAAAAAGAATCTGGTATTATTGACGGATGATGTGATTTATGAAGATATTGTTAATGAGTTTTATACTGACGCCAATCGTGAGGTGAAAGGCTTCAAGGCTGAATACTTCAAGAACAAGACGCTTTCGGGACAGCCGGAAGTTGTACGCACGGAATCCTCTGTTGATTATGATTGGGGCTATGGCGCACCGTTGGACGGTTTTCCGACGGATGCCTTTTCGGTCCGTTGGACAGCCTGTTATGTCCCACAGGCAGACGGCCAGTTGAAACTCCACATCGGTGGTGATGACGGTTACCGTTTGTTTGTGAACGACAAGCATATTACAGGCGACTGGGGTAATCATTCTTATTCCAGCCGTGAAGTTGAACTTCCTGTTGAGGGCGGTAAGGAATACCATTTCCGGATTGAATTCTTCGATAATATTTCTTCAGCAATTATCCGTTTCAACGCTTATAGCCTTAATGAGGATAAACTTCGTCAAGGACTAGCTAAAGTAGACAATGTAGTATTCTGTACAGGCTTCAACAGTAACACGGAAGGCGAAGGCTTTGACCGTCCGTTTGCCTTGCTCCGCTATCAGGAATTGTTTATCAAGAAGATTGCGTCTATGCATCCCAATGTCGTGGTTGTGCTGAATGCCGGTGGCGGTGTGGATTTCACCAACTGGTATGATGCTGCGAAAGCTATTCTTATGGCCTGGTATCCAGGACAGGAAGGCGGTCAGGCGATAGCTGAAATCCTGACTGGTAAGATTTCTCCAAGCGGTAAGTTACCGATTTCTATCGAAAAGAAATGGGAAGATAATCCGGTGCACGACAGTTATTATGAGAATTTGAAAGCTGAGATTAAGCGTGTAGATTACTCCGAAGGTGTCTTTGTCGGTTATCGTGGATATGACCGTTCGGGAAAAGAACCTTTCTATCCGTTTGGCTACGGTTTGTCCTATACTACTTTTGCTTATAGTAATATGGCTGCGGAGAAAACGGGTGAATATCAGGTTACAGTTAGCTTTGATATAGAGAATACAGGCAAGATGGATGCCTCGGAAGTGGCACAGGTGTATGTGCATGATGTACAATCCTCTGTTCCCCGTCCTTTGAAGGAACTAAAAGGTTATGAAAAGGTCTTTTTGAAGATAGGGGAGAAGAAGAGGGTTTCTGTAGTGCTGAATGAGGAGGCATTCGCTTATTACGATATGAATCAGCACCGCTTTGTAGTGGAAAAAGGCGAGTTTGAGATTCTTGCCGGCCCGGCTTCCAATCGTTTGCCTCTGAAAGTTACGGTTGGATGGTAGTATGCAATTTCTGCATGAATGGCATAATAATGAGTTATAGATGACTTGACTTAAATGTAAATGCAGCACACCATCGGGCTTCCGTCGGAAATCAAATTGCCTTTGGTGTGCTGCATTTATTTTTCGTAAATCGTATGGTTTACTCCATTAAGAACTGGCGTATAGGACAATGACGTATACCCTCATAGCTATTTCCGTTGAATGTATCTTCTGTTATCACTATTTTGGGATAGTTATCCTGTATCTTTAGCAGGTTTCCAAATTCCCTTTCTGCTGTCTTGTCGCTATCTATTTTTAAAGCGACCTGTATATATAGTTTTTCTCCATTCTTTTCTCCGATAAAATCAATTTCCTTATCTCCGTAATAGCCAACCTTAATATCGTAACCTTTGTATAAAAGGTGGTTATACACTAGATTTTCCAATATTTTAGCTTTGTCTGTTATGCGATATCCGATGACAATGTTTCGGATTCCCATATTTTCGAAATAATATTTCTCTCCTATCTCAAATACGCGTTTCCCAATTAAATCATACCGCTCTACCCGGTGGATAAGGAAAGCATTGTTTAAATATTCTGTATAGTTTTGTATTTGGTTAACTGATATGGTGGTATGTTGTGATTTTAAATAATCACTGATATTCTTTGCCGAGAAGAGATTGCCTATGTTTTCAGATAAAAATTGAATCAGTTTCTCAAGGAACAAAGTATTGCGTAACTTGTATCTACTGACAACATCACGAAATACAATCGTGGAATATACACTCTTCAAATATTCATTGACTGTTTCATCTTCGAGAGGTAGATTTAATAAATAGGGAAGTCCGCCATAACGGCTATATAATTCGTAACTCGTTTCACTTTCAGTTAATCCGTGGAATTCAAGAAACTCAGAATAGGAGAGACTATATATTTTGAATTCGATATATCTGCCACTTAAATAAGTGGCGAGTTCTCCTGAAAGCATCTTGGCGTTACTACCTGTAATGTATATATCATTATCTTCATTGAGCAGGAGCGAACGGATGACTTTTTCAAATCCGGGAATATCTTGTATTTCATCGATAAAGATATAATTCTTAGCTTTTTCTTTGCTATGAGAAATGATGTACGAGTGTAAATCTTCTGCTGTTTGTAAGGAACTGAATGCAAAATCTTCAAGATTGATATAGATAATATTCGCATCTGGTTCTTCTGCTAAAATTTCTTCAATAAGTTGGTAAAGGAGGAAACTTTTGCCTACACGGCGTTGCCCTGTTAACACCTTGGCTACTGATTTTTGCATAAAAGGTTTTATTCGGTCAATATAACCTTTTCTTTTTTTGAGGATTCGAGGGAAGTTCATGTGCCTGAAAGTTTTAATTATACTTTAAACTCTTGCGAATATACGGAAAAGTTTTAATTATACTTCAAACTTTCGTGGATTTAATGAAATGTTTTAATCATACTTCAAACTTACTTTTATTATTTAGTAGTAGAATTGACCAAGATAAGTATTACACTCAGTGAAATGATGTAGGAGACTTGAGTAAGTTCAGTATATGGTTCTGTTTACTTCGGTACGCTAATGAATTATTAATTGATGTTTCCTGCTTTCACAATTGAACATGATTAGTAAAGCTATTTCGTAATTACTTTCAAACCGAGAAACGGATGGTTTCACTGGGAGGTTGGGGAGAATACTAAAAAGTAGATTACTTGTCCTTATACTTATCCAAAGATATAGTAATGAGTTTCAAAGTATAAAAAAGATGGAGAAAGGGAACTGAGCCTCTTTCTCCATCTTTTATTTTATTGTAGACAGTGAATTACTTCACTTCCCAAGTCTCATTAGTCATCAACAGCTCCTGGAAATTGTGATATTTCTTTTTGCCTTTGATTTCTTCTATTTGTTCTGTAACTGCATCATTGTACGTCGGAGCGTCTACATCACGGATTACACCGAGTGCAATCGGGAAGTCGGGACCTTCCATCAAAGCCAGTTTCAATTGAAGCGTATTGTCCTGGCAGTGTGCGTCGTGGATAAGGATATCTTTTTCTGTGATACCGTTCTCGCCAAGTTTCACTACTTTCAGCCCGAAGCCTTCCTGCATCAATCCGAACTCTTTGTTCTCACCGAACAACATCGGTTTGCCATGTTCCAGATAGATAGCATTCTTGGCACGTCCTTCTTTGGTGGCAACGCTGGCGTGAGTTCCATCGTTGAAGATAACGCAGTTTTGCAGGACTTCTACAACAGAAGCACCTTTATGGTTGGCTGCTGCTTTCAATACTTCTACAGAAGCGGCGCCATCTACTGCAATACAGCGTGCAAAGAAGCGTCCGCGGGCGCCGAATGCCAGTTCAGCGGGACGGAAGGGGTCTTCCACAGTTCCGTAAGGAGAAGACTTGGTTACAAGTCCGCGTTCCGAAGTCGGTGAATATTGTCCTTTTGTCAGACCGTAGATACGGTTGTTCAACAGAATCATATTCAAGTCGATATTACGGCGTAATGCATGGATGAAGTGGTTACCACCGATTGCCAGGCCGTCACCGTCACCGGAAATCTGCCAGATGGTCAGATTGGGATTAGCTACTTTGGCGCCTGTCGCAATAGCGGCAGCACGTCCGTGGATGGTGTGGAAACCATATGTATTTACATAATAAGGCAGACGGGAAGAACAACCGATACCCGAAATTACGGCAATATCGTGCGGAGCTGTTCCCAGTTCGGCCATGGCTTTGTGCAGTGAATTCAGGAAAGCGTGGTCACCGCATCCCGGACACCAGCGAGGCTGACCTGATTTATAATCTTGTACGGTATATACTTTATCGCTCATCTTTTATTCCTCCAATAATTTAGTGAATGCATCTATCAATTCTCTCGTGACGAAAGGCTGTCCTTTCACCTGGTTGAACTGGCTGATGTTCAGTCCGGGCACTTTCATGCGCAAGTAACCTGCGAATTGTCCCAGATTCTGTTCAGCTACCACGATTTTCTTATATTTACGCAGCACATCGGCAGTGTTCTTCGGCAGCGGGTTGATGTATTGGAAGTGAGCGAAAGCCACTTTCTTTCCATGTTCGCGCATATAGTCCATAGCCAGGCGGAGATGTCCGTAAGTACCGCCCCAGCCTACAATCAGTAAGTCTGCGTCTTCATCACCCAATACTTCGAGTTCGGGGATATAGTCCGCAATCTTGTCCACTTTGGCTTGGCGAAGGTGAACCATTTTGTTGTGGTTTTCGGGTTCGGTAGAGATAGCGCCTGTATCGTTACTCTTTTCAAGACCGCCAATACGATGCATGAAACCTTCTGTTCCCGGAGTAGCCCAATAGCGTACGCCTGTTTCTTCGTTGCGTTGGTACGGAGTCCAGTTGCCTGCCATGTCTGGAGTTACATACGGCGGGTTGATGGCCGGATATTCGTTCAGGTTAGGAAGTTTCCATGCGGCAGAACCGTTGGCTACGAAAGCATCGGTCAGCAATACAACCGGAGTCATGTGTTCCAAGGCAATTTTACATGCCATATAGGCAGCGTCGAAACAGTTGGTCGGTGATGTTGCGGCAATGACAGGCATTGGGCTTTCACCGTTACGTCCGTAAAGGGCCTGCAACAAGTCTGTCTGTTCCGATTTAGTGGGAAGACCGGTGGACGGGCCGCCACGCTGTACGTTGACAATCACTAATGGAAGTTCGCCGATAACAGCAAGGTTCATAGCCTCACTCTTCAGGCAAACACCGGGGCCGGAAGTCGTAGTCACTGCTAAAGCACCGGCAAAAGCGGCACCGACGGCAGATGCACAACCTGCGATTTCGTCTTCACACTGTACGGTTTTTACACCCAGTGATTTATGCTTGGCTAACTCGTGCAGAATATCGGTAGCCGGAGTGATAGGGTAAGAACCCAGGTAGAGTTCCAATCCTGCTTTCTCGGCAGCGGCAATCAATCCGTAGGCAGTTGCCTTATTACCATTAATATCTGTATAAAGCCCTTTTGATTTCGGAGCTTTGCTTTCAATCTTATAAGTAGAGACAGATGCGTGCGTGTTGGCTCCGTAGTTGAAACCGTCATTCAATACCTTGATATTGGCTTCTGCTATTTCGGGTTTCTTGGCGAATTTCTCGCGCAGCATTTTTTCGGCTGCCGACAGGTTACGGTTGAACAACCAGCAAACCAGTCCGAGTGCAAACATATTCTTGCAACGGAGAACTGATTTATTGTCTAGTCCTGAGTCTTTCAGGCTTTCTTTGCACATGGAAGAGATGGGAACCTCTAGCACTTCTTGTTTCACGCCTAATTCTTCAAAAGGATTGTCGGTCTTGAATTGTGCCTTTTCCAAATCTCTGGCTTCAAATGAGTCGGAGTCGGTGATGATAAGTCCTTGCGGTTTACAGAATTTGATTTGTGTTTTCAATGCGGAAGGGTTCATTGCTACCAATACGTGGCAACGGTCTCCGGGAGTGTAAACTTGTCCGGCACCGATGTGAACCTGGAAACCGGAAACACCGGTCAGCGAACCTTGCGGGGCGCGGATGTCTGCCGGGTAGTCGGGAAATGTACAGATGTCATTTCCTACCGTAGCCGACACGTTCGAGAAGATGTTGCCGGCTAGCTGCATACCATCGCCGGAGTCGCCGGAGAAACGTACTACGACTTCCTCCAATTCTTTAACCATCATTTCGTCTGCCATAACTTTAATTACTATATTTAATTTAAAAACTGTTTTTACTTTCAATTTGTGAACGCAAAGGTCGGAAAGTTAATCGAATTATCAAAATAAAACGTACTTTATTGCCCTATTGACGCTAAATATTTGAAATATATCAGAGGAACCTGCATTTTTATTCTTGTTAAATCAACAGAAACCGTTATCTTTGCAAGCAAATTTACAGCGGCCTTGTAGTTCAACGGATAGAATAGAAGTTTCCTAAACTTTAGATAGGGGTTCGATTCCCCTCGGGGCTACTACAAAGAAGAATCTATGGGAAGTTGTGTTGTAGGCTTTCATACTGTATCAAGTTTTAAGTTTTACAATGGCTTCTTTTAAGATTAACGTCTTATAGCTTCTATTTGTTTTAATAATCAATAGAAAAAAGCCTCCTCCGGATATTCGGAAGAGGCTTTTTTTATTTCTGGGCTTTATCATTCTTCCGTAGCAGGTACTACGACTTTTTTGTTCTTCATCATGTTGTATGCAATCGGAGATGCAATGAACAGTGAAGACAATGTGCCGATAACCACACCAAGAATCATTGCGAATGCGAAGCTGCGGATTGAATCACCACCGAGGATGAAGATACACAGCAACACGATCAATGTACTCAATGATGTATTAATGGTACGGGCCAGTGTGGTGTTCAGAGAGTCGTTGAACAATACGCGTTTGTCACGTTTCGGGTACAAGCCGAAGAACTCGCGCACACGGTCGAAGATAACCACCTTGTCATTAATAGAGTAACCGATAGCTGTCAGGATAGCACCGATGAATGTCTGGTCAATTTCCAGAGAGAACGGCAGGATACCCCAGAACAGTGAGTAAGCACCGATAATCATAATGGTGTCACAACTCAAAGCTACGATAGAACCGATACTGTATGCGATATTGCGGAAACGGATTAAGATGTATAAGCCGATTGCAATCAATGCCAATACTACAGAGTAGATAGCACCTGTCTTGATATCGTCTGCGATACTCGGACCTACTTTCTGCGAACTTACGATACTACCACCTGTGTGATTGTCGCGGTCAATGAAAGTTTCCAATGTAATGTTCTGAGTCAATACCGGTTTCAAAGTCTCGTACAGATATGCTTCGATTTCCGAGTCTACATTGTTGCCTTCATCTTCGATGCGGTAGTTTGTACTGATACGCACTGTTTTCTTGTCTGTACCGATAGCGATGACACTTACGTTGGCGTCGCCGAACTTGCTGGAAATCAGTTCGCGTACTTGTTCCGGTTCAACCGGGTTTTCGAACTGTACCTTGAAGTTACGTCCACCGGTGAAGTCGATGCTTTGGCTTAAACCGCGGATAGCGAACGAACCGATACAAACGATGATGATGGCACCTACGATAATCATGGATTTCTTATTGGTTCCCATGAAGTCGAAATGTGTATTGGTCATCAGGTTCTTTGAAATCTTGGTAGTAAATGTCAGGTTCAACCACTTGTCTTTATTCATGAAGTGTTCGTAAACGATACGAGTCATGAACACGGCAGTAAAGAAGGACACGAGGATACCGATAATCAGAGTCGTAGCAAAACCACGAATCGGACCGGTACCGAAGTTGAACAGGATGATACCTGTGATGATAGACGTCAAGTTAGAGTCGAAGATAGCCGAGAATGCATTGGAATAACCGTCGGCAAGTGCTTTCTTCACTCCCTTGCCTGCACGAAGCTCTTCTTTGGTACGTTCATAGATAAGTACATTTGCATCCACTGCCATACCCAGTGACAACACCATACCGGCAATACCGGACATTGTCAGTGCGGCCTGGAAGGACGAAAGAATACCCAGCGTGAAGAAGAAGTTGAGGATTAATGCGCAGTTGGCAACCATACCCGGGATGAATCCGTACATGGAGCACATATAGATCATCAACAGAATCAGTGCTACAACGAATGAGAAAATACCTGCGTTGATAGATTCCTGACCCAGTGACGGACCAACGATATCTTCCTGCACGATATGGGCCGGAGCCGGCATCTTACCTGATTTCAATACGTTTGCCAAGTCTTTGGTCTGTTCCGGAGTGAAGTTTCCGGAGATTTCAGAGCGTCCGCCGGTAATTTCTGTATTTACATTCGGTGCGGAATATACATAATTATCCAATACGATAGCAATAGCGCGGCCGATGTTCTGTTTGGTCAACTGTGCCCAACGACGTGCACCGTCATTGTTCATAGCCATGGTAACTACCGGTTTGCTGTATTGGTTGAATTCGTCTTTTGCATCTGTGACAACATCACCTTCCAACGGAGCTTTGCCGTTGCGTTCTGTCACTTTGATGGCATACAGTTCGAATGTCTGTTTTTTCTTGTCAAAGTCAGCGGCAGATACACCCCATTTCAGACTAAGGTCTTTAGGCAGTTCAGCTTTGACTTCCGGCATAGCCAGGTATTTGTTGATGTCGGCAGTGTCTTTGTAGTTGGCATAACCTACAACAGGACCCTGTCCGCTGGAGTTCAACTGGAGAATAGAGAGCAAAGGGTATTGCTTTTTGATTTCTTCCAGGTTTGTGGCAGACTTGTCTTCGGCAGTTGCGTCACCTTTCAGTGCGGCAGCAAGGCTGTCGGCAGCACTTACCGTTTTTGTCTCAGCCGGAGTAGCTTCTGTGAGCACTGCAGCTTCGATGGTATCTGCATCAGCAGTTGTTGTTTCAGCCAATACTGCACGCAATTTAGCGTCTGCAGATTGTATGGCAGGAAGAACTTCTTTAGCTGTATAAGTTTCCCAGAATTCCAGGTTGGCAGAACCTTGGAGAAGTTTTCTCACACGTTCCGGCTCTTTGATACCCGGAAGTTCCACCATGATGCGTCCCATTTTGTCTTCCAGGCTCTGGATGTTCGGCTGAACAACACCAAAACGGTCGATACGGGTACGGAGTACGTTGAATGAGTTCTCAACAGCCGCTTTCACTTCTGTTCTCAGTACTTTTTCAACTTCGGCATCCGATGATTTCTGGTTGATTTTGTCTTTCAACTGTTGTGTTGCGAAGAGTTCGGAAAGTTTTGCGTCCGGAGCAATTTTGTGGTATTCTCTTACAAACAGGGTGATGATATCATCCTGACTGTTGACAGCCTGTTTTGCTGCTGTTGCCAATGCGTTGTTGAAAGCTTCATCCGGTTTGTTGTCAGCCAGCGCTTTGATAACATCCGGTACGGAAACTTCAAGGATAACGTTCATACCACCTTTTAGGTCCAAGCCTAAACTAATCTCCATCTCACGACATTGTTTCAGTGTCCAGTTCCACAGCATTACTTTCTCGTTGGAGAGAGAGTCGAGGTAGTCCTGTTCTACTTTCGGGTCGCCGTTCGCAATTTCTTTCGCCTTGTTGGTATAGTGGCGTGTTACGAAGGAGAAGGAGAGGTAGAACACGCATACCAGCGTGAGTAATACCGCAAAAACCTTTACAAATCCTTTGTTTTGCATTTTACTTTTAATTTATGATGATTACTTTTTTAATTTAATTTTCAGTTAAATTCTGTCGTACACAAGTTCTTTTTGCCGTATACAAGGCTGCAAATATAGTTTTTTTTTCACATTTATATGTAAGAAGCCCTCAAATATTTGATGTTTAAGGGCTTTTTTGCCGAATTATTTCATCCCTCTGTTTTTCAGTAGCGGTTCCAGGCTCGGTTCTGCTCCACGGAAATTCTTGTAAAGTACCATCGGGTCTTCGCTGTCTCCCTTCTCCAATACGTTGTAGCGGAACAGGCCGGCGGTATTCTTATCAAAAATTCCATGTTCTTTAAAGGCTTCGAAAGCATCGTTGTCCAGTACATTCGCCCATAGGTAACTATAGTATCCGGCAGCGTATCCGCCAATGATATGGTTGAAGTAAGTGACACGGTAGCGGGGTGCTATTTCGGGGATAAGACCGAGCTTGTCCATGGCTTCTTTTTCGAATGAAAGTATGTCTATATTCTTTACATCTGTTATGGTGTGCAAGTTCATGTCGAGGATGGCGGCGGCCAGCAGTTCGGTTGTCATGAAACCTTGGTTGAAGGTCTTTTGCTCCAGTATCTTTTCGATGATTTTATCGGGAATGACTTCTCCTGTCTGGTAGTGTTTGGCATACATTTTCAGTACTTCCGGTTCGGTAGCCCAATGCTCGTTGATTTGGGAAGGAAGTTCTACAAAGTCGCGCACTACGTTTGTACCGGATGTTCCCTTGTATTCACATTTTGTCAGCAGACCGTGCAGACCGTGGCCGAATTCGTGAAACAATGTCTCTACTTCGTCCATTGTCAGTAAAGAAGGAGTGTCGCCTACCGGTTTGGTAAAGCTGCAAACGTTGCATACTAACGGACGGGTTGCTCCCTGTTGCTCACGGTAGTTGCTCATCCATGCGCCGCCGCTTTTTCCGGCGCGCGGGAAATAGTCTACATAGAAGATTCCGAGTTGTGATCCGTCTGCGTCTTTCACTTCAAAGACTTCTACGTCAGGATGATAGGTCGGGATACCTTCGAGCTTGGTCAAGGTGATGCCGTATAGCTTGTTGGCTACGGCAAATGCGCCTTCGCGTACATTTTCCAGTTTGAAGTAGGGTTTTGTATCTTCTTCGGACAGGTTGTATTTCTCTTTCCGCAGTTTCTCGGTGTAATACCACCAGTCCCATGCTTCCAGTTTTTCGCCTTTGCCTTCTTTGTCCATCAACTTCTGAAGTTCAGCAGCTTCCGCTTTCGCTTTCGGCAGTGCATAACTCCAGAGATTGTTCAGAAGTTCCATAACGTTGGTAGCGTTCTTCGCCATTGTTTCGTCCAGAACGAAGTTGGCGTAGCAGTCGAAACCTAACAGGTTTGCTTTTTCCAGACGGAGAGAAACGATTTTGCGGATATTCTCTTTATTATCGTTTTCATTGTTGTTGTTACCCCGGTTGATGTAGGCTTTGTACATTTGTTCGCGGAGCGGACGGTTTTCTGAGTATTGCAGGAAAGGCAGGCGGCTGGCATTGTGCAGGGTAAACAGCCATTTGCCCGGTTGTCCGGCTGCTTTTGCTTCTTCGGCTGCGCTTTGGCGGAACCATTCGGGCAGTCCGGCCAAATCTTCCTCTTTATCAACGAAAAGTTGGAAAGCGTTATTCTCGTTCAGCACATTGTTGCTGAAAGTGATGCCGAGTGTGGAAAGCTCCTTGTTGATTTCACGGAGACGGGCTTGCTTCTCTGCGCTGAGGTTGGCTCCCGAACGGACAAATCTCTTGTAGGTTTTGTCCAGCAGACGTGCCTGTTCCGTTGTCAGGTTCAATGAGTCTTTCTGCAAGTACACATCGTTCACACGCTTGAAAAGTTTCTCGTTCAGGGAGATGTTATCTTCGTGTTCCGAAAGAACCGGAGCCATTTTCATGGAAAGTTCAGTGAGGGCGTCGGTTGTCTCCGCATCTGTCATATTGAAGAAAATAGCGCTTACACGGTCAAGGATGGGTGCGCTGTTATCCAGGGCTACAATTGTATTCTCGAAAGTCGGGACTTCCGGGCTTTCGATGATAGCTTCTATGTTTTGCTTCTGCTCCTCGATACCTTTCAGGAAGGCAGGTTCGTAGTGTTCCAGTTTAATCTTGTCGAAAGGCGGGACACCATACTCGGTTTGAAACTCTGTAAAGAAAGGATTGCTTTCAGTTTTCGTAGCACAGGAGTACATCATACAACTTACTGCTAAAATGGTTAGTGTTTTTTTTATCATCATAAGTGTTTTATATTAGAGTTTACAGTTTTTATCGTTTGCTGATATAGCACCAGATAGGATAGTGGTCTGAAGCCTTGATAGACCGGTCTACGGTGCAGTTATAGGCTTTCAGGTCAGGGCTTATCAGGATATTGTCGATTCGGAAATAGAACATATTCTGGTTATAGGAAATTCCCAGTCCCTTGCCGGAGTGAGTAAATGCGTCGTCCAGTTTTTGGGTAAGGATACGGTGCGTGTACGAGATGGACCCGTCGTTGAAGTCACCGCACGCAATAATGGTCGGATATTTGCTTTCCGCTATATATTTGGCTACGGAGTCCGCTTGTGACGCACGGATGGCCGATGCTTCCGCGAGTTTCCTTACCAGTTGCCGGAGGCCGGTTTTCACTTTTTTCGCATTCGGGTCTTTTATCATGTCTTCGTAGATTCCTCTGTCTTCCTTGGTGAGCTTGTTGGATTCCAGATGGTTGTTTATCAATGTTATCGTATCGTTGTTTACATTCAGTACATATCTCATGGAACCGTTATAAGTGCTTTCGTACTTGATGGGGCGTGCCGAAAGTATGGGAAATTTGGAGAAGCAGGCAAGTTGCACCTCACCTTTGCCCTGTTGGAGGATGGACTGGTAAGGATATGCTTTCAATGCCTTTTTCACATCCTGCTCTGTCAGAAACTTCTTATTGGTGGATGTATTATATTCCTGCAGGCAGATTATATCGGCTTTACTGTCTGCCAGATAGGACAAAATCGGGTTTTTCCCGTTTTTCTTCTCCAGATTACTGAAGCTCATAACATTGTAGGATAGTAACTTGATACTTCCTTCCGGTATCGTTTTTGTCGTGGAATTGAAAGGAATATAAGTCCGTATTTGCGGAAGGCAAACGAGGAAACCGATAATGGGCAATAACGTATAGCGGTAGTTGACGAATGCCCAGAATGCCAGAAACAGTAGGTTGACAGTCAGAAATATCGGGAACGCAAGTCCGAGGCTGGAAGCAAGCGGGTTTACTTTAGGACTGAGGTAGGGGCTATATGCACTGAGTATCAACGTTCCCACAAAGAAAGCGTTGATAGCCAGTATCAGAAATGCGACAATTTTGCCAATATGCTCCATTCTTTTATCTTTTGCTTGCGTCGAACAAGCTTTTCTTTTCTTCTGTTGTCAGGCTGTCGTAACCGGATTTCTTCAACTTCTCCAGGATACGGTCAACTTCGTCCGACTGTGCTTTCTTGTGGGCATTGTAATCGTAATCCTTCTCACGACTGGTAGCACCGCCACCGTAGTGCACTTTCATTTTCGGTTTACGTTTCCATGTCTTCTTTTGGAACAGGGATACGAAGCCATCCAGAATCCGGTTAATCCAGGAAGTTAAATCGGCTCCTTTGCTCAGGCTTGCGGCAAACCAAAGTCCGGCAAGGGCACCGCCTAAGTGGGCGATATGTCCGCCGGCGTTGCTTGAAGTGATGGATAGTACATCGATGCCGATAACGACTAACGCCAGGTATTTGAGACGGATAGCGCCGAACAGAAAGAGCTGTACCCGGTAGTTTGGTTCACGGTAGGCCGTAGCTGCTACGATAGCCAATACGGATGCCGATGCCCCGACTAATGTGGAACCCACCACTTGCGAACTGAATAAAGGAAATACATTATAGGCAATCATATACAGCAAACCGCCGCAGATACCGCCCAGTACGTACAGCCCTCTCAGATGCTTTGCCGAGAAAAAGTAGAGAAACAGGCTTCCGAACCAGTACAGCCAAAGCATATTGAACAGGATATGCAGGATACCGGCATGCATGAACATATAGGTGAACAGCGACCATGGCTGGTGAATAAAAACTATAAAAGAAGCCGGCAGGGCAAATATGCCGAATATATCAGGGGTATTAAATGCAAATAATTGCAGGAAAACATTAACCAACGTCCCGATAACAAAAATACCGACGTTGATATAAATCAGTTGGATGAAAATATTTCCTCTTCTGAATGTCTCTTTCAAATCAGCTATAATATGTCCCATTGTTATTGCTTTTTTTTCTCCAATACAAAATCAGAATCAGTCCGAACAACATTCCTCCCAAATGGGCGAAGTGAGCGACATTATCTCCGGCACTATTGGCAAGTCCCGCCCATAATTCGATTGCGGCATATCCGATAACAAAGAATTTCGCTTTGATAGGGAAGGGCAGTGGAAAGATGAACAGGCGATTGTCAGGAAACAGCATACCGAATGCCAGCAATATGGCGTAAACAGCTCCCGAAGCCCCTACGGTGGTCATCATGTTCAGATACTGTTCC
Organism: Bacteroides sp. f07; assembly: GCF_042854785.1. Lineage (NCBI taxonomy): Bacteria > Pseudomonadati > Bacteroidota > Bacteroidia > Bacteroidales > Bacteroidaceae > Bacteroides > Bacteroides sp. f07. The sequence goes on along the minus strand of NZ_BAABXI010000003.1, from coordinate 648,908 downwards.
ATGGGGATGACGGCAGAGCCTATGTTCACTTGTGCATAATGGCTGAGTTCGGTAACATACTGGATATACTGCACCCCTTCCTGTATAAGTCCCGCACCGATACCGCAAAGTATATAGTAAAGCAGGAAACGTTTGGGCCCCCAAGTTTGTTCGAGAATCGGCCCGAACATGAAGACGGCAAACATATTAAAGAAAATGTGGCTGAATCCGCCGTGCATGAACATATATGTAATGAGCTGTGCCGGATTGAAATCACTTGCGAGGAAGAAATGTAATCCCAGATAATTCGTTAAGTCTATACCGTATCGTTGGGCGACAAGTGTACCGAAAAACGCCAGTACATTGATAATTATCAGGTTTTTAGTTACAGTTGGCATCATTTTAAATTCTGAATATTTAGATAATAGTCGCAAAAGTACGAATAAATTCTGTTTTAAAGCATGAAAATGACTTCCTATTAGCTCTTTTTCAATAATTTGCTGCGTTTTTTTTATGTTTTTATTTGATATGTTGTTTTGTTCGGCTATATTTGTGAAATCAATTCCTTGAGGGATAATCTTTTGTGTAACATATATATTAATTAATCATTTTACGTATTATGAATAAGTCTGAACTTATTAGTGCAATGGCTGCTGAATCTCAAATGAGCAAAGCCGATGCAAAAAAAGCACTTGATGCTTTCATCACTTCAGTTACTAATGCTATGAAAGCTGGCGAAAAAGTATCACTCGTTGGTTTTGGTACTTTCTCTGTAAGCGAAAGAGCTGAAAGAACTGGTATTAACCCTTCTACAAAGGCAACTATCACTATTCCTGCAAAGAAAGTAGCTAAGTTTAAAGCTGGTGCTGAATTGTCTGCAGCTGTTGAATAAGATATATAGTTGAAAGAAATTAGAAAAGCGGGCTCTTATAAAGAAACCCGCTTTTTTTATTGAGACTTATATACTGCTGGAGCAGTATGTCTGCTCCAGCCTATAAATATCGGTATTATTATTTTCCGATTACTCCTGCCCAACTATCCGTAAAGCGGAAGTTTCCTATGTTTCCTGCGTAGTTATTACGGTTTTTGAACATGATTCCTTTAATACCTGCCTTTAAGACACCTTCTTCAGTAGCTACCGCGTTCGCTGCGGGTTCTTTATCTTTCAGTTCAGGGTCGATAAATAAAGAAGCCTGTCCCTTGTCGAAGTCGATTTTCAGGACAACCAGATGCGTGGTGTTTAGGTCGTAAGTTGTTGTGGTTGCGGCACGTTGCTTGTGTATGCCTACTCCGAATTTAAGTTTGTTGCCTTGATTGGATGCAAATACAAAGCCGCGGCTTATTCCGACAGTATGATTAGTAATAGTGGATATGAAATCTATATTTCCTTTCGCTTTGAATTTGGAGAAATTTACAAGGAATGACAGATAATAAGTGCCGGAAGAATAAGTTCTTCCTGATTCCAATCCGTAAATGCTGGGACGGAAATTAGTGCCTTCCGGCAGTCCGCCCAGAGTGATGGAAAGCCCTTTCTCATTGTATCCCTTGTAAGACATCTCTTTGCCGGCAACAGGACTTTCGCCAGTATAAGGTTCTTTCTCACTGAAAGCGGCGCTCCATACATCCTTATTGAGCGGTGCTTTCTTTGCGGTATATGCCGCTTTTTCGATAGGTTCTCCCTCAGTGCATCCGTTGAGGAAGTTGTTTCTTAATACTTGAGCATTGCTTAATGAAGCTGTGGCAACTAATGCCAGCGTTAATAGTACTTTTTTCATGGCTATTTCTATTATTAATTAGAGTTTATTTGTTGATTCAATCAGTCGGAAACTTCTTAGTGGCGGAAATCAAACCAAAGTTTCATGTGCAGCCCGTCGTCGCCCGATTTGATACGAATGGTGCTTGGTTGGCTTTTCGGACCATGTTCGGCGATTGATTTGAATGACCGTATGGCGGGAATATCATACAAGAACGAAAGGTCACCTTCCGGGAAACCATGCATGCTGTTTTCTCCGTCCCTGCGATGTTTCGGTTCCTCGGGTGTAAATACCCGGAAATACAAACCGTCTGTTTCCGAATACACGGTGAAAGGTACTTTGTCCGATTCCAGGGTCGCCCAATACAGATTGCCGTGATACCCTTTGAACTCCGGATATACCAGTTTCTCGAAACTTTCTCCGGTAACGGTATTATTGTATTCCTTTTCCCAAATATTATAATTAGTCCCTTTTATACGGTTTTTCCAAACGCGGTACGGGCCGCGTCCGAACCAGCGCATACCTTTCACCTCTTTTTCTGGGAAAGAAAAACTGAATCCCAGGTAATAGATGTTTTTATCGAAGAACTCGCCTTTGTATCCGCCGCCGGTGCCACGGTTCAGCAGAATCGCGTCCATTCCCAGCAAGCCGTCCGCTGTCATACGCCAGACGATAGAATCGACGGCTCCCGTGTATTTCACAATGAAAAGGGCATCGTTACCGTCCATCCGTGTCTCACCCTTTTTGAAATCGGCTTTAATGCCTACTGGCAACGGACCGTTATTCAGCGGGATAACCTGTTTATTACGTTTAATTTCGACTAAAGCCCCGTCCTTACCGTTGAAAGTAGCCGAGATGTTATTGGCTGAAAGAGTAATGTTTTCATTCTCTTTTCTTATCTGTACCGCAGTTGCGGACATCGTTTGCGTGCGTTGGGTCTCAAAATATTCTTCGGCATATTTTATCGGCCATGTCCAGTTACAGATAATCTTGCCTGTCCTGTCGTAAGCTTCCAGTTCCAACACGTCACCCTGGAAGAAGTTTGCAGGTAACGACATACGCGCTTTCCCTGTTTCTCCCGGGTCGATGGCGGGCAGGCCGACCGTTCCTTCATTCAGCAGTGAACGTTCGCCACCTTTTAGTGGCGAAGGAGTGGCATAAAGTCGATACTTCATATTACATTCCCGCAGGTTCGTGAACAGATATGTATTGCTTACCATAAACTCTCCCTTGAAAGAGGGAGTAATAAACAGATTCTTGAATTGAATAGGCGCCCATACTTCACGGACTGTATAGAAACTGCCTTCTTTTTCCCGTCTGGGGCCTACGATACCGTCCGGGCCGTTCGGACCGTCGGAATCAAGGATGCCCCCTTTGTCACTGCGTGAAACGGCTTCATCAATGAAAGTCCATAGGAAGCCGCCGGCGAATAAAGGATTGGAAGAGTAGTTGCTCCAATAATCTTCCAGTCCTGCACCCAATCCTTTGTCATATTGTCCATGCAGAAATTCGGTCGGCATAAAGACATTGTATCCGTTGGCAAGTCGAGCGGTTCCCGTCTGATAGGCGGGATAATGGTGGGTATCCAGTTGGTTGAAATCCGCCCACGGGTGGATGACATGACGCTTCTGCGGGTCATAGTCGCTAAAGCGTGCGTCCAGTTTCTTGTTCCAGCCGCCTTCGTTGCCGTTGCTCCATAAGAAGATGCAGGGATGGTTCACGTCATGAGCTATCATATCCTTCAGCAACTTATCTCCGACTTTCTCATCATATCTTCCATGCCAGCCGGGGAACTCATTCAGATAGAAAAGTCCCAGAGAGTCGCACATATCCAGAAAATGCTTGTCGGGCGGATAGTGCGAACGGACAGCATTCATATTCATCTCCTTGATAAGCAGTGCATCCTGCAGACTGATGTCCTTATTGGTAGTACGTCCGCCGTCGGGATGGAAACTATGGCGGTTAATACCTTTCATTACCACTTTTGTCCCGTTGACATAAATACCATCCTTAGGACGGAATTCAACGGTGCGGAATCCGATTCGTTCTTCGTGCACATGTACAGGCTGCTTCCGGCTGTCGAACAGTTCCAACCGCAACGTATAGAGGTTGGGGTGCTCACAGTCCCATGTACGGATACCTTCCCAACGGGTTGAAATCGTTTGTACGTTGCCAGTTCCCAATTCGCTTATCTGCTTTCCGATAGCTTTGTTTTCTCCTACCGGAGTCAGTGAGGTAGCTATGAAATATCCGTCCGAAAGATTGTTCAAATGAACTTCCGTTGAGAGCTTGCCGTCGGCTGCCGCATTTACGGCGATACGTTCGATATGTGTTTTGGGTACGGCTTTCAGATAGACCGGACGGTAGATACCGCCGAACAGCCACCAGTCCGCCCTGCGTTCCGCTGCATTTACCGACTTGTTGGCCGATTCTTTCCACACTTTCACTTCCAGCTCATTGCTTTTACCGAATCTGAGCTTGTCGGTGATGTCGTAATTGAAGCTGATAAAACCGCCTTGGTGAATCTCTCCTGCAAGCTGGTTGTTTATCTTCACTTCCGTATCCGTCATCACCCCTTCGAAGACGATGCTGACCTGCTTGTCTTTCCAGCCGGCAGGTACTTTGAATTTGTAGCGGTACAGTCCGTTCTCATCACTGGGCTTGGCTGTTTTATCCAGGTAGAAACGTCCGAATGTATATTCTCCGAACCCTTGCAACTCCCATTGCGAGGGTACTTCTATCTTGCTCCATTTGCCGCTGTTCATCCCTGCGGAACAATAGAAATCCCAGGTGACGGTCTTTCCCAATCCTGTTCCGGACAGATACAGAGTCTCTGTGTTTTGTGCATTTATCGCAGTTGCCCATAGGCAACCGATGCCGATAAAGAGTTGTTTTATTCTTCTTGTTATCATATTAAGTCTGTCGGGTATTAGTTATTTGCTCCCTTCGATGGGGAATACGTAAAACTTACGGTTCGGCTTGAAGTCGAGCATCCATTGGTCTATTACCACATGTTTGTCCAGTGCGGTGATAGTCAGCGTATGTTTACCTTTTTTGAGGGAATGTTTAGTCTCCTTTATGGCCTGTCCGCGCAGTACGTTGCGTTTCCATGTCTCGCTACGTCCTTTTTCGCGGAAAGAGAGAACCTGCGGCTTTCCGCCGTCTATGCTGACACTGAAACGGATATCCCCCTTGTCGTTCGGCTGGGTCGGTATGACTGCCGTTCGCAGGAGAGCTTCTCCTTCCCACGGGCAGTCGAACTCGAAGGTCAGTGAGCCGCCTTTGGGCAGGGCTACAGCATTCATGCTGTGTCCCAACGCCTGTACCGGAGTAGCTCCTTCTGAGGCTGTTGTATAATTACAGGCGTTGGAGGCAATGCACTTATCTGTTTTAATCTTATGGGGAGCGGATTTCTTCGGGTTTTCAGTCAAGTATTTGTCTACTTCCTTGTCCGTCAGTCCCACTGGGAGAGTCGGCGGGTAGAATACATATAAATCCCGCGGATAGAAACACATGGAATGTTTCCATTTGCCGCCTGCCATTTCGTTGTTATAATAATCGGTCAGTTCCTTGATTTCCTGATAAGCCTTCATGCTTCTCGCACAGGCGGAGAACATCGCCTTGTCGCGTCCCCAAAGGGATTCGTCACACTGTCCCATAGCATAAGAACGGGCACGTTGCGCTTCCAGCATTTTGGTGCTCATGGCGGCGGCGCCGAATACCTGGTATTTGATATGCGAGAAGAAAGCGTCTTTCCGTTCGGGGGCAATCATTGCTTCCACTTCCTTAACCGTCTTTTTGACGGCTTCGTAAGACTCCATATAGCGGTCGAGCTCTCCACCGAATTCGGTCAGGCTGAATTCGGTATCAATCACTTGCGAACGTCCTCTGGGGTATCTTTTCTTGTCCAGTTCGACCTGTGTCCATCCCATATGTTCCGGTTTGCGGATACCGCAAAGGCGGTAGAACTCATGCATGGCGGGGAACAGCTTCTTGCCTGCCTGCTCGCCGAACTCGCGGCAGAGCCATTTCTCCTGATGCTCGTTCAGGGTGGAAGGAGTTACGGAATTGATGTCCCATGCCATATCCAGGAATAATTCGAGGTTATAAGCCGAAGGTTTCAAGTCATGCACGTTGACTATCCATACCCGGCGGGCGTTGTGGTCATATGCCTGTTTCATTTCGTTGTAGATAAGTCCCGGTTGGGTGGTGCACAACCACATATAGTCGTGCGGACGTCCCCAGTAGCTCAGGTGGTAATACACACCGGCTCCACCGCTGCGCTTCTGCTGCTCTTCGTCGCTCAGGCGTGTCATATAGCCGTAGTTGTCGTCACACCACATCAGTGTCACGTCTTCGGGGACCTGCAGACCGTTTTCCATAATTTGGAGCACTTCTTTATAAGGCACGAATACCTGCGGAACTTTCGTGACATCAGGATTCGTGTATTTAGCCAGTAATTTGCGCTGGTCGTTGATAACCTGTTGCAGTGCGCTGACCTTTTCTTCCATCGTGCTTACTCCTTCCATATGTCCGTCGTGGATTCCGCGCATGCCGATAGTGTACATATTCTCATATTTGCCGGCTTCTTTCAGGCGTTCTATCCAGTAAGCCTGTACGGAATCACGGTTGGTGATATAGTTGTAGGCGCCGCGCCGCTTCTCACTCCATTCTCCTACGTTGTTACGCATCAGGGGTTCGCAGTGCGAAGTACCGATGGCGATGCCGCAACTGTCCGCCATTTCCTTGGCGCCCGGCACGAAATAGAAAGGAGTCGTGATGCCGTGCATGCCCGGCCATATTGCGTTGGCACGCAGACGGAGCAATAGCTTGAAGATTTCCTTGTAAGTGCGGGCTCCGATGCGTCCTTTGATAGTGGACGGTTCAAAAGTCTTCCAGCTCCAGGGCTGCAAAGACCAGTCCTCGTCATTCAGGAAGATTCCGCGATATTCGACAGACGGGCTTTGGAAAGTCTGATAATCGTTGGCGATGGTAAGCCGGTTCCGTTTTTCGGGAGTCACGTCCCCCCACCATACCCAGGGAGACACGCCTGCCAGACGTGACAGTTCGAGTATTCCGTAGGCGGTTCCTCTGCCGTCGCTGCCTACGACAAACAGTTGTTTGCCGGCTACTGTGATATAAAATCCGTCTTTTTTAGCTGCGATAGCATCAACGGGAATGTTGAGTCCGCGCAACTCCTTTTGGAGTTTCTTGTCTGCCTTGTCCAGTTGTATGATGCGGACAGTTGCCTTGGACGCGGAACTCTGTTCCGGCGCAAGTCCCGTCACCTGTTTCATGTCCTCTTTGAACATGTCGATAGCTATTTTTACAACTGGGGCGGTAGACTGGGGCAGGGCATAAGATATAGCCTGTTTTCCATTGTACCAAACGAAGTCGTTACTGCGTACAATCTGACTACATACAAAAACGATGATTAGTAAGAAAGAACGTAAAAGCATGATATTAGTTTTTATGATTATAATACGATTAATTTCCGTCGGGTTTTTCCATTTCGCAGAAAGGAGCCGGACACCAGTGGAAGCCTGCTATGTCATCCGGCTTGGCGGGGTCGTAAGAAATATCCGTTTTCAGGTATTTCACCAGTTCAGGTGTTGCCTTCTTCATGCCTTCAATCACGCATTTGGCTATCTGATACGCACCGTAGGGATTGAAGTGAGTATTGTCTTCCAATTTCTTCTTTTGTCCGGGGAAACTTCCCATCGGATAGTGAACGAAAGCCTTTTTCGATTCATTTTCGCCCAATGCTTCATAAAGTGTTCCAGTCATATCATTCAATTCTATCAAAGGAACATTCTCCTTTGCCGCAATCCAGCGTACTGCGTCAGGATATTCACCGTGTGTATTGACGGTACGCCCTTCCTTGTCGAACTTGCGGCGGCGTGTCGGGGTAACCAGTACCGGTTGCCCGCCTTTGGCGCGTACCTCGTCGATAAATGTTTTCAGATTTGTCATGAAAGAGTAATAAGCGCCTTTGCCGGGCCCTTTCTGCTTCTGGTCGTTATGACCGAATTCCACCAGCAGGTAATCTCCTTTCTTCATGATTGAAAGCGCTTTCTTGAGACGCTTTGCGGCAATGAACGTATTGGCGCTTTCGCCGCTTTCGGCATAATTGGCGATAGCTATCTCAGAGTTGAAGAAACGGGGAATCATTTGTCCCCAGCTAGCCCAAGGTTCGTTCTCCTGGTCTACTACCGTACTGTTTCCGCATAAGAAAATGGTAGGGACAGAAGCGTCGGCAGCTTCCACACGGATGCTTTCGCAAACAGGAGCATCCCCGTTGATTTCGATAGTCAGCCGGTCGTCCCAGTCCAGTTTGCTCTTTTCGCGTTCCTTGATTTTCACGGATTCTTTGGCGGAGATGCGCGGACTGCGCTTGTTGACGATAAACGTCTCTTCTATAAACTCGCCTTTTTTAGTAGGCAGGTTTTCTACGAACAACCGGCGTGATTCTGCACGTACGGTGGTATTTCCCGCTTGCTTCTTGCTTCCCAAGCGTACCGTGACACGATAATTCCCGTCAGGCACACGTACGGAGAAGTAAAAAGGAGCGTTGCTATCTTTTTTCGGTGTATCCACACGGTCGTATCCGTATCCGGTCTTTTCCGAGTAGCGCGGGGCGTCGGCCAAATTGAAAGTCTGTGGTAAATTCTGTCCTTTCATACTGACTGATGCCAGTAGTAAAAGGCTCATCAAAGTTGTTTTCATTTCCGGTAAAATTAAAATGTGTTAGAGTGAGATTTCCAGTTGCTCGTTTTACGCTGCTAAAATAGTGCGTTTTTTATTCCTATCGAATGGATAAGCAAGTGAAAATATGGATTAATTGTGTTATTTGCTGTCCGCACCTATATAATATCCCATATGTGTGGGCTGATTGTAGCCGACATTCTGCATGGCTTGAGACATATCATATGTATGGTCGTTCATCAGATGTACAAACCGGTGTTCCGTGGGGTGGTTGCTTGAGAACAGGTAAATGTATTCCCCGTCCTTGCTCCGGTAGATGACCTCTTCCCGGTAGTCGCCCAGGAAATCACCGTAATAACAGGGATTCGCCTTTGTGGAGTTGTTGGAGTAGACTCCGCCACCGTAATAGGTGAAGGTGATTACCCGCGATTTATCCCACGGGGCGGATTTCGTGTAGCTGTGCACCATTACATCGTCCAGCATCTGGCGGGTCAAGTCACCTGTCCAAAAGATAGCGTTGTTATAGCTTTTGGAGCCGGTTTTGGCAGAAGGCAAAGTCGTGCTGAGTAACTGCCCGGTCTGGCAACTGTACACTCCGCTGGCTTCGGACGACCAGTATTCATGTCCGGGACTGTCCGGGATAATGTCCGCCACGAGGCATCTGCCTACATCTCCCGGCGGGTCTTTGTCCTCATCCTCTTCATCGGCGTTGTCATCACCACTGCCGGAACTTGTTCCACCGGCGTGTCCGGTGATATACTTCCCTGTTGCCGCATCGAATACGGCACAACCGTAGCCGAATCCGTTATTGATATATTTGTTTGGGTTTTCAAAACATGCCACCACTTGCAAGCCCGGACGGTCGGGGATGAACTTGCCGACATGAAGCGCGTCTCCATGACCGTTTCCCGTGCAGTAAAGCCCTTTCCCGTTGCGTGCGATAGCTGCCGAGCCGTAGAGGATTTCGTCATAACCGTCGCCGTTGAGGTCTGCCACCCTGAATGTATGCGAGCCCATATCCCTGTACGATTCGCATCCTTTGTCGTTCGTATTGAATTTCCAGCGGGGGAGCAGGGAAGAACCGTTGAAGTCCAGTGCCCACACTTGCCAGTTCCTGTATATGCCGCGGGTGATGATGACGCTCGGATTCGCTTTCTTGATTCCATTTTCGGGGATGCCGTCCAGGTAGGCGGCTCCGATAAAGAAACGGTCCATGCGGTTGCCGTAGTCGTCTCCCCAATAGTTGTGCCAGTATTTGGCACGCTCGTAGTTGCTGCCTTCACCGCCGCGGGGGATATTGTTGGTGCGACCTACCTCTATTCCCTGTCCGTTGACGATGGATATGTATTCCGGCCCGTCGAAGATTAGGCCGCAGGTGGAATGTAATGACTTCCCGGAGTACCAGCCTTTTCCCGAAGGGTCTTTCTGTCGGTAGTCGTTTACGTTTCCGTTGGCATCCGTGATTTTGTCTCCGTTGGCGAATCGGGTTCCTTCGGAACTTCGGAAAGCTATCTCGCATTTTCCGTCACCATCGAAGTCGCATACGATAAAAGAGGTGTAATGTGAACCGGAACGGATATTGATACCCATATCTATCTGCCAGAGGAAAGTGCCGTCGAGCTTGTAGGCTTCGAGCAAAGTGGTGCCTTCACGCCACCCGCCCTGGTTGGCTCCGTCATAAGGCTGGCGTTTGAGTATGATTTCCATGACACCGTCACCGTCGAGGTCGCCTACCTGTGCGTCATTGGCAGCATAAGTCAGAGCCGGGTCGGGCACATGGGTGTTCAGCCGGATGGCACGGTAGAACGTTTCCGCTATTTGTGGTGTGAATGTATATTCGCAAAGCGTCTGCTCCGAGCCGGCGACAGTGACGCGATATACACTGGTTGTCCGGGCGTTGATGGTCTTGTCCGCCCAGCAGGTGGAATTCGTGACGGGAGTTTCGTTCAATTTGGTCTCCTGCCCGTTGTCTTCACTTTTATAAATGTCAAATGCTATGTTAGTGGGGTCGGTGGGGAGCAGGCGCCAACTGACCAGTGCATGTGAATAGCCGGAAGTATGGTTCAACGTACCTCTCGGGGTAGGGTCGTAGCTCACCCACATGTTGCGTTCCCCTATGATAATCTCTTTGCCAGGTTCTTCCTTAGGGTCGGTATTCGTGCCGTTTTCTCCCGGCGGCTGTATTTGCTCATCCCCACAGGCGACAATAAGAAGCAGGATTCCGATAATTGATAAATGGCGTAAATGTTTCATGGTCAATACATTTGGTTAACGTTCGATTACAAAGATGAGGAGAGTCCGCTATCCGTGACATAGACAGTTGTACGTTTGCATGGATTATTTGCCCGCGCTGTTTTTTATCCGGGGCGAATTTGATAATCTGTGCTGGTTTGTGTACGTATGTCCATTCCCCGGCATTTATTCTCTGCTTACATTTGCCATACGTTGATGAGTGAATCTCTATACATCGCGAAATTTGAACTATTAAAATAATACTATTATGGAAACTCGTAAATTGAAGATTGCGTATGCTTTCTTGCTCTTGATGCCGGCAGTTGCGTTGCTTCAGACTTCCTGCTCGGATAATGAGTCTGATGATGTCGTCACCGGACAAGGCAGCGTGGAAATTACGGCAAACTGGGACGACTATTCGGAAGATGCGGAACTCCCCGGCAGCTATACCCTTGCCATTGCCGGTGTCGGCGAACAGTTGATGGACAACCGAACCGCCACTTTCCAATCTTTACTGGACGCAGGGACGTATGCGCTGGCTGCCTACAACACCCCTGCAAATATGACTGTGGATAACCTTACCGCCACCGTAGTGCTTCATGAAGACGGGACGCTTCAACAACCGGGTTATCTTTTCTCCAATACCCGTATCAAATCGGTAGCGGTGGAATCCGGCAAGACTGTGAAGGCTTCCCTGAAAATGAAACAGCGTGTCCGGAAACTGACATTGTCTTTAGTTCCCCAAGGCGGTGACCCTGCACAGATTGAAGAAACAGAACTGGAAGCGACTTTATCCGGTATTGCTTCCTCTTTCAACTTTGCCACGGAAGAGTTGTCTGCGCCAAAGGATATTGAACTTGTCTTTAAGAAACAGCCTGCCGGACTTTATTCTGTCACCATTTATATATTAGGTGTCGTGGCGGAAGGAAACCAGGAACTCACTCTCCAACTGGATTTATCCAAAGGGAGACACTACGAGCTCAAGAGCGACTTGACAGAAGCGCTGAAATATTTTGGAAACGACATTGCACCGCTTGCTTTGAAAGCGCCGCTTGAACTTCCCGGCGGGATTGATGGTTCAGGAAATATTCTTCCATGGGAACCGGAATTTGAGGACGGGCCGCATGATGTCGAACTTCATTAAGCGGCCGGAGAGCTACCTTTTAATAATAGTCTGAAAAAATATAAAACCATGAGAAACAGATTTCTTTTGACGGCAGTATCGCTTGTGATATTGACCGCATGTAATAACCTGCAAGAGGCGGAAGAGACTACCGGACAGTTTCCGGTGGCTGCCAGTGTATGGGGAACTGTCAATACGAACGGGCTGCTCAGCCGCGTTGCGAATGATGTGTGGGAGACCGGCGATGCAATCGGCATATCCGGGAAAAGCGGAAATGTGGAATATACGAACAAGCAATATGACTTTTCCAAAGGTTCGTCTTTCGTTCCTGCGGGAGAGGTTATCTATTATATAGGTAAGGAGACAGTGGAGTTTTCCGCCTATCATCCTTTCAACGAAGCGGGCGGCGAACTGGCGATAAACGTAAGCGACCAGAATGAAAGTAAAAACTTCGATTATTTATATGCTACCGCCGAGGGTTCGGAAGCGGCTCCGCTCCTGGACTTTCAGTTCAGGCATAAGATGTGCAAAGTGGTATTGAACTTCTTGCCGGGTAGCGGCTTTGCAGAGGATACGGACTTTGGCAACGGTACTATCCGTCTTGCTTCCCTGCATGCCACCGGTACGTTCAATACTCTCACCGGTAATGCTGAAATCAGTGCGGGAGAAGGTGAAGGACTGGAATTTGTTGCCGGAACCACGATTGTGCCGGAAGGGAATACCTATTCGTTTGTCCTTCTGCCGGAAACCGTATTCGGTGGTGTCGCGTTGTCATTTATCCAAGAGGACGGAACTGTCTACGAGGGGGCAATTCTGACAGGCAAGGAATCTCCCGACCTGGCTTTGACACTGGGCAAGGTGTACGAATATAATGTTACGGTAAACCGTGAACAACTTACCGTTTCTTCTTCCGCCATCCACGGATGGGACGAAACTCCCGGAGATAAGGATGTGAATATAAATATATAATTCTAACTCATTACTGTCCCGTAAAAGTGGATAAATAGTTCTTTGAAATAATTGAAATATAGTCTATTAGATACTACTTTTTAGGCGCGACGATTTGAAATCATACCTTTGAGGTCAATTAAGGTGACCTCAAATGAACCAAGATAAATATGTTTTCGCTCAGTTAGTAGAATTCTTGAACAATGATAAGTTCAGAAGACTTGTAGACAAGTATGATGGCAATCGTTATGTGAAACATTTCACTTGCTGGAGTCAGTTACTTGCAATGATGTTCGGTCAACTCAGTAATCGTGAAAGTCTTCGTGACTTGATTGTAGCTTTGGAAGCACATCAAGGAAAGCGTTATCATTTGGGATTGGGTCGTGAGCCCATTGCCAAAACTACGCTTGCATCTGCCAATCAGAATCGGGATTACAGAATCTTCGAAGATTTTGCTTTCTATATGATGAAGGAAGCATGTGAAAAACGATCGACTCACATCTTGGATATTCCAGGAAGGAAGTATGCGTTTGATTCCACTACGATTCCTTTATGTTTGGCTACATTCCCTTGGGCGAAGTTCCGTAAGAAAAAAGGTGGAGTTAAGGCTCATGTCCTTTATGACATAGAAGCACAACTTCCAGCCTTTTATACAGTAACTACAGCATCCAGGCATGATTCAACAGAAATGTCCGCAATTAATTATGAGCCAAATGCTTATTATATATTTGACAGAGCGTATGACTCGTTTAAAGAACTTTATCGGATTCATCTTACAGGTTCTTTCTTTGTAGTCAGAGCGAAGTCTAATCTGAAATGCAAGTTCTGTAAATGGAAGCGTAGAATGCCGAAGAATATCCTTTCAGATGCGGAAGTGAAACTGATAGGGTACACTTCTGAAAAGAAGTATCCTGAATCATTCAGAGTCATCCGTTTCTATGATGAAGAGGATGATCGTGAATTCACATTCCTGACGAATGCCAAACACATATCTGCACTTGATGTTGCCAATCTTTATAAGAAAAGATGGTTCGTGGAACTTTTCTTCAAATGGCTGAAACAACACCTTAAGATAAAAAGGTTCTGGGGTACTACCGAGAATGCGGTTCGAATACAGATTAGTGTTGCTATCATCACCTATTGTTTAGTAGCTATTGTCCAATATGATATGCAACTGAATCGTTCAACTTATGAGGTCTTGCAGATTCTTAGCATCTCATTAACAGATAAAACGCCTTTACAAGAGCTGTTTAATAAGACTAATTTCAATGATGTCAAAGAACAATTTAATCCCCTTATTCCGGGATTATTTGATTAATTAATAACTCGTCCCGATTTTAACGGGACACTAGTGATTCTAACTGTTAATGAGTCTGATAATTATGAAACCAGATAGTAGAAAACTACGGATGTTTGCCTGGCTGCTTGCTATGGCGGCGGGCAATGTGCTGATATCCTGCGCTTCTGATGAGAAAGAAGTGTCCGGTTCGATTGGCGACAAATCTCCGATGATGTTTGTGGGACAAGTCCTTAACCAGCCGATGTCACGGACTACCTCTGCGGGAACGTGGAGCGGGACGGAAGAAGTGGGCGTACAAGTCGGTGAAGAAATAAAATTGTATAAGGCGGACACCTACGGAGCTTTGACGACGGATGACGAACCTTTTTATTGGGAAAGTAAGACAACGGCGGTTGATGTGCTGGCTTGGTTTCCTTGCAGCGGTACAGAAGTTTTACCCGCTTCATTTTCGGTACAGCAAGACCAAAGCCGGGACAATGGTTTTCAAAACAGTGATTTCCTAAGAGCGAAAGGCACTTTTACTTTTTCAGACCAACAACCGGCACTTGACTTTTATCACCTGCCCGCCAAAGTGAAACTGAACCTGAAAGCCGGTGAAGGTGTGGAAAACCCCGAAACAGTGAAGAATGCGGAAGTTACTTTCGTCAATATGTCACTGGCTTCCGGTGAAATCAATATGGCTACGGGAGAGGTGGCACAAACTTCCGGTGAAGAGACTATTTTTCCTCAAAGACTGGAAGCGGATGATGTCACGGACGGTTATCTGCAGACAGTGCAAGCCCTGCTAGTACCGCAACAGATGCGGGGAAAGCAGTTTATCAAGGTAGTAGTGGACGATGTCGAGGCTTATTATATCCCGGCGGAAGATGACGCAAACCTGAAAGCCGGTTATCTGTATGTCTACAATATTGAGATAACTCATAGAAATGAGATTGAAGTAACCCTTGCCGTTTCCGGCCCTGCATGGACGGAAGGAAAAGAACAGTCTGTCGCCAGCAGCACTTATTATACGGCGGACGAACTGAAACCCGGTGATTTCTTTTATCGTACGGCCGATGGTACCGGTTGGACGGTAAGTGACGGTGGCTTGCGTATGGTGAATCATGCAACGGGTGAAAAGGAATGGGTAACCCCCGAACAAAGCCCTGCCGACTTTGCGGACGGCAGAGTATGTATCGGCATTGTTTTTCAGACGGAACCGAAACGAATCAGTGCATTGGAAAAGTCAAAAGGATGGACGCACGGCTATGTGATGGCTCTGACTGACGCTGTCGAAAAATGTACCTGGGGCGATAAGACCATAGATGAGAATACGGAAGAAATAACCGAAGGAATTAATTATTTCCCGAATGTGGCAACAAATTCCGATATGTACGGTGATATTGACGGATATGGCAAAAAAGTATATATCGCGGAGCAGAAACTTGCAGGAGTGGAAAATGCGGATGGTACGCTTTATGATGTTTTCTATTATTCGGAAGTTTATGGAACGGATGCCGGCGGACAATATGCCGCACCTGCTGCTGGTACGACTTCCGGCTGGTATCTGCCTGCTATCGGCCAGTGGTGGGACATCCTGGAAAATCTGGGTGATGTGAACGGTTTGTTAACGTTAAGAAATAATACCGGAACCATTGTCGAACTCAAAAATGGAGTCTCTCAAGTTGCCATAGAGCGGATGAACGAGCGGATGAACGCCACCGGACAGACTGTAACTCCTTTTAAGGCGGATATTCACTATTGGTCGAGTTCGGAAAAGAGTAGCGGTGTTGCCCGTCGTGTTCTTTTTGACGGCTCCAGTAAGAAATATTCTTTGCGTATAGGCGATAATAATAAGGATAATCCTTCTACTAATGTCCGTTGCATCCTGGCTTTTTAGAAACTTTATTGAGACATATACCATGTATGAAAAAACAAAAATGAGAATAATATGATGAGACTATATAAGTTATTTACTTTGGTAGCTCCGCTCTTTCTGTTGACAGCTTTATCCGGCTGCTCCAATGAAGAGGACGCTTTTGCTACTTTGCCGGAAGGGGGACAACCTTTAACCCTTAAAGTCACTTCAAGCAACTATGTATCTGCGGATGCCGTTGAAACGCGTATCGCGGAAGAAGGATACACTACCCGGTTTACTTCCGGTGATGAGATTGGTGTCCTTCAGATAACGCCGCTGTCTGGTAGTGGGGGAGAAGCGGTGTATAAGAACTATCGCTTCACCCTTGATGGCGAAGGGAATTGGACAGGCGTCCCATTGTCGCATAAGCAGGGGGATGAATATATTGTCTATTATCCTTATATTCCGATTGAAAGCTGGGAAGAATTGGAGAACTATATCGCTTCATTCGAGCCCCGCCCGAATCAGGCTACTTATGAGGACTATACGAAAAGCGACTTGATGAAAGGGGAAGGACTGGTATCGGGAACTACCTTGAATGTCAACCTCGAACATCAGATGACATTGGTCGTAATCGAAGCCCCGCTCGGTAAATGTGCTACGACCAAAGACGGTAAAGTGAAATACCATCCGGCGACTGCCGCTTTGGGAGCGCCTGCTTTCTCATGGGAAGAAGGAAGGACGCCTTATCAGACTTCGGATGACAGAATCCTGCGTTACCTTGTAAAGCCGGGTGCGGATTTCTCACTGAAAGGTAGTTATCCTTATTATATCGGTACACGGAAGTTCGACATTGCAGTGGCGGCATCCGATGCGGTTGCGCAACACTATCTTTCCTGTACCCTTGATGAGGGTGTAGAACCGCCGGGCAGCCGTGACATTCAAGTGGGTGATTATTATATGAGCGACGGAACAGTGCTTCCCGGAGATGCGCCAAGTGTGCCGGAAAACTGTATCGGAATCGTATTTCAGGCGAGTGCGGAACGCATAAGCGCCGATGAAACAGCACAAGGGTGGACACACGGCTATGTCATGGCACTGACCAATGCAGCCAAAGACACTAAATGGGGAAAGGCTGCCACTGAAGGAAGTGGGGAAAACTCCCCGTTTGCGGAGCATGCATCTACTTATAAAGGAATGTATGAAGAGATAGAAGGCTATGCGAAAACAAAGTATATGGTGGATACCTATGGAAGTGAAGGTACTTTTCAGGATGTGAACGGAACTTTCTATCAGGTCACCCAATATGGAGAGACGGCGGCAACGGCACAATACAAAGCGCCGGCGGGTACTAGCGGCTGGTATTTGCCAAGCATAGGTCAGTGGTGGGATATTTTTGAAAACCTGGGAGCAGCGGAAGGTCTGGCTGCCTTGAAAGAAAATGAAACGGTATCCAGCAATATTGCGATAACCTTAGATGGGGAATCAACTCTGGAAACTCTGAATACTCGCTTGAAAGCTGCGTCCTCTTCGGCAGAGGAATTTGAAAGCGCGAAAAATTACTGGTCGAGTTCGGAACATAATAGGAATAATAAGGGACTGGTTTATGCACATTCCGTATCTTTAACCGCTACGTCCGTTACAACTACCGGTGCTACTAAAACAAGTAACAGTAATCGCAGGGTTCGTTGTGTACTCTCGTTCTAAAAACCACAAAAAATTATATATTTGATGTTAGTTCTCATGCCGGGATACCTCGAAAGGTATTTCGCATGAGAACTCTATCACACTTAAATGAATCAAGATTATGAAAATGAAACTCTTTTTCCTGGCGGCTCTTATACTTTTCACTTCCGCCATTATAGACAACTCTCCGGTAACCATCTATATGGTCGGTGACTCAACCATGGCCAATCGGAATCTCGCGAAGAGTCCGCGAAACAAAGAACGTGGCTGGGGAATGATGCTGGGTAGCTTTTTTCCCTCTGATAAAGTGGTCGTTGCCAATCATGCAGCCAGTGGACGCAGCACGAAAAGTTTTATTGACGAAAAAAGATGGACGCGTGTAGTCAGTCAAATAAAACCGGGCGATTATGTATTTATCCAATTCGGTCATAATGACGAAAAGAAAGATAATCCGAAACTTTATACCGAGCCGGGCGGCACATTCGACGACAATCTTCGCAAGTTTGTGAATGAAACCCGTGCCAAAGGCGGTATTCCTGTTCTTTTCAATGCTATCGTCCGTCGTAAGTTCTGTCAGGATGAAGCGGGAAATTTTACTGATTCGCTGTCCGATACGCATGGTGACTATCTTCTTTCTCCCAAGCGGGTGGCTGAAGAGTTGAACGTGGTCTTTATTGATATGAACAAGATGACTCATGATCTGGTGCAGCAGATGGGACCGGAAAAATCAAAAGAACTGTATATGTGGGCGGGTAAGAAAGACGATACGCATCTGAATATCAAAGGTTCCCGTGTATTTGCCGGAATGGCGATTGATGCGGTCGGCAAGAAGATTCCCGAACTAGGGAAATATATCCGTCACTTTGATTATGTAGTGGCTGCGGACGGAAGCGGTGATTTCTTCTCTCTGGATGAGGCGTTAAAAGTGATTCCTGCGAAGAAGAAGTGCAAATTGCTTGTACGTACAGGACAATATGGGGCTAAACCCGAAATAAAGAACAAGTTGATTCAGATAACGGAAGACGAGGGTGTGACTTACGGAACTCCATCACTTTAATTGAAAGAAATGGATATGACTAATGATTTTAAGTCGAATCTACCGGACTTTCGAAAGAAGAAATAGAGAAACTATAATTTTTATCACAACACAGAAGCGGCTCATGTCTTGAAAACATGAGCCGTTTTTGTGTCTTCTCACAAATAAAAAAATGAAAATCCTCTTTCAACCTATCACCTGTTTTGCCAAACCCTTTATTCATCGTACTTTCAGAACGGTGATAGGTTGCTGCTAACCTGTCACCTCATCTATCACCTATCACCGCCTAATTTAGAATAAGTCTATAGCAAACGGAAGCGGACAATTAGGGACGATTTTTGTTTCATTCGGTGAAACAAAGTGTTTCCTATAGTGAAACTATTGGTTTCATACGGTGAAACAATTAGTTTCAAGTAATAGAAACTTTAGTTCCAAGCCGCAGAAACTAGAGTTTCCAGCCTTGGTACTAGTTGTTTCGTGCCTTGAAACTGATTGTTTCCGGTAATGAGGCAAAGGTTTTGTTTGCTGGATATTCCAACTTCCCTATACAGTTGATATTATTTGAACCTGTACCCTCTGAAAGTCCCTTTCAAGTCCGCCCCGAAATAGAATCCGGGTTGCGTGGGCTGGTTATACCCGACGTTCTGTGTAGCGATACTGATTCTGTATATCGGGTCTTCCAGGAACGTGTGGAAACGATATTCTGTCGGAATCGTCGAAAGATACAGTCGCAGGGAAGTATTGTCCTCGGAGCGAAAAAGGATTTCCTCGCGCCAGTCCCCAATAATATCCCCTTGCAGGCAAGGAGTGGCTTTCGAACTGTTGTTGGAAGCTACCCCTTCAAATTCGACAAGTGGGATGAAACGTTTCTGTTCCCAGTCATATTTGCTGATGCGCGTTTTGTCCAGTACTTCCCGTAATAAGTCACCATTCCACCAAACAGCCATGTTGACGGGGAAGTTCTTGGTTTTCGGAGCAAGCAGTTCACCTTTGAAGTTGATGATGCCACCCGTTCCCGGCGACCATAATTCCAACCCCGGATTCGTCGGGTCGATGTCGGTGGCCATGCAACGGCCTATATCCCGTGTACTCTTCAGTTGCAGTAGAATTTCTCCTGTGGCGGCATCCCGGTAAGTACTTCCGTCACGTTTGTTCTCGTGACACGCCCACACTTGCAGACCTTTACGGGTAGGGTCTATCTGAGTCAGTTGGATGGCGTCGCCATGACCGAGCTTGGTAGAATAAAGTCCTTTGCCGTTATGGTCGATAGTGCACGAACCGTAGATGATTTCGTCACATCCGTCGCCGTCCACGTCTCCTACACGGAGATTATGGTTTCCTTGTTTGGCGTAATCCTCGTTTCCGGGCGTGTTGGTGTCGAATACCCAATGTTTTTTCAGTTTCTTTCCGTCCCAGTTGAAGGCGGCCAGTACGATGCGGGTGTAGTAGCCGCGGCACATCACTACACTGGGACGCACACCATCCAGATAAGCGATGCAGGCAAGAAAGCGGTCGCTGCGGTTGGCACGTGTGTCGCCCCAGTCTTTGGGATTTCCGCGTGCAGGGATATAATCGGTGGTGTAAAGCGCTTCACCGGTAAGACCGGAAAATACAGTCAGATATTCGTTGCCTTCCAAGATGCGTCCCTGACGGGTGAGTTTGTTCTTCTTCTTCTTGTCGAATACTCCCGGCTCGCGATAGTCCGCCTTGGCGTTTCCAATTACTTTCCCTTTACCATCTACGGTTCCGTCCGAAGTGCGCATGACCACTTCCGCCTTGCCGTCGCCATCCAGGTCGTACACCATAAACTGCGTGTAATGAGCTCCGGCACGGATATTCCTGCCTAAGTTGATGCGCCATAGATGCTCACCGTTCATCCGGTAACAGTCGAATAAAACCTCACCCGTATATCCGTCGTGCGAATTGTCTTTGGCATTGCTCGGTTCCCATTTTAGGATAATCTCATACTCGCCGTCACCGTCTACGTCTCCGATAGAAGCGTCATTTGCGATATACGTATAAGTATCGCCTGCCGGAGTCACTCCGTCCGCCGGTTTCTGCAGAGGAATTTGCAGATAGCCGAGAGGAGCGTTGGCGGGGAGCGTATATTTACCGTCAATGTGATGCGTCTCCTTTCCTTTCAATACGGGGCGCACTTCGTATGCCGCTGTCTCCTGACTGCTGTTTTCGTCACGGAACAAAGTCCCCGTGGCTACCGGCTGTGCAGTCAGCTTCTTCCCGTTGCGATATACGTTGAAGGCTGTTTCCATCGGGTCGGAAGAGAGATACCGCCATGAGACGGCTACTGTCGACGGGTTTTCACGGATGGCTACTACACCGCGCCCGAGTTTCTCCCGTTGCAGTTTCGAATAATTATAGTTGGGTTGGGCGCTCACCGCCATGACGGATGATAGTACGCCAATCAACCAGTAAATACATCTTCTCATATCATTTAATCTTTTAGTTCCTATAAGTTTCCCGAAGGAACGCTTTTAAGATGAATATTGCATTTGTCGTTGTTTTCGGATACGATAGTCGTTTTATCCTTGGTATCCAGCATGATTTCCGCCAGGTTGAAGTTCCTGCTATACCGGATTCGTCCCGCCTTCTGTGCCTGTGCTTCAATGGCATACAGGAAGAAATTCTCCAGTCGCAGCGTGTCATTCCAGCCCGAAGCCGAGATAAACTCCCTGACATTCGTCGCTTTGATATGCGATAGATACACGTTGCGAAACCGGGGGTACCCCTTTTCTTCCGGGGCTACCGGCGTGAGCAGTATTTTCCAGTGTTCGGGAATCTCCTTGTGGTAATACTCTTCGGGCAGCGTACTGTAACTGTATTGCGGATTCCAGTTCAAGTCGGCGGCAAGGACATTGCGCACGCTGTCGGCTTTCACACGGGTGAGATAGATATTCTCTATGGTTCCCCCACGGTTCATGGCACTTTTTAGACGCAACACTGCCCAAGTTCCCTGGGCGTTGAGGTCGTGTCCCAGTATATTCCGTATGCCACCGGAAGTTTCGCTTCCGCAGGTGATGAGTCCCGCCCCCTTGCGAGTGGTGCAATTGCGTATGACTACATTCTCCGTCGGTCGGTTGACGCGCAATCCGTCCGTGTCCCTGCCCGATTTCAGGCAGATATTATCATCGTTGCAGTCAATCAGGCAGTTCTCTATCAGTATGTTCGAGGACGAGTCGATGTCCACGCCGTCGGTGCTCGGCCCCCGCCCGCCGATATTGTTGTCGATGGTGAGCCCGTTGATACTGCAATAGTCGGAGTAGAGAATCTGACAAGCCCAAAATCCGGTACGCATCAGAGTAAAATCCTTTAAGGTGACGTCCGTGCTCCGTTCCACCAGTATGCCGCGCACACGCTTACAGTCGTAGTCCACAGCCCAGCGTAGCCCTTTTGATTCGTATTCCTTGCGCATGCTCCAGTACTGTTCCCAAAATTTCTTTCCGCGGCAGTCGATGACTCCCTCGCCACTGACAGACACATTCTTTTGTTTGACGACATTGAGCACAGCCGACGGCCATATCATCTCGATTCCGGCAATCCGGGAACGGAATTCGGGATAGTTATTAATATCGGTCGAAGCGAGCAAAGTCACTCCTTTGTCCAATTGTAGGTTGACGCCGCTTTTGATGAACAACGCCCCCACCAGATAATATCCGGGAGCCAGTGTCACGGTTCCGCCCCCTGCGGCGGAACAATCGTCAATCGCTTTTTGGATAGCTTCCGTACTAAGCCGGGTGCTGTCCGCTACTGCGTCGAAAGCGTTGGCGGAGAAGATTTTCCTGTCCGGCTGCTGCCTGCTTCCCACGCTGTCTGCCCAGCTCAAGTCCGGTTGCTGCGGCAGTTTTCCCCAGTCGTAAGTGTCGTGTGCCTGTTTGCCGGGGTTGCAGGACGCCAGGAGTGCACCGGTCAGAAGGGGAATAAGAATGCTGTTTATTCTCATTTGATAAACTTTAGGTGATTAAGATTTATAAGAAATATTGCCTTTGTTATTTTTTCGACTAAATTAGCGCCTTTTATCGGAGAGGCGAATGGAGTGGTGTACGAAAGCATGGACAATTTCTTATATATTGACTGCGGGTAACAGAAAGTCCATGAATCACATAAAAAGTCCATACTTATCTGCCATCCGCTGTCTGAACACCTTCTGAGTGGGGTACATGGATAGTCCATACAAAAGTACGGATGTCCATTCCTGGCAGGGATATGCAGTCCTATCTTTGCCGTATAATAAAATCTTGTAGATAACTCTATTTTTAATTTGAAGACTATGATACACACGTTGTTTGATTTATGCAAAAAGCGTTTCGGCCGGTTGGGAACTTGCAGCCTGGTCTTGTTGATGCTGTTGTTGCCGACAGGTTGTACCGATACGGAAGAACAATATGAACGTCCTTCGTGGTTGGAACCGCCTATTTATGATGTACTGGCGGGAAAAGGCAATTTCTCCCTGTATTTGCAGGCGGCGGATAAGACATTGTATAGCTCCATCCTCAAGGGAGCGGGCAATTATACGGTATTTGCTCCGAACGATGACGCTTTCCGCAGATTCCTTTCTGAGCACAGTTATGCTTCTGTCGACAAAGTCCCCGTAGAGGTGCTTACGCAGATTGTCGCCTATTCGATGGTATTCAACCGCTTCGAGACAGCCCGCCTGGGAGATGTACTGAACAGCAGTGTCTGGGAAACCGGAACTTCTATCAAGAAACGTTCTTCCTATTATAAGACACTCTATAAGGAGACTATCGACGGAGTGGAACAATGGGTAGTGGACAGCCCTGCCGATGTGACGGCCGTTGTCACTCCTTATAAATACCTGCCGATTTTTACCGAATCTTATTTTACGGGCAATACGCTGAACGCTGTGGATTATGAGAAATTTTTTTCGGGCACGGCTTATTCAGGGCTGAATGCAGCTGCCGGAAGTGTAGTGAACAAGGACATGTATGCCGAGAACGGAATAATCCATGAAGTGGATGCAGTGAACCTGCCATTGGATAATTTGGACGAGATGTTGCAAACTGAAGAGCATGAGTCATTCCGCAAAATATTGGAAACCAAAGTGGGAAGTTCTTATCTCTTTGTCTCTTACTTGCTGGGAGAGAATACGACCGAAGTCTATAAGAAACTTTACCCTGAGCGCAATATCTCCGCCGTTTATTGCAAAACCTACCAGAACTTGCCTTACTTATTGAATAATGAAGATTATAAAGGGACGGAAACAGCTACGACGGAACAGCAGGGATATACGCTGATTGTCCCTTCCAACGAATCGGTGGAACGATTTGCCGCCATGTTGCGCGAACGTGCCGAAGTGGGCGACCTTTCCGAACTGTCGTTGACGGCGCTGACTTACTTCCTGAAAGCCCATATGGTTCCGCGCATAGTATGGCCTTCCCATTTTGCTTCGGAACAAAACTCCAACGAAGAATTCCTGAACGGCGAAGGAAAGGACGGCCCGGGTTTCGACGCTTGCGTGACAAAGAGTAGCTTTGCCAGCAACGGCGTGTTGTATGATACGAAAGAAGTGGTGCAAAGCAAGTATTTCACCACCGTTTATTCCGAAATCCTGCTGAATAAGGACTGCCGCACATTGGCAAACATGGCTTGGGAGAAGTTTTTTGTCAACGACTGGATACCGGAACTGACGAAGAGCAAACTCACAGGCGACAAGGAAATGGATTATATCATGGTACTTCCTTCGGATGAATTGCTGAAAGCGGACGGATTCTCTTATGACGAAGTCAATAAAAAGTTCCTCAATGAGAACCTGGCTAGCTCCGCTGACGCGGAAGATCGTATGAAACGACTGCTCCGTTCCTGTGTATTCAAGCGCACGAAAGGAGTGACAGAACTGGACAACTTCTCCGGTTTCTCCCAACTGCCTTACGACGGATATGGTTACGCAGTCAATATTTACGGGGATATCATACGTTTCAAGGATAACAAACTCCAAGGATTGGGCAATATCCTCGACGGTACGGAAGTAGAAGTGGAAGAAGTGGATTTCGACTATATCAACGGTCACGTTTTTCGCATTACAAACGGTACGATGATAGAATACAGCCCGCGCAATACCGGCAGCGGCACAACCGCCTTTGTCTCACCGAAACTGTATGACCGTATCACCGCTTATGCGGAAGAAAATGCTGACTGCCGCCTGTTCAAGCAATATATGGATAGAATCTATGGTGGGACTTCTCCCTCTTTTATCCGTGAGAGCACGAATTATACCATCCTGATTCCTACGGACGAAGCGATAAGGAATGCGGTAGGTTCCGACCTTCTTCCTGCTTTGCCCGCCGGCAGCGACGCTTTTGCAGCGGAAGACAAACCGCTGGTGGAACGCTTCATACAACTTTGTTTCCTGACCGGAACGGTAGTGCCGGACGACGGAATGCCTTATATCGAACCGGGAAAGAATGAAAGCCTCTCATTGAATACGGTCTATAAGCTGACAGACAGCGAACTGGACTTATGGTCGGTCAATACGGCGGTTCAGGTCACCAAACAGGGGGATAACAGTCTGACTTTCCGTTTCCAGGATATAAAGAAAAACGACTGGCTCCAGGTGGAAGGATATGCACCGGTCAATGTGGTTCGCGAATCGGGTAAGAGCAACTATGTAGGGCCGTTGGCGGTGATACATGCAGTAGATGGCATTATTGGCTTCACTACCCATCCTAAAGAATAATTGAATCTAATATTTACCTAATTAAACACAATGATAATGAGAAGATATGTATATCAGTTCATCCTTCTGACGATACTGTGTTGTATGCCTGCACTTTCGTCGGCGCAGCACACCAAAGTGGTGATTCGCGGTGTGGTGAGTTCGGCATTTGATAAAATGCCTCTTCCGGGTGCACACGTATTGCTTGTCAACAAGGATGGTCGTGTGGTAGGAAATGCCATTACCGATATGGACGGTAATTATAGTATGCGTGTGGAGACACGCGCCGGAGATAATCTGGTAGCTACATACACCGGTATGAAGAAAACGACTGTTCCGGTAAAGGGAAAGATGACGATAAATATAGTCATGCAGGACGAGACTGTCATGCTCGAAGGCGCTACCATTGTTGCCAGTAAGCGGGTGAACAACGGTATGATGGACATTAACGAACGTGACCTGACGACAGCTATGAGCCGTATTTCCATGAGCGAACTGGAAGACGGAATGAGTGCTCCCAGCGTGGAAGACGCCTTACAGGGACGTATTGCCGGTTTGGATATTGCAGCAAGCTCGGGCGACCCGGGAGCGGGAATGTCCATACGTATCCGTGGTACGACTTCCATGACGGGTTCTTCACAACCGCTGATTGTAGTTGACGGATTCCCGTATGACGTATCTGTGGACGATGACTTTGACTTTGCAACGGCAGATGAAGAAGAATATTCCCAATTGCTGAATGTAGCTCCGGACGACATCAAGGAAATCACGGTACTGAAGGATGCGGCAGCCACCGCCCTTTACGGTTCGAAAGCCGCCAACGGTGTATTGATGATTACCACCAAGCGGGGAACAGTGAGCAAACCGCGCATTTCTTATACGTTCAAAGGCACGGTGATTAGCCGTCCCCACGGCATTGAGACACTTTCGGGTGATGAATACACCACGATGATACAGGAAGCGCAGATGAACAGCGGGAAAATTTATGACCCGACAGCCGACCCTGAATTTGCCTATGATGTCAACCAGCCTTATTACTTCTATAATTATGGCGCCAATACCAACTGGTACGATGAAGTGACCCGCACGGGATTCAGCCAGGACCACACGGCGTCTATCAGCGGTGGTGGGGAGAAGGCGCAGTATCGCGCTTCTATCGGTTACTACAATGCCAACAGTATCGTGATTGGAACCGGGCTCGACCGTATCAACGCCCGCCTGAACGTGGACTACAATATTTCGAAACAGCTTAAATTCTCCGCTAGCATGGCCTATACGCGTACTGACGACAAGAAGAACTATATCACTTATTTCTCTACCGGTCAGAACGCTACCAGCATGGCTTTTACCCGTATGCCGAATATGAGCGTGTACGAATATAACGAAATAGGACTGTGGACGGGCAATTTTTTCACTCCGGAAGAATCTCCGCAGGGAAAATGGAATCCGAGCAGTTCGACAGGTGGCGTTTACAACCCTGTGGCAATGGCAAAGGACGGTTATTTCCAGACATTATCTAATAATGTCGTGTCCAACCTCTCGCTCATTTGGCGTCCGTTGGCGTGGATGCGCTACCAGTCGGATTTCAGCTTGAATGTTTCCAATAACAAGAAAAACGCTTTCCTGCCTCAGACAGCTACGGGACGTCCTTGGAACGAAGCGACGGTGAACCGTGCGGATGACCGTGACGGCGAAGCCTTCACTATCTACACCATGAATAAGGTCGTATTTACTCCCGACCTCGGCAAGAAGCATAGTTTCCAAGGCTTACTGGCACTGACCACTTCAGACAAGCGCTCGACTAACTTCCGCCTGACGGGTGGTAACTTGGCAAGTCCCTATCTGAAAGACCCTTCCATCCCCTCACGTGTCACGGGAGCCAGCTATCTGACTTCTTCCACTACCCTTCAGCAAGAACGTTCTGTCGGTATGATGGGAAGTATCCAGTATAGCCTGCTCGACCGTTATATCATCAATACGACTGCCCGTTATGACGGTAACTCCCGATTCGGAAAAGAAAACCGTTGGGGATTGTTTCCGAGTGTTTCCCTGCGATGGAGACTTTCCGGCGAGCCATTTATGAAGGCTTGGAAGAAGAAATGGCTGAATGAACTCAGTCTCCGTGCCAGCTACGGTCTGAACGGTTCGTCACCGAAGACTAATAATAACTATTCGCATATCAGCCTTTATGACTCTTACGAATATTCCTATTTGGGCGAAACCGGCGTTTACCCCGCCAACCTTGAATTGAGCAACTTGAAATGGCAGACCACGACACAGATAAACGTTGGTCTGAACTTCGCGGCTTTCAAGAACCGTCTGAATATTGATGCGGAAGTGTACCGGAAACGTTCGAAAGACCAATATTTCCAAAACCTGTCCCTGCCTTCCACTTCCGGTTTCTCCAAGACGGATGTCAACTCCGGCTCTATGGAAAACAAGGGATTCGAGCTTTCAATCAATACTGTTCCTTATCGTACGAAGACATGGAACATTTCTTTCAACATCAACTTGGCGCGCAATATAAACTCCATTCTTGACGTGCCCGACCAGTACCCGATGCAGAAAGGCGTGCTGACAACCAACGGACAGTATGTGCGTCGTTTTGAGTTGGGACAGCCGATAGGTGCGATTTACGGCTTCCGTTACAAGGGCGTCTATCTGAATGACGACCAGACCATTGCCCGTGACGCGAACGGTAACAAGATTTATTCGTATGATGCAAGTGGCAAACGGACACCGGTGCAGATGCGTTTCGCTTATCCCACTATCGACTACCAGTTCAAGGCGGGAGACGCTATCTATGAGGATATTAACCACGACGGTAATATCGACCATCAGGATGTTGTTTATTTAGGTAATGCCAATCCGATATTGACGGGTGGCTTCGGCCCTAATATCCGGTACAAGAGCATTAGTGTAAGCGCGTTCTTTAATTTCCGTTATGGAAACAAAGTGATTAACAAGATGGGGATGAGCCTGCAAAACATGTCATCTTACAATAATCAAAGCAAGGCTGTCCTTCGTCGTTGGCGGCATCCATACGAGGATGAATCGACGGCTCCGAGCGACTTGTTGCCGAGAGCGGTGTACGGTTCGAAGAATGCCTACAACTATCTGGGGTCCGACCGTTTCGTGGAAGACGGTTCTTTTCTGCGCTTCAAGACGCTGACGGTGAAATATACCTTTACTAAGAAGCAGTTGCAGAAGACCTTCCTGCAAAGTTGCCAGGTGTGGACGACATTAAGCAACCTGTATGTGTGGACGAACTATTCCGGCATGGATCCGGAAATAGCCCTGACCGGCGGTGCGTTCAGGATGGGAGAGGATAACTCCCGCATCCCCCGCTCCTTTACAGCTATGTTAGGTATGAGTGTTACTTTTTAAAACAGAAGATGATGAAGAAAATAACAAAATATATAATGATTGGCTTGCTGGCTTTGCAAGGACTGGCAACTACTTCCTGTTCGGACTGGCTGAACCTGATGCCTAACGACGGTGTGCCATTGGACGAATTTTGGAAAACGAAAGAGGATGTCCGTTCGGTCGTGAACGGGGCTTACTTGTCTATGACAGAGAGTGCATTGGTGCAACGTCTTTTCCTTTATGGCGAATGGCGTGCGGATATGATTACTACCGGAAGAAGAACGAACTCCAGTATCGTGAGCGTCTATAACGGTGAAATCTCAATCGATAATAGTTATCTTGACTGGGCTTCTTTCTATACGACTATCAACATTTGTAACACGATATTGAAGTTTGCCCCTGCTGCCCAGGCGAATGACCCCACTTTTTCGGAAGCGCAATTGAAAGAATACGAAGGACAGGCCATTGCCATCCGCAGCCTGATGTACTTCTATTTGGTAAGGGCTTTCGGCGAAGTGCCGTTTATACGGGAAGCCTACGTGAACGGTTCACAGCAAATGAGTGTGGCAAAGAGCAGCGAGAAAGAAATCCTGGCAGGGGTGGTCGCCGATTTGGAAGCAGTGGAAGCCGGCAATTATTTGCCGGGACAATATAGCTCTACGGATGCCGCACAAAACAAGGGGCGCATTACGATGTGGGCTGTCAAGGCATTGCTTGCCGATATTTATCTATGGCAGGAAGAATATGAGAAATGTAACCGCAAATGTGACGAGATTATCGGCTCGGGGCAGTTGCTGCTGATTCCGGTAGAAAGCCGGAAGATAGAGGTGGAAAATACGGAAGCAGGCACGACGGATATCTATTATGCGCCCGACCAGTCTTCTTACAACTCCCTGTTCCGGCAGGTTTATTATGAAGGAAATTCGATGGAAAGCATTTTTGAGTTGCAGTTTGCTACTGACAACCTGAATCCTTTTTACAGCCTGATGAGTTCGGGCAGGGGCGTTATCGGAGTAAAGACGGAACGTGTGAATTCGGACATCTTTCCCCCGTTGGCAGATGAGGCTTATAGTGGCGAGTGTTTTGATATTCGCAGCGTGATTTGCCAGAGCAAGTCTTGCCTTTGGAAATATATCGGTGTGGAACCAAACGGTTCGGAACGCGCCCAGGAAGAATATACCAATAACTTTATCATCTACCGCCTGGCGGAAATCTACCTGATGAAAGCGGAAGCATTGACTCAGATGGCTATCCTGGACGGTGAAAACCAGGAGTTGTTGAAAGAAGCATATGCGACGGTGAAAGTGATAAGAGACCGTTCTGCCGCAGTGCCCACTACGGACATCGGACAGACAGAAGGCTCGTATAGCGGCAAGGCGATGGAAGAGTTCGTACTTGCGGAACGCGGACGTGAACTGATTTTTGAAGGGAAACGCTGGTTTGACGTGCTCCGTCAGGCAAAACGGAACAACTATGACGGTGATAACCTGAATTATCTGATGACATTGGCTGAATATAGCGCTCCCGCCAGCAAGGTCAACAGCCTGAAAACAAAGTACCGTAATTATAACAGCCATTACCTGCCTATTTACAGCGAAGAGATAGACAGTAATCCTTTGCTGGAACAGAACGAATTTTATGCTAACTAATCAATGGGAGGAATCTATATGAACATGAAAAACAAAATAGGATTGAACCTGATTGCAGGTTTGTTGATGCTCTGTTTCTTCAATGCCTGCGAGGATCCCCTTGACGGGACTGTATATCAGACCACAGAACTGCAGATGATTGACGAATATATGGCGGACAATATGGGTGAATTTCTCCGGATTGTCGATAAGTCAGACTACCGCGGGATGTTGCATGCCTACGGAGCTTATACTTGCCTGGCTCCGACGGATAACGCCGTGCGGAAATACCTGGAAGAAAACAACATGGATATAGAACAGCTTTCCAAGGAAAAAGCCAACGAATGTGTGGGGTATCATGTTATCAATGATACGATTACCTCATCGCGCTTTCAGGACGGAAAGATGCCGACAGCCAATATACGAGACTACTTTCTCACTACGCAGACCAAGAGCGATGAGAACGGAAACGTATATGTGGAAGTAGACCGCAACGCACGCCTGCTGACGAAAGACGTGATTTTAGGTAACGGTATCCTACACGTGGTAGACGCCGTACTGAGAAAGCCCGAACTGACATTGCGCGAGCAGGTGGCTGCCCTTCCGATGGAACGTTATTCTCTCTTTATTGACTTGTTTGCCGAATACGAAGACTATCTCAATTCGGTGATGACCGCTGATACTTGCTATACGGTATATGTGCAAAGCAATGAGACATTCAACAAGGAAGGAATCTATAACAAAAGCGAATTGATAACCCGCTTGAAGCAGAACACTCCGGGTATTAACGACACTGAACTGCTGGTTCGGAACTTTCTGGCTTATCATGTCGGAATCGGTCGCCAATATGTAGTAGACCTGATGGGCGGCTCCGCCGTAATGACAAAGGTCGAGAACCAGGTGATTGCCTGTGTCATGGACGGACAAAAGATTGTATTGAACCGCTTCAACAGCATAGCCGGATACGAACCGGGTATAGAACTGATACGCGATAGCGAATATGCCGACCGGACTTGTGCGGATGGTGTATTGCAGGAAGTGGACGGTATGCTGGAAATCAAGGAAAGGGCTCCTTACCGTGTGAACTTCGATGTATGTACGCTGCCGGAAATCAAGGCGTCCGCTTCTTATCTCAAAGAGACAAAGAAGTTCGAGAGAGGGCAGTTGACACAGGACATCAAGATTGAATACGGTCGCGGAACCAGTACTGCCGCCATTACATATACGGTAGCCCAGGTACTGGATAAGAATAAGCCTGTATTAAACCAGCAGATGCAGTGTGTAAACGGCGATTATCTGACTTTCCGTATGAGAAAGAGCGATTTGATTACAGCGGTTGAGTTCACGCTTCCTTTATTGATTGAAGGAACTTATAAAGTGTGGTTATGCTATCGCCATACGGACGCGAACAAGAATGGTCCGACCCTGAAATCTACTTTTAAACAGGAGGGACGGGAAGACCAGGTGCTGGATAAGATTGTGACAGTGAAACGCATCTCTGCCATTTCTTATGTGAAGGGTGCGGATGGCAAGGAAAAGACCGATGAACGTGGTGTCAGGATAGTAGACCATGCCGCTATGGAGACTAATTTCGGATGGAAACAATATACGTATTATCCGCACGTCTATATGAACAGTAGCTTGTTGGGCGTTATAAAGGTATTCTCGAGCGGTCGCCACGTGCTGCGGTTTGATTTGGAAAAGGATGATTCTGTTGGTATCATGCTGGATATGATTCAGTTCATCCCTACAACCGAAGACCAGGTATGGCCTATGCTTGATTTGACAGGAATGGAGATAGGAGAGTTCTCTCCGGGTAAGGAAGAAGTATGGCCGTATGAATGAGAATAGAAGGATATGGAATATAAATAATGGATAAACGAAAAGTGATGAAACGAAAATTCAATAAGATACGATGGACATTGGCGGTGGTGGCTGCAACATTGCTTGCAGCCTGTAATAACCAATGGGACAATCATGTGGCGGTAGATATGCCAACCCTTGAGGGGAGTGTATTGGAAGCAGTCAAGGCGAATGGGGAACTTTCGGGATTTTATGCCTTGTTGCAGGAAACCGGCTATGACAAGGTATTGCAGGGAACCTATGAATATACGGTTCTCGCACCTGCCGACGAGGTACTTGCCGGATATGTGAAAAGCCTGGCGGAAGGTGAATGGACGGAAGACGCTAAACTGGCGATGGTAAGAAACCACATCGCTTTCGGCACTTTCAACCTGACGGCAATCTCACAACCGGACAGCCGCCTGAAGATGATAAACGGGAAAAACAGGCAGATGGGTGAAGTGATTTTTGAACCGGAACATTCGGACGTGCTTTGCAGTAACGGGATGCTTCATGTGGTGGACAAGGTGGTGGAGCCGTTGATGAATATTGATGAATACTTGCAGCGTTTGCGTGAGTTGTATCCCGAAGAATATGAGCAATTGGACAGCTTGTATGCCAAGACCACGAAGATAATGGACAAAGACAGGAGCATACAAAAAGGAGTGAACGAGAAAGGTCAGCCGGTATATGATACGGTTTGGACAACGCGCAACTACTTCTTTGAGGAAATGCCGGTCAACAACGAGGATTCTACCTATACTTTTGTCCTGTTAAGGCAGGCGAATTTCAAGAGCATAAAAGAAAAGTATGCCAAATATATGAACCAAAGTACGGAAGAACTTACGGACTCGCTGGTGACGGATGAACTGATTCGCGATTTGGTGTTCAAACCGGGAGCGACGACTGCCTTGAGCGGTGTAGAAGTCGACTTCTCCGGAGCAGTGCCTTTTGAGGTGGCGGGAGTCAAGGAATATAAAGCTTCCAACGGAATTATCCGTTTTCTGAACGGGGTAGATATTAAGATAAAAGAAAATAAAGTGAAGACGGTAGTCGTGGAAGCGGAAGATTATCTGGGTACTTATGCTGCTTCAAGGACATATACCCGTTTCCGGACATGGGCAAGCGGTGGAAAGGATGTAATGGTTTCTTCGAGAAGTTATCAGACAGACCCTGTTACAAAGACAGAGTATTCCTTTACTTTTAATACCAGCAACATGAATACTGATGCCAACTTCTACCTGCAATATACGGTAAAACTGAATTCTGTGATTTACGATGTCTATCTGGGTTCGTATGATGATATGGCAAACCATGTCAATCAGGATGAAACGAGCGCGGCTTCCACGCTTGCGGTTTGTCAGAAACTGTTGGCTTCCATGCCGGGTGAGTCGGTATTGCGTCGTCCGGCTGGTAGCACTTCTTCCATAGATAATAATTATTGGGGGAAAACATGTGGCTTTGTTGGTTATTCGATTGCCGGTGACGAGACATATAAGAATACTCCGGTGCATCTCCGCAAATATAATCTGGGGTCTTACATGATTCCTACCACTCCGGTAGAGGGGGCGGACGCTTACGATTTTGAAGTACCGAGGATGGGACAGGTGCAACTGATGGTTTGTAACACTGCCGGTTGCCATGAATATTCCAAACCCGACCAGCGTGGAGGAATGATGTTTCTTGACTACATCAAGTTCGTTCCCCGTATAGCGGATGGAGAGTGATGAAAAGTGAAACGACTAAAGGAAAGATAATGCTATGAACAATAAGATGAAATATATATTCCTTCTGGTAGCTTGTGTGTTTGCTTTATCCGGGAATGCACAGAAGTTTAATAAGAAGGTTCGTACGATAAATGCAAAGAAGCGGATAGAGTATAAGGAAAGGGCGTCGGGTACGATTGTGGACGCGGCTACGGGCAGTCCGTTGAATGGTGTACGTGTGGCTGTACCTGGTATCAGTACGGCTATGACAGATGAATCCGGTAAGTTTTCCATCAGGATTCCCTCTTATGAGGTGGAACTGTTGGTTTCAAGTCCCGGATATCAGCAAAAGCGGATTCCGCTGCGCGGTGAAAAGGAGATTACAGTGCGTCTGTATGATGAGACACATAAGAGCCTTTTTGAAGATGTGCTGACTCCGCTCGGTGACGTGGCAGGCAGCAGGACGACGACGGCACTTACCCAGTTGAACGGGGACAATTCTCTGAGTCCGGCAACCAGTCCCGAAGCGTTGCTTCAGGGAACAGTGCCGGGGCTGAACACCTTGTTTCGTTCGGGCATGGAGAATGCCGGTGCAAATATGTTTATGGGAGGGTTCAATTCTATCTACACCAATAACCAGCCATTGTTGATTGTTGACGGCATGGTAGTGGAAAACCTTTCGGCGGGCGTATCCCTGATAGATGGTTACTTGTCTACTCCGATGAGTACCATTGACGTGAAAGACATCGAACGGATTACTGTTTTGAAAGATGCGGCAACACTGTACGGGGTAAAAGGAAGCAATGGCGCTATTGTCATCGAGACGAAGCGTGCCAAGGATGCCGAAACGCGGATTACGGCACAGATACTGACCGGTATGAATCTGAAACCGAACAGTATTCCGGTACTGGATGCCGTACAGTCGAAACGGTATCTGATGGATGTATATCAAAGCCGGGGATATTCTGCCGGGGATATTCAGAAACTACCGTTTATCAACGATGCGAAACCGGAACAACATGCTTGGGGATATGAGGGGAATGCCGATTATTACCGTTACAACAAGAGTACTGACTGGCAAGACCAGTTGTTTGTACAGGGATTCAAGCAGAACTATTCCATTGGCGTGACGGGCGGTGACGATGTTGCACTCTATGCCTTGTCGCTGGGATACCTTCAAAATGAAGGATTAGTGGAAGGCACTGACTTCTCCCGTTTCTCGGCACGTATCAATACGGATATAAACTTCTCGCCGAAGTTCACGGTTCAGACTAATATGAATTTCGTGTACGGCAAGAAGAACCTGATGCAGGAAGGAAGCGTCAGCCCGCAGAATCCGATTTATGCTTCGCTGGTCAAGTCCCCGTTTATGGCGAGCTTTACTTATAATGAACAAGACCAGTTGTCACCGAACTATGAAGAGGTAGACCTCTTCGGTATGTCAAATCCGACTGCCATTGTGGACAACATGTTGCAGGAGAATATCAGTTACGGATTCTTCGCCAATATACATCTCAAATATAAGATTTGGAAGGAACTGACTTTGAGCACCCGTTTCGGGCTCCGGCTGAATAAGGAGAAAGAACGTGTTTTCCGTCCGGAGAAGGGAATCCCTTATGACGATGTGGCTACTTCGGAAGTGACCAACCAGATGCAATATCGCACGGAACGTATTTTCTCGCTGTTTGATGAGACACGTGCCAGTTATCTGTTTAAATTGGGCTTGGAACACCAGTTGGATGCTACATTGGGCATGCGTTATTTTAATAATCGCAGTGAGGACGACTGGGGAAAAGCATATAACTCGACCAGTGACCGTTTCCGTTCGTTGCAGTACGGTCTGAACGACCTGCGTCAGATGGGTGGTTCCATCGGGACGTGGAACTGGCTCTCGTTCTATGGAAATGTGGCCTATTCACTGAAAAGCAGATACTTTGTCAATGCCACTCTTTCGGCTGACGCCTCTTCCCGCTATGGAGAAGATATAGGACAGTTTCAGATTTTCCCGGCATTGTCTGCAGCTTGGGTGATGTCGTCGGAGAACTTCATGCGCAATTTGCCGTGGGTGGACCTGCTGAAAATCCGTGCCGGATATTCAATGTCCGGGAACGATGATATCGGCAATTATGCAGCTCGCCGGTACTATTCTTCACAGAACCTGCTCGGTAATTACGGGCTGGTACGGGGAAACCTCGTAAACAGGAACCTGAAACCGGAACGGATGGCTCGCCTGTATGCGGGTGCGGATATGGCTTTTATGAACGAGCGCCTGTCATTGAGTATAGATGTGTATCGTTCGACCGTGAAGGATATGATTGCTTATTCACCCATTACTTCCTATTCGGGCTTCTCCACTTATATAGATAATAGCGGGGAAATGAGAAATACAGGGGTTGACGTGGCAATCAATGCCCGTGTATTGAACCTACCTTCCCTGAAATGGGATTTGGGAGCGACCGTATCGCATTATAAGAATAAGATAACCGAACTGAAAGGCGACCGTTACCTGACGGATATTGCTGCTGGCACCATCCTTACGGAAGTGGGAAGACCGATGGGCGTGTTCTATGGTTACAAGACGAATGGGGTGTACGCCACTACGGAAGAGGCAAAGGCGGACGGGCTGCATGTACGTTCCGGTTTGTCGGACGTTCCGTTCGAGGCCGGTGATATGCGTTTTGTGAATATGAACGGTGACAAATATATCAATGAGGAAGATATGACAGTGATTGGTAATCCTAACCCGGATATTTATGGCGGACTGAATACGCGTATTTTGTGGAAGAACTTCACTTTCTCGGCGCGGTTTACCTATTCTTTGGGGAATGATGTGTATAATTATACCCGTCGTACATTGGAATCAATGTCGGGAATGGAAAATCAGACACAGGCGGTCTTGAACCGCTGGAGAGCGGAAGGACAGATCACCAGTATGCCAAAAGTGACTTACGGCGACCCGATGGGAAATGCCCGTTTTTCCGACCGCTGGATTGAGGACGGATCTTATCTGAAGTTCAAGAATCTGACGGTGGCGTATGATGTGCCTATCAGAAAAGGCATTATTACGGGCATACAGGTATATGCGGTGGCGGAAAATCTTTGTACATGGACTAAGTACAAAGGGTACGACCCGGAATTCAGTGCCAGCACCAATCCGCTGGGATATGGCATCGATGCCTTTATGACACCGCAGGCGCGTACATTTTATGTGGGATTAAAACTTGGATTATAAAAGAAGTACAGGACTATGAAATCAATCAGAAATATAATCGTACTTTGTGGAGTGCTGATAGGCATGTTCACTGCTTGTGTGGATACGGAACTTGAGTCGGTCGTTGAACATAAGAATCACTATAACACCATCCCTGATGCGGATAATGCTATCCTGGGACTATATGGCTTGTTTATGAACTTGGCGGAGCAGACTATTGTGCTGGGGGAACTGCGTGCTGACCTGATAGATGTCACGAATAATGCATCCATTGAGTTGCAGGAAATTAATGCCAACACTCCTTCCGCCGGCAATAAATATGCAGACTTGACGAATTATTATGCCGTTATCCAGAACTGCAATGACATCCTTGCCGGATTTGATGAGATGCTTGCCAACAACCGGATGACGAAGGATGAATATGCGGAACGTTACTCGGACGTGGCTGCTATTCGTTGTTGGACTTATCTGCAAGTGGGAATGTACTTCGGCAAGGTGGTTTATGTGACGACGCCTACCGTATCGGTGGAAGATGCTCAGAAACTGGAACATATGCCCAAGATTGGGTTGGACGAGCTATTGCCATTGTTGATAGAGTGTATGGAGAATCTTCCTACCTTGGAAGATTATAAGAACAGTGCGCTGGTGCAGTACAAACTTGATACTTATGACTTGAAACGTTTCTTTATCAATAAGCGCATATTATTGGGTGACTTGTATCTGTGGAACAATAATTATCGGGAAGCAGCCGTGCAGTATCGCAAATTCTTGTCGACAGATGAGGATAAATCGGCAACATCCAATGCTGTGAGATATCGTTGCGGTACTTATTCTACGGGTGGAGATACTTACTACCAGGTCTTTTACGAGCGTTATATGGAAGGGGATATTAACAGTTATAAGAACACATGGCTGAATATGTTTTCCTTTCAGGCAGATAAGTCCGCCTTATGGAGTGAATTGATATGGACTATCAGCTATGACGAGAAGTTTGAGCCTTATTATCCGATGATTGAACTGTTTGCCAATCAGGGAAAGGGGAAATACCAGTTGAAACCTTCGGCTTATGCAGTCGAGAACCTATGGGCTTCACAGACGCAGACCAATGGAGCGCCCTTTGACGGACGCGGTGAAGATTCTTCTTTCAAATGGGTGGACGGACAATGCGTAGTGCAGAAATATTTGTATGATTACGACCCGACCAAACCTTATATGAAACGCGGACGTTGGTTCTTGAATCGTGCGGCGTTGGTTCTGTTGCGTTATGCCGAAGCCGCTAACCGTTGCGGGTATCCGGATTTGGCATATTCTATCTTGAATGAAGGTTTTAGGAATACGTATACTTGGGGGGATGAATATGGCGACTTGAACAGGCAGACGGGGTATGGCCCCGGTGAACCTTATCCGGCTCCCTTCTATTTTGATGCCCGTTCCATGGATGCCCCTTATCATCGTGCCCCCTGGCGTGAGTTTAACGGAATACGGGGACGTGTGTCATTGAAAGCTAAACCATTGGAACCGCAACAGGATGAGACAAATGTACAGTGTATGGAGAAGTTATTAATTGAGGAAGCAGCATTGGAATGTGCGTTCGAAGGACATCGCTGGGGAGACTTGGTTCGTGTGGCAAGACGTATGAACAAAGAAAAAGCCGGTTCTGGCAGTGAATATCTGAAAAGGGTAATCGGCAAGAAATATGAACGTTCGGGATTGGCTATGCCGGACTTGTCATCGGAAGATAAATGGTATCTGAATGTAGCCGGATAAGAGCCGGAAAATAAGAAGGCTCGTTTTGGAAAATTTATAATAGGAGTGATAAAGTGATGAAGCGTTATTTCAGTCTGTTATTATTGGGCTTTATATGTATGGCGGTATGTGCGCAGGAACCAGCCCATGTTATTATTGTGGCGGGACAGTCCAATACGGACGGGCGGGTTCCCATTGCAGACCTGCCGGAATATATCAAGAGTATGGGAATAGACAGCACCGGTTTCTCGAAAGGAGCCTATCGGCACTGTAAGATTTCACAGAACCGTGTGGACGGAAAGTTTGTTCCTTTCTGGCCTCGTCGCAATCGTTGGGGCTATGATGCGGTTACCTATTATTTATTGGAACAGTTATATCAGAAGGATTTTTATGTCATAAAGTGGGCGGTAGGCGGCACGTCGATAACACCGGAAAATACGGACTCCCGCGGTGGACACTGGTCGGCCGACCCGGAATGGCTGGCACAGAATGCTCCCACAGCGAAGAAAGGAAAGTCATTGTTGCTTTCCTTTGCCCAACAAATAAGTAATAGCATCAGCAAGACATTGTCCCGTTTGCCGGAAGGCTATCATATCGACGCTTTTCTCTGGCATCAGGGCGAGAGCGATTCGGCTTATGGCCCGGAATATTATGATAATTTGAAAAATGTGGTGGCTTATGTGCGTAATCATCTCACCCGGAAAACTGGTGAGGATTATTCGGAACTGCCTTTTATCTTCGGTTCCGTAGCCAAATCGAACAAGCGGTATAATGCGGAAGTGGAAGCGGCGATGAAGCGGCTCGCTTCGGAAGATAAAAATGCTTATCTGATAGATATGTCGAAAGCGACTTTGCTGAAAGACCGCCTTCATTTTGATAAGATATCTGCCGAATATTTGGGAAAGCAGATGTTTGAGACGATGCAACAGGTATCTTCTGTGGGCAAGATTTCCGCACAACCACCGTTTGATGTCGATTTGTGGGAGAAAGGATTACCCAATTCCAACGGCAGGGAAGCGGAAGGATACGATGATAAGAAGCATAATTATAAACCATCTGTCAGGGTATTTCTCCCACAATCGGAGAAGCCGATGAAGGCAGTCTTGATTTGTCCCGGTGGCGGATATGACCATTTGGCAATGAAGGATGAAGGATATGACTGGGCTTTGTATTTTAATAAGCGGAATATGGCTGCGGTTGTGCTGAAATACCGGATGCCGAACGGTAATCCCGATGTACCGGTTTCGGATGCTTATGAAGCCATGCGTTATGTAAAAGAACATGCAAAGGAATGGAATATTCTTTCGGATAGTATCGGGATTATGGGGTCGTCTGCGGGTGGTCATCTGGCTTCTACTGTTGCCACTCATGCTGCTGCCAAATTGCGTCCGGCTTTCCAGATTCTGTTTTATCCGGTCATTACGATGAACGGACAGGATGCTCACTGGGGTTCAAGGAAGCAACTGTTGGGGGAGAACCCTGATGCAAAGCTGGTAAAGAAGTATAGCAATGAGTTACAGGTAAATAAGAAAACGCCCCGTGCCTTTATCGTCCTGTCCGCAGATGACCAAAGTGTGAAGCCTGTTCATTCGGAGAGCTATCACAAAGCATTGAAAGCACAGAAGGTTTTTTCGGAAATGCATATTTATGCCAACGGAAAGCATGGATGGGGATTCAATAAAAGACCGTTTCCGCAGCGTGCCGAAATGATGGAAGATTTGGATAAATGGTTGAAGGCTTTATAAAATGTTTGTAAAGAATGTGCCCGGATTGAATATGCCTTCATTGTTTGGGTATGCTGGAGAAGGTAAATATAGAGGTTTTTTAGGTTGTTTGATAATTGTGTAAAGTCTGAACTGGGTGAAGGAAGCGTCGAATCGTTTTATTTCCGGTTCGGACTAATTTTATTATTCCGAAATTCTTCGCTATTTTTGTTAGACATTTATTATTAATCTTCGAAATCTATGATAAAGCAAAGATTCGCGTTCGCTTTTATTTTGTTTATAATCTCCGTTCTTGATGCGTATGCCGGTATCGAGCTGCGTTCTCACCAAATGAAGACAAGTGATGGTTTGCCCAGTAATACGGTGCGTTATATGTGTCAGGACAGCAAGGGATTTTTGTGGTTGGGTACGTTGAACGGACTGAGCCGTTATGACGGTAACTCGTTCCTTACTTTCCAGCCGGGAAATGGTGAACAGCCGTCCTTGGCGGATAACCGGATTTTTAATATCACGGAAGACAAACACGGCTTTCTTTGGATGGGGACTACTGTCCGCCTGTATAGCTGCTATGACTTGCAGAAAGCCTGTTTCGTGAATTATATGGAGTCGGAAGAGCAGGACAGGAATTATTCGAAACTATTTTTGGCTTCTTGCGGTGATGTCTGGCTTTGGCATCCGGATAATGGTTCCCGGAGAGTGGTTCATCAGGAAGATGGCAGTTTGAAGTCTACCGTGTTCAAGACGGAAGCGGGGAATTTGCCGGATAACCGGGTGAACTTTGTACGTGAAGATGCCAACGGGCGTATTTGGATAGGAACAAAGCGTGGATTGGCTTTGGCAGTGAATGGAGAGGTGAAGATAGTGAACCGTGCATTGCATTTTGTTTCTTTGTTGGCTAATGGAAATACGGTTTATTTTCTCACAGAGGATGGAGATATTTATTCTTATCAGGAAGAGGCGCAGGAACTGGTAAGGCAGGCGTCGATTTCTTCAATCGCGGGAAAGACATCTCCCACCGATGATTTCCGTATCAAGGATAAATGGGTGATACTTACCACGACAGGGGTATATAACTACGACCTCGTCACATATACGTTGACTGCCGACCCTCGTCTGAATATTAAAAAAGGAGAAGTGATTTGCGATAACCACGGGGACTTCTGGATTTATAACCGTACCGGACGGGTTCATTATATCCTTGCCGAAACGGGGGAAACCAAATCCTTCCAGCTTATTCCTGAGGAGAAGCTCGACCACATTGACTTTGAACGTTATCACATCGTCCATGACTCCCGCGGAATTATCTGGATTTCAACTTATGGCAACGGCCTGTTTGCCTACAATACTTCCGAAGACAAACTGGAACATTTTGCCGCCGGCATTACGGAAAACAGCTATATCAATTCCGACTTTCTTTTATTTGTGATGGAAGACAGGGCAGGCGGCATTTGGGTGAGCTCGGAATACTCGGGAATCGCCCGTATCTCAGTATTGAACGAGGGTACTTCCCGCATCTATCCGGAAAATCCGGAACTGTTCGACCGTTCCAACGCCATACGCACGATAGGGGAAATGCCGAATGGCGATATTGGAATTACCACTCGCAAAGGGGGACTTTTTACGTATGATACGCATTTCAACCGGAAGATGAACAAGACTTATTTCCAGTCGAATATCTATGCGGTGGAGAAGGGCGCGGACGGTAAACTGTGGATGGGAACCCGCGGTGAAGGACTGAAGATTGGAGATGACTGGTACAGGCATGACAAGCTTGACCTTACTACGCTGTCCAATAATAACATATTTGCCATTTGCCGGGACGCGAAAGACCGTATGTGGATTGGGACATTCGGCGGTGGGCTTGATTTGGCGGAACCTACGCAGGATGGCAAATATAAGTTCCAGCATTTCTTCCAGGGAAGGTATGGTGTGCAGATGGTTCGTGTGTTTCAAGAAGACAGGAACGGCATGATTTGGATGGGAACCAGTGAGGGGATTTGTATTTTTCATCCCGACTCCCTGATAGCCGACCCCGAAAATTATCATTGGTTCAGCCATACGAACGGAAAGTTTTGCAGTAACGAAATCAAATGTATCTTTCAGGATAGCAAGGGAAGGATATGGACGGGTACTTCGGGAATGGGACTGAATCTTTGCCAGCCGGAAGATAATTATAATGTCTTGAAGTATGAACATTATGGAGTGGATGAGGGACTGGTTAATAATGTGGTACAGTCCATTGTAGAGGATAAGGATGGAAAACTCTGGATTGCGACCGAATATGGGATTTCCAAGTTTGACCCGGAAATCCGGTCGTTCGACAACTATTTCTTCTCTTCTTATACGTTGAGCAATGTGTATAGCGAGAACTGCGCCTATGTCGGTGCGGACGGCAAACTGTTGTTCGGCACAAATTACGGGCTGACTGTTATCGACCCTGGACATATAAAAAGTAATGAATCTTTCTCTCCCGTAGTATTCACTGATTTATATGTCAATGGTATTCAGGTCGTTCCCGGTGGAACGGATTCTCCGTTGACTCATTCGCTGGCTTATTCCAACGAAATGGAACTGAACTATTTTCAGAATTCTTTCCTGATAGATTTCTCTACCTTTGATTATTCCGATAGCGGGCAGGCGAAGTATATGTATTGGCTTGAGAACTATGACAAGGAATGGAGCGCACCTTCTTCGCTGAACTTTGCTTCTTACAAATATCTGAATCCCGGAACGTATGTCCTGCATGTGAAATCCTGCAATGAGGCGGGTATTTGGAACGATAAGGAGACGACGCTGACAATCGTCATCAAACCGCCTTTTTGGAAAACGGGCTGGGCTTTCTTCTGCTATGCCTTATTGGCGATGGTAGCCCTTTATTTTACTTGCCGAGTAGTCCGCAACTTCAACCGTCTGCGCAACCGTATCAGTGTAGAGAAGCAGTTGACCGAGTATAAGCTGGTCTTTTTTACTAATATCTCTCATGAATTCCGCACTCCGCTGACATTGATTCAGGGTGCGCTGGAACGGATACAGCGTGTCAGCGATATTCCCAAAGAACTGGTTTATCCTCTGAAAACGATGGATAAGAGTACGCAACGTATGTTGAGGCTCATCAATCAGTTATTGGAATTCCGCAAGATGCAGAATAATAAACTCGCTTTGTCGCTGGAAGAGACGGATGTTATCTCATTCCTCTATGAGATATTTCTCAGTTTCGGTGATATAGCCGAACAGAAAAAGATGGATTTCCAGTTTAATCCTTCGGTTCCTTCTTACAAGATGTTTATTGATAAGGGGAATTTGGATAAAGTGACTTATAATTTGCTGTCGAACGCCTTTAAATATACTCCTTCCAATGGGCGAATCGTGCTGTCGGTGACGGTGGACGAAGCGGGACAACTGTTGCAGATACAGGTTTCGGATACTGGAGTGGGAATCCCTAAGGAAAAGCAG
The DNA here is from genome assembly GCF_042854785.1 of Bacteroides sp. f07. NCBI lineage: Bacteria > Pseudomonadati > Bacteroidota > Bacteroidia > Bacteroidales > Bacteroidaceae > Bacteroides > Bacteroides sp. f07. Next base: position 604,944 of record NZ_BAABXI010000003.1, on the reverse strand, counting down.
GCGGAACTGTTCAAACGCTTTATGCAGAGCAGTTTCTCAGGCGATAGTATCGGGGTAGGGCTGCATCTGACGCATGAACTGGTGCAGGTGCATAAAGGCACTATAAGATATTCGGATAATGAGGGCGGCGGTTCTGTATTTACGGTGTCTGTCCCGACCGACAAATCGGCTTATAACGAGAAAGATTTTCTTATCCCCGGCAATGCATTGCTGAAAGATGCCAATATACATGCCGCCCATTTGGCGGAATCCGTTGACTTTTCGGAAGAAGGGCAGGAACTGGCGGAATTGGAAAAGGTGGATAATCCGTTGAATAAGCGGAAGATATTGATAATAGAAGATGATAATGATATCCGCCAGTTCCTGAAAGAGGAAATCGGTGCTTATTTTGAGGTGGAAGTGGCTGCTGATGGTACTTCGGGCTTTGAGAAAGCCCGTTCGTACGAAGCGGATTTGATAATTTGCGATGTGTTGATGCCGGGAATGACAGGTTTTGAAGTAACGAAGAAACTGAAATCGGACTTTGATACGAGTCATATTCCTATTATTCTGTTGACCGCATTGAACTCACCGGATAAATACTTGGAAGGTATAGAGTCGGGGGCGGACGCTTATATCCCGAAGCCGTTCAGCATTAAGCTGCTGTTGGCACGTGTGTTCCAGTTGATAGAGCAGCGCGATAAATTGCGTGAGAAATACTTGAATGAGCCGGGCATTATGCGTCCGGTGGTATGTTCTACGGATAGGGACAAGGAATTTGCTGACCGCTTGACGGTTGTGTTGGAGAAACATCTCTCCCGTCCTGACCTCACGATTGATGAGTTCGCTTCCATCATGAAGATGGGGCGCACGGCGTTTTACAAGAAGATACGTGGCGTGACCGGGTATGCGCCCAACGAATATTTGCGTATCATCCGTATGAAGAAAGCGGCAGAACTGTTACTTTCTGACGAAAATCTGACTGTTGCCGAGGTTTCTTATCGTGTAGGTATCGATGACCCGTTCTATTTCAGCAGGCGTTTTAAGATGCAATTTGGAGTCTCACCTTCTATATATCAGCGTGGTGCGAAGAATAATTCTTCGTCAGAAGAGTGACCTTTATAAATTATCCTGTATCTTTGCAACCGGAAATAATTGTAGATTATGAAGATAGAAGATAAACTTGTAGCGTCCGTTATTAGCGGACTGAAGGCACTCTACGGTCAGGAAGTCCCTGAAAAGATGGTGCAAATCCAAAAGACCAAAAAAGAATTTGAAGGACATCTGACGCTGGTCGTGTTCCCTTTTCTGAAAATGTCGAAGAAAGGCCCGGAACAGACGGCGCAGGAGATTGGCGAATATCTGAAGGCAAACGAACCGGCAATAGCCGCTTTTAATGTGATAAAAGGATTCCTGAACCTGACTATCGCATCGGCTACGTGGATTGAATTGCTGAATGAGATTCAGGCTGACGAACACTATGGTCTGGTAAAAGCTACCAAAACTTCACCGCTGGTGATGATTGAGTATTCTTCTCCGAATACGAACAAGCCGCTTCACCTGGGACATGTGCGTAACAACCTTTTGGGTAACGCATTGGCCAATATCGTGGCAGCAAACGGCAACAAGGTAGTAAAGACCAATATCGTAAACGACCGCGGTATCCATATCTGTAAATCCATGCTGGCATGGAAGAAATACGGCAACGGTGAAACTCCCGAAACTTCCGGCAAGAAAGGCGACCATCTGGTCGGTGATTATTATGTATCTTTCGATAAGCATTATAAGGCGGAAGTCAAGGAACTGATGGCTGAATATACAGCACAGGGAATGAGTGACGAAGAAGCGAAGGCGAAAGCGGAAGCTGCTTCCCCGTTGATGCAGGAAGCCCGTGAAATGCTCGTGAAGTGGGAAGCGGGTGACCCGGAAGTACGCGGACTGTGGGAAATGATGAACAATTGGGTATATGCCGGATTCGATGAAACCTACAAGAAGATGGGTGTCAGCTTTGACAAGATATATTATGAATCCAACACATATCTCGAAGGGAAAGAGAAAGTGATGGAAGGACTGGAAAAAGGTTTCTTCTTCAAGAAGGAAGACGGCTCTGTATGGGCTGACCTGACTGCCGAAGGACTAGACCATAAATTGCTTCTCCGTGGTGACGGCACATCTGTTTACATGACGCAGGACATCGGCACGGCTAAACTCCGTTTTGCCGATTATCCCATTGACAAGATGATTTATGTAGTAGGAAATGAACAGAACTATCACTTCCAGGTACTTTCTATCCTGCTTGACAAGCTCGGCTTCGAATGGGGCAAGAGCCTGGTTCACTTCTCTTACGGAATGGTGGAACTGCCGGAGGGTAAGATGAAATCCCGTGAAGGTACGGTGGTGGACGCTGACGACTTGATGGAAGAGATGATTTCCACTGCCAAAGAAACTTCTCAGGAGCTGGGCAAACTGGACGGTTTGACACAGGAAGAAGCGGATGATATTGCCCGTATCGTCGGTTTGGGCGCATTGAAGTATTTCATCCTGAAAGTGGATGCACGTAAGAATATGACGTTCAACCCGAAAGAATCTATCGACTTCAACGGTAACACAGGCCCGTTCATCCAATATACTTATGCCCGTATCCAGTCCGTACTGCGCAAGGCTGCCGAATCGGGAATTGTGATACCCGAACAGATTCCTGTCGGTATTGAATTGAGTGACAAAGAAGAAGGTCTGATTCAAATGGTTGCCGACTTTGCCGCTGTTGTGAAGCAGGCAGGCGAGGATTACAGCCCGTCTATTATCGCAAATTATACCTACGACCTGGTGAAAGAATACAACCAGTTCTATCATGATTATAGCATTCTGAGAGAAGAGAATGAAGCGGTGAAAGTGTTCCGTATCGCTCTGTCGGCCAATGTTGCAAAAATCGTTCGTCTGGGAATGGGCTTGCTGGGTATCGAAGTACCTTCTAGAATGTAAGGACTTCTGGAACTTTTTAAATAAAAAAACAGGGTGTTGGTCAGATATGGCCAACACCCTGTTTTTTTATTTTTTCTTGGCGGTTCGTTTTCCTCGTTTGAAGGAAGACGTTTCCTCTTTTTCGTCTTGTATCTTGATTAACTCCAAGCAACTTTGCAGACTCAAATCCTGTGGGACGATATCTTTAGGAATCTTATAGTTGTTACCTTTATAAGTAATATAAGGCCCGAAACGACCATTCAGAATTTCCAGTTCCGGTTCTTCTTCAAACTTCTTGATGTGGCGTTCGGCTTCTTTTGTACGTTTCTCCAGAATCAACTGTTCTGCCTCTTCCAGCGTGATTTCCATCGGATCCATTGTTTTCGGCAGTGATACATATACTTTATTATGCAGAACGTAAGGACCGAAGCGCCCGATACCTACACTGACCGTCTTTCCTTCGTATTCGCCCAACGTACGGGGTAACTTGAACAACTCCAGAACTTCTTCCAGTGTGATGGTTTCTATGGATTGTCCTTTTTTCAATTGGGCAAACCGCGGCTTTTCTTCATCTTCCGCCGTGCCGATTTGTGCCATCGGCCCGAAACGTCCGATTTTCACCGAAACAGGCTTTCCGCTTGCCGGGTCTTCTCCCAAAATGCGCTCTCCTATCTTATGTTCCGTCTTGATTGCCAATGTGTTTTCTACCGATGGATGGAATTTATCATAGAAAGTCTTCATGATGGAAGTCCATTGCACTCCTCCTTCTGCAATCTCGTCGAAATCCTTTTCTACGCTTGCCGTAAAGTTGTAATCCAGGATATCCGGGAAGTATTCGGTCAGGAAGTCGTTTACTACCGTACCCGTATCCGTGGGGAATAATTTGGATTTTTCCGCTCCGGTAATTTCGGAACGGTTTTCGTCTTCAATCTGATTGTCTTTCAGTGTCAGTACATTAAAGTTGCGTTCTTCCCCGTCCTTGTTTCCCTTTTCTACATACTCGCGTTGCTGGATAGTAGAAATAGTAGGCGCATACGTAGACGGACGGCCGATACCTAGTTCTTCCAACTTGCGTACAAGACTGGCTTCCGTATAGCGTGGCGGGCGTTGGGTGAAACGTTCGGTTGCGATGATGGGACCGTGTTCCAGTTTCTGACCTTTCTTTAAAGGTGGCAACAGGCGGCTTTCATCTTCCTGCTCGCTGTCATCGTCATAAGATTCACGGTAAACATGCAGGAATCCGTCGAACTTAATCACTTCGCCGACAGCAGTGAACACATCGCTGCTTCCACTAATGGTAATGGTTGCAGTTGTCTTTTCCAGTTCCGCGTCTGCCATTTGTGAGGCGATGGTACGCTTCCAAATCAGGTCGTACAGTTTCTTTTCTTGTGCCGAACCCTCTACGGACTGATTCTCCATATAGGTAGGACGGATTGCCTCATGCGCTTCCTGCGCCCCTTTGGTTTTCGTTTCAAAGTGGCGGGGATGTACATAACGTTCACCCATCATCTTGATGATAGCGTCCTTGCTGCCCGTCGTTGCAAATTCCGACAGGTTGACAGAGTCCGTACGCATATAAGTGATGAATCCCGATTCGTACAGGCGCTGTGCCAGCATCATGGTCTGTGCAACGGTATATCCCAGTTTGCGGGCAGCTTCCTGTTGCAATGTAGACGTAGTGAACGGTGCGGGCGGTGTTTTCTTTATCGGACGGGTAGTAATATCTTCGATAGCAAATTTAGCTCCCTGGCAAGCTTCGAGGAACGCCTTTGCTTCTTTTTTCGTTTTGATACGGCGGGCCAGTTCGGCTTTCATTTCCACCAGTTTCCCGTCAGTGTCGGGCACGAGGAAAACGGCGGTCACACGATAAGCCGCTTCTGACTTGAAAGCATGGATTTCGCGTTCGCGCTCTACAATCAAGCGGACGGCAACCGACTGTACGCGTCCTGCCGAAAGGGCCGGTTTCACTTTTCTCCAAAGGACGGGAGACAGTTCGAAACCTACGATACGGTCCAGGATACGTCGTGCCTGCTGTGCATTCACGAGATTGATGTCAATATCGCGCGGTTGTTCGATAGCTTTTAAGATAGCGCTTTTCGTAATTTCATGGAATACGATTCGTTTTGTGTTTTCCGGTTTTAGTTTTAAGACCTCATACAGATGCCAGGCGATAGCCTCTCCCTCGCGGTCCTCATCGGATGCGAGCCATACGGTTTCTGCCTCTTTTGCTTCTGCTTTCAGTGTGCTGACCAAAGCCTTTTTGTCTGCCGGGATTTCGTAGTTGGGTTTAAAATTCTTCTCTACATCGATACTGAAGTCTTTCTTCTTCAGGTCGCGTATGTGTCCGTAACTTGAAAGGACTTTAAAATCTTTCCCAAGAAACTTTTCAATCGTTTTTGCTTTTGCCGGAGACTCGACAATGACAAGGTTTTTCTGCATAATTCTTTCTTTTATAATGGCTTGTACCACAATATTCGGGAACAAAAGTAGAAAAAAAGATTCTCCCTACCTTATAATATAAGGAGAATTTAATAAATTCTTAAGATTTACATGTGTAAAAGCTAAGATTAACATTGGTAAATCTTAAGATTTAGTTTTGAGAAAAACAGATTGCCCGTGTGTGTTTACTCCATGATGGATGAAGGATTCTCCTTGGCTTTTTTGAGAAACTCTGTCGGTAACATGCCAAATTGTTTCTGGAAACACTTGGCAAAATAAGAAGAAGAACTGAAGCCGACAAGGAATCCTATTTCAGTCACCCTGTATTCACCCTCTATCATCATCCGGCAAGCTTCCTTCAACCGGGTGATTTTGATAAAGTCATAGGGAGTCATGCCGATAATCCCTTTGATTTTAGTGAATACCGAGGTTCGGCTCATGCCCAGTTCCTGTGCCAGCGTGCTGTCGGATAAATTAAAAGAAATTCGGGATGCCAAGAGAGATACGACAAGTTATTATGTGAACTTGGGAAATGAGAATATAGGAAACGCCGTATTTACGCATGAGGAAAGATATTCTAAATGTATCTTTCCGAATATTAGTTATCAGCTCTTATCTTTATTCCGATTATGGAATGCAATTCAGTATTATTTTCCTTATAAATATCTTCTTAAGAACAGTTGGGATGATGTCTTGCTGGATAATATACCTGCGTTTTTAGAAATAACGGACAGAATGGATTATGAGAATGCTTTGAAAAGATTTATAGCAGAAGTCCATGATACTCATGCCGGTATTTATGGCGGACCGATAAAAAAATATTTAGTGCCTGTTGTGATACGTTTCATTGAAGGCAAAGCGGTAGTGACAGAATATTATGAACTGAAATCTAGTTTCAAGGGTGAAGAGGATCGGACTTTGCAGCCTGGAGATGTAATTGTACGTGTCAACAGTGAAGAGGTCGATTCCATAGTAAAACGTATCACGCCCTATATATCAGCTTCTAATGAAGCAACTTTGCAGAGACAGATAGCTGTTAATGAACTTCTATGGTCCAATGATACACTATTGTATGTGGATTATGAAAGAAACGGGGCTGTTGAAAAAGCAAGAATCAGATGCGTGCCGAATCAAATGCGCGAATCTACCGTCTTTCAAAAGCCGCAGCCGCTTATTACCTACCTTTCTCCGGATATTTTATATCTGTATATGGGAAGTACCATCGGTGGAGAAGTCCCCCGGGAAATAAAATCTAAGGGAACGATTATTGATTTAAGAGCCTATCCTGTAATAGAGAAAATTAATGGATATTGGGAATATGATCTTCTGTATCCGTCTTCTACAGACTTTGCAACATTTACCCACGGAAGCCTTTCGCAACCAGGATTGTTCACTTTCGGTCCTGTAGTAAAGGTTGGAAAAGAGAATGAAGACTATTATCAAGGTAAAAAAGTAATTTTGATAAATGAAACAACACAAAGCCATGCGGAGTTCATGACTATGAAATATAGATGTACCCCAAACACAGTTGTTATGGGAAGTACGACTGCCGGTGCCGATGGCAATTGTTCCTATCTCATTTTGCCGGGTAACTTTGGAGTTACATTTACAGGACTTGGCGTTTACTATCCCGATAAGTCGGAAACCCAACAAATCGGTATTCTTCCTGATATTGAAGTTAAAAGTACAATTCAAGGCATACGCCAGGGGCGCGATGAAGTTTTGGAAGCTGCCATAAAGTATTTGAATGCTGAAGAAGTAAAGTGAACTTGTTTGAACTGTTGGTTGTGTAAAATCTAAAGTTCATGAATTGAGTGTCGATAATTAGGGATGAAGAAATAGACAAACAGATGAGATGGTGGAAATAAAAATCCGCTTTGCATAGAATAATATATGTTTATTCTACGTACATTTGCCTCATTAGCATCTCAATTATCGTTCAACAGTTGTCGGACAACAGTTCTACATTTATAGAACAATCGTTCCACATCTGTTGAACGATAATTGAATTGCAGGTTGGAATACTAATATAAGAGAGAAGGGAAATTAAACTTCCCTAATAAAAAAAGAAAAGATAATGAGTGTAAATTATGATCTCTACGAAACCCCTAATCCTGATAGGGATGGGAAAGAACTGCCTTTACATGCACGTGTGGTATTGAAAGGTAGCTATACGGCAAGTGAATTTATAGATATGGTGACAGCTCTTGAGCATATCCCTCATGCTCAGTTGGTAGGCTCTATCGAAGCAATTTCGAGCACGTTGAAGCATTTGCTTCTGAAAGGTTTTTCGGTAGAGCTGGGGGATATCGGTTATTTCTCTCTTTCCCTAAGTGTTGACAAAAAGGTGGTGGAACCGGAAGACTTACGTTCTCCATCGGTATCTCTTAAAGGTATCAATTTACGGATTAATCGTCAGTTTAAGAAAGATATTGAGACTTCATTGGAACTTCAACGCTGCAATTCACCTTTTCGTGTGAAAAATCCGTTGGATGAAAAGAAATGCTTGCAACGCTTAAACTCTTTTTTTGAAGAGCATCCATGTATTAACCGACAAGATTATATGAGACTTACGGGGAAAACTAAAAAGCAGGCACTGCAGGATATCAATGCTTTTATCGAACAAGGCGTGTTGCAGAAATATGGGTTGGGGCGTTCGGTGGTGTATATAAAAGTAGTGTAAGAGATTTCATAATATAATATGAACATTACTGTCCCGTAAAAGTGGATAAATAGTTCTTTGAAATAATTGAAATATAGTCTATTAGATACTACTTTTTAGGCGCGACGATTTGAAATCATACCTTTGAGGTCAATTAAGGTGACCTCAAATGAACCAAGATAAATATGTTTTCGCTCAGTTAGTAGAATTCTTGAACAATGATAAGTTCAGAAGACTTGTAGACAAGTATGATGGCAATCGTTATGTGAAACATTTCACTTGCTGGAGTCAGTTACTTGCAATGATGTTCGGTCAACTCAGTAATCGTGAAAGTCTTCGTGACTTGATTGTAGCTTTGGAAGCACATCAAGGAAAGCGTTATCATTTGGGATTGGGTCGTGAGCCCATTGCCAAAACTACGCTTGCATCTGCCAATCAGAATCGGGATTACAGAATCTTCGAAGATTTTGCTTTCTATATGATGAAGGAAGCATGTGAAAAACGATCGACTCACATCTTGGATATTCCAGGAAGGAAGTATGCGTTTGATTCCACTACGATTCCTTTATGTTTGGCTACATTCCCTTGGGCGAAGTTCCGTAAGAAAAAAGGTGGAGTTAAGGCTCATGTCCTTTATGACATAGAAGCACAACTTCCAGCCTTTTATACAGTAACTACAGCATCCAGGCATGATTCAACAGAAATGTCCGCAATTAATTATGAGCCAAATGCTTATTATATATTTGACAGAGCGTATGACTCGTTTAAAGAACTTTATCGGATTCATCTTACAGGTTCTTTCTTTGTAGTCAGAGCGAAGTCTAATCTGAAATGCAAGTTCTGTAAATGGAAGCGTAGAATGCCGAAGAATATCCTTTCAGATGCGGAAGTGAAACTGATAGGGTACACTTCTGAAAAGAAGTATCCTGAATCATTCAGAGTCATCCGTTTCTATGATGAAGAGGATGATCGTGAATTCACATTCCTGACGAATGCCAAACACATATCTGCACTTGATGTTGCCAATCTTTATAAGAAAAGATGGTTCGTGGAACTTTTCTTCAAATGGCTGAAACAACACCTTAAGATAAAAAGGTTCTGGGGTACTACCGAGAATGCGGTTCGAATACAGATTAGTGTTGCTATCATCACCTATTGTTTAGTAGCTATTGTCCAATATGATATGCAACTGAATCGTTCAACTTATGAGGTCTTGCAGATTCTTAGCATCTCATTAACAGATAAAACGCCTTTACAAGAGCTGTTTAATAAGACTAATTTCAATGATGTCAAAGAACAATTTAATCCCCTTATTCCGGGATTATTTGATTAATTAATAACTCGTCCCGATTTTAACGGGACACTAGTGTAATATGAATAAAAATAAGTATCATTGTAGTATATTTCTGTTCACCGGATGGCTCATTATGCTGGTCGGTTGTCAGCATGCCCCATCTTCTCTTTTGAAGAAGGCTATGCAGATGGAGAATGTTTCCGTCGATAGTATATTCTTTTATTTGCAACAAATAGACAAGCCGGAGAATTTATCTTCTAAGCAGCAGGGAGATTATTACTTTTTATCCTATAAGGCAACTTTGTGGAAGACCGGGAAACCTGTAGATTCTTTATTGCAGACTGCCATTCATCACTATACGCAAAATAGACAGTTATCTCAATGTTTGCAAGCACGTGTGGAGCAGAGTGCTTCCTATTTATACCGTAACCAACCTGATTCTACATTGCTGGTTTCGGATGTTCTTCTGCGGGAAGAGCTGCTGAATGATACATTAAGAACACAATTGTATGGTCTTAAAAGAGTGGCATATTCAAGAAATAAGGATTATGAACAGGCGTTGGACATGGCAGACAGCAGTCGGCAGCTAACTCGTAAGCACAAAGATACTCTTGCCTATTTTTCTGCAAGTAAGTTATATTTTCAACTTTTGGAAAAGGTGCAGGAGCATGACAGGTATACACAAGAATCTCTGCAACTAATGGAAGAGTTTGCGGATTCTCCCAATTACCGATATTTGAATTATCATATATTGGAGAACTTATTGACTACCAGTTTGGAAAGAAAAGATTTCCAGGCAGCACAATTGTATCTTCGTCAATTGTCAGCTCAACGACATAGCCGTCATGTCATTCCGCACTATTTTCTCCTTCGCGGCAAATCTTATGCGGCTTTGAATCAAGTGGACTCTGCCAAGTATTACTATCAGCAGGCTGCGACTTCCTCTTCAGATTTTATTGCCGTGGAAGCGAACGCGCTCTTATTTAACTTAATCAATGAGAAAGAATATCCGGAACAGGCTTTCTATATCAAGCAAAAAGAAAATAAGATCAAGGACGATATACTGACTAGTACCAAGGCGGAAATACAAAGAAGAGAATATAATGAGCTTAAATTAAAAAACGAACTCTACCAGTTGCATTTGAAACAACGCGAAAAAGAACTATGGATGCTGGGCATTGTAACAGCTTTGCTTAGTATTGGTTTTATAGCGTTTTTCTTTTATCAGAAGGAGAAGAAGAAACGGCTACAACGGGAAAATCTTTTGCTGCATCAAGAGGCGGAGCTAAGCGGACTACGGGAGAAAGAAATTCGTTTGCAAAATAAAGAAGCGGAATTGCGTGAGGCACTTTTCAGACGGATAGCCTTTTTCCGGAAATTACCTTCGCTCCATAATGATGAAAGTCAGGATGAGGTGGCTTCTAGTCGAAAGATAGTGGTGACCGATGCGGAGTGGATAGAGGTGATTTCTGTTGTCAACGAAGCTTTTGACCATTTTGCGGCAAGGCTGGAACAAACCTATCCGTCATTGAACAATAAGGATATCGGTTTCTGTTGTCTCGTCAAGATTAATGTTAACATGCAAGACCTTTCAGATATTTATTGTGTTAGTAAAGCAGCCATTACAAAACGCAAATATCGTATTAAAACAGACAAGTTGGGGATTATAGATGAAAATGTAAGTTTAGACAGTTTTCTTAAGGCGTTTTAGCTGTTGATTTGGGTCGTTTCAGTAGAGTTGTCCACCTCTTAATGAATGGAGTTGTTGTTTATTGTATTGATAATCAATGGTATGTCGGCAATACGTGTTACTCTTTTTGTCCGCCACATTTTTTGTTTTTCAGTTGGTTTCCCTCTACTTTTGTCCCAATATTCATTTGAAACTAACTAAATACATGTTCGTATGAAAAAGAAAATTATGATTTTGACTTTGTGTACTTTTTGTCTATTTTCATTGGTTGCTTTTATATGCAATAGTGAAGCGACAAAAGACCCTTTGGCTCTGTCTCCAGTTGCGGCAAAGCGAATCACAACACCTACTGGGACGTTGATTTCCTGTGATTTAAAAGCGTTGAAAGATACCGTGGATATACCACTTAGTTATTTGACCGAAGAACTTCAAGTGGTGAAGTTGGAAGATAAGGATGAGGCATTGGTAGGAGGCTGGGTTCGTACCACAGTCAGTGATAATTATATCTTGGTGAGTAACAAAAAACAGACTCCATACAAGCTTTTCACCCGTGACGGCAAATTCATCACTACTATCGGGGCTTACGGACAAGGACCGAATGAGTATGCAAACACCTACTCCGAACAATTGGACGAGGCACACAACCGTATTTATATTCTACCTTGGCAAAGTGATAAACTGCTGGTCTTCGACTTGAAAGGAGTTCCGCAAACTCCCATTCCTTTGTGTCTGCGCGTTCCTAAAGGGCAATTCAGAGTCGACACCGGGAAGTCGGAAGTAACGGTGACAACACTGCCTTTCCAGGGTTCTCCGGCTGTAGTATGGACGCAGGATTTTGAAGGAAAACGCAAAAATTTTATTCCTGCCCGGCATCTCACGGTTCCGCGTGATTTCAGCAATGAAGTATTTATGGACAAGAACACTCCCGATTACAGCGTTATGTTGATGACTATCGTACCTTCTCCGCGTGTGGATAGTTTGTATCATTATAATGCGCAGCAAAATAGGCTCGAAGCCCGGTTTACAGCGAATTATCCGAATAAGGAAAAAATTCCATGGCATGGTTATACCGAATATCCGCGTCACTTTGTCGGAGATGTTTCTGTTCCGGTGCAAGTGTCGGCAAATACCTGGAGTGGAAGTAAACCGGCCAAATATATCGTAGACAAACAAACCCTGCACGGCAACTATTTCCATTTGTATAATGATTTCCTGGGAACGAAGAAGATGCAGATATGGCCTTCGTTCAGTAATGGCTATTATATTGCCAACATGGAACCTGCGCAATTAAAAGAGACGCTAGAAAAAGAGCTGGCGCGAAAAGAGCTTCCCAGTGATGTACGGAAACGTACTCAAGCGTTAATGAGCTCGTTGGATGAAGACGGGAATAATGTGGTTCTCTTTGCTAAAATGAGAAATAAATAGCGGACTCGTAGATGGCAAATATTCGAGAGTTCTAAATCCCGCAAGTGCTAGTTGCTTTGTGCTAAGTGCCTTACTTCAATTAGTTTAATCACCTTATGATGCTAATTGAAGTAAGGCACTTTTGATAGTAAAAGCATTCAAACTTATTTTAATAACATTAGAACTGGAAACTCAATCCCCCTAAGAAATTGAATCCTTCGGCAGGATAGCCTAGATAATATTGATATTTCTTATTCAGTAGATTGTGTACTTGTGCATAAACGGATACTCCTTTGAACACATTGTAGCTGGCTCCGATATGCAAATCGTTGATTGCAGTCATTTTGAGATAATCTTCTACTTCTTCCCGGCTGATATAATCATAACCGAGATTCACATTAAGAGCGGAAATCGGATGAATACGTACATTGAAGGACATTTCACTGACAGGCTTTACCACCAATAATGCCTTTTCATTTTTGCTATCCCAATTACGATAGGTATATTTGGCTGATATTCCCAGAATGTCTTTGTAATCGTAGCAGATTTCGCCGCCGAGGTAGAAATTGTCCGTATTATCTTGAGCGAAACCAAGATATTCAATGCGAGGGACAGTTGAATCGTCGAAACCAAAATAGGATAAATCATTCTTCAAGTTCTGATAACCGCCATACACATTGAACCAAACTCCCGGATAAGGGCTTGCTTTAAATCCGACGCTGCCATTGATCTGCTCGTAAGTGTCATAAGGACGTTGTACATATCCCAAAGTAGCAGTGGTATTCGCCCCCGGCAGTTCTCCGTAAGGACAGACATTCTCCAATCTTCGGAAATCATTCAGTTGCTTGCCACCTGTTGCTTTTGCGTAAAGCACATAGCTGTCGGAGAAGATATACTGTGCAGTAATATCCGGTGAAACGCGGAAAGATTTGTCGAATCCGAAAGATAAGTCTACATTGGCTCCGATGTGTAATTTCCAGTCATCGTTATCCAGTTCGTAATAAGGATTCAGAAGAAGCGTTGTATAGTTCTTGAAAAACTCGTCTCCGGTAGCGGTATTCTTTGTATATCCGCTATACAGAAGATTATTCATCTCCAAAGCGATAGTCACCGATTGTTGGTCACCGATAGCTCCCGTGACATCGCCTTTGGTACGTATGATTGTTTCTTTAAGAGCTGTATTGGCTTCATTATCATTAATCATGTTATGCTGACGTTCATACATCAACAGATTCGTTTCGGCATTGAAACGGAGCGGTGCAGTTTCGTCGATAAAATGAATACCTGCATGAAAGTCACCGGAAGTGAATTTTTGCTTGCTGTTTACACTTCCCGGTTTGAGGTTGAAATTACTCAGACCGAAGTTTCCGGCAATATTCAAATCCAATTTGTTGAATTGGTGTGTATAATCCATATTTGCACGTGTGCGATAATAGAAAGCATTCCATTTCTCATCGTTTGTAAAAGGAAGAGTCAACTTTCCGTCCATTCCATCCATCTGGAAACGTACATTCAGTTTGTCTTTATCCGAGAGACGAAATAAATAATTGGCAAGAACATCCAGATTGCCTAAATTACCATATCCGGCACGTACATATCCGGGAGTGCTTCCGGGCTGGATTTCTTTTCCGGTATAAGGATTCATCAGACCCGCCGGGACAGAAGTTGCCGGAAAGAAAGTCGTAGCATACTCTACCTCTTTCTTGCTTACCGTCGGTTCTTCCACTTTAGGCAGGACGTTTACTTTCGAAGCGTCCATAATATCCGGGTTATATTCTTGTTCCACAACAACGGTACGATTCATGGTCGTATCTTTGGGCTGGGTAGTTTGGGCTTGAAGGCCGGACGACATGGAAATCGCCAATGCAAGTCCGCCTATTATATAAAGAGACTGTTTCATCTTATTCTTTATTCTTTAATTTTCAACTTTCAATTTGCACCTTTCAACTTAGCAAGTCTGCTTTCAATCATACTTTCTATATCGTCGTTGCCTTGGTAATTCTGTTGCAGACTCAGCAGATACTGGCGTGCGTCGAGGTCTTTGCCCATAGCGGCATACACATCGGATAAAAGGACGAAGCTACGTGCCAGCCAATAAGCGTGCGGTGTACTTTGTTCTATGTAGCTGAGCAGTTCTTTTTCCGCGGCAGCATATTCTTTCGCGTCATACAACGACTGTGCAACCAAATATTTAGCTTCCGCTCCGTATGGATTACGAGTATCCTTTGCCAGTTCGCGGAAGTCGTCCATTGCTTTCTTGTCCGCTTTTTGTTTGACATAAGCCTTAGCACGATAGTAAAGAGCTTCATTTCTCAGTTCAGGACTGAGTTTGGCTTCTGCCAGTAAGTCGGTAGCAGCATGGATGGTTTCAATGTCATTCCTCAACAGAAAGGCGCAGCGGAGTATTCCCGTTTCAGCAAGTTGGCGGCGTTCTACATTGGTTGCTTTCTCTTTCAGCATCTTATAACTAGCTAATGCTTCCGCTGTCTGTTGTTGATTGAACTGAACTTCGGCACGCAGGATAAGGGCTTCTTCGGCAAACGGATTGTTCGGATATTCCAGCAATTTGCCGGAGTGGAGAAGAATCATATCATAGTTCTTCTGTTCGTTCCCTATCAAACAAAGATAATAATGTGCATTCAGGCTGAAAGCCCCTTCCGGGAAAGTCTGCAAGTATTTGTTGAGACTCGTTTTTGCTTCTTCCATCCGTCCGCGCATATAAATCTTTTCTGCGGCGGCATAGGTCAGTGAATCCTGTTCGTTGGCATCGAAGCGGATATGCCCCGGCATGGCATTTGCCAAAGCCGCGAATTCGTCTATACGGTTCAAATCTACATAAATCGACTTTAAATCACGCATGGCCAAACGAGCTTCTTCACTGCCCGGATATTTTTCGATGACTTGTTTATAGGCTTCGATAGCCTGATTGTAATCTCCCTTCTGATAATACAGCAGACCGATTTCCGCTGCTGCTTTCCGGCTGACCGGGCTTTCGGGATATTTGTTCAGCAACTCCTTGAAAGCAGTAATTGCCTGACTGTTATTATCCATCAAGACATAAGACCGTCCTTTCTCGTAAATGGCATTCACGGCATAAGGAGAAGCGGGATATTTTCCCACCAGCCGGTTCAGCAAAGTAATCTTACCTGTATAGTCTTTCTGTAGGCCGGATACAAGCGCCAGTTGGTAGAAAGAATAATCTCCGGAAGGAGTATTCATCTGTTCGGCTTGCGAATAATAATGTTTGGCTTCCTCGAAGTTGCGTACATGCAAATGACAGTCACCGATACGGTTGTATGCATCAGCTAAAGCCGTTGCATTTTCACCTTTCTCCAGTTGGACATACTTCTGGAAATAATTGCTAGCCTGTGTATAGTCTTTCCGGTGGAAAGCGATATATCCCAGGTTATAATTGGCAAGCGCATACATCTCATTGTTGGGTTGGGTGGTCAGTTGCAGATAAGCGTTGAAATCGCGGGCAGCTTCCATCATCCGGTTGAGGCGATAATAAGATTCTCCACACCAGTAGTAAGCGTCTGCCTTGGTTTGACGGTTGTATTGTCCGATGGCAATGGATTGGTTCAGATATTTCAGAGCCTGTTCAAAGTCAGCGTTTGCAAAGGATTGTGTACCTAATTGGAACAGTATATTCTGTTTGGCTTCCAGTATCTGCGCACTTGGTTTGGCAATCCGGTCTATTGATTTCAAAGCCGCATCGTAGCTACGGGTATTCATGTAAACTTCCACCAGATAGCTGCTGACTTTTTCAGCATAAGGTGAAGTCGGAAATTCGTTCAGGAACTTCTCGAAAGCGGTAACAGATTCACCAAAAGCGGAGAAAGAAGTCTCATGTAGGCAGAGTGCGTAGTTGTAAGCCGCCTGTTCTTTTATTTGCATATTGGCGTTGGACGCTGCTGCCTGTTCAAAAGCCATGCGGGCTTTGTTTTTTTCTGCCAGTTGCAGATAGGAGATACCCATATGCAGGTAAGCATTCTGTGTAAGCGCATCATTGGTAGTTGTCACTTTACCGAGTGTTTCGGCTGCTTTGGAATAGACTTTCGTCTGGTAGTAAGAAAGTCCCAACATATAAAGAGCATCCCGTCGGGGAGCCGAATGGTCTTTATTCAAATATTCATTGAATGATTCTACCGCTTTGTGATATTGCCCGAAGTGGTAATAAGCATCTCCGAGGATACGGTACATCTCCGCCGCGTGTTCATTGTTCGGATAAGCCGACAGATAATTCTGTGCTACAATCTGTGCCTTATCATAGTTTTTGAGCTGTACATAAATCTCGGCAATATAATAAGGAACGAGTGCCTTGTATTTCGGATTGTCTTGTAGCGGAAGGAAACCTTTCAATGCTTCGTTATAGCGTTTCTGTGTGTAACGGATATAAGATATGTAATAATCGCAATCTTTTGCATATTTCGGGCTGTTGGCGCGGAGAGTCTCAAACCAGATGGCTGCTTCTCTCAAATTATCAGTTTTCAGATAGCAGGTAGCCAATTGATACGTGCGGTCGTCCCGTTCTTCATTGCCGAGCAAATCGAGGTCGGTAGAATTAAAGAGCGCCATCGCTTCATTGTACTTTCCTTCGTAGAAATAGCAGGAAGCCAACAATGAATAAATTCGATTGGCGTAAGGCGTATCAGGATAACGGTCGAGATATTTGCGGAGCA
This sequence comes from Bacteroides sp. f07, assembly GCF_042854785.1. Classification (NCBI taxonomy): domain Bacteria; kingdom Pseudomonadati; phylum Bacteroidota; class Bacteroidia; order Bacteroidales; family Bacteroidaceae; genus Bacteroides; species Bacteroides sp. f07. The sequence goes on along the minus strand of NZ_BAABXI010000003.1, from coordinate 587,833 downwards.
GTTCGATACGGTTCTTGTCGTTCAATTCGTATGCTGAGCTGACCAGCATATACTCCGCATCCTGAAGAAGGCTGGCTGTTGGCTTTTGTTTTACAAATGCCTTCAGTGCCGGCAGGGCAGCGGCATAATTCTTTTCCTGGAAAAGTTCTTTTCCTTCTTTATAAAGGTTGTCAGTCGAGGTGAACTTGTCACCTGTCTGGGCAAATCCTATAATGGGTGCGCAGCAGATAGCCGCACAAATGAGTCTGGTAATTTCTTTTTTCATAATCGGGTATTTATGCAAAAGTACTACATATCTTCCAAAGACAATCCTTTGAAAGTTATTTTATAATCATTTAATTCTTTATGTAAAGTTTCGCTCTTCTTTTCCAACACGGAAATGCTTATTTTTCTGGGGTTTCTTTTTACTTCTCCGATAAGGGCGGTTTTGTTGAATCGGTTGAGGGCTATCAGGTTTATCGCTATTTCTTTCTTTCGGTCATAAAATTTCATACTGCAGGCTTTATTCTTAATGGCGGTTAATTTAATGGCCATTAAATTAATGACGATTACAAAGATAATGAAAGTCATGCTATTCTTCTCATTTTGAGTGGTATAATATACTTATTTAAGATTATGGGCTGATTGTGTGCCTTGGTTTTAAATGGTCTTTTTATAGGTTTTGGGTTAAACCCAACTTTTCATCAACTTCTCCGCTTTCTGCTTTCAGTTTTCTCTGTAATTCCCTGTTCATCGGTGTTCCGGCTGAAAGCACCTGCTGAAATCAGCTTGTTTTGCTTTCAGTTTCCCGATTTTGCAAAAACAGAGGCTCTGTTTAATAAAAATACAGGCTTTGTTCCCACACATCAGAACCTCTGTTCTTATAGATTAGAGGCTCTGATGTGCGGGAACAAAGGTGCTAATCCGTGGGAACAGAACCTCTGAACCGTGGGGCGAATTCGATATGCCCAGTGCTCAGAAGAGGTATGGGCTGGGCATAGAATAGATACATGCACAGCGCAGACATCAAGCTGTTTAGTGGGTATATATATCTATTGTGGTGGCTATATATGTACACCATGGTGGCAATATATATACAGTACGGTGGATCTATATGTCCAATATGTTGGTTATATCGACATATGTCAGGATAGGTTCAAATGTTGAATTTATTTACTGATTGATTTTGGCGTATTTTGAGAAGCTGAAGGCTGAAAGGATACTTTTCTGAGTGCTTTCATCCGGAACGCCGATGAATAGGGGATTGCAGAGGAAATTGAAAGCTGAAAACGGCTTTGATTACTTTTTGTTGGATGGGATAAAAGCTATCAAAAGAGCCTGTTCGGATTTAAACTAAGTACTTCTTCTATCTGATTCGTCTACTTCACTTGTTAAAGTCTTGTACTTCTTCTGTCTCGTTCTTGTACTTTACTTTATCAGCTCTTGTACTTCACTTTCCCAACTCTTGTATTATTCTACAATCCACCTCTCAATATTCCTTGTCTGGCTGCTGAAGTTAATCCCTATCTTGAATAACTTACGAGGATCGGTTGCAAAAGGCTGCGCATAATTCTTTTCGTTTATTTGTCTGAGAGCTTCTTCGGCACTGCCTTCCAGTTTAAATTCCATTACATATATAAACTCATCGGTTTGCAGCACGAGGTCGATGCGGCCTTGCGATGTGTGGTACTCTGCCTTTACATAGAAACCGATAAGCTTGAAAACGATGAACAGTACATTTTGATAATGTAATTCCTGGTCGCGTATTAACTCATAGGGGGTATCGGCAAAGAAGCTTTGCAGGCGGCGGAAAAAAGATTCATAATCGCCACTCTCCACCTCGCGGACAAACTTTAGAATTTGAAAAGGTGATTCTACCTTATTTGTGTTCGCATAGAATGGAAGCAGGAACTTCATAAACCCTTCTTCTACTTCGCGATTTGGAAACCCCAGGCGATATATGCCAAAGCGTTCATCGAATTTCTTTATAGTGAGATATCCACTTTGATAAATCACAGGAATAGGATTGGTCGAAGCCGAATCGACACTGTTCAGTATGTCCGCATCGGTTTCTACATGCGCCATACAGTGCAGGTCATAGTGATGGGCTTTTAATAATTCCACCAGATAAGTCGGTGTTCCTGTTTCAAACCAGTAACTGCCGAACTTCATTTTGAAGAATGTATTAAGCACGCTGAACGGATTGTATATGCCGACAGAATTTTCGACGAAATGATACCCATCATAACACGTCTTTAATTCACGGCATACTTCTTCATAACTCATTTTCTGTTTGTCGGCAAGTTCGAGCAGGTCTTCTTCCAGATTGTCATGGATTTCTTTTTCCGTCATACCGCATATTGCTGCATAACGCTCGTCCATAGATAAATCTATCAGATTGTTTAACGCGCTGAATACACTTACTTTACCAAACTTGGTGACACCTGTCAGAAAGGCGAACTTTATGTAGCCGTCCATCGTTTTTATAGCTCCGTAAAAAGCTTGCAAAGTGTTGCGGAAAGCTTTTTGCAGTTCTTCGTTGCCGATAGCTTGCAGCATGGGTTTGTCATATTCATCTACAAAAATGGCAACACGATTTCCGGTCTGCTCATAAGCACGGCGGATGATACCCTTGAAACGGAGAGGCAACGAGGTTTCAGAAGGTTCAGTGCCGTACACCTTTTCCCATTTGTAAAGAGTATCGTTCAGAATATTTTCCAGACTTTCCAGATTTTCATACTTTTCGGTATTGAGGTCTATGTGCAATATCGGATGCTTTGTCCAGTCTTTTTCCAGTTTCTCTATCGCGAGTCCTTCAAAGAGTTCGCGCTTGCCTTCAAAGTAGGCTTCGAGGGTAGACACTAACAAGCTTTTCCCAAAGCGGCGCGGACGGCTCAGGAAGAAATAGCTGCCTGTTTTTACCATTTGATAGACTAAGGCGGTTTTATCAATGTAGAAGTATCCGTCTCTGCGAATCTTCTCAAAGTTCTGTATTCCGATGGGGTAAATCTTGCTCATGACTAGGATAGATTTAGAATTCTAATGTTACAAAGATACACCTTTTTCTACTTAGAACGTAATTTGCAAACCGAAAGTTTTGTAAATCCTGTGGTTAGCTATGCCGGTGCAGAAACCGTATAAGTCCCCGCCGGATGGAATCCAACCCGAAATCTTCCGGACGTATCTCCGATAAAGGCAGGAAGAAAGAATCTGCTACATCATCCATTGCCGAGAAATGGCTCATATCTTTTACAGTGCAGAGAAAGAACATGTCGAGTGTATGGACAGGAAAACCGGAATAGATATAGATGTTCGGCAGAGAGAACTGATAGGTCGCTTTCTCGATCTTCAACCCTGTTTCTTCCAGCACTTCTCTGCTCACGCCTTCTTCACCTGTTTCATCCATATCAATAAAGCCGCCGGGAAGGTCGAGCGTCCCTTTGGCGGGCTCTTTGGCACGACGGCAGACTAACAGCTCATTCTTTTCATTCAGAATCAGCGCCACGGTAGCGGCGGATGGATTGAAGTAGTAGACAAAGCCGCAGTCGGCACATTTCTTGGATTTTTCATTGTTGACCTCGAAATGCGAAGAACCACATTCGGGGCAATATAGGAATTGGTCAAGAGGATGTTTCATAATCATATATAGCTGGTTTCAATTAGTATGTTTCCGTACGCAAAATTATAAAAAATATCGGATGGACATTGCCCCAGCCTACGAATCATTCAACATCTGTCCGGAAGTTGAATGATAAATTTCATCTATCAGCGCATAGAATTATTCGATTGGACTTTCTTTGCAGGGCAGTTGCCCGCCCCTTATCTTTGCATCAGAAACAAGAAACAAAACGAAGTTTCTGATGTTATAAGTCAAATCAATTAATAACAATAAAAGCAATAAAGATTATGGAACCAATTTTAAATTCTCAACTTCCTGAATTTAGTGTTCAGGCTTTTCAAAACGGAGCTTTCAAGACTGTAACCAACAATGACCTGAAAGGTAAATGGGCGATTCTGTTTTTCTATCCTGCCGACTTTACTTTCGTATGTCCTACTGAATTGGTGGATATGGCTGAAAAGTACGAGCAGTTCAAAGCGATGGGCGTAGAAATCTACTCGGTAAGTACTGACTCTCACTTCGTACACAAAGCTTGGCATGATGCTTCTGAAAGTATCCGCAAGATTCAATACCCGATGTTGGCAGACCCGACAGGCGCTCTGTGTCGTGCACTCGGAGTATATATCGAAGAAGAGGGTATGGCATACCGCGGTACATTCGTAGTCAATCCGGAAGGAAAGATTAAAGTGGTAGAACTGAATGATAACAACATTGGCCGTGATGCGAGCGAATTGCTTCGTAAGGTAGAAGCTGCACAGTTTGTAGCGACTCACGACGGAGAAGTTTGTCCGGCCAAGTGGAAGAAGGGTGAATCAACTCTGAAACCAAGCATCGATCTGGTAGGTAAGATTTGATAGATCTTGATAATGATGATTATGAAAGGCCGGTAACGGGAGACGCTGCCGGCCTTTCTTCTCAAAAAACGAAAGGAGAACAGGTATGTTAGAATCTGCATTAAAAGAACAATTGAAGGGTATCTTTGCCGGACTGGAGGCGAACTTTACTTTTGATATATCCGTATCATCCAGTCACGAAAACAGAACTGAACTGGTTGAACTGCTGGGAGATGTAGCGGACTGCTCCGACCATATCACTTGTGTAGTGAATGAAGGAAGCGGACTCAAATTTACTTTATTGAAGAACGGTGACCGTACAGGAATCACTTTCCGGGGAATCCCCAACGGGCACGAGTTTACTTCGTTATTGTTGGCTATCTTGAATCTGGACGGTAAAGGAAAGAACTTCCCCGATGAGGCTGTCTGCAACCGGGTGAAAGCATTGAAAGGCCCGATACATTTGGTAACTTACGTCTCGCTGACTTGTACGAACTGCCCTGATGTCGTGCAGGCTTTGAATGCGATGACAACGCTGAATCCTTCCATCACCCATGAGATGGTAGACGGTGCGCTTTATCAGGACGAAGTAGACGCGTTGAAGATACAGGGAGTTCCTTCCGTATTTGCAGATGGTAAACTGCTACATGTAGGTCGCGGCGAATTTGGCGAGCTGCTTGCGAAATTGGAAGGACAATACGGTGTTGATGAAACTAAAGCGGTGGCTGAGGTAAAAGAATATGATGTGATTGTTGCCGGAGGAGGTCCTGCGGGAGTATCGGCTGCCATTTATTCGGCTCGTAAAGGGTTGCGTGTAGCTATCGTAGCCGAACGTGTCGGCGGACAAGTGAAGGAAACTGTCGGCATCGAGAATTTAATCTCTGTACCCGAAACAACAGGAAATGAACTGGCTGATAATCTGAAAACTCATTTACTGCGTTATCCGGTGGATTTGTTGGAGCATCGTAAGGTAGAGAAAGTAGAAATACTTGGAAAGCAGAAACTGGTAACTACTTCTGTCGGTGAAAAGTTCCTGGCTCCGGCATTGATTATTGCGACCGGCGCAAGCTGGCGTAGGCTGAATGTTCCGGGAGAAGCGGAGTATATCGGTCGTGGTGTTGCTTTCTGTCCTCACTGTGACGGTCCGTTCTATAAAGGAAAGCACGTAGCGGTAATTGGCGGTGGAAATTCAGGAATCGAAGCGGCAATAGATTTGGCAGGTATCTGCTCTAAAGTAACCGTCTTCGAATTTATGGATGAACTGAAGGCAGATAACGTACTTCAGGAACGGCTTAAAACATTACCGAACGTAGAAGTCTTTGTCAGCTCACAAACTACCGAAGTGGTAGGAAACGGTGATAAACTGACTGCTTTACGTATCAAGGACCGTAAAACGGAGGAAGAACGTCTGGTGGAACTCGACGGAGTATTTGTGCAAATCGGGCTTTCTGCCAATAGCAGCGCATTCCGCGAAGTGGTGGAAACCAATCGTCCGGGTGAGATTGTGATTGATGCGCACTGTCGAACTAACGTGACAGGTATCTATGCAGCCGGAGATGTTTCGACCGTACCTTATAAGCAAATCATTATCTCTATGGGAGAAGGGGCGAAAGCTGCGCTTTCCGCATTTGATGACAGAGTGCGGGGCGTTATTTGAAACGTGCAGATATAATAGACACACACAAGCAATTCATGGTAAAAGCTGTAAAGGTATGGACACATATCTTTGCGGCTTTTTGTTTTTTCACTACCTTTGAGCCGCTTAACATTAACCCCCAAAATGAGAAACATGAAAAAGAATCTTTTATTAATTATTGCTACTCTATTTATTTTTCCGTTACAGGCTCAGAATACATTAAAACTGATGACCTACAATATCAAAAATGCAAATGGCATGGATGATGTCTGTGATTTCCAGCGTGTAGCGAATGTGATAAACAACGCTTCTCCCGATGTGGTAGCCATACAGGAAGTAGACAGCATGACGAACCGGAGCGGACAGAAGTATGTCTTAGGTGAAATTGCCGAACGCACACAAATGCATGCTTACTTTGCACCTGCTATCGATTATGATGGTGGAAAATATGGAATCGGGTTACTGACCAGGCAAGTTCCAGTGCGTCTGCAAACTATCCCCTTGCCGGGAAGAGAAGAAGCACGTGCCCTGATTCTCGCAGAGTTTGAAGATTATATTTATTGTTGCACTCATATGTCGCTGACGGAAGAAGACCGAATGGAATCATTGAAGATTGTGAAATCGTTTACTATTCCTTATAAAAAGCCTCTTTTCCTGGCCGGAGATATGAATGCCGAACCTGAATCCGACTTTATTAAAGAGCTGCAAAAGGATTTTCAGATTCTTTCCAATCCCAAACAGCATACTTATCCGGCTCCTGAGCCAAAGGAAACGATAGACTATATTGCGACATTAAAATCCAATGTAAACGGTTTTGCTCTTATATCTGCGCAGGTGTTGCATGAACCTATGGCTTCCGACCATCGTCCTATATTAGTAGAACTCCGGACTGCTGAAAAGGAAAATAAAATATTTCGCACTAAACCTTATTTGCAGAATCCGGTAGGTAATGGCATAACTGTAATGTGGGAAACTACTGTACCTGCTTATTGCTGGGTAGAATATGGAACGGACACTACTCAACTGAAACGTGCGCGTACAATCGTAGACGGACAGGTGGTTTGCAATAACTACTTGCACAAAATACGCATAGACGGTTTGCAACCCGGTCAGAAATATTATTACCGTGTATGCTCACAAGAAATACTACTTTATCAGGCGTATAAAAAAGTGTTCGGCAATACGGCACAGTCGTCTTTCAGTGAGTTTACCCTTCCGGAAATAGATGCGGATTCTTTTACTGCCATTGTCTTTAATGACTTGCATCAGCATACCAAAACTTTCCGTGCCCTGTGCAAGCAAATACAGAATATCGACTATGACTTCGTTGTTTTCAACGGTGATTGTGTAGACGACCCTGTTGACCATAATCAGGCAACCACTTTTATCAGCGAACTTACCGAAGGTGTCCGTGGCGACCGCATACCAACTTTTTTTATGCGTGGTAACCATGAAATACGAAATGCCTATTCTATCGGTCTGCGTGACCACTATGACTATGTAGGAAACAAGACTTACGGTTCTTTTAACTGGGGAGATACCCGTATCGTTATGCTGGACTGCGGAGAAGACAAACTGGACTCTCATTGGGTGTATTATGGTCTGAATGATTTTACTCAATTGCGTAATGAACAAGTGGATTTCCTGAAAAAAGAACTGTCTGCCAAAGAATTCAAAAAAGCCAAGAAACGTGTTCTTATTCACCATATTCCACTTTATGGCAATGATGGAGTGAATCTCTGTGCCGACTTGTGGACTAAAGTACTGGAGAAGGCACCTTTCAATATCAGTCTGAATGCACATACTCATAAATATGCTTATCATCCGAAAGGTGAGCTGGGCAATAATTATCCGGTTGTTATCGGTGGCGGGTATAAGATGGATGGCGCTACGGTAATGATTCTGGAAAAGAAGAAGGATGAATTGAGGATTAAGGTGCTGAATGTGAAAGGAGACGTTTTGTTGGATATTACGGTCTGAAACGATTGGGAATAAGATAAAGGCAGGCTGTCTCAAGATAAAGAGGCAGCCTGCCTTGTTGAGTAACCGTAAAATGTTACTTCTCTATATGAATAATACCTGTATATCCTCCTCCTCTGCTCATATCTATGGGCAGTTTTTCATTGTTCTTGATTATTTGTTCTATTATTTGTGAGTCTTTCGCCTGTTGTCCGGCATTTACTCCGTCTATATGCGCTTTTATTTTCTTCGGGCCGTTTCCTATGAATGATAAATCAATCTCAATATGCCGTGGGGCAGCTCCGTTGATTACTCCGATATACCATGTATCGCCATGCCGGCGTGCAAGAGCGATATATTCACCTACTTCTCCCTCCAGAGGGACTGTCTCGTCCCAGGTCGTAGGAATACTTTTGATAAATTCGAAACTCCGGAGATTCTCGTCATATTTAGTCGGACTGTCTGAAATCATTTGCAATGGGCTTTCGTAGACTACATACATTGCTAACTGGTGGCTACGTGTGCCTTGGCTCATCGGTTCATGTTGATTTTCATAGAATGTTTCCGGATGTGCGTTAAGCATAGCTCCGGGAGTATAGTCCATTGGACCTACCCACATACGCAGGTAAGGGATGATTACATCATGTGTAACCGTGGCTCTCTTACTCCATTTATTATACTCCAACCCTATCACGCCTTCACGTGTCATCAAGTTCGGATATTTGCGCCTCATGCCTTCGTTGGGGTAAGAACCGTGAAAGTCTACTAATAATTTGTATTGAGTGGCTTTAACGGCTACTTGTTCGTAGAAGTTAACCATTTTGGCGTCATTACGGTCCATAAAGTCTATTTTGACTCCCTTCACTCCCCATTTGCTGAATTGTGCAAAAGCCTCATCCATTTGCCGCATAATGTTCACCCATTTTGACCATAATTGGATACCTACTCCTTTTTCTGTTGCATATTTACAGATACGCGGAATGTCAACATCGGGATTGAGGGTTAACAGATCGTTACGTGCCGACCAGCCTTCGTCAATCAGAACATATTCGATATGATGTTTGGCTGCATAGTCTACCAGATAGAGATATGTATCGGTGTTAATGCCGCTCTTGAAATTTATATGATAGATATTACGGTCATTCCACCAATCCCATAAAACTTTACCGGGTTTAACCCAAGTATAATCGGCAGATTGTTCTTTCTCTTCGGAGAGTAAATATATAAGTTCGCTTTGTAATATGGAAGAGGCATTGTCGAAGATACCGGTCACCCGCCATGGAAAGACCCGTTTCCCGCAGTTGGGGATAAGATAGTTTTTGCGTGTGGAGGCATAGATTTTATTATCCCCTTCGTATGGCACTTCCTTATCCGGATAATTGGCAAAAATACCATGAAAGGATTCTTGGGCAGGTTGTAAGTACATTCCCGGATAATTATAGAGATTGGCCTCTGCTAATAATACCTTGTATTTGTCTACTTCAACCATTACAGGAGCTACGGAGAAACTGTCTTTGGGTAATGCATTGATCGGCTTTACCGTATAATCCTGCTCAAACCAGTTTTGTAGCTGGTCGGTTAAAAGAGTGTACGAGGTATGATCCTGTCTGAAGCGGAAAGATACAGACTCTTTCTTTACAGGTTGTTTATTGTTCGCAGTACTTACGAAACGATAGGCCACTCCGTCATTGTAGACTCTGAATTCGATTTTATAGTCTTTATAGATTAGCTCAACCTGGTTATAACTATTCATTGCTTCTTTATATTTACGCGGCACAATAAATTCCACTTTCTCCGAAATGCTTTTATGGGTTACCTTTCTACATTTGTCTGTTCCCCAAATGTCGTTTCCGACTGTAAGTGAGAGCGGGCAAGTATCAAGAATCTTTGTTCCATTCCGGGATAAACTGTAACTGACCTGGTTGTCAGTCTCGATAGTTATCACATTTTTCTTGTCCGGAGAACTAGCCTCAATTATTTTGGCGACTGTTATCGAAGGATAACAAAAGGCTGTCGTCAGTAGAAAAAGAATATAGTTTATCTTCATAATTAGTTTCCTCCGGATAAAACGATGAATGATAATCCTGCGATGAACAGGATAAACATGAATCCTAAAAGCCTGTCGGTTGATTTGGAACTACCGGTGAACTCTTTCCAGATAAATACCCCCCATAAAGCGGCAATCATAGGCGCTCCCTGTCCGAGAGCGTAGGAGATGGCAGCTCCCGCTTTTCCTGCGGCGATATAGCTTAATGCAGTTCCCAATCCCCATATACATCCTCCGAGGATGCCAACTAGATGTGTACCTGCTTTTCCGGCAAAATACTCTTTATAGCTTACCGGAGTTCCTACAAACGGGCGTTTCATAACAACTGTATTGAATAGGAAGTTGCTCAGGAAGATACCGATTGAGAATATAAAGAAAGCGGTGTATGGAGTAGCCATGCCCGGAGTAGGAGAGTCAAAATTGTTAAGGTCCATGGCAGCAGCTACAAAACGGTAGAAGAAAGACATAAGTATGCCGGCAATAGCCGCAAGAATAATCCCTTTCTTGCTATTATTATTTCCCTCTTTTTGTTGCCTGCCTGCCGCTATCCCGTTGCAAATGATAGCGATAACAATCAGGATTACTCCAGTAAACAACCAGAACGGATCTCCTTTAGGAGTGCTGAAATAGTTGATAAACACACCTAGTACCAAGGCAAGTCCTACGCCCAACGGAAAAGCAACCGCCATGCCGGCAATGGAGACCGAAGCTGAAAGTAGGATGTTGGAAGCATTGAAAATAACTCCTCCGATCAGGGCACTGACTATGTATCTGGTATCTACTTGCCGGATATCTTCCAAAAAACCTCTACCCGAATCTCCGAAACTTCCGAGTGTGAAAACCAGAAGTAAGGCAAATAATAAGATACCGATTGTATAATCCCAGTAATAAAGCTCATAACGCCAGTTCTTGCTGGCCAGCTTCTGGGTGTTACCCCAGGACCCCCAACATATCATGGTTATGAAGCAAAAGATAATGGCTAGTGTATAACTATTGACTATAAACATGACTTTTTCTTTATTGATTTGTATTCTTTTCTTCTTTTCCTGTCACCTGGCGGACAATGGCATCTAATGTTCTCTGAATATTCTCATTTCCTTGAATCATAAGATATTGATGTTGTCCTTTGTCTGACGCATTAAATAGACTGTGTCCTACGCTGTCTATTGTAATCGTTCCCTTTGTTGACAGTGTAAAATAATCCTTCTCCGGCTCTATGGCCTGTATGACAGAGGTCAAATCCCAAGTTTGCCTGTCGTAAGGCATTTTGTCATATATCTGGTAAGATACACAAAGAGGATGCTTGTAAGCGTCCGGAAAATCATTCAAGATACTCTGATGCGGATACAACAATTTGTTGCCTAATTCCCAGCCGCTTGCAATGACCGGAGTGGGCCATTCGCTGAATACGGTTTGTGCGGCATTTATATCCTGTACTAGATTCCATTCGGGGAAATCGAACTCGTTTCCATAGAGTCCTCCCATTACGGATAATAGCTTCACCTTTTTGGCAACGAGTGATTTGCCGTCCAAAGGACTGTATTCGTCGGCTTCCGAGTGTAGCAGGCGTGAAAGATTCGTTTCCGGTCCTACGGCAATAAATACCACGGAATTATCTGGTTGCGAAGCCAGCAATTTCCGTAACAACTTATATCCTTCCGGCAGATTTTCTTTTATGCTTCTTTGAGGATGCAGTATCTTATTGCCTTCAATAATGGTATCCAAAGTTTGGCGGAGATACCCCCCGTCTTCGGGAGTAGCCCCGTTGTATGCATATCCCAATGGAATGTCTCCCCTCTCGTTGAGGCGGCAATATCCGTCAATATATTCAATTGAATAAGGATTGGATTTGCTGATTGTGATACCTAGCAGATCTATTTTTCCGGCTTTCTCATAGTTGAATAACATTTGCATAGCCAGCACATCGTCAATGTCATTGCCGACATCCGTGTCGAATATCACAGGAACGGGTCGTTCGAATTGATATTTTAAAGACTTGTCGCTTTGAATGTCGAAGAATAAATCCGGATTCAGACGGGTCTCGGTAACTGATTCATCAATGCCGATATAGCCCATTGGGTGATAACCGCCTTCGAAATAATTTTCATTGGCAAATCGGAGCGAAGGTTGCATGCCGGCCGGATCGAGCACCGTTAAAGCCAGGATATATTTTCCTTTAGCAATGGGGACGTCAATAGAGATATTCTTCCGGATATGGTAAGTCTCCGGAGCCGTCTGGTATTTATGTTCATCCATTGACCAATTATCTCCGGGCATCCATTCGGAGATGTTTACTCCTTCTACTATTTTTCCCCACACTTTTTGATGACTTTCAGGGTCTAGTAAAGCTACTTCTACCGGCCAGTTATAATAGAATGGAGACGAGCCGGTGTTGACAACTTTGAAAGAAATAGGGAATTGTGCTCCCGTTTTAATTTCTTTCGGGTAAGAGAACTCATTGATAATGAACCGATACCCCATAGCTTTTTGCAATATCTCTGCATTTTTCTGAAATTCCGGTTCGTTGAAGTCTGCCCAGGTGATTCCGCCTAAATGATTGCAATGCAAGTTTCGGATCTGTTCCATGACATATTCCCGAGTATCTTTATCTGCCACCACTTCTTCAAAAGATTTGAATCGTGCCAGATCTCCCCAGTTCCAGGTAATTTCTCCTCCTATTGGCTGGGTTTTCCAGCGATCACCCAGCTTTTTCATTTCCTCATAGCCTCTTACAATTTCTTGGGGTTGAGACCATGAATCCCAGTAAATCCCGAACTCATAATCTTTAAACTCATAGGCATAGCGAACCATTACTTTCTTGTTTTTGAATGCTTTGGTGAAAGCATCTCCCAGAATTTTCTCCATGCCCGGAATCCATGTTCGGTTAACTACGTGTTCCGGTTCGTCGTGCGGAGCCCAGTAAGTTGACAGATCCGGGTCATGGTGTTCTCCCCATTCACCGATAATCCCCATTTCTACATACGTCACTCGTGGATCGTTATCCCATGCCTGTCCGAGTTTCTCTACAAGTTTTTTTACGCGTTCAGGAAAAGAAGGGTCAAAGTACCCCCCGGTAATGGGGGTATTTTTGTCTTTCTCTTCTACATAAGCAGCTACGGAGTTCGGTCTTTGCTTATAAGGGCCTTTTTCCGGAGCTATTCCTTTGGGCCAGTGCCAACCGGTCAAATCATCCGGATTAGTGGAGGCTTTAGGTTTTCCGCCATGCCAGGGTTCCAGCCATACAAGAAAGACCCGGGGAATTACTTTGACATTTATATCTTCCACTCCTTTCCAGCGATGATTGCTGTAAGCGATAATTTTGTCTACTCCGTCGTTGGCGTCGTCTTCGATCATGTTCCACTGCATATATTCTTTTGTCAGTGAACCGTAAGGGTAGGGATATTCTTCCCTGACCCGGTCGATACCGGGAGCGAAGAATTCCCTGAATCCTTTCATCGGATTCCTGAATGCATTCGGATACTCCTGATAAGAAACCGTGACGGTTTGCTCGCTACAAGCAGATATCGTTCCGAATAGCATTAGGAGTAATATGTTTCTGATGTTTGATTTCATTAAGTTGATTGGTTATTGGATTTTATATTTCAGGGTTTTATCCTGTTTCATATCATCGAAACTGCCGGTTGGAATTTCAAAATATACGGGCTCCGTATTGACACCGATGTGTCCCATGGGATGACGTCCTCCTTCAAAGTAATTCTGAATGGCAAATCTTAATGAAGGAAGCATGCCGGACGGATCTAATATGGAAATTGAGATGATATAATCTCCTGTGTCCAGTTTTTTGTCTAAAGTTAGTTCTTCCTCAATATGATTCGTTGCAGCCGGTTGAGTATAGACTTTTGCTGAATTATTCCAGTTGTCTCCCGGCATCCATTGTGATATTTTAGGAGTTTTCAATGTTTTGCTCCATACAACTTCTTGAGTCTGGGAGTTTAGTAATGCAATTTCTACTGGCCAGTCATAATAGAAAGGCGACGATCCTGTGTTAATCACGTCGAAGGATACCTTGAATGGCTCGTTCGGTTTGATACTTGTCGGGTAGTTGAAATTGGATAAAACAAAGCGGTAACCCATTGTCTTTTGTAGTAATTCTGCGTTCGGTTCGAAAGTCGGGTCATTAAAGTTAGCCCAGGTGATACCTCCCAGATGGTTGCAATGCAAATCACGTATTTGCTGAATGACCAGGTCTTGTGTTTTGGCATCTGCTACTACTTCTTCAAAAGATTTGAATTTATAAAGACTTCCCCAGTTCCAGGTAATTTCTCCGCCTATGGGTTGGGTTTTCCAGCGATCACCTAATTTTTTCATTGCTTCATAACCACGTTTTATTTCTTCATCAATAGCCCATGAATCCCAATAAATTCCGAATTCGTAGTCTTTAAATTCGTAAGCGTAGCGGACCATCACTTTCTTGTTTTTGAATGCTTTGGTGAAGGCATCTCCCAAAACCTTTTCAATACCAGGAAGCCAGGTACGGTTCTCTACATGGTTGGGTTGGTCGTGAGGAGCCCATACTGTAGTGATATCCGGGTCATGATGTTCCCCGAATTCCCCGATAATCCCCATTTCCACATACGCTACCCGCGGATCATTGTCCCATGCTTGTCCGGCTTTCTCTACCAGCTTTTTCACTCTTTCCTGAAAAGTAGGGTGGCAATAGCCTCCGATAATAGGAGCGTTAAGATCGTTTTCATTGTATGTCTCGCCCGGAATGTCGCTTGGCCAGTGCCAGCCGTTCAGGTCATCAGGGTTGTCTGTATGAGTGTTCTTGGCATATCCTCCGTGCCAGGGTTCCATCCATACGATATAGATACGCGGGATAACCTTGACATTGATATCCTCTACTCCTTGCCACCTGTGGTTACTGTAAGCTATAATTTTGTCGACACCGTCGCTTTCATTGTCTTCCAGCATATTCCATTGCATATATTCTTTTATGATAGAGCCGTAAGGGTACGGATATTCATCTCTAACTTTATCATAGCCCGGACCGAAGAATTCGCGTAGTCCTTTCATCGGATTTCGTATCGCATGGAGGTATTCTGCCGGATTGATTGTAACTCTGCCATCTTTAACTTCTACAGTTCCTCCTCCTTCAATGGGAGGGAGTATGCCATGGTCTTCTTCTTTACATGAATAAAAGAAGATACTCATTAATAGTCCTGTGATAAAAATAAATTTTCTCATGTGTTGAATGATTTATGTTAATATCCTTCGTTGTTTTCAGTGATAGCGTCATTGGCGTCGACGGCTGCCTGTGGAATTGGGTATAAAACATGATAGGGCTGAATGGTAACTCCGGCATGGTCTTTCATATATTCGCCCAGTTTGCTGAAACGGATTAAATCCCATCGACGCAGGTGCTCACAACATAATTCGTGTAATCTTTCTTCCAGTACGACTTCGGCAAACTGTTCTTTGTTCAGATTGTCTGTTGCTGTTATGGAAGTCAGACCCGCCCTGTTTCGTACTTCATTTAAAGCATCGTATTTGTCATTACTTGTATCATCTATACTATTTAGTGCTTCCGCTTTCATCAAAAGTATGTCCGCATAACGAATAAGAGTGAAATTCAGATTATCATCTTCAATCACATTACCGGTTTCGGCATCCCAGAATTTGCCGGAGGAAGGAGGTGTCTGAGCAACACCTGCATATTCTGTGATGAAGAATGCTTTTTTACGTTTATCATCATTATCATAAGAATCGTATAAATATTGTGTCGGACCAAATCCGCCCCAGCCGCCAAAGTTGGTCGGGCCGCCTACATTACGAGGTCCCCAATAAGAATGCTGGATACTTCCTTCCAGTCCCCACGAACCGGAATGTTTGAATTGAATTTCAAATATATTCTCATATTCCTGATTCTTGTTTTTGGGATCAAATATATCTTTTAGATTATCATACAGTTTGAATTTGCCTTCGAGCATCCGGCAGTATTTTAATGCTTCTCCCGGTTTTCCCCACTGAAGGTAAATACGTGCCAGCAAAGCCTGGGCTGCATAGGCCGTAGCTCTTCCTTTATCTTGGGCATTCGGCCAGGAGGTAGGGAGCCCGAGAGCAGCTTCCATGTCTTGGGTAATCAGTGTATATACTTCGTCAACCGTGGCGCGCGGTCTCATGATTTCACTTCTGTCAATGGATGATTTTGTCCATAAAGGAACTCCACCGTACATTCTGACCAGGTCGAAATAGTAGATTGCTCTTAAAAAACGGGCCTGCATAATCATGGAGCTATGGAGATCCGCGCTAACTGCATCCGAAGGCATGTCTATAACTGCATTGCAACGTTTGATACCTTCGTAGCAAAGCCGATAGTGATTATCCAAGAATCCGTGTGAAGCGGAAAATGTATAATAATGTAACTCCGAGTAAGCTGCCCAACCCATATCAAACGGAATAACTTCATCTGTTCCGAATTCGGTAAGGGTAATGGTGTATTTTCCGACAAAGACTTCCTGAAGCGTGCCATAAGCGGCATAAAGAGTTTGCTGCCAGTCTTCCGGTTTTTCATAAGCATTTTCCGGTGTTAGTACACTTTGAGGGGTCAAGTCAAGAAAGTTGTCGCAACTACATAATGTCAGGCAACTGAAGGCCAATATTGATAAATATTTTTTCATAATGTTTCTGTTTTTAGAAGTTAAGAGAAATACCACCGATAAAGCTACGGGCGTTCGGATAAGGATTGGTATTGTCGCTGGACTCTACATCAAATCCCGTAAATTCCGTAGCTGTGAATAGGTTTTGTACAGAGAAATAAACTCTGATATTTGAGGCTTTGATATTTCTGATGACACTTTTCGGCAAGCTATAACCAATTTCCAGATTACGGAGGCGGAGATAATCACCTCTTTGAAGATTTGCATCAGTACCATCTCCGTTGGCATAGGCACTGCCAACTCTCGGAGCCGGATATTTGTTGTTCGGCCTGTCTTGTCTCCAATAATACTTGTAATAGTTTTCACTCATGTTTCCCCATACATTGAAAGAGTTGAGATAACGGTTCAGTGAATTATTGATTTTATGTCCTCCTGCAAAAGTAAAGAACGCGGTAAGGTCAATACCTTTATATGAGAATGTATTGGTAAAGCTACCGTAATATTTAGGAGTGGAAACTCCGCAGAAATCACGGTCTTCTCCGTTGATTACATAGTCTTTCTTGGCATCCAAAATCTTACGGTCACCGGGCTGGGCATTGTATTTAGCAGCTTCGGCTGCTTCATTTGTTTGCCAGATACCTTCGGATTTTAATAAGTAGAATTGACCGATAGGACGTCCTACGAACAACGTTTTATTGACATCTTGTTTGCCGTCGTAGAGTTCTTTGATTTTATTGTTATTATAAGAAATCATGAAGGCTGTTGTCCATAAGAAGTCTTTGGTACTGATGTTGACTGTGTTCAGAGTAAATTCAATACCTTTATTATCGATTTTACCGATATTGGTAAGTGAAGTTCCGAAGCCGGATTCCAACGGAAGGGGGACTTCCCATAGCAGGTCGGTCGTACGCTTATAATAAGCTTCGATCGTACCAGCTATCCGATTGTTGAATAATCCGAAGTCAATACCCAAGTCTAGTTGGTTGGCTTTTTCCCAGGTCAGTTCCGGGTTCGAAATAGAGGTTTGCACAGAACCGGTTACCAGGTTATTGCCTAAGATGTAATTGGCAGAAGCTCCTCCGAGGGCGATTGTCGGGGCATAAGCGAAATCGCCGATATTCTGATTACCCAGTTTGCCGGCACTGATTCTTAGTTTCAGGTTGCTGATGACCGGAGCGTTTTCTTTGATGAAACTTTCTTCTGAAGCACGCCATGCAAGAGCCAGTGACGGAAAGAATCCCCACCGGTGTCCCGGGGCAAAACGGGAAGAACCGTCACCGCGCATGGTCAATGTTGCCAGATAGCGGTTGCTGAAATTATAATTGAATCGTCCGTAGAAAGACACCAGAGAAGAGGGGACTGCATACGAAGAGTTCGGCCCGTGTTCTTCCGCTCCTTGCAAATTGTAATACTTGAGAATGGATGACAACTTTTTAGAGTCAGCCGTTACTTCCTCATAATCTGTTCGGGAAGCAGAGAAACCTGCCATTGCAGAAAATTGATGTTCTTTGTTGATGTCAAATGAATAAGTGGCAGTATTCTCTGTTTGCCAATATCTTTTCTTGTTCGACATTACATTGGCATGGCCGCCAGCCGTATAATGCTGTCCCATGCGTCCGTCTTCATAAGTATTCACTTTGTAAAAGACAAGTTCTCCACCGTTATCGGAACGTAATTTCAAGTTCTTTATCGGTTCTATCTCGATGTAGGCGGAACCTACGAATCTGGATTTGAGTGTGGTTTTGTCAAGTAAGTCAACAATAGCCACCGGATTTGCTCTCGTATTGAGGAAACCATCGAAATATTCTCCGTCTTCGGTATAAATAGGAGCTGTCGGTTGTGAACTAATGGCGCTGAACATAGTTCCGTATCCCGAATCTGCTTCTTCGTTGATATTCATGAGTTTTGATTCAATGACATTGAAACGTACTCCGTATTTTAGCCACTTGTTTAGTTTGGCATCCATATTATATCGAACAGTCAGTTTATTGAAGGACGAGTTTTTGATTGTACCTTTCTGGTCATACCAGTCTACTCCCAGGAAATGTTGCATATCATTCTTTCCACCGGAAATGGAGAAGTTATAGTTTTGGTATTGCCCGTTTTGGGTAACTGCGTCCTGCCAGTCGGTCGACTCACCGCGACTTAGCAAACGTAGTTCTTCTGATGTCCATTTGTAATTAGGTTGAGCAATGGATACCAATTCATAATATTGCTGCGCGTTCATCAAGTCTTGTTTGTTCAACATTCGTTGCGTACCGAAAGAGGCATTCAAAGAGATTTTGGCTTTTCCGCTTGTACCCTTTTTGGTAGTCACAAGTACTACACCATTAGAACCTCTCGAACCATAGATAGATGCGGAAGAAGCATCTTTTAAAATTTCGATAGATTCAATATCACCGGAAGATAAATCCTGCAGACCTCCTTGTACGGGAATACCGTCGACGATATATAACGGCTCGCTGCCGGCTCGGAGCGAACCTACTCCGCGAATAACGACAGAAGCATCCCCACCTGGTTTTACGGAGCCGGTAGTTACTTGCACACCGGCAGCAAGTCCTTGCAGGGCAGTCGTCACTGTTCCTACTTTGGAGTTAGTAAGATGTTCTGATTTGATAGAGGCAACGGCACCTGTCAAATCGCTCTTTTTGGCAATACCATAACCGATTGCTACTACTTCGTCCAAGTTAATGGCATCTGCTGCCATTTGTATATTAATGACATTCTGTTTCCCTATGGTAACCGATTGTTTTACCATACCTACAAAAGTAAATTCTAAGATATTTCCTTTTTGGGCTTTGATGCTGTAGTTTCCATTGGCATCACTTACAGTTCCTGTTTGAGTACCTTTTACTGTTATAGATACGCCTGGTAATGTTTCATTGTTCGTATCAGAGACGGTTCCTTTAATGCTGATAGTCTGTGCATGTAATACACTGGCAAAAAAGATAGCTATAAATAATATGATGTGTTTTTTCATGACGCTTATTTTATAGGATTGTTCACTAGTGTCCCGTTAAAATCGGGACGAGTTATTAATTAATCAAATAATCCCGGAATAAGGGGATTAAATTGTTCTTTGACATCATTGAAATTAGTCTTATTAAACAGCTCTTGTAAAGGCGTTTTATCTGTTAATGAGATGCTAAGAATCTGCAAGACCTCATAAGTTGAACGATTCAGTTGCATATCATATTGGACAATAGCTACTAAACAATAGGTGATGATAGCAACACTAATCTGTATTCGAACCGCATTCTCGGTAGTACCCCAGAACCTTTTTATCTTAAGGTGTTGTTTCAGCCATTTGAAGAAAAGTTCCACGAACCATCTTTTCTTATAAAGATTGGCAACATCAAGTGCAGATATGTGTTTGGCATTCGTCAGGAATGTGAATTCACGATCATCCTCTTCATCATAGAAACGGATGACTCTGAATGATTCAGGATACTTCTTTTCAGAAGTGTACCCTATCAGTTTCACTTCCGCATCTGAAAGGATATTCTTCGGCATTCTACGCTTCCATTTACAGAACTTGCATTTCAGATTAGACTTCGCTCTGACTACAAAGAAAGAACCTGTAAGATGAATCCGATAAAGTTCTTTAAACGAGTCATACGCTCTGTCAAATATATAATAAGCATTTGGCTCATAATTAATTGCGGACATTTCTGTTGAATCATGCCTGGATGCTGTAGTTACTGTATAAAAGGCTGGAAGTTGTGCTTCTATGTCATAAAGGACATGAGCCTTAACTCCACCTTTTTTCTTACGGAACTTCGCCCAAGGGAATGTAGCCAAACATAAAGGAATCGTAGTGGAATCAAACGCATACTTCCTTCCTGGAATATCCAAGATGTGAGTCGATCGTTTTTCACATGCTTCCTTCATCATATAGAAAGCAAAATCTTCGAAGATTCTGTAATCCCGATTCTGATTGGCAGATGCAAGCGTAGTTTTGGCAATGGGCTCACGACCCAATCCCAAATGATAACGCTTTCCTTGATGTGCTTCCAAAGCTACAATCAAGTCACGAAGACTTTCACGATTACTGAGTTGACCGAACATCATTGCAAGTAACTGACTCCAGCAAGTGAAATGTTTCACATAACGATTGCCATCATACTTGTCTACAAGTCTTCTGAACTTATCATTGTTCAAGAATTCTACTAACTGAGCGAAAACATATTTATCTTGGTTCATTTGAGGTCACCTTAATTGACCTCAAAGGTATGATTTCAAATCGTCGCGCCTAAAAAGTAGTATCTAATAGACTATATTTCAATTATTTCAAAGAACTATTTATCCACTTTTACGGGACAGTAATGAGGATTGTTATTTAATAGGCCCGGATAGGAAGAACACCAATTTTCCAACCGCTTTTTGAGCAGATTTCAGAAACGATATTAGTATCTTCGTAGAAGTTCACATAATAGGCAGACCAGCCGGTTTCCCCGTCACCTTCGCTTGAGGTCCAGTAATTGTTTGCTGGAATATTGGCTCCTTTCTCAGCTAATAAACTTTTAACTTTGAATACTTCGATCAGCTCTTCTCTGGAAGGGAGGAACCAGTCGGCATATACGGCATTTCTTTCAGTGACACTATTATCCAAGCAAAGTTGGGCGGCAATTTTGACTCCTTGCCATTCGGGCCAGTTGTTCGCACTCTGTAATGCATTAAACTTCTTGACTATATTTTGAGTGTTTGTATAACCGCTTCCCATACTTTTACTCGTTCCGGCTGCGTCCGACGGAGCTACTTCAGGACCGAATTGTTCTGTTCCCGTACCGATGTTGCTCATATTTACGATATATCCGTGTGCTTTTGCTGCATCCACCCAGAATACAACACCTCCTCCGAGTTTGTCACCGACATTCGTCTCGATAGTGATTGTTCCAAGATTACTTTTCCGCTCTCCTCTGACAATCATAATGGAGTTTACTCCGTATAATCCTTCAGGAAGTGTAAATTCTACTCCTTCTTCATTAAGAGTTAATGGTAAATTATATTCGACGCCTGCCGGATAGAAGGAAGCATATAGTACGGCAACGTCCCCGGCTTCAAATCCTTTTCCTTGAATCTCGACTTTGCTCTTGGGCTGCACATTGCCTGAAGGTAGAACGATATCAATGATCGGAACTACGAAAGGCACTTTAAAAGTTCCGTTTAAAACGGTCTGTTTACCCGCTCTTTCAATTGTTACGGTATACTCGCCGCCTGCTTCCACCGGGACGATAAACTTCAGGTAACTGTCTGTAATCTCCGTGACTTCTACCTTTTCCTTCTGGTTGGTAGCGTTACTTAAATAGACTATATCTTCTTTTGCAAAACCAAGTCCGTTGATTTGCGCAACCTGACCAGGGATGATATCATTCTCCGAAGGAAATTTTATTTCCTTTAGGATAGGCGCTATGGGAGTAGCGATATGTTCGTCGTCGCTATCACAACTATAAAAGTTGCATACTATCAAGCCCGATAGAATAGGGATGAGTAGTTGTTTCAAATAGGTTTTCATGGCTCATTAAATTTAAAAGTTGAACGATAAGGCTAATTCTTTTTCAATCATGAAGTGCTTCACTTCATCGAGAGTAGGAATAGATGGTTGTGCACCCGAGCGCGTGACTGCAATGGCTGCCGCAGTGTTGGCAAAGTTGAGTGCTTCCTGATCTATTTCTTTCTTTGCGCAAGCGACCGCCAATGCGCCGCAAAAAGTGTCGCCTGCGGCGATTGTGTCGATCGCATTTACTTTACAACCGGGAAGTTGGATGATTTCTTTTTCATTTTTCATGTACACACCTTGACTTCCCAGTGTGATTACCACATTGCTGGTACCCGTTTTCAGCAATGTTTCAGCAATTTCCTCAAGATTGTTATCTGTATAATCGATTCCTGAGATGAATGCTGCTTCCAGTTCATTGACAACTAGTATATCAATGGCTTTCATCAATTGTTCATCAATCAGGCAGGCTGGTGCGGGATTGAACAATACCTTTTTACCTTTTTGTTTTGCTGATAAAGCTATTTTTTTAATTGTTTCGTAAGGAATCTCAGCCTGCATGACAATAATATCAGCTTCGTCAATAACTTCTGAGAAATGAGTGATTGAACCGGGTAATAAAGAATAGTTGGCGCCGGGAGCTACTGCAATGCAGTTTTCACCACTGTTGGCCACAAAAATAAGTGCGGTTCCTGTGGGATGATTGACATCATCAATAATGTAATCAGTGGTGATACCTTCTTTCTTAAAGTGATTTTTTAAAATATCCGCATACATATCATTCCCCAAAGACGTGACAAATGTCACGGAACCGCCAAGTCTGGCTGCCGCCACAGCTTGGTTGGCTCCTTTGCCTCCGAGAGACTGCATGAAATTTGCATCTCCGACTGTTTCGCCGGGTGCCGGGAGGTGGCTGACTTGTGCAACCATGTCGATGTTTGAACTTCCAATAACTACTACTTTCATTTGAATCAGATTTATGTGATTGACCTAGGCTTCTCTTTATTTTATAAGTTGACTTCTCTTTTATATGGAATAGCACTCTGGGCTCCAATACGGGTAACGGCAATAGCCGCCGCTGCATTGGCAAATTCGACGGCTTCCGTCAGCGAGTGCTTTTCGGACAGGTAAACGCTGAATGCACCGCAGAATACGTCTCCGGCACCGGTAGTGTCGACTGTCTCCACTTGTTTGGCGGGAATCATGACGTAGTTGTCTTTCTCCTTTACATAAGCCCCGTCTTTGCCTAATGTAATAACGACATTTTCGATACCTTTATCTCCGATTGTCTTGGCGGCCCGGTGGGCACTTTCTATATCCATGACTTTAATACCGGACAGCATTTCGGCCTCAATCCGGTTAGGAAGTATGGTGTGTACGTTTTCTAGGAAAGTGTCACTCAGGGTAGATGCAGGCGCCGGATTGAGTATCACCTTTTTGCCATACTTGTTGGCGATAGCGGCTGCATATTCCGCTGTTTCTATCGGAACTTCAAGTTGCATGAGTATAATATCAGCTTCCTTGATTTTTTCTTCAGCTTTATTGATATCCTCTTCTGAGAGGGAGCGACTTGCACCCGGTGCAACGATAATACTGTTTTCTCCGAAAGAATCAACGGAAATAAGCGCCACGCCCGATGGGCTTTTCTGGTCGGTGAAGATAAACTCTGTGTTAATCTTTTCCGATTTATATATTTCCAATGCTTGCAATCCGAACAGGTCGTATCCGATTTTGGAAATGAAAGTAACTTCGGCTCCCAGTCGGGCTGCTGCGATTGCTTGATTGGCTCCTTTACCTCCGGGGTTCATATAGAAAGTTCCACCTAGAATGGTTTCTCCGGGGACTGGGAGCCTGTTGGCTTTCACAACCATATCGGTATTACAGCTTCCGATAACTACGATTTTGGGTCGATTGCTAGATATAGTTTCCATAATATTAATAATTAAGATGATGCAAATAAAAGGAATAATAATGCTTTGTTTTTTACATTAATATTTCATTTATATAATTTCAAACAGGATATTTCGTGTGAAATAACCTATTTTATAAGTGGTTTGTGGATTGTTTTATTGTGCAGATTTATATAATTGCAAATGGATAAACCGAAAACGCGGAAGGTGCTTTTGTGCTGTGAATATAGCTTATTAGCTTTATCTTTTTAGATTTCTTTAGCATTGGTATGTTGTCTAAGAACCTCAGACAACTTTTCTTTTCGTATTTTTGATTCTATCCATGCAGTAAAATCGAAAATGCGTAATAACTGATTTTCGTATTTGTCGTTGTATAATTCATGAATTTCCGGATATAGCTTTTCCCAGAAAGCTTCCCGGTCTTTTCGTAAAATAGGTAGATTACTTTTATTCAGAAACCATAAAACCGTACGTTCTGTTTTGAAGGTCTGCTCTTTGGGAGAAGACAAACTTCGGGTGATGGAACGTGATTCGTGTGTTATTAATTCAAATTCTTGTGTCTCATAATAGGCGATAAGGCGAACCAGTCGAATGGTTCTCATCAGCGGAAGATATTTAATGTTGTGGTCGACAATAGCGTTGCTTATATATTTCTTTGCTGCCTTGTAGTTCTGATTGCCGATGTGTATAAGAGTCGTGTAGAGTAATAGCTCGCTTTTGCGTATAGGACTTAGCCATGCTTCTTTGTCATAGAGCGACTCCTGATAACGATTCATGAGCTCTGTACAATTAAAGAAGTCTCCTTTATCCAGATAGGGAAACAGCTCGTATTGAAAGAGCAGGCAGGTAGCATTCACTTTAAATTCAAGTGATGAATCTTCCGCTATCAGCCTTTTTAATTTCTCCAGGAAATACGGCATTTCGTTGTAGTTGCCCACCGAACGTAAACTTCCAAGTACCCCTTCAAGCACTGACAAATAATAAATAGGAGGATTCGACCAGAATTGTTGGTTCTGCTCAAACAATGAGTTAAGCTCTTTATATGAGTTCAGGGCAGCTCTGTAATCTCCTGCTCCCATCAGATAATTGGCCTGAAAAAGTTTATGATTTCGTGTCAGTTCAAAATTCCCTTCTGCGTCTGAAGAAGCGGCTATATAAAGCTCGTTTACCATGAGATCGTTCATATCTTGTTTTTGCTTCGCAGTTCGTATAGCTCCGATATGAGAGAGACGGTATTTTAATAGATTGTGCAGAGAAGATTGCTCCGTTATTTTTCGAATTTTCTTTAAAGAATCATTTTGGATAAAATGTTTATGGAAAAGTTCCTGCTCGGTCATATTGGGGAAATTCAGCCGCAACAGATATTCCAGTTCCTGTTTCTGGGCAATCATCAGTATCTCATTGTTTTCATAGAACTGCGCCTGCTCTATCGTGTTGGATAGTATCTCAAAACACTCTTCGAACAGGGAACGCTCATAAAGCATACGGGCTTTACATAAATCGTTCAGCAGATCATAGTAGATGTCTTTCTTTTTTCTTAATGTGAGCAGTGTGTCTACCAGTTTCTCATATAAATATTGAATGGATACTTCAAAAGAACCTTTCGGTCTACGTTTATAAAACTCTTCTTTTACCGCATTTCCGTTGGGCTGTTTACTCTTCGTGATAATATCGTAAATCACAAGATAGTCCTTCTCTTCCTTGTCTTTGATGACCTGCAAGGAAAAGTGTTTCTTTTCAGATTTTGATAAAGAGTATATCAGGGAAATAACGGAGTCGACTCTTTTCATGAAGCCCTTTCAATTAGTATTCGGGTACAATATTCGGGAAATTCTGTGGAAAAAGCAAATCTCAAGTACGTTAAAAATCCGGTTCGCATGGTGCTGAATCGGATTTTTTTATATTAATGAACAAGAAGATATTTGGAATTTCCATCTAATGCCTTGGAAGTTCTTATCTTTTTCGAGGAAAACTCTCACTTCTATCAAAAAAAGTAATAATTTTGGCATAGATTTGTGGGTAGTCTAAATAACAAAAGAAGAAATGTTAGATTTGAAACAACTTACAGCCGAAGTATGCCGCATTGCAACTGACGCCGGACATTTTTTGAAGGAAGAACGGAAGAACTTTCGTCGTGAACGTGTTGAAGAAAAGCATGCGCACGATTACGTATCTTATGTAGATAAAGAATCCGAAGTGCGAGTGGTGAAGGCTCTTTCTGCTTTACTTCCTGAAGCGGGATTTATAACCGAAGAAGGTTCTGCCACCTATCAGGATGAACCGTATTGCTGGGTGATTGACCCGTTGGATGGAACCACGAACTATATTCATGATGAGGCTCCCTACTGTGTATGTATTGCTTTGCGTAATCGCACCGAACTTCTCTTAGGCGTCGTTTATGAAGTCTGCCGGGATGAATGTTTTTATGCCTGGAAAGATGGAAAAGCCTTTATGAATGGTGAAGAAATTCATGTCTCTACTATTCAGGACGCGAAAGATGCATTCGTTATCACGGAATTACCTTATAATCATCTGCAATATAAACAGACTGCTCTTCATCTGATAGATAAACTGTATGGAGTAGTGGGCGGTATCCGCATGAATGGTTCAGCCGCTGCCGCAATCTGCTATGTAGCTATCGGACGTTTTGATGCTTGGGCGGAAGCCTTTCTTGGGAAGTGGGATTATTCCGCAGCAGCTTTGATTGTGCAGGAAGCGGGCGGACGTGTAACGAACTTCTATGGTGAAGATAACTTTATGGAAGGGCATCATATCATTGCTACGAACGGACACCTGCATCCTTTATTTCAGAAACTTCTGGCGGAAGTTCCACCATTAGATATGTAGAAAAAATATCTCCTTATAAAATCCTTACTATTATTATGAAACACACACTCCTTATAAAAGACTGGCTTGGTTCATTCTTGTCCTTGTTTTTTCCCCGTTATTGCATTGTTTGTGGCAGAACGTTGGCGAAAGGTGAAGAATGTCTTTGCACAATGTGTAATATCAATCTTCCACGTACAGATTATCATCTTAGAAAAGACAATCCGGTAGAAAAAATGTTTTGGGGAAAGATTCCTTTGGAGCGGGCTACCTCTTTCTTCTTTTACCGAAAAGGAAGTGACTTCCGGCAAATTCTTCACCAGCTTAAATACGGTGGACAAAAAGGCATCGGAGCAATCATGGGGCGCTATATGGCAGCCGAATTGCTGGAATCCGGTTTCTTTGAAGGAGTTGACGTAATACTTCCCGTGCCGTTACA
The DNA here is from genome assembly GCF_042854785.1 of Bacteroides sp. f07. Taxonomy (NCBI): domain Bacteria; kingdom Pseudomonadati; phylum Bacteroidota; class Bacteroidia; order Bacteroidales; family Bacteroidaceae; genus Bacteroides; species Bacteroides sp. f07. The sequence continues at coordinate 560,468 of NZ_BAABXI010000003.1, read as the reverse complement.
CAAAAAGAAACAACAGATTCGTGGTTATAATCAAAGCGAATGGATAGCCCGGGGAATTGCTGCCGTGACAGGAATTTCTATTGATACGGAATCGGTGGTGCGCCGGAAGAATACGGAAACACAAACACGTAAATCTTTTTTAGAGCGTTGGGAGAATGTGGAAGGCATCTTCGAGTTAAATCATGCGGAGTCTCTGGTCGGAAAGCACATATTGATTGTAGATGATGTTTTGACTACCGGGGCTACCACTGTGGAATGTGCGTCTTGCCTGACAGATATAGAAGGAATACGGATTAGTATATTGACGCTGGCGATGGCGGAATAAAAACTGTATTGTCAAAATAGAGATAAAAAAGTATTTTAATAGGTTTAAAAAAACAATGTATTTATGAATAAAAAGATTGGTTACAATGATGTTCCTAAGAGTTTTTTATATTGCAATCATGATAAATGTCCTCGTCGTGGCAAATGTCTTCGTTATCAGGTCGCACTCGATATTTCACAAAAACTTCCTTACTATACGACAGTCAATCCGCAACACATAGCTGGAAATGAGAATAATTGTGACTTTTTTAAATTAAACGAAATCACACGCTTTGCCGCCGGAATGAGCCATTTGCTGGATGACATTCCACACGCTACGGCCATTGCCATACATAAAGAAATATATTCATTGATGGGACGCAGCATGTATTATCGTATCCTTAATAAGGAACGGCTGTTGCATCCGGTTGAACAGGAGCAGATAGCCGCTATTTTCCGCAAGCACGGAATTAAGTCAAAGCCTGTATTTGATGATTATATAGACAAATATGATTGGTAGATTAGTGAGGGAAATACTCATAGTGATGAGAATTAATTCTCATCACTATGGGAATATTTTCTCATAGCGATGAGTATTTTTTCTCATCGTGGTGAGAAACTTTTCTCAATACTATGAGAAAAGTTTGAGAATTTTTCCAAAACGTCGGGGGCTCAGAAAATAAGTTGTATTGGTATTCGCCAATTTATAAACTAAAGGCGTTTTATCCACATATACGTAATTGTCATTGCGCAGCAGTTCGAAATTCTATATTCCTATCGGGTATCTTCTGAAATTCATATCCATGATGTACGGCTGTTTTGTAAATGAAATATAGACAAAGATAAGCATTAAATGAGAATCTCGATATATCAGCCTATATTTTCTTTTCTTGCCTTTTTGGATTCCTTGTCATCAGTAACCCGAGCAGGGCAAAAACGACGCCTGTTGTGATGATAAGTCTCTGTCCGTTATCCGCCATGCCGCCCAATATCGCAATACCGGCTCCGGAAGCGAAAATACCATAACCGATCACCCGTTTGCTGAAATTATTTCCCGCTTTCTCTGCCGATTCATTTTCTTCGATTTCTTTTAATTTCCGGGCATTGTTTTCTTTATTCCAGACCAAGTAAGATTGATACTTTTCAGACTCCTTGTTCTTTACCTTATAATATATCTCAAAGATTGCCAGGCATACAATCGGGAAAGTAACCCCGAGAATCATCTCCTCGGCACGATTGAGGGAGAAGCCCATCAGCGGAGTGATGAATTTGAATAAACCATTGACAACCAGGCTCAATAAAGTAGTGGTGATATTCGAAGCCGAAGTCTGCCTTTTGGAAAATAGCGTCCAGATGATGGGCAGATATAAAGGAACACCTGTCAATGCCGCCAAGCTGATAACCACATTTACAACTCCCCCCATTTTAGGAATAAGCATAGCTATCAGTATACTGAGTGCTCCGAAAAGAATCGTCGAGATTCTTGCAACATACATCAGAGTACGGTCGGAACTTTTCGGTCTTAGATTTTTGAATATATCATTGGTGATGACTCCCGAAGCAATATTCAGTTTTGAGTTCAGCGCACTGGTAGTTGCGAAAATCATACCGCCGATCATTAATCCCAAAAGTCCGTTCGGAAGAACTTCCTTGCACATCATCAGGTATGCCCCTTCTGCGTCAAGCAATGAGAGAGAAGGATCATATACCCTGTAAACCATTGGCGGGAGCATCCATAACACCGGGCTGATGATGTATAAAGCGCCGAACAGATAACCTACTTTCCTGGAGTCTTTTTGTGTCTTGACACAGGTATAGCGCTGCACGTATGCCCAGTTGCCGCCCAGGAATATTGTGTTGTAGACACCGAAGGCTATCAGGAAGCCAAAAGTATATTCATCGTTCAGAAGATTATAGAATGTGTCGGGCACCTGCTCTATCAAGGCGGTCACTCCATTGATTTTGTCGAAAGATAAAGGAACTACGATAATAACTGCCGCTGTCAGGATGACGAACTGAAGTACGTCTGTGGAGATAACAGCCCATAATCCACCTGCGGACACATACAAAATACATAGTCCGCCTAATAGTAAAATGCAGGTATTTAAAGGCAGTCCGGTGGAAACTTCTAATATTTTAGCGACCGGGTAGAGGAAAGAGGCCGTAAGAAACACAGAGATAGACAAGAACAGGTAAGTGTATATCTTCTGTGTCGACTTTCCTAATCTTTTGTGTATGTATTCTGCTGCCGTGAGCGTTCCCGTTTTATGCCATTTGGGGGCAATAAGCATTCCGACAATGAGACCGGCGACAGCCATTGTCCATTGGATGGTAATTGAAACCCAGCCCATGGAGTAAGCTATGGAACCCCATACGACGAATGTGCCGGCAGAGAAAAATCCCATAAACAGGGACAGTCCGCTCATGTACCACGGCATGGTTCCGTTGGCGGCGAAAAAAGATTGCATGCTTTTACCTTTTCTGGAGAAAGCCAGTCCGACGAGGACAACTCCAAGGGAAAATAGTACGATAGTAATGATGTCAAGAGTAGTCATATCAAATGATTTAGTTAACAAAACAGGCTTGAAAAACCTCAAAGCCGACGGCAAATATATTTTCGATTCTACAGATAAACAAGCAATTCGGAATATAAATCATCGGGAACGTTACCGCAAACGTTCCCGAAATTAAACTCTTGGAGTTTTAACATCTCAATCACGGGAATTTGATTATATTCGGGCAATTTTTAAGAAAGGGGATTAGACTATGAGTAAATTAAGAGTGACTATCAAGGATTTAGCCAAGGAGCTGAAGATTTCGACTTCTACTGTTTCCAGAGCTTTGTGTGATAAATGGGATGTCAACCCGGAAACGCGCAAAGCGGTTCTGGAGCTTGCGGAAAAGTGGAATTATAAGCCGAATCCGATTTCGTTGAGTCTGAAACAGAGCCAGTCTATGTTTATCGGAGTGATTGTACCTGAATTTGTCAATTCCTTCTTTTCCGAGGTAATTATGGGCATTCAGAGTGTGCTCAATCCTGAAGGATATCATGTGTTGATTATGCAGTCTAATGAGTCGCATGAGAATGAATTGCGGAATATGCAGGCGTTGGAAGCGCAGATGGTGGATGGCTTTCTGATTTCGGTTACCCAGGAATCAGAAAACATCAGTTACTTCTCTGATTTGATTCGGAATCATTTCCCCGTGGTTTTCTTCAATCGGATTTGTGCGGAATTGAATGCTCCCTATGTGGTTATTGATGATTATAAGTGGGCTTTTTCTGCGGTCGAGCATTTGATACGGCAAGGATGCACGCGGATCGTCCATTTGGCGGGTTCTGAAGATTTGCTCATTGCGCAGAAACGTAAGAGCGGCTATATGGATGCCTTGCGAAAGTATGGATTGCCGGTTGACGAGGCTTTGATTATCGATTGTGGAATAATGATGGAAAAAGGGATAATGGCTGCCCACCAGATTCTTGAAATGGAAAAATTGCCGGATGGAATCTTTGCAGTGAATGATCCGGTGGCGATAGGGGCGATGAAAACTCTTCAAAAAAACAGGATTAGAATCCCGGAGGATATAGCAGTAGTCGGTTTCTCCGAATCAAAGGAGGCATTTATTGTGGAACCTAACTTGACTAGTGTGGAGCAGCCGACTTTTGAAATGGGGAGGAATGCAGCACAGTTGTTATTGGAGCAGATCAAGCATAATATCAATAATGACGATAAAATGCCCTCGAAATCAATCATCCTGGATGCAAAACTGAATATCAGGGAATCGTCTCTTAGAAAGACGAGTTGAAACTTTGACCTTCTCGGAAGGTATAATTTGCGGGACATAGCCTTTTTCTATATAAAAGAGGTGTGTCCCGTTTTTCTTTTTCCTGCTTATGAAAAAAAATAAAAGTGCACTTCCCTTTGTTTATGGGCTTTCTGGAGAATCCTGCAGGAATGATTATGCTTTTTTCTTTAAAATTATTTGGAGTTTAATAAATAATCACTATGTTTGCAAAGTCTAGCAGACCAGAGTAGACCAGTTGCTAGCGTTGAAAACTTAGATATTCCATTTAAATTGTTAACGAGAAATTAAGTATTGCACCATGAAGAACGCAGTTATTTCAAAAGCGAAGTGGTACATTAGATGCTGTAGTCTTGTGTATTTATCTATTTCCTTTTCTTCTGTAGTATATTCGGCAGAAGATGTTTCAAAAATAAACAGTGTGGAGGTTGCCCAACAGGCAAAAACGCGAACGGTAGTTGGCTCGGTGATTGATTTTGAAACAGGAGAACCAATTATCGGGGCTTCTATAGCAGTCGCCGGGAAAAGTGTGGGTACTATCAGTGACTTGGATGGGAACTTTTCTATCCGGGTGGATGGCGATAACATAAATCTGGAGGTTTCTTTTATCGGATATGAGAAGCAGACGGTGACGGTAGCGGATGGAAAGAAACTGACTGTTCGCTTGCGTGCCGTTTCTGAATTACTGGAGGAAGTGGTAATTACTGCATATGGTTCCGGACCTCGTAAGGATTTGACAGGGGCTATAGCAAAGGCGAATGTGCAAGATATGCGTAAAGCGCCGGTTTTTAACTTTGAAGAAAGTCTTGCAGGGCGTGTAGCGGGTGTACAGGTAACTTCGTCCGACGGGCAGCCGGGCAGTGATTTGCAGATTGTCATTCGCGGTAATAACTCGGTAACTCAGGATAATTCTCCCTTGTATGTAGTGGATGGCTTTCCGCTGGAAATGGCGGTGGGAAATATGCTGAATCCCGAAGAAATAGAGTCTATTGAAATCTTGAAAGACGCGTCGGCAACGGCTATCTATGGTGCAAGAGGTGCGAACGGGGTAATTCTGGTGACTACAAAGAAAGGAAAGGTTAGTTCGCCTACCGTGACATACAGTGGCTGGGTAGGTGTACAGCAAATTATCAAGCAGCAGGAAATGCTTGATCCTTATGAGTTTGTACGCTATCAGTTGGAAGCGGACTACAATGTTTACAGTAAGCGTTATTTGGCGGGTGAAAGGACATTGGAAGATTATCGCAACATCGAAGGTATCAACTGGCAGGATAAGGTGTATAGGGATGCTTTGGTGCATAGCCACAATTTAGCTGTCCGGGGTGGTACCGAAAAGACGAGATACTCTGTTTCAGGGTCATTGGTAGATCAACAAGGTATTATGCTGAATAGCGGTTACAAAAAATATCAGGGGCGTTTCGTGCTCGATCAGACTATTAATAAGAAGATTAAAGTAGGTATTAATGCCAACTATACGTATTCGAAGAAATATGGTACTATTGTATCCGAATCACAGACCAGTCCTACGGCGAGCTTGATGTATACCCTGTGGGGGTATCGCCCGGTGGCGGGAGTCAATGACGGTGACTTGCTGAACGATTTGTTTGACGAAGCAGTTGACTCGATGACCGACCTTCGTATTAATCCTCTGAAAGCTGCGGAGAATGAGTATAATCCGCTGTTCACTTACAATTTCATCGGCAACGCTTACTTTGAATATAAGATTTTAAAAAATCTGACCCTGAAGATTACCGGTGGATATAACAAGATACACCAGCGGAAAGAAGTCTTCTACAACTCTAACTCGCGGGGCGGGAACGCTTACACCAACAATAAGGTGAACGGTTGGATCACCAACACGGAGCGGACTAGTTTACTGAATGAAAATACCTTGACATATGATGTCCCTTTAAAAAAAGGCCATCGTCTAAAAGTGTTGGGTGGTTTTACAGTGCAGGATAATAGTACGTTTATTGATGAAATCAGAGCAATCAATGTCCCTAATGAGGCATTGGGAATTGCCGGACTGGATGAGGGCGAACTGACATCCGCCACTATCAGCAAGACAGCCAACGGTTTGGTTTCTTATTTGGGAAGAGCAGACTATAATTATAAGTCCAAATATCTGCTGACCGTTTCATTCCGTGCCGATGGTTCGTCGAAATTCCCGAAAGATAACCGTTGGGCTTATTTCCCGTCTGCTTCTGCCGCGTGGGGATTTGGTGAAGAGAAATTCATAAAAAATATCAAATGGATCAGCAGCGGTAAGCTGAGAGCCGGTATCGGTACAACGGGGAATAACCGCGTGACGGATTATGCAGCATTGACAGCCTTGCAGATAACAGCAGATTCCGGATATAGCACAGGCAACACGCCGGGTAAAGGGGTAGTGCCGAAAACACTGGGAAATCCCAAACTGAAATGGGAGACTACCGTGCAGACCAACATCGGATTGGATATGTCATTCCTGGATAGCCGGATTTCGTTCACGGCAGATTATTACTATAAGAAAACGAAAGATTTGCTGTTGAATGCTACGTTGGCACCGAGCATGGGGTTCTTGTCCGCCTATCGGAATGTAGGATCGGTTTCCAACTCAGGACTTGAGTTTACTATTGACACTAAAAACATACAGACGAAGGAATTTTCCTGGACTTCCAGCTTCAATATCTCGTTCAACCGCAACAAGGTGTTGTCACTGAATGATGACGAGCCGAGCCTGGCAAGCCGTGTGAACTGGGGTAACTTCAACAACGCTTATCCGTATATCGCCATTCCGGGACATCCGATCGCCATGTTCTACGGGCATATTTTTGACGGAGTTTACCAATATACCGATTTCGATAAGGTAGGAGAATCGTATATATTGAAAGACGGTGTCCCCAATAATGGAAATGCACGTGAGAAGATTCAGCCGGGAGATATCAAGTTCAAGGATATCAATCGCGATGGGGTGGTGAACGACTATGACCTGACTATTATCGGCAACCCGAACCCGAAACATATCGGTGGTTTCGGCAATAACTTCCAGTACAAGAACTTCGACCTGAATGTATTCTTCCAATGGAGCTACGGAGGCGATGTGCTGAATGCTAACCGCATTGAGTTTGAAGGTGGCGACCCGAATGCCCGTACTTCACTGAATATGTTTGCTTCTTTTGCCAACCGCTGGACTCCCGAGAACCAGACGAACGAACTCTACCGGATAGGTGGACAGGGGCCGGCTGTTTATTCATCGCGTACCATTGAAGACGGTTCTTTCCTGCGCCTGAAAACGGTTGCTTTAGGATACAGGCTGCCGAACGCATGGCTGAAAAAGATAAATATCAAGTCGTTGAGAGTATATGCTTCTGCGCAGAACCTGATTACCTGGACCAAATATTCCGGACCGGATCCGGAGGTTTCCACCCGTCCCACGGCACTGACGCCTTCTTTCGACTGGTCTCCTTATCCAAGGCCGAGAACTATCACTTTAGGAGTTGACATTTCTTTTTAAACCTTTAAAATCAAAACGTTATATATGAAGCATACTATATTGTTATGGATGACCGTATGTCTGTTGGCAACTTCCTGCTCGAACATACTGGATAAAGAACCGGACTTCGTTTCTCCTGATTATTATTACAATACGGAAAGCGAACTGTTGCAGGCGTTGAACGGAGTGTATAATCGTCTGATTGACACAAACGGAAGAATGTACAGTAAGGGACTTTTCAGCTTCTTTGTGCTGAGCGATGAGTCTTTTTATACCAATAATTTTAACAACACTAATATCCGTGCGGGTGCAATGGATGTCGCTGATTTGGATGTCGGACGTTTTTGGGAAGTGCTGTATGAAGGAGTGAACAGAGCCAATCTTCTGCTATATAGCGTTGAGGACAAAGAATTGAGTACGGATGTGATGAAAGCTGCCAAGGGAGAGGCTCTCTTCCTGAGAGGATATTACTATTATCTGCTGACCACTTTCTTTGGTGAAGTGCCGTTGAAACTTACTCCGACAATGTCTGCCAATGATAACTATCTGGCGAAATCGCCACTGGCGGATATTTACAAACAGATTGTAAAGGATATGCAGGAAGCGGAAAAACTGGTATTGGATATTGATGCGCTTGGCCATAATGAGCGAATCTCCAAAACGGGAGTTCAAGCTATCCTGGCAAGGGTGTTCCTGAAAATGGCGGGTGAGCCGTTGAAAGATGAGGCACGCTATGAAGATGCTTTGGAGTATGCCAACAAGGTGATTGCTTCGACAAAGCATGAGCTGAATTCGGATTATGCGCAAATCTTTATCAATCATTCGCAAGATATCAATGATAACAAAGAGTGTATTTGGGAAGTGGGTATGTATGGCAATAAAATCGGTACGGTCGATTTGGCAGGTTCCGTAGGAGTGGAGAATGGCATCTTGTGCCGTGACGAATCAATTGGTTACTCCGGTGGTGCGATGAAGGCTTCTAAAAGACTCTACGACTCGTATGGGGAAGGTGACTTGCGCAGGGACTGGAATGCTGCTCCTTATTATTATAATGTAGTGGAAGAAACAAAGGTCAATGAAGAGACCCAGGAGGTAGAAGTGGTTCAGGTTACTAAAAAAGTAATGTTCTCGGCTACTCAGATATATAATCGTAATCCGGGAAAATGGAGAAGAGAGTACGAGACAGGACAGAAAGCCCGGCTCTTCAACTCCACCAACTTTCCTGTTATCCGTTACAGTGATGTCCTGCTGATGAAAGCTGAGGCGGAGAATGAGGTCAACGGCCCAACCGATGAGGCGTATGACGCAATCAATCAGGTGAGAAGAAGAGCCTATGGGAAACCGGTTCATACCGCCGATGCAACGGTGGATCTCCCGGCGGATTTGGCTAAGACGGATTTTTTGGAAGAAGTGAAGAAAGAACGGTTCAGAGAACTTTGCTTTGAAGGTATGCGCAAACTCGACCTGCTTCGTTGGGGAGAATATGTAGCTACAATGAAGGCTTTTGGAACGGAAATTTCAACGACTGCTCCGTCAGAATTTAAATATGCGAGCAGGGTAGGAGAGAATACGACAGACCGTAACGTGCTCTTCCCGATTCCGAATACAGAGATTACCGTAAACAAGCTGATGACTCAGAACGAGGGGTGGTAATTGATTTTTATCCTTTTTAAAATAATCGAACATGAAAAATATAATAAGATATTGCGGTTTGTTACTTGTGGGGCTGGTTTCCTGCGTGGAAGATGAGGCTCCAAGTGTGGAACTGAAGGTGGCGCTGGATAAACAAGTCTACCAGGTGGGCGAACCTGTGACTTTCAAACTGAACGGAAATCCGGATAATATAGTGTTCTATTCGGGAGAGGTCGGGCATAACTATGCTTATAAAGAGAGATATCACGCAGATGGTGACCTGTTGGTCAATTTTAACTCCTGGGTGCGTTACGGAGATATTTATCATAACTTGAAATTCTTGGTATCTTCTGATTTCAGTGGAGTCTATGACAAGGAGAATGTGGAAGCAGCTACATGGATTGATTTATCCGATAAGTTCCGCTTCTCGGTAGGAGATGATCAGACTCCTTCCGGAGAGGTGAATTTGAAAGAGTATGTCGGTGCGGCCGAGGATGCCAAGTTGTTTGTTGCATTCCGTTATGAGGATGAAGAAAAGGCACAACAGAATAATTGGATTATCCGTTCCATCACACTTGATTGTGTTTCTGCTGAAGGTGTGCGAAGTAACTTGGCTACGATGCCTACTATGGGTTGGAAAGTCGTTGATTTTGAGAATACGGCTGTGACATGGAATACTTCTTCTACCAGCCAAATACAGATAAATGGAGGAAATAACCAGCCGAAGAATGTGGACTGGATTATTTCGCAGGCTTTTGATGCCCGGAAAACCACTCCCGATACGGGGGTTGCGTTGAAGAATATCAGTACGACGATGGATGAGTATAAGTATATATATACTAAACCGGGAATCTATGAGGTTGTATTTGAAACGACATCCGACTGGTACAATGGCAGTGATCATGGATTGACAAGACTGACTGTGGAGGTGCGAGGTACGGTGGAAGAAGAGATTCCCGCTTCGTTGAGCGTTTTGCCGGATAAGGTGGAATGTAAGGCGGGAGAGCCTGTAATGTTTAGTCTGACGGGTAATAATGCCAACAATGTAGTTTTCTATTCCGGAGAAAGCGGACATAACTTTGACTTCAGGGAGAGATTCTATGCGGATAATGATATGGTGGTGAATTTTTCGACTTGGGTGCGTTATGGTGAGATCTATCAGAATCTGCAGTTTCTGGTATCTAATGATTTTAATGGTATTTATGATGAAGAAAGTGTGGAGGCTGCCGATTGGGTTGATTTGTCTGAGAAGTTTACATTCTCGTCAGGAGTGGATCGCACTCCTTCCGGAGAAGTTAGTTTGAAAGAGTATGCAGGTGATGACCCGAACGCTCAACTTTATGTGGCTTTCCGATACAGGGATACTGAAAAGCCTAGGCAGAATAATTGGATCGTTAGAGCAATAACCCTTGATTTGATTTCTCCTGAAGGCGTAAGGAATAGTTTGGCGGCGATGTCTACAATGGGGTGGAAAGCTGTCGATTTTAAAAATCCCGCTGTAACATGGAATTTAGTTTCTTCCAGTCAGATATTGATTGACGGAGGGGCAAACCAACCGGAAAATGATGATTGGGCTATATCGAAAGCTTTTAATCTCAGAAAAGGTACTCCTGATAAAGGAGTCTCTCTAAATAGTGTCACTTCCAGAGATTACGTACATACTTACAATACTCCCGGCATTTATAAAGCTGTATTCGACTGGTATGACGGAAGTAATTACTCGCAAGTGAAATTAAATATTGAAGTAAAAGAATAACTGATAAAAATGAAAGGGATGCCAAAGAATTTCATTAACTATTTTTCTATAGGTGTAGCACTAAGCTTGTCTGTCGCTTTACCGGCCCAGGAACTGTCGGTAGTGCGATTGGCTAACGACCAACTTGAACTCGGGTGGAAAAAGGATGCCGACGGATATACTTTGGAAACGCTGAAAGTGAAGGGATCCGACGGATGGAACTCTATGGAAACTGCCAACTATCAGCATAACGTTTTATACGCTACGTCCAAACCCGGAATCACATCGCAGAAACTATATGACAATACGGGAAAAGAGATTCTTTTCCCGGCTCCACAGTATCGCTACATTATCCCTTCATGGCAGCAGAATACCAATGCTGTTGCCTTGAATAAGGCAGGGGAGAATCTGGTTTTTCACCCTTCCTCTGTAAAACGTATTTCCGATACGGAGCTCTGTTTCCGGTACGAAGATGAAACGATGCGCATTACAGAAAAGTGGTGTCTGGATCCGGTTCATCAGAATGATATTAAAGTTGACTTCATCTTGTATCCCAAGAGGGACGGCTATTATTCTTTGGCAACTCCTTCGCTGGTTTCAATAGATAAATATAATTTTCAGTGGGCTACTGTTCCTGGAATATTTCAGGGGAATGCCATAAACACGGATTTTGTGCAAGCGTATGGTTATGGTCAGGGAATCCCCGATGTACCGGTGGTGGCAAGAGAACGCACCGCTTCTACATTGTCCGCATTGATAACGGACAAAAAGGGCGTGACCGTTGCCGTCACAGCCGAACCGGGTACGGGCAGGGATCCTTGGCCGAAGGATAAAAAGTTGCATGCGGAATGGCAACTCGGATTGTCGGTCATGAACCGGGAAGGAGAGTTCTCCCCTACGCTTTATCATCCTGTGTTGGGAGAGAAGAACTCATCGGTTCATGTAGGGGACAGTCTCTCTTTCTCTTTCCGTTATACCATCCGGAAAGCGGATTGGTATGCCGTACTGAAACATGCGATTAATGATATTTATCGTTTCACTGATTTTCTAAAGTTGAAACAGACCAAGTATTCATTGACACAGAGGCTTTACGATATGCACGCATACCTTACTAATGACAGTACTTCCAAATGGCACAACCACGTATATAAGGGAGTGACGATTGGAGCACAGGATTATCTGGGTGGTGTGTATGATTCGGAAAAAGACGCCATGAAAAACTCCGATTACGGGGCTATGTGGATGCTGGCAAAGTTGACGGATGATCCTCGTCTGACACGGAAGAGACTGCCGAATGCGTTGAATTTTAAACTGATGCAACAACATGCGGAGAAAGATTTCCTATATGGCTCTTCTGCCGGACAGTATTATTTGTATAAGAGTAAACGGTTCACCGAAGAGTGGGGACCTTATACGGAACCCATTGCTACTACTTATTACATGTTGATGGACATGGGCAATATCCTGCTTTTCGAACCACAGCAAAAGGAACTGAAACAGCACGTCAGACTGGCTGCCGACCGTTTGTTGGAATGGATGAAACCTAACGGACAATGGGAAGTGGCTTATGAGAACAAAACATTGGAACCCATCTTTACCGATATTGCGGACTTGCGGCCTACGTTTTATGGACTGTTGATTGCTTACGAGATATTGAAAGATAAGAAGTATCTGCAAGCTGCCATACAAGGAGCGGACTGGTATGTGGAGAACGCTGTAAGGAAAGGACATTTCCTGGGTGTTTGCGGTGACACACGTTTCGTGCCGGATTTTGCGACAGCACAAAGTGTACAGGCTTTGTTGGAACTGTATAATGTGACAAAAGACAAGAAGTATAAAGAAGCGGCTATATCGGCGGCTAAGATTTATACGGCATCGGTTTATACGCATCCTATTCCGACAGAAACGGTGAAACAGGTAAAAGGGATAGCCCGGAAAGACTGGGAAATCAGTCAGGTGGGATTGAGTTTCGAGCATGGTGGGGTGGCCGGTTCAGCCAATCACCGCGGACCGATATTATTAGCCAGCCATGCCGGAATGTTCGTACGGATGTATGGGCTGACAAAGGACTCGTTATTCCTGAATATGGCACGTGCCGCAGCCATAGGAAGAGATGCATTTGTGGATTTGAAAACGGGAGTCGCTTCTTACTATTGGGATTCGATGAATAATGGGGCGGGACCTTATCCTCATCATGCCTGGTGGCAGGTGGGATGGATTACCGACTATTTATTGTCTGAAATATCCTTGCGCTCAAATGGCAAGATAACTTATCCGGGTGGATTCATCACTCCGAAAGTGGGGCCTCACCAGACTTATGGCTTTGCGCCCGGCATCGTATTCGGTACGAAAGCCGATTTGATAATGCGTCCGGGGTTATTCAAACTGGATAATCCTTACGTGGAATATATGAGTGCTGTGAACGGGAAGGAGAAGACCGTTTTCCTGATCTTGCTGAACAATGATGATGAAAAGCAGTCCTCTTTGATTGAAATGGATGCGGAATGTCTGTTCCCCGGAAAAAAGATCCGTGTGCAAGACGTATCTTGCCTGGATAATCAAGGCCGTTCCACACCTTTGGATGGCGTGGAAAACTGGAACGTAACGACTGATGCGTATGGCTTGACAGTTCTAAAGATTAAATATAAATAGGATATGGACATAAATTACCGGATAATAAAGAACTTTGTTTGCACCCTTCTTTTTGTGATCGTAGGACTAGACACGTATGCACAGAAAGATAAATATTTGATTGAAGCTGAGGCTTTTCAGTTCAAAGGAAAATGGTCAGCGGATAGATCGGCCGATTGTATGGGCAGTGCCATGCTTCGTTTGAACGGTGGTGGAAGTCTTGATGAACAGTTTGATGCGCTTACGGTCGTCAATATAATGGAAGAAGGGGACTATAACGTATGGGTAAGGTCGGCGGATTATGAGAAATTGCCGGGGACGCGCTTGTTCCGTTTGAGTGTGGATGAGAAACCGATGAAAGAATCGGGGAAACACGGTAAGGTCGGATTTTATTGGGAAAATGTGGGCAATGTGCAGTTGAAAAGAAAAAAAGTGCTATTGCGCTTGCATGATACGAAAAAGAACTTCGGCCGGTGTGATGCGATTCTATTGGTGAAAGATCATTCTGTCAATCCCAATGAGATGGATAGGAAGGAGATTGGAAAGTGGAGAAAAAATCCCGTTAAGGTAGAAACGAAAGGAGCGGGTTTCGACAATGTGTCTACTCCGCTTTTATTGTCGCCTGATGCGGAAATGGTGGCTAATATAGAGAATCCGGATATCCGGTTGAGTTTTGTAAAAGCCGGAGCGAATAACCAGGCGATTGCCTGCCGGACGGAAATCAAGGTGAAGGGAATCTGGCGCCGTTTCCTGTCTACTATGGAAGATCATAAGGTGTTTCTTATCACTGCGGAGCAAAGTCCGGTGGATAATGATAAATTCTTTCCTTCCTGGAAGAATGCGGTATCGAAAAGGACATTTACCGTAGGGGGGAAAGAATACACGGTGCAGTCTGACGAGGATTATCTGAATCCTTATGTGGCGGGAGTTCTTAGCGAGGCCATTCCGGTGAAAGCGGTGAACAAGGATAATAAGACTATTGAAGTACAGTATATCACGAAGAACGGCTCTACCGTCACGGGTTACTGGACGCTGCCCGCCAAAGGAAATCATATCGAGGTGAGGTTGTCCTGTCGTCCGGCTACAGACGGAATGTACAGTATGGGGCTTTCAGCTTTCCAGCCTGTGCCTCAGCCGAATATGAGCAACCTGCTTCTTCCGCCGATGTTTCAGTATAAGCGTGTTTCTTCACATCCGGTGATGATGCTTTCTTCGATGATGCAACAACCGTTGGCTATTGCTGAATCTACCACGCCTTTGGGCGGAGTGATGTCGTCATTTATATGCGGAGACGATACGACTTTCCCGCAGGAATGGGGAAGTGTGGATTTCTCTCCGATGGGATTCTCCGTCAAGAATGAACAGAATGTAGTTCAGCCGGTGGCTTTTGCTCCCGTGATGGGGATGAAGGACTCCCGCGTGAAGGCAGGGCAGGTGATTGAGCGTAAGTTTGTGGTGGGCATACTTCCGACGGGCTGGAATGAGGCGGTGGAATATATTTCGGAGCAAGTATATAAGGTGAAAGATTACAGAAAACAAAAGGATGTATCACTGACTGAAGCAATGTTCAATATACTGGATTTGATGCGTAACGAAGAGTATGGCGGTTGGGATGCAGGTCTTAAAGGGTTCTATGATATTGAAGGAGATCCGGAAACGGCTCCGACGGTAGTGCACGCTGCTCCTTTGGCTATTGTCGCTGCTTCTGTTTTCTCGGAAGATGAAGAGTTTTATCTGTCACGCTCTTTGCCGACAATAGAATATACATTGTCCCGGAGCGGATACAGATGGGCTACGGACTTGGTGCCGGGCGGATATAACAAAACGCTTGAGACACTCCGGCTCAATCCTTTTCATTCGCAGTTCAACACTTCTTATTACGAAGGCTTGCATCGTCTTTTGGGAGGGTTGAACCCGTGGCTGACTTCCATCGCCTTGCCGGGTGATACCTTGAGGAAAACAAAGGGATATTCTACGCAGGTTCTCTCGTGGGTGCAGGCAATATCTGCTTATAACCTTACCGGAGATGAGAAATGGAAACGGATGGCTACTTCTACGGCCGACCGGTATATAGACTTGCAGATATACAGGAACTCATCCCAACCGGTAGGTCTGATGTCTTTTTATAATACGAATGTGTATGCTCCGTGGTGGGATCTGATTGATCTGTATGAGTTGACAAAAGAAGAGAAATATCTGAAAGCGGCACAATACGGCGCTTCTAATACGATTGCGGGTATCAGAAGTTACCCTGTGGTAAATGAAGGTCCGCAGACGATTCATCCGGGAAACCGTTTTGATGGAAATACAAACCTGTGGTGGAAAGGGAAAGAGAAATTCCGCCTGGGATTCCCCCGCGTGGCGAATGATGCACAGGAGAAGCAAGTGCCGGAATGGCTTGTTTCGCCGGTCGGACTGGGGTTTGAACAGCCTTCGACTTATTTCCTGCGGACAAAGGGGAAACAAGTGCGTCCGGTCTTTATGAGCAACTGGGCTCCTCATCTGCTTCGTCTCTTTCAATATACTCGTAAGCCTATTTATGAGACTTATGCCCGGAATGGAGTCATCGGGCGATTTACAAATTATCCGGGATATTATGCCACCGGATATACGGACATTACCCTGTCGCCGGATTTTCCTTATAAGGGACCGGATGTAAGCTCTATCTATTACCATCATATTCCGCCCCATTTGGCATTTACGTGGGATTATCTGGTGTCTGAGGCGATAGAACGTTCCAGGGGGAATATCTATTTCCCATCCTGCAAGCAGGAAGGCTTTGTCTGGTTTACAAACCGTATCTACGGAAATGAGAAAGGGAAGATATTTGGAGACAGCAAGGCGAAACTCTGGACAAAGAAAGGATTGGTTCAAGTGGATAATCCGACAGTAAACTATCTGACTGCGGTTTCCGATAAATATTTCTGGGTGATTCTGTCCGGTGAGTCCGAACAGGAAGAATCATTGACTGTCCGTTTGGACGCGGTTGCCGGATTAGTAGGTCAGGGTGATATTGTACAATATACGGAGAAGGGGAAAACGGCAAAGATAAGCAGGACTGGAAATACGGTTAAGGTTTCTGTTCCGGGAAAAGGTTTCAGGGCTTTGGCGTTTCCTTTGGCCGAACCTCGCAAAGAGACCCGTTATCCTGTATTGAAGAATGGAATGGAGGTGGTTGATATGGGAGAACCTTTCGGTAAGGTGTTCTTATTCCGTATCCGTTCTCCGTTCGGATGGGATTCTGTGTATGGATTCGCTGAAACTGCACCGGCTAAGGATAGAGAAATGTCCGTTGCGGTGGAATGTAACGGACAAGCTTGCACGGTTGCTTCTTATCCGTTCGAATGGAGTTTTTATAAATTGAAGATGGACGAGAAGGCCGTTGTCAAAGTAACGGTGAAATCGAAAGGACAGACAGATAAAACGAAGGAAATAATACTTAATTCAAAATGAAGATGATAAAAATACGACAACTGGGAACTGTTCTTGCAGGAATGGCGCTAATGACCGTACTTCCCTGCGCTTATGGACAGAGCCGGGCTGATTTGGACAAGATTGCCGCTTCGCAGGGAGGAGCTTCGCCTTTGGTGTACACAACGGCGGATAAGGAAATTCCATTGATACAACCTGGTGGTTATTATAATGAAAAAGAATGTACAGTAAGAAAGGGACTTCCCAATTTCTATTCAAAAATAAAGAAAGGACAGGAAGTCACAGTTGCCTTTATCGGTGGAAGCATTACACAAGGAGAATATTGCTATCGTTTGCAAACCACCCGGTATATGGAAAATGCTTTTTCCAATGCCCGTTTTAAGTGGATTAATGCTGGGGTGTCCGGTACGGGGACGGATTTGGGCGCTTTCCGGATTCGTGAACAGGTGTTGCAATACAAGCCGGATCTCATTTTTATTGAATTTGCAGTAAACGGTGGTTATCCGGATGGCATGGAAGGGATGATCCGAAAGATTATAAAAGAGAATCCTCATACGGATATTTGTTTGATTTATACGGTTTATACGAACCAGATTACTACTTATCAGAAAGGGGATATTCCGCAGGTGATTAAGGGACTGGAAGACATAGCCGCACATTATCAACTCCCTTCCATTCATTTGGGAATGGAGGCGGCAACACTCGAAAAGGCGGGTAAGCTGCTTTGGAAAGGTAATAAAGAGGTGGCTGCCGGGAAGATTCTGTTTTCTAATGACGGGATTCATCCTGTCGCTGAGGGAGGAAATTTGTATGCATCCGCCATTGCCCGCGGATTAGAGAAGATACGGAAGGGAAATGGTGCTTTGCAGGCACATAGGCTTCCGGAACCGTTAATCGGTTCGGAATGGGAAGAAGCCGAAATGTATATTCCTTCACAGATTGCTTCTTTTGACAGGTCATGGAAAGAAGTGAATACGTCAGAGAACCCTTCTTTAAAGAAATTTGCCGGATGGTTTGATACAGTGATGACCGGCAGTAAGGAAGGGGCATCGTTTTCCTTTGGCTTTGAGGGGGATATGCTCGGATTGTTTGATATTGGCGGTCCGGAGGTAGGACAGGTGGAAGTTCTGGTTGACGGAAAATTTGTTCAGTTGAAAGAGGTGGGTACTAAAGGTTTTCATCTGTATGAAGCGAATGACCGTATCGGGAATTATACGTTGAATCGTTTTAATTCCTGGTGTAACAATCGCTATCGCGGACAATATGACGTGATTAAGTTAGATAAAGGTGTTCATCAGGTGACTGTCCGGATTTCTTCGGAGAAGGCTGACAAGAAAAAAATACTCGGCAGTAAGCAATGGGAGGATATAACGGCACATCCCGAAAAGTATGACCAGTCCGTAATCTATTTGGGCAGGATACTTTTGCGTGGCAAGCCTGTTCCGTGTGAACGCGTAAAGGGAGTGCCTAAACTGGCACAACAACTGAAGTGGGATCAGAAGATGAGGCGTTATGAGAAAGCGGATTCCGTCAATCCGCCGGCAAAGGACTTGATCCTTTTTGTGGGTAGCTCGACGATGGAGAACTGGAAATCCCTGGCGGATGATTTTCCCGGGAAGCCGGTACTTAACCGGGGTGTTTCCGGCACGAAGACGATAGATTTGATTAATTATAAAGACCGCCTGATAAGCCCTTATCAACCTAAGCAGATTTTTGTTTACGAAGGGGACAATGATATTGGCTACAAATGGACTCCAGACGAAATACTGGCTCAGATCAAGAGGCTATTCTTTATTCTCCGGAAGGAAAAGCCGGAAGCGGAGCTTGTCTTTATCTCTATCAAACCGTCTGTACGGAGATTGAAGGATAAGGAAAGGATAGAGCAGACAAATGCCTTGATAAAAGAATTTGTGGAGCAACAAACGAATGCTGCCTACGCTGATATATATACCCCGATGTTTACAGCGGACGGAGAATTGTTTCCGGAGCATTATCGGGAAGATGGGCTACATCTGACTGCCGAAGGGTACGCTGTGTGGAAAAAGGTTATCTCCAAATATATTAAATAACAAATAGTAAAATAGAATGATGAAGCATTTAGTGATCGTTGGAATTTTAAGTTGTTTTTCTATGAGCGGCTTTGCTCAGATATACAAAGATAAGACAGCTTCTGTGGAGGACAGGACGAATGATTTGCTCCACCGCATGACATTGGAAGAAAAACTAGATTATATAGGAGGTTATAAAGGCTTTTATATAAGGGGAATCGAACGTCTGGGCGTTCCCGAAATAAAACTGACGGACGGGCCTGTCGGTACGCATAAAGACGGTAAGTCGACAGCTTATCCGGCAGGGGGGCTGACTGCTTCGACCTGGAACAGGGAACTGGCATATGAATTAGGAAAACAATTGGGAAGAGACTCAAGGGCGCGTGGCGTACATATATTATTAGGTCCCGGTGTGAATATTCTTCGTTCTCCTTTGTGTGGAAGAAACTTTGAGTATTTTACGGAAGACCCGTACCTGAACTCTCAGGTGGCAATAGGTTATGTCAAAGGATTGCAGGATCAGAGGGTAGTGGCTACTCTGAAACATTATGCTGCAAACAACCAGGAATGGGATCGCAACAATGTAAGTAGTGACATTGACGAGCGGGTGTTGCATGAAATTTATCTGCCCGTATATAAGGCTGCCATTCAGGAAGCGGGTGCGGGCGCCGTTATGGATAGCTATAACCCGGTGAATGGGGTTCATGCCACGCAGAATGATTATTTGAATAATCAAGTGTTGAGAAAACAATGGGGATTTGATGGAATTGTAATGAGTGACTGGTCGGCTACGTATGACGCTGTCGGTGCGGCCAATGGTGGTCTGGACTTGGAGATGCCGCGTGGAAAGTGGATGAATAAGGAGAATCTGATTCCTGCGATAAAAGCCGGGAAAGTGAAGGAAGCAACTATTGATGAGAAAGTGAAGAGAATCCTGAGAGTTATGTTCCGGTTCGGCTTTTTTGATAATGAGCAATTGGATAGTTCTATTCCATATAATAACCCGGAAGCGGCAAAAGTGGCATTGGAACTGGCTAGAGAAGGCGTTGTATTATTGAAGAATGAGAATGGGCTACTTCCGTTGAACCCTTCAAAAGTGAAGTCGGTTGCCGTGATTGGCCCCAATGCGAACTCTTATATATCGGGAGGTGGGAGTTCTTATACATTCCCGTTCCATTCTGTTTCGGTATTGGAGGGGTTGAAGAATGTCGGACAGGATCTTCAGATTTCTTATGCGCCCGGCGTGCCTACTTTGACAGAAACGGTTGCCAATGCAGTTTTTTACACAGAAGCGGGAAGCCGGACTAAAGGACTAAAGGCCGAATATTTTGATAATATCCGTTTGAAGGGCACACCGGCAAAAACTGTGATAGACACGATTGTCAATATTGGCAATGGCTGGCATATTGCTGCCGAGAATAAAGGTATTCCGTATGACCACTGTTCCATGCGTTGGAGTGGAGTTGTACGTCCGGAGAAAAGCGCTGATTATCGGTTCATAGTCAGAGGGTTCGACGGGTTCCGTTTGAAAGTCGGTACGGAAATGGTGATTAATGAGTGGAGAGACCAGGGGATAACAACTCGTGAGGTTGTATTGGCGATGGAAGCCGGTAAGGAATATCCTGTTGTTCTTGAATATTTTGCTAATGTGCATCCTGTTGATATTTCTTTCGGATGGAGAGAGGATAAGCTACTCTTTGATGAGGCTGTGGAAATTGCCGGAAAGTCCGATGTGGCTATTGTGAATATAGGATTTAATGAGAGCAGTGAACGTGAAAGTAATGACCGGCCTTTCGAGTTGCCTGAGTATCAGGATAGTTTAGTGCAGTGTATCACTGCTGCCAATCCGAATACGGTTGTGCTGCTGAATGCCGGCGGGAATGTGGATATGTCGAAATGGATAGATAAGGTTCCTTCCTTGTTGCATCTGTGGTATGCCGGTCAGGAAGGCGGGACGGCTGTTGCTGAAATCCTGTTCGGGAAAGTGAATCCCAGTGGAAAGTTACCCGTCTCTTTTGAAAAGAAATGGGAGGATAATCCGGCTTATCCATACTACTATGATGCGGATGGTGATAAACGGGTAGAGTATAAAGAGGGACTTTTCATGGGTTATAGGCATTACGATGTCAGTGATACGAAACCTCAATTTGCGTTCGGTTATGGATTGTCTTATACCACGTTCAAATACTCTGACTTACGTGTAAACAGGGAGAAAGGCAAAGACTTGCTGGTTAAGGTCAGGTTTACTGTAAAGAATACAGGGAAATATGACGGCTCGGAAACGGCCCAGGTATATGTTCGCCCTATCCATCCGAAAGTCGAAAGACCTTATAAGGAGCTTAAAGGGTTTGCCAAGCATTTTATCAGAAAAAACACCGGGCAGGAAATGGAAATAACTTTGGACAAGGCTGCTTTCTCCTATTACAAGACGGAATTGAAAGACTTTGATTATGATGCGGGAAGTTATGAAATACTTGTTGGAAGTGCGTCCGATGACATCCGGTTACGTAAGGTAATAAAGATAGAAAAGTAGGTTTAGAGCTAAAATAGAAGTAAAATTAATTAGATACGAGAAGATGGTACTTGATAAGTTTAATAGTGTGAGAATATTTAAGACAGATACGATTCAGGCTGATTTTGTAATAGTAGGCGGAGGTATTTCAGGGGTTTGTGCTGCCATAACCGCGGCTCGGCAAGGCTTGAAAGTGGTGCTTATACAAGATCGTCCGGTACTGGGAGGAAATGGTTCCAGCGAGATAAGGCTGTGGATGCTCGGAGCAACTTCTCACATGGGAAATAATAATCGCTGGGCACGTGAAGGTGGTGTGATAGATGAGATTATGGTGGAGAATACGTTCCGCAACCCGGAAGGCAATCCGATAATCTTTGATTCTGTCATGCTTGACAAGGTGGTGAGCGAACCAAATATAACTTTATTGCTGAATACCTGCGTGTATGAGGTGAAAAAGAGTTCCAGCCATAAAATAGAAAGTGTCCGGGGATTCTGTAGCCAGAACAGCACCATGTACGAAGTGTCTGCTCCTTTGTTTTGTGATGCTTCCGGTGACGGTGTTGTCGGTTTCCTTTCCGGGGCTCCTTATCGCATGGGAGCGGAGAGCAGAGAGGAGTTTGGCGAAAAGTTTGCGCCGGCCGAGGATTATGGCGAGCTTTTGGGGCACAGCCTGTACTTCTATACAAAGGATACCGGTCATCCGGTGAAATATGTGGCTCCTTCTTATGCGATGGATGTGACGAAGACTGTTCCGCGGTTCCGTAGTTTCAATGCAAAGGAACATGGCTGTAAACTATGGTGGGTTGAATACGGAGGCGACTTGGACACAGTGCATGATACGGAGCAAATTAAGTGGGAACTGTGGAAAGTTATTTATGGTGCTTGGGATTATATCAAGAACTCGGGCAGATATCCGGAAGCGGAGACTATGACACTGGAGTGGGTAGGCTGTATTCCTGGAAAGCGGGAGAGCAGAAGGTTTGAAGGCGACTATATGCTGGTTCAGCAGGATGTCATAGAGCAAAGACATCATGAGGATGCGGTTTCCTATGGTGGATGGAGTATTGATTTGCATCCGGCAGCCGGTGTGTTCGGAGAAGAGTCGGCCTGTAACCAGTGGCACTCGAAAGGGGTATATCAGATTCCTTATCGTTGTCTTTACAGCAGGGGCATTGACAATCTTTTCCTTGCCGGAAGAATCATAAGTACATCACACGTCGCTTTCGGCTCGACCCGTGTGATGGCTACTTCTGCGCACAGTGCACAGGCTGTTGCGATGGCTGCGGCTATTTGTCTGAAAGAGAATATCTCTCCGAGGGAAGTCTATTCTTTGGGAAGAGTGCCTGAATTGCAGGCAAAATTATCAAGAATGGGTCAATATATCCCTGATATGGCTATAAAAGATGAGGAGAATCTGGTAGCGAAAGCCACTTTGTCTGCATCCAGTGAATATCGTTTTAAGGGTTTTCCGGCTGATGGCGGGATGCAGGTTTTGGATGAGTCTGTTGCTCAAATGATACCTTTACATAAAGGGGATGTGTTGGGAATGGTGAAAGTTGGACTTGCTGTTTCCGAAGTGACAGAGTTGGAAGTAGAGCTTCGTGTAAGCAGCAAACCGTTCAATCATACTCCGGATGTTACTTTGGAAGCGAAGACAGTCTCCTTGTGCCAAGGCAGGCAACAGTTGGAGCTGACTTTTGAAGCCGTGATACCGGAAGAACAGTATGCTTTCCTTGTTTTCAAGAAAAATCCTCTGGTGCAATTGCAATATACTCAGGAAAGGATAACCGGAGTTTTGTCTGTGTTTAACACCATTAATGAGGCTGTATCCAATTTTGGGAAGCAGACTCCTAAAGAAGATATCGGCATTGAGGAATTTGAGTTCTGGTGTCCGAAGCGCAGACCCGGAGGGCATAATATCGCTGTCCAGTTGGAAAAGGACTGCCATATTTTTTCTGTTTCAAATATTAATAATGGCATTGACCGTCCGGTTCAGTCGCCGAATGCCTGGGTTGCAGAGTTGGATGACCCTGCTCCGGCTTTGACCATCAAATGGGACTCGGCTGTACATATCGGAAAGATGTCTCTCTTTTTTGATACGGATTTTGACCAGCCGATGGAAACGGTTCAGATGACGCATCCGGAGAATAAGATGCCTTTCTGTGTGGAGAAATATAAAATATACGATGGAGAGAACCGGTTGATTTATGAGAAAACAGACAACCATCAGTCGATAAATGAGTTTGTATTTCCGGAGAAATTGGTGACCGATGAGATTAAAATTGTGTTGGAGCATCCTTCAGAAATGATTCCGGCAGCTTTGTTTGCGGTGAAGTGCTATGAATAGTTCAAGATATTTTGAATGAGATATTAATATGATTTTGTCTATTCAATCGTTTGCTTTATCATGGTATTTAAGTATATTTGCTAAATATTTATTTAAGTCTTGGTAGTAATGCAGAACCAGAATCTTGATGTAACAGAACAGAAGAAACCCGCTTCACGGATGAAGTACCTTCAATTAGTGGATTATATTAATTCACTGATTGAAGACGGGACTCTTCAGATAGGTGACCAGATACCTTCATTGAACCAATTACAGACACAATTGCACATGAGTAAGGAGACTTTGTTGAAGGGGCTGAACTACTTATTGGAGATGGGAGTCATCGAAGCGATTTACAGGAAGGGGTATTTTGTGAAAAAAATATCTATAAATCATTCTTATCATGTGTTTTTGTTATTGGATAAGATGAACGTGATGCGTGAACAGATTTATCGCTCTATTTTCAATGCTTTGAAAGATGTAGGGGATATTGATATTTACTTTCATCATCATAACTATAAGGTTTTTGAAAAGCTTATCAAGGAGAATCTGGGTAATTATACACATTATATTATAGCTACTTTCCTGAAAGAAGATGTGACGGATGTCTTGAACCAGATTCCGGCGGAGAAGAGAATAATCATAGATTATAATCAGCAGGGATTGAGTGGTAACTACAGTTGCATCTATCAGGATTATGGCTATGATATTTATTGCAGTCTTCTGCAATTGCAGGATAGATTGAAGAATTATGAGAAACTGATTCTGATAGCACGTCCGGAAGCGATTCATGCGCAGCAGGTCATTGATGGTTTTCTGCGTTATTGCGTCAAGAGCGAACTTCCTTATTCCATAGAATCGAATGTGGAAGAGAAGAATTTCCGTAAGGGGAATGCTTATATTACGTTTAGCCGGTATGATACGGACGATGTGGCACTGATTAAGTTGGCAAAGAAGAATGGCTATGAATTGGGCAAAGAAATAGGTTTGATTTCTTATAATGATACCGCCGTGAAGGAGATATTAGAAGGGGGAATCACTGTTATCTCCACAGATTTTGAGATGATGGGGGAAACGGCTGCATCTGTAATCCTGGACAGAAACACAATCTATAAGCGTAATCCGACGAAGGTGATTATACGTAATTCTCTTTAATAAGATACTTCATAAATGATACCAAATAAAAAAGCCACCCTCTTAGGTGGCTTCTTTTTTGCTCTTCCTCTTGGACTTGAACCAAGGACCCTCTGATTAACAGTCAGATGCTCTAACCGACTGAGCTAAGGAAGAATGTTTGCAACTGAGATTTTGAACTTTGCTCTTCCTCTTGGACTTGAACCAAGGACCCTCTGATTAACAGTCAGATGCTCTAACCGACTGAGCTAAGGAAGAATGTTTTTCTCAATTGCGATGCAAAAGTAGTAGGTTTTTTTGAAATATGCAATATCTTTGCAAAAAAAATATTAGAAATGGACAAAATAATAGGATTGGGCAACGCACTGGTAGACGTACTTGCAACCCTAAAGGATGATACGCTCCTGGATGAAATGGGATTACCTAAAGGAAGCATGCAACTCATTGATGACGCTAAGTTACAGCAGATTAACACGCAATTTTCGCAGATGAAAACCCATCTGGCAACGGGCGGATCGGCAGCAAATGCCATCCTTGGAATGGCTTGTTTGGGGGCTGGAACCGGTTTTGTAGGAAAAGTGGGAAATGACCATTATGGAGAATTCTTTCGCAAAAATCTTCAGAAAAATAATATTGAAGACAAATTATTGCTCTCGGAACTGTTGCCTTCCGGAGTCGCATCCACTTTTATCTCACCGGACGGGGAACGTACTTTCGGAACTTATCTGGGAGCGGCCGCTTCTTTGAAAGCAGAAGAACTGACTCTCGATATGTTTAAAGGCTATGCGTACCTGTTTATAGAAGGATACTTGGTTCAGGACCACGAAATGATTCTCCATGCCATTGAACTGGCGAAAGAAGCGGGGTTGCAGATTTGCCTTGACATGGCAAGCTATAATATTGTGGCGAACGACCTGGAATTTTTCTCCTTATTAATAAATAAGTATGTAGATATTGTTTTTGCGAATGAGGAAGAGGCGAAAGCATTTACGGGTAAAGAGGCGGAAGAGGCTTTGGGGATTATAGCCAAGAAATGCAGCATCGCTATCGTAAAAGTGGGTGCAAACGGCTCTTATATCCGTAAGGGTACGGAAGAGATTAAAGTTTCCGCTATCCCGGTAGAGAAAGTGGTAGATACCACCGGTGCAGGGGACTATTTTGCTTCCGGTTTCTTATACGGTTTGACGTGTGGCTATTCATTGGAAAAGTGTGCTAAAATAGGTTCTATTCTCTCGGGAAATGTTATCCAGGTAATCGGAACGACAATGTCAGAAGAACGTTGGGATGAAATTAAGTTAAATATAAACAGGATTTTGGCGGAATAATCAGGGATTGAGTTACTTTTACAACTCATTTATATGGAAAGAGGTATGAAAAAATTGCTGAATGGGCGGGTAGCTATCGTTGTGGTAGCCGTTGTGGCTGCTGTAGCTTTCTTTAGTTTCAAGAGTGGCGACGACCGCAATTTCCAGATTGCCAAGAATCTGGATATATTCAATGCTATGGTAAAGGAGCTGGATATGTTCTATGTAGATACGATAGACCCGAACAAGACAATCCGGGAAGGTATCGACAATATGCTTTATTCGCTGGATCCTTATACTGAATATTATCCGGAAGAAGACCAGAGTGAGTTGGAACAGATGGTAAAAGGTAGCTTTGGCGGAATCGGTTCCCTTATTACTTATAATACGAAGTTGAAACGCTCCATGATTGCCGAACCGTTTGAAGGAACGCCGGCTGCAAAGGCGGGATTGAAAGCCGGAGATGTTTTGATGGAGATTGACGGTGTGGATCTTGCAGGTAAGAATAATGCGGAAGTCAGCCAGATGTTGCGCGGACAGGCAGGTACAAGTTTCAAACTGAAAGTGGAACGCCCGAATGCCAAAGGTGAGCGTACGCCGATAGAATTTACGATTGTGCGTGAATCAATCCAGACTCCTGCGATTCCTTATGCTGATGTATTGGATAATCATGTCGGGTATATTAATCTGAGTACTTTCTCCGGTAATCCTTCTAAGGATTTCAAGAAAGCATTCCTTGATTTGAAGAAAAAGGGAGCCACTTCATTAGTGATTGACCTTCGGAATAATGGCGGTGGCTTGCTGGATGAGGCTGTGGAAATAGCCAATTATTTCTTGCCGCGCGGGAAAGTCATTGTAACGACAAAAGGTAAAATCAAGCAGGCTAGCAATACCTATAAGACTCTACGTGAACCGTTGGATCTGGATATTCCTATTGCCGTGTTGGTGAATAGTGGCACTGCTTCTGCTTCCGAGATTCTGTCGGGTTCTTTGCAGGATCTTGACCGTGCAGTGGTTGTCGGCAACCGTACTTTCGGAAAAGGGCTGGTACAGGTTCCCCGTTCCTTGCCTTATGGCGGAATGATGAAGGTTACTACTTCCAAATATTATATTCCGAGCGGACGTTGCGTGCAGGCTATCGATTATAAGCACCGCAATGAAGACGGAAGCGTAGGCGCTATTCCCGACAGTCTGACCAAGGTGTTCCATACTGCGGCAGGACGTGAAGTGCGTGATGGCGGTGGGGTAATGCCGGATGTTATTGTCAAGCAGGAAAAATTGCCGAACATTTTGTTCTATCTGGTGCGTGACAACCTGATTTTTGATTATGCGACTCAATATTGCCTGGATCATCCTACTATTGTGGCTCCTGAGAAGTTTGAAGTGACGGATGCGGATTATAATGCTTTCAAAGCATTGGTGAAGAAAGCCGATTTCAAATACGACCAGCAGAGCGAGAAGATTCTGAAAACTTTGAAGGAAGCGGCCGAATTTGAAGGGTATATGGAAGGTGCGACAGAAGAATTTAAAGCAC
Source organism: Bacteroides sp. f07 (assembly GCF_042854785.1). Lineage (NCBI taxonomy): Bacteria > Pseudomonadati > Bacteroidota > Bacteroidia > Bacteroidales > Bacteroidaceae > Bacteroides > Bacteroides sp. f07. The sequence goes on along the minus strand of NZ_BAABXI010000003.1, from coordinate 532,601 downwards.
TCGAAAAGAAACTGAACCATGATCTTGATCGTGACCTGGATTATTTCTCCAGTGATATAAAGAAAATGATTGCTTCCGAGATTATCAAGCGTTATTATTATCAACGTGGTAATATCATCCAGCAATTGAAAGATGACGACGGCTTGAAGGAAGCGGTAAAAGTCTTGAATGATCCGGCGAAGTATAAAGAAATGCTGAGTGCACCGGTGGCAAAGAAATAATAGCGGATAGATAAAAAGGACGGTGGATAGCTACATTATAAAAGCTATCCACCGTCTTTTTATCTATCTATCAGAATTGTTTTAAGAGCAAATCCGAGGGAGAGTAAAGTAGAATCTGCTTCCTTTGCCTTCTTGGGAGCGTAACCAGATGCGCCCGCCCATCTTTTCTACCAGCATTCTGCAGAGCGTTAATCCCAATCCTGTTCCTTGAATAAAATCATTCACTTTCCCGAAACGGCGGAAAATGCTGGCAGCTTTTTCCGGAGCAATACCGATACCGCTGTCTTTCACATAAAATTCCACGAAATCTTCTTTTTCACGATAACCGAAATGAATTTCTCCTTTTGGAGTAAATTTCGCGGCATTGCTAAGTAGGTTGCTTATGATCTGTATGATACGGTTCCAATCACCGGATGCATACATGTCCGTATCTACATCATCCAAGGTGAGTTTGACGTTACTTTGGGTTTTATAAAGGAATTGTTGTTCCAGTTGCAGGCAGATGTCGATTAGCTTAATAGGGCGGATGTTGAACTTTAGCGTTCCGGCTTCAAGGGATGATAAATCCAGAATATCGTTAAACAGGTTCAGTAGCATTTCGGAGTTTCTATCGATGATTTCAGCATATTGGCTTTTTTCTTCTACAGACTCTGCATGCATGAGCAATTTGGAGAATCCGACTATCGCATTGAGCGGAGTACGAATCTCATGACTCATATTTGCAAGAAAGGCAGATTTGAGCCGGTCCGATTCTTCAGCTTTTATTCTGGCGGCATCCAGCTCCTTTTGCTGTTTGAGACATGGCGAATCGGAAGAAAGAAACTCGTTCTCCTTTTCTAGTTGTTCGATTATTTCTAATAACTCTTCTCTTGTTTTGTTGTCGTAGTTTCGCATAGAGGGTTTACTACTGTTTACTGAAATGTTGTATAAACTGTTTTATCTATTGCAAATATAAGACATTATTTCTATAAACATAGTGACCTGTCAAGTTATTATAATATAAAAAAAACGGATAGCTTTTGCCCTACTAATCAGAATGTTCTATCTTTGTACCAATTATATATTAAATGATTTACAATATGTCTACAGAATTATTCTCTACTCTGCCTTATAAGGTGGCAGATATTACGCTTGCTGACTTCGGACGCAAGGAAATCGATTTGGCAGAAAAAGAAATGCCCGGCCTGATGGCTCTTCGCGAAAAGTATGGAGAATCCAAACCGTTAAAAGGTGCCCGCATCATGGGTTCGTTGCACATGACTATTCAGACAGCCGTGTTGATTGAAACACTGGTAGCCCTGGGAGCTGAAGTACGTTGGTGCTCTTGTAATATATATTCAACACAAGATCATGCTGCTGCGGCTATTGCTGCTTCGGGCGTGCCTGTGTTTGCCTGGAAGGGCGAGACGCTTGCCGATTACTGGTGGTGCACTTTGCAGGCATTGAGCTTTGCTGACGGCAAAGGGCCGAATGTGATTGTGGACGATGGCGGTGACGCTACGATGATGATTCATGTAGGCTATGACGCGGAGAATAACGCGGCGGTATTAGATAAGGAGGCACATGCCGAAGACGAAATAGAACTGAATGCTATCCTGAAGAAAGTATTGGCGGAAGATAAGACCCGTTGGCATCGTGTAGCGGAAGAAATGCGCGGCGTGTCCGAAGAGACAACAACAGGTGTACACCGTCTGTACCAGATGCAGGAAGAAGGCAAACTGCTGTTCCCGGCATTTAATGTGAACGACTCGGTGACGAAATCCAAGTTTGACAATTTGTATGGTTGCCGTGAATCGTTGGCTGACGGTATCAAACGTGCAACAGACGTGATGATTGCCGGAAAAGTTGTCGTGGTATGTGGCTATGGTGATGTAGGTAAAGGCTGTGCTCACTCCATGCGTTCTTACGGAGCACGTGTACTGGTGACGGAAGTTGACCCGATTTGCGCTTTGCAGGCCGCTATGGAAGGATTTGAAGTGGTAACCATGGAAGATGCTTGTACTGAAGGCAACATTTTCGTGACTACTACCGGTAATATTGATATTATCCGTATTGATCATATGGAGAAAATGAAAGACCAGGCTATCGTTTGCAATATCGGTCACTTCGATAATGAAATCCAGGTGGATGCCTTGAAGCATTATCCGGGCATCAAATGTGTGAACATCAAGCCGCAGGTAGACCGCTATTATTTCCCGGACGGTCACAGTATCATCCTGCTTGCCGACGGTCGTCTTGTAAACCTCGGTTGCGCAACGGGGCACCCGTCGTTCGTGATGAGTAACTCATTTACCAATCAGACATTGGCTCAGATCGAACTGTTCAACAAGAAATATGAAGTCGATGTATATCGTCTGCCGAAGCACCTGGATGAAGAAGTGGCCCGCCTGCATCTTGAAAAGATCGGCGTAAAACTGACTAAGCTGACTCCTGAACAGGCTGCTTATATAGGTGTATCTGTAGACGGACCTTATAAGGCCGACCATTATAGATATTAATTAAATGAGGGTGCTGCAAAAGCGTGGTAAGTATATCATGCCGCAGCACCCTCTTTATCAATAGCCAATCCATTATGAAGAAACTCCTTCCCGACTTAATCGCCATCCTGGCCTTTATAATTCTTTCTTTTGCTTACTTCTTTCCGGCTGACATTGAAGGCCGTATTTTGTTTCAGCATGATTCCGTAGCCGGAGTCGGTGCCGGACAGGAATCGAAAGAGTACCGTGACCGCACCGGAGAACGTACGCGCTGGACAAATGCTATCTTTGGCGGTATGCCTACCTATCAGATGTCTCCGAGTTACGACTCGACGAAAGCGCTGAGCTGGGTGGAAAAAGTGTATCGTCTCTACCTGCCGGATTATGTAGTGCTGACCTTTATCATGATGCTCGGATTCTATATCCTCTTGCGGGCATTCGGAATATCTGCCTGGCTGGCGGGATTAGGCGGAGTCATATGGGCTTTCTCTTCCTATTTCTTTATCCTTATACCAGCGGGACATATCTGGAAATTTGTGACGTTGGCTTATATTCCGCCTACGATTGCGGGTGTCGTCCTGGCGTACCGGAAGAAATACCTGTTGGGTGGGATTGTCACAGCTTTATTCATTGCTCTTCAGATTCAGTCCAACCATATACAGATGAGCTACTACTTTATGTTTGTCATCCTGTTTATCGTAGGGGCTTACTTTGAGGATGCTTATAAGAAGAAAGAATTGCCGCATTTCTTCAAAGCCAGCGCGGTTTTGGCATTGGCTGCCGTGGTGGGAGTGTGTATCAATATCTCCAACCTGTACCATACGTATGAGTATAGCAAAGAGACGATGCGCGGCAAAAGCGAGTTGAAGCAGGAAGGACCTGCTGCCAATCAGACAAGTAGCGGACTGGACCGTGATTATATTACGAACTGGAGCTATGGAATTGGCGAAACATTGACTTTATTGGTTCCGAACGTGAAAGGCGGTTCATCATCAGCTACTTTATCACAGAATGAAGCTGCCATGGCAAAGGCTAATCCGATGTATGGCAATATCTATTCGCAATTTCCGCAGTATTTCGGTGACCAGCCGTGGACTGCCGGTCCGGTATATGTAGGGGCATTTGTCATGTTTCTGTTTATATTGGGCTGTTTTATTGTCAAAGGTCCGCTCAAATGGGCATTGTTAGGTGCCACTATTTTCTCTATCCTGCTTTCTTGGGGAAAGAACTTCATGGGGCTGACGGATTTCTTCATAGATTATATTCCGATGTATAATAAGTTCCGTGCCGTATCTTCCATTCTGGTGATTGCTGAATTTACCATTCCTTTGTTGGCGGTTTTTGCGTTGAAGGAAATATTCGGTAAACCGGAAATTCTGAAGTTGAAAGAGAACCGCACAGGGGTGATTGTGACGTTGGTGCTTACAGCCGGTGTTACGTTGATATTGGCTGTTGCGCCCGGTGTTTTCTTCTCAGGTTTCATTACGACACAAGAGATGGCTGCTTTGCAACAAGGACTTCCGGCAGAGCATCTTACTCCGGTGGTCACAAATCTGACGGAGATGCGCGAAGCAATCATTGCTTCGGACGCATGGCGCAGCTTTTTCATTATCATTGTAGGATGCTTCCTCTTATTCCTGTACCAGCAGAAGAAGTTGAAAGCTACTTTTGCTTTGGCAGGTATTGCGCTTTTATGCCTGATAGATATGTGGACTGTCAACAAGCGTTATTTGCATGACGACCTGTTTGTTCCGAAGTCCAAACAGGCGGAAGCATTCGTTAAGACTCAGGCAGACGAAATAATTCTTCAGGATACAACCCTGGATTACCGTGTGCTGAACTTCGTCGGTTTCCCCGGTAATACGTTTAATGAAAATAATACGGCGTACTGGCATAAGAGTGTCGGTGGCTATCATGCTGCCAAACTGCGTCGTTATCAGGAAATGATAGACCACCATATCGTCCCTGAGATGCAGGCTACTTATCAGGCTGTGGCTACCGCCGGCGGTGAGATGGACAGTGTGGATGCTTCGAAGTTCCGCGTTCTGAATATGCTGAATACGAAATACTTTATCTTCCCTGCCGGACAACAGGGGCAACCTGTTCCTGTTGAAAATCCGTATGCTTATGGCAATGCCTGGTTTGTGGATAAAGTACAATATGTGAATAATGCGAATGAGGAAATTGATGCCCTGAATGATATTCTTCCAACGGAAACTGCCATAGTGGATGCGAAATTCAAGGAACAACTGAAAGGTGTGACAGAAGGCTATAAGGACTCTTTGTCCACTGTCCGCCTGACTAGCTACGAGCCGAACCGTTTGATTTATAAGACCTCCTCACCTAAAGACGGCGTGGTGGTATTCTCTGAAATATACTATCCGGGGTGGCAGGCAACGATCGACGGACAGCCGGTGGATATTGCCCGTGCGGATTACATCTTGCGTGCGATGAACGTGCCTGGCGGAGAACATACCATTGAAATGTGGTTCGACCCGCAGAGTATCCATGTCACCGAAAGTATTGCTTATGCGGCATTGGCCCTGTTGTTGATCGGAGTCATGGTTTTACTATGGATGGAGCGACGCAAGGTGACAGAAAAGCCTGAAATGAAATAAGTGAATCATACTCTTGTATACTAGGTCGATTTGTCACATAAGAAACGGCTCTTTTCGCGAAGAAGAGAGCCGTTCTTATGTTGTGTTCTTTTATTCCTTTTCTCCGTAGGCAAGGTCGCCGGCGTCGCCCAGTCCGGGAACAATGTAAGAATGTTCGTTGATTTCAGGGTCGATAGCCGCACACCAGATAGTAGTTTTATCCTCGGGAAATATATTCTTTATATGGTCGATGGCTTGTTGGCTGGCAATGATAGAAGCTACATGGATTTCGGCGGGATGCCCTTTGGTCAGCATAGCCTGGTAACTCAGTTCCATACTGCTGCCTGTTGCTAGCATAGGGTCGGTGATAATCAATGTCTTGTCGTCAATGCACGGTGAAGCGATATATTCTATATGTATATCAAATTTCAGTGTATCCTTGTATTTGCGATAGGCGGAAACGAATGCATTTTCCGCTCCGTCGAAATAGCTCAGAAAGCCCTGGTGAAAGGGAAGTCCGGCACGCAGGATAGTGCTGATGACCAGTTGGTTGTCCGGCGTACTGACCGGGGCTGTTCCCAGTGGTGTCCGGATGTTTTTTACTGAGTACGTAAACTCTTTGCTCATTTCGTAAGCCATGATCTCTCCGATACGCTCGATATTGCGGCGGAAACGCAGGCGGTCATTCTGAACTTCTACATTTCTGATTTCGGATATGTACTGGTTTAGAATCGAATTTGTTTTGCTAAAATCAATTACCTTCATATTATAGTTTAATCATAATTTAATCTCATTTTCATGGTTCTGATATCATACTGGCTTGCAAAGTAAATGATAATCTTTCAAATTGCAACATTCAGTTTGCAGATATTGTTAGGAATTTATAAAAGAGATTCAATTAGGGAAAAATTTCTCTAATACCTTCTTGCTTTCCAAAGAAAGTATTACTTTTGTAGCCGGATTTACAGGGGGCTATCCAAAGCTTCCAATATGTTAAGGTGAAAGAGATAATAAAACAAAATACCAATTTAATTAATTCAAAGAAAATGGCAAATTTAGATTTAAGCAAGTACGGTATCACAGGTGTGACCGAGATTTTGCACAATCCGTCTTATGACGTTTTGTTCGCTGAAGAAACAAAACCGAGTCTGGAAGGCTTTGAAAAAGGTCAAGTAACTGAATTAGGTGCTGTTAATGTAATGACAGGTATCTATACCGGTCGTTCTCCTAAAGATAAATTCTTCGTTAAGAATGAAGCTTCTGCTGATTCTGTATGGTGGACTTCTGACGAATACAAAAACGATAACAAACCTTGTACTGAAGAAGCTTGGGCTGACTTGAAGGCTAAAGCTGTAAAACAACTTTCTGGCAAACGTCTGTTCGTTGTTGATACTTTCTGTGGTGCTAACGAAGCAACTCGTATGAAAGTACGTTTCATTATGGAAGTGGCTTGGCAGGCTCACTTCGTAACTAACATGTTCATCCGCCCGACTGCTGAAGAACTTGCTAACTACGGAGAACCTGATTTCGTATGTTTCAACGCTTCTAAAGCTAAAGTTGACAACTACAAAGAACTGGGCTTGAACTCTGAAACTGCTACTGTATTCAACTTGAAGACTAAAGAACAAGTTATCTTGAATACTTGGTATGGTGGTGAAATGAAGAAAGGTATGTTCTCTATCATGAACTACATGAACCCGCTCCGTGGTATCGCTTCTATGCACTGCTCTGCTAACACAGATATGGAAGGAACCAGCTCTGCTATTTTCTTCGGTCTGTCCGGTACAGGTAAGACTACTTTGTCTACTGACCCGAAACGTAAGTTGATCGGTGACGACGAACACGGATGGGATAACGAAGGTGTATTCAACTACGAAGGTGGTTGCTATGCTAAGGTTATCAACCTGGATAAAGACAGCGAACCGGATATCTACAACGCCATCAAACGCGATGCTTTGCTTGAAAACGTAACTGTTGACGCTAACGGTAAGATTGACTTCACTGACAAGAGCGTAACAGAAAACACTCGTGTTTCTTATCCTATCTACCACATCGAAAACATCGTTAAGCCTGTTTCTAAAGGTCCTCACGCTAAACAAGTTATCTTCTTGTCCGCTGACGCATTCGGTGTATTGCCTCCGGTATCTATCCTGAACCCGGAACAAGCTCAGTACTACTTCCTGTCTGGATTTACAGCTAAATTGGCTGGTACAGAACGTGGTATCACTGAACCGACTCCGACATTCTCTGCTTGCTTCGGTGCTGCTTTCTTGTCATTGCACCCGACTAAATATGCAGAAGAACTGGTTAAGAAGATGGAAATGACTGGTGCTAAAGCATATTTGGTTAACACTGGTTGGAATGGTTCAGGCAAGCGTATCTCTATCAAAGATACTCGTGGCATCATCGACGCTATCCTTGACGGTTCTATCGACAAAGCTCCGACTAAGGTTATTCCTTTCTTCGACTTTGTTGTTCCGACAGAACTTCCGGGTGTTGATCCGAAAATCCTTGACCCGCGCGACACTTACGAATGTGCTTGCAAATGGGAAGAAAAAGCAAAAGACCTGGCTGGACGTTTCATCAAGAACTTCGCTAAGTTTACAGGTAACGAAGCTGGTAAGGCTTTGGTTGCTGCTGGTCCGAAACTCTAATTTATATATTAGATATATTGCACAGAAGGCGGTTCGAATTTCGAACCGCCTTTTTTTTATTTAAGTGGTACTTTTTTATTACCTTTGTAGAAGTATACTAATCTTGAAATAACACTACGATAATGAAGAAGATTTATTCCCTGTTAGTTTGTACCTTTGGGGCTTTTTCTCTTGTGTATGCAGGTGAAACCGATTACACTAAAGGACTTTCCGTTTGGTTTGATACCCCTAATACATTGCAAGGGCATGCCGTATGGTACGGTGGAAGACCAGAAATGTGGAAAGGTAAAGATAAGCCGATAACAGCGGGAAATGGTGCCCGCAATCCGGATGCCGCCTGGGAGTCGCAATCGCTGCCTGTTGGTAACGGCAGTTTGGGCGCGAATATTATGGGCTCGGTTGAAGCGGAACGCATTACTTTTAATGAAAAGACATTATGGCGTGGTGGTCCCAATACGGCAAAAGGTGCGGATTATTATTGGAATGTCAATAAGCAATCGGCACATATTTTAGATGAGATACGGAAAGCATTTGCGGAAGGCGATCAGAAGAAAGCTGAACTGCTGACGCGGCGGAACTTTAATAGTGAAGTTTCTTATGAAGCTGACGGAGAAAATCCTTTCCGTTTCGGTAGCTTCACTACCATGGGAGAGTTTTATGTGGAAACCGGATTGAATATTATCGGGATGAGCGACTATAAGCGTATCCTGTCTGTAGATTCTGCTATGGCAGTCGTGCAATTCAGGAAGGATAAAGTGGCTTATCAGCGTAATTATTTTATTTCCTATCCTGCTAATGTGATGGTGGCACGTTTCAGTGCCGATCAGCCGGGAAAGCAAAATTTGGTTTTTAGTTATGCTCCTAATCCTGTGGCTACGGGAAACATGGCTGCTGACGGCAGTAATGGCCTGGTTTATTCCGCATCCTTGGATAATAACGGGATGAAGTATGTTGTCCGTATCCAAGCTGAGGCGAAAGGCGGTGCGTTAATAAATGCAGATGGGAAATTAACAGTGAAGGGAGCGGATGAAGTCATATTCTACATTACTGCGGATACAGATTATAAGCCAAACTTTGATCCGGATTTTAAAGATCCGAAAACGTATGTCGGTGTCAATCCGGAAGAGACGACAAAACAATGGATGGATAATGCGGTTTCATTAGGATATGCGGCTTTGTTCAATCAGCATTATGATGATTACGCCGCTTTATTTAATCGGGTGAAATTGAATCTGAATCCTACGGCAAAATCTGCCAATCTGCCTACTCCCCAGCGTTTGAGGAATTATCGTAAAGGGCAGCCGGATTATTACTTGGAAGAACTCTATTATCAATTTGGACGTTATCTGTTGATTTCCAGTTCCCGTCCGGGCAATATGCCGGCCAATCTGCAGGGTATTTGGCATAATAACGTAGACGGGCCGTGGCGTGTGGACTATCATAATAATATTAATATCCAGATGAACTACTGGCCTGCTTGTTCGACTAATCTGGGCGAGTGTGTGCTTCCGTTAGTCGATTTTATCCGTACGCTGGTAAAGCCGGGGGGGAAGACTGCACAATCTTATTTTGGAGCAAGGGGATGGACAGCGTCTATTTCCGGCAATATATTTGGTTTTACTACTCCGTTGGAAAGCCAGGATATGTCGTGGAACTTCAATCCGATGGCGGGGCCTTGGCTGGCTACTCATATTTGGGAATATTATGATTATACGAGAGACTTGAAATTTCTGAAAGAAACGGGTTATGACCTGATAAAGAGCAGTGCGGATTTTACGGTCGATTATTTATGGCATAAGCCGGATGGTACATATACCGCGGCGCCATCCACCTCACCGGAGCACGGCCCTATCGATCAAGGGGCTACCTTTGTCCACGCTGTGGTACGTGAGATTCTGCTGGATGCTATTGAGGCAAGCAAAGTGTTGGGTGTAGACAAAAAAGAACGTAAGCAATGGGAACACGTGCTTGCAAATCTTGTTCCTTATAAAATCGGCCGTTACGGGCAATTAATGGAGTGGTCGGTGGATATTGATGACCCGAAGGACGAACATCGTCATGTGAATCATCTGTTCGGATTGCATCCGGGGCATACGGTTTCTCCAATCACTACTCCCGAACTGGCAAAAGCTGCCAAAGTGGTATTGGTGCATCGTGGCGACGGAGCTACCGGTTGGAGCATGGGGTGGAAGTTGAATCAATGGGCACGTTTACAGGACGGCAATCATGCTTATACCTTGTTTGGCAATTTGTTGAAGAATGGAACGCTGGATAATCTGTGGGATACGCATTCGCCTTTTCAGATTGACGGAAACTTTGGCGGAACAGCGGGAGTCACCGAAATGCTGCTTCAAAGTCATATGGGTTTTATCCAGTTGTTACCTGCTTTGCCGGATGCATGGAAGAATGGGTTTGTCAGCGGTATTTGTGCAAAAGGTAATTTTGAGGTGGATATGGTATGGGAGAATAATCAATTGAAGGAAGCTACGGTTCATTCCGGTGCGGGGGGCAATTGTGTGATAAAGTATGCGGATAAGACGTTGGTTTTTAAAACAGTAAAAGGACGTAGCTATCAGGTTAAGTGCGATGCGGCTAAAGGACTGGTTGTAAGTTCTCTTTAAATAAGAAACGGGGAGCAGATAGCCTGTTCCCCGTTTCAATATCATGATATTTGAATTGTTTAGTTCTTATTCGCACGCTTACGTTCGATTTCATCCAGAATCACTTTACGCATGCGCATCGCTTTCGGAGTGACTTCCACGTATTCGTCTTCCTTAATATACTCCAGTGCCTCTTCGAGTGAGAACTGGATAGGCGGAATCAGACGGACTTTGTCATCTGAGCCGGAAGCACGCATATTGGTCAGTTTCTTCGATTTGGTAACGTTGATTACCAGGTCGTTGTCGTGAGAGTGCTCGCCTACTACCTGTCCTGCATACACTTCGTCCTGCGGGAAGATGAAGAACTTGCCGCGGTCCTGAAGTTTGTCGATAGCATAGGCGAAAGCAGTTCCGCTCTCCATAGCAATCATAGAACCGTTTGTGCGGCGTTCGATTTCTCCCTTGTGCGGTTGGTATTCTTTGAAGCGGTGTGCCATGATAGCTTCACCGGCCGAGGCAGTCAGTACATTCGTTCGCAATCCGATGATACCGCGTGAAGGCATATTGAATTCGAGGTTAATACGTTCGCCTGTATTCTCCATCTTCACCATTTCACCCTTGCGGCGGGTGACCATATCAATAATCTTGCTTGAATATTCTTCCGGCACGTTGATTGTCAATTCTTCAATCGGCTCGCATTTCACACCATCGATTTCTTTGAAGATAACCTGCGGCTGACCTACCTGCAATTCATATCCCTCACGGCGCATTGTTTCAATCAATACAGAAAGATGGAGTACGCCACGGCCTGAAACAATCCACTTACCGTCTTCTTCACTCTTTCTTACGCGGAGAGCAAGGTTCTTGTCGAGCTCTTTCGTCAGGCGGTCATGGATATGGCGTGAAGTCACGAACTTGCCATCTTTACCGAAGAAAGGAGAGTCGTTGATAGCAAACAGCATGCTCATGGTCGGCTCGTCGATTGCGATTGGCGGCAATGCTTCCGGATTTTCAAAGTCGCATACAGTATCTCCGATTTCAAACCCGTCGATACCTACCAATGCACAAATATCACCGGAAGAAACTTCCGTTGTCTTTGCGCGGCCTAAACCTTCGAAAACATGAAGTTCCTTGATTTTACTCTTGGATATATCGCCGTTACGTTTTACAAGTGTTACGTTCATGCCTTCCTTTAAAGTACCGCGATGTACACGGCCTACGGCAATACGACCCGTATAGGAAGAATAGTCCAGGGAAGTAATCAGCATCTGCGGAGTTCCTTCCAGTTGTTGCGGAGCGGGAATGTTTTCGATGATACAATCCAGCAGCGGAGTAATGGTGTCGGTCGGATGTTGCCAGTCTGTACTCATCCAGTTATTTTTGGCAGAACCATAAATAACAGGGAAGTCCAACTGGTCTTCTGTTGCGTTGAGACTGAACATCAGGTCGAAAACCATTTCGTATACTTCGTCCGGGCGGCAGTTGGGCTTATCTACCTTGTTAACTACCACAATGGGCTTCAGACCGATTTCCAATGCTTTCTGCAGGACGAAACGGGTTTGAGGCATCGGACCTTCGAAGGCGTCTACCAACAGAATACAACCGTCGGCCATGTTCAACACACGTTCTACTTCACCACCGAAGTCGCTGTGTCCCGGAGTATCAATAATATTAATTTTAGTACCGTTGTAGTTGATGGAAACGTTTTTGGAAAGAATCGTTATACCACGTTCGCGTTCCAAATCGTTATTATCCAGGATAAGTTCACCACTATTTTGGTTGTTGCGGAATAAATTTCCCGCCAATAGCATCTTGTCAACCAGCGTTGTTTTCCCATGGTCGACATGGGCAATGATTGCAATGTTTCTAATATTTTGCATATAATACCTATTATTTGGCTGCAAAGGTACGAAATAAGGATTAGAAATATATGCAATGACAGCAATTTTTTCTTGTAAATCGTTGTGGGATATAAAGATAATCCCTATCTTTGCACGCTCAAAAGAATTATTTACTATATTAAAATTCTAAGAATTATGTATTTAGATGCTGCTAAAAAGCAAGAAATCTTCGGAAAGCACGGGAAGTCTAACACTGATACTGGCTCAGCTGAAGCGCAGATAGCTTTGTTTTCCTACCGTATTTCTCACCTGACTGAGCACATGAAGCTCAACAGAAAAGATTATAGTACAGAGAGAGCTTTAACAATGTTGGTAGGTAAGCGTCGTCGTTTGCTCGATTACCTGAAAGCGAAAGATATCGAAAGATATCGTGCTATCGTTAAAGAACTCGGTTTGCGTAAGTAATCTACTTGCTGCGAAAAGTTTAGAAAGCCGTTTCCCGTTATGGGTAACGGCTTTTTTTAGTTCCTTCTTTTTCTGTCGGATAGTCATATTTTCTTTGATTATAATTGTGTCCATCTAAAGAATTTGCTATTTTTGCAACCTAATTATTATAATTTATCACCTTTGACAACTAAAATACTTACAATATGGATACCAGTAAAATTGTCGGCGAAAAAATTAAAGCTCTCCGTGAGGATAAATCAATTACCATAGAAGAATTGGCACAGCGCTCCGGCCTGGCTATTGAACAGGTTGAGCGTATCGAGAATAATATCGATATCCCTTCTCTTGCACCGCTCATTAAGATTGCTCGTGTGTTAGGGGTACGTTTGGGTACGTTCCTTGACGACCAGGATGAAGTGGGGCCAGTGGTATGCCGTAAGAAAGAGGCCAAAGATGCGATCAGCTTCTCCAATAACGCGATTCATTCCCGCAAACATATGGAGTATCATTCTCTCTCCAAATCGAAAGCGGACCGTCACATGGAGCCGTTTATCATTGATGTGATGCCGACGGAAGATACCGACTTCGTACTTTCTTCTCATGAAGGTGAAGAATTTATTATGGTCATGGAAGGTATCATGGAAATCAGTTATGGTAAGAATACCTACCTGCTTGAAGAAGGCGACAGTATTTATTATGATTCCATCGTTCCTCACCACGTGCACGCTTATGAAGGACAGGCTGCTAAAATCCTGGCAGTGATTTATACACCGATTTAAATAAAGTATTAAGTATAGAAAGAAACTCCATGCAATTATTTGACCGTACTTTGGGACAGTGGCTGGAACACTGGGCTGAAGAGACTCCTGATAAAGAATATATCGTATATTCCGACCGTAATCTCCGTTTTACCTGGAGCCAGTTCAACCGCCGTGTGGATGATATGGCAAAAGGGCTTATCGCCATTGGTGTGGAACGGGGTACGCATGTCGGCATTTGGGCGGCCAATGTGCCCGACTGGCTGACATTACTGTATGCCTGTGCCAAGATTGGGGCGGTGTATGTTACTGTAAATACGAACTATAAGCAAGCCGAACTGGAATATCTTTGCCAGGACTCGGATATGCATACCCTCTGCATCGTGAATGGTGAGAAGGATAGTGACTTCGTACAGATGACCTACACCATGCTTCCCGAACTGAAAACCTGCGAACGCGGACATTTGAAGAGCGAACGTTTCCCGTATATGAAGAATGTAGTGTATGTGGGGCAGGAAAAACATCGTGGAATGTATAACACGGCTGAGATTCTGCTGCTGGGAGATAACGTGGAAGATGACTGTTTGAATGAACTCAAAAGTAAGGTCGACCGCCATGATGTGGTAAATATGCAGTATACATCAGGAACTACCGGTTTTCCGAAGGGAGTGATGCTGACACATTATAATATTACCAATAATGGTTTCTTGACCGGTGAGCACATGAAGTTTACGTCCGATGACAAACTCTGCTGCTGTGTGCCGTTGTTCCATTGTTTTGGAGTCGTGTTGGCTACTATGAACTGTCTGACTCATGGCTGTACGCAAGTGATGGTAGAGCGTTTTGACCCGTTGGTTGTACTGGCTTCTATTCATAAAGAGCGTTGTACGGCTTTATATGGAGTGCCGACCATGTTTATTGCCGAATTGCATCACCCGATGTTCGACCTCTTTGATATGTCTTGTCTCCGTACGGGTATTATGGCAGGTTCTCTCTGTCCGGTTGAGCTGATGAAACAAGTGGAAGAGAAGATGTATATGAAGGTGACCAGTGTCTACGGATTGACGGAAGCTGCTCCCGGTATGACGGCTACCCGTATTGACGACCCGTTTGAAGTACGTTGTAATACGGTAGGCCGTGATTTCGAATTCACGGAAGTGAAAGTGCTCGATCCGGAGACTGGCGAGGAATGCCCGGTCGGCGTGCAGGGTGAGATGTGCAATCGCGGTTATAACACGATGAAAGGATATTATAAGAATCCTGAAGCGACAGCCGAGGTTCTCGATGCCAACAACTTCCTGCATTCCGGTGACTTGGGTATAAAGGACGAAGACGGGAATTATCGGATTACCGGACGTATCAAAGATATGATTATTCGTGGCGGCGAGAATATTTATCCGCGTGAAATCGAGGAATTCCTTTATAAACTTGAAGGAGTGAAAGATGTCCAGGTGGCAGGAATTCCCTCCAAAAAATACGGTGAGGCTGTCGGGGCATTCATCATTCTGCATGAAGGTGTGACGATGCAGGCAGAGGATGTGCGTGATTTCTGTAGAAATAAGATATCCCGTTATAAAATACCGAAATATATCTTTTTTGTGGACGAATTTCCGATGACGGGCAGTGGCAAGATTCAGAAGTTCAGATTGAAAGACTTGGGATTGCAACTTTGCAAGGAACAGGGAATAGAGGTTATCTAAGAACGCCCGATTGATTTAGGACACACAAAGTTTTATTCGATTATAAAAACAGAGAACGGTGAACAAACTGCATGATTACTTGCAGGGCGTTCACCGTTTACTTTTTAGTCTGCGATTATCTTATCCGGTCTATTTTTTGTTCCGGCCTTCGATTGAATCTATTAAATAAAATCATCGCCCAGTTGCATTTGGGCATCATTCACATATTTACGGATAGCATGTTCTTCATCTTTGCGGCAAATCAGCAGGACGTTGTCCGATTCTGCTATCAGATATCCTTCCAATCCGTCAATTACGGCCAGTTTCCCTTTTGGAAGCACTACCATATTATCTTTACTGTTATAGATCTGTGAATGGCACTTCAGCGTAACATTGCCTTCCATGTCTCTTTCCGATAAATCATAAAGCGATCCCCAAGTTCCAAGATCAGACCAACCGAAATCTCCTAAGGATACATATACATTATCCGCTTTTTCCATAATGCCTATATCAATGGATACATTGGGACATGCGGGAAAATTCTCTTCAATGAATGCCTTTTCCGCATCAGTAGCATAAATATCCTTTCCGGGCGCCAGTTTGGAAGCCAGTTCGGGCAATAACTCCTCACTTGCCTTGATGATAGAATTAACATTCCACATAAACAACCCGGAATTCCAATAGAACTCCCCGCTCTCCACAAAAACTTTGGCTAATTCCAGTTCCGGTTTTTCGGTGAACGTCTTTACTTTATAGAAATTGTCACCGGCAGGTTCATCGATTTGTATATATCCGTATCCGGTTTCCGGACGGTTGGGTTTGATTCCTAAAGTGAGTAGTTTTTCCGAGCGTGAAACAAAATCCAGACCTTTTTCAATAGCGGCAAGAAATTCGTCCTCTTTTAAAATCAGGTGATCCGAGGGGGCAACTACGATATTGGCGTTTGGGTTTAGTGCTTTGATGTGGTAGGAAGCCCATGCGATGCATGGAGCGGTATTTCTTCTAGCGGGTTCCAGTAGAATCTGTTCTTCGTTCACTTCGGGCAATTGCTCCTTCACTAAGTCCGCATACATTGTGTTGGTAACGATAAGAATATTTTCTGTTGGAATAACCTTTTGGAAGCGGTCAAAAGTCTGTTGCAAGAGTGAGCGACCGGTTCCGAAGAAATCTAAAAATTGTTTGGGCAATGTTTTGCGGCTAAACGGCCAAAAGCGGCTTCCAATGCCGCCACCCATGATCACGCAATAATTATCCTTATTTGTCATGACAGTGACTCTATTTTAAAGTTTCTGCTAATGTACGGTTTATTCTCTGAATAGAGAAGTGTTTAAGACATGTTTTATTATTTTTTTCTCCTTTTTTTTGCCAAACTATTGTAGATTCAAAATAATGTCGTATCTTTGCACCGCAATTGAGAAATCAAGCATGCGCCCAGATGGCGGAATCGGTAGACGCGCTGGTCTCAAACACCAGTGGATTCACTTCCATCCCGGTTCGACCCCGGGTCTGGGTACTGAAGCGGAGAAAGTTGAAAAACTCTCTCCGCTTTTCTTTTCTACTCCTCGTAACTCGTTGGTTTGCTGATAGATTGTTCAACAAGCGTACATTTTAGTTGCATGGTTTCTACATTTGCAGCAAAGAATTCCTCCACTTTTGAATAGGACATATAACAAATCTTTGTATCGTAAACGGCTTCAATTGTTACTAATGACGGTTGATTGGGTTCTATAAGTGTGCATAAACTTCCTGCAAATTCTCCGGAGAAAGTATATCCTACTATGTGTATGTTTCCTTTTTCATCCACACGAGTATATCTCAATAAGCCGTGTTCAATATAAGCTCCCTGATGATTCACTTTGCCTTGAATAGTGAATCGTTCGCCCTTTTTGAGTTCGATATAAGTACCATGTTCCAAAATGAACTGCTTTAGCTGTTCTAATTTCGAATGGTTGGCGTATTGTGAGTTAAAATCTTCCATACTATAAACTAATTACAATTGAAATATAGAATAACTTCGTGAGTTGTTCTCTTAAAAAGGAAAAATAGATTCCTAACTTTATCAAAACATCTTCCTCCCTTTTTATAAATCCATTTTATTGTGAGTTTAGTTTATGCTTTTGTATATATATCCAAAACGAACTAAACTTATTTCTATTGACTGAAAGTATATGCTGGCGAAAGAAGAAACAATCTTTTTTCTTTTCGCCAATTTTAAAGTTTGTAACTCTCATAGTTTGAGGAAGAAATGAACTCTTTTATTTCTTCTTCTGTTGGAAGCTCTATCCTATACTTCTGTACAAAGATATTTGGGTCTAACCCGGCAGTGGCATACTTTACCAATGTATCTCCTTTTTCGGTACACAGCAAAATACCGATAGGTGGGTTATCATCCGGCTGCATCACTTCTGCTTTAAAATAGTTCAGATACATATTTAGTTGCGAAGCATACTCATGGCGGAACTTGTCTATCTTCAACTCATATGTTGCGTAGCCATTTATGTTGGCTTCTAACTCTAATCCTTTGTATATAAACAATCTCTTCATTTTCTACACAACATAAATTTAGCTGCAAAAGAAGCTAAAAGTCTCCATTTGACCAAACTTACTTGCTCTAAAAAGCATATAACTCGCCTTAATTCTTCATATTTAGGAAACAGCCTAAGTATTAACTTTAAAAAGAAGAATTATGCTTGAAACAATCATTCGACGCAAATGGTACTTGCAAAAGCACCTCGACGCTCCTTTATTGAAGGAACGTGAAAACTATCTTGCTTTCATGGCTGAAAAGCGCAACTACAGCCATAATTATCTGCTTTCTTTGGCAGATTATCTACTACTGATAGTCACAAGCCTCAAGCTTGAAGATGGCTTCTCTGAACAGGTCCCTATCAGTAGCATCAAGGACGCCGCCATCACATGGTCAAAGACAAAAAAGAACCATCCGATGAAGAGAAAGGACAACAGTCCCAGCAGTGTTCGAAAATATATGGATATTGCTTTTTCATGGCTTGCCTACATAGGCAAGTTAGATGGCATCTATACAAATAATGCTATTATTTTGAACCGCCTTTTTACCCGTAAACATCATAAGTTACGTTATCTCACCTATCCTTTGTTAAAAGAACGGGCTGAGTATCTTCAAATATGGGAAGACAAAGGTGCGGCTACACAAACACTACGGGATATAGCCGCATACCAACTTCATTTAATTGACTATCTGCATGTTGAGGACAGACGCATGGTCAGTATTGAGGATATCCGAGAATCCGCTGACAGTTGGATGACTGTACAGAAGCCCGGTGTAAGAGATGCATCCGGGATATACGCAAGAAGACGTTTTATATCATATACTACCAGTTGGTTATCTTATATGGGTCAGCTTATATGTGAAGATGATGCGTTTCCCTTTAAAGAACATGTGATGGAATATCTTGATTGGCTGAAACAAAACAAAGGCTATTCTTCAAGCACCACCGAAGGCAGATACAGTCAGCTCAAAACGATGATGCTGAACTTAAAAGTCGACGGATTGAAAGATATAACGTCTTCAGTTCTTGATGACTATATACGTAAGAGACATGATGAGGACGGTTGTAACAGAAGAACGATAGCCGATACCGTCACTGTCCTTCGTGGATTTTTCAGATACGCAGAAAAAAAAGGTCTGTGTAATCCCGGACTTGTGTATAGCTTAAAAGCCCCGAGAGTATATGCCCATGAAAACCTGCCTTCGTTTGTCCCTTGGGAGACAGTTCAAGATATCCTGCAATCCAAAAAGGATGCCGCCGGGACAGGTGTCAGGGATTATGCCATATTGCTTCTTTTGACTGTCTATGGCCTTCGTTGCAGTGAGGTGACAAACATGAAGTTGAAAGATATAGACTGGCGGAATGAAACGCTGTATTTAAGACGGGCCAAGAACTGCAGGCCACAAGTGCTACCTTTGCTTCCCATCGTTGGCGATGCCATTATCAGATACATCAAAGAGGCACGCTTTAATAAAAGCGGAAACGAATACCTCTTTTTATGCAGACGTGCCCCTCATGAACAGCTTTCCACTTCGACTATATACAAGCTGGTCAGGGACGAACTGAAAGGCAAAGGACTGGAGTTGCGCCATTACGGGCCGCACAGCCTGCGTCATACTTGTGCCACACGCCTTATCAACACCGGGCATTCCTTGAAAGAAATCGCAGATTTGCTGGGGCACATCGGGCTTGATACCACACGCATATATGCCAAAGTCGACATTAAGAACTTACGTAAG
Organism: Bacteroides sp. f07; assembly: GCF_042854785.1. Taxonomy (NCBI): domain Bacteria; kingdom Pseudomonadati; phylum Bacteroidota; class Bacteroidia; order Bacteroidales; family Bacteroidaceae; genus Bacteroides; species Bacteroides sp. f07. Next base: position 513,060 of record NZ_BAABXI010000003.1, on the reverse strand, counting down.
GTTGCTGACATGGATTGGGAGGGCTTGCTATGAAACTGAATGAAATGACAGAACTTTATATAAGTTACAGACGGGCTTTGGGAGAAAAGTTCAAGACAAACGCGCAAGCATTGCGTTCTTTTATGAAGCATATCGGTGGCGATACGAATCCGGCGGAACTGACAGTAGGACAGGTCGAACCCTATTTATATTATCCCACAGGAACGGTCACTGCCGGCTGGTTCATAAGGCACACAGCCTTAAAGGGCATGTTCCAATGGGCCATGTCACGGGGTATAATGAACAATGTACCCCTTCCCGCAGACTTGCCCAAGCGTTTGGAGCACATGACACCTTATATTTATAGCAAACCGGAACTGCAACGGTTGTTCCGCTCAGCCATGGAATATCAGAAAAACCGGAGTAAAATCCATCCTGAATGCATGAAGATGATACTGCAACTGACCTATTTTCTTGGATTGAGGCTCCACGAAACGATGTCTTTGAGAATAAGAGACCTGAACCAACCGGATTTGTATGTGCATATACGAGAATCGAAATTTTACAAGTCACGGATTGTCACATACAACCATAAGGTTGGAGAGTTGATTGATACTTTTTTGAAATGGAGAGAGAAACAAGGCATGTGCTGCGTACCCGAAAGCAAACTCTTTTTAGATAAGAAAGGCTTGGACATGCATATAGACACCGTGAGAGGTGCTTTTGAAAGAATCAGGGAACATGCCGGTATCTCCCGTTCGGATAAATCCCCCTTTCAGCCAAGATTACATGACCTGAGGCACACCTTCGCCGTCCATCGGCTTACTTCATGGTATAGGGAGAATCAGGACGTCCAACAGTTGCTCCCTGTGTTGAGCACATATCTTGGACATACACATTTATCCCATACGTCAGTCTACCTGACCATGACCGATGGACTGCTGGGAGAAGCAAACAACCGTTTTGAATCATACATAAAACAAGGAAAAGATGAATGAAGAAAATAAGTTTTATGCCGGATACTGGATACGAAGGTTTCTTTGTGAATATCTGACAAATATACGTAACCTGTCTGCCAATACGCTTAAATCGTACCGGGATGCGATCAGATTGCTGATGCCTTTTATTGCCAAGTGTGTGAAAAAAGAAGTGGACAAGATACTCCTTACTGATATTACAGATACCAGGGTTGCCAACTTCCTGGAAAGTCTTGAAAAAGACAGGTCATGTTCAATCAAGACCAGAAATATCAGACTGGCTGCTTTTTGTTCTCTTGCAAAGTATGTATCCGCCAACAGTCCGGAGCATATAGAATGGAGTCGAAATATAAGAAACATACCTGTCAAAAAGACCAGGAGGACTTTGATAACGTACCTTGAAAAAGAGGAAATGAATGCACTACTGGACGCACCAGATAAAAGTACAAGCCAAGGGTGGAGAGATTATGCCCTCTTACTTTTTTTGTATAATACGGGAGCGCGGGCAGAAGAAGCTGCTACTTTATTGATAAGGGATTTATCCCTACCCAAGAAAAAGGGCTTGGCTGTAGTGACTATAACGGGCAAGGGAAATAAAACAAGAAGATGTCCATTATGGCAACATACCCGTGAGGCACTATCTTCCATTATCAAAAACAGAACAGAGGATGACCATGTCTTTTTAAACCGAGTTGGACAACCAATAACCCGCTTTGGCATCTATGAGATGGTAACCCGTTATGCAGAAAAGATAGAAGATAAGATGCCTACAATTAAAAAGAAACGCGTCAGTCCGCATACAATCAGACATACAACCGCAACCCATCTACTCCAATCAGGTGTTGATATCAATACTATCAGAGCTTGGCTTGGGCATGTATCCATTAATACGACCAATATTTATGCTGAAGTTAATATGGAAATGAAGGCGAAAGCGTTGTCAAATTGTGAAATAGAGAAGAAGTATAAAGTGAAAAGCCATTGGAAGGACGATAAAAAACTAATGGATTTTTTGGATAGTCTGTGATATTATGCCAACTTTGCGTAGAAATTTATGTTGTGTAGAAAATGAAGAGATTGTTTATATACAAAGGATTAGAGTTGGAAGCCAACATAAATGGCTATGCAACATATGAGATTTTATGTTGTGCACAACATAACAACTCCACAATAACATGACATTTCAAAATGCGATGATAGAACACAAGGTCGGCAAAGAAATAATCTTCATCAATCAAGATGCGTTTTTGTCGGGCTTCAAAGCAGAAGCCATGTCCCATTTCCAATAGGAAGCGTTGCAAGTTGTCAAGAATGGATTGTTCCAAATCGTTTTCCGTCACTAATGCACGTTCATTCAACCCTAAGAACTCCAAAGTAACAGGGGTATTGATAACATCTTTAGGTTGTAATAAGGTTGCTTGTTGCTGGACTAAAGCGGAGAGGGCTTCTTTGTTTTTGGATAGTCCGCTACGTTCGTAATATAAAGATGCGATTTGTCGCTCCAACTCCTTTACAGACCAGCAGCTACGAATAGTTTCCATTTCATAGAAAGCACGTTTTACCGGGTTCTCAATTCCCGATATAGTGTTTAAATGGGTGGAAGATAATCTGTTGAATAATCTATCAGCCGGAATCATCCATGTTTCAGTTTGTGGGTATTCTGTTGATAGTTTCCAAACGCCATTTTCAGATTCGGCGGTCACTAACCGCCGAATTGGTTCAGTAAATTCGGCGGTCAATGACTGCCGAATTTGAATTTGTGATGCAATGTATTGTGTAACAGGTTCTTTTAATTGTGGATAAACAAGGTACAACCGCCTAAATTCACGGAATCTACGTTCATTCAGACCTTTTGTTTTCAGTCGTTGTTCCAGCTTCTTTAACAGTTGTTCACCGTAGGCGGCACGGTCTTCTCCGTTCTGCTCAAATTCCACAATATAGCAACCCATAAGCCAGTTACGGGAAGTAAGGGCAAGGTTTACAGCGTGTGCAGCTTGTGCCTGCAACGTGTTCTGTATCGTGCTGATATGTTTTACTAATGCTTCAAAGTTCATAGTTACAAAGATAAGTCTTTTATGATTAAAACTTTAGTTCGGGCAAGCTGTTTATTGCTTTCTCTTTCAATTTATCCACCACACGGGTGTACTTTTCCGTATGCTTTAATCCGCTATGACCTAAAAGGCTGGCTACGGTTTTGACATTTGCCCCATTATTCAGAATGTTCACGGCAAGCGAATGTCGGGTGCAATGCCAGCTTATATGTTTGTCTATTCCGGCTCTCTTTACCCAACGCTTTACTGACTTACAACAGCTTTCGTAAGTAGGCAAATCGAATATTAAACAGTTTTTATCTGCCGTGGCTTCACCAATGATAGACAATAGACCGTCATTCAGAGGAATAACCACACCGCTACTGGCAGAATGTCCCTTTGTCTTGCTTTGTTCAAACTTCAATAACCGATTAGCGTAATCCACATTCTTATAGGTAAGGTCTTTTACATCACAGAATCGCAGACCGCAGTATAAGCAGAAGATAAAAGCACGTCTGACATTCGGGTTCTCGTTGTCATAATGGCAAGCCGCCAACTTTTGGATTTCTTTGGGAGAGAGAACATCTTTCCGAAGCATTTCTTTAAACTCCTGTTCACGCTCTGCGCGTATCTTTGTGGCAAGCTCCAATGTTTCTTTGTTCTGTTGGCGTTCTGCTGGGGTGCGGGGCTTATCTATCAGATACAGACTAAGGTTTTCTTTTCTACCTCTCGTAACTCATTGGTATTGGGAAGGCGAAGATTGGTGGGGAAATCGCACAATCTACAACTTGAACCTTCAAAAAGGATGGAATATGGTCGTCGAAAAAACAGAATAACGAAATAATTCCGTAACCAACTTGATGCCTTCGGGCATGAAATGGAAGCAGGGCAGGTGGATAGGAGGGAGATAAAACATACTTATTTATGTTTTAGATTTATTCTTCGTTAGATAAATAATGTGAAAACAGTGCTCTTTTCTTTGAACCGGAATTAACTTTCAGTCATTTGTGAGGTCTAACATACATTATTCATTTAATAATATGTTAGAATTATGAGAAAGCAAATTTTAAGTTTGGTTGTTGTGTTCTTGATTGGCTCAACTGTATGTATGGCTCAGAACCGTCAAAAAGGGAAAGTTGATAGAGAGAAGCGTATGGAGCAAATGATCACTGACTTAGGACTGAATGAAAAGCAGGCTAAGGATTTTAAAGCTGCAATGGAAGAAATGAGACCTGCAAAGAGTAACTCAGGTGAAAGGCCTTCACGCGAAGAGATGCAAAAAAAGAGAACAGAGGGGGAAGCTAAAATAAAAAGTATCCTGACTGATGAACAATATAAGAAGTATCAGGATATGCGTAAAAAGGAAAATGCAGATAGAAAGAAGAGAACCAAATAAAGTATCATAAATGCAACTATAATATAATTGCTGTTCATCAATTTCACCTGATTCTCGAAATACCGATGAATAAGGTGATAGCGGGTGAAAGCAAGGGGTGAATTTAGGTGAAACCGGACATTATCGGTTTCACCTTGTTTTTTTCAAAATATCCCTTGAGCTAAAACCAATATCATTATAGCTAATCCGGATATGATTATAGCTAATGAAAATATGCTTATAGCAAATATGCTGTCAGGTATTAATAGATGAACTGTCGGATATTAACATCTTAGTTGTCAGGTATTAACACCTTGGAACTCATCTGTTAATACTTGAATTGGTATATCTATATATTCAACAGATTACATCTATATACTCACCGTATTGTATCTATATATTCAGCACGGTGGATCTATATGTCCAGCAAATAAATAAATTCAACAGGTGGAATCGAAAATGGAAGGCTTCACCTTGTTTTTTCCTATGCTTTCACCCGCTATCTCCTTATTCATCGATGTTTCAGATGTAAGGTGAAACTGGTGGAACTTATGAATCAAAAGTTTATGTTATACTTATGAGAATCAGTAGTTGAAAACAAATCTGACACGTGGGTTAAAGAGTGCGTAGTGTGGGCTGAGCATCATTAGCACGTAGGCTGAGTAAAACAGAGCCTGCATTTTAGTAAAATAGAGCCTGTGTTTTAATGAAACGGAGCCTGTGTTTCCGGAAAATAGAGGCTCTATTGTAAGTAAAAACAAGCTCTGAAAAAAGAGGCAGCACTCATATCCATTTTTGCTTTCAGGTGTGCTTTCAGCCAAAAGTGTCGATGAAAAGGGGGCTTTTTTAAGGTGGCTGAAAGCTGAAGCCCCTTTTTATTAGTGTGTATATTGAAAGTAGTAAGAATAAGGGGAACAGCCGGATAAATCCACTTGCTGTTTCCCTTCGGGGTTTGCTAGCCTCTGAAATAAAATTAATTCTTTTGGTGTGTGCAATCTTGATGGTTGCATGCACTACAAAAACAAAAAACGGATTAACGGATTCCGGTTTGAAACGAAGTGACTTCCTGGCAGATGTGGACGGGGGAAGAACAAACCTATTTGTATTGAAAAACAAGAATAATATGAGAGTATGTGTCACCAACTTTGGAGGACGGATTGTATCCGTTATGGTTCTGGACAAGGATGGTGTGATGCGTGATATCAGTACCGTGTATTCAAGGGAGTACAAAAGAACGCCCAAGAACTCGCACTGACCTATTTGTCAAAGAATAGCGAAGAGTATTTCCCTGGCGACTTGAATTGTACCGTAACTATGACGCTGACAGATGATAATGCCATAGACATCAATCAATCAGGTATGTGCCTCTTTGGAATCTCCGGTCACAGGTATTATACTGGATGTCTGCACGAATGAACCCGGACTTCAGGTTTATTGCGGCAATTTCTTGGACGGATCTTTAAAAGGCAAGAAAGGTATTGTTTATAACTTCCGTTCGGCTGTTTGTCTGGAAACGCAAAAGTATCCGGATACACCGAACAAACCCGAATGGCCTTCGGCAGTGTTAAGACCCGGAGAGAAGTATGATAGTCATTGTATCTATAAATTTTCGGTGCGTAAGTAGTCGTTTTTATTCATAAATTTTATCCAAAAGAAGGAAAAAGAATAAAATAAACAAGAACTAGTGTGACAAGTTATCCATAAAAATACTATATTTATTGCAGCTAGAGAGCACTTTAAGTAATGCTTAAGAGGAAAGATGAAAAGTAGTATATATACTATATATTTTCTATTATTAATTACTTAAACACATTTTTTATGGAAGCCAAAAAGTCAAAAAAGGCTGCAATAGAGAACCAACGTGGTTCTTGGTTGCTGATGGGTGTGATTGTTGCGCTTGCTTTCATGTTTGTTTCGTTCGAATGGACACAGCATGATGTGAGATTAGCAGCAAATTCGTTAGCTAACGACCCCATCTTTGTAGAGGAGCTTGTTCCAATTACGTTCCCTGATGAGAAACTGGAACCGCCTCCACCTCCGGAAGTTAAACCGTCAGAATTGATCGAAATAGTAACTAACGAACAAGAGGTAACGGATGCAGTTACAACAGTTTCTGAAGATCAGGGGCAACCTTACGAAGTCATTTGGGTTCCGCCTGTCGTGGAAACAGAAGTGGTGGATGAGATTGAAATACATGAACATGTAGAAACCATGCCGGAGTTTCCTGGAGGTATGACCGCATTGATGAAGTATTTGGGTAGTAATATCAAGTATCCGACGATTTCACAGGAAATGGGTTCAGCAGGACGGGTAATTGTCCAGTTTGTTGTAAACAAAGACGGTTCAATTGCTAATCCGACAGTGGTACGAGGGGTAGATGCCTATTTGGACAAAGAAGCTATCCGTGTGATAAGCTCTATGCCGAAATGGACTCCCGGAGTACAGAATGGCAAGAAAGTACGAGTGAAATATACTGTACCTGTGGTATTCAGACTACAGTAGTAACTTGGAATAGATGAGTAATGAGGGTTGGCTCCGTAAGGAGCCAACCCTTTTCTAATGAAATCCACTTTCTTTAATTACCGGATATTATAACATTTCTTTCCCGGTTTGCTTCTGTGAAATAAAAAAACATATCTTTGCGTTACGAATAAAAAACGAATGATGGTTTTATGAATTTTCTACTCTGTATAAAAAGACCTTTTATCTGGCTTTCCCGTTTCCGTTATCGTTGCGGATATGGCGTACATTCACCTTTTGCTTTCAGTCTGATAACAGATGTGATATATGAAAAAATGCCTTACTATGCTTACGATTCTTTGAAAAAGGAACAGAAAAAGCTGGTAAGAGAGCGTGGGTACAGTAAAGGTACACAAAAGGTAAATCGTTTTTTGTTCCGGCTGGTGAATAAGGTGCAACCTGCCACTATTGTCGAAGTTGGTTGTCCTTCGGTGGCCTCACTTTACCTTCAATCGGCTAAACCTTCTGCTGAGTATCTTTTTGCTTCCGACTTGTCAGAATTGTTTTTGGATGCAGACGTTCCGCTCGATTTCCTCTATTTGGATGATTATCGGAATCCGGAATTATTGGAAGAGGTATTTAATATCTGTGCGCGGCGGACTACTTTGAAAAGTGTATTTGTCGTACATGGCATCTGCTATTCGAAAGAGATGAAAGCGCTTTGGCGGCGACTGCAGGAGGATGAGCGCGTAGGGATTACTTTTGACTTATACGACCTCGGCCTGCTCTTTTTTGATAAAACAAAAATAAAACAGCATTATATCGTCAACTTCTGAGAACCTTTGTACGTTTATCTTATATAGATGACTAAAAAAAGAACATTATGAAAAAGAGCCTTGTATATACAAAAACCGGTGATAAAGGGACTACCAGCCTGGTTGGCGGTAGCCGTGTACCGAAAACACATATCCGTTTGGAAGCCTACGGGACAGTGGACGAATTGAACTCTCATTTGGGGTGGCTACATACTTATCTGTTGGATGAAGCAGACCGTGGTTTTATCTTGGGTATTCAGCATAAATTGTTTGCTATCGGTTCTCATCTTGCCACCGATCAGGAGAAAACGCAATTGAAACCTGCCAGTATCATTACTTCAGAAGATGTGGAAAGCATTGAACATGAGATTGATAAACTGGATGAGCAACTGCCGGAACTTTGTGCATTTATTATTCCGGGCGGAAGTCGGGGAGCATCTGTTTGTCATATTTGCCGTACTGTTTGTCGGAGAGCGGAAAGACGTATTCTGACTCTATCCGAAACTTGTACAATTTCCCCAAAAGTGTTAGCTTTTGTCAACAGATTATCAGATTATTTGTTTGTTTTATCCCGAAAGATTAATTTTGATGAACAAAACAACGAAATATTTTGGGATAATAGTTGGAAATGATAGATTTTATTATACTTTTGCCGAAAATTAGAAAGCAAGACAAATTTAGTATTCACTTTAAATACTCAAAATTATGTATTGGACATTGGAACTAGCATCAAAACTTGAAGATGCTCCCTGGCCGGCAACCAAGGATGAATTGATTGATTATGCCATGCGTTCGGGTGCTCCTCTTGAAGTTATTGAGAATCTCCAGGAGATGGAAGATGAGGGCGAAATCTATGAAAGTATCGAAGATATTTGGCCGGATTATCCTAGTAAGGAAGATTTTTTCTTTAATGAGGAAGAGTATTAATTCTTATTGAGAACGAACATATAAAAATACCCGGTAGCTGTACAAGAGCTACCGGGTATTTTTATGTCTTACTGTCTGTTTTCTAGAACACAGGCATCTGCCAGATGAATCCTACTGAAATACGGTTGGTACTGTAATTCTCCTGTCCCAATACTTTGGCGCGGGAAGTGAAATCGTACGAACGTCCTACGTAGGTGACGAAGAAGTGCAGGTTGGTTTCCATCGGATAAAACTCGACCCCTGCCAGGTAACCCCAGGAAGTGCGGTAATTTCCTTTTTCTACTCCTTCGGACGCCTTGGTGACTGAAGCCGTCTCATACATACCTTTCACAAAGGCGTTCCATTTCGGCAAAAAACGATAGTTGCATTTGGCTACTACAGAAAGATAACCTGCGTCAAAAGCATTATGTCCGCCCGGACGACCTACGATATTGGTAATGATACCTTTACGGTCGATATCCTCTTTCGAATACATGAAATCCACAAAAGCATTCCATTTTCCCAGGTTCAGTTCGTTTCCCAAAGCATAATAATACATATTATGGCTCTTGGCTTCGTTCATGACGGAAGCTGACCAGCGGGTCTTGAATACATTATTAAAATTACCGTTCCAGTTCAATGTATAAACCAAAGGCATTTTGCCGGACTTCAAATCGGGGACATTTCCTTCTGCATCTTCCGTGATTCCGTAGGTGCTGTCGAAAGAACCGTTACGGCTGTTCAGTACTTGCAGGTTAAGTTGCTGGTCGGGCGTGACATTATAGCCGACATTCAATCCGGTCATGAAGTTACTCATGTACTCAATCATGTCACAGTATTGGTAGACATCAATCGGGTTCAGGTCGAACTCGAAACCACCATATGCCGTACATTGCTTTCCGGCGAAAAGATTGAACTGGTCGTTCAGCTTGATGCCGATGCCGGCGTAGTCGATGGAAGTCGGGAGATTGTCAATCATGCCGTTTGCGTCGTTCGATCGGTTGAGGCGTTGGCGGTAACGGTAAGAGAGCCAGTTGTTGATATTCCCTTTCGCTTCGATGCGGAGCTGGTGCATATTGAAATCACCTTCCTGGAATCCATCTTGGAAGTGAGCATCGAAGCTACCTTGCATATTCAGATAAAGATTGAACTTATCCGTCTTCTTTTTTACGTCCGTCAGTTCTTCAAATAAGGGAGTGTTGGGTGAGAATTTATCTTTTTTCTTTGTTTCTTGAGCATATACTCCCTGCATGCTGCCCGCCAAGAGCAGCATAAGTATTAATTTTTTCATAAGTCGGTCCGGTTTTTAGTATTCGTTAAAGTACTGCTGAATTTGGCGCCAGTCGGTGGTTTTGGTTAATGCGAGCATTAGCAAAACACGGGATTTTTGTGGATTCAGTTCCTGTGAAGCGACGAATTGATACTTGGCATCGTCTACTTCTGCATCGAGGGTGGTAGGCCCGGTCGGTACACGGGAAGAGCGGACAACGAGGATTCCCTTTCTTCGGGCGTCTATTAATGACGGGAAGATGTTCTTGTGGATATTCCCGTTGCCGACTCCTGCATGGATGATTCCTTTGTATCCGTTGTTGAGCAGGGGAGTCATCATATCCGCTTCGATGTTGGAGTAGCTATATACGATACCGACTTTAGGCAGTGAAGTAAGATGCGTTACATCGAATACAGACTGAGTTGTATGTTTTTTGAGCGTCACTTGATTGTAGAATACTTTTCCGTTCAGCACATACCCCAGTGCACCGGAGTTAGGAGCCTGGAAAGTCTCAACGTCGACGGTATTCATCTTTACCGTGCTTTCTGCTCCCAGGATAAGTCCGTTCATGGCTACCAATACGCCTTTGTCTTTGGATTCTTTGGCGGCGGCAGTAACGACGGCATTATAAAGATTCAACGGACCGTCAGCACTTAACGCAGTGGAAGGACGCATAGCGCCTACCAATACTACCGGTTTGTCGCTTTTAACGGTCAGGTTCAGAAAATAAGCGGTTTCTTCCATCGTATCCGTTCCGTGAGTGATGACGATGCCGTCAATATCCGGGCGTTTCAACAGCTCATTGATTTTCTTGGCAAGTGTCAGCCATACTTCATCGTTCATGTCCTGCGAGCCGATTCTTACAATCTGTTCGCCTGTCACGTTAGCGATGTCTTTAATCTCGGGAACAGCATCGAGCAATGCGCCGATGGCAACTTGTCCTGCCGTGTAGCTGGTTCCGGTAGCAGAACTTCCCGTACCGGCAATAGTTCCACCGGTGGCAAGAATATGAATATTCGGTTTTGCGGCAAAAGCCATCGTTACGGTAAGTAGCAGGGCGGTTACTACCAGACCAATTTTTTTGAATTGTTTCATAACTGAATGAAGTTTAGGTTAATAATATATATTAGAATATTTGTATAAAAAGCAGTCCCAACGCAATCGCGACGGCTGTCGACACCAGTCCCGGCATCATGAACGAATGATTCAACACATATCTGCCGATTTTTGTTGTCCCTGTCCGGTCGAAATTGATGGCGGCCACCACGGTGGGGTAGTTCGGGATAAAGAAATATCCGTTAACGGCGGGGAACAGGGCAATAAGCATATACGGAGAGATGCCCAGCGCGATACCTAGTGGTACGAGTGCCCGCACGGTGGCTGCCTGACTGTAAAGCAGGATAGACATCACGAACAGCGCAATCCCGAAAAGCCACGGCATCTCGCGGACAATGCCTTCAATAGAGAAAGTTAGTTGTGCCATATTCCCTTGAAGAAACGTATCACCCATCCAGGCAATACCGAAGATAGCGATAACCGCTTGCATCCCGGCAGGGAATACGGAACCTTGCGTTGCCTTGATTCCATCTGTCTTTGTCACTAACAAGATGATGGCTGCGGCTGATAACATGACAATTTCGATGATGGATGACATTCCTAATGTAACAATCTCACCGTCAATAAGGAAAGACGGGCGCATACCTTCAAAAGAGCCGAAGAGTACGATAAACGCAGTCGCCAATATAAAAATGATGACGGAAATCATCGCTGAACGTTTGTTCTTGACATCTTTAATCTCTACTTTCTTGTCGTTGAAAAGACCTTCTTTCAACCGTTTCTGATATTCGGGGTCGTCTACAAGGTCTTTCCCCACTTTCATTGAGAATAAAGCGCCTACCAGAACACCAACGATAGTAGCGGGAATTGTAATTTTAAGAATATCGAAGAGAGTAATATCAAATCCCGCCAGCAGTCCGAGTAAAGCAACGGTGGCGGCGGAGATAGGACTTGCCGTGATGGCTTGTTGAGAAGCGATGACCGCAATGCCGAGCGGACGTTCCGGGCGGATTTTGGTTTCAGTGGCAACTTCCGCTATCACGGGCAATACGGAGTAGGCCACATGTCCGGTTCCTGCCACGAAAGTAAACAGATAAGTCACCAGCGGACTTAACAGAGTGACGTGTGACGGATTTTTTCGTAGCAAATGTTCTGCCAGCTTTACCATGTAGTCGAGCCCCCCGGCGGCTTGCATACAAGCGGCTGCCGAAATGACGGCGGCAATCATCAGCATGACGTCGATAGGCGGAGCGGTGGGTTGTAAACCAAAAACGAACGTGAGTATCGCCAATCCAACGCCTCCCATAACGCCAAGGCCAATACCGCCCAGGCGTGCGCCAATAATAATGGCAGTCAGAACAAATGCTAATTGTAATATCATAGGTTGTTGCTTCTTTTAAGTTTAAACACAAAGATAAGTGTTTTCGTTCTTTGTATTTTCTTTTTCTTCTATTAACAACAAAAAACTTATTGAATAGTTTTTGCATATTTATAAAAACAATAAGCTCGCTGGTTGGTTATATAAGTACTAACTAAAATGTTATTGTTATAAAACAACCGATATGGAACAGAATTTATCGAAGAAAACTCGTACAGAAAGCGACTTGATAGGAAGTCGTGAAGTGCCTGAAAGTGCATTGTATGGAGTGCAGACACTCCGTGGTATTGAAAACTTTCGCATCAGCAAGTTTCATTTGAATGAGTATCCTTTATTTATTCAGGCGTTGGTTATCACGAAAATGGGGGCTGCCGTTGCCAACCGTGAACTGGATTTGCTGACCGAAGAACAAACAGACGCTATTTTGAAAGCTTGTAAGGAAATTCTCGAAGGGAAACATCACGAACAATTTCCTGTCGACATGATTCAGGGCGGAGCCGGAACCACGACGAACATGAACGCCAATGAAGTGATTGCCAACCGTGCGTTGGAACTGCTGGGACACCAGCGCGGCGAATACCAGTATTGTTCTCCCAACGACCACGTGAACCGTTCGCAATCCACCAATGATGCTTATCCTACCGCTATTCACATAGGCTTATATTATACCCACCTGAAACTGGTGAAACATTTCACCGAGTTGATAGCATCTTTCCGCAAGAAAGGAAAAGAGTTTGCGCATGTGATTAAGATGGGACGTACTCAGTTGGAAGACGCTGTGCCGATGACCCTCGGACAGACATTCAACGGATTTGCAAGCATCCTGGAACATGAAGTGAAGAACCTCGACTTTGCCGCACAGGATTTTCTGACGGTCAATATGGGGGCAACTGCCATCGGAACCGGCATCACCGCCGAGCCTGGATATGCCGAAAAGTGTATTGCCGCTTTGCGTAAAATCACCGGACTGGATATAAAACTGGCGGACGACCTGATAGGAGCCACTTCGGATACTTCCTGCATGGTAGGCTATTCGGCTGCCATGAGACGTGTGGCTGTCAAGATGAATAAAATATGCAATGATTTGCGGCTATTGGCTTCCGGTCCCCGTTGCGGATTGGGAGAGATTAACTTGCCGGCTATGCAGCCGGGTTCTTCCATCATGCCCGGAAAAGTCAATCCGGTGATTCCCGAAGTCATGAATCAGATAGCCTATAAGGTAATAGGAAATGACCTTTGTGTAGCCATGAGCGGCGAAGCCGCCCAAATGGAACTGAATGCAATGGAGCCGGTGATGGCACAATGCTGTTTTGAATCTGCGGATTTGTTCATGAATGGCTTCGATACTCTGCGTACTCTGTGTGTGGACGGTATCACGGCAAATGAAGAAAAATGCCGTCGGGACGTGCACGACAGCATCGGAGTAGTGACAGCCTTGAATCCGGTAATCGGATATAAGAACTCTACGAAGATTGCCAAAGAAGCGTTAGAGACAGGAAAGGGAGTTTATGAACTTGTATTGGAACATAATATCCTTTCCAAAGAAGATTTGGATACCATTCTGAAACCGGAGAATATGATAAAACCGGTGAAGTTGGACATTCATCCGAATAGTTGATTGATGTTATAGTAAGTGGAAATAGAATCAATAGAGAAATCGCCGGAGTGGATTAATAGCTGCTCCGGCGATTTTAATTATTTCTTTTTATTAAGATGCGGACTGGAGAATCCCAGTTTGCGTAATCCTTTTTGTATATCAGGATGCTGCATAAACAGTTTCCAAAGCAGTTGTGAACGGTAGTTCTCAATCATCACGGCAACAGGCCCCTGGTCGATGGCAAGATATTGCTGCGGATACCAGTTTTCCGTTTCACTGAAGGCATCGTAGAAACCGTACTCCCCCCATGTCTTGTTTTTCTTTTGATACAGGTATTTCATTACGTCCATTGATTCTTCCGGCGTATAAACGATGGAAGAAAGAGCGGCGGTCGGGCTGATAACTCCGTGGTCTTCTTTTTCGTTGGGAGCATGTGCAGCATACCCCTTAACGGAGTAACTGGCGGTCAGTCCCCAACAATTTTCACCATATCCTTTATAATTCTTGGGATTGCGGATGCAATAAGCGCGATTAGCCAGCGTGTAGTTCTTCATTTCATCGAAGTAGTTGGCGTATTGGTCTTTCAGTCCGTTCGGGTCAAGTCCCAGGAAAGAATAATGAGCCCAGAAGAGAGGCCCGACGCTGCCGGTCTGGTATCTTAGGTTCATCGGCAGATGCTCGGCAGTATGCGGCTTAACGATTGCGCCGTTTTCCGCCCAGCCTTCGTGGTAAACCTTTGCCGGAACTCCGTGTGTAGGTGAAGCGGCAGCCAAAATATACATAATCAAACATTCATTGAATCCACGTACACGGAAATTCATATCCCACTGATGCTCCGGGCTCCAATGCCAGAAAAGTACATTCTCCTTATTCCGGTACCAGTTCCAGTCCACGTCTCTCCACAGCTTATCCATGCGTGCGGCAAGTTCCCGTTCTTCTTTGTTGCCATTTACGTAGTATTGGTGTGCAGCGAGTAAACCTTGTACGAGGAAAGCTGTCTCTACCAAATCCCCACCGTTGTCTTTAGGACCGAACGGTTTTATTTTTCCTGTCTCTCCATCCCACCAATGCGGGAAAGCTCCATGAAACTTGTCGGCCCGTTCTAAGAAAGAGACAATTTTTGCCATTCGTGCAAATCCTTCTTCACGGGTGACGTAGTTCCGTTCTATTCCGGCAATAATAGCCATAATGCCGAAGCCGCTGCCGCCTGAAGTAATAATATGCCGGTCGTTCAGCGGATAGTTGCCATCCACATTCAACCGTTCTCTTGCCATTCCGCTCACCGGCTCCGCTCCGTTCCAGAAATAATCGAACGTACGTCTTTGTACGCTATCCAGCAATGCTTCTTCCGAGATTTTCTCCTCTTCCAGCAGCGTGAATGTTGCCATCTTCGTATCCCGACTGTTGCCGCCGACCATGACCTGGAACTCTCCCGGTTCATAAACATAATCGAGGTCGTAGTTGTAGAACTTCAAAAGTTCCGGCGTGATTTTGAAAGAAATATTCTTTGATTCTCCGGCCTTCAGGAATACCTTTTGGAAGCCTTTCAACTCCTTCACCGGTCGCGTGACACTTCCTACTACATCACGGATATATAGTTGTACGGTTTCCTGTCCGTCTCGTTTCCCTGTATTTGTGAGTGTAACGGTGGCTGTCAATTCTCCATCTGTCCGAAGCTGTGAATGGCTCAGTTGCAGGTTACTGTATTCGAACTGCGTGTAGCTGAGTCCGAAGCCGAAAGGATAGAGAGGGTCATTGCTTACGTCAAGATAGTTGCTGCGGAATTTCTCAAACCATTTTCCTTCTTCCAGGGGGCGTCCTGTATTCTTATGGTTGTAGAATAAAGGAGACTGTCCTACATTTTGCGGAAAGCTCATAGTCAGCTTGCCACTTGGGTTTACATCTCCGAATAACACGTCTGCGATAGCCGGAGCCGCTTCCGTACCACCAAACCATACATTCAGAATAGCCGGAATATGTTTCTCTTCCCAAGTCAGCGTTAACGGGCGTCCGGTGAAAACGACGAGTACCACCGGCTTGCCTGTCTTTGCCAGTTCTGCCAATAGTTCTTTCTGGACATCAGGTATGTTGAGGTCGGTGCGGCTGCTCGATTCACCGCTCATCTCGGAAGATTCGCCCAAAGCCGCTACAATAACATCTGATTGGCGTGCCACTTTCAATGCCTCATTCAGCAATTCCTTATCCGTACGGTTGTCTCTGCCCAATTCTCTGCCGAACATCGTAGCTCTTTTTTCCAACTCAGGATCGGCTGTCAGATTACTGCCTTTTGCATAGAATACGCGTGTGTCTTTTCCGGCTACTTCCCGGATTCCTTCCACCAGAGTCATCGGTTTGTTCAAATCCACGGCTACGCTCCAGGTGCCCGGCATATTGGAACGGGTATTGGCAAGCGGACCGATAACGGCGATTTTCCCGGATTTCTTTAAGGGAAGTACTTCCTGCTGGTTCTTCAGCAACACAAAACTTTCAGCGGCAATCTTACGGGCAATCTCTCTGCTTTCACGGGTGTAAATCTCTTTAGCCGGACGGTCGGGGTCACAAAACTTATACGGGTTATCAAAAAGACCGAGTTTATATTTAGCTTCCAGTATCCGGCGGCAGGCTTGGTCTATCTCTTCCACATTGACTTTATTCTCTTTCAGTGACTGGGCTAGCGTAGTCAGGAATCCTTCGCTTACCATGTCCATGTCAATTCCCGCTTTGAGGGCACGTGCCGATACTGTCGGCAAGTCACCGATACCATGCGGCACCATTTCGCTGATACCGGTATAGTCCGTCACAACAAAACCGTCAAATTTCCATTGCTTGCGTAGTATGTCCGTCATCAGCCACTTGTTGGCAGTAGCAGGCACGCCGTCCACTTCGTTGAAAGATGCCATGACACTTCCTACACCGGCTTCTATCGCTGCCTTATATGGATACATATATTCGTTGAACATACGGATACGGCTCATATCTACCGTGTTGTAATCTCTTCCGGCAAAACCGGCTCCATAAAGGGCATAATGTTTCACACAAGCCATGATATGGTTATTTGAGGTGTAGGAGTTGTCTCCCTGATATCCCCGTACCATTGCTTTGGCGATTTCACCGCCTAGGAAAGGGTCTTCTCCATTTCCTTCGGAGACACGTCCCCAACGGGCATCCTGGCTGATGTCCACCATCGGGCTGAACGTCCAGCAGATGCCGTCCGCACTTGCTTCAATGGCGGCTATGCGTGCCGACTGCTCGATAGCTTCCATATTCCAGGTAGCTGCCAATCCCAAAGGAATGGGGAATGCTGTCTCATATCCGTGAATCACGTCCATACCGAATAGTAATGGAATCTTTAAGCGGCTTTCTTCTACGGCAATACGTTGTACGTCGCGTATTTTAGTCACTCCTTTGATGTTGAACAAGCCGCCGACTTGTCCCTTACGGATTTTGTCGGCGATGTTGCTGCTGGTTGCCTGACCGGTAGTGATGTCTCCGGCACTGGGAAGATTCAGTTGCCCGATTTTCTCTTCCAATGTCATTTTGCTTATGAGTTGGTCGATAAATCGGTCCATTTTTTCATTCTTTCCGCCCTGTGCGTGGATGCAGCAAGTAGCGGTCAAGCATACTAGAATAGTGAGGATTCTGTTCATATCTGTTTTTTACCTATTGAATTGTTTATTTTAAGTCCGGGCTGCTGAATCCTAACTTCTTCATTCCGTTCTGAATATCCGGGTCGGACATGAAGAGGTTCCATAACAGTCCGCTCCGGTAGTTTTCGATCATACAGATAATCGGGCCTTGGTTGATAGCGATAAATTCTTTGTCGAACCATTGCTTGCCCAGATTGAATGCGTCAACGAAACCATATTTCCCCCAAATCTTATCTCCCAGTTTATAATAGAAGAAATGCAGGGCTTTCATTGATTCTTCCGGTGTGAAAGGGAAGGAAGTCAAGGCGGCGGTAGGGGCGATTACACCATTGTCATTGTTCGGAGAATGGGCACTGTATCCGTTATCGCCATCACTGGCGGTCAATCCCCAGCAGTTCTCGCCATAACCTGCATAGTCTCTCGGATTGTTAACACAATAATTGTAGTTGATTAATGCGTGGTTCCGGGTTTGTTCCTCATAATTGGCATATGCGTCCGACAGGCCTTTCGGGTTAATCCCCAAGAAAGAATATTGTGAAAGGAAGAGAGGGCCGCCGTTGTCCGTACCCAGCGGCAGGACATAGTCATAATAGACTTTTCCGTTTTTCATTCCGCCGTTGTTTGCCCATCCTTCGTCGTAGACAACTTTATCAACAGCGTTTGTAGGTGAAGAAGCTGCGAGCACATAGGCTATCAGACCTTCGTTCCAACCGCTGATTTTCAAGCCCATTTCCCAACCATGATTGCGGCTCCAATGCCAGTACAATACATTTTCCGAACTTTCTTTGCGGAACCAGTTCCAGTCTATGGCTTCCCATAATTTGGTAATGTCTGCACAGAGCTTTTGTTCTGCCTCATTGCCGTTCTTAAAATAAGCCCTGGCGGTCAATAGTCCCTGAAAAAGCAGAGATGTCTCTAGTAAGTCCACTCCGTCGTCAATATCACTAAACGGTTGTATGAAACCGCTATCTCCATATATCCAGTGTGAATAAGCTCCATGATAACTCTCGCATCTGCCCAGGAAGTCTACAATTTTCTGAATACGTTCCAATGCCGCTTCCTTGCTGATAAAGTTTCTTTCTGCCGCCACGATGATTGACATCACTCCGAAGCCTGTTCCGCCGGTTGCTACCGTATTTGTTGAAGTGCTTCTTTCACGCGCCATACCACAATCAGGATGCCCGAAATCCCAGAAATAACTGAATGTTTGTCTCTGAACTAGCGTCAGCAACTCTTCGTCATCAATACGGTCAAACTTGTCGGAATCTTCCATTCCTGTTTTTATACTATACACTTTTCCTGTAAAGATAGGTTCGCCGGTTGCTGATTTTATTCCCGGATACACTACAAACTTATAACTCGAATAGTTACTGAGTGAATTTACCGGAGTGACGGTCAGTTTCTTATTGTCAGCATCCATCTGGTAATTGACTTTTAGTTCAAACTCATCTTCACCGTCCAATTCGATGAAACGGATATTCTTTGCGACGGTCGATTCATCTACTGCATCCGAGAATTGAAGTACGATGGAAGCTTCCGGGTCAACATTCGTAAAAGCCGATAAGTTCTGTTGTTCACCGATACTGATAGTTGTTAATCGAAAATCGGTGGTTGTTGTTTCATTATCATCACTACAAGAGGTTAGCAATGCAATGACAATAAAGAGGATATGAGTGAATGATAAATATTTTTTCATGGTATACTTAGTCTTTGGTTACATATAGATTTCGTATCTCGCTCCTTTTGAGAGCCTTGTTGTAAAAATGGAACTGGTCGAACATTCCTGAGTAATTACGTGCCCAGTCCATATTTGAGGTGTTGTCCGTAAGTCGTGGGTTGGTGGTGAATTGGAAAGCGCCAAGCGCCATTTTCCCTACATTCTTGAATTTTAGTTTCCCATAGTTGGGATAAACCTGCGATACAACTTTTTCTGCGTTCCTGTAAATCTCTAAAGTAGATGTTTTCTCGTCATATTTGAATGCCATGTGCACCCAGTCATCAATTAATACATCACTAATTAAGGTTTCAAGCCACCGTATCTCTTCTGTCCCTGAATTGACATTGTTCATGCGTACCTTTATTTTGGCTTCCGTTCCATTATAATTCCATTCAAGATAAATATCCAAGTTTCCCCAATCTGCTTCGGTATTACTAATGGTGAACAAGCCAGTTCCATTGGTTATAGGTGCTCCGGATTTCATCCAGAAAGCGACTGTGAAACTACCTAAATTCTCAATACTGTCTTTCAGGGCTTCCGGGGTTTCAGCTACCATATAAGTATCTGCCGCTCCCTGGTATGCCTTGCCGTTAATACCTTCCGCAAAGCGGGGAGTACCGCCGGCAGTAATGCCGAAGTTATAGATACTGTTATTCTCTAAATTATCTTCGAAAGCCAATCCCAGCTTCATCGGGTTATAAGGCTTTTCCGGCAGTTCTTCCGGATAATCGAATCCCGGATGATCCATATCCTGGAAACAGGACTGAACCATGAATCCAAGGAGAAACAAAGCGATGGATGAATATATATATTTTTTCATATCAATAGTCGTTTTATATATTATAGGTAATCTGGATTTTGTTTCAATACACCGTTAGACTTGTCTATTTCTTCTTGCGGGAGCGGCAATAATGCATGCTTCTTTTGATAACCTAAGCTGCCTAATACATCTTCTGCAATTCCCCAGCGCACCAAGTCGTAGAAACGGTCGAATTCCATAGCGAGCTCCGCTCTCCGTTCCTGACGGATAGCGTTCCGCAGTTTCACCTGGTCGTCTGTCGTGACTTTGGGCAGGATATTGGTATTCTTGCCTCTGGCACGGCTGCGCACCATTTCCAGATAATCTTTGGCAGCCTTCGTATTGTTCTGTTCGATGGCTGCTTCTGCTGCCATCAACACTACATCAGCATAGCGGATAAGGCGGATATTGAACCAGAAACCGAACTTGGTATATTTAGCGCGATAAGTAGGATTCGTATAAGCCTTTTTATTGAAATACTTGGCAATCACATCATTTGTGGCAACCGGCTTTTCATTGTAAGGTTGATTGGCAGGGATTAAAGAAGGAGATTCTCCTACCTTTATGAAATACAGAAGCGTTTCATCTTTGCGGGGATCGCCGGATTCAAAGGCCTTCGCCAATGTCTCGGTCGGTGTATTCCAGCCCCATCCCATATTCCATTCGCCGGAACCTCTGACGCCCTGCACCAATGCGAATTTACTTCCTATATCTTCGCTTTCGGGCAAAGAAGAGGTGGCGGTACATTGCAGTTCGAAAATAGACTCACTGCAATTCTCACCAGATTCGCGGAATATCTCGTTGAAAGGCGTATTCAGATTGTATATTCCGGAGTTGATGACATCTGTTGCGGCAGTCCAGAGGTTAGACCAGTCGTTGCGCATCATATACGTCCGGGCGTGCAGGGAACGGGCGGCTCCCCAAGTGAGGCGACCGATATATTTGCTTTCCCACGTGCGGGGCAGATACTTTTCCGCTTCTGTCAAGTCCCGGTCTATCAGTGCGTATATATCGCTGACGGACGACTTGGGGATATTGGCATCCGATGACTGGTTAATCTTGAAATCAATCAAAGGAACTTCGCCGAATGCACGCACCAGATTGAAGTAACAATAAGCCCGGAAGAAAAGGGCTTCCGCCTTATTGACGAGGTTGCCATCCGTCAGATTGCCTGCTTTCATTGATTCGAGCAGTGTATTCACTTTGTGGATAAGACTGTAGTTGGCGCTCCAGTAGCCTTGCAGCATTGCGTCGCTTGCGTCGTAATTGAACTCGTCATACATCTTGGCGGCACCCGCTCCGTCTGTCGATGTACTGCCTTTCTCCGCGTCTTCCGAACGGAAGCTGTGGATAGCAAGCGCGGTTGTTCCCGATGTCAGGGCATAGTCGCGCATGGCAGCGTACATTCCGAATATTTCGCTCTCGTACGTACCCCCGGCGAGGTCGGTGTCGATAAGTTCCCCTTGCGGAGCCTGGTCCAGTAAATCGCTGCATCCCATTTGGGCGAATGACAAAGTGCAGGCAGCTACTATATATAGAATTCTTTTTTTATTCATAGTCATATAACTTTAGAAATGGAGTTAGAAAGTAAGATTCAAACCGAAGGTATAAATGGTCGGCATCGGATAAGTGCCGTTGTCTACTCCGAAGGAAGTAGCGCTACCACCGATTTCGGGAGTATATCCGCTGCATTTGGACCATGTCTTCAAGTTCTGTACGTTGGCATATAACCTGAGCGATTTCAGATAAATCTTTTTCAATAAGCCCGGATTAAACGTATATCCCAGTTCGATATTACGGATACGGAAAAAACTGCCGTCTTCGATGAAGTAACTTGAATTCTGGCGGTTGATGCTTCTCGACGGGTCAAGGATAGGTTCCCAGTTAGAAGTACCCTCACCGTTCCAGCGGTTCATGCGGCGGAGCGAATAGTTGTTTTGAGAAAACTCGTCCGACTCCCAGTTGCGGTAAATCTCGTTTCCATATACTCCCATCATATCCATGCTGAAATCGAATCCTTTGTATCCGGCACTGATAGTCAGCCCATAGGTGAAATCGGGGGTAGGATTACCAATCATGGTACGGTCTTTGTCATTAATCTCACCGTTGCCGTCTACATCCTTGAACTTCAAGTCGCCCGGTGCTACGGTACTCAATGTGTTTTTAGGAGAGCTCTGAATATCTGTCTTATTCTGATATACGCCTTCCACCTGATAGCCGTAGAAGTAGCCGATAGGATACCCCTGGGATACTCTTGACGGACCGGATACGATGGCATAATCCTTGTTTACCAGTGATTTTACCTTATTGTCTATCGTGGTCAGGTTGGCGCTGACCCCATAACTCCAGTCCTCGCCGATGCGGTCATTCCAGGAAGCGGTCAGTTCCCATCCTCTGTTTTGGATTTCCCCGATATTCTCCAGTCCGGGAGTAGAGCCCGAAATGCCGGGAACGGAAGTCAGCAAATCCTTGGTCGTTTTGTTATAATAAACGGGAGATAGGCGCAGGCGTTGTTTCAGAAGATTCATTTCGAAACCGGCTTCCCAGGAATAGTTGCGTTCCCAGCCTAATGTCTGCGACGCCAGGTAAGCGAGTCCTTTTCCTTCAACGATATTGTCACCGAATACGGCAGAGCCGGAGTTGACGATTGTAGGATAAGCCGGATAGTTGTAGCCGCCTGTATTCTGGCTGCCTAATACCCCCCATGAACCTTTCAGTTTCAGATAGTCGATGACAGACTGGTGTTTCATAAAATTCTCTTCCGAGATTACCCATCCGGCGCCGAAAGAGTAGAAATTATCCCATGTATTTCCGGTACGCTTGAATACGGATGAACCGTCACGGCGATAAGAAGCATTGAACAGGTAGCGGCTTTGGTAGTTGTACAGTGCTCTAATCAGGTAAGACATGGTGAAGCGCTTGTACTGTGAACCGCCGTTTGTCGCAGTGGACTGGTCGCCGATAGTGCTAATCCACCATTTGTCGTCATTCTCGCCAATGCTGATGCCGTCGCCCAGTTTCTGGCTTCTGCCGGCATCCAGTGAGGAATATTCGTTGTAGTTGGTTGTCATACCACCTGTCAGTGTAATGCCGTGTCCGCCGAATTTTCCGGTATAAGTCAGCACATAGTCGGACTGTGCAGCCATGTTTGTCGATTTTTTCTGTGTGATGCCTTCGCGTTCGCCTACATTTTCCTTTTCCCCCTTATCTACATTGTACAAGTAGATGATAGGAGAGTAGAGACGTGACTGGTCAGAACTGTAATCCATAGCGAATGTGGCACGGAAAGTCAGGTTTTTCAGTAAGTCCACTTCCCCGTAGATATTTCCTGCCATGCGGTAGTTGATGGCTTTGTTGTGCTGTCCTCTGTACTTCACGTCAATCATCGGGTTCGATACCTGCGCTTGCTGGAAGTCCGGCAAGAGTTGCAGAAGTCCGGTCTCTTCATGGGATACTGCTGCGATGGGGGCTGCCTTGATGGCTGCGCTCACGCCTTTAGCGTCCGGCGGAAGCATACGTACACCGTTAATCTGGAAGCCGAAACGCAGGAACTTAGTCATTTCGTATTCACTGTGCAGGTTGATAGTCAGTTTGTTCAGCTTCTCGCTCTTGATAGAGCCTTCTTCCATGGTGTAGCCAAGTCCCATGTAGAACTTGCTTTTATCCGTAGAACCGGTGATGCTGATATTGTTGTTGGTCAGGAAGCCTGTCTGGAAGATTTCGTCCTGCCAGTCGGTGTCGGCTGCCCAGTTGGTATAGTCGAACGGGTCTAATCCCTGGTTATTACGTTGTTCGTTGTATAGTTCCTTGAATTGGGCGGCGTTGGTAAGTTCCACGCGGTCACCGATATGTTTGAAACCTACCGAAGCGTTGATGCTGACGGTAGTCTGTCCTTCCTTGGCGCGCTTGGTCGTGATGATAATTACGCCGTTGGCACCCCGTACGCCGAAGATAGCCAGTGAAGACGGGTCTTTCAGAATCTCCATAGATTCGATGTCCGCAGGATTCAGGTAGTTGATGTTATCCGTGAAAAGTCCGTCTACCACATATAAGGGAGTATATCCGTTGATAGAGTTTGTTCCGCGGATTCTGATTTCCGGGTCTTGACCCGCCCTGCCGGTATTGACGATTTGAACACCCGCAATTTTTCCCTGGATAGAAGCCAACGGATTGCTGGCAGGCTTGGTGGCTATATCAGCCGCTTTGACTGTTTCGATAGAGCCGGTCAGGTCTCTTTTCTTCGCGCTACCATAACCGATAACGACAGCTTCTTCCAGTGCAAAAGCTTCTTCTTTCATGACGACATTGATGGTAGTACGATTGTCTACTACGATAGTTTGTGACGTCATTCCGATAAAGGAGAAAGTAATTTTATCGCCTTTCCGGGCAGAGATGCTATACTGACCGTCTATGTTGGTGACGGTTCCGGTGCCGGAAGCATCTATTTGCACGGCCACTCCGGGCAATGGTTCGCTTGTTTCTGATGTGACGATACCTTTTATCTCCCGTATCTGTGCGGATAGAGTGGTGACTGCCAATAAGAAAAATCCTAATAGAAGTCCTTTCTTTAATAGAGAGATGTCCTTACAAAATGAATGGGTAAGTTGGTCTTTCATTCTATTATTAGTTTTAGTTTAACATTAAAATCCTGTCAAAACTTTGTTGGGCTCGTACGCTTCCCGATTCGTCCGTTTTTGACAATGGCAAATGTAGAAAGTCTGGATTTATACTTGCTAAAAACAGGCTCACTACGGATACATCGCTTTGTTTTTTAACATTTAAGCGACCTCATTATTACCTCTCATTCAGTTGTAATATACATTAAATGAGTGAGATAACGAATCTATAACTTCAAGAAGAAATCGTTGAGATTCTCATTAGGCGGGATATTAATTTTCTTTCTCAACCGGTAACGGCTGTTTTCCACTGCACGTACAGAAATATTCATTAGGGCTGCGATAGCTTTTGAATCCAGATTCAACTTCAGGCAGGCACATAATTTCAAATCATTGGCGGTCAGTTGCGGATAAAGTGTTTTTAAATGTTTGAAAAATCCGGTATGTTTTTCTTCAAACTTGATAAGAAACATTTTCCAGTCTTCCTCGGTGTCGAGGTTATTGTTGAAAAGCATATTGATTTTATGGAAGAGCGGTGCGAGCGCTTTGTTGTTATGTGTGCGATAAAACTCTTCTATTTCGTCTTTCATCTGCGTGATAAGCTCGTTGCGCTGGATGACGAAAGAAGTTTGCGAAAGCAGTTCGGCATCCTTCTCTTTGATTTGGTTTTGCAGTTGCTGGTTCATCCGGCTTAATCTTTTCGCTTCGCGAAGGCGGATTTTTATCAGATGCCGGTTCCGGTAACGGCACAGGATGAGTATCCAGACTATCCGCAACACGAGTAATGTGATGATAAAATAGCCCAGGATTGCCCAAATTGTCTGGTACCAGGGAGAAAGAACAGTGAAAGTATATTCCAGTGTAGGAGAGCAGTTCCCCAAATTATCTATCGAACGTAATAAAAAGGTATAAGTTCCTTTGGGGAGACGTTCATAGGTCACTTTGTTGATTCTTTCCGGCTCCGACCATTCGCTGATTCCTTCCAGTTTATATTGGAAAGATACATTGTGCGCCAGTACGTCATCCGTTGCGAATCTGATTTCTATCGTATTATTGGTAAATGGAATCTTGATAGCTTCATGTTCACTTCCTTTATGAAGCACTTTTCCCGTCTTTGATAAAGCGGAAAAGGATTTAATATAAGGAGTAGACAGCGAAATGACATCTTGTTGCTGATTGTTGGGGCAGAGCAAGAAACCGTTGTCCAGACAGATGAGGCTGGTTGAATCCGTGAGGGCGATAATCCGCTCGAAATGATTGACCATGGACATACCGTTATAGTTGATGTCTATTTTATCTTCTATATGATTTTGTGAACCGTCATGGGCAATGCGGTAGATTACATTATCCCCCATTACATAAAAATGGTTTTTATCTATGTCGGATACATTTTTTATTTCCGTCAGGTTGCTCAGGCAATGTTTCAACGGTTCGTACAGTTCTACTTTGCCGCCTATGTCATTGTAGGTGTAAAAGGAATTTCTGCCCAGCATGACAACTCTTCCGCCGATTTTGAAAAGGTGGAGCTTGTAGGGCAGTTCCCGGTCTTCGCCGTAGTATTCCGAGGTTTTTATTTTCGTCATGTCCTCGGAAAGCTGGCAGCGGTAAACTCCTTTGTTCATGTGCTCCAACCATACATTGCCGAGATGGTCTATCTGGATATTGACGATAGGCTGGCGAATGTTGTCAAGAATGATTCGCTGTGTACGTGTATCTACGATTTTCAGGGATGCGTATGTGCCTAACAGGAGATAATGTTCTTTGGCAAGAATGGTAAACACTCCCCCTTGTGCATTGATGGGAGTAGTCACTTTCAGTTGCTCGTCAATCACTTTTAACCCGCTGTTGGAACCGCAATATAACTTTCCGTCTATAATCTTCAAATCCCAGATTTGCTCTTTAATGTTCTCTATCGTTTGCAAGTCGCCGGGCAATGCGTTGATATTGTTCAGATCGCTTTGATTGATATAGAAGAGTCCCTGGTTGGTGCCGATGAATAGTTTGTCGGCAAAAAGTGCGGCTGCATATACAGCGCCGGTCTTGCCCGTGGGATCGGTGTAGCAACTGAGTTCGGGAAGTATCTGGATACAGGTAATCCCGTTGTCGAGCGCCAGCCAGGTGTTATGATACTTGTCTTCGTGAAGAAACAGGGTTGTATTGTTTTGCATGTAGGCATCAGAGTTGATATGTTTGATAATCTTCCCTTGTTTGTCTATCATATATACTCCGTTGAGAATCGTGCCGAGCAGGTAGTAGCCGTTCTCCTTTTGAATAGCACAATTGATGTTTGAATTAATCCATTCCGGTGCGTCACTCAGTAATCTGAACGTATCTCCATCATATATGAATAAGCCGCTGTTCGAAGTGACTACCATCCATTGGTTTTCCGCATAGGGAAGCACGGCTTTCACTTCTTTGCCCAGGAATAGTTCGCTGTGTGGGATAAGGGTGAAACGATCGTCTTTCAGGCGGAGCAGACCCTTGTGTGTTTCCTGCACCCACAACTCGTTACCGACGCGCATCAGGAAATGAAAATTCTTCTGTTTCGTTATTTTCTCCGTTTTTCCTGTCGGCAGATGGTGGCGGAAGATACCGCTGAATGATTGAAAATAGATGGATTCCCCTTGCGGCAGGATTCTCCATATGTCATCATTCTGCCAACTGTCCGCCGGCAGTTCTTTGCTGAGTGAAGTATAAGTCAGTTCCCCGTCGGGCTGCCGGCTCCATTTGCCGAACTCTTCGTAGCCGCCGGTATAGACCTCGTTGTTTGAAACAGCATATACAGAACGCACCACTTCTGCTTTGGGGAGCTTGTTCAATTTCCATTCGATACCGTCAAATTCGAGCAGTCCGATGTCATTGCCAAAATAGAGTATTCCATGCTCGTCTTCACTGATAGACCAGTTTTTGTTGGCTGCGCCATATTGTGTTTTGCCGAAGTTGATGATTAACGGATTGTTGATTCCGGCAAATCCTAAGCTGAACCAGAGCAGGCAGATGATAAAACAAAGTGATTTTTGCAGAAAGAACATAGTAGTACGTTTTTTTGAGTGCTGATGCAAAGATAGAAAATCTTTTTTTTATTAATAGCTTTAATGTTATGATGTTGTGGGAATAATTGCTAACTTATCCGGCAAAATCGTTATTGTCCGTTACCTCGAAAGAAGCGACCTTTGCAATATGAAATGAAACAAACTGAATAAGCTGATTTTAAACTTATAAAAAGATAGGAATATGAATGCATTTGATGTTATAATCATTGGTTTCGGCAAAGGCGGGAAGACCCTTGCGGCAGAGTTTGCAAAACGCGGACAGAAGGTAGCTGTTATCGAACGTTCTGACAAAATGTATGGTGGCACATGTATTAATATAGGATGTATCCCGACAAAGACGTTAGTACATCAGGCTAAAATAGCTTGGGGTAGGAAAGAGGCCGCCTTTGAGGAGAAAAGTGATTTTTACCGGCAGGCGATTGCCGTGAAAGAAACTGTAACCGGCGCATTGAGAAACAAGAATTACCATAACTTGGCGGACAATCCCAATGTGACTGTTTATACAGGTACAGGCTCGTTTGTTTCTTCCGATACGGTCGCAGTCCGCACAGCTACGGACGAAATCCTGCTGACATCCAAACAAATCATTATCAATACAGGAGCGGAAACGGTCATTCCACCTATTGACGGAGTGGCGGGCAATCCTTTTGTCTATACCAGTACTTCAATCATGGAATTGACAGACCTTCCCCGCCGCTTGGTCATTGTCGGCGGCGGTTATATCGGGTTGGAATTTGCGTCCATGTATGCTTCGTTCGGCTCGCAAGTGACAGTGCTCGAAAACTATCCCGAACTGATTGCCCGTGAAGACCGTGATATTGCGGCAAGCGTAAAAGAAACATTGGAGAAGAAAGGCATTGTTTTCCGGATGAACGCAAAGGTACAGTCGGTGAAGCATACTGAAGACAAGGCAATCGTTGCCTTCACGGATGCGCAGACTAACGAGGTGTTCGAACTTGAAGCCGAAGCGGTATTGCTGGCAACAGGTCGCAGACCTAACACGGCAGGTCTTAATCTGCAAGCAGCCGGAGTAGAAGTGGATGCGCGTGGTGCTATTATTGTCGATGAATATCTGAAAACAACCAATCCCAATATACGTGCCGTAGGTGATGTGAAAGGTGGTTTGCAGTTCACTTATATCTCATTGGATGATTACCGGATTGTCCGTGAAGACTTATTCGGAGATAAGGAACGGAAGACAAGTGACCGTAATCCCGTCAGTTATTCTGTATTTATCGACCCGCCATTGGCGCGTATCGGACTGAATGAAGAGGAAGCCCGCAAACAGAACTTGGATATTATTGTGAAGAAGCTGCCCGTTATGGCTATACCGAGAGCGAAAACATTAGGAGAAACAGACGGTCTGCTGAAAGCTGTCATTGATAAGAACACGGGAAAAATATTAGGCTGTATGCTTTTTGCAACCGATTCCAGCGAAGTTATCAATACGGTTGCCATTGCCATGAAGACAGGGCAGGATTATACTTTCCTGCGCGACTTCATCTTTACTCATCCCAGCATGAGTGAGGCGTTGAATGATTTATTCTCATAATAGTCACTTTTAGAAAAGAAAAGCGGTACTTTTATGCCGATATAGATTATCGTACTATTTGAATAACTGCAAATAGGAGAATTGTTTAATACAACAACTATGAATATATGAAGACAGACCATTTTACAATAGACAATCCGTTACCGCCATTGTGGCTGGTATATCCTGAAATATCTCAGTATAGTATAGGGTGGCGAATGGGATATGGTGAGGATTACAGATGGTTATTTAATGATTGGTTTGCTGGATTGTCCCAGGAAGAACAATCGAAGTATCGTGAGATGTTTCCTGCCCCTTACTCATGGCGGGGATATTATGAAGATACGTTTGATGAGAAAGATATTTATTCTCTGGAAGGTATCTACTTTCGGCAACCGGACGGAGTTCCCGAGTTTTCATTGGAGCAACTCAGGGCGGAAGTTGCGAATGGGAAAGAGTTTGATTATCTCTTCTTTTGGGGACATCATAAGAAGGCGGAAATTAGTAAATCCTGTTTGAGCCAATGGTGGCAGACGTCTTTTCGGATAGATATTAATGAATATTGCTGTATGGAGCAGTATATGATGGCTGAAAAAGCACGTCTTTTTGAAGATGGGGATACAAGAAAACTGATATTAGATGAAATAGACTCCAAAATGATAAAGGCATTGGGACGAAAGGTAGAGGGATTCGAGCAGAGTGTATGGGATAAATACAAATATTCAATCGTTCTCAATGGAAATTATGCTAAGTTTATCCAAAATCAGGACCAGCTTGACTTTTTACTGGGTACTGGCGATAAGGTTCTGGTCGAAGCTAGTCCATACGATACTATATGGGGAATTGGTATGCAGGAAACTGATCCTCAGGTACATAATCCATTCTTATGGAAAGGCGAGAATCTGTTAGGTTTCGCTTTGATGGAAGTGAGAAATGAGTTGAGGCGGGTATTGCAGTCATGGTACTTGATTGATTGGGAGCAAGTGGAAGACATAATTGATTAAAATAAAGTATCTGCAACCTTATTTTCTCGTTCGTTTATAGTTAGGCGGCTAATTGTATGCCGTTAGCTAAACCGGAAAAACATACGGTCTAATTACTTGTTTCCTACTTTGAAACTCCAGTTTCCTCGGTTGAAACTTTAGTTCCATTGCAGGAAACTTTAGTTTCTACGGCTAGACACTTTGGTTTCTAACGCTTGAAACTTTGGTTCCCAACGCTTGAAACTCTAGTTTCAAAGGCTTGAAACTAAATGTTTCTCGGTATGAAACACTTCGTTTCAAAGCATGAAACACTTGGTTTCACTACATGAAACAGAAATTGCCCTTAGTTGCTGATTTCGTTTACCGTAGACTTACTTTAAATAAGGCGGTGATAGGTGATAGATGTGGTGATAGGTTGCAAACAACCTATCACCGCTCTGAAAGTGCGATGAATAAGGGAATTGGAGAGGAGGGTGACAGGTTGAAAGAGGATTTTCATTTTTTTATATGAGAGAGTAGTCAGAAAACTTCTTTATCATAATCATATGCTTTCAGCTCATTATAAGGGTGCGGGGGCAGGATTGGGTGAACAACAGCTACTTTGAGCGAACAAAAAACCGATAATTTGTGTTTATTTATTCTAATTATATATCTTTGTCCCGAATTATAAACACGTAAATTTATGAAAAAGATTTTTGGTGCTTTAATGATTGCTGTATGTATTGGTATGGCAATGCCTGCTCAGGCTCAAATACATTTTGGTGTAAAGGGAGGTTTGAACTTGTCAAAAGCAAGTTTCTCTAATGTGAGCGAAAATTTTAAGAAGGATAACTTTACCGGTTTCTTTATCGGACCGATGGCTGAGTTTAATATTCCAATCATAGGATTGGGGGTGGATGCTTCTCTGCTTTTTGCCCAAAGAGGTATAAAGGTATCTGAAGGAAATGATGAATATACTGTTAAGCAAAACGGTCTTGATATTCCGGTAAACTTGAAGTATAACATCGGGTTGGGAAGTCTGTTGGGACTTTATATTGCTGCCGGACCTGATTTTTATTTCGATTTTGCGGGAAATAAAACGATTGAAGGCGTAAAAACCGACAAGAAGAAAGCTGAAGTCGGCATTAACGTCGGCGCAGGTGTGAAATTGCTCAATCATTTGCAGGTTGGTGCCAATTATAACATCCCGTTGGGGGACACTGCCAAACTTGAAGGAATAGACGGTTCATACAAAACCAAGACCTGGCAAGTATCCGTTGCTTATATCTTTTGACGAAACATTTACTTTAACATAGTAGAACTGGAGGCTTTCGACTGTCGGAAGCCTCTTTTTTTATATCTTTGTGCCTGCAATGAAAAGATATGTAGATGTCATATTACCACTTCCGCTTCCGAAGAGCTTTACTTACTCTTTGCCGGACGAGTATGCGGAAGAAGTGAAGATAGGCTGCCGCGTGGTGGTTCCTTTTGGGCGAAAGAAGTTCTATACAGCTATTGTCCGTAACGTTCATTATTGTGCTCCAACGGAATATGAAGTGAAAGACATATCGACATTACTGGATGCTTCTCCTATTTTATTGCCGAATCAGTTCAAATTCTGGGAATGGATAGCCGATTACTACCTCTGTACGCAAGGCGATGTATATAAAGCGGCATTGCCTTCGGGACTGAAACTTGAAAGTGAAACGATTGTAGAATATAATCCTGACTTCGTAGCGGACGCGCCATTGCCGGAACGTGAACAGCGCATTTTGGATTTGCTGGCTGTCGATTCGCAGCAATGCGTCACCAAACTGGAGAAGGATAGCGGTGTCAAGAATATCCTCACGGCCATAAAATCCTTGCTCGATAAAGAAGCGATTTTCGTAAAGGAAGAGTTGCGACGCACTTATAAACCCAAGACAGAAGCACGGGTACGCCTTGCCGGAACAGCCGACGAGAAGCGGCTTCATATTTTGTTTGATATACTCTCTCGTGCTCCGAAGCAACTGGCGCTTCTCATGAAATATGTAGAGTGTTCGGGCATTTTGGGAGACGGTGCTCCGAAAGAAATCTCCAAGAAAGAGTTGCTGCAACGGGCTAATGTGGCTCCTGCCGTATTGAACGGTTTGGTGGACAAGAAGATTTTCGAGATTTATTATCATGAAATCGGTCGGTTGGATAAACAGGAGAAAGAGGTTGTCGAAGTGAATGCTCTGAATGAGTTTCAACAGCAGGCATATGATGAGATAGTACAATCTTTCCGGGAGAAAAATGTCTGCCTGCTTCATGGAGTAACGTCCAGCGGCAAGACGGAAGTATATATTCATTTGATAGAACAAGCTATCCGTCAAGGCAAACAAGTATTATACTTATTGCCGGAGATTGCGCTGACTACTCAGATAACGGAACGCTTGCAGCGTGTCTTCGGTTCACGTCTGGGTATTTACCATTCCAAATTTCCCGATGCCGAACGGGTTGAGATATGGCGGAAACAACTCGGGGAGAATGGATACGATATTATTTTAGGTGTCCGTTCATCCGTATTTCTGCCTTTCCGGAATCTGGGATTGGTGATTGTGGACGAAGAGCACGAAAATACTTATAAACAACAAGACCCGGCACCCCGTTACCACGCCCGTAGTGCGGCGATTGTGTTGGCAGCCATGTATGGAGCCAAAACATTGTTGGGAACAGCTACACCGTCCATCGAGTCATGGCAGAATGCGATGGATGGAAAATACGGTTTTGTACAACTGAAAGAACGATATAAAGAGATACAACTGCCGGAGATTATTCCGGTCGATATAAAAGAATTGCATCGAAAGAAGCGGATGGTCGGCCAGTTCTCACCACTTCTGATACAATATATGAAAGAAGCTCTGGAACAGAAGGAACAAGTGATTCTTTTTCAGAACCGCCGTGGTTTTGCTCCGATGATAGAATGTCGTACCTGCGGTTGGGTGCCGAAGTGTAAGAACTGTGATGTAAGTCTTACCTATCATAAAGGAATCAATCAACTGACCTGCCATTATTGCGGCTATACCTACCAGCTTCCGAAGGCTTGTCCCGCCTGTGAAGGGACGGAACTGGTAAACCGCGGTTTTGGTACGGAAAAGATTGAGGATGATATTAAAGTCCTTTTCCCGGAAGCTGCCGTGGCGCGGATGGACTTGGATACTACCCGTACCCGTTCCGCCTACGAGAAGATTATCGCGGACTTCGAACAAGGAAAGACCGACATACTTATCGGAACGCAAATGGTATCCAAAGGACTGGACTTCGACCATGTAAGCGTCGTTGGAATACTGAATGCGGATACCATGCTGAATTATCCCGATTTCCGTTCTTATGAACGCGCTTTCCAACTGATGGCGCAGGTAGCGGGACGTGCCGGACGTAAGAACAAGCGGGGACGAGTAGTACTGCAAACCAAAAGTATCGAGCATCCGATTATTCATCAGGTCATCGCTAATGATTATGAGGACATGGTGGGCGGACAACTGGCGGAACGTCAGATGTTTCATTACCCGCCTTATTACCGTCTGGTATATGTCTACCTTAAAAATCATAATGAAGCCTTGCTCGACCAGATGGCAGCAGTGATGGCAAACAAGCTGCGAGCCGTATTCGGCAGCCGTGTGCTGGGTCCGGATAAACCGCCGGTTGCCCGTATCCAAACGCTGTTTATTAAGAAGATAGTGGTGAAGATTGAACAGAATGCGCCGATGGGACGTGCGCGGGAACTATTGTTGCGCATCCAGCGTGAGATGATTGAGGACGAACATTATAAATCTTTGATTATCTATTATGATGTAGACCCTATGTGATGAAAGAATTTATTCCCCCTTATTAATAACCTTATATTAATTTAATTAACTAACTAACCATGAAACGACTTACTATTATTTCTTTAGCCAGTCTATTTAGTATGAGTTCTCTGCTTGCCCAGCAAGGAGTTACTCAGTGTGGAACCCCGACAGGACAACCGAAATTTCCTTTGGGAACTTATCAGGAATTGCCTGATCCTACAGTACCTTCCGAGAAGGAATGGGCGGCAGTCACAACGACGCAAGTCTCTTGGGGTACAACAGATACTCGTTATGCGAAGCATCAACTTCCCTCGTTGAGGACTCAAAAGAGTATTTCCCTGAAAGGATGGCGCGGTGAACGTGTGAATGCGCAAGCTGTTGTATGGACAGGAACGGAACTGAAAGACCTGAACTTCAGCTTCTCCGATTTTAAGGATAAAAAAGGAAATACTCTTTCGAAAGATGCGTTGACTGCCGGCTTTGTACGTTATGTGATGACAGATGAACTGAACAAAGATGGGAGAGGGGCATGCGGTCACCGCAAATCTGTGGATTACGATT
The DNA here is from genome assembly GCF_042854785.1 of Bacteroides sp. f07. NCBI lineage: Bacteria > Pseudomonadati > Bacteroidota > Bacteroidia > Bacteroidales > Bacteroidaceae > Bacteroides > Bacteroides sp. f07. The sequence continues at coordinate 478,519 of NZ_BAABXI010000003.1, read as the reverse complement.
CGTTGCTGGTAGCCGATCCGATTGACTCGAATCTAAAGTCAATGGCATTGCCTGCCCGTACCGTTCAACCTATCTGGGTACAATGTTGGATTCCACAATCTGCTGCTCCCGGAACTTATAAAGGTGAGTTATTGGTCAATGACGGCTCGAATTTGTTACAACGCCTGAATCTTGAAATAAATGTTTCTTCCCGAGAACTTCCCCAGCCCTCGGAATGGGCTTTCCACTTGGATTTGTGGCAGAGTCCGTATGCCGTAGCCCGTTATTATCAGGTTCCTCTGTGGAGCCGGGAACATCTCGAAGCTATGCGTCCTTTGATGAAAATGCTGGCAAATGCCGGACAGAAGATTATCACGGCTACTTTGATGCATAAGCCCTGGAACGGTCAGACGGAAGATTACTTCGATACAATGGTGACCTGGATGAAGCGTGCCGACGGTACATGGGCTTTTGACTATACCATCTTCGACCGTTGGGTAGAGTTTATGATGAGTGTAGGCATTGACAAGCAGATTAACTGTTACTCAATGGTGCCTTGGGAATTGTCTTTCCAATATTACGACCAGGCTACGAACTCCCTGAAGTCGGTGAAAACAGCACCGGGCGAACAGGCTTATGAGGAAATGTGGGTGGCAATGCTTACTTCTTTCTCCAAACATCTGAAAGAAAAAGGCTGGTTCGATATTTGCACTATTGCAATGGATGAACGTCCGATGGACGTGATGCAGAAAACATTGAAAGTGATTCGCAAGGCTGACCCGGATTTTAAGGTTTCGTTGGCAGGAAATTATCATGCGGAGATTGAACCGGATTTATATGATTATTGCATTGTAATCGGTCAGAACTACCCCGAAGATGTACGTATCCGCCGTAAAGCCGAAAACAAGCGCACTACCTATTATACTTGTTGCACGGAAGCGCATCCTAATACGTTTACTTTCTCTGATCCAGCCGAAGCTGCCTGGATGAGTTTCTATTCTTCAAAGAAACATCTGGACGGTTATCTGCGTTGGGCATACAACAGTTGGCCGTTGGAACCACTGCTCGATTCACGTTTCCGTACGTGGGCGGCCGGAGATACATATTTGGTTTATCCCGGAGCACGTAGCTGTATCCGTTTCGAGCGTTTGATAGAAGGAGTACAGGCGCATGAGAAAATAAATATTCTCCGTCAGGAATTTGAGAAGAAAGGAAATAAAGCCGGATTAAAGAAGATAGAGAAAATGCTTGCTCCGTTCAATCTGGGAGATATGCCGGAGATTCCGGCAGCAGTCACCGTGAACCGGGCGAATCAGATATTGAACTCATTCTAAGAATGAGAAGCTTATTTACGATTGGACGATTTACGGTTGATATTCTTTTATAATCTGAAAAATATGTGTGCATGGCTAATGGCTATTGCGTAATACTAACTTCAATTGTGTATTGTAAATCGTCTAACCGTAAATAAAACAGGTTTTAATATGAAGAAAATATTATTTGTTTGTTTAGGAAATATCTGCCGTAGCTCTACAGCAGAGGGTGTAATGCTTCACTTGATAAAAGAAGCGGGGCTGGAAAAAGAATTTGTAATAGATTCCGCCGGAATCCTGTCTTACCATCAGGGTGAACTGCCGGATAGCCGGATGCGTGCTCACGCAGCACGGCGTGGTTATGAACTGGTGCATCGTTCGCGCCCTGTCCGTACGGAAGATTTTTATAATTTTGATTTAATCATCGGTATGGACGACCGGAATATAGATGACTTGAAAGACAAAGCTCCTTCTCCCGAAGAGTGGAAGAAGATTCATCGTATGACGGAATATTGTTTTCATATTCCTGCTGATCATGTCCCCGACCCCTACTATGGAGGAGCCGAGGGATTTGAATATGTGCTTGATGTACTTGAAGATGCCTGTGCCGGCTTGCTTACTTCTTTAACTCAGGATAGCTGATCCGGGTATGATAAGCAATCTTTAATTTCTCCTTGAATACAGCTTTCACTGTTGCAATGTCCTTGAAAGTGATGGGACATTCTTTGAAATAACCTTCAGTAACCTGGGAGTCGATAATCTTGTCGACCAGGTTGCTGATACTTTCTTCTGTATATTCCGGCAGACTGCGCGAGGCGGCTTCCACTGCATCCGCCATCATCAGGATGGCCTGCTCTTTGGTGGACGGATTAGGGCCGGGATAGGTAAACAACTCTTCATTGGGCTCTTCGTCCGGATGCTCATTCTTCCATGAAATATAGAAATATTTGGTCTTTCCCCGTCCGTGATGGGTACTGATAAAGTCCTTGACGGCTTTGGGCAGATTATGCTTGTCGGCCAACTTTAGCCCGTCCGTGACATGATTGATGACAACCTGTGCACTTTGTTCGTAACCCAGGTTCTTGTGCGGATTGATTCCCCCCGACTGATTCTCTGTAAAGAAAGCCGGATTCTCCATCTTCCCTATGTCGTGATATAGAGCTCCTGTACGCACCAACTGGCTTTTTGCCCCAATGCGGATAGCTGCCTCTGCTGCCAGATTGGCCACCTGCATGGAGTGTTGGAACGTTCCGGGCACAGTCTCGGACATCTGTCTCAACAAATCATTATTTATATTTGAAAGTTCTACCAAAGTCACATTGGAGGTAAATCCGAACGTCTTCTCAAGTAAGAATAGTAACGGATAAGCGAATAGCAATAAGATTCCATTAATAAAGAAATAGGTGTACATCCGTATATTCAATTTCGAAAGGTCATTCGAAAGTCCGTTCTCCGTCATTAGCTCGAAAGCAAAATAAACAGCGGCATAAGTCAGTATGACCAGCAATGCCGTGCGGAAAAGCTGTGATCTCTGCGAAAGTTCCCTTAAACTGAATATCGCTACCATGCCGGCTGCCAGTTGGGTAAGAATAAACTCATGTGGAAAGCGCAGTGATATGGAGCAGATCAATATCGTAATGACATGTGTAAGAAACGCTGTCCTTGAATCAAGGAACACGCGTATAATAATAGGTAGCATCGCATAAGGGATGATATACACGTTAAATACATTATGCGTCACCATAAAGGCCGTGACAATGCTATAAAATACAATCAATGTGAATAGTAATGACAAACTCCCTTTTCGCTGGTAATAATCTTTCCTGAACAGGTCAAGATAAAGCATGAAGCAGAGCATCAGCATACCGACGAACAGAATCTGTCCGCCAATAATCAGGCGGCTCTGTCCCATAGATTCATTGCGCTTGATGGACTCTTTGCGCAGCGATTCTAGTATGTTGTAAGTTTCTGGACTGATGATTTCCCCCCGGTCGATAATCTTTTGTCCGCTGACTACCAGTCCTTTTGCCCAGGAATAGCTGTTTAGCATCTCTTCTTTGGCTGTCTGGGTTCTCTGCTCGTCAAAGGTGAGGTTGGGAGTAATGTACTCATTCAGCGAACATTGTCTGAGAATCTCCCGGTTGAAGTGGATGGAATCTGCTGAAAGCAGGTATTCATATGCTTTTTTCACGGTGTAAATATCGTCTGTCGGGTGCGAATTGGCAAGTTTGTCGTCAATAACCATGATAGACGAAGTACTGTCTTTCTGCAACTGTTGGATATTCTCCGTAGATACAATGCCTGCCTGGTAGATTTCTTTTAGAGTGCGTTCAATGTAGCGCAGGTAATCTATGGAAGGAAGAATTCCTTTCAGGTTCGTGTGGTAGTTCTCTTTCAGTTTGGCTATTGCATCCTTTTCAATTTTCTTGTCAAGCTCATAATAAGGCTGAAAAAGAGACATCAGACTGTCCTGCTCTTTCTTCACCACCGCGTCGTCTTTATAAATAGGAAAGTCGAAAGTAGCTATCAGTTGTCCGTATTTCCAGGGCTTGTTCATGTCAAACTGGTAGTTGAACTTGCCGTCACGCGGCAGGAAATAGACAATCAATGCCACAGTGCTCACAAACAGCAGTGATTTATATAGTAAATCTCTCCGTGAAAAACTCTTTTTCTTATTCAAATGTTCCATATCCACCTAAATTTTTGCGAAAAGTACAAAAAAAAACAATAGTGTGGAAAAAAAGGTTTAATTTTGCCGCGATTTACCTATACTAACCCAAATTATGGCAGAAAGAAAAGTAAGAGTTCGTTTTGCTCCGAGTCCTACTGGAGCATTGCACATCGGTGGTGTGCGTACAGCTTTGTATAATTATCTATTTGCACGTCAACATGACGGAGACCTGATATTTCGTATTGAGGATACTGACTCTAACCGGTTCGTTCCGGGAGCGGAAGAGTATATACTCGAATCTTTCAAGTGGTTGGGTATCCACTTTGATGAGGGAGTGAGCTTCGGTGGTGAGCATGGCCCGTACCGTCAGTCTGAACGCCGCGAAATCTACAAGAAATATGTGCAGGTTTTGCTGGAAAATGGAAAGGCATACATCGCTTTTGATACTCCGGAGGAACTGGATGCTAAGCGTGCGGAAATTGCTAACTTCCAATATGACGCATCTACCCGTGGCATGATGCGCAATTCATTGACTATGCCGAAGGAAGAAGTGGACGCGCTGATTGCTGAAGGCAAACAATATGTGGTCCGTTTCAAAATTGAACCGAACGAGGATGTGCATGTGAACGACCTGATTCGCGGTGAGGTGATTATCAATTCATCTATCCTTGATGATAAGGTACTATATAAATCGGCTGATGAACTGCCTACTTACCACTTGGCTAATATCGTAGACGACCATTTGATGGAAGTGTCTCACGTGATTCGTGGTGAAGAGTGGTTGCCTTCCGCACCTTTGCATGTACTGTTGTATCGTGCTTTCGGCTGGGAGGATACGATGCCTGAGTTTGCCCACCTGCCTCTGTTGTTGAAACCGGAAGGTAATGGAAAACTGAGCAAGCGTGACGGTGACCGGCTGGGATTCCCGGTATTCCCATTGGAATGGCACGACCCGAAATCAGGTGAAGTTTCTTCAGGTTATCGTGAATCCGGCTATCTGCCCGAAGCGGTAATCAATTTCCTTGCTTTGCTGGGATGGAATCCGGGTAACGACCAGGAAGTGATGTCGATGGACGAGCTGATAAAGTTGTTCGACCTGCGCCGTTGCAGCAAGTCGGGTGCTAAATTCGACTATAAGAAAGGTATATGGTTCAACCATCAATATATCCAGCAGAAACCGAACGAGGAAATAGCTGAACTGTTCCTGCCTGTATTGAAGGAGCACGGTGTGGAAGTTCCTTTTGAAAAGGTGGTGACTGTAGTCGGTATGATGAAAGACCGTGTTAGTTTCGTTAAGGAATTGTGGGATGTATGTAGCTTCTTCTTTGTGGCTCCTGCCGCATATGATGAAAAGACAGTGAAGAAACGCTGGAAAGAAGACTCAGCGAAGTGCATGACTGAATTGGCGGATGTAATTGCCGGTATCGAGGACTTCAGTATCGAAGGACAGGAAAAAGTCGTGATGGACTGGATTGCTGAAAAAGGCTATCATACAGGTAATATCATGAACGCTTTCCGTCTGACTTTAGTAGGTGAAGGAAAAGGCCCACATATGTTCGATATTTCATGGGTATTGGGTAAAGAGGAGACGATAGCTCGTATGAAACGGGCGGTAGAGGTTCTGAAGTAATCGACATAGTGCTATGCTTTACAACCTGGCAATAGTCATTTATGACTTTATCGTCCATTTGGCTGCTCCGTTTAGCCGCAAGCCCCGGAAGATGATGAAGGGGCATTGGGTGGTGTATGAACTTCTGCGCCAGCAGGTGGAGAAAGGGGAGCGGTATATCTGGTTCCATGCTGCCTCATTGGGTGAATTTGAACAGGGGCGTCCTTTGATTGAAATGATTCGGGCGAAGTATCCTGACTATAAGATATTGCTGACATTCTTTTCTCCTTCGGGTTATGAAGTGCGTAAGCACTACCGGGGAGCGGACATCGTTTGCTATCTGCCGTTTGACAAACCGAGGAATGTGAAAAAGTTCCTTGATATTGCGAATCCTTGTATGGCGTTCTTTATCAAGTATGAATTTTGGAAGAACTATTTGGATGAACTTCACAAACGCCGTATTCCGGTGTATAGTGTATCGTCTATCTTCCGTCGCGAACAGATATTCTTTAAGTGGTACGGTGGCACTTATCGCAGTGTCCTGAAAGATTTCGATCATTTGTTTGTGCAGAGCGAGGCTTCAAAACGGTATTTGTCGAAGATTGGTATCAATCGTGTGACGGTAGTGGGAGATACCCGTTTCGACCGGGTATTGCAGATTCGTGAAGAGGCTAAAGACCTTCCGCTGGTGGAAAAGTTCAAAGGTGACAATGCCTTTACTTTTGTTGCCGGAAGCTCTTGGGGACCGGATGAAGACTTGTTCCTAGAATACTTCAACAATCATCCGGAAATGAAGTTGATTATTGCCCCGCATGTGATAGATGAGAATCATCTGGTGGAAATAATCAGCAAGCTGAAACGTCCGTATGTACGCTATACCCGTGCCGATGAGAAGAATGTACTGAAAGCTGACTGCTTGATTATAGACTGCTTCGGACTGCTTTCTTCTATTTATCGGTATGGGGAGATTGCTTATATCGGTGGTGGCTTTGGGGTAGGCATCCACAACACGTTGGAAGCTGCCGTATATGGTATCCCTGTAATTTTCGGACCGAAGTATCAGAAATTTATGGAAGCTGTACAGTTGCTCGAAGCAAAAGGCGCTTACTCCATTAAGGATTACGATGAACTGAAAAGTTTATTGGACCGTTTCCGTACGGATGAAGTGTTCTTGCGTGAAACCGGAACGAATGCCGGTTATTATGTGACTAGCAATGCCGGAGCGACGGAGAAGATTATGCATATGATAAATTTCTAAATATAGACCGCCTTTCATGAGGCATTGGTAATCGAATTTATCTCCATGAGGTTGTGTCGAGAGTTAATAGTGATTTGACGCACAAACCTCATGGAGTTTTTTGTCATATCTTGCTGTTATCCTGCTATCTATTGATTTCGTGCTTTAATATTTCTTCCAGTTCTTTTCGTGTCACGTGAATGAACCGTTTTACTATCTTTCCCTGCTTGTCTATCACCGGATACATCGGTAATCCTGACATTTGAAAATGTTTCTAGAGATAGCCCCATTGTTTTTCGTTTAGCCAGTAGTGTTCGCCGGAAATGTCTTGTATGAGTATCTTCCAAGTCTTTTCTATTGGACTAGGGCCGGTAAGGTAGACGAACGTTACCTCTTCACCCAGTTCCTTTTTGACTGGTTCATATTCTTTAATCATCTTTCGACAACCGCCGCACCAGGTAGCCCAAAAATCGATAAATTGTACTTTCCCTTTGTGGCGGGCAATGAGGGAATCTCGCAACTCCTCTTCCGCTACTTCAGGTGCTTTGCAGATATTGGGTTCTTGGGTGATTGTTTTCCGGCGGGGCTGCATCTGCCGGTTCATGTCCTGGATAATTCCCAGGAAAATTACTCCTCTATTTATACCACTGCGAATACATCAGATAATTGTGTGCAATCTTTTGATTCAGCTCTTTGGCTTGCTCAGGATCTACTTTCTTTATAAATTTGGCAGGTACTCCGCCCCAAATACTTCCAGGCTCGATTACTGTGTTACTTAGGACCAAGGAACCGGCGGCAACAATTGCCCCTTCGCCAACTACAGCATGGTCTAGTAGGGTCGACCCCATTCCAACCAAAGCATAATCTTTGATAGTTGCTCCGTGAATGGTAACGTTATGTCCCACGGAAACATGGTCACCGATTTCGATAATTGATTTCTGATATAATGTATGTAGCACGCTCCCGTCCTGTATGTTTACTCCGTTTCCTATTCGTATGGAGTTGACGTCACCGCGCAATACGGTATTAAACCAGATACTGCAATCATTTCCTATTTTTACATCTCCTATGATAGTTGCATTATCTGCGAGGAAGCAGTTCTCTCCGATTTCGGGAGTGAATCCCCGTACTGATTTGATTAAAGCCATAAACTATTTGTTTCTAATAAAGTTTTTTATTTAATACAATTGAATGTTGCCTGACACCCGGGTGTCAGGACGTCTGAGACCCGGGTCTTGGATAGCCTGAGATCCGGGTGTCGGGTATGCTGACATCCGGGTGTCAGGCAAGGTCTGTTTAAATGGAAGCAGTCGCCTCTTGTAGCCAGACTTTTTCTTCTTCGCAAAGATTCGGAGATAGTTTCTCGTAGACAGTCTGATGGTAACTGTTCAGCCATCCGATTTCTTCATTTGTCAGCATCTCCTTGATTATCCCTTTCTTACAGATTGGGCATAGGGTAATTGTTTCAAACTTGAGATAATCTCCGAACATACCTTCTTTATCTTTACAAACTAGCGTCAGGTTTTCTGTGCGTATTCCGTGGCTTCCGGCTTTATAAACTCCCGGTTCGTTAGAAGTAACCATGCCCGGTTGTAATACAACGGGGTTTTCGTTCATGCGGATACTTTGCGGGCCTTCGTGTACGCTGAGGAAATGACCGACTCCATGCCCTGTGCCATGAAGGAAGTTCATTCCGTGATTCCAAATTGGCATACGGGCCAATACATCGAGTTGAGCGCCTCGAGTGCCGGCGGGGAACTTTGCCATCGCTAGCGCAATATGCCCCTTTAATATTAAGGTATAATCTGTTTTCTCTTCCTCGGTAAGCTCTCCTAACGCAATAGTTCGGGTGATGTCGGTGGTACCGTCCAAATATTGGGCTCCCGAATCTAATAGTAGAAATCCTTTTGGCTGGAGTGTTACATCACTTTCCGGTGTTGCCGAATAATGTACGATTGCTCCGTGCTCTCTGTATCCTGCGATAGTGTCGAAACTTTCCCCCATATAAAGAGGTTGGGCAGCTCTGAACTCATGTAGTTTTTTGTCTACACTTAATTCCGTTTCTTTACCGGAAGGGACTGTTTCTTCCAACCATTTGAGGAACTTCACGAGTGCCACGCCGTCCCGTTGCATGGCAGCATGGATACCGGCTATTTCTTGTTCATTACGAATCGCTTTTAATAATGCCACAGGAGACTCTCCACGAACAATCAAACACTTAGGATTGATGGCGGAATAAATTGCGAAATTTGTTTTCTTGGGGTCGATGAGGATGTTCTTGCCGGTAAAACTGTTTAGAAAGCTTTCTACTTTGTCATAATCGTGCAGGTTTACGTGCTGTTCTTTTAAGTAAGACTCCACCTCTCGCGTGACTTTTTGGGGCGAAATAAAATAAGTCACTTCATCCTGAGTGATTAGTAAATAGCTGATTACAACCGGATTGCAATGTACGTCACTTCCCCGCAGGTTGAGTGTCCATGCTATTTCGTCCAAAGCGGATAAGAATAAAGCATAAACTCCTTTTTTCTTCAACTCTGCACGGATAGTGGAAATCTTTTCTTTACAACTTTTTCCTGCATAGTTAATATCGTAGATGAAAGCCGGGGAATCGGGAATGGAAGGACGGTCTTTCCATATACTTTGTAATGGATCGCCAAATATATCGAGCCGTAACTGATGTGCTGCAAGTTCTCCTTTCATCTGCTCTACTTGTTGTACGGAGAACATTTTTCCGTCTATGCTGACAGATTCGCCGGGTTTTAAGTTCTGGCAGAGAAATTCTGTGATACTTGGGGTTTCCGGCAACATCTCTTTATATAAGGTAATACCACTGCCTTCCAGCTCTTTCTCTGCTTGCAGAAAATAACGGGAGTCTGTCCATAGTCCGGCTTTATCCATTAATACGGCGACGGTTCCTGCAGAACCGGTAAATCCGGAAATCCATTCGCGGGACATCCAGTGGGGGGCTACATATTCGCTCAGGTGCGGATCGGTGCTGGGGATGATAAACGCCTTGATATAGTTGGGTTTGAATGTCATGCGCAGCGCGTGCAATCTCTCTTTTATGCTCTGTTTCATACTTTATTATATTATTTTAGGTACATAAGTGACTCAAAGGTACTAACTTTCTACGTTTAATGGCTTGTTTATGAATAGTTTTTGAGAAATATTTGCCGAAAGTTTTGTGAATAAAGAAAGTATGTGTAATTTTGCCGCGCAATTTGACTGCGGAATTTTTTAATCATAACATATTAATAGTAACAAAATGATTGTAGTACCTGTAAAAGAAGGCGAAAACATTGAAAAAGCGCTGAAGAAGTTTAAAAGAAAATTTGAGAAAACTGGCATCGTGAAAGAATTGAGAAGCAGACAGCAGTTTGACAAACCGTCTGTAACTAACAGACTTAAGAGAGAACGTGCCGTTTACGTACAGAAACTTCAGCAAGTAGAAGATTAATAATTCGTAATTTCCTTTGAATTATTGAATTCTTTTCATACATTCGTTGCACGATTTTAGATGTAGCGATATTATGTTGATAGAAGCTTTTCTTGATTATCTCCGGTACGAGCGGAATTACTCGGAAAAAACCGTTCTTGCGTACGGTGAAGATATAAAGCAACTACGGGAGTTCGCTCAAGAAGAGTATGGAAAATTTGATCCGCTAGAGGTAGAGGCTGAACTGATTCGTGAATGGATTGTTTCATTAATGGATAGAGGATATACCTCCACTTCTGTAAATCGTAAGCTAAGTTCGCTCCGGACGTTTTATAAGTATCTTTTAAAACAGGGTGAAACGACTGTGGATCCTTTATGTAGAATAAAAGGACCTAAGAACAAAAAGCCGTTGCCTGTGTTTTTGAAAGAAAGCGAAATGGATCGGTTGTTGGATGATACGGATTTTGGCGAAGGGTTTAAAGGCTGTCGGGATCGGTTGATTATCGAGGTGTTTTATGCTACCGGCATGAGACTTTCGGAATTGATAGGTCTGGATGATAAGGATGTGGATTTTTCGGCTTCTCTTCTGAAAGTGACCGGGAAAAGAAACAAGCAGCGATTGATACCGTTTGGTGAAGAACTGCGGGATTTGATGCTCGGGTATATCGACATAAGAAACGAAACGATTCCGGTGAGGTCGGATGCTTTTTTTGTAAGAGAAAACGGTGAACGGCTTTATAAGAATCTAGTCTATAATTTAGTGAAACGGAACCTGTCAAAGGTGGCGACGCTGAAAAAAAAGAGCCCTCACGTGTTGAGGCATACTTTTGCTACCACAATGCTGAATAATGAAGCGGAGTTGGGTGCGGTAAAAGAACTTTTGGGACATGAGAGTATAACAACTACCGAGGTCTATATGCACGCTACATTTGAAGAACTTAAAAAAGTGTATAAACAAGCTCATCCAAGAGCTTAAAAACAAGGAGGTAAGTATGGATATTAGAATTCAATCAATTCACTTTGATGCGTCAGAGCAATTGCAGGCATTTATTCAAAAGAAAGTGTCTAAGTTGGAAAAATATTACGAAGATATAAAGAAAGTAGAGGTGTCATTAAAGGTAGTTAAACCGGAAGTTGCTGAAAATAAAGAAGCGGGTATTAAGATTCTTATTCCAAATGGAGAGTTTTATGCAAGCAAGGTGTGTGATACATTTGAAGAAGCAATTGATTTGGATGTGGAAGCATTAGGCAAACAGTTGGTTAAATACAAGGAAAAACAACGTAACAAATAAAAAAAGCGCAAATATTTTGCGGAAAAGAAATAAATGACTAAATTTGCAGCCGTTTCGCTCGCATTGGAACGTGACGGTTGCATTTTTTAAGCAAGAATGCCTCTTTAGCTCAGTTGGCCAGAGCACGTGATTTGTAATCTCGGGGTCGTTGGTTCGAATCCGACAAGAGGCTCAAAAGAAGAAGAACAAAGATAGAACATCGATTCTTGTCATATTGTTTGATTTTGGTTCTTTTATTTAATGAATTCAAGGGCAAATACCAGAGTGGCCAAATGGGGCAGACTGTAAATCTGCTGTCTTTCGACTTCGGTGGTTCGAATCCATCTTTGCCCACAAAATCAGAGTGACAACTTTGGCGAGAATGCGGAAGTAGCTCAGTTGATAGAGCATTAGCCTTCCAAGCTGAGGGTCGCGGGTTTGAGCCCCGTCTTCCGCTCTTTTTTCTTGCTGTTATAGCTCAGCGGTAGAGCACTTCCTTGGTAAGGAAGAGGTCCCGGGTTCAAGTCCCGGTAACAGCTCATAAGATGTAAATGCTGATTATTAATCAAATAAATAACAAGTAAAGCTATGGCTAAAGAGAAATTTGAACGTACCAAACCGCACGTAAACATTGGTACAATCGGTCACGTAGACCACGGTAAGACAACGTTGACAGCTGCTATCACTACTGTGTTGGCAAAAAAAGGTCTTTCTGAGTTGCGTTCTTTTGATTCTATCGACAACGCTCCTGAAGAAAAAGAAAGAGGTATTACTATCAATACTTCACACGTTGAGTACGAAACAGCTAACCGTCACTACGCACACGTTGACTGTCCGGGACACGCCGACTACGTAAAGAACATGGTAACTGGTGCTGCTCAGATGGACGGTGCTATCATCGTTTGTGCTGCAACTGATGGTCCGATGCCTCAGACTCGCGAACATATCCTGTTGGCTCGTCAGGTAAACGTACCTCGTTTGGTTGTATTCTTGAACAAGTGCGATATGGTAGACGATGCTGAAATGTTGGAACTTGTTGAAATGGAAATGAGAGAGCTTCTTTCATTCTATGATTTCGACGGTGACAATACTCCTATCATCCAAGGTTCTGCTCTTGGCGCATTGAACGGCGTTGAAAAGTGGGAAGATAAAGTTATGGAATTGATGGATGCTGTTGATAACTGGATTCCGCTGCCTCCGCGTGATGTTGATAAACCTTTCTTGATGCCGGTTGAAGATGTATTCTCTATCACAGGTCGTGGTACTGTTGCAACAGGTCGTATCGAAACTGGTGTTATCCACGTAGGTGACGAAGTTGAAATCCTTGGTTTGGGTGAAGATAAGAAATCAGTTGTAACTGGTGTTGAAATGTTCCGTAAATTGTTGGATCAAGGTGAAGCTGGTGACAACGTAGGTCTGTTGCTTCGTGGTATCGACAAGAACGAAATCAAACGTGGTATGGTTCTTTGTAAACCAGGTCAGATTAAACCGCACTCTAAATTCAAAGCTGAGGTTTATATCTTGAAGAAAGAAGAAGGTGGTCGTCACACTCCGTTCCACAACAAATACCGTCCTCAGTTCTACTTGCGTACTATGGACTGTACAGGTGAAATCACTTTGCCGGAAGGAACTGAAATGGTAATGCCGGGTGATAACGTAACTATCACAGTTGAGTTGATTTACCCAGTAGCATTGAATCCGGGTCTTCGTTTCGCTATCCGCGAAGGTGGACGTACGGTAGGTGCTGGTCAGATTACTGAAATTCTTGACTAATACACAATAATTAATCAGTTCCCGGTTTCTCATCGGGAACTGATTATGTACACACGGGAGTAGCTCAGTTGGTAGAGCACCGGTCTCCAAAACCGGGTGTCGGGAGTTCGAGCCTCTCCTCCCGTGCTAATATTATTGAAATGAAAAAGGTAATAGCTTATATTAAAGAATCTTACGACGAACTTGTTCATAAAGTATCGTGGCCTACGTATTCTGAACTTGCTAACAGTGCAGTAGTTGTTTTATATGCTTCCCTGCTTATTGCATTGGTAGTATGGGGTATGGATGTCTGTTTCCAGAACTTCATGGAAAAAATCGTTTATCCACATTAAAATTAGGAATAAAAAATGGCTGAGATTGAGAAGAAATGGTACGTTTTGCGTGCTATTAGCGGAAAAGAAGCTAAGGTAAAGGAATATCTTGAGGCTGACATTAAAAACAGCGACCTTGGTGAATATGTATCTCAGGTATTGATTCCTACTGAAAAGGTTTACCAGGTTCGCAACGGTAAAAAAATTGTGAAGGAAAGAAGTTATCTTCCTGGTTACGTTTTGGTGGAGGCTGCTTTAGTTGGTGAGGTTTCTCATCACTTGCGCAATACTCCGAATGTGATAGGCTTTCTTGGTGGCTCCGAAAAACCGGTGCCCCTCAGGCAATCAGAAGTGAATCGTATACTTGGTACAGTTGACGAACTGCAGGAAACGGGTGAAGAACTCAGCATTCCGTACGTGGTTGGTGAAACTGTAAAAGTTACTTTTGGCCCTTTCAGCGGATTCAGTGGTATCATTGAAGAAGTGAATAGTGAAAAAAAGAAACTAAAGGTCATGGTGAAGATATTCGGGCGCAAAACGCCGCTTGAATTGGGCTTTATGCAAGTGGAAAAAGAATAACACGGAATTGTTACGCTGTTGTTGTTCTTCGTTTAATGTTTATATATAAATCAATAAAAAAATGGCTAAAGAAGTTGCTGGACTAATCAAATTACAGATTAAAGGAGGCGCTGCAAATCCATCACCCCCAGTTGGACCTGCTCTAGGTTCTAAGGGTATCAATATCATGGAATTTTGCAAGCAATTCAATGCCAGAACCCAAGACAAGGCAGGTAAGATTTTGCCTGTTATCATTACTTACTACGCAGATAAGTCTTTCGATTTTGTAATCAAGACTCCTCCCGTTGCTATTCAATTACTTGAAGTAGCTAAGGTAAAGAGTGGTTCTGCTGAGCCTAACCGTAAGAAAGTTGCCGAGCTTACTTGGGAACAGATTCGTACGATTGCTCAGGACAAAATGGTGGACTTGAACTGTTTTACTGTGGACGCTGCCATGAGAATGGTTGCAGGTACAGCTAGAAGTATGGGTATCGCTGTAAAAGGGGAGTTCCCGGTTAATAACTAATAAACTTCAATTGTAATGGGTAAACTGACAAAAAATCAAAAGTTAGCTGCAGAAAAGATTGAAGCAGGGAAAGCATACTCACTGAAAGAAGCTGCATCTTTGGTAAAAGAAATCACTTTTTCCAAGTTTGATGCTTCACTGGATATTGATGTACGTTTAGGTGTTGATCCACGTAAAGCTAACCAGATGGTGAGAGGTGTTGTTTCACTTCCTCATGGTACTGGCAAACAAGTACGTGTATTGGTACTTTGTACACCGGATGCTGAAGCTGCTGCAAAAGAAGCTGGTGCTGACTATGTTGGTCTTGACGAATATATTGAAAAGATCAAAGGTGGATGGACTGATATTGATGTGATCATCACTATGCCATCTATCATGGGTAAAATTGGTGCACTCGGTCGTGTACTCGGTCCTCGTGGATTGATGCCGAACCCGAAGAGTGGTACTGTAACTATGGATGTTGCTAAGGCTGTAAAAGAAGTAAAACAAGGTAAGATTGACTTTAAAGTTGACAAGAGCGGTATCGTTCATACTTCTATCGGTAAGGTATCATTCAGTCCTGATCAGATTCGCGACAATGCGAAAGAGTTCATCTCTACTCTGAACAAACTGAAACCGACCGCAGCAAAGGGTACGTATATTAAGAGTATTTATCTTTCTAGTACAATGAGTGCGGGTATCAAAATCGACCCGAAATCAGTGGATGAAATCTAATAAAACAGAGAAATAATGAGAAAGGAAGATAAAAGTACGATTATAGAGCAAATTGCTGCTACAGTAAAGGAATATGGTCACTTCTATTTGGTAGATGTTACAGCTATGAACGCTGCTGCTACCAGCGCATTGAGAAGGGATTGTTTTAAATCAGACATCAAATTGATGGTGGTTAAAAACACATTGCTTCACAAAGCACTTGAAAGCCTGGAAGATGACTTCTCACCTCTTTACGGTTCTTTGAAAGGTACTACTGCTGTTATGTTTAGCAATGTTGCTAACGTTCCTGCAAAACTGATTAAGGACAAAGCGAAAGACGGTATTCCCGGACTGAAAGCCGCATATGCAGAAGAAAGCTTCTACATTGGTGCAGATCAATTGGATGCTCTCGTTGCAATCAAGAGTAAGAATGAGGTTATCGCTGATGTTATTGCCCTGTTGCAATCTCCGGCCAAGAATGTTATTTCTGCTCTTCAATCAGGTGGTAACACCCTTCATGGAGTACTCAAAACCCTTGGTGAGAGACCCGAATAATTTTCAAAAAACAACAAAGTATTTAAACAATTAAAATCATACAAAAAATGGCAGATTTGAAAGCTTTTGCAGAACAATTAGTTAACTTGACAGTAAAAGAAGTTAATGAACTTGCAACTATCCTTAAAGATGAATACGGTATTGAACCTGCTGCTGCAGCTGTTGCTGTTGCTGCTGGTCCTGCAGCTGGTGCTGCTGCTGTAGAAGAAAAGACTTCTTTCGACGTAGTATTGAAGAGCGCTGGCTCAGCTAAACTTCAGGTTGTTAAAGCCGTTAAGGAAGCTTGTGGCCTTGGCTTGAAAGAAGCTAAAGACTTGGTAGACGGTGCTCCTAGCACAGTTAAAGAAGGTTTGGCTAAAGACGAAGCAGAATCATTGAAGAAAACATTGGAAGAAGCTGGAGCTGAAGTTGAACTTAAATAACATTGGCCTGGTAATCAGGTAATTCGGTTAGGAATCCTTCACAAGAGGATTCTTAACCTTTTTGTGTATATATTTCAAATTAAGTTCTCCAAATTCATTAATAGATGTCTTCAAATACTGTAAATCAAAGAGTTAATTTTGCTTCGACTAAGAATCCGCTCGAATATCCGGATTTCCTGGAAGTACAATTGAAGTCATTCCAAGACTTTCTACAATTAGATACCCCACCTGAAAAGCGTAAGAATGAGGGATTGTATAAAGTATTTGCTGAAAACTTCCCTATTGCCGATACTAGAAACAATTTTGTTCTAGAGTTTCTGGACTATTATATTGATCCGCCGCGTTATACCATCGATGACTGTATAGAGCGTGGGCTCACTTATAGTGTTCCTTTAAAAGCGAAACTTAAGCTTTACTGTACGGACCCCGATCATGAGGATTTTGATACAGTGATTCAGGACGTATTCCTCGGCCCGATTCCTTATATGACTGATAAGGCTACTTTCGTCATTAATGGTGCCGAACGCGTAGTTGTGTCACAGCTTCACCGTTCTCCGGGTGTGTTCTTCGGTCAAAGTGTGCATGCCAATGGTACAAAACTTTATTCGGCTCGTATTATTCCGTTTAAAGGTTCGTGGATTGAGTTTGCTACTGACATCAATAATGTGATGTACGCATACATTGATCGTAAGAAGAAATTACCGGTAACCACCTTGTTGCGTGCGATTGGCTTCGAGAATGACAAAGATATTCTTGAGATTTTCAACCTCGCAGAGGATGTGAAGGTTAACAAGACAAATCTGAAGAAAGTGCTGGGCCGCAAACTGGCTGCACGTGTCTTGAAAACATGGATTGAAGATTTCGTTGATGAAGATACCGGTGAAGTGGTTTCTATCGAACGTAACGAAGTTATTATCGACCGTGAAACCGTACTGGAAGAGGAGCATATTGATGAAATTCTGGAATCGGGAGTTCAAAATATCCTTTTGCATAAGGATGAACCGAATCAGTCTGATTTCTCTATCATATATAATACGCTGCAGAAGGACCCGAGTAACTCGGAAAAAGAGGCTGTGTTGTATATCTATCGTCAGTTGCGTAACGCCGACCCGGCTGATGACGCAAGTGCACGCGAAGTTATCAACAACTTGTTCTTCTCAGAAAAAAGATATGACCTTGGTGATGTAGGTCGTTACAGAATCAACAAAAAGTTGAACTTGACGACTGATATGGACGTGCGTGTTCTCACTAAGGAAGATATCATTGAAATCATCAAATATCTGATTGAGTTGATTAACTCGAAGGCAGATGTGGATGATATTGACCACTTGAGTAACCGTCGTGTACGTACAGTGGGCGAACAGCTTTCTAACCAGTTTGCTGTTGGTTTGGCGCGTATGTCCCGTACGATTCGTGAACGTATGAACGTCCGCGACAATGAAGTGTTTACACCGATTGATTTGATTAATGCGAAGACTATTTCTTCTGTAATCAACTCTTTCTTCGGAACGAATGCCTTGTCGCAATTCATGGACCAGACAAATCCGCTGGCTGAAATCACGCACAAGCGTCGTATGTCTGCACTGGGTCCTGGTGGTCTTTCTCGTGAACGTGCCGGATTTGAGGTTCGTGACGTTCACTATACACACTATGGTCGTCTTTGTCCGATTGAGACTCCTGAAGGTCCGAACATCGGTTTGATTTCATCGTTGTGTGTATTCGCTAAAATTAATGAACTCGGATTTATCGAGACTCCCTACCGTAAGGTTGAAAACGGAAAGGTGGACCTTTCTGATGACGGCTTGGTTTATCTGACCGCTGAAGAAGAAGAAGAGAAGATTATAGCGCAAGGTAATGCTCCGTTGAATGATGACGGTACATTCGTGCGTAATAAGGTTAAGTCTCGTCAGGATGCTGACTTCCCGGTTGTTGAACCGGCAGAGGTAGATTTGATGGATGTTTCTCCTCAGCAGATTGCATCAATCGCAGCTTCATTGATTCCGTTCCTGGAACATGATGATGCTAACCGTGCATTGATGGGTTCTAACATGATGCGCCAGGCAGTTCCGTTGTTGAGAAGTGAGGCTCCGATTGTTGGTACTGGTATCGAACGTCAGTTGGTTAGAGACTCTCGTACGCAGATTACTGCTGAGGGAGATGGTGTGGTTGACTATGTTGACGCTACTACAATTCGTATTCTGTACGACCGTACGGAAGACGAAGAATTTGTAAGTTTCGAACCAGCTCTGAAAGAATACAGAATACCTAAGTTCCGTAAGACTAACCAAAACATGACAATTGACTTGCGTCCGACTTGCGACAAAGGTCAGCGTGTGAAGAAGGGTGATATCTTGACTGAAGGTTATTCTACCGAAAAGGGTGAGTTGGCACTGGGTAAGAACTTGTTGGTTGCTTACATGCCTTGGAAGGGGTACAATTATGAGGATGCTATCGTTTTGAACGAACGCGTAGTACGGGAAGATTTGCTGACTTCTGTTCACGTGGAAGAATACTCTTTGGAAGTTCGTGAAACAAAACGTGGTATGGAAGAGTTGACTTCTGATATTCCGAATGTAAGTGAAGAAGCTACCAAGGACTTGGACGAGAATGGTATCGTAAGAATTGGTGCCCGTATCGAACCGGGTGATATCATGATTGGTAAGATTACTCCGAAGGGTGAATCTGATCCTTCTCCTGAAGAGAAACTGCTTCGTGCTATCTTCGGTGACAAGGCCGGTGATGTGAAAGATGCTTCACTGAAAGCTTCTCCTTCTTTGAAAGGGGTTGTTATCGATAAGAAGTTATTCTCACGTGTCATCAAGAACCGTAGCTCCAAACTTGCAGACAAAGCATTGCTGCCTAAGATTGATGATGAATTTGAATCAAAGGTTGCAGACTTGAAACGTATTCTGGTTAAGAAACTGATGACTTTGACAGAAGGCAAAGTTTCTCAGGGCGTGAAAGATTATTTGGGTGCGGAAGTGATTGCCAAGGGGGCTAAGTTCAGTGCATCAGACTTTGATTCACTTGACTTTACTTCTATCCAGTTGAGCAACTGGACTAGTGACGACCATGCTAACGGTATGATCCGTGACTTGGTGATGAACTTTATCAAGAAATACAAAGAACTGGATGCTGAATTGAAACGTAAGAAGTTTGCTATCACTATCGGTGACGAACTTCCTGCCGGTATCATTCAGATGGCTAAAGTATATATTGCTAAGAAACGTAAGATTGGTGTGGGTGATAAAATGGCAGGTCGCCACGGTAACAAGGGTATCGTGTCACGTGTCGTACGTCAGGAAGATATGCCGTTCTTGTCGGACGGTACTCCGGTTGACATTGTATTGAATCCGTTGGGTGTGCCTTCCCGTATGAACATCGGTCAGATTTTTGAAGCTGTACTTGGACGTGCCGGAAAGACATTGGGTGTGAAATTTGCAACTCCTATTTTCGATGGTGCTACAATGGATGATTTGGACGAATGGACAGACAAGGCTGGATTGCCACGCTACTGTAAGACTTATCTTTGCGATGGTGGTACAGGTGAGCAATTTGACCAGGCGGCTACTGTAGGTGTGACTTATATGTTGAAGTTAGGTCACATGGTTGAAGACAAGATGCATGCTCGTTCTATCGGTCCGTACTCATTGATTACTCAGCAACCTCTTGGTGGTAAAGCACAATTCGGTGGTCAGCGTTTCGGAGAAATGGAGGTTTGGGCGCTTGAAGGCTTTGGCGCTGCTCATATCCTGCAGGAGATTCTGACTATCAAGTCTGATGACGTGGTAGGACGTTCGAAGGCTTATGAAGCAATTGTGAAAGGTGAACCGATGCCGCAACCTGGTATTCCGGAATCCTTGAACGTATTGTTGCACGAGTTGAGAGGTTTAGGTTTGAGTATCAACCTAGAATAAAATAATGAAGAATGCGTGGTGTCAACAAGCCGGCGAAGGTCTGTTGACATCCGTGTCTTTTTCAATTTCCAATGATTCAATTATCAAATCTCAATTATATAGAGTATGGCTTTTAGAAAAGAAAATAAGACGAAAAGTAATTTCTCGAAGATCTCAATTGGTCTGGCTTCTCCGGAAGAAATCCTAGAGAATTCGAGTGGTGAAGTTTTGAAGCCTGAAACCATTAATTACCGTACGTACAAACCCGAACGTGACGGTTTGTTCTGCGAGCGCATCTTTGGTCCTATTAAGGACTATGAATGCCATTGCGGTAAATACAAACGTATCCGTTATAAAGGTATCGTCTGCGACCGTTGTGGTGTGGAAGTTACTGAAAAGAAGGTACGCCGTGAACGTATGGGACATATCCAATTGGTTGTGCCGGTGGCTCACATTTGGTATTTCCGTTCGCTCCCTAATAAAATCGGTTATTTGCTCGGGTTGCCGACAAAGAAACTGGATTCGATTATATACTACGAACGTTATGTTGTTATTCAGCCGGGTGTAAAAGCTGAAGATGGCGTAGCTGAATATGATTTGCTTTCAGAAGAAGAATATCTGGATATTCTTGATACGCTTCCGAAGGACAATCAGTATCTTGAAGATAACGATCCGAACAAATTCATCGCTAAGATGGGTGCTGAAGCTATCTATGATTTGCTGGCTCGTCTGGATCTGGATGCATTGTCTTACGAATTGCGTCACCGTGCAGGTAATGATGCTTCACAACAACGTAAGAATGAAGCGTTGAAACGTCTTCAGGTAGTGGAATCGTTCCGTGCATCCCGTGGACGTAACAAACCGGAATGGATGATTGTACGTATCGTACCGGTTATTCCACCCGAACTTCGTCCGTTGGTTCCGTTGGATGGTGGTCGTTTTGCTACATCTGACTTGAACGACCTTTACCGTCGTGTGATTATCCGTAATAACCGTCTGAAACGACTGATTGAAATCAAGGCTCCGGAAGTAATCTTGCGTAATGAAAAACGTATGCTTCAGGAATCTGTCGATTCTTTGTTTGATAATTCACGTAAGTCAAGTGCAGTGAAGACAGATGCCAACCGTCCGTTGAAATCATTGTCTGACAGTTTGAAAGGTAAGCAAGGACGTTTCCGTCAGAACTTGTTGGGTAAACGTGTTGACTACTCGGCTCGTTCGGTAATTGTCGTTGGTCCTGAATTGAAGATGGGGGAATGTGGTATTCCTAAATTGATGGCTGCTGAATTGTACAAGCCGTTTATTATCCGTAAACTCATCGAACGCGGTATCGTTAAGACTGTGAAGTCTGCAAAGAAAATTGTTGACCGAAAAGAACCGGTGATTTGGGATATTCTGGAACATGTAATGAAGGGACATCCGGTACTGTTGAATCGTGCTCCGACATTGCACCGTTTGGGTATTCAGGCTTTCCAACCGAAAATGATTGAAGGTAAAGCAATCCAGTTGCATCCGTTGGCATGTACGGCTTTCAATGCCGACTTTGACGGTGACCAGATGGCTGTTCATTTGCCTTTGAGTAATGAAGCAATTCTTGAAGCACAGATGTTGATGCTTCAATCACATAATATTTTGAATCCGGCAAACGGTGCACCTATTACCGTACCTGCACAGGATATGGTTCTTGGTTTGTACTATATCACTAAGCTGCGTGCCGGTGCTAAGGGGGAAGGTTTGACATTCTACGGTCCGGAAGAAGCATTGATTGCTTATAATGAAGGTAAGGTAGATATTCACGCTCCGGTGAAAGTAATCGTGAAAGACGTTGATGAAAATGGTAACATTGTAGACGTAATGCGCGAAACTTCTGTAGGACGTGTGATTGTGAATGAAATAGTTCCGCCTGAGGCTGGTTATATCAACACTATTATCTCTAAGAAATCTCTTCGTGATATTATTAGTGATGTTATTAAGGTTTGTGGTGTAGCTAAAGCTGCCGACTTCTTGGATGGAATCAAGAACTTAGGTTATCAGATGGCGTTCGAGGGTGGTTTGTCATTCAACTTGGGTGATATTATCATTCCGAAGGAAAAAGAGACTTTGGTACAGAAGGGTTACGACGAAGTTGAACAAGTCGTTAACAACTATAATATGGGTTTCATTACCAACAACGAACGTTACAATCAGGTTATTGATATCTGGACGCATGTTAACTCCGAGTTGTCTAACATCCTGATGAAGACTATTTCTTCGGATGATCAAGGTTTCAACTCTGTATATATGATGCTTGATTCCGGTGCCCGTGGTTCTAAAGAACAGATTCGTCAGTTGTCTGGTATGCGTGGCTTGATGGCAAAACCGCAGAAAGCTGGTGCTGAGGGTGGTCAGATCATCGAGAACCCGATCTTGTCGAACTTTAAAGAAGGACTTTCGGTGTTGGAGTACTTTATTTCTACCCACGGTGCTCGTAAAGGTTTGGCGGATACCGCTTTAAAGACTGCCGATGCTGGTTATCTGACTCGTCGTCTGGTGGATGTATCACATGATGTGATTATTACAGAAGAAGACTGCGGTACACTCCGTGGATTGGTTTGTACAGACCTCAAGAATAACGATGAAGTTATAGCTACTCTGTACGAACGTATCTTAGGCCGTGTTTCCGTGCATGATATTATTCATCCTACTACTGGCGAATTGCTTGTTGCCGGTGGTGAAGAAATCACGGAAGAAGTCGCTAAGAAGATTCAGGATTCTCCGATCGAGAGTGTTGAAATCCGTTCGGTATTGACTTGTGAGGCTAAGAAGGGTGTTTGTGCTAAATGTTACGGTCGTAACCTAGCAACGAGCCGTATGGTTCAGAAGGGTGAAGCTGTTGGCGTAATTGCTGCTCAGTCTATCGGTGAGCCGGGTACACAGTTGACATTGCGTACATTCCACGCCGGTGGTACTGCTGCCAATATCGCAGCAAATGCAAGTATCGTTGCTAAGAATAACGCACGTCTTGAATTTGAGGAATTGCGTACAGTAGATATCGTTGATGAAATGGGTGAGTCTGCGAAAGTGGTAGTAGGACGTTTGGCTGAAGTTCGTTTCGTAGACGTAAATACCGGCATCGTTCTTTCTACTCATAACGTTCCTTATGGTTCAACGTTGTATGTAGGTGATGGTGACTTGGTAGAAAAGGGCAAGCTGATTGCTAAATGGGACCCGTTCAACGCTGTTATTATCACAGAAGCAACTGGTAAGATCGAATTTGAGGGTGTAATTGAGAACGTTACTTATAAAGTTGAGTCGGATGAAGCTACAGGGCTTCGTGAAATCATCATTATTGAATCTAAAGATAAGACGAAAGTTCCTTCGGCTCATATCTTGACGGAAGATGGTGACTTGATCCGTACTTACAACTTGCCGGTAGGTGGTCACGTGATTATCGAAAATGGTCAGAAAGTGAAAGCCGGTGAAGTTATTGTGAAGATTCCGCGTGCCGTAGGTAAAGCGGGTGATATCACGGGTGGTCTTCCTCGTGTTACTGAATTGTTTGAAGCTCGTAATCCGTCTAACCCAGCTGTCGTTTCTGAAATTGACGGTGAGGTTACGATGGGTAAGATCAAACGTGGTAACCGTGAGATTATCGTAACTTCCAAGACTGGTGAGGTTAAGAAATATCTAGTCGCATTGTCCAAGCAGATTCTGGTACAGGAAAATGACTATGTACGTGCTGGTACTCCGTTGTCTGACGGTGCTACTACTCCGGCGGATATCTTGGCTATTAAAGGTCCTACGGCCGTGCAGGAATATATCGTGAATGAAGTTCAGGATGTATATCGTCTGCAGGGTGTGAAGATCAATGATAAGCACTTTGAGATTATCGTTCGTCAGATGATGCGTAAAGTACAGATTGACGAGCCGGGTGACACTCGCTTCCTGGAACAACAAGTTGTAGACAAACTTGAGTTCATGGAAGAAAATGACCGCATTTGGGGTAAGAAAGTAGTTGTTGACGCTGGTGATTCTCAAAGTATGCAAGCTGGTCAGATTGTGACTGCCCGTAAGCTACGTGATGAGAATAGTATGCTGAAACGTCGTGACTTGAAACCTGTTGAGGTTCGTGATGCTGTGGCTGCTACATCTACTCAAATTCTTCAAGGTATCACACGTGCTGCTTTACAGACTTCAAGCTTTATGTCGGCTGCTTCCTTCCAGGAAACAACGAAGGTATTGAATGAAGCTGCTATTAACGGTAAGATTGATAAACTGGAAGGTATGAAGGAAAATGTGATCTGTGGTCACTTGATTCCGGCAGGTACAGGACAGCGTGAATTTGAAAAACTTATTGTTGGTTCAAAAGAAGAGTATGACCGTATCTTGGCTAATAAGAAAACGGTACTCGACTACAATGAAGTAGAATAAATACAATTCAATTGACTATATGAGAAGGAGCGATTGCCGGATGAGGTAATTGCTCCTTTTTTTATTTCTTTTTATTTGAGTGTATTGTCTTTGTCTCGGGAAAATTGTGTTATTTTGCAGGATAACTATTAATTATATTAAATAATGGAAGAACAAAATAACAACGGACAATTACAGATTGAGTTAAAAGAAGAGGTAGCACAAGGTACATATGCCAATCTTGCTATCATAACCCATTCAAGTTCAGAGTTTATTCTTGATTTTATACGTGTGATGCCGGGGATGCCGAAAGCTGGCGTGCAATCTCGTATTGTCGTGGCTCCTGAACATGCAAAACGATTATTGCGGGCATTGGAAGATAATATTGCTAAATATGAACGTGTGTTTGGTCCGATACGTATTTCTGACGAAGCTCCGATACCACCGCTTACAAGCGTAAAAGGCGAAGCGTGAGGTTGATATAAAAATATTAAAAAATAAAAAAAGGTTGTAGTGCATTGAATATTCAAATATTATTCGTATTTTTGCAGCCCAAAATGTATAGTTACGAAATTAATATAACAATAATATAAATCAAAAAACAATTAAAATGCCTACAATTCAGCAATTAGTAAGAAAAGGACGCGAAGTGCTGGTGGAGAAAAGTAAATCTCCAGCCTTGGATTCATGTCCTCAAAGACGTGGCGTTTGCGTGAGAGTATATACTACTACTCCGAAGAAGCCGAACTCTGCAATGCGTAAAGTAGCTCGTGTGCGTTTGACTAACCAAAAAGAGGTTAACTCTTACATTCCGGGAGAAGGACACAACTTGCAGGAACACTCAATCGTTTTGGTACGTGGCGGTCGTGTAAAAGACCTTCCGGGTGTACGTTACCACATTGTTCGTGGTACACTTGATACAGCAGGTGTTGCTGGTCGTACTCAAAGACGTTCTAAATACGGAGCTAAGCGTCCGAAACCGGGACAAGCTGCACCGGCTAAGAAGAAATAAGGATTAAAACCTAATTAAAATTAAAGTAATAACTTACGTTTTAGTTTGTTGGAAATGCTAAAGGTTGAGTAAATTCTCCGGTGGGAGAGTTGAAGAAGTCAAGAAGTAGACAACCAAGAACAAAAACATTATTTTTCAAACAAATGAGAAAAGCAAAACCAAAAAAACGCGTAATCCTTCCGGATCCCGTTTTTAATGACCAAAAGGTTTCTAAGTTCGTAAACCATTTGATGTATGACGGTAAAAAGAATACGTCTTATGAAATCTTTTATGCCGCTCTGGAAACAGTGAAAGTGAAACTTCCTAACGAAGAAAAATCTGCTCTCGAAATCTGGAAAAAGGCTTTGGATAATGTGACTCCGCAAGTGGAAGTTAAGTCTCGCCGTGTAGGTGGTGCTACTTTTCAAGTTCCTACTGAAATCCGTCCGGATCGTAAGGAATCAATCTCAATGAAGAATTTGATCCTGTTTGCCCGTAAAAGAGGTGGTAAATCAATGGCTGATAAGCTGGCTGCTGAAATCATGGATGCCTTCAACGAACAAGGTGGTGCATACAAGCGTAAAGAAGATATGCATAGAATGGCTGAAGCTAACCGTGCGTTCGCTCATTTTAGATTCTAATACTGTAAGATATAATCAATTAAAAACTTAAAGTAATAAGGAATTAAAGATGGCTAAGCAAGATTTACATTTGACTCGTAATATCGGTATCATGGCCCACATTGATGCCGGAAAGACAACAACTTCTGAACGTATCCTGTTTTACACCGGATTGACTCACAAAATCGGTGAGGTGCATGATGGGGCTGCTACTATGGACTGGATGGAACAGGAGCAAGAACGTGGTATTACTATTACATCTGCTGCAACAACAACAAGATGGAAATATGCTGGTGATACTTACAAGATTAACTTGATTGATACTCCGGGGCACGTTGACTTTACTGCAGAGGTAGAGCGTTCATTGCGTATCTTGGATGGTGCTGTTGCTGCTTACTGTGCAGTGGGTGGTGTGGAACCTCAATCGGAAACTGTATGGCGTCAGGCTGATAAATATAATGTACCTCGTATTGCATACGTGAACAAAATGGACCGTTCAGGTGCTGACTTCTTTGAAGTTGTACGTCAGATGAAGGACGTTTTGGGTGCCAATCCTTGTCCGATCGTTGTACCTATCGGGGCTGAAGAATCTTTCAAGGGTCTTGTTGACCTGATTAAGATGAAGGCTATTTATTGGCATGATGAAACAATGGGTGCTGACTATACAGTGGAAGATATTCCTGCTGACCTCGTTGATGAAGCTAACGAATGGAGAGATAAAATGCTCGAAAAAGTTGCTGAATTTGATGATGCTTTGATGGAGAAATATTTCGATGATCCTTCTACTATTACAGAAGAAGAGGTATTGAGAGCTCTTCGTAAAGCAACTGTTCAGATGGCTGTTGTTCCGATGTTGTGCGGCTCTTCATTTAAGAATAAAGGTGTTCAGACATTACTTGATTATGTTTGTGCTTTCTTGCCTTCTCCGTTGGATACAGAAAATGTAATCGGTACGAATCCGGATACTGGTGCTGAAGAAGACCGTAAGCCGAGTGATGATGAAAAAACATCTGCTTTGGCATTTAAGATCGCTACTGACCCGTATGTAGGTCGTTTGACTTTCTTCCGTGTGTATTCTGGTAAAATTGAAGCTGGTTCTTATATCTACAATTCTCGCTCTGGTAAGAAAGAACGTGTTTCCCGTCTGTTCCAGATGCATTCAAATAAACAAAATCCGGTTGAAGTAATCGGTGCTGGTGATATTGGTGCAGGTGTAGGTTTTAAAGATATTCACACTGGTGATACATTGTGTGACGAAACAGCTCCGATTGTGCTCGAGTCTATGGACTTCCCGGAACCGGTAATCGGTATTGCAGTTGAGCCTAAAACTCAGAAAGACATGGATAAATTGTCTAACGGTTTGGCTAAACTGGCTGAAGAAGACCCGACATTTACAGTGAAGACTGACGAACAAACAGGTCAGACAGTTATCTCTGGTATGGGTGAGCTTCACTTGGATATCATTATTGACCGTTTGAAACGTGAGTTTAAAGTGGAATGTAACCAGGGTAAGCCTCAGGTTAATTATAAAGAAGCTATCACTAAGACAGTTGATCTTCGTGAGGTTTATAAGAAACAGTCTGGTGGTCGTGGTAAGTTCGCTGATATTATTGTTAAGATCGGTCCGGTTGACGAAGACTTCAAAGAAGGTGGATTGCAGTTTATTGATGAAGTGAAGGGTGGTAACATTCCTAAGGAATTTATTCCTTCTGTTCAGAAAGGTTTCACAACTGCTATGAAGAATGGTGTCTTGGCTGGTTATCCGCTCGATTCATTAAAAGTGACATTGATTGACGGCTCATTCCACCCGGTTGACTCTGACCAGTTATCTTTCGAAATTTGTGCTATCCAAGCATACAAGAATGCTTGTTCTAAGGCAGGTCCTGTATTGATGGAACCTATCATGAAACTGGAAGTTGTAACTCCGGAAGAAAACATGGGTGATGTTATCGGTGACTTGAATAAGCGTCGTGGACAGGTTGAAGGTATGGAATCCAGTCGTTCTGGTGCTCGCATCGTGAAAGCGATGGTTCCGTTGGCTGAAATGTTTGGTTATGTAACGGCGTTGCGTACTATCACTTCAGGTCGTGCGACTTCATCAATGGTTTACTCTCATCACGCTCAGGTTTCTACTTCTATTGCCAAGGCGGTATTGGAAGAAGTAAAAGGACGTGCTGATTTACTCTAAAAATATCTAAGGCAGCAGGCTAGCGAATGACTCTTAGCCTGCCGCTTTATCTTATTTTATAACTATCTTAATTAAAAAATATAATGAGTCAGAAAATTAGAATTAAATTGAAATCTTACGACCACAACTTGGTTGACAAATCAGCTGAAAAGATTGTAAGAACGGTAAAGGCTACCGGTGCTATTGTTAGTGGTCCAATTCCTCTTCCTACGCACAAGCGTATCTTTACAGTAAACCGCTCGACTTTCGTTAACAAAAAGTCTCGTGAACAGTTTGAACTCTCTTCTTATAAGAGATTGATCGACATCTATAGCTCAACAGCTAAGACTGTAGACGCTTTGATGAAGTTGGAGTTACCGAGTGGTGTGGAAGTAGAAATTAAAGTTTGATAATTAAAAATTAGTGAAATGCCAGGATTATTAGGAAAAAAAATCGGAATGACATCCGTTTTCAGTGCCGATGGTAAGAATGTACCATGCACTGTTATCGAAGCAGGTCCTTGTGTTGTTACTCAGGTTAAAACAGTAGAAAAAGATGGCTATGCAGCTGTTCAGTTGGGTTTCCAGGACAAAAAGGAAAAACATACAACTAAACCGTTGATGGGGCACTTCAAAAGAGCTGGAGTAACACCGAAGAGACACTTGGCTGAGTTCAAAGAGTTTGAGACAGAATTGAATCTGGGGGATACAGTTACTGTAGAATTGTTCGATGGCGCTGACTTTGTTGACGTTGTTGGTACTTCTAAAGGTAAGGGTTTCCAGGGTGTAGTAAAAAGACATGGTTTTGGTGGTGTGGGGCAAGCTACTCACGGTCAGCACAACCGCGCTCGTAAGCCGGGTTCTATCGGTGCTTGTTCTTACCCTGCAAAAGTATTTAAAGGAATGCGCATGGGTGGACAACTTGGTGGTGACAGAGTCACTGTACAAAACTTGCAGGTATTAAAAGTAATCGCGGATCATAACCTTCTTTTGATTAAAGGTTCTATCCCGGGTTGCAAAGGTTCAATCGTATTAATTGAGAAATAATGGAAGTTAACGTATATAACATTAAAGGTGAAGACACTGGGAGAAAGGTTACGTTAAACGAATCTATCTTCGGAATTGAGCCCAACGACCACGCTATCTATTTGGACGTAAAACAATTTATGGCTAATCAGCGTCAGGGTACTCATAAATCAAAAGAAAGAAGTGAAATCAGTGGTTCTACTCGCAAGATCGGTCGTCAGAAAGGTGGCGGTGGGGCACGTCGTGGTGATATGAACTCACCGGTTCTCGTTGGTGGTGCACGTGTTTTCGGTCCGAAGCCAAGAGATTACTTCTTCAAGTTGAATAAAAAAGTTAAGACATTGGCTCGTAAGTCCGCTTTGTCTTATAAAGCTCAGAACAATGCAATCGTTGTTGTAGAAGATTTCAATTTTGAAGCTCCGAAGACAAAAGATTTCGTTGCAATGACAAAAAATCTTAAAGTTTCCGACAAAAAGCTACTACTAGTTTTACCGGAAGCAAATAAAAACGTATATTTGTCAGCTCGTAACATTGAGGGTGCTAATGTACAGACTATCTCAGGATTAAATACTTACAGAGTATTGAATGCTGGGGTTGTTGTGCTTACTGAAAACTCTTTGAAGGCTATTGACAATATCTTAATTTAAAAAGGAGGCTTAAATAATGGGAATTATTATTAAACCGTTGGTAACAGAAAAAATGACTGCAATCACTGATAAGCTGAACCGTTTCGGCTTCGTTGTGCGTCCTGATGCTAACAAACTGGAAATTAAGAAGGAAGTTGAAGCTCTTTATAATGTTACTGTAGTTGATGTGAATACTGTGAAGTATGCTGGCAAAAACAAGAGCCGTTATACCAAAGCAGGTATCATCAATGGTCGTACGAATGCATTCAAAAAAGCAATCGTAACATTGAAAGAAGGAGATACTATTGATTTTTATAGTAATATTTAATAAAAATGGCAGTACGTAAATTTAAGCCCACAACACCGGGGCAAAGACATAAAATTATTGGTACTTTCGAAGAAATTACTGCATCAGTACCAGAAAAGTCTCTTGTATATGGTAAGAAATCATCTGGCGGTCGTAACAGCGAAGGTAAGATGACTATGCGCTACATTGGTGGCGGTCATAGAAAGGTGATTAGAATTGTTGATTTCAAGAGAAATAAGGACGGTGTTCCAGCAGTGGTTAAGACAATTGAATACGATCCGAACCGTTCGGCTCGTATTGCTTTGTTATTTTATGCTGATGGAGAAAAAAGATATATTATTGCTCCCAATGGATTGCAAGTTGGTGCGACTCTGATGTCAGGTGAAACAGCAGCGCCAGAGATTGGTAATGCTCTTCCTCTTCAAAACATTCCAGTGGGTACTGTGATTCACAATATTGAATTACGCCCGGGACAGGGTGCTGCTCTGGTTCGTTCAGCTGGTAACTTTGCTCAGTTGACTTCTCGTGAGGGTAAGTATTGTGTAATCAAGTTGCCTTCAGGTGAAGTAAGACAGATTCTTAGCACATGTAAAGCTACTATCGGTAGTGTAGGTAACTCTGATCATGGATTGGAAAGCTCTGGTAAAGCCGGACGCTCTCGTTGGCAAGGACGTCGTCCTCGTAACCGCGGTGTTGTAATGAACCCGGTTGATCACCCGATGGGTGGTGGTGAAGGACGTGCTTCCGGAGGTCACCCAAGATCACGTAAGGGATTGTACGCTAAGGGACTTAAGACTAGAGCTCCTAAGAAACAGTCGTCTAAGTACATTATTGAGAGAAGAAAAAAGTAATCTGATTAATTGAGTAAACTATGAGTCGTTCATTAAAAAAAGGTCCATATATTAACGTAAAGCTTGAAAAGAGAATTTTTGCCATGAATGAATCGGGCAAGAAAGTCGTAGTAAAGACTTGGGCCAGAGCTTCAATGATTTCGCCTGATTTTGTAGGCCATACAGTTGCAGTTCACAATGGAAATAAATTTATTCCTGTTTATGTTACCGAGAATATGGTAGGACACAAGTTGGGCGAATTTGCTCCAACTCGTACATTCAGAGGACACGCTGGTAACAAGAAAAGATAACAGGATTTATTTGAAATAATAAAGTAATAAATAATAATGGGAGCAAGAAAAAAAATATCGGCTGAAAAGAGAAAAGAAGCCCTTAAGACCATGTATTTTGCAAAATTGCAAAATGTTCCTACTTCTCCGCGTAAGATGCGTCTGGTTGCAGATATGATTCGTGGTATGGAAGTGAACAGAGCACTTGGTGTTTTGAAATTTTCTTCAAAAGAAGCTGCTGCAAGAGTGGAAAAATTGCTTCGCTCTGCAATTGCTAACTGGGAACAGAAAAACGAACGTAAAGCAGAAAGCGGCGAGTTGTTCGTGACTAAGATTTTTGTTGATGGTGGAGCTACACTCAAAAGAATGAGACCGGCACCACAGGGTAGAGGTTATAGAATTCGCAAACGTTCAAATCACGTAACATTGTTCGTTGGTGCTAAAAGTAATAACGAAGATCAAAATTAAGGTAGATGGGACAAAAAGTTAATCCAATAAGCAACCGTTTAGGAATTATCAGAGGATGGGATTCTAACTGGTATGGTGGAAATGATTACGGTGATTCTTTGCTGGAAGATAGCAAAATCCGTAAATATCTTAATGCAAGACTTGCAAAGGCAAGTGTATCAAGAATCGTAATTGAACGTACGCTGAAGCTCGTTACTATTACTGTTTGTACTGCTCGCCCGGGTATTATTATCGGTAAAGGTGGCCAAGAAGTTGATAAGTTAAAAGAGGAGTTGAAGAAGGTTACCGACAAAGATATTCAGATCAATATCTTTGAAGTGAAAAGACCGGAACTGGATGCTGTGATTGTTGCAAATAACATCGCTCGCCAGGTAGAAGGTAAAATTGCCTATCGCCGTGCCATTAAGATGGCTATCGCAAACACTATGCGTATGGGGGCTGAAGGTATCAAAATTCAGATTTCAGGACGTTTGAATGGAGCTGAAATGGCTCGTTCTGAAATGTATAAAGAAGGAAGAACTCCGTTACACACTTTCAGAGCTGATATCGACTACTGTCATGCAGAAGCGTTGACTAAAGTAGGTTTGTTGGGTATCAAAGTTTGGATTTGTCGAGGTGAAGTATTTGGCAAGAGAGAATTAGCTCCGAACTTTACACAAAGCAAAGAAAGTGGTCGTGGAAACAATGGTGGAAACAACGGCGGAAAGAACTTCAAAAGAAAGAAAAATAATCGCTAAACGAATTTGAATTTTAGGAAACTATGTTACAACCGAAAAAGACAAAATTCAGAAGACAACAAAAAGGCCGTCAGAAAGGTAATGCCCAAAGAGGTAACCAGTTGGCCTTTGGTTCTTTTGGCATAAAGGCTTTGGAGACTAAGTGGATTACAGGCCGTCAGATCGAAGCTGCTCGTATTGCAGTAACAAGATATATGCAACGTCAAGGACAGATCTGGATCCGTATATTCCCGGATAAACCGATCACTAGAAAACCTGCCGATGTACGTATGGGTAAAGGTAAAGGTGCTCCAGAGGGATTTGTGGCTCCTGTAACTCCAGGTAGAATCATTATTGAAGCTGAAGGAGTATCTTACGAAATCGCGAAAGAAGCATTGCGCTTAGCTGCTCAAAAGCTTCCTATTACAACGAAGTTTGTCGTAAGACGTGATTATGATATTCAAAATCAAAATGCGTAAGTGTTATGAAAATTGCAGAAATTAAAGAAATGACTACTAGTGATTTAGTAGAAAGAGTAGAGGCAGAGACAGCTAATTATGACCAAATGGTTATTAATCATTCTATTTCTCCTTTGGAAAATCCTGCTCAAATCAAACAATTACGCAGGACTATTGCGCGTATGAAAACTGAGTTACGCCAAAGAGAACTTAACAATAAATGATCAGCTTGATGGAAGCAAGAAATTTAAGAAAAGAAAGAACAGGGGTTGTGTTGAGCAATAAGATGGATAAGACTATCACAGTTGCTGCCAAATTTAAGGAAAAACACCCTATATATGGTAAGTTCGTTAGCAAAACGAAGAAGTACCATGCTCACGATGAAAAGAATGAATGCAATATCGGTGATACTGTAAGCATCATGGAAACTCGTCCTTTGAGCAAGACTAAAAGATGGAGATTAGTAGAAATAATTGAAAGAGCTAAGTAATTATGATACAAGTAGAATCCAGACTTACAGTATGTGATAACAGTGGAGCTAAAGAGGCTATGTGTATTCGCGTTTTAGGTGGTACACGTCGTCGTTATGCTTCAGTGGGGGATGTCATTGTAGTTTCAGTGAAGAGTGTTATCCCTTCTAGTGATGTTAAAAAAGGTGCAGTATCAAAGGCTTTAATTGTACGTACAAAGAAAGAAATCCGTCGTCCTGATGGTTCTTATATACGTTTTGATGATAATGCTTGCGTGTTGTTGAATAATGCAGGTGAAATTAGAGGAAGTCGTATTTTCGGTCCTGTAGCAAGAGAACTTCGTGCTACAAACATGAAAGTTGTGTCACTTGCGCCTGAGGTACTTTAATTTTGTAAAAGATTTAAGTAATGAGTAAATTACATATTAAAAAAGGCGATACAGTTTACGTAAATGCTGGTGAAGATAAGGGCAAAACTGGTCGTGTATTGAAGGTTCTTGTTAAAGAAGGACGTGCATTTGTTGAAGGTATCAATATGGTATCTAAAAGCACAAAACCGAATGCAAAGAATCCGCAGGGTGGTATCGTGAAGCAGGAAGCTTCTATCCACATTTCAAACTTGAACCCGGTTGATCCAAAAACTGGTAAAGCAACGCGTATTGGGAGAAAAGTAAGTTCTTTGGAAGGTAAAAGAACTGTAGTGCGTTATTCTAAAAAATCAGGAGAGGAGATTAAGTAATGAGTAATACTGCTAGTCTTAAGAAAGAATATGCAGAGCGTATAGCACCTGCATTGAAATCACAGTTCCAGTATTCTTCTACAATGCAGATACCCGTACTTAAGAAGATTGTTATCAATCAGGGTTTAGGTATGGCTGTTGCTGATAAGAAGATTATTGAAGTTGCAATCAATGAAATGACGGCTATTACAGGTCAGAAGGCTGTAGCTACCATTTCTCGTAAAGATATCGCAAACTTTAAGTTGCGTAAAAAAATGCCGATTGGTGTTATGGTAACTTTACGTCGTGAAAGAATGTACGAATTCCTTGAAAAATTGGTTCGTGTAGCTCTTCCTCGTATCCGTGACTTCAAAGGTATCGAAAGTAAGTTTGATGGTAAAGGTAACTATACCCTTGGTATTCAGGAACAAATCATTTTCCCTGAAATAAATATCGATAGTATTACAAGAATTCTCGGAATGAATATTACCTTTGTAACCTCTGCGGAAACAGATGAAGAAGGTTATGCATTGCTGAAGGAATTTGGTTTACCTTTTAAAAACGCTAAAAAAGACTAATAGATATGGCAAAGGAATCAATGAAAGCACGTGAAGTAAAACGTGCTAAATTAGTAGCCAAATACGCCGAAAAAAGAGCTGCTTTGAAGCAAATTGTTAGAACAGGTGATGCTGCTGATGCTTTTGAAGCTGCACAGAAGTTGCAAGAGTTGCCGAAGAATTCTAATCCGATTCGTATGCACAACCGTTGCAAACTGACTGGTCGTCCTAAAGGTTATATTCGCCAATTCGGAATTTCGAGAATTCAGTTCCGTGAAATGGCATCTAACGGACTGATCCCAGGCGTAAAGAAAGCAAGCTGGTAATTATTGTTTAAATATTGTCAGGGTAGTCCTGATTAATTTAATTTATTTTTATATGACTGATCCAATAGCAGATTATTTGACGAGGTTGCGGAACGCGATTGGTGCAAAGCACAGAGTTGTTGAAGTTCCCGCTTCGAATTTGAAAAAAGAAATCACTAAGATTCTTTTTGAAAAAGGCTACATTCTTAACTATAAGTTTGTAGAAGATGGTCCTCAAGGAACTATTAAAGTTGCCTTGAAGTATGATTCTGTTAACAAAGTTAACGCAATCAAGAAATTAGAAAGAATATCTTCTCCGGGTATGCGTAAGTATACAGGTTATAAAGATATGCCGCGTGTTATTAATGGGCTGGGTATTGCTATAATATCTACTTCCAAAGGTGTAATGACTAACAAAGAGGCTGCAGAACTGAAGATCGGTGGTGAAGTCTTGTGTTATGTATATTAATTAGGAGGAATTAGAATGTCAAGAATAGGAAAATTACCCATTAGTATCCCTGCTGGAGTGACAGTCACTCTGAAGGATGATGTGGTTACCGTAAAGGGACCCAAAGGCGAAATGAGCCAATATGTGAATCCTGCTATCAATGTTACTATTGAAGACGGACACGTAACTTTAACAGAAAACGATAAAGAAATGCTTGATAACCCGAAGCAGAAACATGCTTTCCACGGTTTGTATCGTTCATTGGTTCATAACATGGTTGTGGGCGTATCTGAAGGATACAAAAAAGAGTTGGAACTTGTCGGTGTAGGTTATCGTGCTTCTAACCAAGGTAACATCATTGAACTGGCTTTAGGTTATACACACAATATTTTCATCCAATTGCCTGCTGAGGTAAAAGTTGAAACTAAGTCTGAAAGAAATAAGAATCCTCTTATCATATTGGAATCGTGTGACAAACAGTTGCTTGGTCAAGTTTGCTCTAAAATACGTTCTTTCCGTAAACCTGAACCATATAAGGGTAAAGGTATTAAGTTTGTTGGCGAAGTAATTCGTAGAAAGTCTGGTAAATCAGCCGGCGCTAAGTAAATCATATAAAATTAGATTATTATGACAACAAAAATAGAAAGACGAGTTAAGATCAAATATAGAGTACGCAATAAGATTTCAGGTACTACTGAATGTCCGCGTATGAGTGTATTTAGAAGTAACAAGCAAATTTATGTCCAGATTATCGATGATCTTTCTGGTAAGACACTAGCCGCTGCTTCTTCTTTAGGAATGACTGAAAAAGTTGCTAAAAAAGAACAAGCTGCTAAAGTTGGTGAAATGATTGCTAAAAAGGCTCAGGAAGCAGGTATAACTACTGTAGTTTTCGACCGTAATGGTTACTTGTATCATGGGAGAGTAAAAGAAGTGGCTGATGCTGCTCGTAACGGTGGACTTAAATTTTAATCATTATGGCAGGAGTTAATAATAGAGTTAAGATTACTAACGATATAGAACTGAAAGATAGATTAGTTGCTATTAATCGTGTTACTAAAGTTACCAAAGGTGGTAGAACTTTTAGTTTCTCAGCAATCGTTGTTGTAGGTAACGAAGAAGGTATCATTGGTTGGGGACTTGGTAAAGCAGGTGAAGTAACAGCTGCTATCGCTAAAGGTGTTGAGTCAGCTAAAAAGAACTTGGTGAAAGTGCCTATTTTGAAAGGTACTGTTCCTCATGAACAATCAGCAAAATTTGGTGGTGCTGAAGTATTTATCAAACCCGCATCTCACGGAACTGGCGTTGTAGCTGGTGGTGCTATGCGTGCTGTATTGGAAAGTGTTGGTGTAACTGACGTTTTGGCTAAATCAAAGGGTTCTTCAAATCCGCATAACCTTGTTAAAGCTACAATTGAAGCTTTGAGTGAAATGCGTGATGCAAGAATGATTGCTCAGAACAGAGGTATTAGTGTAGAAAAAGTATTTAGAGGATAAGGAGGAGATATGTCAACTATAAAGATTAAACAAGTTAAAAGTAGAATTGGTGCTCCGGCTGATCAGAAAAGAACTCTTGATGCACTGGGACTTCGTAAACTGAACCGCGTGGTTGAACACGAAAGCACTCCTTCAATTCTTGGAATGGTAGATAAAGTAAAACACTTGGTTGCCATTGTTAAGTAATTATTTGTTGAATAATAAAACGAAATTACAATATGAACTTAAGTAATTTAAAACCTGCAGAGGGATCTACTAAGACAAGAAAAAGAATTGGACGTGGTGCTGGTTCTGGCTTAGGCGGTACTTCTACAAGAGGTCATAAAGGAGCTAAATCAAGATCTGGATACTCAAAGAAAATCGGTTTTGAAGGTGGTCAGATGCCTCTTCAACGTCGAGTTCCTAAATTTGGTTTTAAGAATATCAATCGTGTAGAATATAAAGCGATCAACTTGGATACTATCCAAAAACTTGCTGAAGCTAAGAGCTTGGCAAAAGTTGGTGTTAACGACTTTATCGAAGCAGGATTTATTTCTTCAAATCAGTTGGTAAAAGTATTGGGTAACGGAACTCTGACTAACAAGCTGGAAGTAGAAGCTCATGCATTCTCAAAGACTGCAACTGCTGCTATTGAGGCTGCTGGTGGAACTGTAGTAAAACTCTGATTCAATGAGAAAAGCTATTGAAACATTAAAGAATATATGGAAGATTGAGGATCTGAGACAACGGATCCTCATCACCATATTGTTTGTGGCAATTTACCGTTTCGGATCATATGTCGTATTACCGGGTATCAATCCGGCGATGTTGGCAAAGTTGCACGAACAAACAAGTGAAGGCCTTTTAGCCTTGTTAAATATGTTCTCTGGAGGAGCATTTTCTAATGCCTCTATTTTTGCATTAGGAATCATGCCTTATATCTCTGCATCTATCGTCATTCAGTTGTTGGGAATCGCAGTGCCGTATTTCCAGAAACTGCAACGCGAAGGTGAGAGCGGCAGAAGAAAAATGAATCAATATACTCGTTACTTGACGATCGCTATATTGTTAGTTCAGGCCCCTTCTTATTTGCTCAATCTTAAAATGCAGGCTGGCCCTTCCTTAAATGCTTCATTAGATTGGACTCTGTTTATGGTTACCTCTACCATTATTTTGGCAGCAGGTAGTATGTTTATTTTGTGGCTTGGTGAAAGAATTACTGATAAAGGTATTGGTAATGGTATTTCTTTTATCATCTTAATTGGTATTATCGCTCGTTTCCCTGATGCTCTGTTGCAGGAAGTTGTATCAAGAGTAGCAAACAAGAGTGGTGGTCTGATTATGTTTATAATTGAAATCGTATTCTTATTGTTAGTGATTGGTGCTGCTATTCTATTGGTGCAGGGTACAAGGAAAATTCCTGTACAGTATGCTAAGAGAATTGTAGGTAACAAGCAATATGGGGGTGCAAGACAGTATATTCCTTTAAAAGTGAATGCAGCTGGTGTAATGCCTATCATCTTTGCTCAGGCAATCATGTTTATACCTATTACATTTATCGGTTTTTCAAATGTAAATAATGCAGGCGGTTTCTTGCATGCGTTTACAGATCATACAAGTTTCTGGTATAATTTTGTTTTTGCGGTAATGATTATATTATTTACGTATTTCTATACTGCAATTACAATTAATCCGACTCAGATGGCTGAGGATATGAAGAGAAATAATGGTTTCATCCCTGGTATCAAACCGGGAAAGAAAACAGCAGAGTATATTGATGATATTATGTCTCGTATTACTTTACCGGGCTCTTTCTTCTTGGCTTTGGTTGCTATCATGCCTGCTTTTGCTGGTATATTTGGGGTACAAGCCGGTTTCGCTCAATTCTTCGGTGGTACGTCTCTGTTAATTCTTGTAGGTGTAGTTCTTGATACACTGCAACAGGTTGAAAGTCATTTGTTGATGAGACACTATGATGGTCTGTTGAAGTCAGGTCGTATTAAAGGACGCGCTGGTGTAGCGGCATATTAATTCTTTAGATTAGAAATGATATTTCTTAAAACAGAAGATGAAATAGAATTGCTCCGTCAGAGCAACCTGCTTGTCGGAAAGACTTTGGCTGAGGTTGCCAAACTGGTGAAGCCTGGTGTTACTACACGTGAGTTGGATAAAGTTGCAGAAGAGTTCATTAGAGATCACGGAGCAATTCCAACTTTCAAAGGATTTCCAAATCAATACGGAGAACCGTTTCCTGCCTCCCTCTGTACTTCTGTGAATGAACAGGTAGTGCATGGAATCCCAAACGATATTGTTCTGAAAGAAGGTGATATCGTATCTGTGGATTGTGGAACATATATGAATGGTTTCTGTGGTGATTCTGCTTATACTTTTTGTGTAGGAGAGGTGGACGAAGAGGTTCGTAATTTGTTGAAGGTAACTAAAGAAGCGTTATATATTGGTATTCAGAATGCAGTGCAAGGCAAAAGAATCGGAGATGTCGGATATGCTATCCAGCAATATTGTGAGTCTCATTCTTATGGTGTTGTGCGTGAGTTTGTAGGTCATGGCATTGGTCATGAAATGCATGAAGATCCTCAGGTACCCAATTATGGTAAAAGAGGATATGGGCCTTTGATGAAAAGAGGTCTTTGCATAGCGATAGAACCGATGATAACACTGGGAGATCGGCAAGTGATTATGGAACGTGACGGATGGACTGTGAGGACCAGAGACCGTAAGTGTGCTGCACACTTTGAACATACGGTAGCTGTAGGAGTTGGTGAAGCTGATATTTTGTCATCATTCAAATTCATAGAAGAAGTTTTAGGAGATAAAGCAATATAATATGGCAAAGCAATCTGCAATAGAACAAGATGGAGTTATAGTTGAAGCATTGTCAAATGCAATGTTTCGTGTTGAATTAGAAAACGGACATGAGATTACTGCACATATTTCGGGCAAGATGCGGATGCATTACATCAAGATCCTGCCGGGAGATAAAGTGAGAGTCGAAATGTCTCCTTACGACTTATCGAAAGGAAGAATTGTGTTTAGATATAAATAAATTAAGATATGAAAGTAAGAGCATCATTAAAGAAACGCACGCCAGAATGTAAGATCGTTAGACGTAATGGCCGTTTGTATGTTATTAACAAGAAAAATCCTAAGTATAAACAACGTCAAGGATAATTTGTTATTTTTGCAAAAAAAATAATTTAGTATATGGCTATAAGAATAGTTGGTGTAGATTTACCTCAGAACAAAAGAGGTGAAATTGCGTTGACCTATGTATATGGAATAGGTCGCAGTAGTTCAGCAAAAATTTTAGATAAAGCTGGTGTAGATAAAGATCTGAAGGTGAAAGACTGGACAGATGAACAAGCTGCTAAGATTCGTGAGATTATCGGTGCAGAGTATAAAGTAGAAGGTGATCTTCGTTCTGAAATCCAATTGAACATTAAGCGATTAATGGATATTGGTTGCTATCGTGGTGTACGTCACCGTATTGGTCTGCCTGTAAGGGGGCAGAGCACTAAGAACAATGCACGTACTCGTAAGGGTAGAAAGAAAACCGTTGCTAATAAGAAAAAAGCTACTAAATAATAATTGTTGATATGGCAAAAAAAACAGTTGCAGCTAAAAAGAGAAATGTGAAAGTAGACGCTAATGGACAGTTGCATGTTCATTCATCTTTCAACAATATTATTGTTTCTCTTGCAAATAGTGAAGGGCAGATTATCTCTTGGTCATCTGCTGGTAAAATGGGATTTAGAGGTTCTAAAAAGAATACTCCTTATGCAGCTCAGATGGCTGCCCAGGATTGTGCTAAAATTGCATTTGATCTTGGCCTGAGAAAGGTAAAAGCATATGTGAAAGGTCCAGGTAACGGACGTGAGTCTGCTATTAGAACTATCCACGGTGCTGGCATCGAAGTTACTGAAATCATTGACGTAACTCCGCTTCCACATAATGGTTGTCGTCCTCCGAAAAGACGTAGAGTTTAATTTACCTTTAACTTACAATGATCTTGATTTTGTTTTTGGATTACATTAATTTCTCTCTGTAATCGCGGCTGCAACAAATTGAGTTCATGAATAAACAATTAAATATTTAAAAGAAATGGCTAGATATACTGGACCAAAATCAAGAATCGCCCGTAAATTCGGTGAAGGAATCTTTGGAGCTGATAAAGTTTTGTCAAAGAAAAATTACCCTCCCGGACAACACGGTAATTCAAGAAAAAGAAAAACTTCTGAATATGGTGTGCAACTTCGTGAAAAGCAGAAAGCTAAATACACCTATGGAGTTTTAGAGAAACAATTCCGCAATTTGTTTGAAAAAGCAGCTACTGCTAAAGGTATTACCGGTGAGGTGCTTCTTCAATTGCTGGAAGGCCGTCTTGACAACGTAGTATTCCGTTTGGGTATTGCTCCTACGCGTGCTGCTGCTCGTCAGTTGGTTAGTCACAAGCACATTACTGTAGATGGTGAAGTGGTAAACATTCCTTCATATGCAGTAAAACCGGGACAATTGATTGGTGTTCGTGAAAGATCTAAATCTTTGGAAGTAATTGCTAATTCTCTCGCTGGTTTCAATCACAGCAAGTATGCTTGGTTGGAATGGGACGAAGCTTCAAAGGTTGGTAAAATGTTGCATATACCTGAAAGAGCAGACATTCCTGAGAACATTAAAGAACATTTGATCGTTGAATTGTATTCTAAATAATAATTAATTTCATGGCGATATTAGCATTTCAAAAACCTGATAAAGTATTAATGTTGGAGGCGGACTCCAGATTCGGTAAATTCGAATTCCGTCCGTTGGAACCGGGTTTTGGTATTACTGTGGGTAATGCATTACGCCGTATCCTTCTTTCTTCATTAGAGGGTTTTGCTATCACTACTATCAGGATCGATGGGGTGGAGCATGAATTTTCTAGTGTACCTGGAGTAAAAGAGGATGTTACCAACATTATCTTGAATCTGAAACAAGTGAGATTCAAGCAAGTAGTTGAAGAGTTCGAGAGCGAAAAAGTGAGCATCACTGTCGAGAATTCCAGTGAATTTAAAGCAGGTGACATAGGTAAGTATTTGACTGGATTTGAAGTGTTAAATCCGGAATTAGTTATTTGTCATTTAGATTCTAAGTCAACTATGCAGATTGATATTACTATTAACAAGGGTCGTGGTTATGTACCTGCTGATGAAAATCGCGAGTATTGCACGGACGTTAATGTAATTCCAATCGACTCTATTTATACACCGATACGTAATGTCAAGTATGCTGTAGAAAACTTCCGTGTAGAACAGAAGACTGACTACGAAAAGCTAGTGCTTGAAATTAGTACCGACGGTTCTATACATCCGAAAGAAGCACTGAAGGAAGCTGCAAAAATTCTGATTTATCACTTCATGTTGTTCTCTGATGAGAAGATCACGCTTGAAAGTAATGATACTGACGGCAATGAAGAGTTTGATGAGGAAGTATTGCATATGCGTCAGTTGTTGAAGACTAAGCTTGTTGATATGGACTTGTCAGTTCGTGCCCTTAATTGTTTGAAGGCTGCTGACGTAGAAACTCTCGGAGACTTGGTACAGTTCAACAAAACTGACTTGTTGAAATTCAGAAATTTCGGAAAGAAATCGCTTACCGAGCTTGATGATTTGCTGGAAAGTCTGAATCTGTCGTTTGGAACCGATATTTCTAAATATAAATTGGATAAAGAATAAAAAATGAGACATAATAAAAAATTCAATCATTTAGGTCGTACTGCTTCTCATAGAAGTGCTATGTTATCTAACATGGCTTGCTCTTTGATCAAGCACAAAAGAATCACTACGACTGTTGCAAAGGCGAAAGCTTTGAAGAAGTTTGTTGAGCCTTTGATTACCAAGTCTAAAGAAGACACTACGAACTCTCGTCGTGTTGTATTTAGCAATTTGCAAGATAAGATTGCGGTAACAGAATTGTTCAAGGAAATCTCTGTTAAGATTGCTGATCGTCCGGGTGGTTATACTCGTATCATCAAGACTGGTAACCGTTTGGGTGACAATGCTGAAATGTGCTTCATTGAGTTGGTTGACTACAATGAAAACATGGCAAAAGAAAAAGTTGCTAAGAAAGCTACTCGTACTCGTCGTTCTAAGAAGAATGTCGAAGCTGCTCCTGCTGCTGTTGAAGCACCTGCAACTGAAGCTCCGAAAGCTGAAGAACCAAAAGCAGAATCAGCAGAATAATTTAATAATTATTCTTATAGATATAAAAAAGGCTATTCCGAAAGGGCTAGCCTTTTTTGTTGGGAGCTTGTTTGCTAATACTAAGATAAATTAAAAGATATCCCGAATGAACTTTTCATAAGTAGAATCTGTTATATTTGCAGAAGAATATGGCAAAATTTGTAAAGGTAATATTGTTTCTGTTGCTGACAGTTGCCCTTCACGGGATCGCAGGCAATGTTTTCACTGAAAAAACAGTGGGACAGGCAGAGAATGGTATCACATATTCAGTAATACAACATGGGCAGATTAGTACTCCTGAGTTTCCTTGTTCGCCTGTGGCCGAATTGACAAATTTGCAAAGTCATCAAATATCTGTGACACGTATCCAGCGTGTGCAACTTGGTGAGTACTTCACTACATTGAAGAATCTGCTGCAATGCTGTGCTGAGCGTGATAATTCCCTTTCACAACATTTGGGGCGGATCTATGACACTACAACTTCCTATTATTGCCAGCCTTCGAGTGAATACTATGTATTTACTTTAAGGCATATCATTATTTAGCCGTTTATTTATTGGTATTATTTCTTTTATGATTACTAGTGTATATGTATGCTGGTTGTCTTTCTTATCTTTATATTTTTACTACACTAGTGTCCCGTTAAAATCGGGACGAGTTATTAATTAATCAAATAATCCCGGAATAAGGGGATTAAATTGTTCTTTGACATCATTGAAATTAGTCTTATTAAACAGCTCTTGTAAAGGCGTTTTATCTGTTAATGAGATGCTAAGAATCTGCAAGACCTCATAAGTTGAACGATTCAGTTGCATATCATATTGGACAATAGCTACTA
Source organism: Bacteroides sp. f07 (assembly GCF_042854785.1). Lineage (NCBI taxonomy): Bacteria > Pseudomonadati > Bacteroidota > Bacteroidia > Bacteroidales > Bacteroidaceae > Bacteroides > Bacteroides sp. f07. The sequence goes on along the minus strand of NZ_BAABXI010000003.1, from coordinate 434,336 downwards.
AACAATAGGTGATGATAGCAACACTAATCTGTATTCGAACCGCATTCTCGGTAGTACCCCAGAACCTTTTTATCTTAAGGTGTTGTTTCAGCCATTTGAAGAAAAGTTCCACGAACCATCTTTTCTTATAAAGATTGGCAACATCAAGTGCAGATATGTGTTTGGCATTCGTCAGGAATGTGAATTCACGATCATCCTCTTCATCATAGAAACGGATGACTCTGAATGATTCAGGATACTTCTTTTCAGAAGTGTACCCTATCAGTTTCACTTCCGCATCTGAAAGGATATTCTTCGGCATTCTACGCTTCCATTTACAGAACTTGCATTTCAGATTAGACTTCGCTCTGACTACAAAGAAAGAACCTGTAAGATGAATCCGATAAAGTTCTTTAAACGAGTCATACGCTCTGTCAAATATATAATAAGCATTTGGCTCATAATTAATTGCGGACATTTCTGTTGAATCATGCCTGGATGCTGTAGTTACTGTATAAAAGGCTGGAAGTTGTGCTTCTATGTCATAAAGGACATGAGCCTTAACTCCACCTTTTTTCTTACGGAACTTCGCCCAAGGGAATGTAGCCAAACATAAAGGAATCGTAGTGGAATCAAACGCATACTTCCTTCCTGGAATATCCAAGATGTGAGTCGATCGTTTTTCACATGCTTCCTTCATCATATAGAAAGCAAAATCTTCGAAGATTCTGTAATCCCGATTCTGATTGGCAGATGCAAGCGTAGTTTTGGCAATGGGCTCACGACCCAATCCCAAATGATAACGCTTTCCTTGATGTGCTTCCAAAGCTACAATCAAGTCACGAAGACTTTCACGATTACTGAGTTGACCGAACATCATTGCAAGTAACTGACTCCAGCAAGTGAAATGTTTCACATAACGATTGCCATCATACTTGTCTACAAGTCTTCTGAACTTATCATTGTTCAAGAATTCTACTAACTGAGCGAAAACATATTTATCTTGGTTCATTTGAGGTCACCTTAATTGACCTCAAAGGTATGATTTCAAATCGTCGCGCCTAAAAAGTAGTATCTAATAGACTATATTTCAATTATTTCAAAGAACTATTTATCCACTTTTACGGGACAGTAATGTTTTTACTAATAAATTAAACTTTATATTATGGCAACTACTCAAGCTATTGATGCTACTATATTTGCATCTTCACATCCCGATATCGCTAAACGTACCAGTGTTTCCGGAGTTTTAATCTCTTCTGTAATGTTATTGGTCGGTATTTTGGCCTTTGGTTTTACCTTTGAGTTGGAAGACAAGTCTTCTACAATTAGTATGGCTTTAATGGTACTTGGAACAGGATTGTTCCTGATGGGTATTTTCCGTCTTTTCTGGAAATCCAAGGAAGTTGTGTATTTACCTACTGGAAGTGTAACTAAAGAACACTGCATATTCTTTGATTTGAAGCATATGGACTCTTTGACGAATCTAGTCAATTCTGGTTCATTTTCAGCCGGAACAGCTATTAAAAGCGCGTTAAGTGGTAATATACGTATGGACGTGATACTTTCTGAAGACAAGAAGTTCGCAGCCGTACAATTGTTCCAGTTTGTGCCTTATAATTATCAGCCGATAACATCTGTGCAATATTTTACAAATGATGGAGCTTCCGCTGTGGTAGCTTTTCTATCAAGATGTAAGCAGAATACGATATAAAATAGAACTTTAATTTTCATGCATAAGATGGGGGGAGTCGTCAACAACGGCTATCCCCATTTTTTTCATCAAGAAACAGGCATTCATATTTTGGGCGACTCCGTCTCTCATTTGGTAAGAAAAGGTAAGTTCGTTATTTGTTATATCTGCTTCGAAACAATAGTTCCGGATATTCTGCGGGAAGGAGTCTATTAAAGTCCCTAACAAAAGATCATGAGTAGCGATAATACCATTAGCGTTCATATTCATGAATTGCTTGATGAGAGCGAAAGAACCTTTTTGCTTATCCATGGAGTTCGTCCCTTTCAGAATCTCGTCAAGGATAATAAAAAGCTCTTCCCTTGCTTCCAGTTTATCTATGATTAGTTTTAACCGTTTCAGTTCGGCAAAGAAATAAGATTCGTTATCGGTCAATGAATCACTGGTGCGGAGACTGGTGACGAGGCGTGCCGGATATATCTCCATTCGGTCAGCCCAAACGGGGGCGCCTATGCATGCTAAGAGATAATTCACACCTACTGTACGTAAGTAAGTACTTTTACCTGCCATATTTGCTCCGGTGATAATAATGAAGAAAGGACGTTTGTCGATATCTATTCCATTGCGTACGCATTTGTTACGCCCCATTAAAGGGTGACCGAGCGCTTTGGCTTGCAGATGGAAAGACTGTGAGGAAATCTCAGGATAAATATATCCGGGATGATTGTATGCGAATGTAGCTAGGGAACAGTAAGCATCTATTTCCCCAATTGTCTCTATCCAGCGTGGAAGATTGCCGGCATGTATTTCTTTCCATTGTTCAATTCTCATTACTTGACGTAGTTCCCAAAATATAAGACCGTTGAGTATGCTGCTTATCAGCAGATTATTCCGTTGGTCAAGAGCATTCATTAATTTGGAAAGCTGCCGGACTGCCTGAGAAGCAGTTTGATTTTGATTGGTAAGTTTCGTCTTTAATTGTTTCAATACAAGACTTTGCATTTCTTTTTTCTCCGTAAGAAGAATCTGATCGGCATATGTGGAGAGAATTTGCAGCTTTTCACCATAGGTCGTTTGCAGTTTGGTGATTCCTTTGGAAAAGATAGAACTGAATATTACAAAGCTTATAAATACACCACCGGCAACGCTGGCAGGTAAAATGTTCCCAAAAGCAAGGCTTATACATATGAGATTGATGATACTTACTATTGTCGGGATGATACGTAATAATGTATGTTTCCGGTAATAACTCGGACTGTCGGCCCATTCTTTGATTTCAGCAGTATCAGCAGGCTTTCCTTTATACAATAATCCAAGCAAACGGATTTGCTGTCGGTATTCCAGTTCTGTTGACAATTCGCGAATAGCTTCTTGACGTTGCTTGATAGCTTCCTTAGCTTCCAGATGGGTATTGAACCAGTTGGCGAGATGCTGTTTGCCGACAGGCGTTGACGTCCGATTAATATATTGGAAGAGAGAACGTTCTCCAAATATGTCCAGATCGAATGTATAGAGATGTCCGGGATCAATATACTCCTCACCAGCATCAAAATCAGAGAAATCATATTGAATGGCTTTCAATTCCTGTTCATTGATTACTATTTTCTTCTTTAGAAAATCCTTCCGTTGAAACCAAAAATTGTGGCGTTTTACCAGCCAAATAAATAAGATAAAAGGTAGGGCAGCAAATGCAGAAATATACAGCCATCCGCCAGACCAAAAGACGATGGCACCAGCTATGGCACCAACGAATAAAATCAATCGCAAAAGACTGATATAATAGATACGTTTCTGGGCATCTTGTAATGCCAATTCTGCTTCTTGAATGACTTGTTGATATATAGCAATAATCTGTTCCAGTTTTTCCATGATAAATTCAATACTTTTTCGCAAAGGTAATATAATTCGTAACGGTCAAGATAAGAGCTTGTTTTAGTCGGGAGCAAATTTACCGTTTATTAACGGGTGACGATTGAAATATAGATTCAGCAATAATCATTCGTATATCTCTTCTGATAATGTATGTAGAGTAAGAGTAACGGGGGCAGGAAAGTAAATGTTGGTATCCTGTTCCTTTTTTCGATCTTTTTGTATTTCTCCTTGCATTTATCCGCTAAAATTTATAACTTTCCACACTAAAATGAGTTTAGGCAGGAAAGAAGGGTGGTCTATGAAGAAAGGATGTATCTTATTGTTGTTGATGAGCGTGGTTAGCTTTCCGTTAATTGCGCAGAATATTATTTATTCCAACTTAAAAGAGTTGCTTGCTCAGGATGGCGATACCGTTGCTGTGTTGCGGGTAGAAAAGCGTTCCCGGAATCAGATAGTGCTGTCAGGCGGGGCCGATTATCGGATAACGGCAGGTAGTGATGAGTCTATGGGGAGACGGTTGAAAAAGCGCTGTTTTGCCGTGCGTGATGAAAAAGGAAATTTATATTTGAATTGTCGTAAGTTGCGATATAAAAAGCTGCGTTTTGGAGCTTGGTATGCTCCGGCTGTTCAATTGGATAAGAAAATCTATTTCTGTGCCATGCCTTTAGGTTCCGTTGTCGGTGGAAATTTCGTAGAAGAAGATGATGTTAAGTTGGGTGGAAATATCGGTGATGCCATTGCAGCTTCAAGTTTGGTCACAAAACGCGTCTGCTATGAATTGAATACAGAGACAGGAAAGGTTGAATTTCTGGACAAAAACAAGATGCTTGGATTATTGAAAAAATATCCCGAACTGAAACAAGCCTATTTAAAAGATGCCAGTCCGGAAGCGAAACATACTTTTAAATATTTGCTGGAATTGCAGGATAAACAGGAATAATAACTTTCTGATAATAAAATCTTTGTTTTTCTTGCCTTTTATCTCCTTTTTTTCTATCTTGCGAAGAGTTGTACGACGGTGTTACTTACAGTTTGTAATCCTTAATCTGTTTTATTATGAAAATAACTCTTGGCAACACGCTCCCATCTTATCCGGGGTTTGTAGAAGGTATCCGGAGAGCTCCCGACCGTGGTTATACACTTACCCCGGCTCAGACAGTTACAGCATTGAAAAACGCATTGCGTTATATCCCCTCTGAATGGCATGAACAATTAGCTGCTGAATTTATGGAGGAACTGCGTACTCGAGGCCGGATTTATGGATACCGCTTTCGTCCTGAAGGTGATTTGAAAGCAAAGCCGATAGATGAGTATCGCGGCCGCTGCCTGGAAGGTAAAGCCTTTCAGGTGATGATTGATAATAATCTCAGTTTTGATATAGCTCTATATCCTTACGAACTTGTCACATATGGTGAAACCGGACAAGTCTGCCAGAACTGGATGCAATATCGCCTGATAAAACAATATTTGGAAGAACTGACTCAAGAACAAACTCTGGTGATTGAATCCGGTCATCCCTTAGGACTTTTTCATTCCCGTCCTGACGCCCCCCGTGTTATTATAACCAACTCCATGATGATAGGCCAATTCGACAATCTGCACGACTGGCATATTGCTGCCCAAATGGGAGTTGCCAATTACGGTCAGATGACAGCTGGCGGTTGGATGTATATCGGTCCTCAGGGAATTGTTCATGGTACATTCAATACATTACTCAATGCTGGGCGCTTGAAACTCGGCATACCGCAAGATAAAGATTTGCGGGGACATCTGTTTGTATCTTCCGGTTTGGGTGGAATGAGCGGAGCCCAACCTAAAGCCGCAGAGATAGCCGGAGCAGCTTCCATTATTGCCGAAGTAGATAGTTCCCGTATCGAAACACGCTATCGTCAGGGATGGGTGGCACATATCACGGAGGACGTGGCAGAAGCCTATCGGATGGCAAACGAAGCGATGCAACGTTGCGAACCCTGTTCAATAGCCTATCACGGAAATGTAGTCGATCTGCTCGAATATGCCGAACAGAGAAATATCCTCATCGAACTATTATCTGATCAAACTTCTTGCCATGCCGTATACGAAGGCGGTTATTGTCCTGTCGGACTGACTTTTGAAGAACGTACGCAACTTCTTCATGAGTCTCCCGAACAATTCCGGCAGTTGGTAGATGCATCCCTGTATCGTCATTTTGAAGTTATTAAAAAGCTGGTAGCTCGGGGAACCTATTTCTTCGATTATGGAAACTCCTTTATGAAAGCGATCTATGATGCCGGAGTAAAAGAAATATCTCGCAACGGTGTGGATGAGAAAGATGGTTTCATTTGGCCGAGCTATGTGGAAGACATTATGGGACCTCAACTCTTTGATTACGGTTACGGTCCTTTTCGTTGGGTTTGCCTGAGTGGGAAACATGAAGATCTGATAAAAACGGACCATGCAGCCATGGAATGTATCGATGTCAATCGGCGTGGACAGGATTTAGATAATTATAATTGGATACGAGATGCGGAAAAGAACCAACTGGTAGTAGGAACTCAGGCACGTATCCTTTATCAGGATGCTGTGGGAAGGATGAATATCGCACTCCGTTTCAATGAAATGGTTCGCCGTGGAGAAGTAGGTCCCATCATGTTAGGTCGGGATCACCATGATGTGAGTGGAACAGATTCTCCTTTCCGGGAAACATCGAATATAAAAGATGGAAGCAATGTGATGGCGGATATGGCTGTGCAGTGCTTTGCCGGCAACTGTGCCCGTGGAATGAGCCTTGTAGCTTTGCACAATGGCGGTGGAGTCGGTATTGGAAAAGCGATCAACGGTGGCTTTGGTATGGTATGTGATGGCAGTGAGCGAGTAGATGAAATACTCCGTTCCGCCATGCTTTGGGATGTAATGGGGGGAGTAGCACGCCGTTCCTGGGCTCGCAATCCGCATGCGATAGAAACTAGTGAATCATTTAACGAATCTCATGCCGGAGACTATCAAATAACCATGCCATATCTGGCAGATGAAGAATTAATAGAGAAAGTTGTCGCGCAAAATGCGATTCTTTGAGATGTAACCATAAGATAGATATTTATTATGAGCTGGAACAAAATCATTGAATGTGTCCCCAATTTTAGTGAAGGGCGTGATTTGGAGAAAATTGATAAAATAGTAGCTTCTTTCCGTGGAAAAGCAGGCGTAAAACTACTTGATTATAGTAACGATGAGGATCATAACCGTTTGGTCGTCACTCTTGTCGGCGAACCTGAAGCTTTGCGTGACGCAGTGGTCGAAGCTGTTGGCGTTGCCGTCCGTCTGATAGACCTGAATCATCATAGCGGGCAACACCCCCGTATGGGAGCAGTGGACGTTGTCCCTTTCATTCCGATTAAAAACACTACGATGGAAGAAGCAATCACCCTGTCGAAAGAAGTTGCTGCCCGTGTAGCCGAGTTATACAACCTTCCTGTCTTCCTGTATGAAAAGTCTGCCACTGCACCGCACCGGGAGAATCTGGCTGCCGTTCGCAAAGGCGAATTTGAAGGAATGGCTGAGAAAATAAAACTTCCCGAATGGCAACCGGATTTCGGTCCCGCCGAACGTCATCCCACCGCGGGAACCGTAGCCATCGGAGCCCGTATGCCGCTTGTCGCTTATAACATCAATTTGAGTACGGATAATCTTGAAATAGCTACTAAGATAGCCAAGAATATCCGCCATATCAATGGCGGGTTCCGCTATGTCAAAGCGATGGGAGTGGAGTTGAAAGAGCGGAACATAACTCAGGTATCCATCAATATGACCGACTACACCCGTACCGCACTCTATCGTGTCTTCGAATTAGTCCGTATCGAAGCTCGCCGCTATGGTGTCACGATTGTCGGCAGTGAGATAATCGGTCTTGTTCCGATGGAAGCCCTGATCGACACAGCCTCCTACTACCTCGGACTGGAAAACTTCTCGATGCAACAAGTCTTGGAAGCGCGCATCATGGAATAACTAAAAGTAACTATATGAGTGAAAACCTGATTATATTCAATGCCCGTATTGTCACCCCTATCGGCTTTTCTGCCCGTAGAGGTGAAGAGATGTCGCAACTGCAAATCATAGAAAACGGGACTGTGGAAGTAACCAAAGGAATCATCACCTATGTCGGTGAAAACCGTGGTGAAGACCGCGATGGCTACTATCAGAACTACTGGCATTACAACGCTCGCGGCCATTGTCTGCTACCCGGCTTTGTCGATTCCCATACCCATTTTGTATTCGGCGGAGAACGCTCCGAAGAATTCTCATGGCGTCTGAAAGGTGAAAGCTATATGTCCATTATGGAACGTGGCGGCGGTATTGCCAGTACCGTCAAAGCAACGCGGGAAATGAATTTCTTGAGACTTCGTTCGGCAGCCGAAACATTTCTGAAAAAGATGAGCACGATGGGAGTGACTACAGTAGAGGGAAAAAGTGGCTACGGTCTGGACCGTGAAACCGAACTGTTACAACTCAAAATAATGCGTAGCCTGAATAATGACGAGCATAAACGTGTCGACATCGTTTCCACTTTCCTTGGAGCCCATGCTCTTCCAAAAGAATATAAAGGAAGAAGTGATGCCTATATCGACTTTCTGATTCACGAAATGCTTCCTGTCGTCCGTGCAAACGCACTCGCCGAATGTTGTGATGTCTTTTGTGAACAAGGCGTTTTCTCCATCGAACAATCCCGTCGCCTACTCCAAGCTGCCAAAGACCAAGGTTTTCTGCTGAAACTTCATGCAGACGAAATAGTTTCTTTCGGTGGAGCAGAATTAGCCGCCGAATTGGGAGCTTTATCCGCTGACCATCTGTTGCACGCTTCCGATGCCGGTATTCGTGCAATGGCTGATACTGGCGTAGTGGCCACTCTGTTACCTTTGACAGCTTTTGCCCTGAAAGAACCTTATGCACGTGGACGTGAAATGATTGATGCCGGCTGTGCCGTAGCTCTTGCTACCGACCTGAATCCGGGCAGTTGCTTCTCCGGTTCCATCCCTTTAACCATCGCCCTTGCATGCATCTACATGAAATTGAGTGTGGAAGAAACCATCACTGCCCTGACCTTGAACGGTGCTGCTGCCCTTCAGCGAGCCAACTGTATCGGCAGTATTGAAGTCGGCAAACAAGGCGATTTTGTTGTCCTGAATTCCGGAGACTATCACATCCTGCCTTACTATATAGGAATGAACAGCGTAATAATGACTATAAAAGGTGGTATGTTATATCCTGCCAATTAATAACTAACTAAAAAATAGAATACCATGTTAGCAGATTTAACCGTAAAAGATTTCTTAGATAAAGTGGCTGGCAGTGACCCTGTGCCCGGTGGTGGTAGTATTGCTGCGTTAAGTGGTGCATTAGCTTCCGCCCTTTCCACAATGGTAACCCGGTTGACCGTAGGTAAGAAAGGCTATGAAATCAGCGAAGAACTAATGCAGCACGCACAAACAATCACTCTCCGCCTGTTAGGCGAATTTATCGCACTTATCGATAAAGACTCCGAAGCCTACAATGCAGTATTTGCTTGCTTCAAACTTCCCAAAACAACCGATGAAGAAAAAGCCGTCCGAAGTGCTGCTATTCAGGAAGCAACCAAACAAGCTGCCCTCATCCCTTTGGAAGTAGCCCGGAAAGCCCTTGATATGATGGCAATTATCGCCGATGTAGCCCGTTTCGGCAATCGAAATGCCGTTACCGATGCCTGCGTAGCCATGATGTCCGCTCGTTCTGCCGTTTTAGGAGCTTTGTTGAATGTCCGTATCAACCTCGGTTCGCTCAAAGACCGGGAATTTGTCATCCAACTGCAAGCTGAAGCCGATAAGATAGAGCAGGCTGCTTGTCAGAAAGAAAAAGAAATACTGGATGCCGTTAATCAAGATTTGCGCGTATGAGTAAGAATGTATACCATGTCGGTTCCGGTGAATTAACCTTCGAAATCATCGAACGGATTATTAACGAGAACTTAAAACTGGAATTAGCTCCCGAAGCCAAGCTACGTATTCAGAAATGCCGTGACTACCTTGACTGTAAGATAGCTTCTTCCGAAGAGCCCCTGTATGGCATAACAACAGGTTTCGGTTCTTTATGTACCAAGAACATCTCTTCCGGCGAGCTAGGTACACTCCAAGAAAACCTGATAAAGAGTCATGCTTGCAGCGTAGGCGAAGAAATCCGCCCGGTCATTATCAAACTGATGTTGTTGTTGAAAGCTCACGCCCTCTCTCTCGGACATAGTGGCGTACAAGTTATCACAGTACAGCGTATTCTCGATTTCTTCAATAATGACGTCATGCCTATCGTTTATGACCGCGGTTCTCTCGGAGCATCCGGAGATCTCGCCCCGCTGGCTAATCTCTTCCTTCCCCTGATTGGTGTTGGTGATGTCTATTATAAAGGAAAGAAATGTGAGGCTATCAGCGTTCTCGACGAATTTGGTTGGGAACCTGTCAAACTGATGAGTAAAGAAGGGCTTGCATTGCTGAACGGCACACAATTCATGAGTGCCAACGGTGTATTCGCCATGCTCAAAGCTTTCCGCATCTCGAAGAAAGCCGACCTCATCGCCGCCCTTTCCCTCGAAGCTTTTGACGGCCGGATCGACCCGTTTATGGACTGTATCCAACAAATCCGCCCCCATCAGGGACAGATTGAGACAGGCGAAGCTTTCCGTAAACTACTGGCCGGCAGTGAACTTATCGAACGTCATAAAGAACATGTGCAGGATCCTTATTCTTTCCGGTGCATCCCTCAGGTGCATGGCGCCACGAAAGATGCGATTCGTTACGTTGCTTCTGTCCTGTTGACAGAAATCAACTCTGTCACAGACAATCCCACCATCTTTCCTGACGAAGACCGGATTATCTCAGGCGGAAACTTCCATGGGCAACCGCTTGCCATCTCTTATGATTTTCTTGCTATTGCTTTGGCCGAATTGGGAAACATCTCCGAGCGCCGCGTTTCCCAACTGATAATGGGACTTCGCGGACTGCCTGAATTTCTGGTAGCCAATCCCGGCCTGAACTCCGGTTTCATGATTCCGCAATATGCCGCCGCTTCGATGGTCAGCCAGAATAAAATGTACTGTTATGCCGCATCAAGCGATTCCATTGTCTCTTCCAACGGACAGGAAGATCACGTGAGTATGGGCGCCAATGCCGCCACCAAACTCTATAAAATAATGGATAACCTTGAACATATTCTTGCTATTGAACTGATGAACGCTGCACAAGGTATCTACTTCCGTCGTCCGCTGAAAACGTCTCCCGTTCTGGAGCGTTTCCTTCATGCTTACAGGAAAGAAGTGCCCTTTGTGAAAGATGACATTGTGATGTACAAGGAGATACATAAAACAGTTGCCTTCCTGAAAAGGAATCAAATAGAATATTAACCATAAACCCATCCCTTTTTCTATTTTCGTTAATATGGGCAACTGTTATTGCCGGGTAAGTGTCGATTTTTATCGGCGTTTATCCGGCATTTATCGGTCAGAACCCTTCTGATAGCGATAAAACTTTACTCCATATTCTTTTACTTCCTACCTTTGCCGTGTATTTGTTCCATATTACCTCTTAACACTTGTTTTCATATGAGTCCATTGAATGATAATAATTCTCAAATGGACTATAAATACGTGGAAACTTAATTTGTTAATTGAGTTTTCTATTTATCTTTGTTCCGTTTTTCCTCTGTAAATGAAGATAAAACGAAAACTGCATTAAAACAATAAAGAAGAACGAACGATGACAGAGCATGGAAAAGACGCTTCCCAAAGAGCAGAATTAAGAGAACGAATCGTGGTGACGGCAATGGAAGCTTTCAGAACGAAAGGTATCAGGAGTATTACAATGGACGATATTGCGGCAGCATTAGGTATATCCAAACGTACGCTCTACGAAGTCTTTGCGGATAAGGAGTCATTGTTGAGAGAATGCATATTGAAGGCACAGGCAGACAGAGACAGGTATTTGCAGCAGGTATATGAGGAATCGCACAATGTGCTGGAAGTGATACTTGCAGTGTTTCAGAAAAGCATTGAAGTGTTTCATCAGACGAATAAACGTTTTTTTGAGGACATCAAGAAATATCCGAAGGTATACGAGATAATGAGAGCCCGGCAGGACAGTGATTCGGTGAAAACAATGTCCTTCTTTAAGGTGGGGGTAGACCAGGGTATTTTTCGTTCAGATGTGAATTTTGCTATTGTCAATATGTTGGTACGTGAGCAGTTTGACGTATTGCTGAATACCGATGTTTGCAATGAATATCCTTTTATAGAAGTGTACGAGTCTATTATGTTCACCTATATTCGTGGCATTTCTACAGAGAAAGGAGCAAAGGTATTAGAAGATTTTATACAAGAATATCGTAAGAACCGCATGGGCGAAAAGCAAGAGTGAGGTTCTGTTGACAAACAATTAAAGATTTAATTAGAAACCAGTTTATGAACAAAATGAAAAGACCGACAGGTAAGAAGATTCTTCTGATGGCTGTAGTGTTCTGTGCGTTTGGCTTTGCAAAAGCTCAGGAGACTCAGGTGGCGGGGAATACGCTGACCTTAACCTTAGACAAAGCCTTGGAAATTGCCTTGGATGAGAATCCGACAATGAAAGTGGCGGCAGAAGAGATTGCTTTGAAGAAAGTAGCCGGTAAGGAAGCATGGCAAAGTCTGTTGCCCGAAGCCAGCATCGCCGGCTCTGTGGATCATACAATCAAGGCAGCCGAAATGAAATTGAATGATATGTCGTTCAAGATGGGACAGGACGGTACGAACACCGCCAATGCCGGATTGAGCATAAATCTGCCTTTGTTTGTGCCGGGTGTGTACCGTGCCATGTCAATGACAAAGACAGATATCGAACTTGCAGTAGAGAAGTCGCGCGCTTCCAAACTGGATTTGGTGAATCAGGTAAGTAAAGCCTACTATCAGTTGATGCTTGCACAAGACAGTTACGAAGTACTTCAAGGCAGTTACAAACTGGCAGAAGACAATTATAATGTTGTCAATGCCAAGTATCAGCAGGGGACTGTGAGCGAATATGATAAAATCAGTGCGGAAGTGCAGATGCGCAGCATCAAACCGAACCTGATTTCGGCAGCCAACGCAGTGACTTTGGCTAAGTTGCAGCTCAAAGTGTTGATGGGCATTACTGCCGATGTGGAGATTAAGATTAATGATAGTCTGACTAATTACGAGATGGTTATGTTTGCCAACCAATTGAAGGAAGAGAACGTAAATCTGAACAACAATACCACTATGAAACAGTTGGACTTGAACATGAAGTTATTAGAGAAGAACGTCAAGTCTTTGAAAACAAACTTTATGCCGACTCTTTCGATGAGTTTCTCCTACAACTATCAATCCTTGTATAATCCGAATATCAACTTCTTCGATTATAACTGGAGCAACAGTTCGAGCCTGATGTTCAATCTCAGCATTCCTTTGTATAAGGCAAGCAACTTTACGAAAGTAAAATCCGCCCGTATTCAGATGCGCCAGCTTGATTGGAACCGTATCGATACGGAAAGACAGTTGAATATGCAGATTGTCAGTTGCCGTAACAATATGGCTGCTAACACAGAGCAGGTAGTCAGCAATAAAGAAAATATAATGCAGGCTAAGAAAGCGGTGGTGATTGCCGAAAAACGTTATGATGTAGGTAAAGGTACGGTGCTCGAACTCAACAGTTCTCAAGTGGCACTGACGCAAGCCCAACTCACTTACAATCAGTCAATATATGATTATCTGGTTGCTAAGGCAGACCTCGACCAAATTTTAGGAAAAGAATAAAGATAGACAACTAAAAAATTACAACTAAGGAATATGAAAAAAGGTATCCAATTAGTAGCCCTGCTGTTAGCTGTGTTTATGGGCTCATGTACAGGTGGAAAAGACAAAGCTACTGTGGAACACGTGGACGCGAAACCCATCGTGAAACTGGCAGAGGTAAAAGCTCGTCCCGTAGAGCAGATACAAGATTATACGGCAACGGTAGAAGCAGAAGTGAAAAACAATATCGCTCCTTCATCTCCCGTACGTATCGACAAGATCTTTGTAGAGGTGGGCGACCGCGTATCCAAAGGACAGAAATTAGTGCAGATGGATGCAGCTAACCTGAATCAGACAAAGTTGCAACTGGATAATCAGAGAATCGAATTTAACCGTATCGACGAACTTTATAAAGTGGGCGGTGCATCCAAATCAGAATGGGATGCTTCAAAGATGCAACTTGACGTGACAGAGACAGCTTATAAGAATCTGTTGGAGAACACTTCTTTGCTGAGCCCGATTAGTGGTGTAATTACTGCGCGCAACTATGATAACGGTGATATGTACAGTGGGGGAGAGCCGGTACTGGTCGTAGAACAAATTACTCCGGTGAAACTCCTTATCAATGTATCCGAAACCTACTTTACAAAAGTGAAGAAAGGTGCGCCGGTAGACGTGAAGCTGGATGTATATGGTGATGAAGTATTCACAGGAACCATTAATCTGGTTTATCCTACGATAGACGCTGCTACCCGTACATTCCAGGTAGAAATCAGACTGGACAACAGAGACCAGCGCGTACGTCCTGGAATGTTTGCCCGTGTAACGTTGAACTTCGGTACGGCCGACAACGTGGTTGTTCCCGATCTGGCTATCGTGAAACAGGCAGGTTCCGGTGACCGTTATGTATTCGTTTATAAAGATGGCAAAGTATCTTATAATAAAGTAGAGTTAGGTAGACGTATGGGTGCGGAGTACGAGTTGAAATCCGGTGTACCCGATAATTCTCAGGTTGTAGTTGCCGGCCAGTCACGTTTGGTGAACGGTATGGAAGTGGAAGTTGAGAAATAAGTTTATAATGTGATATAAAACCTATTAAACATGAGTTTATACGAAGGTGCGGTTAAGAAACCGATTATGACCTCGCTCTGCTTCCTCGCAGTAGTGATCTTTGGTCTTTTCTCTTTGTCCAAATTGCCTATCGACTTGTATCCGGACATTGATACAAATACGATTATGGTAATGACCGCTTATCCCGGTGCAAGTGCTTCGGATATAGAAAATAATGTGACTCGCCCGCTCGAAAATACCTTGAATGCGGTGAGTAACTTGAAACATATTACCTCTCGTTCTTCCGAGAATATGTCTTTGATTACGTTGGAGTTCGAGTTTGGTAATGATATTGACGTCCTCACCAATGATGTGCGCGATAAACTCGACATGGTAAGCTCGCAGCTTCCGGATGATGTCGAGAATCCGATTATCTTCAAGTTCAGTACGGACATGATTCCTATCGTGTTGCTTTCCGTGCAGGCTAATGAGAGTCAGTCCGCTCTTTATAAAATATTGGACGACCGCGTGGTTAACCCGCTGGCACGTATTCCGGGAGTAGGAACCGTGTCTATCAGTGGTGCGCCGCAGCGTGAGATTCAGGTGTATTGTGACCCGAACAAACTGGAAGCATACCACTTGACTATCGAAACAATCAGTTCTATTATTGGTGCCGAGAACAAGAATATTCCCGGCGGTAACTTCGATATTGGTAGTGAAACCTACGCGTTGCGTGTAGAAGGAGAGTTTAAAGATTCCCGTCAGTTGGCAGATGTTGTGGTGGGTACAAACAATGGGGCAAACGTCTTTTTGCGGGACGTAGCCCGAATTGTCGATACCGTAGAAGAACGCGCACAGGAAACCTATAATAATGGTGTGCAAGGTGCTATGATTGTTGTTCAGAAACAGTCGGGAGCCAATTCGGTGGAAATCTCCAAGAAGGTGGCGGATGCCTTGCCGAGACTTCAGAAGAACTTGCCGAGTGATGTGAAAATCGGTGTTATCGTTGATACGTCCGATAATATTTTGAATACGATCGACAGTTTGACCGAAACCGTGGCATATGCCTTGTTGTTCGTTGTGATAGTCGTGTTCCTCTTCTTGGGACGCTGGCGTGCGACGCTGATTATCTGTATCACCATTCCACTTTCGTTGATTGCTTCATTCATTTATCTGGCAATCAGTGGAAATACGATTAATATCATCTCGCTTTCGTCTCTTTCTATCGCTATCGGTATGGTGGTGGATGATGCGATTGTGGTACTCGAAAACGTTACGACACATATCGAGCGCGGTTCCGACCCGAAACAGGCGGCTGTGCATGGTACGAATGAGGTGGCTATTTCCGTGATCGCTTCTACGCTGACCATGATTGCCGTATTCTTCCCGCTGACGATGGTGAGTGGTATGTCCGGTGTGCTTTTCAAACAGTTGGGTTGGATGATGTGTGCCATCATGTTTATTTCTACGGTCGCTGCGCTGTCATTGACACCGATGCTCTGTTCCCAGTTGCTTCGTTTGCAGAAGAAACCGTCGAAGATGTTCAAACTCTTCTTTACTCCGATTGAGAAAGTACTGGACGGGCTCGATGCCGGGTATGCGAAGATGCTGAATTGGGCGGTACGTCATCGTCCGGTTGTCATCGTGGGATGTATCGCTTTCTTTATTATCAGTTTGCTGTGCGCGAAAGGCATCGGTACGGAATTCTTCCCGGCACAGGATAATGCACGTATTGCCGTGCAACTTGAGTTGCCGATTGGTACACGTAAAGAGATAGCGCAGGAACTTTCGGAAAAACTGACCAATCAATGGTTGACGAAGTATAAGGACATTATGAAAGTCTGTAACTACACAGTAGGTCAGGCCGACTCGGATAATACATGGGCTTCCATGCAGGACAACGGTTCTCATATTATCTCATTCAATATCAGTTTGGTAGACCCGGGCGACCGTAATATCAGTCTGGAAAAGGTCTGCGATGAGATGCGTGAAGATTTGAAAGCCTATCCGGAATTCAGCAAGGCACAGGTAATCCTCGGAGGTAGTAACACAGGTATGTCCGCTCAGGCGAGCGCTGACTTTGAGGTTTACGGATACGATATGACCATGACCGATAGCGTGGCAGCCCGTCTGAAACGCGAACTGCTGAAAGTGAAAGGAGTAACCGAGGTCAATATCAGCCGTAGCGATTACCAACCGGAATATCAAGTCGACTTCGACCGTGAGAAACTGGCTATGCACGGACTGAACCTGTCGACAGCCGGTAATTATTTGCGCAACCGTATCAACGGTGCAGTCGCTTCCAAATACCGTGAAGACGGAGACGAGTATGATATCAAGGTGCGCTATGCTCCCGAGTACCGTACAAGTCTGGAAAGTTTGGAGAATATCCTTATCTACAATGCCCAGGGACAGGCTGTCCGTGTGAAAGATGTCGGAAAAGTAGTCGAACGTTTCGCGCCGCCTACCATTGAGCGTAAAGACCGTGAACGTATCGTGACCGTTTCTGCCGTTATCTCCGGCGCCCCGTTGGGCGACGTGGTAGCTGCCGGTAACAAGGTCATTGACAAGATGGATCTTCCGGGCGAAGTAACCATTCAGATTTCCGGTTCGTACGAAGACCAGCAGGATTCGTTCCGTGATTTGGGAACACTCGGTATCTTGATTGTTATCCTTGTATTCATCGTAATGGCGGCGCAGTTCGAGTCATTGACCTATCCGTTCATTATCATGTTCTCCCTGCCGTTTGCATTTAGTGGTGTATTGATGGCACTGTTCTTCACGGGCAGCACATTGAGCGTCATGAGTTTGCTGGGAGGTATCATGTTGATTGGTATTGTGGTGAAGAACGGTATTGTGCTTATCGACTACATCACCCTTTGTCGTGAGCGTGGACTGGCAGTCATCAACTCTGTGGTGACATCCGGCAAGAGCCGTCTCCGTCCGGTATTGATGACCACGGCTACCACCGTTCTCGGTATGATTCCGATGGCTATCGGCGGCGGACAGGGTTCTGAGATGTGGAGTCCGATGGCGATTGCCGTAATTGGTGGTCTGACGGTATCTACCGTGTTGACATTGATTCTGATTCCTACCTTGTACTGTGTATTTGCGGGAACAGGTATCAAGAACCGCCGTCGTAAACTTCGCCATCAACGCGAACTGGACGTTTATTTTCAGGAGAATAAAAGCACCATTATTAAGAAATAACAGAAAAGAAATATGAAATCAGTATTGATCACATTCGACCAGGCTTATTACGAACGAATCATGGCGTTGCTCGACCGTTTGGGTTGCCGTGGTTTCACATACCTTGAAAAGGTACAGGGACGTGGCTCGAAGACGGGTACTCCGCATTTCGGCAGTCATGCCTGGCCAAGTATGTGTTCGGCTATTATCACTGTAGTCGAAGACCATAAAGTAGATCCGTTGCTTGACACCCTGCATCGGATGGACATGGAAACGGAACAATTAGGCTTGCGCGCATTTGTGTGGAACATTGAGCGAACCATTTGATGACCGGTCTGCCGGATAAATAAACGGAAAGGAGAATCTAATAAATAATGTAGATTCTCCTTTCTTTTTATGGCTTTTATCTATCTTTGCGGTCGTTTTGGGATTTAGGAACATTATGGAGATTATAAAGAATTATTTGAAATATTCGTTGTGGTTTGTGCTGGTTGTGTTTGCAGCCCTGTTGGGGCTGCACTGGCTTCCGGTCATCACCATTGACGGGCACACGATGAGGCGTGTAGACCTTTTAAGTGACCTTCGTTATCCGGACACGGACGCAGCCGTAGCGGATTCGGACAGCATTCCTCTGCCACCCGTAGTAAAGCCGGTTTTTGTAGATACTTGCCGTGCAGGTATGACCTGTATTGAAGATTACAGCGACTCCACCCGTCGCGGCATGGCTCCTTTTTATGAAGCTCTCGACCGTCTCTCTTCCGGGGCTTCCGGCTCCGATGACCGCTTGGTACGTATTGCCGTATTCGGCGACTCCTTTATTGAAGCGGATATTTTTACCGCCGACCTGCGCGAAATGCTTCAGAAACGATTTGGTGGTTGTGGAGTAGGTTTTGTCACCATCACTTCCATGACAAGCGGTTATCGTCCTACGGTACGGCATCAGTTCGGCGGATGGGCGAGCCACGCAGTGACGGACAGTGTCTACTTCGACAGGAAAAAACAAGGCATCTCCGGTCATTATTTCGTTCCCCGGAATGGAGCTTATGTGGAGTTACGCGGACAGAGCAAATACGCTTCGCTGCTTGATACCTGCCAGCGTGCTTCTATCTTCTTTTATAATAAAGATTCCGTTCATCTCTCTGCCCGTGTGAACAAAGGAGACAACAGAAATTATGCACTGGCACCTTCCGGTGGTTTACAGGAAATTCAAGTAAACGGACGTATCGGCTCCATCCGCTGGACGGTAAACCGTACTGACTCCACGCTTTTCTATGGTCTGGCAATGGATGGAAAGCAAGGTATCATTCTCGATAACTTCTCGTTGCGTGGCAGTTCCGGGCTTTCCCTGCGTGGCATTCCGCAACAAATGCTGAAAGAGTTTAATCGCCAGCGCCCCTACGACTTGATAATTCTTGAATACGGTCTGAACGTCGCTACCGAACGCGGACGTAACTACGATAACTATCAAAAAGGACTGCTGACAGCTATCGAACATCTGAAAACGTGTTTCCCCCAAGCCGGAATCCTGCTGTTGAGTGTCGGCGACCGTGACTATAAGAACGAGAACGGCGACTTTCGCACCATGCCGGGCGTCAAGAACCTGATTCGTTATCAACAGAATATTGCCGCCGAAAGCGGTATCGCTTTTTGGAATATGTTCGAAGCAATGGGCGGTGAGGGCAGTATGGCGAAACTGGTTCATGCCAAACCGTCTATGGCAAACTACGACTATACGCATATAAACTTCCGGGGTGGCAAACATCTGGCAGGGCTGCTTTATGAGACATTGATATACGGTAAGAAACAATATGACAGGAGAAGAGATTATGAGAAAGAATAACCTACTGTCTGTCTTTATGCTTATGCTGGCAGGAATTCTTATTGTTCCTTGTTCTCTTTCAAAGATAACAGCACAAGACCGTATCCCTGCCTGCCCGCCATTAGGCAAGACTTTAAAAAAAATCAAACCTTTGCGGGAAATGACCTGGACAAACGATACCATTTCCGCGCAAGTCTCTTTCCCGACAGTTTTCCGCGAAACCGGACGAAATGAGATTATCGACAGTATAGGTTTGTTGTCTCCCGTTTTTGAACATCTCCGCCAGGTGCGTGCCGGATTGTCCGAAGATACGGTTCGTATCGTTCATATCGGTGACAGCCATGTGCGCGGGCATATCTATCCGCAGACTACCGGAGCCCGTCTGGCCGAGACTTTCGGTGCTGTCTCTTATATTGATAAAGGAGTGAACGGAGCTACCTGTCTCACTTTTACCCATCCCGACCGTATTGCCGAAATCGTGGCCTTGAAACCCGAAATGCTGATTCTTTCTTTCGGAACGAATGAAAGTCATAACCGGCGTTATAATATCAATGTGCATTACAACCAAATGGATGAACTTGTCAAGCTTCTGCGCGACAGTCTCCCCAATGTACCTGTTCTTCTCACTACTCCGCCGGGTTCGTATGAAAGTTTCCGGCAAAGAAAGCGCAGGCGTACTTATGCCATTAATCCCCGTACGGTGACAGCCGCAGAAACGATCCGTCGCTATGCAAGGAATAACCGCCTGCTGGTGTGGGATATGTATGATGTAGTCGGTGGCAAACGCCGTGCCTGCACCAACTGGACGGAAGCCAAGCTGATGCGTCCCGATCATGTGCATTATTTACCCGAAGGATACATCCTTCAGGGGAATTTATTATACCAGGCCTTAATCAAAGCATATAACGATTATGTTTCCCATTGATATAGATTTCAGTAGACTAAAAGAGGTATTTACCTACGACCCGCAAGCGCCGATGATATTCAGCAGTGGTATCTTTCTTTGGCTGTTTGCTGCTTTTATGGTAGTGTACGTGTTGTTGCAACATAAATATACCGCCCGTATCTTGTTTGTCACCCTTTTTTCCTATTATTTCTACTATAAGAGTAGTGGCACTTACTTTTTTCTGCTTGCCATAGTCACTGTTGCCGACTTTTTCCTTGCACAACTTATGGCTCGTACCGGGGGACATTGGAAACGTAAAGGACTGGTAACTTTGAGTCTGGGGATTAATCTGGGACTTCTTGCGTATTTTAAATACACCAATTTCCTGGGCGGAGTCATTGCATCGCTGATGGGAGGGGAGTTTACGGCACTCGACATCTTTCTGCCTGTCGGCATCTCTTTCTTTACTTTCCAATCATTGAGTTATACCATCGATGTCTACCGGAAAGATATAAAACCACTGACCAACCTGCTGGACTATGCTTTCTATGTATCTTTCTTTCCGCAGTTGGTTGCAGGGCCTATCGTTCGTGCACGCGACTTTATCCCGCAGATACGGAAACCCCTCTTTGTCTCGCAGGAGATGTTCGGGCGAGGCATCTTCCTGATTTTCTCCGGCTTGTTCAAGAAAGCGATTATTTCCGATTATATCAGCGTCAACTTTGTAGAACGTATCTTCGATAATCCTACTCTCTATTCGGGAGTCGAGAATCTGATGGGACTTTATGGGTATGCTCTGCAGATTTACTGCGACTTCTCAGGATATAGTGACATGGCTATCGGTATTGCTCTGCTGTTGGGTTTCCATTTCAATCTGAATTTCAATTCTCCTTATAAGTCCGCTTCCATAACCGAATTCTGGCGGCGTTGGCATATTTCTCTCTCCAGTTGGCTGAAAGATTATCTGTATATATCCTTAGGCGGAAACCGGAAAGGGAAGTTCCGTCAATACATGAATCTGATAATCACCATGTTTTTAGGCGGATTATGGCACGGGGCATCCTGGAATTTCGTACTTTGGGGGACATTCCACGGTATCGCTTTGGCATTGCACAAAATGTGGATGACAATCACTGGTCGCAGGAAAGGCGAGGAAAGTCACGGCTGGCGTCGTATATTCGGTGTAATCATCACTTTCCATTTCGTATGCTTCTGTTGGATATTCTTCCGTAACGCAGATTTCCAAAACTCGATGGATATGCTGAAACAGATATTCACCACTTTTCGCCCTCAACTATTTCCTCAATTGCTGGAAGGTTACTGGAAGGTCTTTGCATTGATGCTGCTCGGCTTCCTGCTTCATTTTGCACCCGATAGTTGGGAAAATGCGGTATGCCGGGGCGTTATTCGTATGCCGTTTGTAGGAAAAGCGCTGATGATGGTCGTTTTGATTTATGTAGTCATTCAAATGAAGAGTTCGGAGATTCAGCCGTTCATTTACTTCCAGTTCTAAAGTTTCTTTCATGCAGGCTGATCATTTGCTCCATTGACGGGGATTTTAGTTTCCGGTTGCTTGGAACAAAAAGTTTCATATGCGTTTGAAACTAATAGTTTCACACCGAGAAACCAACTGTTTCACACCGAGAAACTAATCGTTTCACACCGAGAAACAAATAGTTTCAAGGCATGAAACAAAAACTTCCTCTAGATGAGTGGATTGGTTAATGTAGGACAACGAGCCATTTCATTGATTAGTTGGGATATTGTTTGGCATATTTTTCCTTTCTTTGTAAGAGGAAATATAAATCGTTAATCATATGGATAATTCATTCACCTATCAACCGGCACCCGACCGTTATGAACGGATGCAGTATAAATATTGCGGCAAGAGCGGATTGCAGTTACCTCTTATCTCTTTGGGATTGTGGCACAATTTCGGCAGTGTGGACGATTTTAGTGTGTCGACTGAGATGATAAAGTATGCTTTCGACCACGGCATCACTCATTTTGATTTGGCAAATAACTACGGTCCTGTTCCCGGAAGTGCGGAAACAAACTTCGGACGGATTCTGAAAGAGAATTTCCAGGGTTATCGGGATGAGATGATCATCTCATCCAAAGCCGGGCATGAAATGTGGGCGGGTCCTTATGGTGGCAATAGTTCCCGTAAAAATCTGATGGCAAGTATTGACCAAAGTCTCCGTCGCACGGGGTTGGAGTATTTTGATATCTTTTATAGCCATCGTTATGACGGAGTAACTCCGGTAGAAGAAACTATCCGGACATTGATTGATATTGTAAAGCAAGGCAAAGCTCTTTATATCGGAATATCCAAATATCCACCCGAACAAGCGCGCGTTGCCTACGAAATGATGGCGGACGCAGGTGTGCCTTGTCTTATCAGCCAGTATCGTTATAGTATGTTCGACCGTGCAGTAGAGGCTGAAACCCTTCCATTGGCTGCCGAATTTGGTTCCGGTTTTATCGCCTTTTCACCTTTGGCGCAAGGCTTGCTGACTGATAAATACTTAAACGGCATTCCGGAAGGCTCACGGGCTGCACGCTCTTCCGGTTTCCTTCAACGTTCGCAAGTAACTCCTGAAAAGATAGAAGTTGTCCGGCAGTTGAATGAAATCGCTCGTCATCGTGGTCAGACATTGGCAGAAATGGCATTGGCGTGGGTGCTGAAAGATGAACGGATGACTTCGGTGATTGTGGGTGCAAGCTCTGTTAATCAGTTGGCGGACAATCTGAAAGCATTGGAACATTTGGAGTTTACAGCAGAGGAGTTGAAGGAGATAGAACGGATCTTGTAACATACTGCTTAAAAAGTTTTTTATTATCCCAACTACGTATTTAACAGAATATCTGTGTCTTTATTATCAGAACAACCTGAAAAATACCATGCACAGAATTTTGTTAACTACTGTATTGTATAGCATATTGACTATACAAACTCTGGCAGACGAACCTTTAAAAGGTTTTGCTTATGCATCAACAACTGCTCCCAATGGAAACGAATGGGAATCCCCTGAACAATTGGCATTGAACAAGGAGCAGCCGCATGCTTATTTCTTTTCTTTTGCCGATCTTGAGAGTGCCCGGAAAGTACTACCGGAAAACAGTAGATACTGGAAATCTCTGAATGGAGATTGGAAATTCCATTGGGCGCCTGAACCGGATATGCGTCCGAAAGAATTTTATCAGCCAGAATTTGATGTCAGTTCCTGGGATTTGATTTCTGTTCCTTCCAATTGGAATATTTATGGAATTCAGAAAGACGGAAGCCAGAAGTACGGAACCCCTGTTTATGTGAACCAATCAGTTATCTTCGTACAGCATGTCGAAATCGGTGATTGGAAAAATGGAGTAATGCGTATTCCGCCAACTCATTGGACTACTTATAAGCATCGCAACGAAGTCGGCTCTTATCGTCGTGAGTTTGATATCCCGCAAGACTGGGAGGAACGTGAGGTTTTCATCAATTTTGATGGTGTAGACTCTTTCTTCTATCTTTGGATTAATGGCCAATATGTAGGTTTCTCCAAAAACTCCCGTAATACAGCTAGTTTTAATATTACTTCTTACTTGCAAAAAGGTAAAAACGTAGTAGCTGCCGAAGTATATCGTAATTCTGACGGTTCATTTTTGGAAGCTCAGGATATGTTCCGTCTTCCGGGAATCTTTCGCACAGTGTCTCTGCATTCAGTTCCAAAGGTTCACATCCGTGATTTGGTCGCTATTCCCGACTTGGATAAGAATTTGTCGGACGGCTCTTTGACGATTAATGCCGAAATTCGGAATCTTGATAAGAAGATAGCTAAAAACTATAAGATTTATTATTCACTGTATGCCAATAAACTATATTCTGACGAGAATACGCTGGTGGGCGATTGGTTGTCAACGGTCGTTCAAGAAGTTGTACCGGGAAAATCGACAAATGTACAAACTATATTGCAAGTGAAAACGCCTCAGAAGTGGTCGGCTGAGTTTCCCTATTGCTATACATTGGTAGCGGAGTTGAAAGACAAAAAGAACCGGACGGTAGAGACGGTTTCAACAGTTGTCGGTTTTCGTAAGGTGGAAATCAGGGATACGCCGGCTTCGGAAGATGAGTTCGGGTTGGCCGGGCGATATTATTATATTAATGGTAAGACTGTGAAGTTGAAAGGCGTAAATCGTCATGAATCCAGTCCGGCTACAGGACACGCCGTTTCGCGGGAGACAATGGAAAAGGAAATTATGCTGATGAAGCGTGCCAATATTAATCATGTGCGCAACTCCCATTATCCGGACGACCCTTATTGGTATCATCTCTGCAATAAATACGGAATTTATCTGGAAGATGAGGCTAATCTGGAGTCACATGAATTCCGTTATGAAGAAGCTTCTCTCTCTCATCCGATAGAATGGGAGAAAGCTCACATTGCACGTGTAATGGAAATGGTGCATAGTAATGTTAATAATCCGTCTGTTGTGATTTGGTCATTAGGCAATGAGGGCGGTCCGGGAAATAACTTCGTCTCTGCTTATCGGGCGTTGAAGAAGTTTGATGCTTCGCGTCCTGTCCAGTATGAACGAAACAATGATATAGTTGATATGGGGTCCAATCAATACCCTTCCGTAGATTGGGTTAGTGGAGCGGCACAGGGGAAGTATGATATTAAATATCCGTTTCATATTTCCGAGTATGCACATTCAATGGGGAATGCCTGCGGTAATCTGGCCGACTATTGGGAAGCGATTGAATCAACTAATTTTCTGTGCGGAGGTGCTATCTGGGATTGGGTAGACCAGTCTTTATATAACTATGACTCGGCAACCGGAACTCGTTATCTGGCTTATGGCGGTGATTTTGGAGATGTGCCTAATGACGGACAATTTGTTATGAATGGAATCATGTTCGGTGATTTGGAGCCTAAACCTCAATATTATGAAGTAAAGAAAGTATATCAGCATATAGGAGTAAAAGCTGTTGATATACAAAAAGGGATATTGGAAGTTTTTAATAAATACTATTTTAAAGATCTTGCAGACTATCTTGTGACTTGGTCGCTTTATGAGAATGGAAACAAAATAAAATCAGCTATCGTAGACTTGGGAAACCTGGCTCCGCGGACGAAAAAACTTATTACCGTTCCATATGGGAGTCAATATTTGTCAGAACAATCAGAGTATTTTTTGAAGATTCAATTCTGCTTGAAAGAAAAGATGCCTTGGGCAGACAAAGATTATGTGGTAGCGGAAGAACAGTTCCGGATAAAAGAGGCCGGTAACCGTCCGGAGATAAGTAAAGTAGCCTCATTCGGGAAGAACCTGGAACTTTCCGGTGTAAAGTCGGGCGATAATATCGTATCTGTCAAGGGAACCGGATTCGAAGTAGCGTTCGACAAATCTACCGGAAGCATCTATAGCTTGAAATATAATGATGAGTTTGTCATAACAGAAGGGGACGGACCTGAATTAAATGCTTTGAGAGCTTTCGTTAACAATGATAATTGGTTCTTCTCTTCCTGGTTCGAAAACGGTCTGCATAATCTGAGACATAAGGTAATCAGTCATTATATACAAGCGCAGGAAAATGGGGCGGTCATATTATCTTTTGCGGTAGAGTCACAGGCTCCTAATGGTGCGTTTATCGGTGGAGGTATGTATTCTGGCAAGAACCGGATTGAGGAGCGTTCCGATAGACCTTTTGAAAGTGAAGATTTTAAGTTTGTTACGAATCAGATATGGACAGTCTATCAAGATGGCTCTATTGAGTTGGAAGCCAGTATAACTTCCAATCAGCCGAATTTAGTTTTGCCGCGTTTGGGTTATGTGATGAAAGTACCCCGTAAATTTGAAAATTTCACATATTATGGTCGTGGTCCTATTGATAATTATTCCGACCGTAAGAGCAGTCAATTTATAGAAATACATAAAAGTAGGGTTGCCGATGAATTCATTAATTTCCCTAAACCGCAGAATATGGGTAACCATGAAGACGTACGTTGGTGTGCATTGACCGATTCTCAACACAAGGGGGCTGTTTTTATCGCTACCGACCGGTTGTCAGTTTCTGCTTTGCCTTATTCGTCTTTGGATATGGTTTTGGCATCTCATCCATATCAATTACCTGCAGCAGGTGATACGTATTTATATCTGGATTGTGCCGTAACAGGATTAGGGGGAAATAGCTGTGGCCCGATTCCTCTGACGAAAGACTGTGTGTATGCCGGACATCATAATATGGGATTCATCATCCGGCCGTCGGGTGCGGATTTATCCGCTATCGCCTGTGTAGCACCTTCCGGGGAACTTCCCCTGTCTATAACCCGTGACCGTGTCGGAACAGTGGAGATTACATCCGGTCAGAAAGTAACGGCTATTCAGTATACTGTAAATGGAGGCAAGGTTCAAGAATACGAATCACCGGTTCTTTTGCGTGATGGTGGAACTGTTTCAGCTTGGTATAAACATGCTCCTATGATAAAGAGCAATGCGGTATTCACAAAATTAGAGAGTATTCCGGTGAATGTGATATATGCCAGTAGTCAGGAACCGGGTGAAGGCAATGCTTCTCATCTTGTGGATGGTGATCCGAATACTATTTGGCATACGATGTATTCTGTCACAGTTGCCAAGCATCCACATTGGGTAGATTTGGATGTAGGTGAAATTAAGGAAATAAAGGGCTTTACTTATCTGCCACGTCACGATGTGGACAATGGTAATGTGAAGGATTACACGGTTCATGTAAGTTTGGATGGCAAGAATTGGGGTACTCCTATTCGGGAAGGTACATTTGAGAATAATCTCAATGAAAAGAAAGTCTTGTTTGCCCGGCCTGTAAAGGTTCGTTATATCCGTTTTACTGCTTTGAGTGAGCAGCGGGGACAAGACTATGCTTCCGGAGCTGAAATAACAATTTTGGAGAATTGACAACAAGTTATTGTATAACTGATGAATTATTCTAACCTATTATTATATAACCTTGCCTTTTGAGGCATTTTGAAAAAAGTGAAATATGAAAAGTACATTTAAACTTTTGACGGTTACCACTGCATTGTGTGCAGTGCTGACTACCACCGGCTTTGCACAGAGTTTTGTGCATGAAACGTCTGACGGCTATGTATGGCCTACGGAACCCGCTGTCTTACAGAATCTTGATAAATGGCAGGATCAGAAATTCGGAGTCATTTTCCATTGGGGGATATATTCGGAGCCTGGTATCATGGAGTCCTGGACACTTAGTTCGGAAGATCGTGAATGGATTTCGCGTCCTGATAATATGTCCTATGATGAATACAAAAGGTGGTATTGGGGATTGAAAGATTTGTTTAATCCTACTCAGTTTGCTCCGGAACGTTGGGCGGAGATTATGGAAGATGCAGGAATGAAGTATGTTGTGTTTACAACGAAGCATCATGACGGTTTTTGTATGTACGACAGCAAAGAGACTGATTTTACTATTGCTAAAGGAGCCTTTAAGAATAATCCTCTGAAAGACGTTACTCGTCATGTCTGGGATGCTTTCCGAAAGAAAGATTTTATGATTGGGGCTTATTTTTCTAAACCGGACTGGCACTGTGAGGATTATTGGTGTCCTTATTGGGCAACCCCGGATCGGAATGTGAATTATGATATCAAGAAATATCCGGAGCGTTGGAAGAGATTCTGTGATTATACTGCACGTCAGATTAATGAGTTAATGACGAACTATGGTCATGTAGATATTTTATGGTTGGACGGCGGTTGGGTGTGTGCTCCGGACCAGGATATCAATATGGATGAAATAGCAGATAATGCGCGTCGTGCACAACCGCATTTGTTGGTTGTAGATAGAACTATACCGGGACGGAATGAAAATTATCGTACTCCGGAGCAATCTCTTTTGGAAAAACAAACATTATCTCCTTGGGAAACTTGCATGACTTTGACAAACCACTGGAGTCATGTCGAGGGTTCTCCATGTAAATCTGCCAGCACAATTATT
The DNA here is from genome assembly GCF_042854785.1 of Bacteroides sp. f07. NCBI lineage: Bacteria > Pseudomonadati > Bacteroidota > Bacteroidia > Bacteroidales > Bacteroidaceae > Bacteroides > Bacteroides sp. f07. Next base: position 406,089 of record NZ_BAABXI010000003.1, on the reverse strand, counting down.
GCTACATTGGTGGAAACTGTGGCAAAGGGAGGGAACTTCCTTTTAGGAGTCGGTCCAACTGCTAAAGGTACAATTGACGATGAAGTGGTTACGTGCCTTCATCAAATAGGAGCGTGGTTGCGTCCGAATGGTAAGGCTATTTACGGTACACGTCCGACACCTGTTTTTCATGACGGAAATGTTTGGTTTACTGCCGCCAAGGATGGTAAGAACCGTTATGCTATTTATCTGCTACCGGAAAATGGGCAGTTGCCTGAAACGATAGAGTGGACAGGAAATCTGCCAAAAGGTAAAATGATTCTTTTACAGAATGGGCAAAGGATGAAATATAGTATTGAGGGTGAGCGAGTAAAAGTAACTTTACCAAAGGGAATCAAGCAAGAATCACTGGCTATTGCTTTTACTCCTGCGAAATGATGTAGCTGGGAGAGCAAAAGGCAGAAGCGTGAATAAATCGGCGGAGAAGATCGTTTTTCTCCGTCGTTTTTTTATCACTGACAGGACGAATGTATAATTATTTTTTAGGAATTTGCATGGATTTATCTAAAGTATCTTTTTAGACTTTCCGTCAGTCTGCGGATGGCGGTTGTCATGTGTGTGTTGACAGTTCTTTCAGATATATCCAGTGCTTCGCTGATCTGCTTATAGCTCATATGTTCTTCTTTAGCCATACAATAAACGATTCTGGTTTTCTCAGGCAGTTGCCGGATAGCTTGCTGCATACTTTCTTCCATATCTTTTTTAAGCAGTTTCTCTTCCGGAGTAAGTTCGTTTCCCGCTATCTCTATTGTAAATTGGTCGATAGAACTTAGATTATCCTGGCGATTCTTTTCCAGGAATGTGATGGCGTGGTTTTTAACCGTTATAAATAAGTAAGAATCCCAGTCTTTCACTTCTTTCAGGTTCTCGCGTTTATTCCACAGAGTAAGAAAAACATCAGATAGTACATCTTCGGCTGAAGAAGTCGACTGAACGAAATACAATGCAATGGAATAACACTTTTTAAAATATCGCTTATACATCTTTTCAAAACAGGAAGAGTTTCCTTCACTGATTTGTTGTAATAGATAAGTTATGTCATCTTTCTCTTGAGACATGGCTAACTAATTGGTTATAAAATGATTAAAATGATTTGTTGATATGTAGAAGCGTCTATTAACAAAATTTATCTGCAAAAATAACTTTTTATTTTATTAAAGCTACGTATTTTTAATTTTATTTCTGTCTTTATATATAGAAGCGCTTAATAATACTCAATAAGATGATGAAAGAGAATAGTAATATATGGGACTTGCTTGCTAAGAGGACTGATCATTCCTTGAGCAAAGATGAGGAAAATGCATTAGAACGGCTGTTGAAGGAAGATGCCTCGTTGCATCGTGCTTCCCGGTTAGTGGATGAATCACAGGTGAAAATGGATACTCATTTGCTTGAGGAAACAATGAGTCGGACTTGGGATAAAGTTGAAGCCGGCATGAAAACAGAAAAGAGACATCGTCCGATGTTCATTATCCGTCGTTATGCTGTTGCAGCTTGTATTGCTACTTTATTTGTCTTAGGAGGACTTCTGGGTTATCAGGTATGGAGCAGGCCGGATATGTTGATTGTAATGAATCAGGGAAAAGAAGCCTTGCTCTTTACACTTCCGGACAATTCAAAAGTTTGGTTAGGTGGAGGTTCAAGATTGAAGTATCCGGATAAATTGTCTGCTCGCGATCGGGAAGTATATTTGGAAGGTGAAGCATTTTTTGATGTAAAGAAAGATGGTGGAAGAACTTTTCAGGTAATTACTGATGTAGTGGAAGTAAAGGTACTGGGTACCCGTTTTGATGTGAAGGTATCGAAGTCGGAAAAGATGGCGGAAGTTGTATTGGAGTCCGGTTCCGTTCAATTGAACGAACGCCACGACACAAATAAGGGGGTGATTTTGCGTCCGGGGGAGATGGGACGTGTTAGACAACAGGCCGACATTGAAGTTCATCACGTTGATTTGCAACTTTATACAACCTGGAAAGATAAATATATGAATATAGAATCTCAAAAAATGGAAAATGTGATGTTTATGTTAAGTAAACGCTATCATACAGAGATTCGTATTGAGGGTGAAGATTTGAAAGAGGAAATATTCTCGGGACGTTTTGATATTGAACAAAGCCTGGATGATATTTTTGAAACAATCAATCAAATGACCCCCATTCATTATCAGCAACAACCGGATGGAACTTATTTAGTGACTCCGCAATAAGAAAATAGGCAGCCTAATAGATAATAACTTGAAAAACAATTGCTAACCCTAAAAAAAAAGAATGATGAACACTACCTGAAAAAAATGAAGAAAAGGATTGAAAAATTCCCGTTCTCCAATCCTTTAGATTAAAATTAATCTCTAACCTATTATTAATTTTAAATTGCAAATTTATGAAAAATATTTCAATCCCAAAGGGAATGAAGGGCTTTATTTTGCCTTCTTCTTTTTCGGGGAAGATGAGATTTTGCGTCTGGCAAATGTTGTTTTTACTACTTCTTATACCTGTTCAAATTAAGGCGCAACAATCTGAATTACTGACGATAAATGTGAAAAATGTAACGCTGAAGCAGTTTGTGGAGGTTGTACAAAATCAAAGTGCATATTCTTTTCTTTACAAAGATAACCAGGTAAAAGTGAATCGGCCCATTACGGTTTCTGCCAATAAGCAACCGATTAATGCTATCTTGGAGCAGGCTTTTAAAGGAAAAGGGGTTTCTTGGAAAGTGCAAGGAAAGCAAATTCTGTTATTTCCGGCAAAAGAAGAACAGTCAGCAGTTACAAAGAAATCGCATACGATAAAAGGTAATGTTACTACTACTACAGGTGAAGCTATTCCGGGGGCTAGTGTAAAGCTGTTGAATGCTACTACCGGTGTGATTACTGATCTCGATGGATTTTATATGATTACGGTTCCTGGTGGTCAGACAGAATTGGAATATCGCTTTATGGGCTATGAACCCAAAGTAGTAAAGGTTGGAAATCAGACAACAATCAATATCTCTTTGGAAGAATCAACTTCAGCTTTGGAGGAAGTCGTTGTAGTTGGTTATGGTGCTCAGAAGAAAGTAACCATGACAGGGTCGGTGGCTTCAGTAAATATGGGAAGTTTGAAAACTCCGGTAGCCAATTTGAGTAACGCTTTACAAGGAAAAGTTGCTGGTATAATTTCTGTGCAGTCTAGTGGAGAACCGGGTTATGATAATTCTACGTTCACTATTCGTGGTATCAGTACATTTACAGGAAACACTTCACCGTTAGTGATTGTGGACGGTGTACAGCGCGATGATGTGAACTCTACTTACGGTGGTGCTTACAACAATATTGATCCGGAAGATATTGTAAGTATCTCATTGTTAAAAGATGCTTCTGCTACTGCTGTATATGGTGCTAAGGGTGCTAATGGTGTAATGATTATTACCACGAAACGCGGTACGGTAGGTAAGCCTAAAATATCAATTAAGGCGGAGACTGGCTTTACGAATTTTACGAAAGTGCCTAATATGTTGGATGGGGTAGGTTATATGCAGCTATACAACGAGGCTCGTCGTAATTCGGGACAGAGTGAGGTTTATAGTCGCGGAGATATCTTGAAGACGCAAACCGGCTTGGACCCTTATCTCTATCCGAACGTGGACTGGATTGGTGCTGCTTATAAAGACATGACTTCAGTTTCCAATGTCAATTTGAATATCAGTGGAGGTAGTGACTTGGTGCGTTATTATCTGTCTGCTTCTTTCTATAATCAAGGTGGGCAATATAATGTAAAGAAAGAGAATGGATTCAATCCGAATCTGGATTACAAGCGTTATGATTTTCGTAGTAACATTGACGTAAATATTACTAAGTCTACGCTTTTGCAGATGAATCTGGCTGCTATGATGGTTGATTCACGTTATCCGGGTGTTTCCGCCTCTAGAATCTGGTACGAAGCTTATGCTGCTTCTCCCGTAGCTTTCCCGATACGTTATCCGGATGGACGTTGGGCAGGACCGCCGGCAAATGCTGGTGTCAATCCGATGGACTTGCTCCAGAACTCTGGATATTCGGATACGTTCCGTCCTGCTTTGCAGTCGGTGTTTACATTGAACCAGAAACTGGACTTCATCACAAAGGGACTTTCTGCTTATGTCCGTTTTTCGTTCGACAGTTATAGCGAATTTAATAATAAGCGTACCGGTAGCGTAGACTTGTGGTATACTAACCAGCGTGATGCCAATGGGGAATTGGTATTCAACAAACCCATTAGGGAAGGATCGAATGAATTATGGTATGACCACAGTGATACGGGTGAGCGCGTGATGTATACGGAAGCTAATATTGCCTATGACCGTACCTTTGGTGCTCATAGTGTGAGCGGTATGTTACTTTATAATATGCGTAACCGCATGGTGGCTACGGCCGGCTCTGCAATAGGTGCCATTCCGTATCGTAATCAGGCTATTGCCGGTCGTTTGAGTTATGGCTGGAAAGACCGTTACCTTGCCGAAGTCAACGCTTCCTATACAGGTTCAGAAAACTTCGCTCCCAATCACCGCTTCGGCTTCTTCCCTGCCGCGTCTTTGGGATGGGTTATCTCTAACGAACCGTTCTTTAGGGGAGCTACCAAGTATATCGACTTATTAAAACTACGTGCATCTTATGGTATTGTAGGTAACGATAATATTGGTGGAACAGGTGACCGTTTTGCATATTTCACTCAATATGGGGGTGGAAATAGTTATGGTTTCGGACCGAATGGTAATAATGTAGGCGGTATCAGGGAAACCTTGTTGGCTTCGGAAAGCCTGACTTGGGAGAAATCCTATAAAACCAATATTGGTATCGAAATGATGTTGGGAGGAAAGTTCAATCTGACACTGGATTATTATAAGGAACGTCGTAAGGACATTTTGATTCAACGTTCTTCTCTGCCTGCTATGTCCGGTTTCGGAAGTGCTGCTATTTATGCTAACATGGGTGAAATGGACAATCAGGGTATTGATGCTAATATTGAATATCAGACAAGCATTGCTCAGAAAGTAGGTCTTCGTATTTTCGGTAACGCTACTTATAGCAAAAACAAAATCGTATTCAAGGATGAGCCGCAAATGAAATATGCTTATCAAAAAGGCGAGGGTACCAGTTATGGTGAATTTTATGGATATGTAGCTGAAGGTTATTTTCAGAGTTATGAGGAGATAGAGAAAAGTCCGAAGCAGTTGCGTGAATTGGCACCGGGTGACATCAAGTATAAAGATCTCAATGGTGACGGTGTCATTGATCCGAATGACCAATGTTATTTAGGAAAATCACATTTCCCGTCATGGTCATATGGATTTGGGGTTAATGTCAATTATCATAATTTTGATCTTTCTCTCTTTTTCCAAGGAGTGGCTGATGTCTCTTTAATGGCCAATGGTTCTTATATTGATACTGGTGGAGGTAGCTGGGGAGCCAACGGTGTAGGTATTGTACCTTTCGCCGGTATGGGAGCGAACCCGACAAATATCATTTCCAAGGCATTGGACCGTTGGACAGAAGACAATCCCCGTGATGACGCCTGGTATCCGCGTATGACTATGGGAGCCAGCACTTCGGATAACAATTATGTCAATAGCACTCATTGGCTGAAAAACGGAAATTACTTACGTTTGAAACAAGCTTCTTTAGGTTATACGCTTGAGAATAAGACATTGACAGCTAAAGGCATTGATTATCTTTATTTTTATTTATCAGGTCAAAACCTGTTGACTTTCTCTAAATTCAAGTTGTGGGATCCGGAATTGGGATCGAACGGTGCTAAATATCCACTGTCACGTATGGTGACAATTGGAATGAGAGTTGCATTTTAACTAATAAAACGATAAGAACAATGAAAAATATAATTAACCGGTTATTAACCATTGGGTTGTTTTCCGTTGCTGCATTAGGCATGCTTGCTTCGTGTGATTATCTGGACCAGCAACCGGAGAACTTGAAAACAACGGATAAAATCTGGCAGACACGCTCTGATGTAGAAGCATATTTATATAATGTATACGGGTACATAGAGCGTAATACGGATGATCCGACGACTTTAGGATTCTCGGACGAAACGTCTTGTGTACTTTCCGGTGCGTTCGTTCGTAAAATGGTGGAAGGAAACTATGGTCCCGGTGACAATGCTCAGGATCGTTGGGGGCACTATTATCAAGGAATCCAGAAAGCGCTGACATTTGAAGCTAATATTGACCGTGTTCCGGATAATATTGTAAGTGCGGATCTGAAAAATCAGTATAAGGCAGAATCCCGTTTTCTCCGTGGATGGTTCTATTGGAATTTGCTTCGCTTGTACGGACCTTTTGTAATCTGTGAAAAACCGGCGGAATTGGATGAGAACTTCAATATGTATGCACGTACTCCTTTTGACCAATGTGTGGAATATATTTGTGGCTTGATGGAGTCAACATATGGTGTTCTTCCAACGGTTTGGTCTTCTAATGCCAACCTGGGGCGTCCGACTGAAGGAGCTGCTAAAGCAGTTATTTCACAAGTACGTCTTCTGGCTGCCAGTGAATTATGGAATGGCAGTGAAACTGAAGCGCCCCGTTATAAGGATTTTAAAGATAAGGACGGACAGTTATTAGCTCCACAAACTTACGATCCGCACAAATGGGAACTTGCAGCCGATGCGGCAAAAGATGTGATGGATTTGGGTATTTATCATCTTTATCGCAATACGGAAAGCGGTGACAGAAACTTTGACCCCTATTTGTCTTGTCGTGAACTATTCATGAGCGGCACGCATGCAGAAGTAATTTTCGCTACCCACATGGCTGGTGATAATTGGTTGTATGGTCATGATATACGTTGTACACCGGGGCCAAAAGGCTTCTGTATGTCAAATGCCACTCAGAATATTGTGGATGCATTTTTGACTGCCGACGGATATGATATCAATGATGATGATTCTTACACGGAGGTCGGATTTGTTCAAAATGACGATTCACGCCATTTCGGTTCTGTTCGCAATGAGATAGAGCGTGGGTATCGCAAAGGAGAGCATAATATGTATGTCAATCGTGAGCCTCGTTTTTATGCTTTTGTACATTATAACGCTCGTCCGGTATTATCGGCTATTTCTGCGGATGACTACAACCATTTTTCTTCTGCGGCCAATCAAGATGGATTTGGAAGGGCAGAATATTATCTTTCCGGTCAATCAGGAGCGACAGGCGGTCGGGTAGACTTTACCGGATACAATGTAGCGAAAAGAGTCAGCACCACTTCGAGCATCAGAAATGACCAGACCTCTTATCGTCCGTATATTCACATTCGTTATGCAGAAATTCTATTGAATTATATTGAAGCGTTGAATGAATACAATCCGGGGCATTCGGACATTCTCTCCTATTTTCAGGAAATCAGAAGCCGTGCCGGTATTACTAATCCGTTGACACGACTTTATCCAGAGGCAGTTGGCAATAAAGCGGAAATGAGAAAATGGATTCTTCGTGAACGCCAGATTGAGTTGGCTTTTGAGGGAGACCGTTTCTGGACTCTTCAGCGTCGTTTGCTGTTTGAGAAGGAAGAGAATCGTAAGATTTATAGCATGAACGTACAAGCAAATGATGGCGGGCAGGGATTCCAGTTCGAAGGTTTCTACGAGCGAAAATTATTCCAGACGCGTTACTGGGATAATAAAATGTATCTGTATCCTATTTTGCAATCTGAAATAGACCGGAATCGTGCGTTGGTGCAGAATCCGGGATGGGGACAGTAATTTATCCAGGACATAATTCTAATAGAACGAAAAATGAAGAAAATTTCATATTATATATATATGGTTGTTGCTTTGACAACAGCCATATTCACCGGTTGTACCGATGAAGATAAATCAGAACCGCTTTTTACAGGTGAACTGAATATCTTTGACTTTGCGCCGACTACGGGAAAAGGAGGTACACAGTTATTGATTAACGGCGAACAGTTTGCGTTGGATGTAAATGCTGTCAGCGTGAGTATCAATGGAGTAGAATTAGCAGTTTTGCAGTCGAACGAAGAGCAGTTGCTAGTAGAAGTGCCGGACAATGAGCTGGTGGATAATGCACCGTTGACGGTGACTGTGGACGGTAAGGCTGTACAATCCAAAGCTAAATTTACTTTCCAGAAAGCTGCACTTGCCAGTTATTCTCCTGCTATGGGTAAAGTAGGGACGGAAGTAAGTATCTATATCTCAAACTTGCCTCTGGAAATTACGAATCCTACCGCTACTTATAAAGATGTGGAAGCAACTTGTGTATTTGATGCGGAAAAAGCGTGTTTTCTAGTGACAATCCCTGAACTTGCAGAAGAAGGAACTTTTCCTATTGTCCTAAGTTTTAATGGCAGAGCATTCTCGGTAGACTTTACATATGATGATGCGCCTATCTTTGAACGTACAATTACTACATTACCGGGAAGCGATGTGCTTTCTGTCAGAAGTTCTATTTGGGAAGGAGCGGACGCTAATCGGTTTGGTAGTATCGCTGTTGATGATAACGGTAATGTGTATGTAGGTGAACTTGGCAATATGTGTATTACTAAGATTACCCCGGACGGTAAGCTGAGTAGAGCTGCCGGTCAAGGTAACTCTAATCCGGATTGGAATATCGACTGGCGGTATACGGAGGGGGGATCTTATGATGCGGATATTCGTCCTGCAGACATAAAGGTAGATAGCAAAGGAAATATTTATGCTTGTGATAGCTGGATTGGCACTTCTGCATTCTTTGAGCCGGACGGCAAAGCTCATTTCTTAGGAAATCCTGCATCCACTATCATTGCCATTGATGAAAAGCATAATCGTTTTTATAGCAGAAATGACAATTGCCTTTTTATGAAAGACTTGGATGATTATGGCACAAGTGTTAAGAGTCAAGGTGATTGGCTTTATGATATATGGGATATTGGAGGAATGGATGTGGATAAGAACACTGGTGATCTTTATGCTGTCAAGAGCCGTTCCAACCAGATTATCAGGTTCCCTTATACCGAGACGGGGTTGGGTGCTCCGGAAGTTGTAGCAGGTTCGGGGGTAGCTGGAAATAGCGACGGGCCTCGTATGGAAGCCACTTTTGCTTCTCCTTGGGGAATTGCGGTTACGCCGGACGGCAATATATTGGTAGCTGGAAATGGTGCTAAAGTTTATGAAGACGGACTGCGTTCACATATCGATCAAAGTATCCGCTATATAGATATGAAGACCGGAATGGTAACAACTTTTGCGGGCTCTGCAACTTCCGGTAATGAAGACGGTATGTTCACTTTACCGGCATATGCGGGAATCAGTTCTGCCGAAGAGATATTGCCGGCTTCGTTCGGTGCGCCTTCTGCCGTATGTGTGGGCAAGGATGGCACGGTATATGTGTTGGATAGGCTGAATAACTGCGTGAAGAAGATTACAACTGTTGAAAAATAACAAACCTTATGAAAACAAATTTTATTCACTATATTGCTCTTGTCCTATTGGTGTGTAGTGTAGGACTGCTGGGCAGCTGTAAAGATGATGACGGGCATAATGCGGGAAGTCCCGTAGTAGTAAATCGTTTCTACCCCACAAGCGGTAGTGCGGGGACTGAAATTCTTATTACCGGTAAGAATTTTACAACTAATGTTGATGAAGTTTCCGTAATGGTAGGTAATATACCTTTAACGGTACTGAGTTGTGATATGAATAACATTATGGCTATAGTCCCTGCCCGTATGGGTGACGGGCGGTTGAAAGTTTCGATTGCCGGACGCGAGCCGGTTACTACAATTGAAAGTTTTGTTTATTCATTTGCCGCGAATGTATCTACGTTTGCCGGAAATGGCGAAGCCGGTTACCAAGACGGTAAAGGTTCTGAAACAATGTTGCATCTTGATGTGACCGAAGAAGATAACACCAATTGGACGTATGGTCCTTGGCAGAGAGGAAGTATCTGCGTCGACAATGACGGTAATGTATATGTAGGAGAAGCCGGCAATGTATGTATTCGTAAGATTACTCCTGACGGAACGGTTACTACCCTGGCAGGTTTTGCCGGTCAGAGAGGTTATGCTGATGGTACAGGGATGCAGGCACGTTTTTCTAACCTTTACGGAATGGATACTGACGCTGCCGGAAATATTTATGTGACTGAAACTGGTAATAATACCATCCGTCAGATTACTCCTGACGGCGTGGTTACTACATTGGGAAATACGAGCAATCAGCCTTGGACATTGGCAGTAGACAAACGGAATGGCGATATTTATTATACGCATCCGTCTACGGGTGTTTGGAAATTCAATCAGGATGGTCCGGATACGCAAGTTGGTGTTAATGAAAGTTCTCTTTTGTGTATGGGAATCGTTGTTGATGCCGCTGGTGATATCTATGTGTCGGAAGCTGCTAACAGTGGTGTGCACCGTATTGTGAAATATATGCATGATGGCTCATCATGGCAGCGCTCTGTAATAGCCGGTAATACCGAACAGGCTTATGTAGACGGTTCGTTCAACGAGGCTCGCTTTTCTTTCCCCGGTGGTTTGGCTGTAGGTCCTGACGGAAATATTTATATTGCAGGTAACGGTGCCTATGGTGGTGACATTAATAATGCAGACCAAAGTATCCGTGTACTGGATTTGCAGAATCATGTGGTGCGTACTGTTGCAGGAAGTTCTTTGGCAGGGTATAATGATGCCAATGGTTCTGCTGCGACATTCAGCGGACCGGAAGATGTGGCTGTAGATAAGGACGGATTGATCTATGTACTTGACAGAAAGAATAATGTGGTAAGAAAGATTGTTTACGAGTAAACAGGACAGGAGTTGACAAGGCTTGTGCATAAGCAAGCCTTGTCAGACTATCCAATCACTTTTTAATTTAGAAAAATGTAAACCCTATAATCCTGAAGAAACAATGAAAAAGAATTTTGTTCTATTGCTGTGCTTTATTCTCGCAATGGGAATGGTTTCATGCGGTGATGATAAACTGGATGAGGCTATTGATACTGAACAAGGAGGCGATGACGGAAAAGACGATGGTGATGACGGTGATGACGGTGAAAAACCGGAGCCGGCAAAAGCAGTCAGTTGGTTTGTTGCCCCGAATGGTAACGATTCGTCTAACGGAATGATTGCAACTCCGCTGAAAACAATCTCTAAGGCTTTGCTGAGAGCCAATCCCGGTGATACCGTGTTTTTGCGGGAAGGTGTGTATAATGAGCATGTGACTCCTTCGAAGTCGGGTACGCGCCAAAAGAGAATCACTATTAAAGCCTATAAAAATGAAGTTGTCAAGATTGACGGCACAGGACTGAAAATAGAGGGATGGGGCAATGCATTGGTACAAATTAAAGATGTGAATTTTATCACAGTGGAAAACCTGCATATCTGCAACGTCATAAATACTGCCAAGAATGCCGATCCTGAAGGTATTCATATCACGGGGACATCTAATAATATTGAGATTCGCGGATGTGAAATTTATAATGTCAAAAACACGTGTACACGAGCCGGACAAGATGTGAACAACGGTCTGGATGATTGGCGTAGCGCCCATGCCATTTTGATAACAGGATTTCATACAACTCCTGTCAGAGACATCCTGATTGAGAAATGTGATATTCATGATATTCATAGCGGTACGAGTGAGACATTCTCACTGGTGGGTAATGTGACGAATTTTACCATACAAGACAATAAAGTGCATGATGTGGAAAATATCGGTATTATTGTAGCAGGAGGAGAAAACTTGAATCCTGGTGGCGACTTGTCTGTTAATTTTGCGCGTGACGGTGTAATCCGTCGTAATAAGATATACAGATGTACGCATCAGAATTCGACGGATTATTGGGGAACAGATGCCTATGGTGCTATTGGTATCTATATATGTGGAGGGGCACGTACGATTGTCGAGCAAAATGAAGTGTGGGGATGCGACCGTGCCATCGGACTGGTGAGTGAAAGCGATCAATATTCCACTACGGATTGTATTGTGCGAAGCAATATAATTTACAACAACTATCGTACGGGGATTTATATGGGCAACTATATAGGCTTCTTCGACGAAGTAAGCGGTACGAGAAACTGCCATATACTGAACAATACGCTTTATCATAACAATTTGGTAGGTGGTTCATACAACGGTACAAACAATACCGAAGGTATCAAGGATAATGAAGACAGTTGCGAAGGCGAACTCCGCATGACGAAAAACTGCTATGATAACGTCATTGCGAACAACCTTGTATATGCAGTAACAGACAGGGATATTTTCGTACGCAAATACACAACGAGCGGAACAGGCAACAAGATAAGCAACAATATCTATTATTCCACCAATCCCAAAAACAAGCGTTGGGTATGGGAAAACGTAGAATACACCTCATGGGAAGCCTATAAAGCAGCCAGTGGAGATACGGGTTCCTTGTTCGATATAGACCCTCTGTTGGTTAATCCGAGCTTGAGCAATCCTAACTTCCGGCTGAAAACAGGTTCACCGGCTGTCAATGCGGGATGGTTTATCAGTTCCTACTTTAATGGCATTGAAGATTTTGCAGGAAATGCACGTTACAGCGGTTCCTCTATCAGTATAGGAGCCTATCAATAAAGTTCAATAGGGTATTATTTTTATAGAGAAAACCACTAGTGTCCCGTTAAAATCGGGACGAGTTATTAATTAATCAAATAATCCCGGAATAAGGGGATTAAATTGTTCTTTGACATCATTGAAATTAGTCTTATTAAACAGCTCTTGTAAAGGCGTTTTATCTGTTAATGAGATGCTAAGAATCTGCAAGACCTCATAAGTTGAACGATTCAGTTGCATATCATATTGGACAATAGCTACTAAACAATAGGTGATGATAGCAACACTAATCTGTATTCGAACCGCATTCTCGGTAGTACCCCAGAACCTTTTTATCTTAAGGTGTTGTTTCAGCCATTTGAAGAAAAGTTCCACGAACCATCTTTTCTTATAAAGATTGGCAACATCAAGTGCAGATATGTGTTTGGCATTCGTCAGGAATGTGAATTCACGATCATCCTCTTCATCATAGAAACGGATGACTCTGAATGATTCAGGATACTTCTTTTCAGAAGTGTACCCTATCAGTTTCACTTCCGCATCTGAAAGGATATTCTTCGGCATTCTACGCTTCCATTTACAGAACTTGCATTTCAGATTAGACTTCGCTCTGACTACAAAGAAAGAACCTGTAAGATGAATCCGATAAAGTTCTTTAAACGAGTCATACGCTCTGTCAAATATATAATAAGCATTTGGCTCATAATTAATTGCGGACATTTCTGTTGAATCATGCCTGGATGCTGTAGTTACTGTATAAAAGGCTGGAAGTTGTGCTTCTATGTCATAAAGGACATGAGCCTTAACTCCACCTTTTTTCTTACGGAACTTCGCCCAAGGGAATGTAGCCAAACATAAAGGAATCGTAGTGGAATCAAACGCATACTTCCTTCCTGGAATATCCAAGATGTGAGTCGATCGTTTTTCACATGCTTCCTTCATCATATAGAAAGCAAAATCTTCGAAGATTCTGTAATCCCGATTCTGATTGGCAGATGCAAGCGTAGTTTTGGCAATGGGCTCACGACCCAATCCCAAATGATAACGCTTTCCTTGATGTGCTTCCAAAGCTACAATCAAGTCACGAAGACTTTCACGATTACTGAGTTGACCGAACATCATTGCAAGTAACTGACTCCAGCAAGTGAAATGTTTCACATAACGATTGCCATCATACTTGTCTACAAGTCTTCTGAACTTATCATTGTTCAAGAATTCTACTAACTGAGCGAAAACATATTTATCTTGGTTCATTTGAGGTCACCTTAATTGACCTCAAAGGTATGATTTCAAATCGTCGCGCCTAAAAAGTAGTATCTAATAGACTATATTTCAATTATTTCAAAGAACTATTTATCCACTTTTACGGGACAGTAATGAGAGAAAACATGAAAAAATATATAAAAGCAATCTACTTTTTATTTATGGGAGCATTACTGTGCGGATGCTCTAATCAGTCGGCTGCAGGGTGGTATGTATCCCCCGGTGGTGACGACCTGGCGGAAGGCGGAAAGAATACTCCGTTGAAGACAGTGGCTAAGGCATTGGAATATGCCCTTCCGGGAGACACCGTCTTTTTGCGTGAAGGGGCATATCATGAGTTTGTCATTCCTACACGTTCGGGCGAACCGGGAAAAGCGATTACTATCAAAAGCTATCCCGGCGAAACAGCCAAGATTGACGGTACAGGCTTGAAGCTGGAAGGATGGTCGGCATTGGTGCAGTTGAGAGATATACAACACTTGACACTGGAAGACTTACATATATGCAATGCGGTGAATGCATCTCCCAATTCCGATCCGGAAGGGATACTCATTAACGGAAAATCGGGTGATATCACAATCCGCAACTGTAAAATATACAATATCAAGAGCGTGTGTCTGGATACGCACGGTAAAGACGATTGGCGCAGTGCCCACGCCATCCTGGTGCTTGGGACCAACGATGAGACACCGATACGCAACCTTACAATTGAGCAGTGTGAGATTTTTGATATGCACACCGGAACGAGTGAATCGTTGACGATTGCCGGAAACGTTGACGGATTTGTTGTTCGGGATTGTGAGGTGCATGATGTCGAAAATATCGGAATCATTGTGGCCGGCGGCGATAATCTTAATCCGGGTGGGGATATCAAGGTGAATTATGCCCGCAACGGAATCGTTCGCAGGAATAAAGTATACAGGTGTACTCATCAATACACCCCTGAGTTTTGGGAAGTGGTTTGTAATAATCCTGCGGCTTACGGGGCTATCGGCATCTATGTCTGTGGCGGAGCGAATACTGTCATTGAGCAAAACGAAGTATGGGAGTGCGACCGTGCCATCGGACTGGTGAGTGAAAGCAACGAACTGTCCACAAAAGATTGTATCGTACGCAATAACTTTGTGTACAACAACTACCGCACAGGCATATATATGGGAGATTATATAGGATATACCAATGGCGGGACTTCCGGATGCCATATTGTGAACAATACTCTATATAACAATAATTTAGTAGGCGGCTCATTGAACGGGAACAACAATTCGGGACAGATAAACGATGCAAAAGACAGTGAAGGAGAAATCCGTCTGACGGAAAACTGCACGGATAATGTAATAATGAATAACCTTATTTATGCATTGAGCGACCGGGATATATTCATACGTAAATATACGGCAACGGGAGACAGGAATGAAATAGGGTACAATCTTTATTTTTCTCCCGGGCAAAAGGTACAGAAATGGTTTTGGGACGGAAAAGAATATACAGACTTCGCAGAATGGCAGAAAGCCAGCGGAGACAAGAACTCTGTTTACAATGTAGATCCGCAACTGAAAAACAAGGGGGTAGAAAAACCTGACTTGCATTTATTGTCCGAATCTCCTGTCAGAAATGTTGGATTTATTATGTCGGGCGCAATAATTGGTGAGTATGATATAGACGGTGATAAACGTATCGGAGATAACAAGATAAATATCGGTGCCGACCAGTAAATTGTATATTTCTCCCGAGATGGGGACAAATATGCAGGTTCAAGAATTTATGAAACTTAACTATATAAGTTATGAAGAAAATACTTCTATTGTTTATTTTACTTCTCGTAGTAGTCAAAGGTTATGCGGACGTGTTCGACGGTGTACAGGGACTTGTAGACCGCCGGGCGCCGTGGCTTGCCAAGCACATCCGCTTTGAGGCAGTATCCTCTCCGGACGGTGATTGCTTCACTCTGCAAACTATCGGGAAGAATCTGGTAGTAAAAGCTACTGACGCAAACACAGCGGCAGTTGGTGTCAATTGGTATTTGAAATACTATTGTCACCGAAGCATGTCTCATCTTGGTGACCAGCTCGCCCCCGTAACTGAGCTTCCGGTCGTAGAACAACCAGTAACAGTCAAAACCTCTGCTATATATCGCTATGCTTTAAATTACTGTACTTATAACTACACCATGAGTTTTTATACCTGGGATGACTGGCAATGGGAACTCGACTGGATGGCGCTTAATGGGGTGAACCTGATGCTTGTGGCCAACGGCTCGGAAGCCGTATGGCAAAACGTGCTCAGGCGGATGAACTATTCAGAGAAGGAAATAGCCGATTTCATCACCGGTCCGGCTTATAATGCCTGGTGGCTGATGGGAAACATCGAAGGTTGGGGAGGTCCTATGCCCCAGTCGCAGATAGACAGCCGGAAGAAATTGGTTCAGAAAATGCTGGCACGCATGAAGTCGTTGGGGATTGAACCTTTAATGCCCGGTTTTTATGGAATGGTGCCGAGTAACTTGAAGACCAAAAGCAAAGCTCATATTATCCCGCAGGGAAATTGGGGAGCTTTCACGCGTCCCGATATCCTTGATCCCACAGATCCGGAGTTTGAACGTATTGCCGCCATTTTCTATGACGAGACACGCCGGCTGTACGGTTCGGATATCCGTTTCTTCTCCGGCGACCCGTTCCATGAGGGGGGAGCTACGGAGAGAGTGTCTTTGGGAGATGCCGGACGGGCTATACAAAAAGTGATGCAGAAGCATTTCCCCGGTTCTATCTGGGTGTTGCAAGGCTGGCAGGATAATCCTAAACCCGGTTTATTGGAAAAACTGGACAAGAGGTATGTGCTTGTTCAGGAATTATTTGGCGAGAATACCAATAATTGGGAAACCCGTAAGGGATACGAAGGAACTCCTTTTATATGGGCTACTGTCACTAATTTCGGTGAACGGCCGGGGATTAATGGAAAACTGCAACGTTTTGCCGATGAAGTTTATAGAGCTTCCCAAGGCGAATATTCTTCTTATATGAAGGGGGTGGGGATATTGCCCGAAGGCATAAACAATAATCCGGTGGCTTATGAACTGTTGCTTGAACTGGTATGGCATAAGGAACACGTAGATGTCGACCGGTGGATTGACGCCTATATCACAGCACGTTATGGTAAGATAACCAATGAAGTACGTGCTGCCTGGAGATTGATGTTGAAATCAATATACAGCAGTGAGGTAGGTTATCAGGAAGGACCTCCTGAAAATATTCTTTGTGCACGTCCGTCGTTGGAGCTTAAATCGGTTTCCAGTTGGGGGCGGCTGGCGAAGAAGTATGATTTGGAACTTTATAAGGAAGCGGCATTGTTATTTGCCGGAGCATTGCCGGAATTTCGCAATGTCCGTACATACCGCATTGATTTGATTCACTTCCTGCGGCAGATGATAGCTAACGAAGCCGATCAGGTCTTTGCGGGTATCGTAGCCGCTTATCAAGCGAAGGATGCGGAGAAATTCGAGAAGGAAACGCGCCGGTTCCTTACGATGATAGATACGGAAAATGAATTATTGTCTCAAGATCCTTTCTTCCGTCTGAGCACCTGGCAACAACAGGCCAAAGATGCAGGCGGCACTTCTGCCGAGAAAAGTAATAATCTCCATAACCTGATGATGTTGATTACTTATTGGGGAGAGCATGTGACTTCGGAGGATAACCTGCATGATTATGCTTACAAAGAGTGGGCGGGTATGATGAATACCTATTATAAAGACCGTTGGATTGTATATTTCGACTATTTGCGTGCACAGCTTCGTGGCGAACAGGCAAAAGCTCCCGATTATTTCCATTGGGAACGTGAGTGGGTGGAGAAGAATCTGAAAATCGCTGACGATGCGCCGCGTATGTCTCTGGAAGAGATTGTGAATGAGATAACTCTTCCGGCTGCCTGCCCGTCATCAGACTTGGCGGAGCTTACCGATACGAAACCGATTGATGAGGCCAAGTGGGAACAGTGCAAATCGGCCTACAACAGTGCATGGGGGGCGACCGATGTCCGTTATAGCCGTACTAACGTGCCGGTGACGGATGTAATGGCTGCCCGCACCTGGAAAGGTACAGCATGGAAGGGGGAAAAGGTCAATGCATTGGCATTGCTCTGGACTACGCGCGACTGCAAAAACATACGGGCGGAAGTCAGCGACTTGAAAGGTTCGGGCGGTGCGGTGATTCCGGCTTCTGCCCTCCGTACTTATTTTTTGCGTTATATCATGACCGATGAGTTGAGTAAAGATGGCAAGTCGGGCTGCGGATATCGCACCAATCATGCGGAGTTTGATTCTTCAATGGTAGCGGATGTGTTGGATATAAAGAGAATATGTGACATCAAAAGCCGTCAGACACAACCGGTATGGCTCAGTTGTCAGGTGCCTTCCGATACCCCCTCGGGAACATATCGGGGCAAGCTGACCTTTCCCGACAGTTCGTTTGCTCCTTTGGATATAGAACTGAAAGTATCCGGCAGGCAACTGCCGCCTGCTGCGGAATGGTCTTTTCATCTTGATTTGTGGCAGAACCCTTATTCGGTGGCGCGTTATCATCAGGTTCCTTTATGGAGTAAAGAGCACTTTGCGGCTATGCGTTCCATTTTTCTGCCGTTGGCAGATGCCGGACAGAAATGTATTACAGCTTCCATTATGCATCAGCCTTGGGGCGGGCAGACTGAAGACCCGTTTGATTCAATGGTGATGCGTGTACGCCAGTTGGATGGAAGCTGGTTGTATAATTATGAAGTATTCGACCGTTGGGTGGAGTTTATGATGTCTTTGGGCATTGACCGTGAGATAAATTGTTATTCACTGATTCCTTGGAAGTTATCTTTCCGCTATTACGATCAGGCTTCTGATGGCATGAAATCGGTGAAAGCTGAAGTCGGAACTGCTGAATACCGTGATTACTGGCTTCCCTTCCTGAAAGACTTCGCCCGCCATTTGAAGGAAAAGGGCTGGTTTGAAATAACAACTATCGCCATGGACGAACGTCCGATGGAGCAGATGCAGAAAGCGATTGCGTTGATACGCGAAGCGGAGCCGGGCTATAAAGTGGCTCTTGCCGGCAACTACCATGATGAAATTGAGAGCGACATTTATGATTATAGCATAGCTTCCGGTCAGGTGTTTCCGGCGGATGTACTGGCAAAGCGGAAGGCGGAAGGGAAGAAAAGCACTTATTATACTTGCTGCACTGAGGCGCGTCCGAATATGTTCACTTTCTCACCTCCGGCAGAATCGAGCTGGCTTGCCTGGTATGCGGCTGCCGAAAACTTTGACGGGTATTTGCGTTGGGCATATAATAGTTGGGTGAAGGAGCCGTTGCAAGATACCCGTTTCCGTACTTGGGCTGCCGGAGACTGTTTCCTGTTTTATCCGGGTGGACGTTCTTCCGTCCGAATGGAAAAGTTGCAGGAAGGAATCCAGGACTTTGAGAAGATTCGTATACTGAGGGATGAGTTTAAGAATCATCCGGCCAAGTTGAAACGGATTGAACAGATATTGTCAGACTTTCGTCTTGAACGCCTGGCAGATGCCCCGGCGGGAAAAATGGTGGACAAAGCCCGGAAAGCAATTAATAATTTTTGAGAAGAATATGACTAAACTAATTTATTATAAGCAATAAGGATTATGAAAAAGATATTTTTCAGTTTAACAATGGTATGTTTGTTTATCGCTTTCTCGGCGTGTAAGCAAAATAAAGGGGATACGGTTCGGCCTATTGTGGTAGAAACGCCGGTGCGTCCTGCCGGACAGGAGGATGTGATTCGGCTGACTGCTCCCAAAATTGATACGGTACGTGTCGGATTCATCGGATTGGGAATGCGTGGTCCGGGAGCTGTCGCACGTTTTACGCATATTCCGGGAACACAGATTAAGGCTTTATGCGATATCCGTCAGGATTGTGTGGAGAAAGCGCAGAATATTCTGCGGGAAGCCGGTCTGCCGGAAGCTGCTGCTTATTATGGGGATGAAAATTCATGGAAACAGTTGTGTGACAGGGACGATATTGATCTTGTTTATGTGGCGACGGACTGGAGACATCATGCCGAAATGGGTATCTATGCGATGGAGCACGGAAAACACGTTGCTATTGAAGTCCCGGCTGCTATGACATTGGAGGAAATCTGGAATCTTATAAATACTTCCGAAAAGACCCGCAAGCACTGTATGCAACTGGAGAATTGTGTATATGATTTCTTTGAACTCACTACGTTGAACATGGCTCAACAGGGTGTGTTTGGTGAAATTCTGCATGTAGAAGGGGCGTATATTCATAATCTGGAGGATTATTGGTCGTCTTACTGGAACAATTGGCGTATGGACTACAATCGTAACAACCGCGGAGACGTATATGCTACACACGGCATCGGTCCTGCTTGCCAGTTGCTTGATATTCATCGGGGGGATCGCATGAAAACGCTGGTGGCAATGGATACAAAGGCGGTGAACGGTCCGGCATATATCCGGAAAACAACGGGCGAAGAGGTGAAAGACTTTCAGAACGGCGACCAGACTACTACTGTGATTCGTACCGAAAACGGCAAGACGATGCTTATCCAGCATAATGTAATGACTCCGCGTCCGTATAGCCGTATGTATCAGTTGGTCGGTACCGACGGATATGCCAGCAAATATCCGGTTGAGGAATACTGTCTGCGTCCGGAACAGGTGGATACGAATGTGGTGCTCAATCATGAGAACCTGAACGCTCACGGGGCTATGCCCGAAGAGGCAAAAGTGGCAATGATGAACGCATACAAGCATCCTATTCATGTGGAATTGGAAGAGACGGCCAAGAAAGTTGGCGGTCATGGCGGTATGGACTATATAATGGATTACCGGCTGGTTTATTGCTTGCGCAATGGATTGCCGTTGGATATGGATGTCTATGATTTGGCCGAATGGTGCTGCATGGCCGAGTTGACTCGTCTTTCCATTGAAAATAACTCGGCTCCGGTAGCAGTACCCGATTTTACACGCGGCGGGTGGAACAAGGTTACTAAGTATCAACATGCTTTTGTAAACTAAGAGGAGAAACAGATGAAACAACAACAATTTTATAAAAATCTGCTTTGTCTGTTGATGCCGTTTCTACTGAGTGCCTGTTTGTCTTCGAAAGAGCGTATCAAGGCAGATGCGGGAGCTTTTACTATTGACGGCAAGGATGTACAGTTGATTTGCGGGGAGATGCATTATCCCCGCATCCCTCACGAATACTGGCGCGACCGGCTGCAGAGAGCCCGTGCGATGGGGCTGAACACAATCTCGGTTTATGTGTTCTGGAACTTTCACGAGCGTCAGCCCGGTGAGTTTGATTTCAGCGGGCAGGCAGATGTTGCCGAGTTTGTCCGTCTGGCACAGGAAGAAGGTTTGTATGTGATATTACGTCCGGGACCTTATGTCTGTGCTGAGTGGGACTTCGGCGGATACCCTTCTTGGCTGTTGAAAGAAAAGGACATGGTTTACCGCAGCAAAGATTCCCGCTTCCTGCGATATTGTGAACGGTATATAAAAGCGCTTGGCAAACAGTTGGCACCGTTGACTGTCAATAACGGGGGAAATATACTCATGGTGCAGGTGGAAAACGAATATGGCTCTTACGCGGCGGATAAGGAATATCTGGCAGCTCTCCGCGATATGATAAAAGATGCAGGGTTCAATGTCCCGCTGTTTACTTGTGACGGTGGCGGACAGGTTGAGGCCGGACATATCGACGGTACATTGCCGACATTGAATGGAGTATTCAGCGAAGATATCTTTAAAATCGTGGATAAATATCATCCGGGCGGTCCGTATTTTGTGGCGGAATTTTATCCGGCATGGTTCGACGTATGGGGACAGCATCATTCGACGGTCGATTATAAACGTCCGGCGGAACAACTGGACTGGATGCTGGGGCATGGAGTATCTGTCAGTATGTATATGTTTCACGGAGGAACGAATTTCTGGTATACGAACGGTGCGAATACGGCCGGTGGTTACCGTCCGCAGCCTACAAGCTATGATTATGATGCGCCTTTGGGGGAATGGGGAAACTGTTATCCGAAATATCATGCTTTCAGGGAGGTTATTCAGAAATATTTGCCTCAAGGAACGGTTCTGCCGGAAGTGCCTGCTGATAATCCTACGACGGCATTTGCAACGATTGAACTGAAAGAGAGTGCTCCGCTGAAAGCTGCTTTTCATCAGACTACCGAATCGGAAAATGTGCTTTCAATGGAAGATTTGGGAGTTGATTTCGGTTATATACATTATGAGACTACTCTCAACAAGGCGGGCAAGCAAAAACTGATAATACAGGATTTGCGTGATTATGCCGTGATTCTGGTCGACGGTAGACAAGTGGCAAGCTTGGATCGCCGTTACAATCAGAACAATGTGATGCTCGATATCCGGAAAGCTCCTGCTAAATTAGAAATATTGGTCGAAAATTCGGGCCGTGTCAATTATGGTCCTGATATATTGTTCAACCGGAAAGGAATTACGAATCAGGTATTGTGGGGAGATGAAAAGTTGACCGGATGGTCTATCACTCCTTTGCCGCTTTACAAAGAAAAGGTCTCCGAAATGAATTTTGGCGGGAGTATCCAGGGGAAACCGGCTTTCCATCGGGGAATATTCACCATTCAGAAGAAAGGCGACTGCTTTGTTGATATGAGCCGTTGGGGGAAAGGTGCTGTTTGGGTGAATGGTAAATCGCTGGGACGGTTTTGGAATATCGGTCCGCAGCAGACTTTATATTTGCCTGCCCCGTGGCTGAAAGAAGGGGAGAATGAAATAGTCGTTTTTGAAATGGAAGATACCGGCAACCGTACTTTACAAGGGTTGGACCGTCCCATACTTGATAGTTTGGGAGTGGACAAGAATTATCGGCAAGGGCAACGCCGCGCCGTTCAGGGAACTCCGATTCTTGAGAAGGGGGATGTTGCACTGGAAGCTACCGTGCAGGAAACCAATGACTGGCAACAATTTGCATTTCCTGTAGCCGCTACTCTCCGCCATTTTTGCATCGAAACGCTTTCTTCTTATACCGATGACAATCAAGCTTGTATTTCAGAGGTTGAGTTGTTGGATGATAAGGGACAGGCGATTGATAAGACAAAGTGGGATGTGGTTTATGTAAGCAGTGAACTGTCTGATAAAAATCTTGGGATAGGAGAGAATTTATATGATGGCGATGTCTCTTCATTCTGGCATACAGACCCGGCTGTTAGTTCTACTCATCCTCATCAGATCATTATTGATATGAAAGAGATATATAAGGTTTCTGCCCTGCGGGTGAAAGTGCGTGAAGGGTCATTCTTATCCGGAAAAGTAAAAGATATCCGGATATATACCCGCCCGCAATTCTTTTTGTTTCGTCAGTAGGTTACAGGATTGAATCACATCATATTTGCCCTTTCCTCACGTTTTCATCTCTCTGCTTATTGAGATTGGTGTGCGGAAAGGGCTTCTCTTTCTAAAAAGTTTTTATTCATTTTTGCCCTCATACCCTCATAAATATCTTGAATCGCTTTGTTCATCGTTGTTTCCTCTATGGTAGCAGGTCGTTTTATCCCCCTGATAGTAACTTTTGCTCTCATACTGATTTTTTACTTTTAATAAGTAATAGGCTTGTAACCAGTGTGATATATGTTTCTTTGTGCTAAGTCTGTATACTCCATGCCGGCTGCTTTTTGTGCCTGATTTGCTTCATATAGCCTCTAATCTTATGCCTGTTTCGGTTTCAAGTACCCGTTTTTTCTTCTTTTTCTCCTATATATCATACGTAAAGCCCTTATATATTATATGTCGGTTCCTTATATGTCATACGTAACTTCCTTATATATTATATGTCATTCTTTGTATGTTGTATGTCAATCCTTTGTTATTCTAATGTTTTCCCTTCATCATGTGTAGGGGCTCACAATTGTGGGCTTTTTTGTTCATATATGTGGTCGTATCTATCTACGGCTGTTAGCTTATTTGTTTACTGGAGTGAGCCCTTTCACATGACTAAGGGAAGATGTACAGATGGCTAAGGAAAGATGTCCGGACAATAGTGGGATGACATCTTGATGTCTGTTTCGTGTGTTGTAAAGTACCGCTTGATGATATGAAATAAAGCGGTACATTCCTTCATGTTTACCTTGAAAGATGTTGCTGTTTAATGATTCTTCTGTTTCAGAAGTGTTGCTTTCCTTATGAGAAATGATTGATAAACGTATGAGAAATACACTGTTTTTAGGTTAATATGATGGGAAAAGCATGAGAAATCCCGTTTTTGATTTTATTTCTCATAGTGTTATCTGATTGATTTGTATGTGATTACTATATAAACCATGAGAATATGAGAAATACTTTTTTTTAATCTCCTCGCGCGCATAACGTACGCACGTATACACGCACGTGAATATAATAAGGTGTCCCCTTGTTCCCTTTGCCGCCCCCGCCTTCTCGTATTCTAAAAAATATGTTCTACAACATCATTATCAATCAGCGAGTTATCATCACCATTCAAAAATAATTAGAAAAAAGAGTGTGATATATTTGGAGTATATACTAAAAGGGAGTACTTTTGCACCCGCTTTCCAAGAGAAGAAAGCCTTGATATAATGACTTAGTGATAAAGCGAGCTCCGGCTTAAAAATAAGAACAAAAAAACTTCCAGAAAAGTTTGGATAATAGAAATAAAAGTTCTTATCTTTGCAGTCCGAATCGCAAGGCAAACGGTTTTAGTCCTTCTTTTTTAATTATTCTTTCCCTTTCGCAAGAGAGCCTGAGAAATGAGTTTAAAAAGAAAAAACAAAAAAAACTTTCGAAAAAGTTTGGTAGTTAAAATAAAACCTCTTACCTTTGCACCCGCTTTTGAAACGAAAGCGACAAGTTCTTTGAAATATTGATAAACAATACAAGTAGTACAAGTTAAAAAATAGAACCGTCAATGCTTGTTTTCAACTATAGTAATATAAGTGAGACACAGGTATTTGAAATAGAGTCAATAAATTGTACGGCATCCTGAACAGAGCAAAAAACAGCAGTAATGCTGATTAACAATACTTTTACAATGAAGAGTTTGATCCTGGCTCAGGATGAACGCTAGCTACAGGCTTAACACATGCAAGTCGAGGGGCAGCATTTCAGTTTGCTTGCAAACTGGAGATGGCGACCGGCGCACGGGTGAGTAACACGTATCCAACCTGCCGATAACTCGGGGATAGCCTTTCGAAAGAAAGATTAATATCCGATGGCATATTTCTCCCGCATGAGAGAAATATTAAAGAATTTCGGTTATCGATGGGGATGCGTTCCATTAGTTTGTTGGCGGGGTAACGGCCCACCAAGACTACGATGGATAGGGGTTCTGAGAGGAAGGTCCCCCACATTGGAACTGAGACACGGTCCAAACTCCTACGGGAGGCAGCAGTGAGGAATATTGGTCAATGGACGAGAGTCTGAACCAGCCAAGTAGCGTGAAGGATGACTGCCCTATGGGTTGTAAACTTCTTTTATATGGGAATAAAATGTTCCACGTGTGGGATTTTGTATGTACCATATGAATAAGGATCGGCTAACTCCGTGCCAGCAGCCGCGGTAATACGGAGGATCCGAGCGTTATCCGGATTTATTGGGTTTAAAGGGAGCGTAGGTGGATTGTTAAGTCAGTTGTGAAAGTTTGCGGCTCAACCGTAAAATTGCAGTTGAAACTGGCAGTCTTGAGTACAGTAGAGGTGGGCGGAATTCGTGGTGTAGCGGTGAAATGCTTAGATATCACGAAGAACTCCGATTGCGAAGGCAGCTCACTAGACTGGTCACTGACACTGAGGCTCGAAAGTGTGGGTATCAAACAGGATTAGATACCCTGGTAGTCCACACAGTAAACGATGAATACTCGCTGTTTGCGATATACAGCAAGCGGCCAAGCGAAAGCATTAAGTATTCCACCTGGGGAGTACGCCGGCAACGGTGAAACTCAAAGGAATTGACGGGGGCCCGCACAAGCGGAGGAACATGTGGTTTAATTCGATGATACGCGAGGAACCTTACCCGGGCTTAAATTGCATTTGAATATAGTGGAAACATTATAGCCGCAAGGCAAATGTGAAGGTGCTGCATGGTTGTCGTCAGCTCGTGCCGTGAGGTGTCGGCTTAAGTGCCATAACGAGCGCAACCCTTATCTTCAGTTACTAACAGGTCATGCTGAGGACTCTGGAGAGACTGCCGTCGTAAGATGTGAGGAAGGTGGGGATGACGTCAAATCAGCACGGCCCTTACGTCCGGGGCTACACACGTGTTACAATGGGGGGTACAGAAGGCCGCTACCTGGTGACAGGATGCCAATCCCAAAAACCTCTCTCAGTTCGGATCGAAGTCTGCAACCCGACTTCGTGAAGCTGGATTCGCTAGTAATCGCGCATCAGCCATGGCGCGGTGAATACGTTCCCGGGCCTTGTACACACCGCCCGTCAAGCCATGAAAGCCGGGGGTACCTGAAGTACGTAACCGCAAGGAGCGTCCTAGGGTAAAACTGGTAATTGGGGCTAAGTCGTAACAAGGTAGCCGTACCGGAAGGTGCGGCTGGAACACCTCCTTTCTGGAGCGATGTCGTAACAAATGACTTTATTGAGGTTCTGTTTTTTGTACTACTGGTACTTGTTTATTTATAGAATATAGATCAACCATCTATAGAATTATAGATAGAGATAAACAAGAGAAAAAAGAAGCCGAGTCTAACATCAGGTAGACAAGGTTGAACTAGTCCTATAGCTCAGTTGGTTAGAGCGCTACACTGATAATGTAGAGGTCGGCAGTTCAACTCTGCCTGGGACTACCAAGCTCAAGAAGGAGGAAAAGCGAAAGCCAAAAACCAGATTCTTGATAACCTCTTGGGGGATTAGCTCAGCTGGCTAGAGCATCTGCCTTGCACGCAGAGGGTCAACGGTTCGAATCCGTTATTCTCCACTCTCTCTGAAAAGAGAAAACGATCTTTGACATGATGATAACAAAAAGTAAAATTTTAGTAAAGAGCTAAAAGTATATATCGAACCGTACGTTCTTTCCTCATCAACATTGCCCAGGCAGTGCCAAGTTGGAAAGAAGTCAGTTTGAAAGAAAGTAAGCAAGGGCGCATGGCGGATGCCTTGGCTCTCGGAGGCGATGAAGGACGTGATAAGCTGCGATAAGCTTCGGGTAGGTGCAAATAACCTTTGATCCGGAGATTTCCGAATGGGATAACCCGTCATTCTGAAGGAATGACATCTTGCATAGCAAGAGGCTAACACAGGGAACTGAAACATCTTAGTACCTGTAGGAAAAGAAAATAATAATGATTCCCCTAGTAGTGGCGAGCGAACGGGGATTAGCCCAAACCATGTATGTTACGGCATATATGGGGTTGTAGGACCACGTTGTCGCAAGACATTTAGTGAGAAGAATTCTTTGGAAAATGAAACCATAGACGGTGATAGTCCGGTATTCGAAGCTAAACGAAGCGTAGTGGTATCCTGAGTAGCGCGGGACACGAGGAATCTTGCGTGAATCCGCCGGGACCATCCGGTAAGGCTAAATACTCCCGAGAGACCGATAGCGAACCAGTACTGTGAAGGAAAGGTGAAAAGAACTTCGAACAGAAGAGTGAAATAGTCCCTGAAACCATGCGCCTACAAGCGGTCGGAGCTTCGTAAGAAGTGACGGCGTGCCTTTTGCATAATGAACCTACGAGTTACTTTTTCCGGCAAGGTTAAGCATTTTAAAATGTGTAGCCGAAGCGAAAGCGAGTCTGAACAGGGCGATTAGTCGGAAGGAGTAGACGCGAAACCAAGTGATCTACCCTTGGTCAGGTTGAAGGTTAGGTAACACTAACTGGAGGACCGAACCGATAAGCGTTGAAAAGCTTCCGGATGAACTGAGGGTGGGGGTGAAAGGCTAATCAAACTTGGAGATAGCTCGTACTCCCCGAAATGCATTTAGGTGCAGCCTTGGGAATTACTACTGTGAGGTAGAGCGACTGATAAGATGCGAGGGCTTCACCGCCTATCAAGTCTTGATAAACTCCGAATGCGCAGTAGTTCGATCCCAGGAGTGAGGGCATGGGTGCTAAGGTCCATGTCCTAAAGGAGAAGAATCCAGACCATCAGCTAAGGTCCCGAAATAATTGCTAAGTTGAACTAACGAAGTCAGATTGCTAAGACAGCTAGGATGTTGGCTTGGAAGCAGCCATTCATTTAAAGAGTGCGTAACAGCTCACTAGTCGAGGAGTTTGGCGTGGATAATAATCGGGCATCAAGCAATTTACCGAAGCTATGGGATCAGTAATGATCGGTAGGGGAGCATTCCACTCTGCGTCGAAGGTGAAGCGTGAGCTTTGCTGGAGCGTGTGGAAAAGCAAATGTAGGTATAAGTAACGATAAAGGGGGTGAGAAACCCCCTCGCCGAAAGACTAAGGTTTCCTGATCAACGCTAATCGGATCAGGGTTAGTCGGGTCCTAAGGCTCAGCCGAACGGTGATGCCGATGGCAGAACAGGTTAATATTCCTGTACTACCTTAAGGAGTGACGTGGAGACGGAGCAGTGACAGCGCCGCGGACTGACGGAATAGTCCGTTGAAGGGTGTAGATGTTGATTGTGGCAGGCAAATCCACCGCAAGAGTCGAACCTGATAGTATGGAACGTTCTTCGGAACAATCCAATAGTGCGTGTAAACATACTTCCAAGAAAATCCGCTAAACTTAATCTTTAAGGTACCCGTACCGCAAACGGACACACGTAGTCGGGTTGAATATACTAAGGCGCTTGAGTGATTCACGGTTAAGGAACTAGGCAAATTGACCCTGTAACTTCGGGATAAAGGGTCCCAACGAGAGTTGGGCGCAGAGAATAGGTCCAGGCAACTGTTTAACAAAAACACAGGGCTGTGCAAAATTGAAAGATTACGTATACAGCCTGACACCTGCCCGGTGCTGGAAGGTTAAGAGGAGATGTCATCGCAAGAGAAGCATTGAATTGAAGCCCCAGTAAACGGCGGCCGTAACTATAACGGTCCTAAGGTAGCGAAATTCCTTGTCGGGTAAGTTCCGACCTGCACGAATGGTGTAATGATCTGGACACTGTCTCAACCGTGAGCTCAGTGAAATTGTAGTATCGGTGAAGATGCCGATTACCCGCGATGGGACGAAAAGACCCCGTGAACCTTTACTATAGCTTAACATTGAATTTGGGTAATTGATGTGTAGGATAGGCCGGAGACTTTGAAGCGCAGACGCCAGTTTGTGTGGAGTCGCTGTTGAAATACGGCCCTTTGATTATTTGAGTTCTAACTCCTAAAAAGGAGGACACTGTTTGGTGGGTAGTTTGACTGGGGTGGTCGCCTCCAAAAGTGTAACGGAGGCTTCTAAAGGTGCCCTCAGGACGATTGGTAACCGTCCGTAGAGTGTAATGGCATAAGGGCGCTTGACTGGGAGACATACAAGTCGATCAGGTAGGAAACTAGAGCATAGTGATCCGGTGTTTCCGCATGGAAGGGACATCGCTCAAAGGATAAAAGGTACTCCGGGGATAACAGGCTGATCCCTCCCAAGAGCTCATATCGACGGAGGGGTTTGGCACCTCGATGTCGGCTCGTCACATCCTGGGGCTGGAGAAGGTCCCAAGGGTTGGGCTGTTCGCCCATTAAAGTGGCACGCGAGCTGGGTTCAGAACGTCGTGAGACAGTTCGGTCTCTATCTATCGTGGGCGTATGAAATTTGCGTGGCTCTGACACTAGTACGAGAGGACCGTGTTGGACTGACCGCTGGTTTACCAGTTGTGCCGCCAGGTGCATCGCTGGGTATCTAAGTCGGGATTGGATAAGTGCTGAAAGCATCTAAGTACGAAGCCAGCCACAAGATTAGATTTCTTAGGGTCGTCAAAGACGATGACGTTGATAGGATGCAGGTGTAAAGGTGGTAACATCATAGCCGAGCATTACTAATTGCCCGTTCACTTTCTTTCGGACTTGTACGGGTCGCGATATATACGTTTAGCTATTGCTAATTTTACTTTTTCATCATGTCATAACCTTATTCAGGTGGTTATAGCACGAGGGTTCCACCTCTTCCCATTCCGAACAGAGAAGTTAAGCCTCGTCACGCCGATGGTACTGCGTAACAGTGGGAGAGTAGGTAGCCGCCGTTTTTGAAGAGGCCCCTTGATTCATTAAGAGTCAAGGGGATTTCTGTTTTTATACACTTATACCGCTTCTCTATAACTTTCCAAAATAACATACTATGCTGTCCCATGAAACCGGATATAGATTAAAGAAGTTCAGTCCGATCGTTGAATAATAACGGCCGGACAACTTTTTAAATGTTTTTTAAGACATAAAATTGCTTTCTTAAAGAACAATCTTCTTTGTAGCTTGTTCTAATAATAGAGTTAAACTTTATAGTTTAAATGATGTGAACAACAACAAACGTACGCTTTTATTGCTTACATTTGTTGCCGGATATAAACAAGGACAATATAACAACTAAAATACAATGAAAGTTTCCCCGAAATTCATATTAGCTTTTTTTCTGCTGATGCTATCCTTTAGCATAAGTGGAATTGCCGGGAATTCATCTTCTTGTATTTCAGCTTGCGCTTCTTCTTGTCAATTCTCTGAAGCAACTTCCGTGACTAATCAAAGCTCATCTGTCAATGGTCATTCTGTGGGCTATAATCACTCTCAGTCTTTGTCTATTTCGGACGTAGAATTGGGTTTTAAACCGATTACTGAATCAAATGCTAATAATTACCGTCTGCGTAGAATCATTGAAATAAATGACTCTTTAAAGGACATTATACATAAGTTCTTCTTGTTAAGAGAAAACTCACTTGTATTAGATCGAAGTAAATCTTATTATTCGGATAAGGATCCACATTATTCCATTATCTGCAGCGACTACTATGTGTTCGCTCTAAGACGTATCCTTATTTAGTATTTCTCCCGTTTTTACTCGTATTAATTTACTTTTCGTACTTCTGTATGAACTGTGCGCCTTTTTTGTGTGTTTAAAAAGTCGCAGGGTCTGTAGCGCAGTGTATCTAATCAATTGAAATTTTCTAAATAACTAAAATTAATATCTTAACAAAAAACTTATTATGGAAACTACTAAAAAAACTCAAGTTGTAGGTATAAAGAATGCCGGTATCGTAATTATCTGCTGTTTTATTCTGGCAGTGTGTATTTACCATTTCCTATTGGGAAATCCGTCCAACTTTATGAACAATGATCCGAACAACCATCCGTTGCCCGGAAACTTTTTGGGGACTATCTACAAAGGTGGTATTATTGTGCCTGTCATTCAGACACTGTTGTTGACCGTGCTCGCATTGAGTATCGAACGCTATTTTGCTCTCCGTTCTGCTTTCGGAAAAGGTTCATTAGCTAAATTCGTTGCCAATATCAAAGCTGCCCTGGCTGCCGGAGATATTAAGAAGGCACAGGAAATCTGTGACAAGCAACAGGGTTCTGTGGCTAATGTCGTCACTTCTACTTTACGCAAGTATGAAGAAATGGAAAAGAACACAGCTTTGCCTAAGGAACAAAAACTGCTGGCTATCCAAAAAGAACTGGAAGAAGCTACCGCACTGGAAATGCCTATGATGCAGCAGAATCTTCCGATTATCGCTACCATCACCACATTGGGTACATTGATGGGGCTGCTCGGTACTGTAATCGGTATGATCCGTTCGTTTGCCGCCCTGTCCGCCGGTGGTGGTGCCGACTCCATGGCCTTGTCGCAAGGTATTTCCGAGGCTTTGATTAACACTGCTTTCGGTATCTTGACCGGTGCTCTGGCTGTTATCTCTTACAACTACTACACTAACAAAATTGATAAACTGACTTACGGACTTGACGAGGTCGGATTCTCTATCGTGCAGACTTTTGCTGCTACTCACTAATTCTGCGAACCCTTTAAAATCTATTAATCATGGGTAGAGCGCAAATTAAAAAGAAAAGTACGTTCATAGATATGACTGCTATGAGTGACGTTACCGTATTGCTTCTGACCTTCTTTATGTTGACTTCAACATTCGTGAAGAAAGAACCGGTGCAGGTGAATACTCCGGCTTCCGTATCGGAAATCAAAATCCCGGAGACGAACGTGCTCCAGATTCTGGTGGACCCGAACGGGAAAATATTTATGAGCCTCGACAAACAGCAGGATATGCAGGCTGTTTTGGAGAGCATGGGGGAAGAGTATGGCATCAAGTTTACTCCCGAACAGGAGAAGCGGTTTACACTGGCTTCAACTTTCGGAGTGCCTATCAGAAGTATGCAGAAATACCTGGATCTGCCTGAAGAACAACGGGACAAGATTCTCAAAAATGAAGGGATTCCCTGCGATAGTACCGACAATCAGTTCAAGTCATGGGTGCGTAATGCACGTCTTGCCAATGCTGACTTGCGTATCGCTATCAAGGCGGATGCTTCGACTCCATACTCAGTGATAAAGAACGTTATGAACTCACTTCAGGATTTGCGGGAGAATCGGTATAATCTGATTACTTCTCTCAAAACGGAATCTGAAGAATAAAAAGGAGGAAACAGAATGAGTGCTGAAGTACAAGAGAGCGGCGGAAAAAACGGAAAGAGCAAGCAGAAGAAATTTGCCGTAAGGGTGGACTTTACCCCGATGGTGGATATGAATATGTTGCTGATTACTTTCTTCATGCTTTGTACCACCCTGAGCAAACCTCAGACGATGGAGATTAGCATGCCGAGCAATGACAAGAATATTACTGAACAACAGAAGAGTATGGTGAAGGCTTCGCAGGCAATTACATTATTGCTGGGAGCGGATAACAAGCTCTATTACTACGAAGGGGAACCGAATTACAAGGATTATACTTCGTTGAAAGAGACTAGTTACACTCCGGACGGAATACGTGCCGTACTTCTTCAGAAGAATGCGGCTGCCGTGAACAAAGTGAGGGCTTTGAAGCAGCAGAAGCTGGACCTGAAGATTTCAGAGGAGGAATACCGCAAACAGGTTTCCGAAATTAAGAGCGGAAAAGATACGCCGACCGTGATTATCAAGGCGACGGATGATGCTTCTTATATGAATCTGATTGATGCGCTGGACGAAATGCAGATATGTAATATAGGTAAGTATGTGATTACGGACATTGCCGAGGCGGACGAGTTCTTGATTAAGAATTTCGATGCTAAGGGAGCATTGTCACAGAACCTTGCCGATAAATGATGTAACACCTAAAAAAGAAAAGTAAAATGGCAAAAATAGATTTAACTTCTTCGGAATGGTGTCAACTGATTTTTGAAGGCAAGAATCAAGCGTATGGCGCTTACAAGATGCGCGCCAATTCTACGAAACGGCACAATCTGGCAATGCTGGCTGTATTGGTCATCGCATTGATCGGGTTTACGATTCCTACGCTGGTGAAGTTGGCAACTCCGAAACAGAAAGAAGTAATGACGGAGGTCACTACTCTGTCGAAACTGGAAGAGCCGGAAATCAAACAGGAAGAGATGAAACGGGTGGAACCGGTAGCGCCTCCCCCGCCTGCATTGAAGAGTTCTATCAAGTTTACGGCTCCTGTCATCAAGAAGGATGAGGAGGTACATGAGGATAATGAGATCAAGAGTCAGGAAGAGCTGACTTCTACGAAGGTGGCTATCTCCATTGCCGACGTGAAAGGTAATGACGAAGCCAACGGTAAGGATATCGCGGACTTGAAGCAGGTGGTGACACAGGCTGCACCGGAGCCGGAAAAGGTATTCGATATGGTAGAGCAGATGCCTGCTTTCCCCGGCGGACAACAGGAATTGATGTCTTATCTGGGCAAGAATATCAAATATCCGACTATCGCCCAGGAGAATGGAACGCAGGGGCGTGTCATCATTCAGTTTGTGGTGGAGCGCGACGGTTCTATCTCGGACGTGCGTGTCGCCCGTGGCGTGGATCCTTATCTGGATAAGGAAGCTGTACGCGTGGTGAAGAGTATGCCGAAGTGGATTCCGGGTAAGCAGAATGGTAAGGCGGTACGTGTAAAGTTCACCGTTCCGGTAATGTTCAGGTTACAATAGAAAGATGATGAAGAGACAATTTTGGCTGATAGGAATCGTTTTGCTGGCGGCATTAAGTGCTTGCCGCTCTAAATCGAAAGAGGGACCGACGGATACGTATTCGTCCGGTGTGATAGCTATTGCGGCGGATGAAAGTTTCGAGCCCATTGTACAGGAAGAAATCGATGTATTCGAGAGCCTGTATCCTTTGGCCGGGATTGTCCCTCGCTATACAACGGAAGTGGAAGCGATTAACTTACTTCTGAAAGACAGTGTCCGGTTGGCAATCGCAACCCGGACGCTGACTGAGGAAGAGATGAACTCGTTCCACAGCCGTAAGTTCTATCCCCGCGAGATTAAGTTGGCTACCGATGCACTGGCATTGATTGTGAATCGTGCGAATCCGGATTCTTTGTTGAGTGTACGGGACTTCCGCCGTATCCTGACGGGAGAAGCGAAAAACTGGAAACAGGTGAATCCCCGCTCCGGCTTGAAGGATATCCTGGTGGTATTCGACAATAAGAATTCGAGTACCGTACGCTTTGCGATGGATTCCGTTTGTGGCGGAAAACCGTTGGCTACGGAGAATGTGAGTGCCTTGAATACGAATCAGCAGGTGATAGATTTTGTAGCGGAGAATCCCGAAGCGATAGGTGTGATTGGGGTAAACTGGCTGGGCAACCGCAGTGATACTACCAATCTTTCTTTCAAGGAAGAAATCAGAGTGATGGCGGTGAGTGCCGAGGATGTGGCGACTCCCGAAAACAGTTATAAACCTTATCAGGCTTATCTGTATTATGGCAACTATCCGTTGGCGCGTCCGATTTACGCAATTCTGAATGATCCCCGCAACGGGCTGCCTTGGGGATTCACTTCTTTTATGACATCCGACAAGGGGCAGCGGATTATATTGAAATCCGGGCTTGTTCCGGCTACTCAGCCGGTGCGTATTGTCCATGTGAAAGACGAATAATAACTAAAATTAGAGACTATCATGAAACGAGTACAAATGTTTTTAGCTGGAGCGTTTATAGCAGTTGGGTCGCTCTACGCGCAATCGCCCGATGCCGAATGGCGGGCAGGCGTTGCAAAATTGAAGGAAACTATTCAGACGAACCCGGCACAGGCTGCCGAAGAAGCTGAACATCTGATAAAAGGAAAGAACAAGAAGAATGTGGAACTTCTGGTGGCTGTCGGTGATGCTTATCTGGATGCCGGCAAACTTACCGAAGCGCAGGAGTATGCTGCCCTTGCGAGGAAAGCGGATGGCAAGTCGGCTATGGCTTCCGTATTGGAAGGGGATATTGCCGTAAAACAGAAAAATGCGGGTCTTGCTTCTCAGAAGTATGAAGAGGCTATTTACTTCGACCCGAAATGTGCGGATGCTTATCTGAAGTATGCGGATATTTATAAGTCGGCGAGCGCAAGCCTTGCCATCGAAAAGCTGAACCAGTTGAAAGCACTGGAACCGTCCAACACGGCAGTAGACAAAAAACTGGCAGAGATTTATTATTTAAAGAATGATTTCAGTAAAGCAGCGGACGCCTATTCGCGTTTTGCTACGGGGCCGGCTGCGACTGAAGAGGATTTGGTGAAATATGCGTTTGCCTTATTCCTGAACCATGATTTTGCGAAGTCGCTCGAAGTGGCTGACATGGGCTTGCAGAAGAATCCCCGTCATGCTGCGTTCAACCGGCTGGCAATGTATAATTATACTGACCTGAAACGTTTTGACGAAGCGATAAAGGCTGCGGATGTCTTCTTTAATGAGTGCGACAAGGCCGACTATTCTTATTTGGATTATATGTATTACGGGCATTTGCTGGAGGATTTGAAGAAGTATGACGATGCAGTAGTACAATACGAAAAGGCGGTTGAAATGGATCCGACAAAGACGGATTTGTACAAGAATATCTCTGCTGCTTACGAGCAGAAGAATGATTATAAGAAAGCGATCAGCGCTTACCAAAAATATTATTCGTCTCTTGATAAAGAAAAACAAACTCCGGATTTACAATTCCAGTTTGGCAGGCTTTATTATGGAGCGGGTACACAACCTGATTCGTTAACCATCACTGTAGAAGAGCGTAAACAGGCTTTGGCATCTGCCGATTCTGTTTTCCAGGTTATCGCAGTGGCGGCACCGGACAGCTATCTGGGCAATTTCTGGCGGGCACGTGCCAATTCCGCACTTGACCCCGAAACGACTCAGGGACTGGCGAAGCCTTTCTATGAGGAAGTGGCTGCTTTATTGGAAAGTAAAAACGATCCCCATTACAATGCTGCCCTGGTGGAATGTTACAGTTATCTCGGATATTATTATCTGTTGGCTATCGAAAACCCGGCATTGAAAGCTGAAGCGAAAGCGAACAAGGATACATCACGGGAATACTGGAGCAAAATTTTGGCTATAGACCCCGCTAATGCTACTGCTAAAAGGGCATTGGACGGCATCAAATAGTGAATAATTTTAGTTGTTTGTCGTGACAGGAGGAGTGGAGAGTGATCTTAGCTTCTCCTTTTTTTGTACTTTTTTCAGCTTTTCTATTGCTTTATTCAAAAGATTGTCTACTTTTGCAGTGTACTATTATACTAACACGCTAGAATTAACTAATTCATTAAACAAAAGTACTATGATTGCAGTAGAAAATCTTTCATTTGCTTATCGTAAATCGAAGCGTGAGGTGCTCCGGGACTTCTCTCTTTCTTTTGAGTCTGGCAGGGTATATGGACTGCTGGGGAAGAATGGTGCCGGAAAGTCCACTCTTCTTTATTTGATGTCCGGGTTGTTGACGCCTAAAAGCGGCAGGGTGATGTTCCATGATACGGACGTTCGTCGCCGGTTGCCGGTCACTTTGCAGGATATGTTTCTGGTTCCGGAGGAATTTGAATTGCCTTCGGTCTCTTTGGTCAGCTATGTGGAGCTGAACAGTCCTTTCTATCCTCGTTTTAGTAAGGAGGAGATGATTAAGTATCTTCATTGTTTTGAGATGAATATTGATATTGATCTCGGATCGCTGTCTATGGGACAGAAGAAGAAAGTTTTCATGAGTTTCGCGCTTGCTACGAATACTTCGTTTTTGTTGATGGACGAACCGACCAATGGTTTGGACATTCCCGGAAAAAGCCAGTTCCGCAAATTTATCGCATCGGGTATGTCGGATGATAAGACGATTGTGATTTCCACGCATCAGGTACGTGATATAGATAAGGTGCTCGACCATGTGCTGATTATGGATGAGAGTCGTGTGCTGTTGGATGAATCGACAAGTTCTATCTGCGATAAACTTTACTTTGTGGAGAGTGACGACCGCGAACTGGCGAAGAGTGCTCTCTTTGCGATTCCTACCATTCAAGGTAACCATCTGATACTTCCCAATGTAGAGAAAGAAGAATCGGAGATTAACCTGGAACTTCTGTTTAATGCTACATTGGCTGCTCCTGAAGAGATAGCCCGATTGTTTCACACTCAAAAATAAAAGACGATGATGAAAGATACTTTT
Source organism: Bacteroides sp. f07 (assembly GCF_042854785.1). Classification (NCBI taxonomy): domain Bacteria; kingdom Pseudomonadati; phylum Bacteroidota; class Bacteroidia; order Bacteroidales; family Bacteroidaceae; genus Bacteroides; species Bacteroides sp. f07. The sequence goes on along the minus strand of NZ_BAABXI010000003.1, from coordinate 368,685 downwards.
TTCAGTTTGCCTCGTTTTATGAATCTTTGCCGCAAGGAGATGGTGGAGAGTTGGAGATCGAATGTGCTTCGTATCGTGTTGCTTTATGGAGTGATGGCGGTTGCGGTAATTTGGAATGGATATTTTGAATATAGGCATGACTATGAAAGTTCGAATGACCCGGCATGGTCATTTCTTTTGGTTGTGTTTATTTGGTCTTTATGGATATTCGGCTGTTTGAGTGCTTCGTTCACGATGGAGAAGATGAAAACAAAAACGAGTCGCATGTCTACATTAATGACCCCGGTAACTCCTTTTGAGAGATTCTTTTCACGCTGGTTTGTGTTTACGGTGGTATTCCTGGTGGTTTTTCTGATTACCTATAAATTGGCGGACTATACGAGGGTGATGGTTTATTCGCTGGCTTATCCTGAAAAGGACTTTATAGCTCCTGTTGATTTGTCTCATTTGGTCGGCAAGGGAAAACGTTATTATACATTGTGCAGGACAGGATGGGAGTTCGGAGCATTGATAGCCGGATATTTCTTCGTTCAATCTTTATTTATATTAGGTAGTACTATATGGCCTAAAAACTCATTCTTGAAAACATTTGCATCGGGAATGGTTATTGGGATAGTTTATTTCTTGGTGGGGGCTTTTATGAGTAAAGTGTTGCTGCAGAGTAATATGAATTATTCTTTCCCGGGTAATATTATAATGTCTGATGAAGCTATATGGGGATTATTTATTGCTGTCTGCATATTCTTTACTCTGTTTAACTGGATACTTGCTTATTTCCGTTTCAAGGAGTCTGAAATTATTAACCGAATGTAATCCTTAGCTTATGAATTTTAAAGAAAGTAAAGCCATTTATTTACAAATTGCAGATAGGATCTGTGATGAGATATTGCTGGGACAATATCCGGAAGAAGAACGCGTTCCTTCTGTCAGGGAATATGCTGCTATTGTAGAGGTGAATGCCAACACGGTGATGCGTTCTTTCGATTATCTCCAGGTACAGAATATTATTTATAATAAACGCGGTATAGGGTATTTTGTAGCATTGGGAGCTAAGGAATTGATTCGTTCTCTTCGCAAAGAAATCTTTTTGAAAGAAGAGTTGGACTATTTTTTTCGCCAGTTATATACACTGGATATTCCGATGAAGGAGATAGAAGCAATGTATCGTGAGTTTATAAAAAAGCAGAAATAAAAAACGAAATATTATGAAACGTACTACTTATATATTAATAGGTCTTATCGTCTCCGGGTTGATTGTTATTGTTGTCTCTATTGCTTTAGTGGCTACAACCGGGAAATCATACAAACAAAATGGCCTTTTTGTAGGAGGAGATGAACGGGTAGAAATGGATTTGGACAATGTACATGCAGTGAAGATGTTTATTAACCGAGATAAGGATGGTGAAGATAGGTGGATTTATGTGAATGGTGATGTGACAGTGACAAGCTCTTCTACGGCAGGAGAAAGAAAGATTGTTTATCCAAAGAATCAGTATCTAAAAGTAAGCCAGGTAAATGATACGTTACTGATGGAACTTGATTTTAATAATGGTAATATTCCTGCCAAGTTTCGTGATAGAGACAATATTTATGCGGTAGGGATGGATGTACAGTTGTCTGTGGATTCGTTAAGCAGTCTTCTTTTTTATACGCAAGGTTTAAAGATGAACTTGAAGGAGGTAAAAATGGATTCTTTGTTTGTACATGTGCTTCATCAGGAAGTATTGCTTGATTCTTGCCAGTTCCGTTCTTTTAGTATTGATGGAGAAGATTTGAGATTTAAGGCAAAGGATAGTAAGATTGAAAATTTCTATCTGAACCTGAATAGTACATGGAACTGGAAGATTGAAAGTTGCGAAATAGGTACAGAGTATCTTAGAGGTACTAAAAAACATCATAACGCCTTACAGGTAGGAGAATGCAATCGTGTTGTATGGACTCCATTGGATAAAGATGCCCAATTACAAATGACGCTTCGGGAGAAAGCGGAAATAATAGTGAATCCGTAATAGAAACTAGACATGGCTAGACAGAAAAGGAGCAAAATGAAATAGATTCATTATTGCTCCTTTTTATATATCGGTTGTAATATTACAGCGCTTTGGTCAGGGTGAAGCAGTCAATGTCCGGTGCCCAGTTATAGCTGTTTCCCATGCGGATGGTATTATATCCTGCTTTCAGTTCTACAGGAATGGAGATTTGATTGTGTGTTTCGTCTTCTCCCAATGAATTGATTTTTGTGATAATGCCGTTGACGTCTACTTCCAATTGTCGTCCTTTGCCGAATGAATAGTAAATGGTCATGTTGTAACGTCCGCCGTCTCCACTGTACACTTCGCGCCATTCAGCATAGTTTTCCGGTTGTCCGCCGAGGAATCCCACTTTCATTTTGCCGGATGCTTCCTTGTCGTTGGTGTAAATAATGCCTTTCGGGTTCTTGCCTAAGTCGTTGAAAAGAGGTAGGTATGCCCATTCTGCTTCATACAATGTCGGTTCCAGGCGCGTTTCGCCTTCCATACGAAGGAACATGGCACTGTGTGCGGGCAGAGTCTGTTCAAAGTTGCCGTAGAAACTGCCTAAATCGCTATGCTTTACTAAATCACGAACTTTCACGTTCCCAGCAAATTCCAGGGAAGAGAATGGAACGGAGAAACTGCATACTGTATCGGAGGGATTGTATAATGCCACAGCGCGTACATTGCCACGTTTCTGTTCGATGTCTTTCACCAGTACATAGCCGTCGTTTTCGTGTTGTGCTACATAAGCCTGCAATCCCAGCGGGTCTTGGTTGAGCGCAATCAATTCTTTGTTTTTCAGCAATTCGAGAGAAGATTCCGGCAGGTTTTCCAGATTGCAGCCGATAAGCAAAGGCGAGCTCATGATACACCACAGACCGAAATGTGCTTCTTCTTCTGCCGGGGTAAGTCCTTTCCCGCCTACTTTGCTGTCGTCGCGAAATCCGATTACCATCATGTCCATATCATTGTAGTGTCCGTTTCCGGCATAGGCGGACAGGTAGAGATTCTTTCCGACTACATATTTCAGTGAGTTCCAATGTGCATTAATATCTCCGCTGATACGCCAGGAAGTTGCCACGTCTTTCGCCCAAGTGCCGGGGAAAGCCCATCGGCAGATATTCACGGAAACGTCCTTGTTTACCTTGTCTATGCTGTTGCGGATAGAGGTATAGCGTTCTTGCTCTTCCAGTCCCAGTACATCTCCACCGCAATAGTCTATTTTGATAAAGTCGAATCCCCAGTCGCCGAAGTATAATTGGGCGTCCTGCGGCTCATGCCCGTAAATGCCTGCGCCTACTCCTGCTGCGTCATTGTCCCAGATGGAGCCGCAGGTGTTGTTGCCTGCATCGGTATAGATGCCGGCTTTCATTCCCAGTCCGTGTATGTGGTCGGCTATTGGTTTCATGCCGTTCGGGAAACGTTTCTCGTTGGTCTGCATGACTCCATTGTCATCCCGTCTGCCGAAGAAACCGTCGTCTACATTGATGTAGTGGTAGCCTGCGTCCTTCAAGCCTTTTTCTACCATAAGGTCGGCCTGGTGTTTAATAATGTCTTCGCTGATATCTACTCGGAAAGCATTCCATGAACTCCATCCCATGATAGGCGGAGTGATTGTCTTCTCATTCTCAGAATGAGTCACTTGAGTCTTTGTGCAACTGAAACAAAGCAGGAAGAGGGCGGTTGCCGTCAAAATGCAGAATCTGTTTTTCATGATATAATAGGTTGATAGATTTGAGTCCGGCTGTCCCGATTTCGTCCCGGCAGCTTGAAAATAATAAAGGGGTAACTTGCTGTATTCCAGAAAGCTACCCTTTGTCTTGTCGGAATGAGGCGACTCGAACGCCCGACCCCTACGTCCCGAACGTAGTGCGCTACCAACTGCGCTACATTCCGATTGCTTAAGAAGTGGTGCCACCAGGAATCGAACCGGGGACACAAGGATTTTCAGTCCTTTGCTCTACCAACTGAGCTATGGCACCTTTCTCGTTTGCGGGTGCAAAGATAAGTATATTTTTTAATACCACAATAACTTTGAAAGAAATTTTCGTCAATTTCTGGTATAGGAAAAAATAGTAGCAGTTTTTAGTGAAGAAATATGTAGATAAATGCTGATTTTATGGTGTATATTTCATACTTTTACACAGTAAAAACAATTCAAGCAATATTAAAATCTTCTATTATCATGGCGGCATTAACTGTTTTTGTCATAGCTGTTTTAGCAATATTTCTCATTTGTGTGCAACTGAAGTTCCAATCAATCCGGAAAGAAATACGTGCCAAAGAGGCGGAGCTCGATAAAGTCGGAATCCCGTCCATGATTCTACAGAATATCAATGCTTACTTTCTGTTGATTGATAGAGATTTTGTGGTTAGCGATACCAATTATTATTCATTGAACGGCCTTTCGGCTCCGGTAGACGGGACAATCAAAAGAGTTGGGGACTTGCTGCATTGTCGGAATGCGATTGCGGCAGGCGAGTGTGGCAAGCATGAACAATGCAAATTTTGCTGTGTCCGTACAAATATCAGTAAGGCATTCCGTGACAAAACAGACTTTAAAAAATTGGATGCTTCCATGAGATTGCTGAGTGAAGACGAAAAGAAAGTGATTCCTTGTGATGTGTCGGTTTCGGGGACGTATCTGGAAATTGGTGGTGAGGATTATATGGTACTGACTGTTTATGATGTGACGGAGTTGAGAAATATGCAGCGACTGTTGACTATTGAAAAAGAACACTCCATCTCTGTCGAGAAGTTACAATCTGCCTTTATATCCAATATGAGCCACGAAGTGCGTACACCGCTGAATGCGATTGTCGGATTTTCCGGTTTAATCGTGTCGGCTGCCAGTGAAGAAGAAAAGAAGGTATATGCCGACATTATCACAGAGAACAATGAACGCTTGCTACGTCTTGTCAACGATATTTTCGACCTTTCGCAAATAGAAGCGGGGGCGGTGAATTTCCAATATTCGGAATTTGACGCAAATGATTTACTGCGGGAACTGGAGGGAGTCTTTAGAATGAAGATGAACGGGCAGTCTGCAGTAAAACTGGTTTGCGAGGCGCAAGTGCAACCGATTATGCTGTATTCGGAACAGCAACGTATTATTCAGGTGGTGACGAACCTGTTGCATAATGCGATGAAATTCACAGAATCGGGCGAAATACGTTTTGGTTGTCATATGGAAGGTACGGAAGATGTGCGTTTTTATGTGTCCGATACGGGTATCGGCATACCTGAAGAGGAACAGGATAAGATATTCTCGCGCTTCATTAAGTTAGATCGTGAAGTGCAGGGGACAGGGCTTGGACTGGCGCTTTCGCAAACGATTATCAAGAATTTAGGTGGGAGTCTCGGAGTGGATTCCGAATTGGATAAAGGTTCCACTTTCTGGTTTATACTGCCACAGGGCATACAGCAAAAGATACAGGGGATGAATCCGCCTTTGGATAAAAAATAATCCCGCTTCGGCTTTTTCGAATAGCTGAAGCGGGATTACTTTTTTCATAAACAGGATGTACGCTTAGTCTTTATGATTTAGGTGCATCCTTATTCGTGTCTCCGCTTCCCGAAGACGCTTTACTTGAAGCGGAACTTCCGTTCGAAGCAGTGGGACTGCCTGATGGAGCAGCGCTTGAAGCGTTGGTATGGGAAGTTGTGGTACTGGGGGCGGCTGTACTTGCAGTGGTGCTTCCGGTAGCTACATTAGCAGTAGCAGGTTGAGCCTGTACTTCCCAGTGGAACGGTTCGAAGTTAGAGTTAGGATCTACCCAGGACGGTTTCTTGGAAGCGTAGATGATGAACGGAGCAACGACAACGATGATTGCACCGATAATCAGTACGGAGAACCAGACAGTATTGCTACCTGTAGAAATCTGGCTGGGCGGAATGAAGCTGAGGATAAAGGCAAGCAATGAACCACAGAATCCGAGTCCGCCGACGAACCACATCAAACCGTTACCGGATTTACCGATACGGAACGGACGGTTCAGCTTTTTCATCTTATAACGCAGTGCGATAGCTCCTGAGAACATCAGCAGATACATGATAAGGTAAAGAATAACTGTCAACTGTGACAGAATCTGATAGAAACTCTGTACGGAAGGCATTACTACGAACAACAGGCTTAATACGGTAACAGCGATACCCTGTACGAACAAGATATTCTTCTGTACACCCAGCTTGTTTGTTTTCTGGAAGAACGGGGGCATATAACCTGCCTTACCTACGGCAAAGATACCTTTTGACGGACCGGCAACCCATGTCAATACACCTGCCAATACGCCGAATGCAAGGGCGATGGCGATGATGGGTGACAACCAGGAAGCGTGGATATACTTGAAGTAGTTGTCAAAACCGACGAGCAGGCTCTGAGTAAGGTTGATGTCTTTTGCAGGGATGATAACACCGAGTGCGAAAGTACCGAGAACGAAAATAAGAACAGTGATAAGTGCACCGATAAATACTGCCTTCGGATAGTTCTTGGATGGGTTTTCTACGTCTTTCACGTGGATACCGCCCATTTCCATACCGGCATAAAACAGGAAGATACTGGCGGCAAGAACGACATTGTCAAAGTTGGTAAAGTCAGGGAAGAAACTGCTGTCGAAGTTCATGTTGGACTGTCCGCCGGTTGCCAGGTAGATGATACCGAGGATAATCAACAAAGCAGCCGGGATAATCGTACCGACCATACCGCCGACTTTGGCTACTTTACCAACCCAGCTCATACCTTTCAGAGAAATGAAAGTTGCCAGCCAGTAAATGATAAGTACCACGACAAGAGTGTAATACTTATTGTTAGCCAGTGACATGTCATGTGCGTCATTCATTCCGATAAAGGCGATGGATACGGCACCGAAGGTTAATACTGTAGGATACCAGATTGTACTCTCAATCCATTGTACCCAGATGGCAAGGAAGCCCAGTTTCTTACCGTAGGCTTCGCCTACCCACCGGAACACACCACCTTGCTTATCCTGAAACATAGCCGCCAGCTCTGCTGCGACGAGCGATGTAGGAATCAGAAAGACGATAGCTGCGAAAAGATAGTAGAAGGCCGAACTCATTCCGTATACGGCCTCGGCTGGTAGTCCACGCAATGATACTACTGCCGTAACGTTCATGATAGCGAGGGTAAACACCCCCAGCTTCACTGCATTTTTAATATTTGCCATAAGTTAAGGTTTTAAGTGAAAAATATTTTAAAGTCAGTGATATAACAACATTTTGCGTGAGATGTTCCCGCAATATCTTTCAAAGTTCGTTAATTAACATCGTAAAATCGAATATATTGTACCCTCAAAATGGCTTGTCACGAAACAATCGCTTTCTCTGATTGTTTCTACACATTATACATTATACAAGAATCATTTTATTATAAACTAAGTAGTTATGAAATCAGCACTTTCGGATTTTATCTTAGGGAAAAAGGGGATTTATGGCATTCTTCACCTTATTATATTAGTGATGTCCCTTTTTCTGGTTATCAGTATTTCTGTGGATACTTTTAAAGGAATTCCTTTTTATACACAGTCGTCGTACATGAAGACTCAGTTATGGATTTGTCTTTGGTTTCTTTTCGATTTTGTACTGGAGTTTTTCCTGGCAAAGCACAAAGGACGTTATTTACGGACACATTTCATCTTCTTGCTAGTAGCCATCCCTTATCAGAACATTATTGCCTATTACGGATGGACGTTTTCTCCGGAGATTACTTATTTTCTCCGTTTTATTCCTTTGCTGAGGGGCGGATATGCGCTTGCCATTGTGGTCGGCTGGCTGACGTACAACCGGGCTTCGAGCTTGTTTATCTCTTATCTGACTATGTTGTTGGCAACGGTCTATTTTTCCAGTCTTGCGTTTTTCGTGCTCGAACATAAAGTGAATCCGCTGGTTCATGGGTATGGAGATGCCTTGTGGTGGGCATTTATGGATGTGACTACCGTCGGGTCGAATATAATTGCGGTGACGACTACCGGTAGAGTGCTTTCCGTACTGTTGGCAGCTCTGGGTATGATGATGTTCCCGATTTTTACAGTCTATATCACGAATCTGATTCAGGAATCCAACAAACGGAAAAAGCAATATTACGAAGCACAAGAAGAGCAGAAAAAGGCTGCTGAGCAGAAAGCGGCTGCAACAGAGAAACCTGCGATACAAAATACGCAAGGATGATGATATTCGCCAAAGCCCTCAAGTATGAGCTTTTGGCCGGATAAGGGGAATGGAAAAAGGTTACTATCGCGGGATAGTAACCTTTACTTTTTTATCAGGAAAGTCTTTTAGTCGACAATGGTGATATGATTGTGACCGAATACATTCAGACCCAGTTTGTTCATGATGTATTGGATAGCCAACTGCGCTTTTACAGAGTTACCCGAACCATCCAAAGGAGGAGCGAATGCAGCGATACCGAATTGTCCGGGCAATACACCCATTACGCCGCCACCTACACCTGTTTTTGCAGGGATACCGGAAGTGTACATCCAGTCGCCGGTATGTTCGTAGAAACCTACTGCGGCAATCATGGCAGTGATTTTAGGAGCCAGGCTGGCATCGAACACCTCCTTCTTGGTTACAGGGTTTACACCGCCGTTGGCGATTGTTCCGGCTGCGATAGAAAGTTGCAGTGCGGTAACTCCCAGTGAGCACTGGCGGGTATAAAGGTCTAACGACATATCCGGGTCGTCATAGATACGGTTGTAGTTTTTCAGCAGCCAGGCGATGGAGCGGTTGTTGAAGTTCGTATCCGATTCGGACTTGTACAATTCATCAATCAACTGGGGATCGCTACCGCACAAGTCGGTTATGTTTCCTACGATGGCATCCCATTTCTTCGCAGCATCACCGATAGGCTCTACCATGCTGCAGGCAGAAATGGCACCGGCATTTACCAATGGAGTGGACGGATGGTCATTCTCCAGTAAGATGGCGATGATTGAGTTGAAAGGCAGGCCCGTTGCATCGGCCCCGATCTTGTCCAGGATTTCCTTGGCGCCATATTGGCGTAATGCCAGAATTGCCGTATGTACTTTGGATACGGATTCTATGCCGAAGCGGTAGTCGGTGTCTCCTACATGGATGGTCTGCCCGTTGAGCAGGCAGACACTGATTCCAAAGAGATCTTTATTGACATTTGCCAGGTAAGGGATATAGTCGGCGTTCTTGCCGCCGGTATTGGTTTTTACCTGGTCGTATGCCTCCTGTACCACTTCTTTCAATTGAGCGAGTGTTACTTTTTTATCCATAGTTCTTTTATTTTTTTACTGTTTTGTGACGGCGGCCGCCATGGTTGAACATCTTGGTTTCTACCGGCAGATTCTTGTCCTGTGCCATACGGGTAGGAGTCGGATATTCCAGCTTTTCGAGTTCTGCGATAGCGTTGTTGATGTCACCCAACAACATATCTGCCATGTCGCGGCTGAATCCTTGACGGACAACGACACGCATTACTACATAACTTTCCAGTTTGGAAGGCAATGTATAAGCAGGAACCATCCAACCGTGCTGAGACAGTTTGTCTTGCAAATCGTACAAAGTCCATTTGGCTGTTTTGGCATATTCCGGTTTCAAGTACCAGATGAACAACGGGTTCACAACCTCTTCGGAGTAGTTGACGAACGGAACCATCTTGGCGATTTCGTCATGGATGTATTTGGCAATCTGCAATGAGTTGTATTGTACTTCCTTGTAACCCTGGAATCCTAAACGGATAAACTGGTAATATTGTCCGAGAATCTGGGCAGCAGGACGGGAGAAGTTCAAACCTACCTGAGTGATGTTGGCGCCCAGATAATTTACGCTGAATGACATCTCTTCGGGCAGATATTCTTTACCTTTCCAAACGACCCAGCCGAGTCCCGGATATACCAGACCGAACTTATGACCGGATACGCTGATAGAAAGTACCCATTTCAAACGGAAGTCCCATTTCTTTTCCGGATAAAGGAAAGGAAGGATGAAACCACCACTTGCGGCATCTACGTGGATAGGAATGTCATAACCGGTCTTGGCATTGTAAGCATCCAGTGCTTTGTCCAATGCTTCAACATCATCGTTCAGTCCTGTCCATGTAACACCTTGGATAGGTACGATACAGATTGTGTTTTCGTCACACATCTTCAAAGCTTCTTCGGGGTCGAGAGTGGTTTTATCGAGAGTCAAAGGCACTTCACGCATTTCGATCTGCCACAACTGTGCGAACTTTTCCCAAACAACCTGGAAACCTGTCGAAATAACAAAGTTCGGTTTATCGAATGGTTTGCCCTGGGCTTGTCTTTTCTTGCGCCAGCGCAACCAGGCAGCTACACCACCCAGCATACAGGCTTCGGAAGAACCGATGGCCAATGCTCCGGTTTTCCAAGTATCTTTTTCAGGAGAGTTCCACAAGTTGGCAACTATGTTGATACATTTGCCATTCATTACTGCGATACGCGGATACTCTGTCTCATCAATGTAGTTGATATTGATGGCTTCGTTCATCAGTTTGGTGGCATATTCATCCATATAGGTGGTTACGAAAGTAGCCAGATTCAAACGTGGCTGAGTCTGGGCGAATGTTTCGTCTTTAACCATTTGGTAGGCAACTTCAGGAGTCGTTGGTCCATCAGGGATTTTCTCTACCGGAGAGGGTTGTAACATTCTGTCTGAACCAAATACATCGGTTTTTGCATCACCTTTTCTGAAATTTAAATCTTCCATACTTAATTTGTTTTTTTAAAGGTTTAGGACGATGGGGATTTTCCCCGTCGAATTTCCCACAACAACAGCAGATGGATTTGAAAGTTTTCGGCTTTTACATTATTTGGCGTTTATTAAGGGGGAGGTTTTTTCTCATCTGCATAAGGCCGGTTGAGAAAATATAAAACCGTAAATAATACGCTTTGAACTTTATATGGTGAGTATTGTTTTCTTCAAACCTGAACTTTTTAACGAATAAGCATATGAAAATACAGACTGGACGAGGAACAATTCCTCTTATTACTTTAATTGCCATTTGGTCTATTTCGGCATTGACCTCACTGCCGGGGCTGGCTGTCTCGCCGATATTGGGTGATCTGACGAAGATATTTCCAAAAGCTACGGATTTGGATATACAGATGTTGACCTCGCTGCCGTCACTACTTATTATTCCTTTTATATTATTGGGTGGTAAACTGACGGAAAAAGTTGATTATGTCCGTATCCTGAAGATTGGACTCTGGCTTTTTGCGGCAAGCGGCATTTTATATCTGATTTCCAATAAAATGTGGCAATTGATTGTGGTAAGCGCTTTGCTTGGTATCGGTTCCGGACTTATTATCCCTTTATCTACCGGATTGGTCTCCCGCTATTTTGTGGGAACTTATCGTGTGAAGCAATTCGGATTAAGTTCTGCCATTACCAATTTCACACTGGTGATAGCCACTGCCGTGACCGGTTATCTTGCAGAAGTCAGTTGGCATTTACCATTTTTGGTTTATCTTCTTCCTTTAGTTTCTATCCTGCTGGTCGGGCATTTAAAGACGAACCAGCCGGGGACGGATACGGTTGATAGTGGCGGTTCAACGTCGGGACAGCCTGCCGTAGATATCGGAAAGAGCAAGTATGGCATCCATCTCAAACACTTGGTACAGTTGATGCTTTTTTATGGAGTGACAACTTACATTGTGCTGGCTGTTATTTTCAATTTACCATTTCTGATGGAGAAACATCATTTTTCCAGTGGTAACTCAGGGCTGATGATTTCGCTTTTCTTTCTGGCGATTATGGCGCCTGGATTTGGGCTGGATAAGATTGCAGGCGTATTGAAAGAGCGGACAAAAGCATATAGCTTGTTGGCAATGGCTTTGGGGTTATTGTTGATTTGGATAGCTCCGATAGAGTGGCTGATTGTTCCGGGGTGTATTCTTGTCGGTTTGGGATATGGTGTCATCCAGCCCATGCTTTATGATAAGACCACCCATGTTGCATTGCCGGAAAAGACAACTTTGGCATTGGCATTTGTAATGATGATGAATTACCTCGCCATTCTGCTTTATCCTTTTATGGTCGATTTTTTCCAGTGGATATTCCACACCCAGTCTCAGGAATTTCCTTTTATCTTTAATCTCCTGATTACGGTAGTAACCTTTTTCTGGGCTTACCTGCGGCGTACTACCTTTTTGTTTAATGATCAACTGAAATAAAAAAATGAAGAATAAGAAACTGGAGGCCAATCTGAGCATGGCTGTCTCGAAAATTTTTAGCGGTTTGAATATGAATGCCTTGAAGTTCCTTCTGCCTTTGTGGATGAGTCCGCTGACAGGGGCAACACTTCGTTGCACATTTGCAGCAGTCGCTTTTTGGGTAATCGGATGGTTCATGCCACCGGAAAAATCATCGGGCAGGGACAAATGTTTACTCTTTTTGTTAGGGGCTTTGGGACTTTATGGCTTTATGTTTCTTTATTTGGCGGGGTTGAGCAAAACAACCCCTGTCTCCAGTTCCATATTCACCAGCCTTCAACCTATCTGGGTATTTCTTATTATGATCTTCTTTTATAAAGAGAAAGCGACGGCAAAGAAGATAATCGGTATCTCTATCGGACTGGTCGGTGCGTTGGTCTGCATCTTGACGCAACAGAGTGATGATTTGGCATCCGATGCCTTCACCGGAAATATGCTTTGTCTGGCTAGTTCCGTAGTCTATGCTGTCTATCTGATTTTGAGCCAGCGTATTCTCACGGCTATCGGAGCGATAACTATGTTGCGGTACACATTTTCCGGTGCGGCCCTATCCGCTATTATCGTGTCGCTGATTACAGGTTTCGATGCTGCTGTGTTCTCTGTACCGTTTCACTGGATGCCTTTCCTGGTTCTGATGTTTGTCCTGATTTTCCCGACTACCATAAGTTATATGTTGCTTCCCGTTGGTCTGAAGTATCTGAAGACAACAGTGGTGGCCATTTATGGTTATTTGATTCTGATTGTGGCAACCATCGCTTCTCTTATTTTAGGGCAGGACCGTTTCAGTTGGATGCAGACGTTTGCTATCATTTTTATTTGCATCGGGGTATATTTGGTGGAAGTTGCCGAGAACAAGGGGAATAAAAGTCCCTCAGTGTGAAACAAAAAAAGAGCGTCCTTCACAGAACGCTCCCGTTTATTTCATCATCATGTTTTATAGAGAGGAGTTGATTGCTTGCGCTATGGACTTGAATTCTTCATCCGACAGCTTCAGCTTCGGATTCGAGAACAACATATCCGATTCCTTCTGAATAGGAATCAAATGGATGTGCGCATGAGGAACTTCCAGTCCGATAACAGCTTCGCCTACTTTCCGGCAAGGGAAAGCTTTTTCGATGGCACGGGCTACTTTTTTTGCAAATACATGCATTGCAGCCAGATCTTCATTGCTCAAATCGAAAATGTAGTCTACTTCCTGTTTGGGCACCACCAGTGTATGTCCCTTTACCAGTGGGTTGATATCGAGAAATGCAAAAAACTTGTCGTTTTCCGCCACCTTGTAGCAGGGGATTTCGCCTGCGATGATTCTACTGAATATTGTTGCCATAACTTTTTGGGATAAAATAAGGCAAGTCTTATACGAAGACCTGCCTTAACGTTAAATGGATATGTTTACTACTTCCAATGCAATCTTACCCTGTGGAACGGTAATTTCTGCTATTTCACCTACCTTCTTGCCAAGCAGACCTTGTGCAATCGGGGTGTTGACGGAAATCTTTCCTTCTTTCAGGTTAGCTTCGCTTTCAGAAACGATGGTATAAATCATTTTCATTCCATTCTTTACATTCTTCAGCTCCACTTTATTTAAAATCTGTACGGAATCAGTTTTGAGTTTGGACTCATCAATGATTTTTGCGTCAGCGATCACTGTTTTCAGTTTGTTGATACGCATTTCCAACATACCTTGCGCCTCTTTGGCTGCATCGTATTCTGCATTTTCCGACAGGTCTCCTTTATCTCTGGCTTCGGCTATTGCCGCAGAGATCTTCGGGCGTTCCACTGTTTCCAGTTCTTTAAGTTCCGCCATTAGTTTCTTGTAACCTTCTTCTGACATATAAGCCATGATGTTTTCCTCCTTTAATTGTTTTAAATGGTCATATAAACAAAAAAGAATTCCAACATGGCACATGTTGGAACCCTCTTTTCATTATTTCTTTGCAAAGATAGCCTTTTAAGAGATACGTGTCAAGCGAAAAATGATGCTATGTAACATATTTAAAAGAAATATGCTAAATTATAACAACTTAGAGCAATGACTTGACAGCCGCTTCCAAGTCTTTGATATCTTCACCGCGAAGTTTCAATTCGTTGTTGCGGTTTATCAAAAAGACAGATGGAACCTGGCGGACATTATATACGGCTACGTTCGTAGAGTATACTCCGTTTCCATCGCGTACACATACCCACGGTAGGTTGTCTGCCGATGTTTTCCAGTAGTGTTCGTCCGCATCGAGAGATACCTGGTAGATTTCCAGTCCTTGTGAAGCGTATGTATTATATAGTTCGCGAAGCATCAGGTTGTGAGGTGCTCCGGCGGGCGACTGGAAAACGGAAAAGTCGAGCAATACGACTTTGCCTTTCAGGTCGGTCAGTTTGCGTACATTCCCTTTCACGTCGCGCAGGGCGATATCGATGATTCCGGTTTCTACAATTTTATCCTGTGGAATTTCCAGTGCTTTCGCTTGTGGCTGGCGTGTATTCTTCATTCCCTTGATTACAATATTGTAAAGATTTTTGGAACGTACGGCATCGGGGAATGCATTGTTGAGGCTCGTGGCAACGGCTGCGAAGCACTTCACGTCATCTTTATTGTTCAACGGGTCGAATATCAGATAATTGTTGAGCTTTTGGAATAAAGCAAAGTAAGCTGCCGCCGTGTTGGGTGCGGCAAAAATATAGTTTACTTTTACATCTTCCTTATAGTTGTTGAGCAGTGTGGCCAAGCTGTCCTCAAAGATATCGTGACCTATTTTGTTGCTGCGCAGTGCAGCCAGTAAATCGTCCACTTCTTTCTGAAGCCGGATTTGTTTCAGTGTCAATTCTTTTATCTTGTTGCTGTTTTCCGAACCTTCCACAGTGTAAGTAGTGGAGAAATCTACATACGGTGCCTTAATCAGGATTGTTTCGATGGAGTCTACAGAAAAGTTGATGACTTTGTCGTCTACCCGCAAGCGATAAAATTCGGGTGATTCGGGACGGGGTTGCTTGAAGCTGAATGTACCTTCCCCTTTCAGTTTTATCGAATCGAGCGGAATAATACCTTCCAGACCGGAAGCTTCGAGATAAAGCATTTTACCGTCGGCTCCTGATACATCCCCGTTCACCTGGAATTCAGGGCCGGAACTACAAGCTGTAATAGTAAGTGCGGCGAGCGCTGCAAAAGTAACCTTTTTCATATAGTGTGTGTTATTAACGAGATGCAAATATACTTCTTTTCGAGATTAGTCAAAGCATTTTGTTGTGTTCTTCATCCTATTTTTGAAAAAAAATCAGTTCGTAACTAACTTTTTACCTCATTTCCACCCGATTACAACGATAAATGTATATCTTTGCAGGAATTTTGAAAGAAAAAGTATAGATAAAACAATTTTTATGATTAACCCAATTGTTAAGACAATCGAGTTGGCAGATGGAAGAACCATCACGCTCGAGACGGGAAAGTTGGCAAAACAGGCAGACGGTTCTGTAATGCTACGCATGGGAAATACCATGTTATTAGCTACTGTTTGTGCCGCTAAAGATGCAGTTCCCGGAACTGATTTCATGCCTTTACAGGTAGAGTACAAAGAAAAATTTGCGGCATTCGGCCGTTTTCCTGGTGGTTTCACCAAGAGAGAGGGTAGAGCTTCCGATTATGAGATTCTGACTTGCCGTCTCGTTGACCGTGCTCTCCGTCCTTTATTCCCTGATAATTATCATGCAGAGGTATATGTAAACATCATCCTCTTCTCGGCTGATGGTGTAGATATGCCGGACGCATTGGCAGGACTTGCAGCTTCAGCAGCACTTGCCGTTTCAGATATCCCCTTCAACGGACCTATTTCTGAAGTACGTGTAGCACGTATCGACGGGCAGTTCGTTATCAATCCTACTTTTGCACAACTGGAAAAAGCTGATATGGATCTTATGGTTGCCGCTACTTATGAAAATATCATGATGGTAGAAGGTGAAATGCAGGAAGTATCCGAAGCTGAATTGCTGGAAGCAATGAAAGTAGCTCACGAAGCTATCAAGATTCATTGCAAGGCTCAGATGGAGTTGACGGAAGAAGTCGGCAAAACAGTGAAACGTGAATATAACCACGAAGTGAACGATGATGAACTTCGTAAGGCTGTTCGTGAAGCATGTTATGACAAGGCATATGCCGTTGCCGCTTCAGGAAACAACAACAAGCATGAGCGTTTTGAAGCTTTCGAGGCTATCCGTGAAGAATTCAAGGCTCAGTTCTCTGAAGAAGAGTTGGAAGAAAAGGCTGCGCTGATTGACCGTTACTACCATGATGTGGAAAAAGAAGCAATGCGCCGTTCTATTCTTGATGAAGGTAAGCGTCTCGACGGTCGTAAGACTACCGAAATCCGTCCTATCTGGTGTGAAGTCAGTCCTTTGCCCGGTCCTCACGGATCTGCTATCTTTACTCGTGGTGAGACTCAGTCACTGACTTCTGTTACACTGGGTACCAAACTCGACGAGAAGATTATCGACGATGTTCTGGAACACGGAAAAGAACGTTTCCTGTTACATTATAACTTCCCTCCTTTCTCTACAGGTGAAGCGAAAGCACAGCGTGGTGTAGGTCGTCGTGAAATCGGTCACGGTCACTTGGCTTGGCGTGCTTTGAAAGGACAGATTCCTGCTGATTATCCGTATGTAGTGCGTGTAGTTTCTGATATTCTTGAGTCTAACGGTTCTTCTTCTATGGCTACCGTATGTGCCGGAACATTGGCATTGATGGATGCAGGTGTGAAGATAAAGAAACCCGTATCAGGTATCGCCATGGGATTGATTAAGAATCCGGGCGAAGAGAAATATGCTGTATTGTCTGATATCCTCGGTGACGAGGACCACCTCGGAGATATGGACTTCAAAGTAACCGGAACAAAAGACGGTATTACTGCTACTCAGATGGATATCAAGGTAGATGGTCTGTCCTACGAAATCCTGGAACGTGCTTTGAACCAGGCTAAAGAGGGACGTATGCACATCCTCAATAAAATCACAGAAACAATCGCTGAACCGCGTGCTGACTTGAAAGAACATGCTCCTCGTATCGAAACGATGACAATTCCAAAAGAATTCATCGGAGCAGTAATCGGTCCTGGTGGAAAGATTATCCAAGGTATGCAGGAAGAAACAGGTGCTGTGATTACTATCGAAGAAATTGACGGTATGGGTCGCATCGAAGTTTCCGGAACAAACAAGAAGTGTATTGATGATGCAATGCGCATGATTAAGGCAATCGTTGCTGTTCCTGAAGTGGGTGAAGTGTACAAAGGTAAAGTTCGTTCTATCATGCCTTACGGTGCGTTTATCGAATTCTTGCCGGGTAAGGACGGTTTGCTGCACATTTCCGAAATTGACTGGAAACGTCTTGAAACTGTTGAAGAAGCCGGAATTAAAGAAGGTGACGAAATCGATGTAAAATTGATTGATATTGATCCGAAAACTGGTAAATTCAAACTTTCCAGAAAAGTTTTGTTGCCAAGACCGGAGAAAAAGTAAAAAAGTGATAGCTTTTATATGACAAAGGATAGTCCGAAAACTAAGTTTCCGGACTATTTTTTTGTCTGAAATTTTGCTTTTATGGAAAACTTTCTGTTCTTTTGTATAAAAGAAAGAAAACACCAACCTTTAAAGCTAATGCGTGATGCACAAAACGAGTAATATCTCTTCTGTTCAACTTTTTTCTGAATTCTTTCATGAGAATCAGGAGAAGTTTTTGTCATTCGCCTATTCATACATCCGTGATAAGCAGGAGGCAGAAGACATATTGATGGAATCTATGATAACTTTGTGGGAAAACCGAGATAAATGGGAAGAAGATTCTAATTTGCATGCGTTGCTGTTGACGATCATAAAAAATAAGGCGCTGAACTATCTGGCACATCTGCAGGTCCGTCTTCGTGCCGAAGAAGAAATAAACACGCACAGGCAGCGTGAACTGGATCTTCGTATCTCTACATTGGAGGATTGTGAGCCGGATACTATTTTCAATGCGGAAATACAGCACATTGTGCAAAAGGCCTTGAAGCGGATGCCGGAACAGAGCCGGAAGATTTTTATGTTGAGCCGTTATCAAAATACTCCTAATAAAATAATCGCCGAACAGCTTGGGATTTCTCTTAAAAGCGTGGAGTTTCATATCACTAAAGCACTGAAAATTCTGCGTACCGAACTGAAAGATTATCTTATTTCTATTCTTTTATAAAAAAAGTCGCATTTTTCGTTAGGGTTGTCCAGGGTTGGTCTGTTTTATATATAGAAGGGGAGAAAAAGGCCTCTTATAAGTATTAACAGGAAAAAGACAATTCATATGACCCAAGAGTTATTACATAAATATTTTAAGGGCAACGCTACTGTTGAGGAAGAAAAGCGTATTCTTAACTGGGTGGACGAGTCCGAGGAAAACTGGAAGGCATTGCAGAAAGAACGTATGCTGTTTGATATTGCCCTTTTTACCGATACCAAAACCAACAGGAAGAGAGAGAAGGCGGCAATGGGCACTCGCATTTTACCTATGTTAAGGTGGAGTGCCCGCATAGCTGCTGTCATAGTAGTGGCAATCAGTTGCGGATTCCTGTTCAAGGAATACCATTACGGTAAGACAGCGCATCTGCAAACAGTGGCGGTTCCTGCCGGTCAACGGGCGCAGATCACTTTGGCAGACGGTACGAGAGTATGGTTGAACGCACAGTCCACATTAAGTTATTCCCATGATTTCGGACGTAATGAGAGGGATGTGGAGTTGGACGGAGAAGCCTACTTTGAAGTGGCGAAGAACAAAGAGATACCATTTAATGTAAACACGGAGACGAATCAGGTGAGAGTGGTAGGAACACATTTTAATGTATGCGCTTACCGGGGAAGCAATGAATTTACGACTACTTTGCTTGAAGGTATTGTCGATATCTACGCAAATGGCGGCGAACGTCCGCTCACTCGTCTGGGAGTGAATGAAGTTTTTATTTCCCGTGACGGAAAGTTCAGAAAGGAACGGTTTACAGATTTTGATTATCTCCGCTGGAAAGACGGGCTATACTGCTTCGATGATACTCCCTTTAATCTGTTGCTCGGCAAACTGGAAAAATATTATAAGGTGAAGATCATCGTGAATAATCCGAAAGTGCTGAATTATCGTTGCACGGGTAAGTTCAAGGATCAGGATGGTGTGGAACACGTACTTAAAGTGATTCAGAAAGATCATCCGTTCACTTATTCCATGAGTGCCGAAAAAGACAGCATCTTTATAGAATAAGAAATGAGCTCACATTAAATACATACCTTAGATTAGTACTAACCCTTAAAAGCATAAGAATTATGAATAACAGTCAATAACCCCGTTATCTGAAAAGAGAATCGGAAAGTACCCCCATACTTTCCGATTCGAAACAGTCAAAAATCGACCTTAATCAATTTATTAACTTAACACGTTGCAAAGATATGAGAAAAATTTCTTTGAAAGGGCTTTTTTGCCCAAAAAGTTTAGAATCTAAGCAAATAATACTGACTATGAAGATCACTTTATTCCTTCTTCTGTTCGTAACATTTCAAGCTTATTGTGAGAATGGATACTCTCAGAGTGCAAAAATCAGCATTCCCCGCTCGACGCTGAAAGTAAGTGAGTTACTCTCCAAGATAGAGTCACAGACCGATTACTTGTTCGTTTACAACAAACAAACAGTTGATGTAAAGCGGGTAGTTGATGTAGTTGCCGACAATCAGCCGGTAACCGAGATACTCGACCGCGCCTTCAAAGGTACGGGTGTCCATTATGTAATGGAAGGTAATAATATTGTGTTGACCAAGACTGCAGAGAATAGTGCATCCACACAACAACAAAAAATAATAACCGTAAAAGGTGTCGTGATTGATGCGAGAGGTGAAGTGATTATTGGTGCCAGCGTTGTAGAAAAAGGAACGACGAACGGGACGATTACCGATTTGGACGGTAACTTTACGCTTAAACTTCCCAGTGACGCTGTTATCAACGTTTCCTATGTAGGTTATCAACCGCAGAGCATCCCTGTCAACGGGCAGACGAATTTCAAGATAAAGATGGAAGAGGAAGCGATGGCTTTGGAGCAGGTGGTGGTTACCGCTATGGGTATCAAGAAGAAAGAAGCTTCTCTGACTTATTCTACCCAGCAAGTGGGAGGTGATGAACTTACCCGTGCTAAAGATCCGAATATGATTAATGCATTGGCCGGTAAAACCGCTGGTGTACAGATTACTAAAAGTTCTTCCGGACTTGGTGGCTCTGCAAAAGTTTCTATTCGCGGTAGTCGTTCTGTTAGTGGAAACAATCAACCGCTTTATGTGATTGATGGTGTCCCGATGTTGAACGGTAGCAATGAACAGGCATCAACGGCAATCGGTGGTACGGCGGATGCAGGTAACCGTGACGGTGGTGATGGTATCTCTAACCTGAACCCGGATGATATAGAAAGCATGAGTATTTTGAAAGGTGCTTCCGCTGCCGCTCTTTATGGTTCTCAAGCTGCCAATGGAGTTATCCTTATCACAACGAAGAAGGGTAAAGCGGGTATGCAGAAAGTAACATTCTCATCCAACCTGACTGTTGACCATGCGATTTGTTTGCCGGAATTCCAGAACAGTTATGCTATGGATCCTACTAACAAAAACGGATGGGGTGAAAAGAAAGCATTGAAAGACTACGATAATGCAGGTGACTTCTTCCAGAATGGAGTGACGGCTATTAACTCAGTATCGTTTATGACCGGTAGTGATAAGATGCAGACTTATTTTTCTTACGCCAATACAACTGCCAAAGGTATTGTTGAAAAGAATAAGATGCAGAAGCATAACCTCAACTTCCGTGAGACAGCCAATTTCTTCAATGATTATCTGAAACTGGACGCTAATGTGAACCTGATGACGCAAACAATCAAGAACCGTCCTACTTCCGGCGGTTATTATATGAATCCGTTGGTTGGATTATATGGCTTCCCCAGAGGTGAAGATATCTCCGAATATAAAACTGAGTTTGAACAATTTGATGCAAAGCGTAATATGAATGTTCAGAACTGGTATACTTCTTATCAGGACATGGAACAGAATCCTTACTGGATTACGAACCGTATCAATAGCAATGATAAACGTACGCGTGTAATCGCTTCATTGACAGCCAGCGTGAAAATTACGGATTGGTTGAATATTCAGGCTCGCGGTACAGCCGATTATACGCACGACCAGTATCAGCAGAAGATGTATGCTTCTACGGCTCCGGCTCTTTCGGGACAGAATGGACGCTATATTGACTTGAATCATACCGAGACTCTGTATTATGGTGATGTTATGGCAATGTTCAATAAAACATGGGACGATTTCTCATTGAATGGAGCAGTTGGTGCCAGTATCAACAGTACCAATGTGAATTCTTTGAGACTGGATTCTAAAACAGCTTCCCTTTATTATCCGAATGTCTTTACAGTATCCAATATCAAGATGACGCAAGCTGCTTATATTGAAGAACTGATTAATCAACGAAGAGAATTGCAATCTATATTCGCTACGGCACAACTTGGATGGAAAGAGAGCCTTTACCTGGACGTAACTGCCCGTAACGACTGGTCGTCTACATTGGCCTTTACCGACCATAAGAGTTTCTTCTATCCTTCTGTCGGCCTTTCCTGGATTTTGAATAAGACCTTGAAACTTCCTGAATGGATTTCATTTGGTAAAATCAGGGGCTCATGGTCAAAAGTAGGTAACGACCTTCCTTTGTTCGTCAGTAATTCCATTCCCGGAAGTAACGATATTATTGGTGCCGGCGGCGCCATCGTTTCTTATGCAAGCGCACCTTTTAGCGATTTGAAGCCGGAGATGAGTACCTCTTATGAAGTGGGTACGGAATGGAAATTCTTCAATTATCGGTTGGAGTTTGATTTTACTTACTATCGTACGAATACTAAAAATCAATTGTTTACCTTACCTTCTTCAGCAGGTGCGGAATATAAGTCCTATCTGGTGAATGCCGGTAATATTCAGAATGAAGGTGTCGAACTGACTTTAGGTGCTACGCCGGTGATGAATGATGCTTTCCGTTGGAAAACTCAATTTAACTTCTCAACCAATAAAAATAAGATTGTCGAATTGCATCCCGACTTGAAAACATTTGTTTATGGTGATGAAAGCTTTTCTTCTTCCTATTCCATGCGTTTGGTACAGGGCGGTTCGTTTGGTGACATCTATGGCAAGGCTTTCGAGCGTGATGATAACGGTCAGATAGTATATACTACGGATAAAGACGGTGATAAAGTGCCGAATGTGATTGGTGGCGGTAACACAGAAAAGGTTGGTAATTGTAATCCGGACTTTATGTTGGGTTGGAGTAATACCTTCACTTACAAAGGTTTCTCACTCTATTTCTTGATTGACGGACGTTTTGGCGGTGATGTATTGTCACAGACACAGGCAGAACTCGACCAGAGAGGTGTCAGCCTGAATACAGGTGATGCCCGAAATGCCGGAGCGGTTAATCTGGAAGGCACTTCTGTAAATCCGAGGAAATTCTATACGGCAGTCAGCGGTCGTGACGGATGTACGGAATATTATATGTATGACGCAACTAACATCCGCTTGCGCGAACTTTCATTGGGATACTCTTTCCCGCAATCTTTGCTTGCAAAAGCCGGTGGGGTATTCAAAGAAGTACAGTTGTCCTTTGTAGCGCGCAACCTGTTCTTTATTTCGAAGAAAGCTCCGTTTGATCCGGATGCAGTATTGTCAACCGGCAACGATAATCAGGGTATTGACGTGTTTGGTATGCCGACTACCCGTAGTTTAGGTTTCAATGTTAAGTTTACATTCTAAAATGAGGAGGTTTTATATTATGAAGAATAATATCACATATATAGCTAGTTTACTATTAGGCGGCATGATCGGATTTTCGTCTTGTACAGACTCTTTCGAATCATACAATACCAATGAAGCCGGATTTAATAACGAATCCAAAAAGCAGGATTTTAATTATTACACGATTCCTTTGAGCATTGTACAGCAAGGTGTTTATTTTAATTATGATTGGGGAAGTGGCAAAAACTGGACTTTTCAGACCATGCAGAACCTTGGCTCGGACTTGTTCGCCGGATATGTTCATGATTTCAATCCTTTCAATGACGGCAAGAATAATAGTACCTATTACATGATGGACGGATGGAACGGTTCTTCATGGGACAATACTTATGGATATATCATGCCTGAAGTACAGAAATCCGAGCAGATAAATGAAAATATTAATTGGGGCTTTTACGGTATAACTAAAATATTGAAAGTGGAGCTGATGCATCGTATATCCGACCTTTACGGGCCGATTGTCTATACCCAGTTCGGCTCTAAAACCGGTTCAAAACCTGATACCCAACAAGAGGCTTATACAGCGTTCTTCAAAGATTTGGATGAAGGCATTGACAAGATACGTAAGTTTGTGGCTGATAACCCGGGTATGGAAAACTTTACCAGCTTCGATGTCTTTATGCCTGAAGGAAAGAAGAACTATGCCCAGTGGATTAAGTTTGCCAATTCTCTTCGTCTGCGTTTGGCTGTACGTCTGTCAGTCGTAGCTCCTAAGACTGCTGCCGCTGAGATTGAGAAAGCAATGAATCCGGATGCAGGTGGATTGTTGGAAGCTAATAATGACATTGTTGCTGTTTCCACTGCATTGGGCTTTACAAATCCGTTTGGAGAAATCAACAAAGGATGGGGTGAAGTATTTTTGAATGCCAATCTGGAATCTTACATGAAAGGTTATGAGGATCCTCGTTTGGAGAAATATTTTGAAAAGGCGGAAGGGATAAAAGATGAAACTAGTGTTATAGCCTATGCCGGGACTTATAAGGGAATCCGTCCGGGAACCGGTTTTAGCCATAAGAACTATGCCAAACATTCCAAAAGTACCATCTCGCAAACAACGAGTGCAGTGCTGATGACTCCTGCCGAAATATGGTTTCTTCGTGCTGAGGCCGCTTTGAGGGAATTTACAACAGAAGATCCGAAAGATTGTTATGAAAAAGGCGTGAGAGCTTCTTTTGCCCAATGGGGAGCTGATGGAGCGGATAAGTTTCTGGCAAGTGATAATGTGCCTGCGGATTATAAAGATGCGTTCAATGCGGAATATAATGTGAAGGCTGCCGGTACGATTACGCCGAAATGGGATGAAGGAGCAGAGCCTGCTGTGAAGTTGGAACGTATCATCACTCAGAAATGGCTGGCAATGTTTCCTGAAGGTTGTGAGGCATGGACAGAGCAACGTCGCACCGGATTTCCTAAGTTATTTGAAGTGATGGTGAATCAAAGTGGCGGTACGGTAGATTCGAAAATCGGTCCTCGCCGTTTGAACTTCTTTGTAAGTATTAAGACCACTAATCCGGAACAGTATCAGCAATTGCTGGATGCTTTGGGTGGAGCAGACAATTGCGGTACACGTCTTTGGTGGGATACCGGCCGGAATTTTTAAGAGTTGAAAATAGTTTATAATTATAGGTATAACTTTTTTGATCCAAACATGTTTTCTCCGTGTATTAGGAAATGAAGGGAGAAAGATTGCGGGGGAGCGAAGTCGAGGGGGCTTCGCTCCCTTTTTTGTTTGTAATATTCCAAATACTCCGTGAAAATCGTTACTTTTTTATCATTTCATATTTTTAATGGGTATTATATTTCTATAGTAATACTAAAATGATTAGATTTGCGCCGATTTATTAATAGTTTTAAAGAAAAAGAACAAATTACAAACTAAACATACGATCAAATTCTTAATCAAATAATAAAACATGAAGAGAAATTTGTCTATTTTAATTGCATGTATTTATGCAATTTCTTTAAGTGCGCAGAGCGCAGGTATTAACTTTCTACACGGTGTCACATGGGCGGAAGCCGTAACTAAAGCAAAAGCAGAGAATAAACTTATATTCATAGATTTCTACACTCAATGGTGTGGTCCTTGTATGAATATGGCGCAGACTGTCTTTTCTTTGCCGACAGTGGGGTATTATTACAATAATACGTTCGTCAATCTGAAAATAGATGCAGAAGAAGGCGAGGGAGTTACGTTAGCAAAGAAATATGGAGTGCGTAGCTATCCTACTTATGCGTTTATTGACCCTACCACTGAAGAAATAGTTCATAGAAGTAGCAGCCGCCAGTCGGCAGAACAGTTCATTCAGACAGGAAAGGATGCCACTATACCTGCGCAACGTTCTTTTTACCTGCAGGAACAGTATGCGAAAGGCAACAGGGAACGTGCTTTTTTAATCAATTACATCAATTACAATCACTCCGTTTATGCCCGTGATAATGTTCAGAAAGCTTTTGAAGAGTTACTGAAAGGCGGTGCCAAGCTGACAGACCCCGATATATGGGAAGTATATGTGAACAATATCTCAGGCATGACTCCTTATCTGAAACAAGTATCGGACAATTATACGGATTTCTGTCAACGCTTCGGGAAAAAAGCAGTGGATGCAAAGCTGGCTAAAGAAACAACCTACGGCGACCTGGCTGCTATTGAAGCCTTGTGCGACTACGAAGGAAAAGATTTCAATTGCAAAATGATTCGTATCAACAACAGTGTTAACGCAAAGAACTATGATGCTGCCGCAGCTCAGATTGATGCGATGATTGCAGATCCAAATGTTGACCAGCAGGAGCTTATCTCCCGGTTGAAATTTATTGCGCGTTTAAGTTATAAGGTAGATGAACTGCCTGATGCATGGTTTTACAAGTGCGTTGATTATTTGCGGTATATTGCTTATAATCAAAAAGAAAGAGATGATGCTTTTATTCATCAGGAATACGCTTCTGCTCTGGAGATGCTTGTCCGTAGAATGAATGACAAAAAAGCGGTTCCTGCTTATATTATTGCTCCGCCGACACACGGAAAGACAGTGTACAATATGCGTCCGGATGCATTGAAAGCAAAGCCTAAACGAAAATAACATAAACATATTTGATTAATTGTTGGAAAGATGAGAGTAGCAAATATAACGAAGAGAAGCAGTTTATATGGCTTGCTTGCTTTAAGTTCTATGTCGTTTTATCCGGTTTCTTCTGTTTACGCTGAGCAGATGAAACATAATGATACGGCGATGGAAGTGAGCCAGAAGAAAGTAAGAATCACTGGTGTGGTTAGAGATGAGAATGGAGATGCGGTTCCCGGGGCCAGTATTATAGTGAGAGGAACTAATAATGGTACGGTCACTAATATAGACGGACAATTCTCACTGAATGTTGAGGCGGGGAATACGTTGGTGGTGTCTTTTGTGGGATATACCAACGCCGAGTTGAAAATCATTCAGGACAAGTCTAGTTATACAGTAGATTTAAAACCTGCAAGCCAATTGTTGGACGAAGTGGTAGTGACCGGTTATCAGACAATCTCGAAAGAACGTGCGACAGGTTCTTATGCTATCATGACGCCGAAGGATATGGAAGGAAAGCTCCAGACTAATATTTTGGATAGGATGGAAGGAAAGGTTGCGGGGTTGGACCTGAGAGTGACATCGGATAAGAATCTTGCGCCTTCTATACGTGGAGTATCAACCTTGGTTACAGGCAAACGGGCACCGCTGTATGTAGTAGATGGCATTCCTTATGAAGGAGAGTTGGACGCTATTAACCCTGCCGATATTGTTAATGTGACAGTGTTGAAAGATGCTACGGCGGCTTCTATCTACGGAGCCCGTTCGGCTAACGGTGTTATTGTAATCACTACCCGTTCCGGTGAAAAAGGTAAAACCCGTGTCAGCTATAACGGTAGTGTCAAGTTTACGCCGCTGCCTTCACATAGCTACATGAATCTGACTTCAAGCGGTGAGTTGGTTGATTTGATGCAAGAACTTTTTGGATATTATCATAATCCATATCAGCCTACTGATGCACGTTCTACGAATGAAATTTATTTATTGATGTATAAGCGCGAAGCGGGTGAAATAGCTACCGATGCGGAATTACAGTCACAACTTGATGTATATCGCAATCGTGATAGTTATTCACAGATTAAGGACGAACTTCTGCGCAAAGCTCAAATTACGCATCAACATAACATATCATTCAGTGGCGGTTCTGATATTTATAAATATGCTTTATCGGCAAACTATCAGGAAAATCTTCCTTACGAAAAAGAGCAATCGAGTCAACGTATCGGCTTTAATTTAAAGAACCAGTTTGATTTCTTTAAATGGTTGCAGGTTAATGTAGGTATTATCAATAGCAATTACAAAGAAGATTACGATAACGGTTTCGAAGGATTTAGTAATTTATATTCAAAGCCTTACCGTATGCTTCGCAATGAAGATGGTACTCCTGCCGTATGGACTATGAGCCGTACACAGGCATCTATTGACGATTTAGTAGCTAAGGGGCTGTTAGATGAAACTTATCGTCCGTTGGATGAGATAGACAAGAGGCATTATAACAAAGAGAAGAAATATCAGAATTTGAACTTTAGTGCCAAATTCAAGATTATGCCGGAATTGAATTTATCAGTATACTACCAAAATGAGAATTCTTCTATTTATGAAAGTGACTATTATGATGTAAACTCATACACCATGAAGTCTACAATAAATAATGCGACTGTTATTAAAGATGGAAATATTGTCAATCATATTCCGGTAGGTGGACGTATCACTGAAAAATGGTATAAGAACAAGTCATATACATTTCGTGTGCAGGCGGATTTTAATAAGGAATTGGGCAGACATGATGTACAAGTGCTGGTTGGTGCTGAAAGAAGACAAGTAAAAACTCAACGCTCAGATTATACCAAATGGGGGTATGACCCGCAAAGTTTAACATGGAAGTCGTTTAATGAACTGCAATTGGGAACAGGTATAAGTGGAACGGAGGCTTTATATGGCAGCTATTATTTTAGTGGTCCGTATGATGCGTTTTATGATACCGACGACCGCTATGTCTCATTCTATGGTAATGCGTCTTATTCGTTAGACCATCGTTTATCTGTCACCGGTAGTATTCGTATTGACCAGTCAAACTTGTTCGGTACAGACCCCAAATACCAATATCGTCCGTTGTGGTCAGCCGGATTGCATTATGTAGCTTTGGAAAATTGGCAATGGATTGATCGTTTGGCGGTACGCGGAACTTATGGTATCAATGGTAATATAGCCAAAGACAGCGGCCCGTATATGATAGCTACAACTAATTCGCGTCCCAACTCTTACACGAATGAATATTACTCGTACATCTCTACTCCCCCCAATCCGACTTTGCGCTGGGAAAAGACAGGAGTATTTAACCTAGGCGTTGATTTTAATCTTCTGAATAACCGTTTGAGCGGAACAATCGAGTTCTATAATAAAAAGACAGTAGATTTGTTGGGACAACGGAAAACCGACCCGACTTCCGGTTGGAGCTCTTTGCAGTTGAATTACGGTCAGATGTATAATCGCGGTGTGGAAGTCACTTTGCATAGCGAAAATATTCGTACACATAGCTTCAGTTGGTCTTCTGATTTCATCTTCAGTTATAATAAGAACAAACTGACTCAAATTGAAAATTCAGGGACTTCGGCTTACAGTTATTTCGGATCTTTGCAGAATCGTGAAGGATATCCTATGAATTCTATATTTGTAGTCCGTTATGCCGGTTTGGATAAGGAAGGTTTGCCGCAGGCTTATAAAGCCGATGGAACCATTGTCAATAGCTATGATTTGTTAAAGCCAGAGGACTTGGAATATGCGGGAACTACCACTCCACCTTATTCCGCTTCTTTATCAAACCGGATTACTTACAAGGGATTTGATTTGGATTTCATGTTCATATTCTATGGCGGTCATAAATATAGAGATGTTGCAGCAAGCAGTATGTTCACAATGTATCCTGTGATGAACTCTACCAGTGCGATAGACCGTGACCGTCTTAACTTCTGGAGACAGCCGGGTGATGAGAATGATCCGAACATGGCTCCTGCCTTCCTGTATAAACACAGCCGTTCAGGCCAGGTACAATACCTGTGGAGTGCGGCGGATAAGCATATCCAAAAGGGAGATTATATTAAGCTGCGTGACCTTTCCATAGGATATACATTCCCCAAAGTATGGATCAAAAAATTCTTTATGCAGAACCTTCGCGTAAACCTGCAAATTCAGAATTTGTGGTATTGGGCTGCCAATGACAAGAACTTAGATCCGGAAGTATGGTCAGGAACAAGCCTTTCGCCGTCCAGAGGACAGCATATTCCTGCAACTTACACAATCGGGCTATCAGCTAATTTTTAAAAACAAAATTTGAATAGTAAGAATAATATGAAAATAACAAAATATATTGCTATTGCTTGTGCTATCATATCTTTAGCTTCCTGCGATGACTGGTTGGGCAATAAACCGAAAGGTTATACTATCCCCGAGACTTATGCTGATTACGAAAAGTTAATGGCGAATCAATCTTTATTCAATGTCTTGGATCCTTATCTTGTTTATTTCACTGACGACCCTATGATGGTGGAAAAAGGTGAAACGACAGTTGAGTGGTTCGAATATATTGGTAAAAAAGATCATGAAAGGAATATCTTCTCATTTCAGCCGGGGCAGGTGTATACACCCGGAAATAGTGATGCTATCTGGGAAGATGCGTATTCCAACATTTTCAACTACAATGCTATTATAAATAATGTATTAAGCTCCACAGGCGGTGGTGATGCCAACAAGCGCCGTTTGCAAGCTGAGGCATTGGTAGGTCGTGCATTCGAATACTTATGTCTGATTAATGTCTATGGAAAACATTATGATGCTTCTACCGCAGCTACGGATTATGGTGTACCTTTGGTGTTGAGTGAAGAAGTAGGAGGCGGTAAGTATAAGCGTCATACAGTTGCCGAAGTTTATGAACAGATAAAAGAAGATTTGGAAACAGCTTCCGCAAGTTTGGCTGACAAAAGATCGTTCCCTTTCTATCCTACAAAAAATGCTTGTTATTCAGTGTTGTCCCGTATGTATCTGTACATGGGTAATTATAGTGAGGCTTTGAAATATGCCAATATGATACTTTCTGATCCGCAGAATATTCAGTTAATCGAATATAAGAACTATAAGAAGATTGACGGAACTCAATGGAGAAATATCGTAACGGATGATGAAAAAGAGACTCAGTTTCCCGATGGGCAATATGGTTTCCCAAGTCCGGAACAGCTTTATACCCGTTATGTTAGGAACCACACCTTTAATAGCGTAGCTGAAAGCGAAGACCTCCGTCAGGCTTTCGCCAAAAACACAGATACAGAGGCAGGTGAAGTGGATTTGCGTGAGGATTTATTTTTCCGTTCCGACTGCATGAATCGGGGAGCGGGTATGGAATACTTCGAAGGATATACCGTTTATACAGCATGGATACAAATCAATGCGGGGACGTCCATTCCTGAAATGCTTCTGACTGCGGCAGAATGTGAAGCACGTGTAGGATCTACTTCCAAAGCCATCGGCTACCTGAATACCTTGCGTGCATCCCGTATCAAAAATCATATTGCATATGATGCTGCGGACTATACAGATAGACAAAAAGCATTACAGTTAGTACTTGACGAACGTCGTTGTGAATTCGCAATGATAGGATATATGCGATATGTGGATTTGCGGCGTCTGAACAAAGAACCTCAATTTGCAAAAACGATTGTCCATAAAGTGGGAAATGAAACATGGGAACTTCCGGCGAATGACCCGCGTTATATCATGCCTGTTCCCCAAAATGTATTGGAATATAATCCGGACATTCCTCAATATGAACGTTAATAGATAGAAGTGATATGTATAAAATAAAATCAATGATGGTGCTCGGCTTAACGCTGAGTGCCTTCACAACGGCAGAAGCTGCCAAACTGACTTTCAAGATAACTAATCCCAATGAAACGGCTAAAGTTGTATTAACCTTTGCTCAGAGTAATGAACAAAAGGAAATTGCGATAGATGCAGCCGGAAATGGAAGCATTGAAATTACAGACTTTGTGCCGCAGTATGTAACCATGCAATATACTCGCGGACGCCGCACCCTTTATCTAGATCCTAAACAGGATCTTAGTCTGTCGTTCAACAGTGATGATATGTGGAAGAATGTGACTTTCGCAGGAGAAGGGGCAGCTATCAACACTTATCTTGGAAGCGGAAAACTCAAGTCGTTAGGCATGCCCGATATGAAAATGCAGGAAGATGCCATCCTACATAGGGGCGATAGTCTGTATGCGGCTAATTGTCAGGTTTTGGAGTCCGCGCAGCTACCTGCAGGCTTTACCGAGCTTGAAAAGGTACGTTTGCAGTATTACACTTACTATTATCTTCCATTGTATGCTTCTTATCATTCTTATTACGGAAAAGATGAAGACTACACTCCTTCGGCAGCATTCTATAAAAAACTGAAAGGGCTAACTCCAATTGATGCAAAACTGTTGGCTCTGAGAGAATACAAAGCATACTTGCCTGGCGCTGTTACAGCTTTGAGCCTCGAAGGAAAAACAAACGATTCAAAAGTGATTGAACAACGTGTCCATTATGTAGATTCTGAAATAAAAGATGCGGAAGTTGCAGAATTTCTGATGAATGAATTCGTTTATAGCTATGTAGAGAATAGCGGCTTGGACGATGCTGACAGCCTGATTGCCATGTTCCGCAAGCATGTGAAAGATGCGCAGTCTATAGAAAAGTTTAATACACTTTGTGGCAAATGGGAAAAGCTAAGATCGGGTAATCCGTCCGTTAGTTTCTCTTATACGGATATAGATGGTAAAACCGTTTCCATGGCTGATTTGAAAGGCAAGTATATCTACATTGACGTATGGGCTACATGGTGTGGCCCTTGCCGCGGAGAACTTCCTTCATTGAAAGAACTGGAAGAAAAATATGCGGGCAAGGATATTTACTTTGTCAGTATGTCATGCGATAAAAACAAGAAAGCATGGGAAAACATGGTAAAGAAAGATGAACTGAAAGGAATCCAACTTCACATGGGTACTGACAGGTCGTTTATGGATGCCTATCTTATTAATGGTATCCCCCGGTTTATCCTGTTAGACCGTGAAGGCAAAATTATCTCTGCTAACATGACACGTCCTTCGGACTCTAGAACAGCAAAGAAGTTTGATGAATTGTTAGGTCTTTAATACTTTCCTTTACTTCTAAGTATAAGGTTTAATTGAAGATAATTTAGAAATGAAGAGGGTTCGCTTTAAATTTTGAAGCGAACCCTCTCTTTGAGATATTTGTTTATTGATGAGTATGATAATTTCATGAATTATATTCTTTCGACCTTTGGTACAGAACTCTATCGAAAAAGTAATGTACGTGGAAAGTTCTCAATATTCGTACCGACTTCAATAAACTGACATACTTGATAAAGCTTGACCACGGATTGGGAGAGAACTTTTCCGTTATATAAGGAAATAGCCGAGCAAGGAGAGATAACTACCGATATCGTTACTCATTTTTCTGCATTGGAGATGATAGATCCCAGTAATTTCAAGTCTTTGCTATTCTACTTCGGACTTCTTTCCATTAAAGGTGTTGATATGGTGGGAAGCCCCATCTTGCATGTCCCGAATTTAGTTGTGAGGGAACAGCTTTTCAACTTCCTGATTCTAATATGAATCAGCAATGAGTAGAACTGTACGGAAATAAGTTGAAATATAATCTCCCAGCAACTCTACTAGGGAATTACAAAGTGAAAATTTGCTGTCACCTGTCACATATTTATATCTAATTTCTTGATTGTGAATGAGCAATGATGTGACAGCAGTATGTGACAGCACGGTGATGGCATTTTTGTTGTCACCTCTCTTCTTCTTTTAAAAGCAAGTTCCAAGTTGGTCTCCTTTACCTGAAACTTTAGTTTCAATAGCGAAAAACTGGAGTTTCATAACTAAAGAAACAAAAGTTTCAAGTAACTGGAACTCTGGTTTCAAGCAGGTGAAACTTTGGTTTCAAACCTTTGAAACTAGAGTTTCGAGCTTTGAAACCAATAGTTTAAAGGCATTGGGAGAAGAGTAGGCGGTTAACTCATTCTTGTGCAAAAGATCATGTTACTTGTAGACCTGTATAGGCAACTCTCCTTTCAATGCTCCTATCGCATTAAACGCCAATGACTCCATTTCGTTTTCCCCGGGATAGATATGGATAGGAGCCAGAAATGAGATGCGTTTTTTGAGTCGGGAAATAACATAATCTGAATAAGCGATTCCCCCGGTCAGAAGGATGGCATCTATTTTCCCGCATAGGACGGTAGCAGCGCCACCGATGGCTTTTGCTACATTATAAATCATGGCATCCAATATCAGTTCCGCTTTTTTATCCCCTTCTTCTATGGATTTGATAATAGCGGGTACGTCCGTAGTCCCTAGATGTGCAGTCAGACCGGCGCGACCGGAAATACGTTTCTTTAATTCATCTTTCGTGTGCTGTCCGCTGAAACAAAGGTCGATGAGTTGACCTGCCGGAAGCGTTCCGGCACGTTCCGGTGAGAAAGGACCTTCACCGTCCAACGCATTGTTCGCGTCGATAGCCCGTCCGTGATGGTGGACAGCTATTGAAATGCCGCCGCCCAGATGACAGATAATCAAATCAAGGTCCTCATACTTTGTTCCCTGCTCTTTGGCAAAACGCCGGGCTATTGCCTTTTGATTCAATGCATGCCAGATGGTGATTTTCGGCATAAGCGGAGAGCCTGTGATACGGGCTATATCTTCCAGTTCGTCTACGACTCCCGGGTCGGCAATGAAAGCAGGGCAATTGGGAAGAGAGGAGGCCAGTTCTTTGGCTATCAAACCGCCGAGGTTGCAGGCATGCGTGCGCATGGCATGCAATGTGTCCCGTTCCATAGCTTCATTCACTTCATATACGCCGCCGGGAATGGGCTTTACCAACCCGCCACGTCCGATGACAGCATCAAAAGCAAAAGGAATACCGTTGGATTCTAATTCCTGAAGTACCAGATCCTTTCGGAACTCAAACTGATCTATCACCTGCGGATAAACGGATAATTCTTCTACCGTATGCTTGATATTGCTGACCAACAGAGGTGTTTCGTTTTCATATACAGCAATTTTTGTAGAGGTGGAACCGGGATTGATGACCAGAATCTTCATAGAGTTTTGATGTTTGAATTATGAATTATTACCTTGATTAAGCACTTGTTTTCTGCATTCGCAATCTCCTGAAACTTGCAGGCATGCCATCGCTATACTGTAATATTTGGACAGTCCCGAATCACTGCGGGACGGAAGGACGACGGGGCAAATCGGTCCTTGCAGCAATCCTGCCATTTCTGCATTGGCAAACAGGGAAACAGATTTGTAGAATGCATTTCCTGATTCTATATTAGGGAATATAAGTACATCTGCCTGTCCGTTGATAGGAGATACAATGCCTTTTATATCACCGCTGGCCTGCTCGCAGGACGTACGTACATCCAAAGGGCCGTCGATAATGACGTTTCCGAATTCTCCGGCTTCGGCCAGTTCCACGATATTCACATAATCGAGTGAATGAGGGAACTTGGCGCTTACTTTCTCCGTACAGTGAATCAATGCCACACGCGGCTGTTCAATGCCGAAATGCCGGCAGGTACAAATGGCATACCATATCATTTCTATACGTTGTTGCAAGGTAGGGCGTGGGATAACTGCGGCATCCGAGAAGAAAAGCAGTTTATGGTAAGTCGGTATTTCCATCACAGCCAGATGCGTGAGGATTTTCCCTTTCGGAAGCAGTCCTTTTTCTTTATCCAGTATGGCGTGCAGTAGATTGTCCGTATTGATGATTCCTTTCATTAAAATATCCGCTCCGCCGTCACGGACGATGCGCACGGCTTCGCGTGCCGCTTCGTCCGGATCTTCTATATGAATGCTTTTCACATATTCCGGATATTGCTTGAGTGCAGGATATTTTTCGAGGATAGCCGAATCTCCAATCATCAGAAACTCCGCAATCCCTTCTTCCAAAGCACGCGTAATGGCATACTCCGTATTAGGATCATTGGCACAAACCACTGCAATTCGTTTTCTTTGGTTCAGTTTCTTGAGGTGGTTTGTGAGTTGGGCAAAATTTAGAATAGGTTCCATAACGTTAGATTTTTAGCAAATATCAGAAAAATGATTGAAAAAATAAGGATTATAACCCGAAAAAATACATCTGTTGTGTAACATTTTGCTATATTTTATTTGTTTTGCCTGCCGGATGCGTATGGAATCGTTTTTTGATGTATTTTTGCATACATAAATCCCCCGATTAATAAAAGTGGCATGAAACAGTTTGAAAACCTATTATTTGTTAGCTTGATTCTTCTTTGTTGGTTGCTTGCATCCTGCAAAACATCTAAAACTCCTTCCGGATGGTCTTTAGTGTGGGAAGAGAACTTCAGCCGGAAAAAGAGTTTCGATTCGAAGGTATGGAGCAAGATTCCACGCGGGAAATCCGACTGGAATAATTATATGACCAACTTTGATTCTTGTTATTCTATGCGTAAGGGCAAACTGGTATTGAGAGGTATTGTCAATCATACACAGCTTAATGACACTGCTCCCTATTTAACCGGCGGGGTCTATACGAAAGGTAAAAAAGCCTTCGATAACGGGCGTATCGAGATTTGTGCCAAACTTAATGCCGCTAAGGGGGCATGGCCTGCCATCTGGATGCTCCCTGAAAAAGCAGCCTGGCCGGCGGGTGGAGAGATTGACATTATGGAGCGTCTGAATTACGATTCCATTGCCTATCAGACGGTGCATTCTCATTATACCTATACGTTGGGTATCAAAGAGACTCCCAAGTCACATTCCACAGGAGTGATTCGTCCGGAACGGTACAATGTTTTTGCGGTAGAGATGTCTCCGGACAGTCTTTCATTTTATGTCAATGATGTACATACGTTTACTTATCCCCGCATACAGACCGAGGAAGAAGGACAGTTCCCTTTCAATCAACCTTTTTACCTGCTGATTGATATGCAGTTGGGTGGGGCATGGGTAGGGGCTGTCGAACCTGCCGACCTGCCGGTGGAGATGGAAGTGGACTGGGTACGTTTTTATCAACGAAAGTCAACAAAATAGAACATAACATATGGATATTCAATTTCCCCCCTTTTTGCAGAAGGGTGATAAGGTAGTCATAGTGTCGCCTTCCAGTAAGATAGACAAGCTGTTTCTGAAAGGTGCCGGGAAACGGTTAGAGTCATGGGGGCTGAAAGTTGCCGTAGGAAAGCATGCCGGCGGCTCTTCCGGGAGATATGCCGGAACAATCAAACAACGTCTTAAAGATTTGCAGGATGCAATGGACGATCCGAATGTGAAAGCCATCCTTTGCAGCCGTGGAGGATACGGAGCCGTACATTTGATTGATAAGATTGATTTCACGGCTTTCTATGAGCATCCGAAATGGCTGCTTGGATTCAGTGACATCACGGCACTGCACAATCTGTTTCAGAAGAACGGATATGCATCTCTGCATTCATTGATGGCACGCCATCTTACGGTGGAGCCGGAAAATGATCCGTGTACCTCGTACTTAAAGGATATTCTGTTCGGAAATCTGCCTTCTTATACTTGTGAAAAGCATAAACTGAACAGACAGGGGAGTTCACAAGGTGTCTTGCGTGGCGGAAATATGGCGGTGGCTTACGGCTTGCGGGGGACTCCTTACGATATTCCGGCGGAAGGTACGGTGCTGTTTATAGAAGATGTCAGTGAGCGGCCTCATGCCATTGAGCGTATGATGTATAACTTGAAGCTGGGTGGTGTGCTTGAGAAATTGTCCGGGCTTATTGTCGGACAGTTTACTGAATATGAGGAAGACCGTTCGTTGGGTAAGGAACTGTATGCAGCTTTGGCGGATTTGGTGAAAGAGTATGATTACCCCGTTTGTTTTAATTTTCCGGTGGGGCATGTCACTCACAATTTGCCGCTTGTCAATGGCGCAAAAGTGGAGCTCACGGTCGGAAAGAAAAATGTCGAATTAAAGTTTATTTGTTAATAATCTATTCCATCTGAACAATGCTGTGATGAAAATGACTAATTTTGAGACTTTAATAGAAAAGAGAACGATGAAAAAGAAACCTATGATAATATTGACAAGTGCCTTTTTGTTATTATCGGCTTTCTCCTGCGGAGGTGGCAACAAGGCAAATAGTACAAATGAACAAAGCGAAAAGATAGCGGTGAACGTGCCGCAGTTTGATGCCGACAGCGCTTATCTGTATGTAAAGAGTCAGGTGGATTTCGGACCTCGTGTGCCTAATACGAAGGGGCACGTAGCCTGTGGAAATTATCTGGCTAAGCAGTTGAAAGATTTCGGTGCGCAGGTGACCGACCAGTATGCTGATTTGATAGCTTATGACGGGACTTTGCTGAAAGCGCGGAACATCATCGGTTCTTATAAGCCGGAAAGCAAAAAGAGAATTGCCTTGTTTGCGCATTGGGATACACGTCCCTGGGCTGACAACGATCCTGATGAAAAGAACCATAAGACTCCTATTCTGGGAGCGAATGACGGAGCGAGCGGAGTGGGGACCTTGTTGGAAATAGCCCGTCTGGTTAATCAACAGCAACCGGAACTGGGTATTGACATTATTTTCCTGGATGCGGAAGATTATGGAGCGCACGATCAGAATAATGAAGAATCATGGTGTCTGGGAGCGCAATATTGGGCGCGTAATCCTCATGTGCAGGGATATAATGCCCGTTTCGGTATACTGCTCGATATGGTGGGCGGCAAAAATACCGTTTTCCTGAAAGAATCATATTCCGAGAGATTCGCACCGGATATCAATAAGAAAGTGTGGAAAGCTGCCAAGAAGCTGGGATACGGCAGTATGTTTATTGATGAAGACGGTGGCGGAGTGACGGATGATCACTTGTTTATCAACCGCTTGGCGCGTATCAAAACGATTGATATTATAGCTTCTGATCCCGAAGGTGGATTTACTCCTACTTGGCATACGCTTACGGATAATATGGAGCATATTGATAAAAGCACATTGAAAGCAGTCGGGCAGACTGTACTGGAAGTAATCTATAACGAGAAATAATATAAATAATATGTCAATTAATGAATTGCAGGACGAAGTTATTGCAGAATTCAGTGACTTCGATGATTGGATGGACCGTTACCAACTACTTATTGACTTGGGAAATGAGCAGGAACCGCTTGAGGAAAAATATAAGACGGAGCAGAATCTGATTGAGGGATGCCAAAGTAGGGTATGGCTTCAGGCGGATGATGTAGACGGCAAGATTGTTTTTAAGGCGGAAAGTGACGCGTTGATTGTAAAAGGTATTATCGCTTTGCTGATTAAAGTGTTGTCAGGGCATACGCCTGATGAAATATTGAATGCCGACCTTTATTTTATTGATAAAATCGGATTGAAGGAGCATCTGTCGCCTACACGCAGCAACGGTTTGCTGTCGATGGTGAAACAAATACGAATGTACGCATTGGCGTTCAAAGCAAAAGAGGGGAAGTGAAAACTTCCCTTTTTTATTGCTGCCTTTCTATTCTTGCTTTCTGGAAGTCAGGTAGCGCATAGCCAGGATACTTCCGATAAGTAAGAGAACCGCTCCTGATAAAACAATCAGATAGGGTGTGCCGCTTATCAGGTCATCCATATTCTCTGCTTCGGGATATTTGATACTGAGATAGACGGAAAGGGAATTGTTCAGTATATGCATGAGGATACAGGGAATCAGACTGCCGGTCTTATAATACGTCCACGCCAGCAGGATACCAATCAGAAATGCCGGAAGTATCTGGGCGGGATTAATGTGGAAGACACCGAACAGGAGTGCGGAGATGAGAATTGCCTTCGCTGGATTGTACTGTTGCAGCAAGGCTTTGGTGATGGCTCCGCGGAACAATAGCTCTTCGAGCACGGGACCTACGATAGCTATCGCAAGAATACCGCCCCAACCGGATTGAAGAATATCGAAAGACTGCTCCATGATATTGGGGATCCAGTCCAGCAGACTCATAAGTGCGGATACCAGAAAGCCGCCGGTGAGGATAGCCAATGCGCTGCCAATCAGATAAGGGGCTGAAACTGGTGACCATGCAGACTTTTGTGTGCTGATATAGCCTGCTTTCCAGAGATAGATACCCATCATGACCTGTCCGGCCAGTTGTGCCGGAATCATGATTGTCTGCGTTAGGACAGCTTTATCCAGATTTCCGGTAGTGACCAATAAATAGATGGTACAGGGAATCATAATCAGAATAGGAGCGACGATCTGCGCGATGAGAAGGTCGATTAGTACTAATTTGACGGCTGTCTTCATAAGGCTGTCGTGCTTTATTTAGTGGTAAAGAAACTGCATATAAACATAGCTAACATAGATATGGCTATTACCACCAGCGAGATACTCATAAATGTTTTTTGCATAAGAAACTATTTTTTAAGTTGTTATTATTCATTTTGCTCTTTCTGGAGGGAGCAGCCGGCACCTTTGTCAAGAAGGATGGCTTCTGTCTCTTCAGCGTCTTTGTGAAGTTGCACGATTAACTCGTCAATGCTGGAATATTTCAGTTCGGGACGAGTCCGTTTTACAAAAGTAAGCCGGATAAACTTGTCGTATATGTTGGAGTGGAAGTGAAGGATGTTCACTTCAATCGTTCGGTTAGGCCCGTTGCCAATCGTCGGGCGGATGCCTATATTCAACATACCCATATACGTTTTTCCGTCGAATGTCACCCACACGGCATAAACACCGTCTGCCGGAACGAGCTTGTCCGGGTTGTCAACGCTTAAGTTAGCGGTCGGGAAGCCGATTTTCCTACCCACCTGATAGCCGCCTACAACCGTTCCGTCCAAGAAATATTCGTATCCCAGACAGCGGGCTGCCAAGTCTACATCTCCTTTATGAAGCAGTTTGCGGATTAGGGAAGAGCTGACTGTTGTATGCTCTCCGTCCTTCATTTCTATATTGCTGGCATAGGCTTTTGCCTGAATAACTTCTATGCCGATTTCTTCTCCATAACGTACATAGTCCTCGAACCCTTCGCTGCGGTTGTGTCCGAAGCGGTGATCGTAGCCGATGACCAGGCATTTTACCTGAAAGCGTTCTTTGAGTATCTGAGTCATAAACTCGCGTGCCGTCAGTCGGGAAATATCCGGGGTAAAGTCGAGCATCAGGCAGTAGTCTACTCCAATGTCGGACAGTAAGTTGATTTTTTCTTCCGGTGTGGTCAGAAGCTCCGGGCGATAGTCGGCGTTCATCACTTTGCGGGGATGAATGGGGAAAGTAACCAGTGCAGAACGTAAACCTTTGGCTGCGGCTGTCTCTTTCACTTGGTGGATGAGATAGCGGTGTCCCGCATGAACTCCGTCAAAGAAGCCGATGGTAGCTACACAGGGTTCCGGGATAAGGGTCGATATGTCACGTATAATCTGCATCTCCACGGGTTTTTATTTGTTTTTGAAAAGATGGCTCCAGTCTTCGCCGGCTTTTGCGGTATAAGTGAAAATACCCAGTTCGCGGGCTGCTTGACAATTTATCTCAGAGTCGTCGATGAAGAGTGTTTCTTGCGGTTCGATGCCTGCATCTTCGATGACGGCTTTAAAAATTTCCGGTTCCGGTTTTACCATGTGCATCTCATAAGAGAGATACGTTTTTTCAAAATAATCTTCTACTTTGAAGGTGCGGTATGGAAATAAATTCTGGCAGGTGTAGTTCCAATGGAGTTCATTGGTGTTGCTGAGCAGGTAGACAACGTACTTAGTGCGTAATTCCAGCAGCAAGTCGAGCTTGTAGGCGGGAATGTCTACCAGGAAACTATTCCAGGCTGCATCTATTTGTCGGTCACTTGCTGCTTTGCCCATCATATTCCGAATTTCATCCCGAAATTCGGCGGCAGTGATCAGACCTTTTTCCTGCTGCATGAATATTCCATGCAGTTGCTGGATGTTCAATCGCTCTTCTACGTCTGTGAACCCTAATTTCTTAAAGCTCTCCATGCAACGTTGGCGGTCGAGATTGATAAGCACACCGCCCAAATCAATAAGAAGGTTTTTAATTCCTTTACTTTTCATTTCTACTCTTTTTGTGAATAATACGTTGTGCAAGGCGAACAAGTTCTCCAACCCATAACACCGTGGACGAAACGCCTATAATCAGAAGCCAGGTTTGCCAGTCGAGTGGTGTCGTACGGAATACAGCTCCACCGAACTGTACAATCAGGAATTGTCCGACCAGAATAGCCAGCACGATCAATTCCATTCCATATGATTTGGAAAGTCCTTTGAATGCCGAGTCGGTGGTTCCGAATACGCGGGCATTGAAGAGATTCCAGAATTGTAACATGACAAAGAAAGTGAAGAAGACGGTGAGGTTGTGTATATCCATACCTTGCGGGCTGTGGTCGAAATAATAAATCATTCCGAGCAGTACGATAAGGAAAACAGAGCCTACACCTATTATATTGGACCGCATTGCCTTGCTGATGATAAAATCAGTACTGCGACGGGGTTTTTCAAGCATCACGGTTTCACTGGGCGGGATGGAAGCCAAAGCCAGGGCGGCAAAGGTATCCATAATCAGGTTTACCCATAACATCTGCGTGACCGTCAGCGGAAGTTCCGTACCGATGACGGAGCCCAGCAGAACGATAAGTAGCGCGACGAAATTAATCGTCAACTGGAAAACGATGAAACGCTGGATATTCTTATAAAGTGAACGTCCCCACATGACGGCGGTTCCGATACTGTTGAACGAGTCGTCGAGCAAGGTGATGTCGCTGGCTTCTTTGGCTACGGAAGTTCCTGTTCCCATCGACAGGCCGACTTGTGCATGATTCAAAGCCGGTGCGTCGTTTGTACCGTCCCCGGTTACGGCTACTACCGCTCCTTTTTGCTGGAGTAATTGTACCAGGCGTTGTTTGTCTGTCGGGCGGGCGCGTGACATGATTTTAAGATCCATCACCCGGTCTAATGCTTCTTCGTCACTCAATTCGGCGAATGCCACTCCGGTGATGCGGTTCCGCTCCGTATCCGTCTCCGGATTCCAAAGACCTATCTGACGGGCAATCTCCGTGGCAGTTCCCGGCGTGTCACCAGTGACAATCTTAATGCCGATGCCCGCCGACTGGCATTTGGCAACGGCAGCAGGTACATCCGGACGAATCGGGTCGGAAATGGCTACGACGCCTAAGAAGTTCAAATCATTGGCTGATACCAACTCCGTACAGTCGTCCGGTTCGTTCTCTCCGACAATCTTGAAAGCAAATCCAAGTGTACGCATCGCCATATTCTGATAATTCAGCAATTGCGCTTCTATCGTCGAACGGTATTCCACGGCATCTATCCGTTTCCCGTCCAGTACAACTTCCTTACATTTGCCGAGAACAATTTCCGGTGCTCCTTTGATATAGAGTATTTTCTTTCCGATTAATGGCGATTCTACAAGTGTCGCCATGAATTTCCGTTCGGTAGAGAACGTTAACTGGTCGAGGATATGTGCATTCTCACGAAGAGCCAGATAATCTCTTCCCTGGCTGTTCAGCCATAATAACAAAGCTACTTCGGTAGGATTTCCTACTCCTTTCGGCTTTTCACCGGTAGCCGATTCCTCAAGAAAAGCGGTTGAATTGGTGCTGATACCTTCTGCGATAAGCGTGCTGATATCGTCGTCGGACAGGTTACTGCCGTTCTTTATACCATAGAAGTTGGGCTCGTGCACCTGCATCAGGTTTTGTGTCAGTGTACCGGTCTTGTCCGTACAAATCACAGTGATAGCACCCATCGTTTCGCAAGCGTGCATCTTCCGTACCAAGTTGTTGGTAGAGAGCATACGGCGCATATTCAGCGCCAGGCTGAGAGTAACGCTCATGGGCAAGCCTTCGGGCACGGCTACTACGATCAGAGTAACTGCCATCATAAAGTATTTGAGTGTCTTCTCGAAAACCGGTAACCATCCATGCCACCCGTTTAATGTGCTAAAGTCAAAGGCGAGCAGTACATCTTTCACAAAGAAGATAAGGAAGGCAAGACCTGCAACGGTAAAACCGATTTTCCCGATCAGGTTGGCTAGCTTTGTCAATTGTATGTTCAGCGGAGTCGGTTCGAGATTCTCTTCCGTACTTTGGCGGGCTACTTTCCCGATTTCGGTAGCGTCTCCCACATGCAGTACACGCATGGTTCCGTGTCCGTCGACTACCGTAGTGCCGCGCATCACCAAATTGGAAGCATACGTTGCCTCTTCGTCAAAATCCGCTTCTATGGTCGTTTTGTTGATAACAGGTTCTCCTGTCAGATTAGATTCGTTTACCTGCAAAGAAATTGCTTCCAGCAACTCTCCGTCCGCAGGAATTTCCTCACCGGTTTCCAAAATGACTATATCACCTACCACTATGTCTTTACGGGGAACTTCCTGTACACGTCCGTTGCGGATTACTTTTACCAATGTCTCTTCGTTGACTGCATTCAGCAAATCGAACTTCTTGCTGGCGTCATATTCGAAGAAGAAACCTATACCGGTGGCCAGCAGGATAGCGGCAATGATTCCGATTGTCTCGGCATATTCATTCTCGATGATGGAGATGATTAACGAAAATGCGGCTGCCACTAACAGTACGCGTACAACCGGATCCTCAAATTTTTCAAGATAGAGCTTCCAAAGGGAAGGACGCTT
The DNA here is from genome assembly GCF_042854785.1 of Bacteroides sp. f07. Taxonomy (NCBI): domain Bacteria; kingdom Pseudomonadati; phylum Bacteroidota; class Bacteroidia; order Bacteroidales; family Bacteroidaceae; genus Bacteroides; species Bacteroides sp. f07. The sequence goes on along the minus strand of NZ_BAABXI010000003.1, from coordinate 324,838 downwards.
GGGAGGCGTTAACAGGTTAATGCCATTTTTTTCCCTGCTTTGCAGGACTTCATTATCAGTAAGTCCTATATGATAAAAATCATCTTTATTTGTACTCATGCAGATACATGCGTTTAGTTTGGGCTACAAAAGTACAACATAATATTGTGATTAAATGTTTAATTAAAAAAAAATATGAAGTTGGATTTGTTACTGTGGCTTACCGCACGTCCGGTAGGGGATAGTGAACCAGAAAGTGGATCCTTCGCCTTCTACGGAGTCCGCCCCGATCTGTCCGTCCAGTTTGGTTACGATGGTTTGGGAGATGGAAAGTCCCAGTCCCGTTCCCTTTTTGTCTTTGTTCAACTTCACGAAGCGTCCGAATACGTCCGGCAGTTTATCTGCCGGAATACCTGCACCGGTATCCTTTACATAAAAATAAAGTTCGGTGTCTCTAGGCTCATATCCGAGACGCACCGTACCTTCAGTCGTGAATTTTATCGCATTGGTGGTAAAGTTGGAAATCACTTGGGCCACGCGGTTACGGTCGGTCTGGATGAGGCAGGAAGAACACGATGGTTCTGCGATAATTTTAATCATCCCGCCGGCATCGTTCACCCGCATCTGGAAAAGCTGCTGTAAATCCGAAAGTAACAGATTGATATCTACCGTAGTATATACAAATTCCAAAGTCCCTGCTTCAATCTTTGACATATCGAGGATGTCGTTGACCAGTTGCAGTAAGAGGTCGGCATTCATCTTTATGATTTCCTGATATTGGGCTTTCTCCTCTTCTGTATTTGCGCTGCCCATTATTTCCGCAAATCCGGTGATGGCGTTGAGAGGCGTACGTATCTCATGGCTCATATTAGCCAGGAATGCAGACTTGGAAACATCGGCATTTTCCGCTTTTTCTTTGGCGTGTATTAATTCCTCTTCCGCTTTTTTCAGCCGGGTGATGTCGTGGACGGTGAGTACCATATTCTCTTTTTCATCCAGAAGAAAGTACGAACCGGAGATGACAGCATTGCATTCTACCGTCTCGCTTTCGGCAGTAGCTATGCTAAGTGTGGCTTCGAGGTCTGTGAAACTTCTTCTTTGTTCGAAAGCCTGTCGTATGGCAGCACGTATCGGGCAGGAGCCGCAAAAACTGTGTGTGCCGCAGCCACCTTCGGCAGCCAATGCATTACGGCATTGCAGCAGGTCGCCCACTCTTTTTTCTTCCGTTCCTTTCGGGGTGTCGGTTTTCTGATAGTAGTTGGTTCTCAGTACTTTGAATTCGTTGTCTATTAGCAGGATAAAAGCATGTACATTTTTTAGGACAGAACCGGCGATACGATTAGTACGTTCCAATTTCCTGGATTCCCGGAATAATCGTTGTTGCATTCGGAGATATTTTCTGCGCTCCCATAAAAAGCAGAGTAGTAGAATGGCGCATAAAACTATTAATGTTGATAATAATGCTATTAGCATACTTGTATACTGTTGTTTTAGCTTGATGAATATGCTTACAAAGATAGTTTTTTCTTTCATTATAAAAGAAGTGTTGAACAAATATCTTGCTATTTGTGTTATATTAATTAGAAAACCAATTAAAAATACGAACGTTATGAAGAAGTACATTTGCACGGTCTGTGAATATATTTACGACCCCGAACAAGGAGATCCGGAAAGCGGAATTGAACCAGGAACTGCGTTTGAAGACATTCCTGATGATTGGACTTGTCCACTTTGTGGAGTCGGAAAAGAAGATTTCGAACCGTACGAAGGATAAAACAGAGAGAGAGAATTTATTAAGTGAAAATGACCGGATGCCATATGTGCCCGGTCATTTTTATTTTTATGCCCGAAAATTATTCTGCTGATTATAAATGTAATATCTTTGCCCACAAAAACCAAAATCATGTATAAGAACAAGACAACTGCCGCTATCTGCTCAAATTTTCTTTTATATCCTGTTATCTTTCTTTTGATGATATTCAGCCTTTTGATGGCTGGTTGTAGTGATGATGAAAACGAAGAGGAACCACCTGCTCCGGATACGCCGGATTATAGTACGATAATAGTGAAAGATATACGGAATATACCTGATAATTTTATATTCGACCGGGTTGAAGTGAAAGTGACGGGCGCTGACTGGCAAGTGATCGAGACTCTTTCATTCCCTTATGAAAACGGACAGATTATTATGGACTTGCCCACTGTCTTTTCTCCGGAAGTGTTACAGAAAGTGGACCGCCGGGGAGGTGATATGGCAGGATACTGGACGGGAACTTCAAATGACGGCGATGCCCTTGTAGCTACATTGGGCGATTTCTTTGTTTTTAAAGGTGATAAGAGAGTGGGGCGAATAGCTTTATCCAATTGGACAGGCAAGGGTTCTTCCGCAGGAAAAGCAATGATTGGCTATCAGTTTGCCGACCGTCCTTTTTCGTTGACAGGCAGTGACAAATCCTATAATTATAGTGATTGCTCTTTCGTTAGCGGATGGAATATGTTTGCTAATATCAATCCGGTGTCGGAAAACGGTACGGCAAAAGTCCTTCGAACCACTGTTGTGCCGGAAGCTACTTTGTTTTGGCGGCTGGCGGAATCGTATGTGTATGAGTAAAAAATATAATGGATAAATAAAGAAAGGAGAACCGGACAGTAAATATGTATTAGCCGGTTCTCCTTTCTTATCTCTTGCTATTTGTCTTATCAGGAAGCCTTCTTTTCTTTCACATCACTGCTGGCTTCTACCACATTTACTATATAGTCGCCCAGTTTCTCACATTCGGCGATAATATCCATATAGTAAACGCCCATTTGATAATCATATTCCTTGTTGTTCACATCCAGGATATTCTGATTCTTCAATTGGTTGCGGTAATTATTGATTTCGTTTTCAATATTGAAAGACTTGTTGATGTCAATGCTCTGATGTTCCGGTTTCTCTACTACCATAATCATCTGTGCAAGAGCATCGTTCGTCAGCTTCATCATGAAGTGAATATGCTCGTATTGCTTTTCGGTGAAGTCTTGGTTGGTCTGGCGTTTCCGGTTGATGGTACGTGCCAGGTTGTAACAACTGTCTCCGATGCTTTCAATCTCCGTCACTTCACGCAGCATGGCGCGTATCTGCAGCTTACTTTCAGAACTCAAACGGCCTTCGGATACCTGGTTCAAATAATTGGCTATTTCCAGTTCCATGTTGTCGCTGATATTCTCATATTTCTCTATCCGGCTGAACACTTTATTGAAGTCATCATCTTTTTCGGTATGCAGCAAGTCCTGCACCATGCCGAACATACGGTGGGTACGTTCTGCGAAAAGATGAATCTCCTTGCGTGCCTGAAGAATGGAAAGTTCCGCCGTAGAAAGCATACCACCGGTGATAAACCGCAGTCTCGGTTCTTCGTCCTCTTCTTTCGGATGGATTAAAGCACATACGGTACGTTCGATTAACTTCACAGCCCATATCAGGACACATACGTTACAGATATTGAAGATAGAGTGGAAGGCGGACAGCTTATAAGAGATGGTAACTTCGGGATTGCTGCTTTGGAAGAAAGTGTCTACTACCCAGTTGACCAGTTGCATGAAAGGGTGGAAAATAATCAGTACCCAGATAACGCCGAACACATTAAAAACAAAATGCGCCAATGCTGCCCGTTTAGCCTGTGTGTTGGCTGTTAATGCGGCAAGATTGGCGGTGATTGTAGTTCCTATGTTTTCTCCCAGTACGAGGGCTGCTCCCAGTTCCAGACTGATCCATCCGTTGGCACACATAATCAGTGTAATTGCCATCGTGGCGGCGGAGGCCTGTACAATCATGGTCAGTATCGTACCGATGAACAGGAACAGGAGAATGGAGAAGAATCCCATATCCGTGTAGTTCTGTACAAAGGCGAGCATTTCCGGATTGGCATTCAGGTCGGGCGCATTTGCCTTCAGGTAAGAAAGCCCCATAAAGAGGAAGGAGAAGCCGAAAATGAATTCACCGACGGACTTGCGGTTGCTTTTTCCCGAGAAGATAAGCGGAAGGGCGACGGCGAGCAGAGGAAGGGCAAAGGCGGCCATGTCAACCTTAAATCCGAAAATTGAGATAATCCAGGCAGTGACCGTAGTACCGATATTGGCACCCATAATGACACTGATGGATTCGGCAAGAGTGAGTAACCCGGCATTAACGAAACTCACGACCATTACCGTCGTTGCCGAAGAAGATTGGATAAGGGCTGTGATTAACACACCTGTTAAAACACCCGTTACCCTGTTGGTAGTCATTGCCGTCAAGATACTTCGTAGTCTGTCACCCGCGACCTTTTGCAAGCCCTCGCTCATTATCTTCATTCCGTACAGGAAGAGGCCTAATGAACCTATGAGCTTTAAAAAATCATAAAAAGAATATTCCATCTATAATATTTTTAATGGTTATTTGTTCTCAGTCTGATTATAAGTATATTAGTCCCAAATTATTCACCTTTTAACGAACCCGATGAAACAGATGTTACAAATATGTTGCAAAAATAACAATATTTCTAAAGAATTCCCTATCGGAAGCTCACTTTTGGATATTTATTACGGTTTTAATCTTAATTTTCCTTATCAAGTGGTTAGCGCTAAGGTCAATAACCGCTCTGAGGGACTTAATTTTAGAGTATATAACAATAAGGATATAGAGTTTCTGGACGTGCGAGACCAGTCCGGAATGCGTACTTATGTCCGCTCACTCTGTTTTGTATTGTTCAAGGCTGTCACAGAGTTGTTTCCCGAAGGCAAGCTGTTTGTAGAACACCCCGTGTCGAAAGGCTATTTCTGTAATCTGCGTATCGGGCGTCCCATTGAACTGGAAGATGTGAGACGCATCAAGCAGCGGATGCAGGATATTATTGCGGAGAATATACCTTATCACCGCATCGAATGTCATACGGCGGAAGCGGTACGCGTTTTCAGCGAGCGGGGGATGGATGACAAAGTGCGGCTGCTCGAAACTTCCGGCTCCCTCTATACCTATTACTATACGTTGGGCGATACGGTCGATTATTATTATGGTAATCTGCTGCCCAGTACCGGCTATATTAAATTGTTCGACATCGTGAAATATTACGATGGATTGCTTCTTCGGATTCCGAGCCGCGAGAATCCCGAAGTATTGGAAGATGTTGTGAAGCAGGAGAAGATGCTGGACGTCTTTAAGGAATATCTGAACTGGAGTTATATCATGGGACTCAACAACGCAGGGGATTTCAACCTGGTTTGTGAGGAAGGGCACGCCACAGACCTGATTAATGTGGCCGAAGCCTTGCAGGAGAAAAAGATAGCCCAGATTGCCGATACTATTTTCCACCGGGGAGAGAACGGCAACCGTGTGAAACTTGTATTGATTGCCGGGCCGTCGTCTTCGGGAAAGACGACTTTCAGCAAACGTCTCTCTATCCAGTTGATGACAAACGGTTTGAAACCCTATCCCATCTCTCTGGATAATTATTTCGTGGACCGAGAAGACACTCCTCTGGATGAAAACGGAAACTACGATTATGAATCACTTTACGCACTCGACCTGGATTTGTTCAACCGGCAATTGCAAGCCCTGCTTCGTGGCGAGGAGGTGGAACTTCCCCGTTTCAACTTCTCCCTCGGCAAGAAAGAGTATAAAGGAGACAAACTGAAAATAGAGGATAACACGATTTTAATCCTGGAAGGTATTCATGCGCTGAATCCCGAACTGACTCCCCACATACCGGCTGAACGCAAGTTCAAGATTTACGTGTCTGCACTGACTACCATTTCCCTGGACGACCATAACTGGATTCCGACAACCGACAACCGTCTGTTGCGCCGTATTATCCGTGACTTCAATTATCGTGGATATTCCGCCCGCGAAACCATTTCACGCTGGCCTAGTGTACGTGCCGGTGAAGACAAGTGGATATTCCCTTATCAGGAAAATGCCGATGTCATGTTCAATTCGGCATTACTCTTTGAGTTTGCCGTTCTTCGTCTGCATGCGGAGCCTATTTTGATGGGAGTGCCGCGCAACTGTCCCGAATATTGTGAAGCCTACCGGTTGCTGAAATTCATTAAATATTTTGTTCCGGTACAAGATAAGGAAATTCCGCCGACTTCCCTGCTTCGCGAGTTTTTGGGTGGAAGCAGCTTTAAATATTAAGTAGAACTATAATATAATAAGAATACATTTGTCCTTGTGTTTTCTGCAATGAGAACACAAGGATTTTTTTATGCTGTAAAACTGCAAAAAAGATACAAAATAGATGATAATTAGATTCTATTTTCAAAAAAATAGCGCCTGAACGTTCTATTAGACTTTAAAACATTGAACCTTTGGTTATCTATTCTGTTATGAATAAACATACAACGAAAAAGAGAGAGAATATGATTTGTTACAATAATCTTTTAGCAAAATGGTTCTTAGGAAAAGGGAAGAATAAGAGTCATTACTTTATGTTCGGTGGTTTTTTCTTTACCCGATATAAGTATTTGGAAGTGTGGGAAGATATGGAACTGCGGATTCATGCAAGGCAGTTTTGGGAGTGTTTCCTTTTGACGCTGTTGCCAGCCTTAGTTTTGTCATTAGTGTTTTCATGGTGGTGGATGATACTCCCCTTCATGACATATCATTTGTTTTATTGGCTGGAAAAGTCATTCCGCCCTCATTCGGTTTTCGATTGGGAAGCGATAGAAAATTGTGGTGACACGCTTTATATCAGAAAAAGAAAATCGTATGCGTGGATGAAGTGGTATGGGAAAAAGACTCTGCCTTTGTCTGATTGGGACGATTAAAAACAAGTAAAACGATTGAAGCGATAAAGTTCTGCCACTGATTATACAGGTATGTGTTGTATAATCAGTGGCAGAATTTTATTTCCGGCAGAAAACTTTTATCTCAAAGCTTCTACTTCTTCCGGTGTCAGAGGAATCTTCTTGCCCAGTCTGCGAGCGCCTGTTTCTGTAATCAGATAATCTTCCTCGTTACGGATACCACCGAAATCCTTGTAGGTCTCCACTACGTCATAGTTGATGAAATCAGCGAATTTCTTTTCCGCTTTCCACATATCAATCAGTTCGGGAATAAAGTAAATACCCGGTTCTACGGTATGTACAAATCCCGGTTCCAGCGGAATAGCGAGACGTTGTGATTTACGACCGAACTGTGTACTTTTCGGCTGGCCGTTGTATCCTACCCATATCTCACCCAGATTTTCCATATCGTGTACATCCAGCCCCATCATATGACCTAATCCGTGCGGATAGAACAGGGCATGAGCGCCTTCACGAACAGCATCCTCTGCATTTCCTTTCATCAGTCCGAGCGCCTTCATGCCTTCTACCATCACACGGGCGGACAATTCGTAGACTTCCATATAAGGAATTCCCGGACGGAGAGCTTTCACCGATTCGAGATGCATTGCATTTTGAATTTCGTACACTTCACGCTGGCGGGTCGTGAACTTCTTGTCGGCAGGAATCGTAGACGACATATCGCCTGCATATCCTGATTCAACTTCCGCACCCGCATCAATCAAGAACAAATCACCCGGTTTCACAAGATTACCGTGATAATGGTTGTGCAGCGTCTGACCGTTGATGGTGGCAATTGTGGCAAAAGAGAGTTGGCAGTTGTTGGATTCCGCTACCCGGTTCATTTCCGCTACCACCTCATATTCGTACATACCCGGACGAAGTACTTTCATCGCTGTGATATGCATATCGGCAGTCACGTCGCAAGCCTTTTCTATCTCTATGATTTCCTCTGCGGATTTATAGTTACGTTGTGCTATGACGGCGCGGATGAAAGGTATGGAGCCCTCTTGGCGTGCAGGCGGTATCCCCAGCCAGTCCATCAGTTTCAATTTGTGCTCAGGACGGTAAGGGGGCAGATAATGAATCGCTTTCCCTTTTTGTACGCATTTGTGAAGATAACTTACAATCTCGGCAGACGGCATTAAATTAGCCACACCCACACGTTCGCACTTATCGCGCAATGTCGGTTGTGACCCCATCCATACGATAGCGTCAATAGACAGTTCATCACCAAAAATGATTTCCTTGTCTTCATCAATATCTATGATTGCCGAAAGTCCGGCACATGAAAGCCCGAAATAATAGAGGAAGGTAGAATCCTGCCGGTAACGGAACGTGTTATCCTCGTAATTCAGTCCGCACTCGTCATTTCCAAGAAATAACAATACTCCAGAGCCTATATTCTTTTTCAGCAGGGCTCTCCGCTGCATATACGTTTCTTTGGCAAACATATGGTCCTAATTTTTAAGTTCGTGCAACAAAGATAACGAATTTTGTGTTATAGGATTAAAAATAATCCCCTTAATCTGTGTAATCTCTCGTTAAAAAGTTACTTTTGTAGCGAGAAATAGTAGAAAGCAAAAACGAATATGGCACAAGGTTCCCGTCAAATACAATCTCAGGCGCAACAGCAAGTACAGACGCTCTCGCCCCAGCAGATTCTGGTCGTGAAATTGTTGGAACTTCCCGCAGTGGAGCTGGAAGACCGTATCCATGCCGAACTGCTTGAAAATCCGGCACTTGAAGAAGGCAAAGAAGAAAGTGCATCCGATGAATATGCCGACACCGACAGTGTGGAAGACGGCATGGAGAATGATGCTAACGACTATGATTCTTTAAGTGACTATCTCACCGAAGACGATATTCCCGATTATAAACTGCAGGAGAATAACCGCTCGAAAGACGATCAGGCGGAAAATATTCCATTCTCCGACACCACCTCTTTTTATGAAATCCTGAAAGAGCAACTTCGTGAACGGAATTTGACAGAACACCAATGCGAACTGGTGGAATACCTGATCGGTTCGTTGGATGATGACGGGTTGCTCCGCAAATCACTGGAAAGCATCTGTGACGAACTGGCTATTTATGCCGGCATAGAATCGACAGAGGAAGAACTCGAAGAGGCATTGCTCATCTTGCAGGACTTTGATCCGGCAGGTATCGGTGCCCGCAGTCTTCAGGAATGTCTGCTGATACAGATTTGCCGGAAGAAAGACGAAGAAAAAACGTCCGGTTCTATACTCGACCTCGAAGAACGTGTGATTCGTGACTGCTATGAAGAATTCACACGTAAGCACTGGGAAAAGATAATAAAGAAACTGGATATTGACGAAGAGACATTCAAAGAGGTTATCAGTGAAATTACCAAATTGAATCCGCGTCCGGGTGCTTCGTTGGGAGAAGCTATCGGCAGGAACCTTCAGCAGATTGTTCCCGATTTCATCGTAGAAACATATGATGACGGAACGATTAATATAAGCCTCAATAACCGCAATGTCCCCGAACTCCGCATGAGCCGGGACTTTACGGAAATGGTGGAAGAACATACCAGAAATAAGGCCAACCAGTCTAAAGAATCTAAGGAAGCGATGATGTTCCTGAAACAGAAAATGGACGCGGCACAAGGATTCATCGATGCCATCAAACAGCGTCAGAACACATTGATGACTACTATGCAGGCAATCGTTGACTTGCAACGCCCTTTCTTCCTCGAAGGAGACGAATCGCTGTTGAAACCGATGATTCTCAAAGATGTGGCCGAACGTACGGGACTGGATATATCGACTATCTCCCGTGTCAGCAACAGTAAATATGTGCAGACGAATTTCGGAATCTATCAGCTTAAATTCTTTTTTGTCGACGGATATACAACGGAAGACGGAGAAGAAATGTCTGTCCGCGAGATTCGCAAGATTCTGAAAGAATGTATCGACAGCGAAGACAAGAAGAAACCGCTGACCGATGATGAACTGGCAGACATTCTGAAAGAAAAAGGATATCCTATTGCCCGCCGGACGGTAGCGAAATATCGCCAACAGTTGAATATTCCCGTGGCACGGCTAAGGAAATAATGACCGGTCGGGGGCTAAGAGATATATAATTTGTAATTAGTAATCAGTAATTAAAAGAAGAGTGGACAGAGAAAGAGAGCATATCATAGCGGATAAGACAATGTTGCAAGTGGCGCGAGTCACTTCGATGGTGTTTACCCCATTTTCTATCCCGTTTTTATCATTCCTGGTGTTATTCCTGTTTTCTTATCTTCGTATCATGCCGATGCAGTATAAGTTGATAGTGTTGGGAATAGTCTACTGTTTCACCATACTGACACCCACCATTACGATTTTCCTGTTTCGCAAGATCAATGGATTTGACCGTCAGGAGCTGGGCGAACGTAAGAAACGCTATATACCTATTCTATTGACCATCATCTCATATGTGTTCTGTTGGCTGATGATGCGCAAACTGAATATCCCCTGGTATATGACAGGCATCATTCTTACCTCTTTGGTCGTGTCCGTCATCTGTATCGGAGTAAATCTGAAATGGAAACTGAGCGAACATATGGCCGGTATGGGTGGCGTGATTGGCGGACTGGTATCTTTCAGCGCGTTGTTCGGTTATAATCCGGTAGTGTGGCTATGCCTGTTCATATTGATAGCCGGCATACTCGGCTCTGCGCGGATTATCCTGGGGCATCATACGCTGGGTGAGGTGCTTTCCGGTTTTGCAGTCGGACTGATATGTGCCCTTTTGGTGCTTCATCCGGTGATGAACCTGTTATTTCGAGTATTTTTATTTTAAAACAGTATAAATCCTAAAAACTAATTATTATGAACTTTCCACAGAATTTGAAGTACACAAGCGAACACGAATGGATTCGCATTGAAGGAGACATTGCTTATGTTGGTATCACAGACTATGCTCAGGAACAACTGGGTGATATTGTGTTCGTAGACATACCCACTGTTGGTGAAACGTTGGAAGCCGGTGAGACATTCGGAACCATCGAAGTAGTGAAAACCATTTCCGACCTTTTCCTGCCGGTAGCCGGTGAAGTGATGGAACAAAATGAAGCACTGGAAGAAAATCCGGAGCTGGTGAACAAAGATCCTTATGGCGAGGGCTGGCTGATTAAAATGAAACCGGCAGACCTGAAAGCTGTTGAAGACCTTTTGGACGCTGAGGCTTATAAAGCTGTGGTAAACGGATAATTCGTACCGCACTTTAAATTGTAAATAGTAAATTGTAAAATAGTAAATCAAAATGACTCCAATTGTAAGTATCATCATGGGCAGTACGTCCGACCTTCCTGTCATGGAGAAGGCTGCACAACTGCTGAATGATATGCATGTACCGTTCGAAATGAACGCGCTTTCTGCTCACCGCACGCCTGAGGCTGTGGAGGAGTTTGCCAAGAATGCCCGCAACCGTGGCATTAAAGTGATTATCGCTGCTGCCGGAATGGCTGCCGCCCTTCCCGGTGTAATAGCGGCCAACACTACACTTCCTGTTATCGGAGTGCCCGTAAAAGGCTCCGTGCTCGATGGCGTAGATGCTCTTTACTCTATCATCCAGATGCCTCCGGGCATTCCTGTTGCTACCGTTGCCATAAACGGAGCGATGAATGCGGCTATCTTGGCCATCCAGATGCTTGCATTGAGTGACGAGAAGCTGGCGGAAGCTTTTGCAGCTTACAAGGAAGGACTGAAAAAGAAAATCGTAAAAGCAAACGAAGAACTGAAAGAAGTCAAGTTTGAATATAAAACGAACTAATGGATCTATTCAATTATTTTCGAAGAGAAACCACAGAAGTGAATATTGGGGCTGTACCGTTGGGCGGCCCCAATTCTATTCGTATCCAGTCGATGACAAATACGTCTACGCAGGATACGCAGGCTTGTGTGGAACAGGCAAAGCGTATTGTTGACGCAGGTGGCGAATATGTCCGTCTGACAACGCAAGGCATCAGGGAAGCGGAAAACCTGATGAATATCAACATCGGTTTGCGCAGTCAGGGATATATGGTTCCGTTGGTTGCCGACGTGCATTTCAATCCGAAGGTTGCCGATGTGGCGGCTCAATATGCGGAGAAGGTGCGTATCAATCCGGGGAATTATGTAGATGCTGCGCGTACTTTTAAGAAACTGGAATATACAGACGAGGAGTACGCTCAGGAGATACGTAAGATTCACGACCGGTTTGTTCCTTTCCTGAATATCTGCAAGGAGAACCACACGGCTATCCGTATCGGAGTGAACCACGGGTCTCTGTCCGACCGCATCATGTCTCGCTATGGTGATACGCCTGCGGGGATGGTGGAATCCTGCATGGAATTTCTCCGTATCTGTGTTGAAGAGAACTTCACCGACGTGGTGATTTCCATCAAAGCGTCCAATACGGTCGTGATGGTGAAAACCGTCCGTCTGTTGGTGGATGTAATGGAAAAAGAAGGCATGGCTTTCCCACTGCATCTCGGAGTGACGGAAGCCGGAGACGGAGAAGACGGACGTATCAAGTCTGCTCTCGGCATCGGTGCGTTGTTGAGTGACGGATTGGGGGATACCATCCGTGTATCTTTGAGCGAAGCGCCCGAAGCGGAAATCCCCGTAGCCCGCAAACTGGTGGATTACATTCTGTTGAGGCAGAACCATCCCTATATCCCGGGACTGGAAGCACCTGATTTCAATTACCTGTCGCCTGAACGCCGGAAGACGCAGGCTGTCCGCAATATTGGTGGAGAACACGTGCCTGTGGTCATTGCCGACCGTATGGATGGAAAGACGGAAGTCAATCCTCAATTCACTCCGGATTATATCTATGCCGGACGTGCTCTGCCCGAACAACGCGAAGCAGGCGTGGAATATATCCTCGATGCAGACGTATGGCAAGGGGAAGCCGGCACCTGGCCTGCTTATAACCATGCGCAATTACCGCTGATGGGCGGATGTAACGCAGAACTCAAATTCCTGTTTATGCCTTATATGGCACAGACGGACGAAGTAATTGCCTGCCTGAAGCAACATCCTGAAGTAGTGGTCGTTTCCCAAAGCAATCACCCGAACCGTTTGGGCGAACACCGTGCATTGGTGCATCAACTGGCAACGGAAGGTTTGCAAAACCCGGTTGTTTTCTTCCAACATTATGCAGAAGATAATGCAGAGGATTTGCAGATAAAATCTGCCGCCGATATGGGCGCATTGATTTTTGACGGACTTTGCGATGGTATATTCCTGTTCAATCAAGGTAATCTAAGCCATGCGGTAGTCGACGCCACTGCTTTCGGAATCCTGCAAGCCGGACGCACCCGTACTTCCAAAACAGAATATATCTCTTGTCCCGGTTGTGGTCGTACGCTTTACGATTTGGAGAAGACAATTGCCCGTATCAAGGCAGCTACCTCACACCTGACAGGACTGAAAATCGGTATCATGGGCTGTATCGTGAATGGTCCCGGTGAAATGGCGGACGCAGACTACGGTTATGTCGGTGCCGGACGGGGTAAAATCAGTCTTTATAAAGGCAAGGTATGCGTAGAAAAGAATATTCCTGAAGAAGAAGCAGTGGAAAGATTGCTAGAGTTTATACGGAATGACAGGGAAGAAAATTCTTAGTCATATGTAAAACCTCATAATCAGTTGTTTCCTTTCAGCAACGGCAGTTACTGTAACCGCTGTTGCTGAAAGGAATGGTTTTATATGAGAATACTTCGCATACCTTCTCTTTTTCGCTAATAACGTGTAACTGCTCTCCTATAAGAAAAAATAAAATCATTTCTCATATTCTCATAGAAAAGTATATTCGCTTGATTACTAGCTTTATGTATTATGAGAATAAAATTGTTTACATGCATTTCTCATGATTTATAGCTATAAAATGCTTTTAAAGAAGGTGTTTCTCATACTTTATTTCGCATTTCTCATGCTGCATATTATGCTTGTCTTTGTATCGAGAAACTAATATGTAGAAGGCAATATAACCATAGTTTGTATGTTAAGTCGGTAGATAAGATATCTTTCACAACAGACATTATTGTGTTTTCCTGCCTTCATCCGTATTATTCCACTCCAGTGAACAGACCGTTGCACTCTAGTGGATAGATATGTGCACTCTAGTGCATGAATCTGTTCACTAGAGTGCAACGATAGAGATGTCTTATTGAAAATCTATTGATTGTAGTAGTATAATCTTTGATTATCAGTTGGTTATGGTGAAGATGAACGGTGGCTTTGCTGTAGTTTATTAAGTGTTGATGATTAGACTATGAGAATACTATTTTTGATGTATGAGAAATGCATTGATTTAAGCATGTTTTTTTGATAAAACCATGAGAAATACATGTAAATAATTTTATTCTCATAATATATGATGCTAGTAATCAAGCGAATATACTTTTCTATGAGAATATGAGAAATGATTTTGCGAAATCGTTTTAGTAGCAGTGTGGATAATATAACAAAATCCGTTTTATTTATCAGAACGACATAGGGAATAATTGATGCGATGGAAAAAGTGAAAATAACTGCTGCAGATATTATTTATAAGTTTTGCAGTGTATATCTGCAACAGTATTTTAGTTTATCTATTGCCGAATGGTAATCTGAAACGTCTCTGTACATTCTTTCAATGCTTGTTCATGATTGACCGTACTTTCTACACAAATGATTCTTCCATAGCTTGAGTCCTGCCAATGCACGATGTGTTCTTTTACTGTTTCTGCCAAATCCAGTAATTGCAGGCTGTTTTCCAGTTCGGTAGATTCTGTACCTATGATATGCAATCGTATCTGTACATTTCCATTCTGTACACCACCGCATGGAGCTTTCCAGGCAATAGGTAGAAATTCAATGTATATGGCAGGTCTTTTATTTGATATGTCACTTGCCTCGTTCAAGATCTCCGGTTTCCATAATCCGAAATCTTTGAAAACACACTCTTGGATATTTTCATTGGTGATTTCTCGTAAGCGGCTCACCATTGCCTGATAAAGTTCTTTTTTCATGATTCAAGAAATTAATGATAATATGGATACTAAATAATATCTGCAAATTAGGGTATTTATGTGTGGATAGAAAAATAAGTGTGAAGTGCCTGCATAGTTCTATGTAACTGTTGCATTATAATTTGCCGATTGCCAAGGGTGACCCTTATGTTTGCATCCGTATTTGAATTAATAACATAAATGTATGTAATGATGAATGAAGAAACAACTACAATGAAACAGAAAGCAGAACTTCGAGCTTCCGGACTTCTGCTGGATATGGGAATCTCTATCCCTGTTCGTCCTTTACGTTTCATGACAAAGCGAAAGCGGTGTGGGATTACCATGCGTACCCCCGCACTAGGTGGACTTATCCGGATTTCCCGTAAGTATTTGCGTCTGGGGGTGTCGGTCGATGAAATGCGGGAATATACGTTTGACCAGAACATGGAGTTTGTTGCTGAGCGTGGCAAGGAAATCAGTGAATTGGTGGCCTGCGCCATCGTCAGCGGTTATATCACAGGGCGAGTGTTTAATAAAGTAGTAGCTTGGTGGTTGCGTTGGCGTGTGCATCCGGCCTATTTGCAGGAAGCCATGTTGCAGCTATTGCTTTTGTTGGACATAAAGTCTTTCTCGACTACTATCAAATCGGCGCAGATGATGAATGTGATGACTCGCCGTTTGAGCCATGGAACAACAGGGAGTTAAAGGGACATACGGAAGGCCCTCATAGCCCGTTCGGATTGATTTGGCAGATAGCTTCTGCTACAGGTTGGACGCCTCACTATATTATGTGGAATATCTCATATCCCATGTTACTGCTAATGGCGGCAGATGCACCAAGGTATGTGGATGCGAAAGAGGCACAGAAAAAAGCACGTAGGAATTACCGCAAAGGTAAGCAGGCGCTTGACTTTTTTCAGACCAGATTATCAAAAGATGAATAAATATAAACCTAAAATAGAATCATATGACTAGAGGATTGAGAAATAATAATCCGGGTAACATTCGTCATGATGGTACACGGTGGCAGGGAGAAATAATTCCCTCAACGGATTTTGCATTCAAACAGTTCAAAACGATGGCATATGGCTATAGAGCCATGTTGAAGTTACTACGTAATTATTCGTTGTTGCATCATTGCTATACTATCCGTACGATGGTGAGCCGATGGGCTCCACCTTCGGAGAACGATACGAAAGGCTATATTACTACTGTCGCGAAGATAGCGGGCATCGACCCCGACCGGCGGATTGATGTTTATGATCGTCATCTCATGTGTTCGCTGGCCGGAGCAATGAGTCGGGTGGAGAATGGAGTACCGGCTGTTATGGCTGATGTTGAAGCCGGTTGGGATTTACTTTAACGGATAGGGAACGATGGATATGTTCATGCAAATATTGGCTATGCTATTCCCGGCCGGAATAGGCTCAATCGTCACTTGGATGTTTAGCCGTAATCTCTATCGTGCTAAAAAAAAGAAGGAAGTACATGATATTTATCAGGTGATGTACAATGATGTATGTACAACTTTAACTCATATCAAAGATGAAAATAGAAAATTATATCAGATTGTGGAGCGGTTTGAGAAAGCGGTACTCAAAGCTACGGATTGTTGCTATTGGGATGATTGTCCTATGCGGCATGAGTTGCAGGAGTCAGCAGAACTTGCAAGTACAGTCAGATTATCAGGGCGACAGTCTTTGGTCAAGAAAAAGGGTGGAACTGGCACTCATGCCCGTGCCGCCAAGTCGGGCAAAACTCAAATTGATAATGCCACAGATTGAATCTCTTTCGGTTGGAGCCGGATATATGTACCAGAGTGATCGTGCCACAATAAACATCACTAAAGCAGAGGGGGATACCTTGTATCTGACAGCTACTTGTGACAGTTTACAACGGGAGTATTTACGGTTGGAAGAGGAGTTGCTCCGGTTTCGTGATTCTTCCACGCACCAGTCGGTTTCTCTTATGACAAGAGTACCGACCGGATGGCAGTCATTTTGGATATACTTTGGAAAATGCTCAGCAATTGTTTTTTCTTTTGTCTTGATAGTAAAAGTAAAGAAAAATAACAGTTTGTTTTGTTGAATGAGATCGAAAAAGGAAGTTCTGTGTAAATGAATTATATTCATAACGCAGAACTTCCTTTTTTGCTAGACATCGTAATCCGGGAATTTAGTGATTGCGTTGAGGTAGTTATAGAATGTTTTCTCTGAGATATGATAGATTGGGTATATATACCGTCTAAGAATTTCTCTGTTGGATAAACCTGACCGTGAGTACTTGTCATAAATTCGATTTACGTCTTTTACTCTCTCCTCGTAGCTTTTGCCTTTCATTTCGTTTTTCATAATCTAATTTTTTGAGGTTTCTATTCTTTTATTTCAATTCCTTGTCTTTGGTGTTATAAAGATATGGAAAAATAATTATATTATAATAGAAAAAATGAGACTTGTGCAATGCTTACATACATTTATGCAAGCGTTATACTGTTATTTGTTTTCCACTTCTCATCCCTGTATGTTTGCACTGTCGTTTTTATTAATAACTAAAAAATAGATTTATTATGGCACAAATTAATGACGGTCTGACTTTTGGGTTGGACCAGTTTAAATTCAACAATCAAGTATTAGGTTACATTAGTGAGGAAGGTTTGGCTTGGGGAGGTGACAAACCCGAGAAGGTGAAGATTAATGCTGCTCAGGTGAAATCCGGACCGGTGAAGGTCATTACCAAGAACAACGGCACTAATGTGATTACGTTTAAGCTTATTCAGCTTGACGGTCCTCATTGCGAAGCGGTGATGGGTGGAAAGACAGAAGCTAATGGTACGTACACACCGCCTGTTGCAGTAACATTGGAAGGTCCTGCCGAAATCGTTTGCAGTAGTGGACATACTATTCGTATCAGTAAAGGTAGTCTGTCTGCCAAACTTTCCGGTAATATCAATGGTAGCGAGGTTCTGGCTATCGAATGTGAACTGGAGATAATGGCTGCTGCTGACGGTGGGGCCGGCTATACTATCTGTCCGCCCGCAAGCTCTCCTGTAAATGCTTGATTGAAGAATTGAGTGATTACTTATTTTATTAATTAAAAACAAATTAAAATTATGGCACAAGTAAATGATGGTCTTACATATGGATTAGACCAGTTTAAGTTTGGTGAAAAAGTATTGGGTTACATTAGTGAAGAAGGTCTGGCGTGGGGCGGAGATAAACCTGAAAAGGTGAAAATCAATGCCGCTCAGGTGAAAGGTGGTCCGGTGAAAGTGATTACCAAAAACAATGGTACGAACGTGATTACTTTCAAGCTTATCCAGCTTGACGGTGCGCATTGCAAGGATGTGATGGGAGGTACTGTTGCTGCTGACGGTACATATACTCCACCGGCAACGGTAGAAGATTTGGTTGGCGTTGCGGACATCAAATGTGCAAGCGGTCATACTATCCGTGTCTTCAATGGTAGCCTTTCCGCTAAGCTTTCCGGTAATATCAATGGTAGCGAGGTGCTGGCTATCGAGTGCGAATTGGAAGTGCTGGCCCCTGCTGACGGTGGTGCCGGTTACGCCATTTATCCGCCGGCAGTAACTCCTGCATAAGGATTGGTTTTATAAGAAGACCGGAGCTGATATGTCAATCTCTTTAATCAGCTCCGGTCTTTTTTTTACTTGGAATCCTTCTCCGTATCCGGGAATCTTGTACTTGCGTTGAGACAATTGTAAAAAGTCTTCTCAGAGATACGATAGATAGGATAAATGAATTTTCTAAAAATCTCTCTGTTGGTCAAACCTTCTTTTGAGTGCTCGTCGTAAATTCGATTTACATCTATTACTCTCTTTTTATAACTGCTTCCTATAAATTCATACTTCATATATTTATTGAATAATGGTTAGTTCGCGTGTTGCCCCTACCTAATCCTTAATTACAAAAGTATGAATAAATAACTGAATTATCATCATAAAGCTAAAAATAATTGTTATGGAAATGCATATTTTAGCTTCATAGAATGTGCACGAGCAGAAGGTCTAAACTCGATGTTTCGATATGCTATTATCGACAGTGAAATAGCAATAACTGTCAAGACGAGTTTGGTGTATAAATCTATTTTCATCATAATTGGTAATTTGTTTAAGGTGATTCAATAATAGTCTCGTTGTTCTCTTACGCCAAATTTTAATGAGGGAAAATCCTATTCTACAGGAAATTAACTAATTTCCTGTATTGCTTTTCCTAAAAATATAGATAAGAATAATAGTGATGTTTTTTATCTATTGATTTTTTTTGAATATAAGGAATTATTTCTGAATCTTTCTTTATCTTTGTACTATCTATAACAAAACAATTTATTAACTAAAATAGCAACCAATATGAAAAACTATTTATTCTTGGCGATGGCTGTTGTCGCAATGATGTTTTCTTCTTGTAAAAACGACGATGATGAAAATAAGAACTTAAATCAGACGGTTTGGATAAACGGGTATGAACTTGGTTTTCATCAGGGAGATAAAGTGCTCGCTTCTATTACCTTTCTTTTCTTTCCGGAAAATTCAGGAAAAGAATATGTGACGGGTAATAATAAAGTATCTGTTGAATCTGAATATGCTTATGGTTGCCTTCAAGAGGAGGAAACTTATAAGATGTTACAGGAAAACAATCAAATGAAGCTTGATGATGGTACAATCGTTAATGCAATTTATAAGTTTAAAACTTCCATTATTTCGGGCAAGACTTTAGAAGTGGATGTTCCTGTTGGTCGTTATTTCGTGGTAGCGTATGACGATGCTTCTGAAGCTAAATATAGAAATAAGTATACATGTAAATACTATGATGTCTATAGTCGTTATAATCCCATAACATTGACAGTTGTGATGCCTGGTGATTTGACTCAGTGTGGATGTATTCCTTGGCTGAATTGGGAAGATAATCCTTATGAATTTTAAAGTAGTATAAAATGAAGATTATCTCTATTTATTTAAAAGTATTATTCCTATTTATCGGATTGTTTTTTAATTCAGGAATAGTAACGGCGCAACTTAATATAATAAAGGTTGGGGAACAAACAGAGAAAAAGGATAGTATTATTCCTTATGATAGCTTGACTAATATAACAAAAAGTAATTTTAAAAGTCAAATAGGGCAAACATGGTACTATTATGGGACAAAAAAGGATCGTGAAAAAGGAATAGGAGACGATTTCTATACTAAAATTAGGAAAAAGAAGGATACGGATTATTTTGAAGAAGTTTATAATTCTGTTTATAAAGAGGTTATGAAGAGAGGATATAAAGGTACTGATTTGGACTCCGTAGCTAATAGATATTATTATGTTAATAGAATATTAGAGAGTGAAAAGTCGTTATTCGATGATGAAGTACAGATTTATATTTTTGAACTTATAATGAAAGATGCTCCTTATGAGAAATTATACTATCGTTATAGGAAGGGAAATCCTCTTTCATTTATTAATGTTGGCTATTTTGAGAAACTGAAAGAAAGATATATTGGGAAATCATTGTATGTTTTTCAAACTTATTCAACTTTTAGGAATTTAAAAACAGATGAAAAAGTTGTTGTTCCTAAAGGTACTAAATTTGTTTGTAAGGATATTGCTATCAGAGAAGATTGGCTTCCGTTTATTGTATTGCTAGAACATCCTGTTTATAAAGAATTGTATGAAGTTGTAAATGATAAGGAAATTGATGATATCTATGGTCTTGAGACTGAACAACAGTATCAGACTCGACTTAAAAAAGAAGCTGTACTTGTTCGTAAGTATGGGCGAACTAATGCAGATTTGATTATTAAAAATCAGATACGCATAGGGTGGACTAAAGCTATGTGTCTTGAGGCTTGGGGAGAACCGGAATCAGTTAATGTAACTAAGGGTAGCTATGGTAATCATGAACAATGGGTATATCATCAAGGTAGCAGCTATTTATATTTCGAAAATGGGATTTTGAGAACGATTCAAGATTATTAGAATATGGTTTCTTATATTTAGATAAGAAAGAAGTAAATATCTATCGCAGAGATTAACAGGTGGGGTATTGCCGCCAGAACGCCCTTAAAAAAGAATTGGTAACACTATTGCTAAAAAGCAGATTATTTGTTTCATGGCTGAGGGTTTGTTTACCTTTGTTTAATAACAACAAAACAATTTATTAACTAAAAAATAACCAATATGAAAAACTATTTATTTTTGGCGATAGCTGTTATCGCAATTGCTTTTTCCTCTTGTAAGAATGATGATGACAAAGATGCATTGTCTGGCACAACTTGGGTATGTAATGAGGACGTTTCGGGTTTCGGCGAATGCTCTCGTACTATACAATTTCATACGAATGGAGAATGCTCGGTGGAATTGGTAGAAAAACTGCATGGAGAAGATGAAAGTCGTTTTACGGCTAATGGAAAATATGAGTATGCTGCTCCATCTGTTTCAATAACTTGGTTCGATGGATATAAAGAGAATGGAACAATTGAAGGTACTAAAATGACTTTAGTTGATGAAGATGGATATTCTGAGATTTTTGTAAAGCAGTAAACCTATCAGTAATGAATAGCAAGTGTGAGTTTTTTATAGCAAAACTGGTATTGTTCATGCTATTGTTTGTTTTTAATAATGTAGCAATAGCACAAATATCGAAGATAAAAACGATTCAGGAAGAGACTCCTGAACAAGAAGTTGTTGCTCCTTATGATAGTTTAAAGAATATTTGTTGGGAGAACTTTCGTAGTCAGGTGGGACAGACTTTGTATTTGAATGATGATGCTGATTATAAAAAAACAGGGGTGTATTTAGGTATTACTACAATGCCTAAGTTTGAGTATTTTGCATTAGTACTTAAGAATAAGAATATGAGGTATTTGCCTGACTCTATAGTGTATAAGTTTACGGTGGGAGAAGGGCAATGTGGCTCAGCTTATGAATCTGTTGTAGGTAAATACTATTATGTGAACCGTCTGATTGAAGATCCAAAGAATAGTCCTAAGAAATCCGGTTTAAATTATTCTTATGAACTTATCATGAAAGATGCTCCTTATGATACTGTATATTATGATTTTAGTTCTTTAGTTAAGTTTTTCGAAACTTTTATTAATACTGGATATATCGAAAAACTGAAACAGAAATATGTTGGTAAGGACCTAATCATTAATAAAGATGATGCCAGTTTGCCCAAAATTGGTACAGGGAAATATGAGGATATTCCTAAGGGGACGCATCTAAAGTGTACAGACATAAGTATTGAGGATGGGAATCGGTATTACATTTTGCTGTTATTACATCACGATAAGTATGGTGACTTTTATGTAAATCTTACTCTTGAAATAGGATTAGAAGAATTGGATACTCCTGAAATGTATAAAGTTCGCTTACAAAAGGAAGCAACTTTGGCTCGAAAATATGGTAAGGTTAATGCAGATCTCATAATAAGGAATCAAGTACGTACCGGATGGAGCAAGGCTATGTGTCGTGAATCTTGGGGTGCTCCAAAATCAGTAAATGTAATGTCTGGTGCGGATGGAACAACAGAACAATGGGTATACTCCTCAAGTTGTTATTTATACTTTAAGAATGGAGTTCTGACTACTATTCAATACTAGTTGATAAATTATTCTTTATTGATAATAAGTCTGTAACGCTTACATATATATATGTAGGCGTTACAGACTTATTTGTGTTATAGGTTTTCCTATGGTATGTTTGTGTTGCTTTAATTGAATAAATGATGTAATATTAAACAATATCAAGTACATGGGAACAATCGATTTAGAAAACATTATGAATAGTAATACCTTGCAAAATATACAAGGCACTACTGATAAAGTTAATGATTTGAGTTCATCAGTCATTAACCTGAATGAAGAGATCCAAAAATTAGAGAACAGTTTGCTTTCAATGCAGAAAGTTTTTGAGCGGGCAATGAGTGCAAAAATAGACCAAACGGAAAATCTAGCAATGATAATTGTACTACGTTCTGAAATTGGAAATTTGAAAAGTGAGTTGGCAGGCTTGACTGCTCAATTGGCGGCAGTAAAGAGTAATGCAGATATTTCGTCTTCAGTATCTCCTGATGATGGTAAACTCTCAAATTTGAAAGCGGTAAGAGAGGATTTGAAATTGATGAGTTCTGGAATGAATGTAGCTATTAATACGGCATCTCTGTTGGGGATAGAGCAGTCTCGACTGACGCAAATTCAAACTAAGCTACAAACAATGATTTCAATTACCAATTCTTTACAGCAGATAGCAAATGTCTTGAATGGCGCAGGAGTCGCTAATACTCTTCTTTTGTCACGAGCAAAACAGGTACTTACTGCGGCAAATATGGCACTTGCCACTTCTTTGGGCATTTCGACAGTTGCTGCACAAGCATTGATGGCTACATTAACTTTAGGACTTTCTGTTGTCATTACGGGGTTAGTTCTGCTATGGGATAATTACACGACTTCGCAAGCCGAAGCTGCTAAGGCAAATGAAGCATTCAGAAGTAAAGTCGCAGATATGTCTGCTTCTACAGTTGCGAATTTCCATAAAATGAGTGGTGAATATGAAGCTCTGGGAGAATCTCTGGAAGATAAACAAAAATATATTGATGAGAATCAAGAGGCTTTCAAACAATTGGGGGTATCTATAACGAGTGTAGCTGATGCCGAAAATCTTTTTAATAGTCAAAAAGATGCTTTTATAGAAAGTATTGAATTGAGAGCTAAAGCGGTAGCAGCTATGGAATTGGCTTCGGAAAAGTATAAAGCATCTATGATTGCAATGATGGAGGCTGAAAGTATGCCTGATAAGAAGACTGTATTTGTTTCACAAGGAATGTTTGGACCGGCTATGTCTTATGAGGTAGACAATTCTGATAAAAGTAAAGCTATAGAAAAAGCTAAAGCACAAGAAGGAGAGGGCACGAAGTATATAACCCAAAGTCTCGCTTTTTCTAATCAAAGTGCGGAAACACTGAAAAAAGCAGATATTAAGGCGGCTGATACAGTAGTGAAAGGATCAATAGAAGCTATTGAAGCAAGTATAAAAAGAAAAAAGGAAGCTTTATCAAAGGTCACAAGTAGGGGGGGATATAATAAACTGATGGCTCAGATAAATGCGGAACAATCTAAACTAGATAAAATAACTGGCGCTAATATCCGTACAGTTACACCGGAAGAACAAACTTCATTTATAGAACAACTCGGACAGGCGGAACTTAAAGCAAGAAGAAAAATAACAGCAATGACTATTGCTGCTATTGGGGATGAAGCTAAAAAAGAAAGAGAGCAGGAGGAATTAAATCATCAATTGGAGTTGGATAGGATTGATAGAGAAGAGAATGATCGTATTCAGGCGATTAAAGAGGCGAGGAAAAAAGGTATTAAGGTAGATAAAACTGTCGAGGACATAGTTAAAAATCAGGCTAATGAACAACGTGCTATAGAGAATAAAAGAACGAAAGAGCAACAAAATAGTATTAATGAAAATGAAAAACAACGCATACGAGATTTGCAGGACGAAATAAACTCTCACTCTGCATCAGCTTTAGAAAAACGTCTAAAAGAAATAGATAAAACCTATGATGAATTGGTTAAAAGAGCAAATAAAGATCCGGAAATGATTGAATCCATCAATAAGAACAGGGAAGCTGATAAAGATATAGAAAGGAACCGTTCTAAATTAGATGTGCTGGATAATGCGGAGCAAATAGAACTCCAGCGTCAAGAAATAGCAACTCAAGGCTTGGCGATGGATGAGTATGTAGAGCAGCAGCGTAATGATATTATGTTGAAATATGCAAAAGAACGATTGGCTATTTTGTCCACAATGAATGATGAACAGAGCCTGCAAGAAAAAGAACAATTGGAAAATACTATTATTGGTCTTGAGAAGCAAGGTAAAAAGCCTAAGTCTATAAAAGGAATATTAGACGAGAAGACGATGAACTCATTAGTGAAGCATTATCAAAAACTTGGGAATAGCGAAGAGGAAGCTAAAGAGAAAGCTGCGGATTTTGCTACTACTTTTCAAGGACGGATGCAGACTGCAAGCGAGGTTGTCGGCTCTTTGAAAGGGGCGTTTGGTGGACTGGATGAAGGGTTGGATATGGCTTTGGATACTGTTGGCAGTATTGCGGATGGGTTTGCTAATGGGGGACTCGTGGGTGGTATTGCGGCTGCAGCTGAACAAGTAATATCTGTAACTGCCGGATTGATAGGAGCGAAAAAAGAGATGGATGCCGGAATGGTAGCTCGTTATGGTGTCTGGATGGAGGCAATGGATGATTTGATAGATAAACAGATCGGCTTATTGGACAAGTTGGGAGGTAATAACTTCGGAAGTAATATAAGGAAGACCGCAGAAGATATCGGTAAACAGATTGCTGCTAGCCGTACAATGCTGGGAGAAGCTGGTTCTGCAGGCTCTTCGGTCGGTAGTCATTCATATGGTTATCGTTTGAATCGTACACTCAAA
Source organism: Bacteroides sp. f07 (assembly GCF_042854785.1). Taxonomy (NCBI): domain Bacteria; kingdom Pseudomonadati; phylum Bacteroidota; class Bacteroidia; order Bacteroidales; family Bacteroidaceae; genus Bacteroides; species Bacteroides sp. f07. Next base: position 299,601 of record NZ_BAABXI010000003.1, on the reverse strand, counting down.
GACTATAAATCAGAATTGAGACAAATAGGAATAAATACTACCACTTGGTGGGAGATGAGCGATGACCAGTTAGTAAAGCTGCGAGAGATTCCAACTCTTTGGGCGCATATCCCAAGTCAGATGAGAGAGTATATAGAAGCTATGGCTGAGAGTAAAGAAAAACTGGCAGAATTTAATCAAGAAGTACAAGATACTGTATTGGGATTTTCTTTCTCAGATATAACTGGTATGATTGTAGATTCCTTCACAGATCCTTCAATTGATAATGCGTTGGATAAGCTATCACAAAATATAGACGGAGCTATTGGGGATATTATTAAAAAGACATTGGCTCGGAATATGTTGACGGAAGAGATGAATAAACTTGTGAGTAAATTATTCCAGTCCATGGATAAAGGAAATTATAATTATTCTCTTGATTCTAAGGCTGCGTCTGATTTTAAGAAACGTGTGATGGAATTAGGCCAACAATACAATACTGCATGGGAAACAATGAAAGAAAGCTTCTCTGAAGCCGGTATCGACTTGGAAGGAAAAGAGAAAGAAGAAAATTCCGAGCAGTCCGGTCGCTCCGGTTCCTTCACCACCATGTCTCAGGAGCAAGGAACAAAACTCGAAGGATTATTCACTTCTGTTCAGGATCATGTGAGCAGTATAGATACTACTGTTTTTGACATCAGCCGTTCTATGTACGAAGCATCGGACTCATTGGTTGCTATCGTGCGCAATACAGGCTATTGCTACCATTTGGAACAGATGGCGGCAGATATATCAGAATTGAAACGTGATGGAATTAAAATGAAATAATTATGGAAAAGATTTTAGAGGGATTATTGCTTATCAATAATCAGGATGTGTATCTACAGTATGGAGCTTTCCTTACAGAGGACAAGCAAGGTGATTATAGTAACTACTCGGCATTACTCAAGCCGCCTTCCATGAAGGATTATCCTGCCGTCGTTTATCGTGAACGGGATGGTGAAGAATTGCCGGAAGTATTGCCTCAACCGAGATTCGAGGCTCGGGATGTGACTTTGTATTTTGCTATCGTAGCGGAGACAACGCAGAATTGGTTGGAGCGTTATACCGGTTTTGTCAATCTTCTCAAAAGTGGATGGCTTCAAATACGATTGCCGGAAATTGATAAGACTTACCGGATGTATTATAAGGAATGTAGCAGTTATGACCAACTGACTTTCCTCGAAAAGGATGGCTTGTATGCTGCACGTTTTAAAGTTAAGCTGCGGGAACCGGTTCCGAGTGTATAATAATTGAAAAAAATGAAATGACTTATGGAGTTAAATATTTATGATGGAGAAGGTATTTTGAAATTTACCGCTCCTGCCTCTTCTTCCTGTACTTGGAGCCATGAACTGATGTCTGAAAACAGTCTCTCTGTCAGCTTTACGTCTCCCGAATTATTGACTTTTTCGGTAAATGACTATGTAGAAGTCGCGGGCATCCGTTTTGCTATTCGTAGTGAGTATCGACCGCAGCAGAATAGTACGTTGGAGTACAGTTACAGTATGCATTTCTACGGACCGGAGCATGATGCGGAACGGGTGAAGATGTTGAACCTGACAGACGGGCAGTTTGAATCCCAGTTTTCACTGGATAATAATGCGGCGGCCCATCTGCAGAAAGTGGTGGATAATTTGAACCGTATCGACGGCTCTGATACATGGAAAGTGGGTGAAGTTGTTGACAACGGCAAACGAAACATTGAATACAACAACGTGAATTGTTGGGATGCTCTTGGCATGATTGCCGAGACTTTTGAAACGGAATGGTGGATAGACGGACATCACGTAAACTTGACCCGCTGTGAACGTGGAGATGCGGTAAGCCTTGGCTACGGACAAGGACTGACTAAGATGGCGCTTGCTGAAAATAGCAATGATGTGAAATTTTTTACCCGGTTGATTCCTTTGGGCAGTACCCGCAATATCGACCGGAGTAAATATGGCTTTTCCCGGTTACAACTTCCCGGGCGGCAAAAGTATGTAGAACAAAATATTCATTATGGATTATATGAACAGGTGGAGGAAGCTGCTTTCTCCGAAATTTACCCCAAGCGTGTCGGCAAAGTGTCTGACGTCCGCTATGCTGAGAAGAAGAATGAGAATGGACCGTATACAGTTTATTACTTCAAGGATAAGGATTTGAATTTCAATCCGAATGATTATGAACTTCCCGGTTTGGTGAAACATGTCAGTTTTCTGAGTGGTGAATTGAACGGGCGTGATTTTGAAGTGAACTATAATAGTAGTACGCGTGAATTTGAGATTATCACGACGTTTCCTGACGAGAGGACACAGATTCCGGGCGGTTATATAATTCCTGCGTCTGGTAATGAATACATCTTGTGGAATATCAGTATGCCCGATGAGTATTATACGCAGGCTGAAAAGGAATATGAAGCCGCCGTGCATGATTATCTGCAAAAGGGAAGTGTCGATACGATTATTTATCGTTGTGACATGGATTATATTTACGTGGATGCCAATCAGGTACCCCTCGTTCCGGGGCAACGTGTCCGATTGTTGAGTAACGAGTATTTCGGTGAAACGGGATACAAGGATACACGTATAACGAGAATCTCACGTAAGCTCGATAATTTGTCCGGCGCTACTATCGAATGTACGAATAAGGTAGGGAAGGGTTGGAAGAAAAGCATTGATACAGGGCTGAATGATTTGAAGTATGTAGTGGCCGAAAACTTCAAACAGGCTATTGTTGAAGTGTTGAAAACTTGGGATACAAAGACTCCGACCAATTATGATGTGTTTTCATCTTTGCGTTCCCGGAAAGAAATTGATGAACGTGCCATCAGCAAGCTGCGTCCGGATGAAAGCAATTATTTTCTTAAACTCTTAGGCGGGTTACTTATAGAACAAGGGCTTTCGGTAACGGGAGGATTGACAACCGATACGCTTACCGCAACGGAAGTCACTACTCAAATCATGCATATTCTTGATAAACTGGTAGGTAAGGAAGCTTCATTCTCCGGTGCTGTTTCTTCCTATGATTATGCTGAAAAGTTTTTGGGATGGCTGATTTCTCCTTCTGGTGATGCGGAATTTGATAATGTGCGTGTTCGTGGCTTTCTGGAATCGGACGAGTTGCGATATAACCGGGTCGAAGTGGTCAGTGGGGAACGTTGGAATGCTTCGGGAGGTGGCATTATCGCTTCTGTGGATGAAGAGAACTGCCGGATTAGGCTGAAACTTGAGCCGGGGGAGGTTGCCTCGGTGGCAGTCGATGATATTTGCAAGGCTACCTTTAATGATGCGACAGGTTTTCAGACGGTTTATTTCCGGGTTACGGAGATAGTGGATGAGGCTACGTTTGCTTATGTGCTTCGTGACGGAACGATGCATCATCCGTGTGCATTGATGCATTTTGTTTGTTATGGCAATTTTACGAATCTTTCCAGGCAGTGTTCCAGTTATGAGACACAAAGTTATAAACGTTATTTGTCGGGAGTCAATAACTGGGAGATTACAAAAGATTGCATTGTGATGCAGTTGGGAGATTTGTCGAATCTGAAACTGTTTGGTATCAATATGGAAGGACATAGTGCCTATCTGCGTAATGTGTATCTGACAGGGACAATCAGGCAATTATCTTCTGATGGTGTGACAGAAACGCCGGTTCCTTGTTTTAAAGGTGAATATGTGTTAGGAAGTTCTTACTATTATTATGATGAGGTGGTGTATAACGGAAGTACATGGCTTTGTATTTCTGAGAATCCGACGGAACAGGAACCGGCGGAAGATGCTGCTGACTGGAAACTGCTTGTAAGGAAAGGTATAGACGGTAAGGATGGAAGCCTGCTTCGCCCCCGTGGAATATGGCAAACTGGAGTTGACTATGTAAATGATGCCATGTATCGGGATACGGTAATTTATGATGGCAACAGTTATGTTTGTAAGGTTTCCCATACCTCGGGTGCTGTTTTTGATTCTTCGCAATGGAGTAATTTTAATGAATTTGTCAATGTGGCTACTCAGGTCATGCTTGCGGAAAATGCTTCTATTGATGTGTTGGGCTCTTCTTCTATATTTGTAGGTGATCAGAATAAGACACAAGGCTGGGAGATGACAAAAGGAGCGATTAAGCATAATGTGAGTGGGCTGGAACTGACAGCAGACGGGCGGCTGGTAGATCCGGACGGATTGGAATTCTCGGTGGGCGGTATTGAAAATGCACTTCAAGACACTATGAAGGGAGGTGAGAATTTAGTTCCTAATAGTGATTATGCCGAACAGGAAGAAGTACACCCAGGATGGGATGAGAGTCTTAATGGTACTGTTTCTGCGGTAGGATGGGGTGATTATGATGCAAGTGTCGCTAATCCGGAGAAAGGGTATCATGCACATTTGAATACGACACGATTTGATTTTCCGGTTTTTGAGTTCAAGACTGTGTACTCTAAGCCGGGTGGTTTAAGCTATGCAAATTTAGATAGTGTTTATGGTTCATGGACAGTTGATGGATTATATCATAAATCGCCAGCAATTACTCATAATCAAATAGCTAGGGAACAAATCTATTTTTATACAGAGTCTCCAAATACTGTAGTTCAGTTTGAGATAAAGACTAGCTCTGAAACAAACTATGATTGGATGTTTATTGGAAAGTTGGATGACGCTGCTGCTACATATTCAACTGCAGCGGGGAAAATTTCAGGTAATCCGGCTTCAACTGTTGTTTCCATAATGGTTGCGGTTCCTGGTAGACATTTCGTTATTGCTGGATATCGAAAAGATAGTTCTACTAGTACGGGAAGTGACTGTGGTTGGTATCGTATTGTGTCCGGTTATATAATTTCAAGTGTTAATTTATCACGAACTTCGAAAGTGTCTGTTGATATTGAGCGTTATGTTAGTGAATTAAAAGTTGGAGATGAATATCAACTTTGTTTTGAAGTGTATGCCAGTACGATGTCGCTTTGCTTTTCCTATAGTATTGATGGAAATACTGGACAAAAGAGATTTACAACAGATGAGTTGAATAAGTGGGTAACTGTAGTAAAGACATTTACGGTGAGAAGTATAGAGTCTATTCCTAGGTTGGAGTTTATAGTTGATGAAAATACAGGTACCGGATATCTAAAAGGTGTTTCAATAAAAAGACTTAGTGGAGTTGCAAAGGAATTGTTAAAGACTGGCATTGATATTACACGTCGTAAAATTATACTTTCCGCCGATTCGATATTAATGCAAAGTAATTCGGGAGAAGAGTTTGCTTTATTTACTACAGATGAAAATGGTGGTACAAGAATAAATGCGGCTTATATAAATACAGAGAACTTAGTAGTTACTACAGGAGCGGAAATAGGTGGATTTAAGGTTAATGGTTATAATCTGAAAAATATTGGAAATAAAGATTGTTGGATTAGTATAGAACATAAAGAGGGGGATTCAACTAGATTTTCATCTTTAGGCAATAATATTCCTGCTATAGCAGGATATACCACAGCTGGCTATTTCCAAGCAACAGGTTCTGGTTGGAATAAAGCTCTCATGCTACGTTCTTCAGGAAGTACTTCAAAGGTTGGGATAGTCGGTGGATATCATAATTTAGCAATAGATGCAGTTGGAGGATGCCACTGGATAATGGATGCACAAGATCATTGGTGTATGCCTGGATTATTAGGTATTGTGCGTTTTTTGTGCTCCTATGCTAATAATACATATACTTATTCGATACGAAAAGAATGGGGAAATGGGATACCTGATGTAAGGGTGCTAAACTTTTCTATACCAGATTTATTGATTCATGTTGGTTTTGTTAATACTAAAAATGGATTCTATTCTGTAACAGGACAACCAGTCGGTCCTGCTCCAAAGGAAGGAGTATGGGATTTGAATCTTGTAATAGAAGCTTTGGATCAGAATGGCTTTATATTTTCGTGTTGGTGTAACAATGGAAAGTATATTCCTAGACAAGTTGATTTATATATATATGGAACTCCTCATGCTCAATAATAGTAAATATAATAATGAGAATAGACTTTAAAAATATTCAAGTAAAAGATATCGAAGGAAATAACAGTACCGTCGATATTGCAAAAATGTTAGGTAACGCGATTTATCAGAAAACGGCTGATTTGGGTGAATTAGAACTTGCTCGAGAAATTTATAAAAATGGGGAAGTTGAATTAACACAGGAGCAAGTGGAATGTATTAAGAGTTATGTGAAGACAGGCTTTGTTGCATTTGTTCAAGAAGCCGTTATAGCTATGTTGGAATAGCTGGTAATGTTTGTTATTAAGGGCTGGCAGATTATGTCAGCCTTTTCTTTTTATTTGATGACTATCATTATTATGTTATGTAAGTCTTTTTATTGTAGAGAAATTACTTATTTTCCATAATATATTAGACTTGTTTTATTATATTTGCAGCACATGATTTCTAAACAATAATTAAATTATTTATTCTTATGAAAAAAGTTTTGTTATTTTTCGCTTTAGTGGCGATGAGTGTAGTGAGTGTCAACGCGCAAGATAACCTGAAATGGGGTGTGATGGCAGGTATGAATGTCAGCAAATACACTATTACCGGTTTTGACAACAGGATAGGTTTTCATGCAGGTGTAAAAGCTGAATTGGGGTTGTCTCAGGAAGCGAGCGGGGCATATATGGATTTTGCAGCGTTACTGACATTAAAAGGTGCGAAGATTGATGGTGGTTCAATTGCAAGTATTAAATTTAATCCGTATTATTTGGAGGTTCCGGTACATGTTGGTTATAAATATGCAGTAAATGATGACTTTGCATTATTTGGTAGTGTGGGCCCCTATATTGCTGTCGGTTTGTTTGGAAAGGCAAAAGCAAAAGTGGACGGTAATATTGCCGATTTAGGAGAGTTGGGCGCTAACTCTGCATCCGAAGATATATTTGGCGATGATGGGTTAAAGCGATTCGATTTCGGTCTTGGCTTGAAAGCAGGTGTTGAGTTCAGTAAGAAATATCAGCTTGCTATAAGCTATGATTTCGGTTTGGTAGAAGTGGCAAAAGATTTAGGAATGAAGAACAGAAACCTGATGCTGTCATTGGGCTATATGTTCTAAAAATAGACAGTAGATATTCTTTTTGCAACTTTGTTGCACGAATCATTCACTACCTTTGTAGCAACTAAAAGATGAAAGATATGGGACATTGTAGTTGCTGTGCACACGAATGTGCATCCGAAAAGGAAGTTGAAGTCAAGATTTCTATATTTCAAGAATACTGGAAAGCAGGGCTTTCATTTATATTGCTGATAAGTGGTATTATAATGAATGCCCTGGGTTTCTCTTTTTTTCATAAAGAGTATGTAGCTTTAATCTGGTATATTGTAGCTTATCTTCCGGTCGGACTCCCTGTTATGAAAGAAGCGTGGGAGAACATGAAAGAGAAAGACTACTTCAGTGAGTTTACTCTAATGATTGTTGCCACACTCGGGGCTTTCTATATTGGCGAATACCCGGAAGGGGTAGCCGTGATGCTGTTCTATACAATCGGCGAACTATTTCAAGACAAGGTGGTTGATAAAGCGAAACGTAATATTGGGGCTTTGCTGGATGTAAGACCGGAGAAGGCTTTGGTGCTTAGAGATAACAATCTGATTACGGAAAGTCCGAAGAATGTAAAAGTCGGTGAGATTATAGAGATAAAGTCGGGTGAGAGAGTTCCTTTGGATGGAGTGATGCTCAACGAAGTTGCTGCTTTTAATACGGCGGCATTGACAGGTGAAAGTGTTCCATGTAATATTCGCAAAGGCGAAGAAGTACTTGCCGGTATGATTGTGACCGATAAAGTGATTCGAATCAAGGTGACAAGACCATTCGATAAGAGTGCGCTTGCCCGGATATTGGAACTTGTCCAAAATGCTTCGGAACGAAAAGCTCCGGCAGAATTGTTTATCCGTAAATTTGCACGTATCTATACACCTATTGTCATAGGACTGGCGATATTGATAGTTATCCTTCCGTTTGTTTATTCATTCATTGACACTCAGTTTGCTTTTGTGTTTAATGACTGGCTGTACAGGGCTTTAGTCTTTCTGGTGATTTCGTGCCCTTGTGCTTTGGTAGTAAGTATCCCGTTGGGATATTTTGGAGGTATCGGAGCTGCTTCCCGATTGGGAATCTTATTCAAAGGCGGCAATTATCTGGATGCAATCACTAAAATCAATACGGTTGTATTCGATAAGACAGGAACTTTGACTAAAGGAACTTTTGAGGTACAGGAGTGTAAATCCGCATCCGGTATTTCAGAAAAGGAATTGATTAAGCTGGTTGCTTCGGTAGAGAGCGACAGTACTCATCCGATTGCTAAAGCCATAGTGAACCATGCAAAGCTGCAAAATGTAGAACTGCTGCCTGTCACCGATACAAAAGAATTTGCCGGCTTCGGTTTGGAAGCGATGATTGACGGGACTTCGGTATTGGTCGGAAACTGTCGTTTGTTATCCAAATTCAATATTGAATATCCGGCGGAATTATTGCAGGTGACTGATACGATTGTGGTCTGCGCCATCGGAACAGATTATGCCGGTTATTTGTTATTAGCGGATACATTGAAAGAGGACGCAAAGAAAGCTATTGATGACTTAAAAGCATTGCATATTAAAAACATTCAGATATTATCCGGTGATAAACAAAGTATTGTTACTAACTTTGCGGAAAAGCTGGGCATAACCGATGCTTATGGAGATTTGTTGCCGGAAGGTAAAGTGCGGCATCTGGAAGAACTGCGGCAGGACAGGACGAATCAGATTGCATTCGTCGGTGACGGAATGAATGATGCACCGGTACTTGCACTGAGCCATGTCGGCATTGCCATGGGAGGATTGGGCAGCGATGCGGCAATCGAAACTGCAGATGTCGTGATACAGACTGACCAGCCTTCTAAAGTGGCCGAAGCCATCAAGGTAGGAAAACTGACGCGCAGGATTATCTGGCAGAATGTCTCGCTGGCATTCGGAGTAAAACTGCTCGTACTGATATTGGGGGCCGGTGGAATCGCTACCCTTTGGGAAGCAGTTTTTGCAGATGTAGGTGTTGCGTTGCTTGCCATTATGAATGCTGTACGAATACAGAAAATGATAAAATAAGAGATTATGGAAGAGAATATTTATTTGGATAAGTTGGCGCGAAGGGACATCAAGCCAACGGCAATAAGGCTTCTCATACTAAAGAATATGATGGAAGTTGAACGTGCAGTTTCACTGCTCGATTTGGAGACTCTGCTGGATACGGTTGATAAGTCGACTATATCCCGGACAATAGCCCTCTTCCTGTCTCATCACCTGATACATAGCATAGACGATGGAAGCGGTTCGTTGAAATACGCCGTTTGCGATAATTCCTGTAATTGTGTGGTGCAGGACTTGCATTCACATTTCTATTGTGAGAAATGCCACAAGACATTTTGCCTGGAAGGTACGCATATTCCTGTCATTGATTTGCCGAAAGGGTTTGCTTTGCATAGCATTAACTATGTGTTGAAGGGCATTTGCCCGGAATGTTCTTCTCGTTCAGAACTAAACTCTTAGGATAAAAAAATAAGCCGGAACTCCGATAAAGAATATCGTCGAGTTCCGGCTTTCTACTAATATTGTATGTTTACTTGATGTTAGGATTCAGCGTATGCCAGTCCTTGATAGCGGGGATAATTCCCATTTCGATCACTTCGTCACGAAGTTTGCACAGATGTTCGTAGCTCTTTTCCAGTTCTTCCTGTTCGGCAGGAGTTCCGGCTACTTCTTTATAAGTAACTCCGTCTTTAGTAATTGACGTTTCCATTGCCATCATGATATGGTCGAATTTACCGTTGGAAACATAAGTTCCTGCAGGCCAGCGGAAAGGTTGTCCGCCCATAGCGGCAGCGATCATTTCAATAGAAAGATAAGCCGGGCTTTGGAAAGAAGAACGTCCGCGAAGGTCGATGATGTGCTTTCCACCCTGGATGACACGTACTTTCAGAGCTTCCCATTCGGTTAGCGGGAGACGGGTAGTACCGATGAAATCAGTCAGTGGTTCTCCTTTTACTTTGGTTGTAGAAGCGAATACAGCCATCTGTTCGCCATGTCCGCCGTAGGTACGGCAGTTCTGAATGTCGGAAGCGGGGATATGGAAATATCTCACTAATTCGTTTTGCAGACGGGTGCTGTCCAGTGCAGCCAATGTAGAAACTTGTGAAGGTTTCAAACCTGAATATAATAAGGTTATCAGACCGGTGATGTCCGCCGGATTAAAGATGACAACGATATGTTTTACATTCGGGCAATATTGACGGACATCCTTACCGAACTGAGCGGCAATTTCTGCATTTCCTTTCAGCAAATCTTCGCGCGTCATACCTGCTTTGCGGGCTGCTCCACCGGAAGATACGATGTATGATGCTCCGGTCAATGCTTCCTTGATGTCGGAAGTATAAGTAAGGTTGACGCCTTCAAAGCCGCAGTGATACAGTTCTTCGGCTACTCCTTCCAAAGCAGGGGCGAATGGGTCATACAGACAAATATTCGGAGTGAGTTTCATCATCATGGCAGTTTGTGCCATATTGGAGCCGATCATTCCGGCAGCTCCTACAATCGTAAGTTTCTCGTTGGTTAAGAATTCCATAAAGCTTAATATATTTAAAGGTGAATAATTTTATCTTTCTTTTTGCCGCTACAAAGATAACATTTTACAGCCTTGATTGTTCATAGCAAATAGTTTTATCCGATAACGAAAAGTTATAGTAACTTGATAGAGAGTTCTGTTGAAAATAGACTATCTTTGTATTTAATAAGAGTAATAAAACAGAGTAGATTAAAAATATGAACATTGAATTAGGAAAATATAATCAGCTTGAAGTTGTGAAGGAAGTGGACTTCGGGGTATATCTTGACGGTGGCGAAGATGGTGAGATTCTGTTGCCAACCCGCTATGTGCCCGAAGACTGTAAGATAGGGGATATTCTGAACGTGTTTCTTTATTTGGATATGGATGAGAGGCTGATTGCAACGACGCTGACTCCGTTCGTGCAGGTCGGTCAGTTTGCCTGTCTTGAGGTGTCCTGGGTGAATCAATACGGGGCTTTTCTGAATTGGGGACTGATGAAGGATTTGTTTGTCCCGTTCAGAGAACAGAAGATGAAGATGCAGGTGGGACGTAAGTACGTGGTTCATGCGCATTTGGATGAAGAAAGTTACCGTATTGTGGCTTCGGCAAAGGTGGAACGTTATCTGTCGAAAGAGCAACCGGAGTATGCTTCGGGTGATGAGGTGGATATCCTTATCTGGCAGAAAACGGATCTGGGCTTTAAAGCTATTATAGATAATAAGTATAGCGGCTTGCTGTATGAGAATGAAATATTCACTTCGCTGGAGACAGGGATGGAGATGAAAGCTTTTGTGAAACAAGTGCGTGAAGATGGCAAGGTGGACTTGATTCTTCAGAAACCGGGTTTTGAGAAGATTGATGATTTTGCGAAAACATTGCTGGACTATATCAAGGAACAGGGGGGACGAATCAATCTGAACGATAAAAGTCCTGCCGAAGATATTTATGATACGTTTGGTGTGAGCAAGAAAACTTTCAAGAAAGGGGTGGGCGATTTGTACAAGAAACGTCTGGTTGTCTTGCATGAGGACGGCATTACTCTGGCGGAATCCTAAACACAATAGGGAAATCCCTACATACGAATAGAGAGAATCATTGGGGTGGGGAGTTTCCTCACCCTATTTTTGTGGTATCAGATTAGAGATATTAATAATAAAAAACTAAATAAGCTATGCGTAGGATAATAATAACTTTCTGTATTCTGTTCGCTGCTCTTTCCTTAAAGGCACAATCCCTTAGCGGAATCCGCATTGACGGTGGAAATACCCCGATTCTTGTTTACTTTGGCGGTAATCAGATGTGTCTGCCGACCACTACTTGCTTCGTTGCCAACCTTAGATCAGGATATTATACCGTTGAAGTGTATGCTACCCGCTTTACCCGTCCGGGAGAACGAGTATGGAAAGGGGAGAGGTTGTATAATGAACGTATTTATTTTGATGGAAACGGTGTAAAAGAGATAATGGTGGATGACCGCAACGGGATTCGCCCGGACAACAGACCCGGACGTCCCGGACAGGGAGGACATCGCCCGGATTATGGTCATTATGACAGGGTGATGGACAACCGGCTTTTCCAGACGTTTCTCAATAATGTGAAGAAAGAGCCTTTCAAGGATGACCGCATAGCGTTGATAAATACAGCTTTGGCAAGTTCGGATTTCACTTCCGGACAATGTCTCCAACTGACGAAACTTTATACTTTTGATGATGACCGGATGGAGATAATGAAGATGATGTATCCCCGGATTGTTGATAAAGAGGCCTTCTTCACAGTAATTTCTACGCTGACATTCTCTTCGAATAAGGATAAGATGAATGAGTTTGTGCGGAACTACGGAAGACGCTGATATTTGCTAACTAGTTAAAACTATATCGTTATGAAAAAGATACACGCTGTTTTGTTTTTGTCGCTGATTCTTTTGTGCAGTGCTTGCTTCACGTCCAGTAATATGTCCGGTAAAATGTTGATGAGCATTCAGCAGGGAATGACACCGCTCGAGGTTCGTAATGTGTTTGGGGCAGAACCCGACTTTCGCCGTTTCGACGGAAATTCGGAAGAATGGGAGTATCGCCGTTATTCAACAAGTGCCAATGCCGGCTGGTCTATTGTGCTGATTCAGTTCACAGACGGACGGGTATCGGGAATGGATTCTTTTAAAGACAGAAGCATGGAGATGAATGCTACTACGGTAGTGACCCCTTCGCCAACGGCTGTTACTACTGTCGGAGCTTTTCCGAACCGTTATCCGGTGGAAGAGATTCGCGTAATGTCCGACTCGGAGTTTGAAAAGTTCCATGACAAGTTGAAGTTTACAATAATGGGTGATGAACAGAAAAAAATGATTGAGAGGATGTTGCAAAAGCATGATGTCACTTCTGCTCAATGTGTGGAAATGGTGAAGGAGATTTCTTATACTCCCGACCAGGTGGAGATGATGAAGAAGATGTATCCGTATGTAAGGGACAGACAGAATTTTAACAAGGTGATTAATATCTTATTCTCTGATACCTATAAAGATGAAGTGCGTAAGTTTATCAAGGAGTATCATCAGAATAATAAATGATAGGAGATTGAATTATGAAACGAATACTGTTTTTACTCTTTGCTGTCGGTCTGAGTGCCAGTATGACCGTGATGGCTGGAATGAGCACCGGCAAAGTGCGTAAGGAGACACGTTTCCTTACAGATAAGATGGCATATGAATTGAGTCTGAGTACTCAGCAATATAATGACGCGTATGAGATTAATTACGACTTTATTTATTCTGTCCGTAATATAATGGATTATGTGGCACGTGGCTATGAATGGGCGTTAGACGATTATTATGAAGCATTGGATATTCGTAATGATGACCTTCGCTGGGTATTGAGTGATGTGCAATACCGCCGGTTTATGGGAGCCGATTATTTCTATCGGCCGATATACGTAACCGGAGGAAGATGGAGTTTCCGCGTTTATGTCAATTATCCGAACCGTAACTTGTTCTACTTCGGTGTACCATCTCATTATCGTACATATTGTGGAGCGCATTACCGCCCGTATATTCATCATACGAGTTATTATAGGGGCAGGTATACTGATTTCCGCCATTATTCTACTCCGCATCGGGTGAGGGATCAAAGAGTATATCACTCTTATCGCCGTTCGGATTTTGGCTCGGTTCATTTCCGTCCGAATTCTTCTACCCGTCCGCATAATGCGCCGACTCGTCCGGGAGTGGCTGTACGTCCGGGAAATTCTACCAGACCGTCCAACCCGTCCGGAAATAGAAGACCGAACAAGGACGTTGTGCCTGATAGAAACAACAACAGAGGGGAAGGTAGTTCCAATCGTCGTCCGGAAACGAACTCCGGCTCATCAAATTCCGGTCGTAGACCGGCAAGTGGTAACTCGGCTACTTCCGGTTCTAATCGTGAAAGCGGACGTACAAACAGCAGTTCGACTGTCAGTTCAAGCAGGCGAAGTGAAAGTATCTCCTCTGGCAGAAATAACAGTTCCGAAAGAAACAACAGATCTTCCAGCCGGAGAAACAATAGCAGTTCAAGCCGTAGTAGCGGCAACTCCAGTTCAAACCGCAGCAGTTCCGGTTCTAGCCGGGACAGTAACGCAGGCTCTACCCGAAGCAGCAGTTCCAGCCGAAGCAACAGTTCTACTCGAAACAGCAGTTCCAGCTGGAGTAATGTTTCCAGCGGACAAACAGAAAGACGTTCTTCTTCAGGAAGTACGAGAAGTAATAGCAGTAGCTCTTCCCGTTCGTCCGAAAGAAGTAATGGTTCAAGAAGATAACCTATTCCTTTATTATTAATATCATTATCATTACTCCTCAGCGGTAGGAGAACTAGACTCCGGTTTCTCGCCGGCTAGACTATTCCGGGCGTTGCCCGTAACTTGGGTATCGGGGCGGATTGTATCCGCCCCGATTTCACGCTCTATTATTTATCCCGCTTTTATTTTAACGAGCTTTTATTTTACGAGTGATAAGTAGTCTCCATAACCCTCTTCTTTCATCTTCTCTTTCGGAATAAAACGAAGTGAGGCACTGTTGATGCAATAACGGAGTCCGCCCTTTTCTTTCGGCCCGTCAGTGAATACATGTCCCAAATGGGCATCACCGCTTTTGCTGCGAACTTCTGTACGAACCATTCCATACGTAGTATCTTTCTTCTCTGCAATCAGCTCTTTCTGAATAGGTTTGGAGAAACTAGGCCATCCACAGCCGGAATCGAATTTATCGGTAGAAACAAACAAGGGTTCTCCGGTAGTGACATCTACATAAATGCCGGGGCGATGTTCATCCCAATACTCATTCCGGAAAGCCGGCTCCGTTGCATTTTTCTGTGTCACTGCATACTGTTCTGCCGACAATTTTTTCCGTAGAGTCGCATCATCCGGTTTTTGATAACTTTTTGTTTGGGGAGCATTGGCTTTCCGTGCCATTTCAAATAAAGCAGGATTGATATGACAATACCCGTTCGGATTCTTATCCAGGTAATCCTGATGATAGTTTTCTGCCGGATAGAAATTGGCTAACGGCTTAACTTCTATTGCAATGGGAATTTTATATTGGTTTGCCAAAGTCTGAATAGCCTGATTGATAACAGGAACATCATCCTTATTTGTATAGTAAATCCCTGTCCTATATTGCGTACCACGATCATTCCCTTGTTGGTTAAGGCTGGTAGGATCTATCGTTTTAAAGTAGAGCTCAAGAAGTAAACTTAAATCTATAGTTTTAGGGTCATAGACCACTTTCACTGTTTCGGCTGCATTCGTTTCTCCCGAACATACCTGTTGGTATGTCGGATTAGTGATAATGCTATTGGCATATCCCACTTGAGTGCTTTCTACCCCTCTGATTTGTTTCAGGAAATGTTCTGTTCCCCAGAAGCATCCTCCTGCGAGATAAATTTCTGCTGCGATAATAAAATGTTTCATATCCGTTGGTTCTTTTTATAGTAACGGATGAACCGACGGATATGTTTTAAGAGTTGTGCAGGATTTAGAATGAATAGGTAGTAAACTTTCTATTTCTCTGTTCTTACATGAATAATAAGCGCTTTTTCAGCAGTTCAATGATTTGTGTCCGTAATTTCCCGGGTTGGATCGGTTTGGAAGTATATCCGTCAAAGCCACCATTCAGAATGCGTTGTTCATCTTCTGCGTAAGCGAAGGCGGTAATTGCTATAACAGGAGTTTCGGGAGACAACTCATGTATCTTTTTTGTTGCTTCGTATCCGTTCATTTTAGGCATATTGATATCCATCAGTACAATATGCGGATTATGCTCTTTAAACAGTTGTACGGCTTCCTCGCCATCCCATGCGTGGATTAATGTATATTCTTTTTTGAGTACGGATTCAAATAATTTATAATTACTGTCATTATCTTCTGCAATCAGTATACTGAGCTTTTCCTTACTGTCTACGTGACGATAAGCTTCGTGTTCCTTGATGTTTAGCGATACTTTTTCAGTAGGGATATAAGGCAATGTAAACCAGAAAGTCGTTCCTTCTCCCTCTTTGGAAGTTACTCCTATCTGTCCGCCCATGTTTTCAACGATAGTCTGGCAGATTGATAATCCTAGTCCTGTGCCTTGTACAAAATTGTTGAGTTTGACAAAACGTCCGAAAATATTTCCCAGTTGTTCTTCCGGAATTCCGCTACCTGTGTCTGTTACATAAAAATGCAGGAAATCATCGTTATCTTGCAGATGGTATCCGAATTGGATACTACCTTTCTCTGTGAACTTCATCGCATTGTTGATTAGGTTGCTGACTACTTGTGTCAGCCGGTTTTTGTCTGTACTGATACTGCATTCCGGCATTTCCCGGTTATATATAATCCGGACATTCTGATTTTTATTCCTCATTCCGGCCGAGTCTTCCAGATTGAAGAACAATTCGTTAACATCCACATTGCTATATACAAATTCCAATGTGCCGGCTTCAATCTTAGAAAGATCAAGAATGTCACTAATCAGTTGGAGAAGTAGATTATTGTTGTCCTCGATAATGTGTATATATTCCTGTTTCTCTTCTTCGTCTTCCTCTTCTGTCGAAGCCAGAATGCCTGAGAAACCGACTATGGCATTCAGCGGAGTACGAATCTCATGACTCATATTTGCCAGGAAGGCAGATTTCAGCTTATTGGATTCTTCCGCTTTCTCCTTGGCTCTAATCAAGGCTTCCTCCATCTCTTTTCTTTGAGTGATGACTAATGAAGAACCTACAAGCGTCTTAGGTTTGCCGTTCTCATCTCTGTCATCTACTGTAGCTTGTACTTCCACCCATTCATAATGCAATGAATTTCCTTTTTTAGGAACAATCCGGAATTCTTCCTTAAGTTTTGAAACCTCTCCATTGATGAGCCGCTGATAAGCTGCCATTATTCGTTCCTTGTCTTCTTTGCAGATATTGGAAAAATAGGAAGTGTCTGAAACTGACAAATGCTGTTCGCTGACTATTCCCTGTTCCTGGATGACTTCAACAGGGCGATTGACATCACATAAGATTGTGTTTTTTTCCAAGTCCCATTTCCATGGGGTGATATCGGCTACATCGAGTGCAGCGGATAATTTATGATTGGTGGAGTGGAGCATTTGCTGGGTTATTACCAACTCTGTGTTGTCCACGCAAAAGACGTCAATAAAGCCTTTCTGTTTGGAAGGGGTGATGATAACAGTTAGATAGGTTTGCTTTTCTTCAACATAATATTGGAAAGTAAGTTCTCTCTTGTTGTTAAGCGAATTGTACATATTGATAAGTTGTATACCATCGGACTTGCCGAGTTCGCTTTGCTTCTTCCCTATTATTTTGTTTTTAGATATGATGTACTTTTCGAAAATCGGATTTACTTCGCGATAGA
The DNA here is from genome assembly GCF_042854785.1 of Bacteroides sp. f07. Taxonomy (NCBI): domain Bacteria; kingdom Pseudomonadati; phylum Bacteroidota; class Bacteroidia; order Bacteroidales; family Bacteroidaceae; genus Bacteroides; species Bacteroides sp. f07. Next base: position 282,135 of record NZ_BAABXI010000003.1, on the reverse strand, counting down.
TGAAATCTATAATATGTCCTTCCGCATCATAAATAAGTTCTTCCTTGGCATATAAAATAGGCATGTTTTCTATTAAGCTGCTGTAATTCGTCATCGCATCCAGACGTTTACCGCGTTCGGCGGCGATTTTTCTTACCCACATCAGATATAAGATACCTGAAAGCATAATAAAACAAATAATGATAATATAGTGCCAGTTCTGCTCAAAGAACGTTGGCGGCTTCATGCTGAAAACTGTATCGGACGGACAGCGCCTTATCTGTAGTCCGGAATTTTGTAAATCGATATAATTGATGCATGGGCAGGGTGGTCTCATTTCTATAAATCGGGTTTTCCCGATTTGTGGCTTCGCCAGTACTTGTTGAACCGTTTTTATAATATAGTTTTTTATGACATCATTCGGCCAGAAACATCCTCCAATCAATCCGTTCGTTTCCAGAGCATTGTTGTGCAGTGTGAAGATGGGAGCTTTAGAGTAGTTACTTAATAGCCTGGATATATTGGAGGTAAGAATGGCATTACCTTGTTGCTGCTCTTTTTTAAACCAGGAAAGAAACAACACCCCGGTTTGGGAGTTAAACGTTTTTAAAGAATCAATCAAGGCATCATTCGTAATATCGCCTGCAATCAGGTGTTCAATCTTGACGGTGGGGTATTCGGTGTGTATAAGTTCATTGACTTCTTCCCGGTATTGCGCACTGATACAACGCCTGTCCGAAAGGAATACTAACTTCTTCATGTGTGGAATAAGCGTATCCATCAATTTCACCGTTTCTTTGATGTAGAAAGGGGTGTAAAGGACAGTCAGCGGTATGCTGCCCTGATAGTCTGCCAGTGATTTTCTATCCTCTTCGGGAATAACCCTCTTTTTTAAATATATGCTGTCGTCACCTATATATTTCCTTTCTGCACAAAGGATAACCGGTATATTTTTCCAATGCTTCTCGATGTCCTTGTTTAGTAATACCCATGACGAATTTCCTAATAAGACAATTAGTTTGGGAGGAGTATTGCCATATCTTTGAAATAGATTCTCCTTGTATTCTTGCAAGGCTTCTTCATCATTGATGATAAGCATATTCATATGTTCCGTATGGATATCTACATGGCTTTTCGCTGTGCTGTATTCTTTGTATATCGGATCTATGAAGTCGTTGCTCCATAATGACATCTCTGTATAAGAATTGATGATTAGAATACAATCGGATGATAAATTGTTCTGTTGGGTTTGGACGGCATAACAGAGGGAATGAAACATTCCCGTTATAAAAAGGAGTAATATTAATACTTTCTTGAAATATGATACCTTCATTTGTATGTTTGTTTTGATTGCTCTTTATTTTGTTCAAATTTGCCGAAAGATAAGGCTTATTCTTCAATAAACAGTAAATAAAAGAGAAATAATGTAGAGATTAAATATTATTTCCCAAAATGGATGTCTTGCTTTGCGTGGGGGATTAATAAAGAGACTGCACCATGTTGTGCCTGTTTTTTAAGACACGGATGGTACAGTCTCTCATTTATTGTGTAGAGATGATTTATTCTATAATCTGTCCTTTGTAAAAATCCAGGATTTTAGTGCAGAACAAATAATCATATTTAGCTTGTAGCCTGTCTGAAAGTGCTTTAGTCAGATTCAGTTTTGATTCATTGTATTCTACAAAAGTGGCCTTGCCGTTATTGAATTTTTCACTCATGAGACGGAAAGATTCTTCATTGGCTTTCACTGCAACTTCACTGGAATTATATTTGCTTTCTGCCGCTAAAGCATTGTACCAGGATTGTTGAATCTCCTTGTAGAGCGTTTTTTTAGCATTGTCCAATTGCAGTGTAAGATTGTTTTGCTGTAAACGGGCTGTCCGTACCTTATTACGTGTGGAAAAACGGTTGAAGAGTGGAACACTAAGATTGAATCCTACATATTTATTCAGGTTGTTTTTCATCTGACTGCCGAATCCCCCTTCTGATTTTCCGTTAACTGTATAGTAATTACTTCCCAACCCGGCGCTAAAAGATAACTGTGGGTAGAAGTTACTTTGCGCAAGACGGATGCTGTTGATACTACCTTGTAACTTGTATTCTGCCGATTTTATACTTGGCTTGTAGGCAAGTGCCTGCGTATAAATATCATCCGGCGGAGTTAGAGGAGTAAATTCCAGTTCTTCTTTGGGATTTTCAAGTACAAAACCTTCCGGTGTCGGTAATTCCAAGAGTTGACTGAGGTCAAGTAATGATAATTTGTATTTATTATCGGACTGTACAGCGGTCATTTCATCTTGTGCTACACGGGCTTGCGCTTCAGCCACTTCAGACGGAGATGCTTTGCCTACTCCGAAAAGTCCTTGAATACGCTTCAGTTGGTCTTTGCTCAAATTTACTTGATTATGGGCAACTTTGCTTAATTCAAAATTGAACAATACTTGCAAATAAGCAGAAGTGACATTTATGGCAATATCCTCTTTGGCTTTGTTGAGGTCTTCAATAGCCGCTTTCAGATCCAGTTTAGCAAGCGAGTATTGATTAGACAACTGCAAACCAGTAAATATAGGGACGTTTGTGCCTAAACTAAGGCTCGTATTAGCACTGTTAATATTGCTATATGAGTTATCTACCGGAGAAGCTGTACGTCCCCAGCTCCAGTTCTGACTGGCACTACCACTCAAATTAGGGAGACGTGCCCACTTGGTTGTATGCACATCTATCTTACTTATTTCAGTATTGTTGGCGGACTTGCGAATCTCTATATTATGCTCAATGGCATAGTCAATACATTGTCGCAGTGTCCATGCTTGCGACGAGTTGTTGTCCTGCGCCTGAATGGAAATTATTCCGATTCCTGAGAGCAGAAGTACTGATATGGTTTTACGGATTGTTTTCATTGAAGTCAATTATTTGTCTTTTTTCTCAGCACCACGTATTTTATCCTGTGCAGTTATCCCTTTTTTAATTTCTATCTTGATACCGTCGCTCATCCCTGCGGTCACTTGAGTACGTTGGAACTTCTGTTGAGGTACGGAATCCGTCATAAGATATACAAAAGTAGAATCCCCACTAAATTCGACAGTGCTTTCGGGCACTGCCAATACCTGATTGGCACGTTGCAACACGATTTCTGCATTGGCGGAGTATCCGGAACGGATTTGTACGGAATCGGGAACGGAAATGGCAGCCTTGATTTCGAACTGGTTGGCTCCGTTGGTTTCCACTCCTTTGGGAGATATATATTCCAGGATTGCGTTGAAAGTCAAATTCTGCAAAGCACCGATTGTCAGTTTCAACGACATGCCTTCATGGATGCGCCCCACTTCCGTTTCATCAATATTGCCACGGAAAATGAGATCGTTCATGTTGGCTACTGTGGCAATGGTTGTTCCATCGTTGAAGGTATTGCTCATGATAACGGAGTTACCGGCTTTTACCGGTACGTCCAAAATCAATCCGTCAATAGTGGAACGGATCATGGTGCTACTGAATGAAGCACTGTTTTTGGTAATGCCTTCTTTTACGATTTCGAGATTATCTTTTGCGGTCTGTCTCTCTTCACGCGCCTGTTTGACGGCAACTTCGCTTTTCTCATATTCTTCCCGGCTGATTAGCTGGTCTTCATATAACTTCTTGACGCGGGCAAAATCAGTTTCAGCCTGTGCCGCATTAATCTCTGCCAGGCGGACACGGCTTTCAGCCGAGTTCAGTTGCCCGAGTTCGGGGATAACCTTAACTTTGGCTATAACTTCACCTTTCTTTACGCTTTGTCCTGCTTCTTTGTACAATTCGTCTATGATACCGGAAATCTGCGGTTTGATTAAGATTTCATCTCTCGGTTCTACCTTTCCGGTAGCTACTGTAGTTTTTTGCAAGTCAGTTATTTCCGCCTTCACCGTTTCATAAACAATGACCTTGGGCTGGGATTTCTGATAAAGGAATACGAACGTTCCAATAAGGATTATGGCAATGATTACCAATAATGCGATTTTCAGATACTTTTTCATCTTGGATATATGTGTTTAATTTTTAATTCTTCGTTCTCAACTCTTCATTCTCAACTTCTACTCGTCGCGGATGGCTTCAATCGGTCTGATAGCCATAGCCCGGTAAGCGGGTGCCAGTCCTGCCAACATTCCTAATGCAATCAACAAGGCACAAGTACCGATTGCCAGTCCGAAGCTGACTTGGAAATGAGTATCTCCACCACCTGAATTTGCAGCCATTTCCACTAGTTGCAGTATCATGACGGCAAAGGAGATTCCGCACATCCCCGCAATGGTTGTCAATACCATACTTTCTGACAGGATTTGTTGCATGATGTCTTTCGGACGTGCCCCGATTGCCCGACGGATACCGATTTCGGTGGTGCGTTCTTTCACGGTTACCATCATGATATTAGACACACCGATGGCACCGGCCAGCAGAGTTCCCAAGCCGACCATCCAGACTAATATATTAATGCCGGTAAATAAATTATCAACCATTGAAAACATAGCTTCTGCATTCAGGTACATAAGCGCCTGTTTGTCATTGGGAGCAATATAATGTGCGGCTTTGATAATCTCTTCCATTTTCGGTTGCAGGTCAGACACTTTGACTCCATGCTTTGCGGTAAAACAGATAACATCAATTCTTCCGCCCAGGTTGTACGTTTGTTGCATGGTAGTGAAGGGCAGGGTGACAGCTTCCGAAGCCCGTCCCTGTATGTTCATGTCTCCTTCGGAAGAAGACATACCGATTATCTGATAATAAATACCGTCTACGCGTATGTATTTCCCGCACGGGTCTTCTCCTGCTTTGAAAAGACTTTCATAAACCCGTTTCCCGATAACACACACTTTGCGCCCTTCCTTTATATCTACATCATTGATAAATCTGCCATAAGCCATTTCCTGTGATTCGATGTGAAGATAGTCGGGATACAATCCTTTCACACTGCAATCATATTTCTTATCTTCGTACACAGCCTTCGACCCCCAGCGGGCGATGGAAGGAGTGATAACTTCCACGTCTTTGACTTGAGAACGGAGACGTTCGATGTCCGTAGCTTCCAAGTCCCACGATCTTCCTTTACGGAAACCTTTGTACGCTTCGCCCGTCCTTTGTGAAGCGAGAAAGCCGGAATTGGTGGCGAATCCTTCAAAGTTCTTTTTCATCATATCTTCCAGTCCCTGTCCGCCGCCGATAAGGGCGACGAGCATAAAGATTCCCCAAAACACACCGAAGGCAGTCAGCAGGCTTCTTGTTTTATTTCTTGTGATGGTTATGAGGATTTCCTCACAGGTATCCATGTCTATTCTCATATTCTTAATCTGCTCTAAGTGCTTCAATCGGTCGGATGCTGACCGCTTTGCGGGCAGGGAACAATCCGGCTAATGTTCCAGCTATTACTAATGTAAGTGTAGCCTGTATGGCAATTCTTATATCTACGGTAGGATTCAGGAAAACCGTTTCCGTCCACACTCCGGTATCCATTGTCTGATTCCCGAAGGCATTATTCATCCATTCGGTCACTCCGATGCCAGCCACCATGCCGATGTATCCGAATGTGGTGGTGATGATGATACTTTCTACAATAATAAGCCAAAGAATAGATCTCGGTTTAGCTCCTAACGCCTTGCGGATACCGAACTCGCGTGTACGTTCTTTAACGGTGATCAGCATGATATTGGACACCCCTACAATGCCGCTTAAAAGAGTGAAGATACCGATAACCCAGATTCCGGTGCGTAGAATGACCATGCCTTGCTGTTGTTGTAGATAGTTGGTGAATCGGTTCCATATCCAGATAGCGCTATGGTCGGTAGGGTCAAAACGATGGTTGGCACCTAGAGCTTTTCGGTATTCTTTCTCAAAATTCTCATTTGCTTCGATTGTTTCCAGATTCTTTGTAGCAATGGTCAGACAGTTCAGCTTGTCGCCTTTATTATAGATGGTTTGCAGAGTGGAAAAAGGGATGAAAGCGGGATTCTCCCCACTGTCTCCTTTGTCGTTGCAGAGTCCTACTACCCGATAGACAACATTTCCCATGTTGACAAATTGCCCGATAGGTTCGATATGTGTCTTATTAAAAAGTATTTCAGCCGTTTTCTTGTGAAGGACGATTACTTTCCGTCTTTCTTTTATATCCGTTTCATTAATGAAACGCCCTTTAAAAAGCTTTATGGTCTCCATTTCTATATGGTTAGGGAAGACTCCCGCCAGTCCGACACTGGCATACTCCGAACCGAAGCTGATGTTGACGGAACCTTGCCAGATCGATGCTCCTGTCGTAATGACATTATTGGAGAAATGGGTATCGGTGATCTGGAAATCCTTGTTGTCCAGTTGAATCTGTCGCCCCTCTTTTAGTCCGTCGTAAGACTTGGAAGTCCAGCCCGGATAGATTTTAATACTGTTCAGTGCACGTTCCGAAGCCGATTCTTCGAATGCGTGAATCAGCCCGTTGCCTGCACCCAGCAGGACGATAAGCATAAAGATACCCCATGCCACGGCAAATCCGGTGAGAAACGTCCTCAGTTTGTTGCGCTTGATGGTACTGTATATTTCTTGCCAAATATCAATCATGATAATGTTTGTATAGTAGGTGGTGGATTTGGATTTATTTCATGATGCCGTCCTTGCCGAAAGGAGAAGCGTCGTGGTCGATGTTATCCTCGATTCGTTCGATAATACCATCTTTGATATGTATAATCTTGTCTGTCTGGTTGGCAACGCCGCTTTCATGAGTGACGACTACAATCGTCATTCCCATTTTATGCAAATCTTTCAGAATCTGCATCACTTCTACGGAAGTCTTGCTGTCCAAGGCTCCGGTCGGTTCGTCCGCCAGGATAATTTGTGGCTGGGTGATGAGTGCACGTGCGATGGCTACACGTTGTTTCTGCCCGCCGCTCATTTCGTTGGGCATATGATGTGCCCAGTCTTTCAAACCCAGCCGGTCGAGATATTCCAGTGCAAGCGCATTTCTCTTTTTGCGACTTACCCCCTGATAGAATAAAGGAAGTGCTACATTTTCTACAGCATCTTTAAAGGAAATCAGGTTGAACGACTGGAAAATAAATCCTATCATACGGTTCCGGTATTCGGCGGCTTTGGTCTCGCTCAGGTTTTTGATAAGTACATTGTTCAGGTAGTACTCTCCGGTGTCGTAATTGTCCAGTATGCCTAATATGTTGAGTAAAGTAGATTTGCCGGATCCGGATGCTCCCATAATCGAAACAAATTCCCCTCGTTCGATATTGAGGTTGATACCTTTGAGTACATGGAGAGGCGCTCCGTTGTTGTAGGTCTTGTTGATGTCTGTTAGTTGTATCACAATTTTCTTTATTTAGTTTCTGTTTTCTAATAATTTTCTACTATTAGACGACTGCAAGATACAAAAAGTTGCAGAGAGAGTGAACTTTTTTTGAAAAACATTTTGTAGACTCAATCTTCTTTACGTAATTTGTGTGCAGTAAACTTAATGATTAACTAACCCTTTTAAATAAAAGTATCATGAATTCAAACATGGAGAAACCCTACGTAGTAGGTATTGACATCGGCGGAACGAACACCGTCTTTGGAATTGTAGACGCACGCGGAACTATTATTGCCAGCAGCTCAATCAAAACTGCCGGTTATCCTACTGCCGAAGAGTATGCTGACGAAGTTTGCAAGAACCTGCTTCCGTTGATTATCGCTAATGGCGGTGTTGACAAAATCAGAGGTATCGGTGTCGGTGCTCCGAATGGCAACTACTATACAGGAACGATTGAATTCGCACCGAACTTGCCTTGGAAAGGTATCCTTCCACTGGCTGCTATGTTTGAAGAAAGACTGGGTATTCCCACTGCTCTGACAAACGACGCTAATGCTGCCGCTATCGGTGAAATGACTTACGGTGCTGCCCGTGGTATGAAAGACTTTATCATGATTACGCTGGGTACCGGTGTAGGTAGTGGTATCGTTATCAACGGTCAGATGGTATATGGTCATGACGGTTTTGCAGGCGAATTGGGTCACGTGATTGCCCGTCGCGAAGGTCGTATTTGTGGTTGTGGCCGTAAAGGTTGTCTGGAGACTTACTGTTCGGCTACCGGTGTAGCACGTACAGCTCGTGAATTTCTTGCAGCTCGTACCGATTCCAGCTTGCTTCGCAACATTCCGGCAGAAAACATCACATCAAAAGATGTATATGATGCAGCCGTACAGGGCGATAAACTTGCACAGGAAATCTTCGAATTTACAGGTAATATTTTGGGTGAAGCATTGGCAGACGCTATTGCATTCTCTAGTCCTGAAGCTATTGTATTATTCGGTGGTTTGGCCAAATCGGGTGATTATATCATGAAACCGATTCAGAAATCAATCGACGAAAATGTCTTGAATATCTATAAAGGCAAGACAAAATTGCTCGTTTCCGAACTGAAAGACTCTGATGCTGCCGTATTGGGTGCCAGCGCTTTGGCTTGGGAACTGAAGGATATTAAAGAATAATATCAATTTTATAATAAAGGTAATGAAAGTCCCCGGGAACTATTGTTTCCGGGGATTTTCTTTTTTCATCTCTGTCGGAGAATGACCGGTGAGGAAAAAGCAGCGTTTGATGGTCAATAAAAAAGGGAACTTCATCTTGAATGAAGCTCCCTTTTTTATTTCGAATCTTAGAGTTAATCTTAGTTGTTAACTCTTTTTTCTTTGATTCTGGCTTTCTTACCGGTAAGAGCACGCAGGTAGTACAATTTAGCGCGACGAACTTTACCTACCTTGTTCACTTCGATGCTGTCGATAGCCGGTGATTCGATTGGGAAAATTCTTTCTACGCCTATAGTTCCTGACATTTTACGTACAGTAAAACGTTTTTTGTCTCCGTGACCGGCGATTTTGATAACAACACCACGGTACAACTGTACACGTTCTTTGTTACCTTCAATAATACGATATGCTACAGTTACAGTGTCTCCTGCTTTGAAGCTCGGGTGCTGTTTACCGGTAGCAAATGCTTCTTCTGCAATTTTAATTAAATCCATTGTTGTTATTATTAAATTGTTTCATCGTTACAACGCAACATACCAAGTATCTCGTCTCTTGACAGCGATTGCGCGAAAGCGGTGCAAAGTAACGAATTATTTGGCAGATAGCCAAATGTTTTTTGTATATTTGTAGCTGTGAACAAGAAAAGGCTTGTTGGGTTACCAATAATAAATAAAGATGGAAGTAAGCATACCAAATATACAATACCAAGCTCAATTTGACGAAATCAAATTAATAATTGATACACGTAAGAAGCGAGCTTATAAAGCTTTAAATAATGAGATAATTCTTAGTAATTGGGAGATTGGGCGGTATGTCTCCGATAAAATAAGGTCTGCCAAGTGGGGGAGCAAGGTCATAGATATGCTTGTTGTATATCTCAAAGAGAAAATCCCCGGTATCAAAGGGTATGAAAAACGTTCTATTGAAAGAATGGTCAGATTCTATAATGAATATTCTACTGTAGAATTTGCGTCAGCCATTCCGACGCAAATCAAAGAACAGGCAATTGCGTCAGACGTTCTGACGCAATTTGGTGACGATGCTGCTGTACTCTTTTTATTGGTACAAGTGGGCTGGTCTGCCCATCTTGAGATAATGTCCGGATGCACGTCTCCTGAAGAACGCATCTTCTACATATTATTAAGTAATAGAGAAAACCTTACTTATCAGGAACTTCGCAGGCAGATTGATGCTTGTGTTTATGAACGGAGTTTATTAGGGAATACGCATCAATCACTAGCATTGGAAAAAGCATATCCGGATGCCGGGCGGATTTTCAAAGACACATATATGGTTGATTTTCTTGGTTTGCCTGAAAATCATAGTGAGAGAAGTCTTCAGGCTGGCTTAGTGAAACAGATGAAGAATTTTATATTAGAATTGGGAAAAGATTTTTTGTTTGTGGATGAGGAGTATCGTGTGCAGGTCGGAATGAAAGACTTTCGGATTGATTTGCTTTTTTTTCATCGTGGACTGCGATGCTTGGTTGCGATGGAGATTTTATGTTGTGCACAACATAACAACTCATATGTTGCGTAGCCATTTATGTTGGCTTCTAACTCTAATCCTTTGTATATAAACAATCTCTTCATTTTCTACACAACATAAATTTAGCTGCAAAAGAAGCTAAAAGTCTCCATTTGACCAAACTTACTTGCTCTAAAAAGCATATAACTCGCCTTAATTCTTCATATTTAGGAAACAGCCTAAGTATTAACTTTAAAAAGAAGAATTATGCTTGAAACAATCATTCGACGCAAATGGTACTTGCAAAAGCACCTCGACGCTCCTTTATTGAAGGAACGTGAAAACTATCTTGCTTTCATGGCTGAAAAGCGCAACTACAGCCATAATTATCTGCTTTCTTTGGCAGATTATCTACTACTGATAGTCACAAGCCTCAAGCTTGAAGATGGCTTCTCTGAACAGGTCCCTATCAGTAGCATCAAGGACGCCGCCATCACATGGTCAAAGACAAAAAAGAACCATCCGATGAAGAGAAAGGACAACAGTCCCAGCAGTGTTCGAAAATATATGGATATTGCTTTTTCATGGCTTGCCTACATAGGCAAGTTAGATGGCATCTATACAAATAATGCTATTATTTTGAACCGCCTTTTTACCCGTAAACATCATAAGTTACGTTATCTCACCTATCCTTTGTTAAAAGAACGGGCTGAGTATCTTCAAATATGGGAAGACAAAGGTGCGGCTACACAAACACTACGGGATATAGCCGCATACCAACTTCATTTAATTGACTATCTGCATGTTGAGGACAGACGCATGGTCAGTATTGAGGATATCCGAGAATCCGCTGACAGTTGGATGACTGTACAGAAGCCCGGTGTAAGAGATGCATCCGGGATATACGCAAGAAGACGTTTTATATCATATACTACCAGTTGGTTATCTTATATGGGTCAGCTTATATGTGAAGATGATGCGTTTCCCTTTAAAGAACATGTGATGGAATATCTTGATTGGCTGAAACAAAACAAAGGCTATTCTTCAAGCACCACCGAAGGCAGATACAGTCAGCTCAAAACGATGATGCTGAACTTAAAAGTCGACGGATTGAAAGATATAACGTCTTCAGTTCTTGATGACTATATACGTAAGAGACATGATGAGGACGGTTGTAACAGAAGAACGATAGCCGATACCGTCACTGTCCTTCGTGGATTTTTCAGATACGCAGAAAAAAAAGGTCTGTGTAATCCCGGACTTGTGTATAGCTTAAAAGCCCCGAGAGTATATGCCCATGAAAACCTGCCTTCGTTTGTCCCTTGGGAGACAGTTCAAGATATCCTGCAATCCAAAAAGGATGCCGCCGGGACAGGTGTCAGGGATTATGCCATATTGCTTCTTTTGACTGTCTATGGCCTTCGTTGCAGTGAGGTGACAAACATGAAGTTGAAAGATATAGACTGGCGGAATGAAACGCTGTATTTAAGACGGGCCAAGAACTGCAGGCCACAAGTGCTACCTTTGCTTCCCATCGTTGGCGATGCCATTATCAGATACATCAAAGAGGCACGCTTTAATAAAAGCGGAAACGAATACCTCTTTTTATGCAGACGTGCCCCTCATGAACAGCTTTCCACTTCGACTATATACAAGCTGGTCAGGGACGAACTGAAAGGCAAAGGACTGGAGTTGCGCCATTACGGGCCGCACAGCCTGCGTCATACTTGTGCCACACGCCTTATCAACACCGGGCATTCCTTGAAAGAAATCGCAGATTTGCTGGGGCACATCGGGCTTGATACCACACGCATATATGCCAAAGTCGACATTAAGAACTTACGTAAGGTTGCTGACATGGATTGGGAGGGCTTGCTATGAAACTGAATGAAATGACAGAACTTTATATAAGTTACAGACGGGCTTTGGGAGAAAAGTTCAAGACAAACGCGCAAGCATTGCGTTCTTTTATGAAGCATATCGGTGGCGATACGAATCCGGCGGAACTGACAGTAGGACAGGTCGAACCCTATTTATATTATCCCACAGGAACGGTCACTGCCGGCTGGTTCATAAGGCACACAGCCTTAAAGGGCATGTTCCAATGGGCCATGTCACGGGGTATAATGAACAATGTACCCCTTCCCGCAGACTTGCCCAAGCGTTTGGAGCACATGACACCTTATATTTATAGCAAACCGGAACTGCAACGGTTGTTCCGCTCAGCCATGGAATATCAGAAAAACCGGAGTAAAATCCATCCTGAATGCATGAAGATGATACTGCAACTGACCTATTTTCTTGGATTGAGGCTCCACGAAACGATGTCTTTGAGAATAAGAGACCTGAACCAACCGGATTTGTATGTGCATATACGAGAATCGAAATTTTACAAGTCACGGATTGTCACATACAACCATAAGGTTGGAGAGTTGATTGATACTTTTTTGAAATGGAGAGAGAAACAAGGCATGTGCTGCGTACCCGAAAGCAAACTCTTTTTAGATAAGAAAGGCTTGGACATGCATATAGACACCGTGAGAGGTGCTTTTGAAAGAATCAGGGAACATGCCGGTATCTCCCGTTCGGATAAATCCCCCTTTCAGCCAAGATTACATGACCTGAGGCACACCTTCGCCGTCCATCGGCTTACTTCATGGTATAGGGAGAATCAGGACGTCCAACAGTTGCTCCCTGTGTTGAGCACATATCTTGGACATACACATTTATCCCATACGTCAGTCTACCTGACCATGACCGATGGACTGCTGGGAGAAGCAAACAACCGTTTTGAATCATACATAAAACAAGGAAAAGATGAATGAAGAAAATAAGTTTTATGCCGGATACTGGATACGAAGGTTTCTTTGTGAATATCTGACAAATATACGTAACCTGTCTGCCAATACGCTTAAATCGTACCGGGATGCGATCAGATTGCTGATGCCTTTTATTGCCAAGTGTGTGAAAAAAGAAGTGGACAAGATACTCCTTACTGATATTACAGATACCAGGGTTGCCAACTTCCTGGAAAGTCTTGAAAAAGACAGGTCATGTTCAATCAAGACCAGAAATATCAGACTGGCTGCTTTTTGTTCTCTTGCAAAGTATGTATCCGCCAACAGTCCGGAGCATATAGAATGGAGTCGAAATATAAGAAACATACCTGTCAAAAAGACCAGGAGGACTTTGATAACGTACCTTGAAAAAGAGGAAATGAATGCACTACTGGACGCACCAGATAAAAGTACAAGCCAAGGGTGGAGAGATTATGCCCTCTTACTTTTTTTGTATAATACGGGAGCGCGGGCAGAAGAAGCTGCTACTTTATTGATAAGGGATTTATCCCTACCCAAGAAAAAGGGCTTGGCTGTAGTGACTATAACGGGCAAGGGAAATAAAACAAGAAGATGTCCATTATGGCAACATACCCGTGAGGCACTATCTTCCATTATCAAAAACAGAACAGAGGATGACCATGTCTTTTTAAACCGAGTTGGACAACCAATAACCCGCTTTGGCATCTATGAGATGGTAACCCGTTATGCAGAAAAGATAGAAGATAAGATGCCTACAATTAAAAAGAAACGCGTCAGTCCGCATACAATCAGACATACAACCGCAACCCATCTACTCCAATCAGGTGTTGATATCAATACTATCAGAGCTTGGCTTGGGCATGTATCCATTAATACGACCAATATTTATGCTGAAGTTAATATGGAAATGAAGGCGAAAGCGTTGTCAAATTGTGAAATAGAGAAGAAGTATAAAGTGAAAAGCCATTGGAAGGACGATAAAAAACTAATGGATTTTTTGGATAGTCTGTGATATTATGCCAACTTTGCGTAGAAATTTATGTTGTGTAGAAAATGAAGAGATTGTTTATATACAAAGGATTAGAGTTGGAAGCCAACATAAATGGCTATGCAACATATGAGATTAAAACGAATGAGTTTAGACCGGAATATCTGGGGCAATTGGATTTTTATCTTGAAGCGTTAGACCGGGATGTAAAAAAAGAAAATGAGAATCCGAGTATAGGAATATTATTGTGTAAAAGTGCAGATAGTCAAGTTGTTGAATATGCATTAAGTCGTAGCTTAAGTCCCACAATGATTGCAGAGTACAAGCGGCAGTTAATCCCCAAGGAAATATTGCAAAAGCATTTAAAAGAGATTCTTGATAAATAATAAAAATAGCGAACATGAAACAGACTTATGTAAAGTATCTGATTGTAGCAGCATTGGCAGGTGGTATCCTGTTCACATCCTGCCGCACGACACGAGAGGCTACAGCTCACTATCAAGTGGCGAAAGTAGAAGGTAGTATGATTAAGATTGACTCTGCTTGGGACGCTAATCCGGACAAAAAAGCTGCCGAAGTATTAAAGCCCTATAAGGATAAGATTGACGGGATGATGTATGAAGTCATCGGTACCAGTGAAATGAAAATGGATAAAGGGGGACCTGAAAGCCTGCTTTCCAATCTCGTAGCAAGCGTCTTGCAGCAAGCTGCCGCTCCGATGTTGGGCAAACCTGCTGATATGGGACTGGTGAATATGGGCGGATTACGCAACATCCTGCCGAAAGGTGAAATCACAGTAAGTGAAATCTTTGAAATACTTCCTTTTGAGAATTCCCTTTGTATCCTGACAATGAAAGGCTCGGACATGAAACGCCTTTTTAAAGCGATTGCTTCCCTGCGCGGAGAAGGCGTAAGTGGTATTCGTCTGGAAATCACGAAGAATGGAGAATTATTAAATGCTACAATTGGCGGCAAACCCGTGGAAGACAACCAGCTCTATACGGTAGCTACCATCGACTATCTGGCAGACGGCAACGGACGGATGGACGCTTTCCTGCAAGCAGAGAAACGCGAATGTCCCGATGGCGCTACTTTACGCGGCCTATTTCTCGATTATGTCCGGAAGCAGACTGCCGAAGGCAAAATGATTACTTCCAAACTGGACGGACGCATTACCATAAAATAAGAAGGAGAATCTAAAAATATTGAATATGAAAAGAATTCAGATATCATTCCTGTTATGCCTTGCATTGAGCTTTGCTTTTTCCATATTTGCGCAGGATACCAAGGAACTTATACTTTTACAGACCAGCGACGTACATAGCCGTATTGAACCTATCAACCAGAAAGGCGACCGTAATTATGATGAAGGCGGCTTTGTCCGCCGGGCTACTTTTCTTGACCGGTTCCGCAAGGAACATAAGAATGTCCTGTTGTTCGATTGTGGAGACATTTCCCAAGGCACACCTTATTATAATATGTTTCAGGGAGAAGTGGAAGTCAAATTGATGAACGAAATGGGGTACGATGCCATGACTATCGGCAACCATGAGTTTGATTTCGGCCTGGATAATATGGCACGTCTTTTCAAAATGGCAAACTTTCCGGTAGTTTGCGCCAATTACAACCTCGATGCTACCCCCTTGAAAGGCATCGTAAAGCCTTATGTAATCCTCGAAAGATACGGCTTGAAGATTGGCGTATTCGGTTTGGGAGCTAAGCCCGAAGGTTTGATTCAGGCGAATAAATGTGAAGGAGTAGTTTATGAAAACCCTATCGAAGTATCGAATGAGATAGCAGCCTTGCTGAAAAAGAAAGGGTGTGACGTGATTGTATGCCTGTCCCATCTGGGCATTCAGATGGACGAACGCCTGGTTGCGAAAACACGCAATATCGACGTGATTTTGGGCGGACATTCGCATACCTTTATGAAAGGCCCGAAAACTTATTTGAATATGGACGGAAAAGAGGTGCCCCTCATGCACTCAGGAAAAAGTGGTGTGCGTGTAGGTCGTCTCAATTTGACTTTGAAACGTAAATGAAGATAATTCCCTCAATTTTAGCGATTTTAATTCTATTCTCGGTCGGACAAGCCACAAGCTCGGCTCAGAATGTTACCACCACTGCCGAACCACTGTTAGTTTATAAAGCTCTTCAGGATGAAGATTGCCGTCATTGGGTAGACTCGGTGATGAACAAACTCTCCTTTAAAGAGAAGGTGGGGCAGTTATTTATCTATACCATTGCACCGGTAGATACCAAACGGAATCTGGAGCTGCTGCACGAAGCTGTCGATACTTATAAGGTAGGCGGACTCCTTTTTTCCGGTGGGAAGATGCAAACCCAGGTCGACTTGACAAACCGGGCGCAAAAACAGGCGAAAGTACCTGTTATGATTACTTTCGACGGAGAATGGGGGCTGGCGATGCGTTTGCGCGGGACGCCTGTTTTTCCAAGAAATATGGTATTGGGATGCATCCGTGACAATCAACTGATTTATGAATACGGGAGAGAAGTAGCCCGTCAATGCCGGCAGATTGGAGTGCAGGTTAATTTTGCTCCGGTAGCGGATGTGAACATCAATCCCAAGAACCCGGTCATCAACACCCGTTCTTTCGGAGAAGACCCGGTACAGGTTGCAGATAAAGTAATCGCTTACGCTTATGGCCTGGAAGGTGGGGGAGTATTATCCGTCTGTAAACATTTTCCCGGTCATGGAGACACCGATGTCGATTCACATAAAGCGCTTCCGGTGCTTCCTTTCACTCGCGAGCGTTTGGACAGCGTTGAACTGTATCCCTTTAAAAAAGCGATTCGTGCCGGACTAGGCGGTATGATGGTGGGACATCTGCAAGTGCCTGCTATCGAGCCGATAGGCGGACTTCCCTCTTCTTTGTCCCGTAATGTCGTCTATGATTTGCTGACGGACGAGTTGGCCTTCAAAGGGTTAATATTCACCGATGCCCTTGCTATGAAAGGAGTGTCCGGCAACGGCAACGTCAGCTTGCAGGCACTGAAAGCCGGTAATGATATGGTACTTGCTCCGCGCAATCTGAAAGATGAAATTCCTGTCGTGCTCGAAGCCGTTGAAAAAGGGGAACTGAGCAAAGAGGATATTGAAAATAAATGCCGTAAAGTATTGACCTATAAGTATGTGTTAGGACTCAAGAAAAAGCCGTTTGTACAGTTGTCCGGTCTGGAACAACGAGTCAACAGCCCTCAGGCACGTGATTTGATTCGTCGGCTGAATCAGGCGGCAATTACCGTTCTGAATAATAAGAATCATATCCTGCCGCTCCACGCCGACAAGGCGCAGAGGATTGCATTGCTCGAAGTCGGGAAACCGGGAGAAACGGAAACATTGGCGAAACAAATGTCCCGCTATGCGTCACTGTCACGTTTTCGTCTCCGTCCTAATCAGACAGAAGAAGAAAACCGGCGACTGCGTGATTCGCTGGCTACTTATAAACGAATCGTAATAGCCGTAAGTGAACAACGCCTGGCTCCTTATCACCCGTTCTTTGCAAAGTTCGCTCCCGAAAGTCCGGCTATTTATCTCTTCTTCACTCCCGGGAAAATGATGTTGCAGATTCACCGGGCTGTATCTGACGCTTCGGCAGTGGTATTGGGGCATAGTCACAATAGCGACGTACAGCGTCAGACGGCTGACATATTATTTGCCAAAGCTACCGCGGACGGCCGATTATCAGCAAGTCTCGGCGGATTGTTTCCGACAGGTGCGGGAGTGACTATCACTCCGGAAAGCCCTTCGCACTTCATTCCGGAGGAATACGGACTTTCATCCGCCCTTCTTAAAAAGATTGACACCATTGCCTTGGACGGTATTCAGCAGGGCGCCTATCCCGGTTGCCAGGTGGTAGTCCTGAAAAACGGCCATATCATGTTTGATAAGGCATTCGGTACTTATGCGGGAAAAGGAAGTCCCCGTGTCGAATCTACGGACATCTATGACTTGGCTTCCCTTTCCAAGACAACGGGAACGCTGCTCGCCGTCATGAAACTCTACGATAAGGGGCGTTTTAATCTGACTGATAAGATTTCCGATTATTTGCCGTTTCTGCAACGTACTGATAAGAAGGATATAACGATTCGGGAAATCCTGTACCATCAGTCCGGACTGCCCCCCTGGCTTCCTTTCTATCAAGAAGCCATTGATAAGGACAGTTATGACGGGAGACTGTTCAGCGCACGCAAAGATGCACAGCATCCTGTGCGGATTGGGACAGCTACGTGGGCGAACCCGAAATTCAAGTTTAAGAGTGAATACATATCTCCTGTCAAGACCGGAGATTATACAGTTCAGATTTGCGACAGCCTGTGGTTGAACCGTTCTTTCCGGAAAGTGATAGAAGAGAAAATCGTGGAAACTCCGTTGAAGCAGAAACGTTACGTATATAGCGATATAGGATTCATTCTGTTGGGAATGTTGGTGGAACAGTTGGCGGGTATGCCTATGGAAGCCTACTTGCAGCGTGAGTTTTACGGGCCGATGGGGTTGGAGCGTACCGGCTATTTGCCTTTGCGCCGTTTCGCCAAATCAGAAATCGTTCCTTCCAATAAAGACCGTTTCTTGCGTAAAGAGACCTTGCAGGGATTCGTGCATGATGAGGCTTCCGCCTTCTTCGGCGGGCTGGCGGGGAATGCCGGGCTGTTCTCTACTGCCCGTGAAGTGGCGCATATCTATCAGATGTTGCTGAATGGGGGAGAGATAGACGGAAAACGTTATCTGAGCAAAGAAACCTGTCAGCTATTCACCACAGAAGTGTCAAAGATAAGCAGGCGAGGCTTAGGGTTTGATAAGCCGGATATGCAAGATTCAAAGAAGGGAAATTGTGCATCCGTTGCTCCTGCCGGAGTGTACGGCCATACCGGGTTTACCGGCACTTGTGCATGGGTGGATCCCGAGAACGAACTAGTGTATGTTTTCCTGAGTAACCGCATCTATCCCGATGTCACCAATCGTAAACTCAATCAACTGCATATTCGCGAACGGATACAGGAAGCGATTTATGGCGCGATGAAGAAAAAATAATCCTTCCGATAAAAAATAAAAAGAAATGCCCTTCCACCTGTAACGGTAGAAGGGCATCTTTTTATTATTAACGTAATATTCTGACAGTTGTAGTTCTTTTTTAGAACGATACACCCAGGCGGAAGCCGAAGTTGCTCAATCCGTCTACACTGTAATGCAGTACGTCAGCCTTGTTGGTACCATAGCTGTAGTACAATGCAAAGTGCAAGCCCGGACCGTATACCCAAGGGAATACGTTGACACCCACTTCAGGAGAAGCATAGAATCCCCAACTGTCTTCTCTTGCTTCAAGCATATTGAAGTTGGAGCGGATTTTCGCATATTCAGCACCTAATTTTGCGCTGACATAAGGTTGGAAAGAACCGCCGCGGTTCCATTGGTAGCGTGCAGCAGCACCGAAAGGCAACTGGAACATAGTATGTTGCTGGTCGGTAGTTACATCGCCGCCTGCCATTTTAAACGTTTCACGACCTACGTATTCGTGGTTACTGTGATAGTTAAGGAAAAGTCCCAAACCGATGTTGGGAGTTACAAAATAACCACCTTCGAAGTTCATACCCCAACCACTTGCTTTGTCAGCGAAATGATTACTTAGCGGGGCATTGAATTGCCAGTCGATGTTGGCATATCCATTGTCTGATAACTGTGCCTTGGCCGGCATGGCGAAGGCGATGGCAATAGCCGCCAAGGCTATCACCTTGAAGTATATATTTTTTCTTGTTTTCATAACAGTTGTAGTTGATTATTTGTTAGTAAGATAAGGTGACTGAGCGAATGACTGGTTGACAGCTTCCACTGCGAGAGTGCGGTTGATAGCTTTGGAACCAGTGTCAAATCCGGTCAGGTAGCTTGTCCATACAATAGGCAGTTTTTTGCTTTCACCTTGTTCGGCTTGCAAGTTCACCATTTCTGTCAGGAATGAGTTGGTACTATAGCTGTAAGTCACGGCATACGGGTAGTACCATCCGCCACCCCAGGTTCCGCCCCAGTAGTTCGGGCCCCAGTAACCGGGATATCCCCACCACCATTCCGGCTGTGCGTAGCTGGTGAAATAATAAGTACTTGCGATGTAGCTCACTTGAATACCGAGGTCAGCGCTTTCTTTGTCGGCAGCGGCCGTATATCCTCTGGCTTCCATGTTTTCCGTGTAAGCAGCCAAAATTTGTTCAGCGCCTTCTCCTTCGAGATATTCCGGTTCTTTACTGTCACTGATCACCAGGATCTGAGGTGCCAGAAAGAAAGTAGGAACTTTGAAGTCAGCTTTCTCGTCGTGGTTAGTGTATACCAGATAGTTGTCATCCAGCTTACCCATGTCCGGGTCTTTTTCGCAGGAAGCGAGTGCAAAGACCGCCAATAAAATAGGAATTAATTTCTTCATATCTTTATAATGTTTAGGTTATATAAAATCATGCCCTGGTACCTTGGGGCTTTTGTTACAAACAACAAGAAAAAAAAGAAAAGGTTCGCCTGAAAAATTATTTTGCCGGAAAATTAACATCTTTCTTTTTGTTCTTTTCTGTAAGAACAATGAGCAATCTGCCCATGTTCAGGCGGATTGCTCATTGTTTTACTGTTTGCGGGAATTTGTTTGAAAATCCGTTGTTAAAACAAAGGTCTTAGTAATTCCGGTATTTCAACTTTATCAAGTTCCAGTTCGTTCACCCGTTGTTTACCCGCTTGGGACAGATGGAAATACATTTGCCGGCGGTCTTCGTTTCCGAGTGTCCGGATGATTAGCTCTTTTTCCTCCAGTATCCGGAGCATTTTTGATGTATGCGACGGGCTCAAGTCTGTTTGTTTTGCCAGGTTGGTGGCTGTCATTCTCTCCGTTGAGCACTTGAGGCTGCACAATATCATAGCTTCGTTCAGTGATATCCGGTAGACTTTTTCAAATGCAGATTCAAAGTTTGTCATGGCTCTGAATACATCACGCATTGCACATATTGTTTTCATATCTTATTGAATATATTTTATTAATTCTTCCTGTTAAATAAACAGATTGACGTTGGCATTGTCCGCTCGTTCCATATACGTTGCTACGCCGCCGATGGTCACATCGTCCAGGAGTTCTTCTTTTTTCACTCCCATCACATCCATCGACATCTGGCAAGCGATGAATTCAACGCCGTTTTCCAGAGCTTGCCGACGCAGTGATTCGAGTGAGTCAATTCCTTTCTCCTTCATGATATACCGCATCATCTTTCCGCCTATTCCGCCCATGCTCATCTTTGAAAGTTTCAGCTTCTTGGAGCTTGAAGGCAGCATCATACCAAACATCTTTCCAAAAATATCTTTCTCCACTTTCGGCTTATGCAACTTTTTGATGACGTTCAATCCCCAAAAGGTAAAGAAGATTGTGACTTTCTGTCCCGTGGCTGCTGCGCCATTAGCGAGCACAAAGGTAGCTAAAGCTTTATCTAAATCATCACTAAACATGATAAAAGTTTTTCCTTTGCCATCACAAGTAGTAACAATATTACATGATTTTGGTTCTCCTTTTTCTATAATAACAACAGATTTTCCACCGGATGTTTCTTTCGAAATCAGTTGGTTGCCGGTCGAGCTGCACCATGCGGCGGCGTCACGTGGGAATCCCGGATCAGTTGCCGTAATCTCTACCCGTTCGCCCGAAGCCAGTCCGTCCATAGTCTTTTTCATTTTCAGAATCGGGCCGGGACATTGCAGTCCGCAAGCATCCACCCGTATTGTCTGGGCGGTTGCGGCGGGGGTGGCAGGTTGTCCGGTTTGTGCCGTTGTCTCTTGTTGTGCGGGCGTTTTCAGCGTTTCATTCTCATTTTCTTCGTGCAGGATGATAGGGGCAGTAGCGGCACGGTAAGTTTTCAGTCCGCCCGACAGATTACGCACCTTGTCAAATCCGTGTTGTGTCAAGATACGGTAGGCGAGATATCCCCGTAGCCCGACAGCGCAGAACATATAAATCATCCGGTCTTTCGGCAGTTCCGACAGCCGGTCGCGAAGTTCATCCAACGGGATATTCACGGCTCCCGGCAACGTTCCTAAAGCAAATTCATCCGAAGTGCGGACATCCAGCAGGAATTTGTTCTCCATTTCAATGTCTCTCAATTCTCTCCAATACACAGGATTCGTTCTGCCTGTAATAATATCTTCTGCCACATAGCCCGCAAGTGCTACCGGATCCTTGGCGGAAGAGAACGGGGGCGCATAAGCCTGTTCCACTTTCATCAGGTCGTAGATGGTTCCCTCATGCTTGATGACAAGCGCAAGTTCGTCAATCCGCTTGTCCACTCCGTCATAGCCCACAATCTGTCCTCCGTACAGCCGTCCTGTCTGCTTGTCGAAAGTGATTTTTATACTCATCGGCATTGCATCCGGGTAATATCCGGCGTGGGAAGACGGATGAATGGTAGACGACATATAATCAATTCCTTCCAGCCGCAATCGTTTTCCGGGCAATCCGGTAGAGGCCACCGTCATGTCGAAAACCTTGGCGATGGAAGTGCCGATGGAGCCTTCATACGGAATCTTCGCTCCCAGTATATTGTCTGCGACGATACGCCCCTGGCGGTTGGCGGGTCCGGCAAGATAATTGAGCCAGGGCTTTCCGGTAATCGGATGGCGATATTCAATCGCGTCGCCAATCGCATAGATGGATTCGTCGGACGTTTGCAGGTAATCATTCACGGCAATGCCGCCGGCAGCGCCGATAGTCAGTTCGGCAGCCCGTGCCAGATTCGTTTCCGGACGCACCCCGATAGATAAGATAACGATATCGGCTGCAATAGACCGGCCGTTCTTGAAGTTGACCTTCAATCCTTTGCCGTTCCGTTCAAAAGAAGCTACGGCTTGTTCCAAATATAAATTCACCCCCTTGTCCATCAGGTGTTGATGAACCAGCGAAGCCATCGAAAAGTCGATGGGCGCCATTACTTGGTTGCCCATTTCCACAATCGACACTTTCGCCCCTTGCGCATGCAGGTTTTCCGCCATTTCGAGTCCGATAAATCCGGCTCCTACCACTACGGCTTTCCGCGGAGCGTGGCTGTCGATATATGCTTTGATTTTATCCGTATCCGCAACGTTTCTCAGCGTGAAGATTCCGCTCAGGTCTATCCCCGGCAGGGGTGGACGTACGGGGGAGGCACCGGTTGATATTAACAACTTGTCGTAACTCTCTTCATACGTGTCCTCGCTGCTTTGCCGCACCGTGACCGTCTTTCTTTTCCGGTCGATAAAAATCACTTCATTTTCCGTGCGGACATCTACGCGGAATCGTGTAGAAAATGCTTCGGGAGTCTGGACGAACAGTTTTTCGCGTTCTTCGATAACTCCGCCTATATAATAAGGTAGCCCGCAATTGGCATACGATATATATTTCCCTTTTTCCAAAAGAATGATTTCTGCCGATTCGTCTACTCGTCTGATTCGGGCAGCAGTGGTAGCTCCGCCTGCAACGCCTCCGATAATGATTATTTTCATATATTTATTTTGTAAATAGTTTCCCATGGAAATAACGAACTACGTAAGCAAAATGTTCATGGATTCATTGAAAAAACTTATATTTGCACACCCTGTTTTTTCATTCTTCTATTTTAATACAGGCAAATTGTATGAGTAAGATTCTTATTATTGACGATGAAGTCCAGATTCGCAGCCTTCTGGCTCGTATGTTGGGGCTCGAAGGGTATGAAGTGTGTCAGGCAGGTGACTGTAAGGCTGCCGTCAAGCAATTGGAAGTCCAATCGCCCGATGTGGTTTTGTGCGATGTTTTTCTTCCGGACGGAAATGGTGTGGATTTGGTGTTGAACATCAAAAAGACGGCTCCCAACGTAGAAGTGATTCTTCTTACCGCCCATGGCAATATCCCCGACGGTGTGCAGGCTATCAAGAATGGTGCGTTTGATTATATAACGAAAGGAGACGATAACAATAAGATTATCCCTCTGGTCAGCCGTGCCGTAGAAAAGGCGAAGATGAATGTCCGCCTGGAGAAACTGGAAAAGAAAGTCGGGCAGATGTATTCGTTCGATTCTATTCTGGGGGAATCGAAAACATTGAAAGACGCTGTCCTGCTGGCGCAAAAGGTGTCCGTGACAGATGTTCCTGTATTGCTGACCGGAGAAACCGGAACGGGAAAGGAAGTGTTTGCACAGGCCATACATTATAACAGCAAACGCAGCAGGCAGAATTTTGTGGCGGTCAATTGTTCCTCTTTCAGTAAGGAATTGCTGGAAAGCGAAATGTTCGGGCATAGAGCCGGCTCGTTCACCGGTGCGGTAAAAGATAAGAAAGGGCTTTTTGAAGAAGCCAGCAACGGAACTATCTTTCTGGACGAAATCGGTGAGATGGCATTTGAACTGCAAGCTAAGTTATTGCGTATCCTCGAAACTGGTGAATATATAAAGATAGGCGACACCAAACCGACACGGGTCAATGTACGTGTCATTGCCGCCACTAACCGCAACTTGCAGGAAGAAATCAAGGCAGGGCGCTTCCGTGAAGACTTGTTCTACCGCCTTTCCGTATTTCAGGTACATCTTCCTGCGCTTCGCGAACGTGCAGGAGATATTAAGATTCTTGCTGCCGCCTTTGCCAAAAGATTTTCTGAAAAGCTCTCGTATGCAATCTGTGAAATGACTCCCGCCTTTCTTCATGCATTGGAGCAACAGCCCTGGAAAGGGAATATCCGCGAACTGAGAAACGTAATCGAACGCAGTCTGATAGTTTGTGAAGGCGGGCGATTGGATGTCTGCGACCTTCCTTTGGAGATTCAGAACAGTCACTATGAATGTTCGGACGATACAACGGGCAGTTTTGAACTGGCTGCAATGGAGCGCAGGCATATTGCACGTGTGTTGGAATATACAAAAGGGAATAAGACGGAGACAGCCCGCTTGTTGAAAATAGGGCTTACTACGCTATATCGGAAGATAGAAGAATATAAGATTTAGATAAATGAATGCCCCGCGCTTCACAGCGCAGGGCATTAGCATACAAACAAACAAAAATAAAACATAGTGTGGTATTAGGGATGACGGCTCCTGATAACTAAAGTGGGAATCCCTGAACGCTTTCTTGGGAATTAGCTATCGATATACCGTCCCACACTATGTAGTTTGCGCATATCCTTGATTTACATACAAGAAGTCTTTTCTCCTTTGAAGCCCAAAGAAACCAATGCCATTCGTTGTGGTTAGAACACTGCAAGTCGGAAATTGTTTCGGCATCCGGAATGGGATAATACCCGGCTATGATTGTTGATAAGAAAGTGGGAATGATTAATATCCTGGCTGGCATATACCGGTTTGCAATCTTCTCCAATAGATACCTCTCGAAACCCTGCAAAATGCCGGAGTGAAAACTTTGTCCAACTCCATTGTATCTTTCTGTTGGTAGGTTCTTCCCATAAAATTTTTGTTGAGTTTTGCCCTCATACCCTCATAAATATCTTGAATCCCCTTGTTCATCGTTGTTTCCTCTATGGTAGCAGGTCGTTTTATCCCCCCTGATAGTAACTTTTACCCTCATACTGATTTTTTACTTTTAATAAGTAATGTGCTTGTAATCAGTGTGATATGTATTTCCTTGTGCTAAGTCTATATACTCCATGCCGGCTGCTTTTTGTGCCTGATTTGCTTCATATTGCCTCTAATCTTATGCCTGTTTCGGTTTCAAGTACCCGTTTTTCTTCTTTTTCTCCTATATATCATACGTAAAGCCCTTATATATTATATGTCGGTTCCTTATATGTCATACGTAACTTCCTTATATATTATATGTCATTCTTTGTATGTTGTATGTCAATCCTTTGTTATTCTAATGTTTTCCCTTCATCATGTGTAGGGGCTCACAATTGTGGGCTTTTTTGTTCATATATGTGGTCGTATCTATCTACGGCTGTCAGCCTATTTGTTTACTGGAGTGAACCCTTTCACATGACTAAGGGAAGATGTACAGATGGCTAAGGAAAGATGTCCGGACAATAGTGGGATGACATCTTGATGTCTGCTTCGTGTGTTGTAAAGTACCGCTTGATGATATGAAATTAAGCGGTACATTCCTTCATGTTTACCTTGAAAGATGTTGCTGTTTAATGATTCTTCTGTTTCAGAAGTGTTGCTTTCCTTATGAGAAATGATTGATAAATGCATGAGAAATACACTGTTTTTAGGCTAACATGATGGGAAAAGCATGAGAAATCCCGTTTTTGATTTTATTTCTCATAGTGCTATCTTGTTGATTTATATGTGATTACGTTGTATGTTATGAGAATATGAGAAATGTTTTCTTTTTCTTTGCAGAGGGGCTGAGTAGCGTAACCCCATCGTCCGTTGGGTTTAACTCATGAATGCGTTGCCTTTAAGCCGAAAATGCTAATTGGAGGGGGATTTGAAAGTCGCCTACGTATAACCAAAATAATTTTATGTCTCATAGTCATTTCCTTGTCAATATTGTTTGCTTGCTAAATATAAATTGCTACTTTTGTCATAGTTTACTTTCTAGCGAAGAAAGTAAGTTTTTGATAGTTTTATTGAGAACGGTTATTTATTGCAATTCTTTATAGGAAAATCGGCTAATTTTATCCACGAATGGCAACAAGTGACAGGTCTCACGCATCTTTTGTATATATAATCTTGTTATATACTCAATTGGGCGTGGGACTATCACTTATGTTCGTGGAAGGGTCTTAGCCGATGCCTCTATAAAGGACGTAAGTAGATAGTTTCCACGCTCTCTTTTTTATATATAACCCTCGCACCACTGGGAACTGATGCGGCAAACAAGACAATAACGATGAGCAGCGATTTTAAAGAGAACATCATCCGTTTGATGCAGCACCCTATCATGCACAAGCCCATAAGTGAGCTAACGAGTTCTGAACAAAGCCAGGCTTATGAAATCCTGGATAATTTGGTTGAGGCTTCTATGGATGACTCCTGTACCCAGGTAGACTATGTCCAAATCTCGCGTCTTCGTTATGCCCTTGGCGAGCTGACCTATGTCATGTGTGATAATCCTGAGCGTATAATAAAATATTTCCTTTCCTCTCTGCATTCCTTGGAAAAAGGCGGCATTGACTTGAGCCTGAACAAATGGGCGGAACTGGTTAATTTGCGTCAATCTTCGGAGTGATGAAGTCCGTTTTCGTAATCCTTCCCCGGATTTATGACGGAGGTCGCGAACCGGCAGATAGCTTGTGAAAGTCGTCTTTCCGGTTTGTCTCCTAGAGAGGGTGTCCATTTTCCCCATACGGACATCCTCTTGCTTTTTTCTGAATATCCCTTTTATCTATAATAAATCTTACCGCCATCTTTTTTTCTTCTTCTGTAATTTCCATTCTTTTTTTTCTTCTCGGTTTTTAATCCCTTCGCGCGCATAACGCACGCACGTGAATATAATAAGGTGTCCCCTTGTTCCCTTTCCCGCCCCCGCCTTCTCGTATTCTAAAAAATATGTTCTACAACATCATTATCAATCAGCGAGTTATCATCACCATTCAAAAATAATTAGAAAAAAGAGTGTGATATATTTGGAGTATATACTAAAAGGGAGTACTTTTGCACCCGCTTTCCAAGAGAAGAAAGCCTTGCAATAATGACTTAGTGATAAAGCGAGCTCCGGCTTAAAAATAAGAACAAAAAACTTCCAGAAAAGTTTGGATAATAGAAATAAAAGTTCTTATCTTTGCAGTCCGAATTGCAAGGCAAACGGTTTTAGTCCTTCTTTTTTAATTATTCTTTCCCTTTCGCAAGAGAGCCTGAGAAATGAGTTTAAAAAGAAAAAAACAAAAAAAAACTTCCGAAAAAGTTTGGTAGTTAAAATAAAACC
The DNA here is from genome assembly GCF_042854785.1 of Bacteroides sp. f07. NCBI lineage: Bacteria > Pseudomonadati > Bacteroidota > Bacteroidia > Bacteroidales > Bacteroidaceae > Bacteroides > Bacteroides sp. f07. Next base: position 254,498 of record NZ_BAABXI010000003.1, on the reverse strand, counting down.
TCTTACCTTTGCACCCGCTTTTGAAACGAAAGCGACAAGTTCTTTGAAATATTGATAAACAATACAAGTAGTACAAGTTAAAAAAATAGAACCGTCAATGCTTGTTTTCAACTATAGAAATATAAGTGAGACACAGGTATTTGAAATAGAGTCAATAAATTGTACGGCATCCTGAACAGAGCAAAAAACAGCAGTAATGCTGATTAACAATACTTTTACAATGAAGAGTTTGATCCTGGCTCAGGATGAACGCTAGCTACAGGCTTAACACATGCAAGTCGAGGGGCAGCATTTCAGTTTGCTTGCAAACTGGAGATGGCGACCGGCGCACGGGTGAGTAACACGTATCCAACCTGCCGATAACTCGGGGATAGCCTTTCGAAAGAAAGATTAATATCCGATGGTATATTTCTCCCGCATGAGAGAGATATTAAAGAATTTCGGTTATCGATGGGGATGCGTTCCATTAGTTTGTTGGCGGGGTAACGGCCCACCAAGACTACGATGGATAGGGGTTCTGAGAGGAAGGTCCCCCACATTGGAACTGAGACACGGTCCAAACTCCTACGGGAGGCAGCAGTGAGGAATATTGGTCAATGGACGAGAGTCTGAACCAGCCAAGTAGCGTGAAGGATGACTGCCCTATGGGTTGTAAACTTCTTTTATATGGGAATAAAATGTTCCACGTGTGGGATTTTGTATGTACCATATGAATAAGGATCGGCTAACTCCGTGCCAGCAGCCGCGGTAATACGGAGGATCCGAGCGTTATCCGGATTTATTGGGTTTAAAGGGAGCGTAGGTGGATTGTTAAGTCAGTTGTGAAAGTTTGCGGCTCAACCGTAAAATTGCAGTTGAAACTGGCAGTCTTGAGTACAGTAGAGGTGGGCGGAATTCGTGGTGTAGCGGTGAAATGCTTAGATATCACGAAGAACTCCGATTGCGAAGGCAGCTCACTAGACTGGTCACTGACACTGAGGCTCGAAAGTGTGGGTATCAAACAGGATTAGATACCCTGGTAGTCCACACAGTAAACGATGAATACTCGCTGTTTGCGATATACAGCAAGCGGCCAAGCGAAAGCATTAAGTATTCCACCTGGGGAGTACGCCGGCAACGGTGAAACTCAAAGGAATTGACGGGGGCCCGCACAAGCGGAGGAACATGTGGTTTAATTCGATGATACGCGAGGAACCTTACCCGGGCTTAAATTGCATTTGAATATAGTGGAAACATTATAGCCGCAAGGCAAATGTGAAGGTGCTGCATGGTTGTCGTCAGCTCGTGCCGTGAGGTGTCGGCTTAAGTGCCATAACGAGCGCAACCCTTATCTTCAGTTACTAACAGGTCATGCTGAGGACTCTGGAGAGACTGCCGTCGTAAGATGTGAGGAAGGTGGGGATGACGTCAAATCAGCACGGCCCTTACGTCCGGGGCTACACACGTGTTACAATGGGGGGTACAGAAGGCCGCTACCTGGTGACAGGATGCCAATCCCAAAAACCTCTCTCAGTTCGGATCGAAGTCTGCAACCCGACTTCGTGAAGCTGGATTCGCTAGTAATCGCGCATCAGCCATGGCGCGGTGAATACGTTCCCGGGCCTTGTACACACCGCCCGTCAAGCCATGAAAGCCGGGGGTACCTGAAGTACGTAACCGCAAGGAGCGTCCTAGGGTAAAACTGGTAATTGGGGCTAAGTCGTAACAAGGTAGCCGTACCGGAAGGTGCGGCTGGAACACCTCCTTTCTGGAGCGATGTCGTAACAAATGACTTTATTGAGGTTCTGTTTTTTGTACTACTGGTACTTGTTTATTTATAGAATATAGATCAACCATCTATAGAATTATAGATAGAGATAAACAAGAGAAAAAAGAAGCCGAGTCTAACATCAGGTAGACAAGGTTGAACTAGTCCTATAGCTCAGTTGGTTAGAGCGCTACACTGATAATGTAGAGGTCGGCAGTTCAACTCTGCCTGGGACTACCAAGCTCAAGAAGGAGGAAAAGCGAAAGCCAAAAACCAGATTCTTGATAACCTCTTGGGGGATTAGCTCAGCTGGCTAGAGCATCTGCCTTGCACGCAGAGGGTCAACGGTTCGAATCCGTTATTCTCCACTCTCTCTGAAAAGAGAAAACGATCTTTGACATGATGATAACAAAAAGTAAAATTTTAGTAAAGAGCTAAAAGTATATATCGAACCGTACGTTCTTTCCTCATCAACATTGCCCAGGCAGTGCCAAGTTGGAAAGAAGTCAGTTTGAAAGAAAGTAAGCAAGGGCGCATGGCGGATGCCTTGGCTCTCGGAGGCGATGAAGGACGTGATAAGCTGCGATAAGCTTCGGGTAGGTGCAAATAACCTTTGATCCGGAGATTTCCGAATGGGATAACCCGTCATTCTGAAGGAATGACATCTTGCATAGCAAGAGGCTAACACAGGGAACTGAAACATCTTAGTACCTGTAGGAAAAGAAAATAATAATGATTCCCCTAGTAGTGGCGAGCGAACGGGGATTAGCCCAAACCATGTATGTTACGGCATATATGGGGTTGTAGGACCACGTTGTCGCAAGACATTTAGTGAGAAGAATTCTTTGGAAAATGAAACCATAGACGGTGATAGTCCGGTATTCGAAGCTAAACGAAGCGTAGTGGTATCCTGAGTAGCGCGGGACACGAGGAATCTTGCGTGAATCCGCCGGGACCATCCGGTAAGGCTAAATACTCCCGAGAGACCGATAGCGAACCAGTACTGTGAAGGAAAGGTGAAAAGAACTTCGAACAGAAGAGTGAAATAGTCCCTGAAACCATGCGCCTACAAGCGGTCGGAGCTTCGTAAGAAGTGACGGCGTGCCTTTTGCATAATGAACCTACGAGTTACTTTTTCCGGCAAGGTTAAGCATTTTAAAATGTGTAGCCGAAGCGAAAGCGAGTCTGAACAGGGCGATTAGTCGGAAGGAGTAGACGCGAAACCAAGTGATCTACCCTTGGTCAGGTTGAAGGTTAGGTAACACTAACTGGAGGACCGAACCGATAAGCGTTGAAAAGCTTCCGGATGAACTGAGGGTGGGGGTGAAAGGCTAATCAAACTTGGAGATAGCTCGTACTCCCCGAAATGCATTTAGGTGCAGCCTTGGGAATTACTACTGTGAGGTAGAGCGACTGATAAGATGCGAGGGCTTCACCGCCTATCAAGTCTTGATAAACTCCGAATGCGCAGTAGTTCGATCCCAGGAGTGAGGGCATGGGTGCTAAGGTCCATGTCCTAAAGGAGAAGAATCCAGACCATCAGCTAAGGTCCCGAAATAATTGCTAAGTTGAACTAACGAAGTCAGATTGCTAAGACAGCTAGGATGTTGGCTTGGAAGCAGCCATTCATTTAAAGAGTGCGTAACAGCTCACTAGTCGAGGAGTTTGGCGTGGATAATAATCGGGCATCAAGCAATTTACCGAAGCTATGGGATCAGTAATGATCGGTAGGGGAGCATTCCACTCTGCGTCGAAGGTGAAGCGTGAGCTTTGCTGGAGCGTGTGGAAAAGCAAATGTAGGTATAAGTAACGATAAAGGGGGTGAGAAACCCCCTCGCCGAAAGACTAAGGTTTCCTGATCAACGCTAATCGGATCAGGGTTAGTCGGGTCCTAAGGCTCAGCCGAACGGTGATGCCGATGGCAGAACAGGTTAATATTCCTGTACTACCTTAAGGAGTGACGTGGAGACGGAGCAGTGACAGCGCCGCGGACTGACGGAATAGTCCGTTGAAGGGTGTAGATGTTGATTGTGGCAGGCAAATCCACCGCAAGAGTCGAACCTGATAGTATGGAACGTTCTTCGGAACAATCCAATAGTGCGTGTAAACATACTTCCAAGAAAATCCGCTAAACTTAATCTTTAAGGTACCCGTACCGCAAACGGACACACGTAGTCGGGTTGAATATACTAAGGCGCTTGAGTGATTCACGGTTAAGGAACTAGGCAAATTGACCCTGTAACTTCGGGATAAAGGGTCCCAACGAGAGTTGGGCGCAGAGAATAGGTCCAGGCAACTGTTTAACAAAAACACAGGGCTGTGCAAAATTGAAAGATTACGTATACAGCCTGACACCTGCCCGGTGCTGGAAGGTTAAGAGGAGATGTCATCGCAAGAGAAGCATTGAATTGAAGCCCCAGTAAACGGCGGCCGTAACTATAACGGTCCTAAGGTAGCGAAATTCCTTGTCGGGTAAGTTCCGACCTGCACGAATGGTGTAATGATCTGGACACTGTCTCAACCGTGAGCTCAGTGAAATTGTAGTATCGGTGAAGATGCCGATTACCCGCGATGGGACGAAAAGACCCCGTGAACCTTTACTATAGCTTAACATTGAATTTGGGTAATTGATGTGTAGGATAGGCCGGAGACTTTGAAGCGCAGACGCCAGTTTGTGTGGAGTCGCTGTTGAAATACGGCCCTTTGATTATTTGAGTTCTAACTCCTAAAAAGGAGGACACTGTTTGGTGGGTAGTTTGACTGGGGTGGTCGCCTCCAAAAGTGTAACGGAGGCTTCTAAAGGTGCCCTCAGGACGATTGGTAACCGTCCGTAGAGTGTAATGGCATAAGGGCGCTTGACTGGGAGACATACAAGTCGATCAGGTAGGAAACTAGAGCATAGTGATCCGGTGTTTCCGCATGGAAGGGACATCGCTCAAAGGATAAAAGGTACTCCGGGGATAACAGGCTGATCCCTCCCAAGAGCTCATATCGACGGAGGGGTTTGGCACCTCGATGTCGGCTCGTCACATCCTGGGGCTGGAGAAGGTCCCAAGGGTTGGGCTGTTCGCCCATTAAAGTGGCACGCGAGCTGGGTTCAGAACGTCGTGAGACAGTTCGGTCTCTATCTATCGTGGGCGTATGAAATTTGCGTGGCTCTGACACTAGTACGAGAGGACCGTGTTGGACTGACCGCTGGTTTACCAGTTGTGCCGCCAGGTGCATCGCTGGGTATCTAAGTCGGGATTGGATAAGTGCTGAAAGCATCTAAGTACGAAGCCAGCCACAAGATTAGATTTCTTAGGGTCGTCAAAGACGATGACGTTGATAGGATGCAGGTGTAAAGGTGGTAACATCATAGCCGAGCATTACTAATTGCCCGTTCACTTTCTTTCGGACCTGTACGGGTCGCGATATATACGTTTAGCTGTTGCTAATTTTACTTTTTCATCATGTCATAACCTTATTCAGGTGGTTATAGCACGAGGGTTCCACCTCTTCCCCATTCCGAACAGAGAAGTTAAGCCTCGTCACGCCGATGGTACTGCGTAACAGTGGGAGAGTAGGTAGCCGCCGTTTTTTGAAGAGTCCCCTTGATTCATTAAGAGTCAAGGGGATTTCTGTTTTTATACACTTATACCGCTTCTCTATAACTTTCCAAAATAACATACCCCCTTTCAAAATGGTAGGGTATTTCCTTATTCTTTATTATCACACTATTTGTTTATTGTTCAGTAAATCAGTTCTTTATATCTGTATTCCCTTTTTTGGCACGCCTTTGGCATTATCTCTGGCAAATAATCAGAATTATTAATCCATTTAAAAACATGAAAGCATGGGGATAACATTATCATTTATTTTCTGCCTGTTGAGCGGGGGCGCTTGTTTCTGGCTATTCTGGAAATGTATAGACTGGTTTGAGAATATTTAAAAGAAAAAGGAGGATAGACTTATGTACACAACATTATTCGTATTAGGTATTGCGAGTTTCGGTTATTTGATGTATGTGCTCATCAAACCCGAAAAGTTTTAAGTAATATACAGATTAAGGTAAAAGTATGAATACAGAAATTTTAGGTGTGGTTGCGCAGGTTGCCTTGATGGTGATTCTCGCTTATCCATTGGGAAAATATATCGCCAAGGTCTACAAAGGAGAAAAGACCTGGTCGGATTTTATGGCTCCTCTCGAAAGGGGCATTTACAGAGTGTGCGGAATCAACCCCAAAGAGGAAATGAACTGGAAACAGTTCTTGAAAGCTCTGTTGATACTGAATGCTTTCTGGTTCTTTTGGGGAATGCTATTGTTGGTCGCACAAGGTTGGTTGCCTTTGAATCCGGATGGTAACGGTGCCCAGACACCGGATCAGGCTTTCAATACCTGTGTCAGTTTCATGGTGAACTGTAACTTGCAGCATTATAGCGGTGAAAGCGGATTGACTTATTTTACGCAGTTGTTTGTCATCATGCTCTTCCAGTTTATCACTGCTGCGACAGGTATGGCTGCTATGGCGGGTATCATGAAAAGTATTGCTGCCAAGACTACAAAGACAATCGGTAACTTTTGGCAATTTCTTGTAGTGAGCTGCACACGTATCCTGCTCCCGCTTTCTCTGATTGTAGGTTTTATCCTTATTCTTCAAGGTACTCCGATGGGATTTGACGGAAAGATGAAGGTGACGACACTCGAAGGTCAGGAACAGATGGTTTCTCAGGGACCTGCGGCCGCGATTGTTCCTATCAAGCAGTTGGGTACGAATGGCGGCGGTTACTTTGGTGCCAACTCTTCTCATCCGTTGGAGAATCCGACGTATCTTACTAATATGTTGGAATGTTGGTCTATTCTGATTATTCCGATGGCTATGGTACTTGCGCTGGGGTTCTATACACGCAGAAGAAAGTTAGGATATACTATTTTCGGGGTGATGCTTTTTGCCTATCTGGTAGGAGTCTGCATCAATGTCAATCAGGAGATGGGCGGCAATCCTCGTATTGATGCTATGGGAATCAGTCAGGATAACGGTGCGATGGAAGGAAAGGAAGTAAGGCTGGGAGCCGGGGCGACGGCTTTGTGGAGTGTGACTACCACTGTGACTTCCAATGGTTCGGTGAATGGTATGCATGATTCTACCATGCCGCTGTCCGGTATGGTGGAAATGTTGAATATGCAGATTAATACCTGGTTCGGCGGTGTCGGTGTGGGATGGATGAATTACTATACCTTTATAATTATTGCTGTCTTTATCAGCGGGTTGATGGTGGGGCGCACACCGGAATTTCTTGGGAAGAAAGTGGAAGCCCGCGAAATGAAAATCGCTACGGTTATCGCCTTGCTTCATCCGTTTGTGATACTGGTATTTACAGCGTTGTCAAGCTACATTTATGTGCATCATCCCGATTTCGTACAAAGTGAAGGCGGCTGGCTGAACAACTTGGGATTTCATGGATTGAGCGAGCAACTTTATGAATATACTTCCTGTGCGGCCAACAATGGTTCGGGGTTCGAAGGACTGGGCGATAATACTTACTTCTGGAATTATACGTGTGGCATAGTCCTTATCCTTAGCCGTTTCATTCCTATTATCGGCCAGGTTGCCATTGCCGGTCTGCTGGCTCAGAAGAGGTTTATACCGGAAAGTGCCGGAACGTTAAAGACGGATACGCTGACCTTCGGAGTAATGACGTTTGCCGTTATTTTTATCGTTGCCGCTTTGTCTTTCTTTCCGGTGCACGCGTTGAGTACGATTGCTGAACATTTAAGTTTGTAATACTGATTTAGAGAAGATATGAAAGATAATAAATCAGCTTCTTTGTTTCAGAAGGAGCAAGTCATGGAAAGTTTGAAACAGTCATTCGTGAAACTGAATCCGCGGATGATGATAAAGAATCCGATTATGTTTATGGTAGAAGTGGCTACGGTGGTTATGCTGTTCGTAACGCTCTACTCCATTGTAAATTCTTCGCAAGGGGCGTTCGGTTATAATATTACCGTGTTTGCCGTTCTGTTTATAACGCTGTTGTTTGCCAACTTTGCCGAAGCTATCGCCGAGGCACGTGGTAAGGCTCAGGCCGACAGTTTGCGTAAGACGCGTGAAGAGACACCGGCCAAAAAGGTGGATGGTAGTAAGATTGTTACCGTAAGTTCTTCACAGTTGAAGAAAGGAGATGTATTCGTTTGTGAAGCCGGAGACGTGATTCCGTCGGACGGTGAAATTATTGAAGGACTGGCTTCTATCGATGAGAGTGCCATCACCGGTGAGTCCGCTCCGGTCATCCGTGAGGCTGGTGGAGACAAAAGTTCCGTTACGGGGGGCACGAAAGTACTGTCCGACCATATAAAAGTAATGGTGACCACTCAGCCGGGAGAAAGTTTTCTCGACAAGATGATTGCGCTCGTAGAAGGCGCGTCACGCCAGAAGACTCCGAATGAGATAGCGCTGACTATTTTGCTGGCAGGTTTTACGATTGTTTTCGTCATTGTGTGTGTGACGTTGAAGCCGTTTGCTGATTATAGTAATACGGTCATCACGATTACTTCTCTTATTTCGTTGTTTGTGTGCCTGATTCCGACAACTATCGGCGGTCTTCTCTCTGCCATCGGTATTGCCGGAATGGACCGTGCGCTTCGTGCCAACGTGATTACCAAGTCCGGTAAGGCGGTAGAAACTGCCGGAGATATTGATACGTTGCTGCTGGACAAGACCGGTACAATTACTATCGGTAATCGTAAGGCAACTCATTTCCATACGGTTCCGGGCGTTGACTTGCACGATTTTGTAGAAAACTGCCTGTTGGCATCCTTGTCCGACGAAACTCCGGAAGGAAAGTCTATTGTAGAACTGGGGCGTGAATCGGGTATTCGTATGCGCAGCCTGAGTACGACGGGAGCACGTATGATTAAATTTACTGCTGAAACTAAATGTTCAGGAGTCGATTTGGCGAATGGTACCCAGATTCGTAAGGGGGCATTTGACGCTATCCGTAAGATTGTGGAAAGTGCCGGAAATAAATTCCCGAAAGAGGTGGAAGATGTTATTTCCAATATCTCAAGTAGTGGGGGTACTCCATTGGTGGTATGTGTCAACAAGGAGGTGGCGGGCGTTATTGAATTGCAGGATATTATCAAGCCGGGTATTCAGGAACGTTTCAAACGGTTGCGTAAGATGGGAGTGAAGACGGTTATGGTGACCGGTGACAACCCGCTGACTGCAAAATATATTGCCGAAAAAGCCGGAGTGGATGATTTTATTGCCGAAGCCAAACCGGAAGATAAAATGGAATATATCAAGAAGGAACAGCAGGCGGGTAAATTGGTGGCGATGATGGGAGACGGAACGAATGATGCTCCGGCACTGGCGCAGGCTAATGTAGGTGTTGCCATGAACAGTGGTACGCAGGCGGCGAAGGAAGCCGGTAATATGGTGGACCTTGATAATGACCCGACAAAGCTGATCGAGATTGTGGAAATCGGCAAGCAGTTGCTGATGACCCGTGGAACGTTGACTACTTTTTCCATTGCCAACGATGTGGCGAAATATTTTGCGATTGTCCCGGCACTATTTATGGTTGCCATTCCCGAACTGGCTGCGCTGAATATCATGCAGCTACATAGTCCGGAAAGCGCTATCCTTTCGGCCGTTATCTTCAACGCGATTATTATTCCGATGCTGATTCCGCTGGCTTTGCGCGGGGTGCAATACAAACCGATCGGTGCGAGTGCTTTGCTTCGCCGCAACCTGTTGATTTACGGTGTAGGCGGTGTGATTGTTCCTTTTGTCGGAATCAAGTTGATTGATTTATTAGTAGGTTTATTCTTTTAATTAAAAAACGGTAGCAATGAAAACTTTATTCAAATCACTTAAAATAACGCTTGTCTTCTGTGTCTTTTTCTCTGTGTTCTATGTGCTTGTTCTGTGGCTGTTTGCACAGGTGGCAGGGCCTAATAAGGGGAATGCCGAAGTGCTTACATTGAATGGAAAAGTAGTGGGAGCTGCCAATGTGGGGCAGATGTTCACAAAGGATATTTATTTTTGGGGACGGCCCTCTTGTGCGGGTGAGGGGTATGATGCCGATAGCTCTTCCGGTAGCAACAAGGGGCCTGCCAACCCTGAATATCTGGCGGAGGTAGAAGCGCGTATTGATACTTTCCTGGTGCATCATCCTTATCTGGGCCGCGGGGAAGTACCCGCTGAGATGGTAACGGCAAGTGCTTCCGGGCTCGACCCGGATATAACTCCCGAATGTGCGTATGTACAGGTGAAAAGGGTGGCTCAAGCTCGCGGACTGACTGAAGCTCAGGTGAAAACCATTGTAGACAAGCATGTGGAGAAACCGTTTTTAGGGCTTTTCGGAACGGAGAAGGTAAATGTGCTGAAACTGAATATAGCGCTTGAAGAGAACCGTAAATAGTTAAGTGGTGAAAAGGATGGATGATAGAGAACAAAGCGTACAGCATTTCCTGGATTTGATAAAGAAGTCGCACCGGGGGAAGTTTAAGGTTTACATCGGAATGATAGCCGGTGTAGGGAAGTCATATCGCATGCTTCAGGAAGCGCATGAATTGTTGGAGAATGGGGTGGACGTCCAAATCGGCTATGTCGAAACCCATGGACGAGCCGGGACGGAGGCGTTGCTGGAAGGTTTGCCTGTCATCCCACGACGCAAAATCTTCTACAAGGGAAAGGAACTGGAAGAAATGGATCTGGACACAATCATCCGCGTGCATCCTGAAATCGTGATTGTGGACGAGCTGGCACATACCAATGTGGAAGGAAGCCTGAACGAAAAACGGTGGCAGGACGTTATAGCATTGTTGGACGAGGGTATCAACGTGATTTCAGCAATCAATATCCAGCATATCGAAAGTGTGAACGAAGAAGTGCAGGAGATTACGGGTATTGAGGTGAAAGAACGGGTGCCGGACAGCGTGCTTCAGGAAGCGGACGAGGTTGTGAATATCGACTTGACAGCCGAAGAGCTGATTTCCCGTCTGAAAGCGGGAAAGATATATCGTCCGGAAAAGATTCGGATGGCATTGGATAACTTCTTCCGTACGGAGAATATTCTTCAATTGCGTGAACTGGCTTTGAAGGAAGTGGCGCTGCGTGTGGAAAAGAAGGTGGAAAACGAGGTGGTGATGGGCGTTGCCGTCGGTCTGCGCCATGAGAAGTTTATGGCTTGTATCAGCAGCCATGAGAGGACGCCCCGGCGGATTATCAGAAGGGCGGCGAAGTTGGCAACCCGGTATAATACTACTTTTATCGCTTTGTATGTCCAGACACCGAAAGAGAGCATGGACAGGATTGACCTGGCGCGCCAGCGTTATCTGCTGAACCATTTCAAACTGGTGGCGGAGCTTGGTGGAGAAGTGGTTCAGGTGCAGTCGAAGGATATTTTGGGGAGTATCGTCAAGGTTTGCAGGGAGAAGCAAATATCGACGGTCTGTATGGGAACTCCTGATTTACGGTTGCCGTATGCAATCTGTTCGGTATTGGGATACAGAAAGTTTTTAAATAATTTATCGCAAGCTAATGTAGATTTGATTATACTTGCATAATATTAATCGCATGAACATTATGAATATTAAAACGAAACTGATTCTTGGCATCGGGATGCTGGCGGGAATGATTATTTTGCTGGTGACCCTTTCGGTTATAAACCTGCAGATTCTGACGGCGACGGAACCGGATAGCCCTGCCGCCATGCCGGGGCTGGAACGTGCGTTGTTATGGATCTCCATTACCGGCGGTATTTGTATATTGACCGGTCTGGTGTTGCTCTATTGGCTGCCCCGTTCCATCAGCAAACCGATTAAGGAACTGAAAGAGGGAATCCTTGAAATTGCCGGTCATAATTATGGGAAGCGTTTGAATATGAGTGGTAATGAAGAGTTCCGTGAAGTAGCCGATAGTTTCAACCGGATGGCGGAACGTTTGGCTGAGTACCGTGCCAGCACCTTGTCGGACATTCTTTCCGCGAAGAAATTCATAGAAGCGATTGTGAACAGTATAGACGACCCCGTCATCGGATTGAACATGGAACGTGAGATTCTGTTTGTCAATGAGGAAGCCCTGAATGTGCTGAACCTGAAACGTGAGAATGTAATCCGCAAATCGGCGGAAGAGCTTGCCTTGAAAAACGATCTTCTCCGCCGTCTGATTCGCGAACTGGTGACACCAAGCGAACAGAAAGAGCCTTTGAAGATATACGCTGATAATAAGGAGAGTTATTTTAAGGCATCTTATGTCCCTATCATCAATACGGAAGCTGGGAACGACGAACCGCGTAAACTGGGCGATGTAATATTACTGAAAAATATAACGGAGTTCAAAGAACTGGATTCTGCCAAGACTACCTTTATCTCCACTATCTCCCATGAACTGAAAACTCCGATTTCCGCTATAATGATGAGCCTTCAACTGTTGGAGGACAAGCGTGTAGGCGAATTGAATGAGGAACAGGAGCAACTTTCAAAGAGCATCAAGGAGAGCAGCGAACGTTTACTTAGCATCACAGGCGAACTGCTGAACATGACTCAGGTGGAAGCCGGTAAACTGCAGATGATGCCGAAAATAACGAAACCGATTGAACTGATAGAGTATGCCATCAAAGCCAATCAGGTGCAAGCGGATAAGTTCAATATCCAAATAGAAGTGGAATATCCTGAAGAGAAAATAGGAAAACTCTTTGTAGACAGCGAAAAGATTGCCTGGGTATTGACTAACTTATTAAGCAATGCTATCCGTTACTCCAAGGAAAACGGTCATGTCGTCATCGGTGCCAGACAGGAAGATGCTATCATTGAATTATATGTTCAGGACTTCGGAAAAGGTATCGACCCGCGCTATCACAAAAGTATCTTCGACCGTTACTTCCGTGTCCCCGGAACAAAAGTGCAGGGAAGCGGGTTAGGACTGTCTATTTCGAGGGATTTTGTGGAAGCTCACGGCGGCACGTTGACGGTGGAAAGCGAACTGGGAAAGGGTAGCCGGTTTGTGATACGGTTGAAGGCGTAAGGTGAAACGCGTCGTTGTTGGCTTTATAAAAATAATAGGATAAAGGCTTTGTCTCCCAGTTCTTTTTTGAGAATCTGCTTGGCTCTCCGTTTATAGGCTTTTATCGCGTCTTCCGTTGTGTCCATTGATAAGGCAATCTTGGCAATGGACTCTCCTTTCATGCTTTTGAGCATTACTTCCTTGTAATGTTCGGGCAACAAATCTATCGTTTGGTATAACTGTGAGATAACCTCTTCGTCAAGAATATACTCCTCACCCGGCTCGACGGATTGTTCGACTTTATATTTCTCGAACTGCTGGTTGGTGCGTATTACGTTCAGGCACTTATTCTGGATACTGGTATATAGGTATGATTTTAAAGAGAGAATAGTATCAAAACCCTGTTTATTATTCCAAATAGTCAGAAAAGTGTCTTGCACAATATCCTCTGCGAATTCGGCTCCTATCATTTTTTCCGCAATACGCAATAAAGGCTTATAATAAGTGATGAAAAGCGCCCGGAATCCTTCTGGAAAGTCTGCCGCTATTTTTGAAATGATTACTTCATCAGGGTTAAGTCTTGCCATTTTTAAGTAAAAACTTCTGTTATGTCATACAGTGCTTATTCTCTTTTTGCAAAGGTATAAGTATTATCCAACTTTGAACTAAATACCTGAAGAATATTTTGATTCTATTCAAAAAAAAAGAAGTTTCTGTTTTTTTTTGAAATAATGCGCCACTTTTCTTTCTCTTGTGTGTCTTTATTTATAGAAAGGAGATAAAATAATGAACAATCGTCATCTTATTCATATCGCAGCATTAATCAGAAAAAGTATTTCGGGCGAAATTACTTTGGAAGAAAAGAAGTTGTTGGAAGACTGGTTGGATGAGTCTGCACGCCATCGTGAACTGTTTGATAAATATAATAATCCTGATTTCCTGTCATCAATAGACCTTGAAAAAGACATGGTGGAATCTCAGGAAGCATATTCAAACTTTATGCAGCGTCTGAAACCGGTGAAACCGGTGCGTCGTATCGTCTGGAATAAATATGTTGCGGCAGCCGTATTGATTGCTTTTGTATGTGCGTCTGCAATATTCGTATATATGTATGACGGTGGAAAGCCGCATTCTCCTTCGGAACTTGCAGTTGTAGATGTCCTGCAAACGGATACCGTTCCGGCAGATTCAACAGATATACTTCTTATAACTGCCAGTGGGGAGAAAATCCCGGTGCAAAGTTCCCAGAAGATGTTGTCCGTATTATACGGTTCTATAAAGATAGGTGAACAGTCGATAGGAGAAGAGGCACAGGCGAAAGCCGCCCCTACGGAAGTGGTATATAATACTTTAAAAATATTACGGGGAAAAAGATTCAAGATGCAACTGAGTGACGGGACGTTGGTCTGGCTCAATGCGGACTCGGAAATAACCTTTCCAAGCAGTTTTGACGGAAAAGAAAGGAAAGTCATGGCGAAAGGTGAACTCTTTTTCGATGTTGCCGAAAATAAGTCGCATCCCTTTATCGTAGAGACTCCTATTGGTAAGATTCGTGTTTTAGGAACCGCTTTCAATGTACATTGCTATAAAGATGAAATGCCTATGACTACCTTGGTTCGCGGAAAAATCGCTTATTCTTTAGGAAAAGACTCGGTGATTCTGGCTCCCGGACAGCAGTGTAGGGTAAAAGACAATAAACTGTCGGTGAGAGAGGTGGATACGTATGAATATGTTTCTTGGATAGACGAAGTCCTTGTCTTTAAAGATAAGGAACTCAATGAAATCCTGAGTACGTTGAGCCGTCTGTATGATGTCGATATTTATTACGAGAATCCGGATTTGAAACGATTGCCGTTCACCGGTTCTTTCAAGCAATATGAACATTTGGACAAAATAATCCGAATGATAGAAGAATGTGGGCTCATCCATATAAAACAGGACGGAAAGACACTGACAATCAGTAAATAACCATATAAACTTTTTTTTGACCATGCGATAAAACATCGCATGGCGGGGACTAATATTCACTAAAAACAATACATTATGAAAAATTACTATCGGAACACCAACAAATGCAGGGACAATACATGGGTTGAAATCTCTATGAAATTTACCAATTTCTTGTGCAATAAACACTATGAACTCACTATCATAAAACTGTAAATGAATATGAGCAATAAAATATCTTATAGTTTGAAGTATCTGATAATAACCTTATTATTGTTCTGCAATGCTCCTTGGGCAGCAGCGCAGCAACCAGCCCGGAAAGTGACTTTGAATCTGGAGAATGTATCTTTCGAGAATTGCCTGAAAGCAATTGAGAAGCAAACACATTATACTTTTCTATATAGAAAGGATTTGATAAATCTATCGAAACCGGTCAGCTTCTCATGCAAGGATGAACCTCTGACCGCTGTGCTGGACAGCTTGCTTCCTTCGCAGAATCTTGCTTACCGGATACAGGATCTTACTATCGTATTGACTCCCAAACAAGTAAAGAATAAGCGAACACCTACTCTTATCCAGGGAAATATCGTCGATGAGAATAAAGAGCCGGTCATAGGAGCTTCCATTAAAATAAAGGGGACTACTCAGGGAACCATTACCGACATTGACGGCAACTTCAGCTTTGAAGCCTTCTTGGACGATAAAGTGATTATCTCTTATGTAGGATTGGAAACAATCGAGCGGAAGATCGGCACAAAAGTCATGAATATAGTTATGAAGGATGATGCCGTCAGTCTTGGTGATGTGGTGGTGACGGGATATCAGAAGATAAACCGCAAGATGTTCACCGGCTCTGCTTCCAGAGTCAACGCAGACGAGACTATATTAAAGGGAAATCCCGATGTGACCAACTCACTGCAAGGAAAAGTGGCGGGTGTGCAAATCACTAATGTTTCGAGTACATTCGGCGCAAGTCCGGTGCTTACTATCCGTGGTAACTCTTCTATAAACGGAAGCAACAAGCCGCTGTGGGTAGTGGACGGTGTGATTCTGGAAGACTTGATGAGCGTGAGCGCGGAAGAACTGACTTCCGGTAATCTTTCCACTTTGTTAAGCTCGGGTGTGGCAGGCTTGAATCCCGAAGATATTGAAAGTTTCGAGATTCTGAAAGATGTGTCGGCTACTTCGCTATATGGTGCACAGGCTATGAACGGTGTCATTGTCATCACTACCAAACAAGGGAAGAAAGACCGCTTGTCTATTAACTATACGGGTAGCATTGCCCTCAAGGAGAAACCTGATTATCGTAATTTCAATATTATGAACTCCGATGACGAAATGTCAATATATAAGGAACTGGAACGTAAAGGCTGGATTGATATTACGACGGTGGCACGTAGCGAAAACTTCGGAGCCATGGGAAAAATGTTTGATGAAATAACGAAGAAGAATATTAATTGGGGACCGAACGGCTCCTTGAACGAAGATTTCCTGTCGGCTTATGCCGGTAGTAATACGGACTGGTTTGATACGTTGTTTCACAACTCGCTGGTCAATCAACATTCGTTGAGCATATCCGGCGGTGGTGATAAAACTACTTTCTATGCTTCTTTGAGTTATTATACAGACAATGGCATGGCAGTCTCTTCGGATAAGGTGAACCGTTATACAGCTTCTTTACGTGGTACTTTCGCCGTATCTCCCAAATTGAATATTGGTCTGAAATTGTCTGCCAATATCCGTGACCAGAGAGTGCCGGGTACGAAAGACCGCAGTTTCGATTCTTCTACCGGAGAATTTACCCGCGACTTTGACATCAACCCTTTCAACTATGCGCTCAACACCAGCCGCAGTATGCGTGCATATGACTCAAACGGGAATCTGGAGTTTTTCCGCCGGAGCTTTGCCGACTTTAATATCTTGCATGAACTCCGCCACAATTTCGTTGACCTCACAGTGAAGGATATATCCACACAGATGGATTTGGAATATAAGCCTCTGAAAGTGCTGACACTGAAAGGATCTTTCCAATACCGTTCGGCAAACACCTTGAGAGAGCATAAAATCCATGAGTTCTCCAACCAGGCGGAAGCTTACAGGGCGGACTATTCGCAGGCTATTATTGATAATAACCGTTTCCTGTTCCATAATCCGTCTTTGCCTACTGCCAATCCGTACAGCATCTTGCCGGAAGGCGGATTCTATAATACCAACGAGGCGGATTTGCGGCATACCTATTTCAGGACAACAGCCGACTATTCCCCAAAATTGACAATGGATCATGTAGTGAACTTCTTCGCCGGATTTGAAATCAACAAGGTGGAGAGGAAAATGAGAGTGAATGACGGTTGGGGATATCTTTGGAATAAGGGTGGTGTCGTAGTGACGCATCCTGACCTGACTTATTATCTGAAAGAACAAGGAGAAGTCTATTATGATTATTATGAAGGACGGGACAGAAGAATTTCCTCATTTATCAATTCCGCCTATTCTTTCAAAGGTAAATATATTGTAAATGCCGGATTCCGCTATGATGGGTCGAACCAGTTGGGCAGTTCGAGAGAAGCGCGTTATCTGCCTTCGTGGAATGTCAGCGCAGCATGGAATATGCACGATGAGGCATTTATGAAAGGTATTTCAGGAGTCGTAAATATGTTGAAGCCTAAAGTTTCTTATGGTTACAACGGTATCATGGGGCCTTCCACGAGTGCGGAACTGGCTATTTATGCCAAGCAAACACTGCGCCCGACTGATAATGAAGTGTACAACGTTATCGAAAGTCTTCAGAATAAAGACCTTACCTGGGAGAAAATGTATGAGTTGAACCTCGGTTTCGAAGCTGCGCTCTTCAATAATAGGATAATGATGGACTTTGCCCATTATCGCCGTAAATCCATCGACTTGATTGACTATGTCAATACAGCCGGAATCGGTGGCCAGTCCATCAAACTGGGAAATATCGGTAATATGAAGTCTTACGGTTTTGAGTTTGCCGTCAACTCTGTCAATATAAGTACAAAGAATTTTGACTGGAAAACAAGTTTGAATATCAACTTCCACAAAAGCAAGATTACTAAATTAAACAATTTCTCCAGAATCTCGTCTGCGGTGTCGAATACCGGTACTGCCATGTTGGGCTATCCTCAAAGGGGATTATTCTCCATTCGCTTTGCAGGGCTCGATGGTGAAGGCATACCTACTTTCTATGGTGCCAACAATGAAGTTGTTTATGATATGAATCTTCAGTCGCGCAATGATGTCGATAAACTGTTGAAGTATGAAGGCCCGTTGGAACCCAAAGGGTATGGCGGATTGACCAATTCATTCCGTTATAAGGACTGGACATTGTCATTCGGATTCGTTTATAAGTACGGTAACGTCATTCGTCTGGATGATGAGTTCCATCCGTTTTATGATGACTTTTCCTCTTTCCCGAAAGAACTGAAGAACCGCTGGATCATGCCGGGGGACGAGAACCGGACTTCCATTCCTGCCATTCTGGATAAACGGACTTATGACCGCATCGAGGGAAAATATACTTATCAAATGTATAACAAGAGTACCGAAAGGGTGGCGAAAGGGGATTTTATCCGATTGAAAGATTTGAGCATCGGTTACAGATTTCCGAAAGAGTGGCTCACCGGCACTTGCATACATAGTGCGAACGTGTCGTTGCAGGCTACAAATCTATGGCTTTTATATTCCGACAGCAAGTTGAACGGCATCGACCCGGAATTTTATCTTTCGGGCGGAGTCTCTTCACCGGTATCGAGAATGTATACTTTTACAGTAAACTTAACCTTTTAAACAATCAATTCCATGAGATATTTATATATAAATATAGCGGTCGTACTATCGGCAATGGTGGCTCTTTCTTCGTGCAGTTCCTTTCTGGACGAGACTCCCGATAATCGGCTGCGCCTGGACAGTTATGAGAAAATTGCGGAACTGGTTACCAATGCTTATCCCGAAGGAAGCGGTGTTTTTATGGAATGGATGAGCGACAATGTGGGAGCCGACCCTAAAAATATACAACGCTCTGAAATGACTCAGGCATACAACTGGCAGGATGTGGAACAGGAAGGACAAGATACGCCTGCGTTCTACTGGAGTGGCAATTATAAGGCGATAGCACATGCCAACGAGGCCTTGAAAGCTTTGGAAGAAGTGAAAGAGAACAATCCGGGGTATAGGGATGCCATCCGTGGAGAGGCTTTGGCCTGCCGTGCATTTGCGCACTTTATGTTGGTCAGTACCTTTGCAAAGAGTTATGACCCGTCAACAGCCGCCACTGCCAAGGGAATTGTCATTATGACGAAGCCGGAAGAAACGTTGCTCGCCACCTATGAGCGAAGTACCGTGCAGGAAGTTTACGATTTTGTAGAGAAAGACTTGCTGGAGGCCATCGGACTGGTGTCCGACCAATACTATAAGAACTCAGGGAAATACCACTTTAACCGTGCGGCGTTAATGGCTTTCGCATCGCGCTTCTTCCTCTTCAAGAAAGATTATGAAAATGCCGATAAATACGCGACCGAACTGTTGGGTGATGGCTATAATCCGCAGATGATTCGCGATTATAGTCAGGTTTATACAGGCACCACATCTGAAATTATGGCACGTAAATTTACTGAAACGACTTTGCCGTCCAATTTATTGCTGATTCGTAAAGATGTACTTTATGGTTATAAAGGATATGCGGGCTATCGCTTTAACCAGGAGGTGTATAATAGTCTTGTGCTGACACAGAGAGATTTGCGTTTCTCCGTATCTTACAGCTATGGCGGAACCTCTTCATTTCTTCCCAAATTCCAGAGAGACTTGATACGCAAGACTTCTTTGACGTCTTCTTCGGGGTATCCTTATACTATCGAGGTGGCTTTTAGAGGAGAAGAAGTCTTTTTCAACCGGCTTGAAGCCTGGGCGATGATGGGAACGGCCAAACAGTCGCAGTTTGAAAGCCAGTTCAGCAGATACTTGAAGGGTGTTTATGCCGGAACGGTGGATTATCCTGTTCTATATCAGAATTATAAACGGTTCTATCCGGAATTGTCGGAGAGTGAGTTGCGACTTAAAATGGTTCTCGATGAAAAACGCCGGGAGTTTGTAGAAGAAGGGCTCCGTTGGTTTGATATTTGTCGTCACAAGTTGAGTGTCAGCCATACCGATATACAAGGTGTCATCCATATTCTGCAACCTGACGATTCAAGAAAGGTCATCCAGATTCCTGAGACGGCTATTGTCTATGGTAACTTGCAGCCTAATGAAAGAAAAAACATTTCCGAACCGGAAGCCCATTTAGTAATCCGTAATTAACATGCATATGAAAAGAAGTATATTATATATCTGTTGTTTGTCGTTCTGCCTGGTGAGTTGTTCCGACGACGAAAAGACGAACTATATTCCCGAATCGAAGGAGTTGTCAACGGACGAGATTGATGTTTATTTTCAGGAAAACTTTCAGGAGAAATACGGCTCTACCGTCCGTTGGCAGTGGATTGATAAATATGTTGATATCAATTATATCGTTGCGCCGGCGATGCGCAAAGTGCTTATCCCGACAGGGGAGATGATTCGCCATTTCTGGATAGAACCTTTTATCCTTGAGTCGAAGGAGAGCGGTGAGTTTATACGCAAGCATTTTCCGCCGGAGATTGTATGTGTAGGCTCGGAACTGAGAAATGCTGATGGTACACGTACATTGGGGTATGCCGATGCCGGGGTGCGTATCACTCTCACGGAGCTTAACTACTTTGATTTGGCAAACCGTGAATGGGTGATTCAGCAATTGCATACCATGCACCACGAGTTTTCACATATTATCCATCAGACTTATAAAATGCCTAACGGGTTTAATAAGATTACAGAGAACAATTATACTGGGCAGGCGTGGAAGGACATAAGCACAAATGCTCAAGCTGAATTGATCGCAAACGGGATTGGCTCTCCTACAGTACATGAGATAGATTCGGTTGCTCAGAATATGGCTATTCAGAGGGGAATGCTGACTCCTTACGGAACGTCTTCCGAGTTTGAAGATTTTGCAGAGGTCGTATCGCTTTATCTGCTGACGGAATCTGCCGTATTCGATGAGACGTATATTTTGTCGGATCCTAAAAGGACATTCCTCGATGAAGGGAAAGCCAATATCGAAAAGAAGCTGGCTTTAGTGAAAGAATATTATATGAGTAACTTTTCTATAGACCTTACTCATCTGAGAGAAATCATCTTACAGAGGTTGAACGAAATAAGCAAATAGTAAAATGAAGAATAAAATAAGAAACATAATAGGTATTTTGTTATTTGTCGCAGGCTGTTATTCTTGCTCTAACAACGAGGTGGATAACGTGTTCGACAAAACTCCTGAGGAAAGAATTGCGGCGGTGAAGGCGGAATACAAAAATATATTGGTTGAGGTGCCTCACGGCTGGAAGACGTATTTCGGAACCAGTGACAAACTGGGACGATGGCTGATTCTTATGGATTTTGATGCTAAAGGTAGGGTTACGATGAAATGTGATCCCGTTGATTATTATTATATAAAAGGAGTCAGTTTTGAGGATCCTGTAACGTATCGGGTCGATTATTCGCAGTTTCCCGAACTTGTATTCGAGTCTTTCTCGCAGTTCTCGGCCTGGAATGAATTTTATGTAGATAGCGACGGTGATGGGAATTTTGATAAGTATGCCGGTCCCGAAACTCAATTTATTTTTGATGCGTACCGGGACGGGAAGCTCTATATGAAAGGGAAGACCAATATGGGGGTAGGAAAGAAACCGGAAGAGATTATGACCTTTGTTTTTGAGCCTGCTTCGGAAGCGGACTGGACTCTCGGCGGCATAGCCGATGTGAAAAAGGCGATAAACTATGACGCTAACAAAGGAAAATACCAACGTTTGGAGTATAAGGGTGAATTGCTGGAAAGCTTGTTTTTCATTGACGCGGAATCGAGAGTGGTGCTGTATATGTCGACGGAGCTTCCGGGCAACCAGATACAGACGCTTCCTTTTTATATCACTCCGACTGGCTTTACTTTAGTGTCTCCGCTGAAAGTAAAAGGTATTGGCAATATACAGCAATTCGACGTGAGCCAAGATGGGACTTCCATCACTGAGGCTGCTCACCCGCAACTGCATGTGGTATATACAGAGAAGGTTCCGGCTGTGCAACGGACGCCTTTTAGCATATTTGACAAGCTTTATCTGGGTATTGAAGTCTATCACGCTACCGGTGATCCTATCGGACGTAACCTCAAAAAGTACTTTGATGATTTGCGACCGCCGTATGCACCGGTGGAACAGCATCTCAATGTGATTTATTTCGCTAAGAATATCGATAAGGATATGGGTAAGGTTCCATTCAAGTATGCGGAAGAACTGACGATTATTTATGCCGATTCCGATCCCAGCTATTCGAGCAAAGACTTGTATGGTAACAATCCTACATTCGTGCGCATTCCTGTTGCGTTTGAGACATCTCCTGACAGAATGTGGATTATTTCATTGAAAGGCTCTGTCGAACAAGCGTTCCTGGACGCTTATCCTGATGATGCCGAGTATGCCAGAGAGAAAGCGAAAGCGGCTCTGCCAATGCTGTACAGATTACTGAACGAGCGGGGATGGGGATTGTATGCGCAAGGTCTGGATACTAACAATCCAACCGTGAAAGTCGTTGACGAGGAAGATGTAGTGGGAAGTTTCTTCACTCTTTATCCTTATACACAGGCAGATGTAGATAGATAAATGTGTCATATCAGTAGAAAACTTTAAATATGAAGTACGTAATATATAATTTATGGATATTGATGTTTCTGTTTGCTTGTGGCGAATCGGAACAGGTGGAGTATTCGAAACTCAGTGTCGATTTTCAGAAGAGCAAGATGGATGTGGGGGAGAATACCGGAATACTTGAAATTCCTGTAGTCCTGTCGGGATGCAGCGTGGATATGCCGTTGCAGGTATCGGTTCAGGTGTCGGCTACCGACGGCGAAGCTGTGGCAGGAGTTGACTATGAATTGATTGATAGCCAGTTGGCGTTTGATGTCTGTGGAAAGACTGCATTGAAAGTTAAAATCATAGATAACGAAGAGATAACAGATGCTGTCAAGACATTTACTGTCAGTATCAAAGCTGAAAACCCGGAAGTAAATTCCGGTATTTCCAGCGTAAAGGTTTATATCATTAGCGATGATGTGGAAAAGGTTACTATGGCAGGCTTTTATACGCTGACAGCCCAGGACTTTATAGAGGACACCCAATTGTCTTCTGTGCCGGGTGGAGTGGAAATAGTGCAGGACTTGGATGATAGCAATAAGTATTATCTGCGGAATATGGTCTTGGTTAATGGGGATAAGGTGTTACCTCTAACGATGGCGGATGATTTGTATTTTACGGTTGATAATAGCGGTGCAATGTCAATGCCCACTCAGCAGAAAATCGGCGATTATGGGGCGGGAGAGGGATTTACTATTGGTTTGACAAGTGAAGGATATACCATAGCCGACCCTATAAAAATAGAGAAGTCCGGCAATCGGCTGCTCTTTAAGGTGGATGGATTTGCAGGTTTGTTCATTGATGAAAATGCCGGTCCGACTGATTACCCGACTATTTATTATGCTTTGAAAAATATAATTCTTGAGAAAGTAAACCACTAACGAATTCAGAAATATGAGATATAAAGTTCTAAAATTAGCATCGGTGGCTTTAGCTGTTCTATTAGTGGCTTGCCATGAACAAAGTGAATATCTTTTTGGAGCGAAAGAGCCTTTGGTGGAGATAAGTGCCGCCGCAGAAAATGAGGGAAATTTTACTCCGGAAGCTCAGACCGGATATGGACTGCTTCGCTCCAATGCACGTTGGAAAGCAAAGAGCCTGTCCGAATGGCTGACGTGTAACACTGTCGAAGGGGAATATAATGATACGATTTATTTTACCATGCCTGAGAATAAGGCGGATGTGCGCATTGGCAAGATTGTAGTCTATAATACGGTCGGTGAAGAGAAATCCGATACATTGACCATCAGGCAACAGTGTGCTGTTAGTTTTATTCCCGAAGGATATAAAATAAAGATTGAATCGGACGAACTGAAAGCTCCTTTATCCGGTGAGTCTTTTACCGAGGTGAAGTTTGAAGTGAGTTGTCCTACTGCCTGGCGTGCTTTTACCAAGGTAACAGATGGTTGGAGTACGGTAATGACGAAAAAGGGGGAAGCATCGGGAAGCGGTTCCCTGATTGTGACTGAGAATGAAACAATCGTTTCCCGTTCAATGTATATCTATGTTCAGTCGGTTGAGTTCCCGACACTGAAAGATAGTATCTTGTTGACCCAATCCGGACGTCCGCTGATGTTGGAAATTGTATCGCCTACGAATAAGAAAATCATGCTCGACGGTGCGGAATCACAATTTATATTCTCCGTCAAGGGAGACGGAAAGTGGAAGATTGAAGATGCTCCGGGATGGATTGAATTGGAGAAGACCGAGTATGAGGGCGATGCGAATGTATTTGTGAAGGTGTCCGCCACCAGCACAGAACGCACAGCGAGGTTGACTGTCAGGTCATTGGTACAAACGGATAAAACGGATGTATTGACCATAGAGCAAAAGGATATTCCTGACGGACGGCTGAAAGACAGTCTGGCATTGGTTGCTATTTATCAAGCTACCAAAGGGGAGAACTGGAAATACATCTGGAAACCAGAGTTGCCATTGTCTGATTCAAATTGGCCGGGAGTCTTTTTTGACACGGTTGACGGTGAACTTCGGGTGGTGGATTTGAGCTTGTTGGATTATAATATGGAAGGAAATCTGCCTAATGAAATTGGCTGGCTGACAGAAATCATCAAAATCAAACTGCAACGGAATAAACTTTCAGGACCGCTTCCTGCCAGCATAAACCGTCTGACTAACTTAACGCATCTTTATATCACTTCTAACCAGTTTAGTGGAGAATTTCCGGATATACCGGATTTGAAAAAGTTGACTTGGATAGAAATGGAATTTAACCGTTTCACGGGAGAATTTCCACCTGTATTCTCTTTATTGCCCAAATTATCGACTTTGAAGATGAAGTACAACAATTTCGACAGGAATACTTGTGTGCCTTCCGAACGTTTCGGTGGATGGAAGTTATCATTGTATATCAATCCGCAACGTGCTGTATATGGTGATGCAAAGACTGACTATAATCTGGTCGATTGTCCTAAGTAAAAAATAGCATTGCCTTATATCGGAATAGGCTTACACCGTTTTTCTTTAAGAAATGGTGTAAGCCTATTCTTACATAAGATATCTTTATTTATGTAAATAGTATTGAGCTGTATGTGCAGGAAAAGTAGTAACTTTGGCAACTTATAAATAAAACAAAATGAAAACAGAAACACTCCTGCCCACAATGGTTATCCTGTTGTTCTTCCACTGTTCGCTTTTTATCGCTTGTAAAAACAACTCTGGCGAAGTTACCACCGGGCAAACGGATATCTATGAATTGATGAGGAAAGCTATCCACGACAACGACACAAAAACATTTGATAGTTTGATGGGATATATTCCTGTCATTGATTCGTTGATACCGATGGAAGATGAAGATTTGACTTATACACTCCTTGGGTATGCTATCAAGAACAATAATTATGAGTTTACCGGGAAGCTGATTGATGCAAAAGCTGATCTTGGTAAAGCATATGAAACGCTTTATTTTCTTAGAGGTGCGCTTTATCTTGCCATTGAATGTAAATCCGATTCTATCGTCGATTTGTTGTTAGAGAAAGGTGCTGACCCGAATGAAAGGTATGATGAGAACGGAACAACGGCTCTTCTATTGAGCTGTAGTGACAGCAGATGTAATAATATATCTAAACTATTGATTACTCATGGGGCATATATTAATGGGTTGGCGGAAAAGGATAGTAGCTGGGTGAATATCCCCAATGTCTATCCGCTCTTTGTTGCTATTAAAAGCTGTAATCTCGAAATAGCGGAATATCTGATAGGAAAAGGGTGTCGTCTCTCTTTGGGAGAAGTATCTGCTTTGGAGCTTGCTGAAAACGAATGTCATGGTGAGCTTATTGATTTTATCAATCAATATATGCTGGATAACTATCATTTGAAAGTTGATGAGAGCTGGTATGGAGAATATGGATATACAAGCGATGCCGAGGGAGAGGACTGGCGGAATCAGCATATTTTTGCGATAACCATTCGTCCCGATACTTGCATTTTTCAAGGAGAAGGCTATCAACTCTATTTTAAGGATTTATGCACTGTGGAGAATGCGAGGAAGGATACAATCGAACTCTACTATTATTATACGTTGGATGGTACGAGCACAAACAACCGTGAACCATATCTAGGAATATTGTTTCGCAAGGATGGCAAGTATTATCTCAATAGTTCCGCATTACGTGACGAAGCGATTAACAATACGGATGTGGAAATAGAAAAGGAAAAATGAAACTTTGTGGAAACCAAACATTGTAACGTCTTTTAAAATATTTATATTTGCGGATAAGTTGATACGAAAGAAACTATTGACAATAACATAATTAAAAAACAGAATCAGATGAAACAGGACATGATTGTTATCCTTGACTTGGGTAGTCATGAGAATACGGTATTGGCTCGCGCCATCCGTGCGTTAGGAGTGTATAGTGAGATTTATCCTCACGACATCACAGTGGAAGAACTGAAAGCATTGCCCAATGTAAAGGGGATTATTATCAATGGCGGACCGAATAATGTGATTGACGGTGTGTCTATTGACGTAAATCCGGCTATCTATACGATGGGGATTCCCGTTATGGCTGCCGGTCACGATAAAGCGACTTGTGAGGTGAAACTGGCGGAATTTACGGACGACATTGAAGCTATTAAAAATGCTGTAAAATCTTTCGTTTTCGATACTTGCAAGGCCGAAGCTAACTGGAATATGACGAATTTTGTCAATGACCAGATAGAGTTGATCAGACGTCAGGTAGGCGACAAAAAAGTGTTGTTGGCTTTGTCGGGTGGAGTTGACAGTTCTGTGGTAGCTGCTCTGCTTCTGAAAGCAATCGGGGATAACTTGGTATGTGTGCACGTGAATCATGGTTTGATGCGTAAGGGTGAATCTGAAGACGTGGTTGAAGTATTCAGTAATCAGTTGAAGGCGAATCTTGTTTATGTGGATGTTACAGACCGTTTTCTTGATAAACTGGCTGGTGTGGAAGACCCCGAGCAGAAACGTAAAATTATCGGTGGCGAGTTTATCCGTGTGTTTGAAGAAGAAGCACGTAAATTGGACGGCATCGACTTTTTAGGTCAGGGTACCATTTATCCGGATATTGTGGAAAGCGGCACGAAGACTGCTAAAATGGTGAAATCTCATCATAATGTAGGCGGTCTGCCCGAAGACCTTAAATTCCAGCTTGTAGAACCTTTGCGCCAACTGTTTAAGGATGAAGTGCGTGCCTGTGGGCTGGAACTGGGCTTGCCTTATGAAATGGTTTATCGTCAGCCTTTCCCCGGTCCGGGTTTAGGTGTACGTTGCCTGGGTGCCATCACACGCGACCGTCTGGAAGCTGTACGTGAATCAGACGCTATCTTGCGTGAGGAATTCCAAATTGCAGGATTGGATAAGAAGGTATGGCAATACTTTACAGTAGTACCTGATTTCAAATCTGTCGGTGTACGTGATAATGCCCGCTCTTTCGACTGGCCGGTTATCATTCGTGCTGTCAATACGGTAGATGCCATGACAGCCACTATCGAACCGGTTGAGTGGCCTGTCCTGATGAAAATCACAGACCGTATTCTGAAAGAAGTGAAGAATGTAAATCGTGTCTGCTATGATATGTCGCCGAAACCCAATGCGACCATAGAATGGGAATAAAAGGATAAAATAAAAAAGCCCTCGAAAGCGTCGGATAGATAACTTTCGGGGGCTTTTTTGTTACATTGAATTTGACGCTGGCGCAAACCATAGCGCAAACCGAAGGTATATAAAAAGAAAAACGCCCAGAGGTGGAAGCCCTCCAAACGTCTTATCTGTAAGTCTTTCGACTTAGTAGCGGGACCCGGGATTGAACCGGGGACCTCATGATTATGAATCATGCGCTCTAACCAGCTGAGCTATCCCGCCATCATTTCTCGATTGCGGGTGCAAAGATAGATGTTTTTTTATAATCTCCAAAACAATTCTGTATTTTTTTTGTTGTTTTCTTTAGAAAAGGCTTCGGATTTCCTTATAAACAGGGAGTTTAAGGGCCATTAGTGAGAGAATAATTAAATAAAGTGTCTGATTTATGCCGTGTATTCAGAAAAAAGTATTTATCTTGGCACACGTAAAAACAATTCGAAATTGCTATGAAAAAGGAAAAGATTCATTTGGAGTATTTGTTGAACGCAACTTCTAAAAATATTCTTTGGGGAGCTATCAGTACACCTACCGGGTTGGAGGACTGGTTTGCTGACAAAGTAATATCCGATGATAAAATAGTAGAGTTCCATTGGGGAAAGACAGAACAGAGAAAAGCTGAAATTACAGCTATTCGGGCTTTCTCTTTCATCCGTTTCCGTTGGCTGGATGATGAAAACGAACGTGATTATTTCGAAATCAAAATGACGTATAATGAACTGACAAGTGACTATGTATTAGAAATTACCGATTTCGCAGATCCGGACGAGGTAAGCGATATGAAAGAATTATGGGAGTCACAAGTCGCTAAATTAAGAAGAACTTGTGGTTTTTAGTTAACTTTCAACTAAAAATTTTCGATGCTCCTTTTTTTGTGCTAATTTTGCGTCTTAAATGCACGAACCTATTAAGATGCTACGCATAAAGAAATTAGATATATTCATTGTAAAGAGCTTTTTTATGCTCTTTATAGGTACATTCTTCATCTGTCTGTTCATTTTTATGATGCAGTTCCTGTGGAGATATGTAGACGAATTGGTCGGAAAGGGATTGGAGATGAGCGTGATGGCTCAGTTCTTCTTTTATTCCGCATTGACATTAGTGCCAGTATCGTTGCCGTTGGCAGTGTTACTGGCTTCTTTGATTACTTTCGGTAACTTCGGCGAACGGTATGAATTGCTCGCAATGAAGGCCGCGGGTATCTCCCTGCTCAAAATCATGCGTCCGCTTGTTTTCTTTGTCTGCGGGCTGGTCGGTGTCTCATTCTATTTCCAAAACGTAGTCGGCCCTATTGCCCAGGCTAAACTGGGAACCCTGATTCTTTCGATGAAACAAAAATCCCCGGAACTGGATATTCCCGAAGGCGTATTTTATTCCGAGATAAAGGATTATAACCTGAAAGTCGCAAGGAAAGACCGGAAAACCGGTATGCTCTACGATGTCTTGATTTATAATATGAAAGACGGATTCGAGAATGCGCATATCATCTATGCGGATTCCGGACGTCTGGAAATGACTGCTGACAAACAGCATCTCTGGCTGCATCTGTATAGCGGCGATTTGTTCGAGAATCTGAAAGCACAAAGCATGAAATCCCAGAATGTGCCTTATCGGCGCGAGTCGTTCAGGGAGAAACATACACTGATTGAGTTTGACTCCGATTTCAATATGGCGGATGAAAGTATCATGAGCAACCAGTCCAGTGCCAAAAACATGACCATGCTACAAGCTTCCATCGATTCGATGAAAGTGTTGGGAGACAGTATCGGAAGACAATATTACCGGGAAGTGGCCGAAGGGAATTTCCGTCCTTCCTACGGGCTGAGTAAAGAAGATACGGTCAAAATCGAGACTGCGAATATTCAGGAGTATAATGTGGACAGCCTTTATGCTGCCGCATCCCTGACGCAGAAGCAGAAAGTGATATCTTCTGCCACCAGCCGTGCCGAAAATGTGTCCAGTGACCTTAGCTTCAAGAAATACACGATGGAAAATAATGACTATGCCATCCGGAAGCATAAGACGGAGTGGCATAAGAAGATTACGATTTCCCTTTCTTGCCTGCTGTTCTTCTTTATCGGGGCACCGTTGGGCGGTATTATCCGTAAAGGTGGTTTGGGTATGCCGGTGATTGTGTCGGTGCTGGTGTTCATCATTTATTATATCATTGATAACACAGGCTATAAGATGGCGCGCGACGGTAAATGGATTGTATGGATGGGGATGTGGACAAGTAGTGCGGTTCTTGCCCCGTTGGGTATCTTCCTTACTTACAAATCGAACAAAGACTCTGTGGTGCTGAATGCCGATGCGTATATCAACTGGTTTAAGAAGATTGCCGGAATCCGCAGCGTGCGTCATTTATTCAAGAAAGAAGTTATTATCAATGACCCTGATTACGCGCGTATACCCGGAGAGTTGGAACAGCTCACGGCGGAATGCAAAGCTTATATTACCCGGAATCAGTTGACGAAAGCACCGGATTATTTCAAGTTGTGGATGTCGGGCGGAAAGGACGATGAAGTGATGGCTATCAACGATAAACTGGAGGCATTGGTGGAAGAGATGTCCAATACCAAGTCGGCTACTTTGATAGGCGCATTAAACAATTATCCGGTGATTCCCGTTTCTGCTCATGTGCGCCCGTTCCATATATATTGGCTGAATTTGGCTGCCGGGGTGATTTTCCCTATCGGGCTATTTTTCTATTTCCGCATTTGGGTGTTCCGTATTCGCCTGGCTAAGGACATGGAGCGAATTATAAAGAATAACGAACAAGTTCAATTCATCATACAGAAAATTAATAAATAATTGTTATGGAAGAGATTAAAATGGATAGAATAGAAGACGCGATTGCCGACTTCAAAGAAGGCAAGTTTGTCATAGTAGTAGATGATGAAGACCGCGAAAATGAAGGTGACCTGATTATTGCCGCAGAAAAGATAACTCCTGAGAACGTAAACTTCATGTTGAAACATGCGCGCGGTGTGCTTTGCGCACCTATCACAGTGTCCCGTTGCAAGGAACTGGATTTGCCGCACCAGGTGAGTGACAATACGTCCGTGCTGGGGACCCCTTTTACGGTTACTATTGATAAACTGGAAGGTTGTTCCACCGGAGTATCTGCCGCCGACCGTGCCGCTACCATTCGGGCATTGGCGGATCCAACTTCTACACCGGCTACTTTCGGACGTCCCGGACACGTCAATCCGTTGTATGCGCAGGAAAAAGGAGTGCTTCGTCGTGCAGGACATACAGAAGCCACTGTTGACATGGCCCGTCTGGCAGGACTTTATCCGGCCGGTGCTTTAATGGAAATCATGAGTGATGACGGCACGATGGCCCGTCTGCCCGAACTTCGTAAAATGGCGGACGAATATGGCTTGAAACTGATTTCTATCCATGACCTGATTGCTTACCGCTTGAAGCAGGAGTCAATCGTAGAAAAAGGGGTGGAAGTAAATATGCCTACCGAACACGGAATGTTTCACCTGATTCCTTTCCGTCAGAAGTCGAACGGATTGGAGCACATGGCTATATTTAAAGGTACGTGGAGTGCGGATGAACCGATTCTGGTACGCGTTCATTCCTCTTGTGCCACCGGAGACATTCTCGGTTCACAGCGTTGTGACTGCGGCGAACAGTTGCATAAATCCATGGAAATGATTGAGAAAGAAGGAAAAGGTGTAGTTGTCTATCTGAATCAGGAAGGTCGCGGCATCGGTCTGATGGAAAAGATGAAAGCCTATAAACTTCAGGAAGACGGTATGGATACTGTTGATGCGAATATTTGCCTGGGACACCTTGCCGACGAACGGGACTATGGCGTAGGCGCACAGATTCTTCGCGAGCTGGGAGTGCACAAGATGAGACTTTTGACAAATAATCCGGTGAAACGTGTGGGCCTTGAAGCCTATGGATTGGAAATTGTGGAAAATGTGCCTGTTGAAACTGTTCCCAATCCGTACAATGAACGTTATCTGAGAACAAAGAAAGAAAGAATGGGGCATACTTTACATTTAAATAAGTAATTTGCCAGATTGTTTCCGTATATCAAATATTATCGCTTATTTTGCAACGATTTTCACTCAACAACAATAAAATAGATACAAGATGAATCAATTATCAGATCGTTTGAACAGCTTGTCGCCATCGGCGACGCTTGCCATGTCGCAGAAGAGCAACGAGCTTAAAGCACAAGGCGTTGATGTTATTAACTTAAGTGTAGGAGAACCGGATTTCAATACTCCTGACCACATCAAGGAAGCTGCGAAAAAAGCCATAGATGATAACTTCTCCCGTTACTCTCCGGTTCCGGGTTATCCGGCTTTGCGCAATGCTATTGTTGAGAAACTGAAAAAAGAAAACGGTCTGGAATACACAGCCGCTCAGATTTCTTGTGCAAACGGTGCAAAACAATCTGTTTGTAATACGATTCTCGTATTGGTAAATCCGGGTGACGAGGTAATCGTTCCGGCTCCTTACTGGGTAAGCTACCCGGAAATGGTGAAAATGGCTGAAGGTACTCCTGTGATTGTTTCGGCCGGTATCGAACAGGATTTCAAGATTACTCCCGAACAGCTGGAAGCTGCCATTACTCCGAAGACTAAAGCATTGATTCTTTGTTCTCCGTCCAACCCGACGGGTTCTGTATATACGAAGGAAGAACTGGCAGGCTTGTCTGCCGTACTGGCTAAGTATCCGCAGGTAATCGTTATCGCTGACGAAATCTACGAACATATCAATTATATCGGCGCACATCAGAGCATCGCCCAGTTCCCGGAAATGAAGGAACGTACGGTAATTGTAAACGGTGTGTCAAAGGCTTACGCCATGACAGGATGGAGAATCGGTTTCATTGCCGGACCGGAATGGATTGTAAAGGCTTGCAACAAATTGCAGGGTCAGTACACTTCAGGTCCTTGCTCCGTATCTCAGAAGGCTGCTGAGGCTGCATATGTAGGCACTCAGGAACCGGTGAAGGAAATGCAGAAAGCATTCGAACGCCGCCGTGACTTGATTGTGAAGTTGGCTAAGGAAGTTCCGGGATTCGAAGTAAACGTTCCGCAAGGTGCTTTCTATCTGTTCCCGAAATGCGACGCTTTCTTCGGAAAGAGCAACGGTGACCGTAAGATTGCAGATTCGGACGACTTGGCAATGTACCTGCTCGAAGAAGCTCATGTAGCTTGTGTGGGCGGTGCTTCATTCGGTGCTCCCGAATGTATCCGTATGAGTTATGCTACAAGCGATGAGAATATCGTGGAAGCTATCCGTCGTATCAAGGAAGCATTGGCTAAATTGAAATAAACGGTTCTTGGATAAGATAAAATAAAACAGTGGGCGGTTTTCCGAGGAAGCCGCCCACTACTTTTTTCTCCGGAAGGAGAAAATAAAAAAAAGGCTGCCTTCCGTAGAAAGCAGCCTATACTTTTTTGTAGATTGTATTATTCAGCCGGGTGAATAGCTTCAGACGGACAAACGTCTGCGCAAGTTCCACAGTCAGTACATACATCCGGGTTGATAGAATAGATATCACCTTCAGAGATAGCTTCTACCGGACACTCGTCGATACAAGTTCCGCAAGCAATACAATCGTCACTAATTACGTAAGCCATTTTTCTAAGATTTAAATTATTAGTACTAATTTCTTCCGCAAAAATAAGGCTTTTATTGATTGGTTGTTATGCTTCTATGATTAAATTGACTTAATTTGTACGTCTTCTAAATAAGCAACGTC
This sequence comes from Bacteroides sp. f07, assembly GCF_042854785.1. Classification (NCBI taxonomy): domain Bacteria; kingdom Pseudomonadati; phylum Bacteroidota; class Bacteroidia; order Bacteroidales; family Bacteroidaceae; genus Bacteroides; species Bacteroides sp. f07. The sequence goes on along the minus strand of NZ_BAABXI010000003.1, from coordinate 221,185 downwards.
CCTATTATGTGCTATATTTTTCGTATTTTTGTGCTCAAATTACTAATATATAGCGATTATGCCTTTAAATTTACCCGATAAACTACCTGCGATAGAACTATTGAAGGAAGAGAATATTTTCGTTATCGACACTTCCCGCGCTACGCAGCAGGATATTCGTCCGCTACGGATTGTGATTCTGAACCTGATGCCGTTGAAGATTACAACGGAAACGGACTTGGTGCGCTTACTTTCGAACACTCCGCTCCAGGTGGAGATTTCTTTTATGAAAATCAAGAGCCACACGTCCAAGAATACACCGATTGAACATATGAAAACGTTCTATACGGATTTCGACCAGATGCGTCACGAGAAGTATGACGGTATGATTATCACCGGAGCCCCTGTGGAACAGATGGATTTCGAGGAGGTGACTTATTGGGATGAGATTACGGAAATTTTCGACTGGGCACGTACGCACGTGACTTCCACCTTATATATATGCTGGGCTGCACAAGCCGGATTGTATCATCACTACGGGATTCCCAAGTATCCGTTGGAAAAGAAGATGTTCGGCATCTTCGAGCATCGTGTGTTGGAACCTTATCATTCTATTTTCCGTGGTTTTGATGATTGTTTCTATGTGCCCCACAGCCGTCATACGGAAGTGCGCCGGGAAGATATACTGAAAGTTCCGGAGCTGACGTTGCTTTCCGAGTCGAAAGAGGCGGGTGTATATATGGCGATGGCGCGCGGCGGACGCGAGTTTTTCGTGACCGGACATTCGGAATATTCTCCGTTGACGCTGGATACGGAGTATCGTCGTGACCTGGATAAAGGGCTGCCGATAGAGATTCCCCGTAATTATTACGTGGACGATGACCCTGATAAAGCTCCGTTGGTACGTTGGCGTGCCCATGCCAACCTGTTGTTCTCCAACTGGCTGAACTACTTTGTTTATCAGGAAACACCTTACAATATTAATGACATTAAATGATAAAGCAGCGTAAAATAGAACTTCTCGCTCCGGCGAAAAATCTGGAATGTGGTATTGAAGCTATCAATCATGGTGCGGATGCCGTATATATCGGTGCTCCGAAGTTCGGTGCACGTGCGGCGGCTGTAAATTCATTGGAAGATATAGAAGCATTGGTGCAACATGCTCATTTGTATAATGCACGTATCTATGTCACCGTCAATACGATTTTGAAAGAAGAGGAGCTGAAAGAGACGGAAGAGATGATTCACGCCTTGTACCGGATTGGGGTGGATGCATTGATTGTGCAGGATATGGGGATTACAAAGCTGAACCTTCCGCCGATACCGCTTCATGCCAGTACACAGATGGACAACCGCACTCCTGAGAAAGTGAGATTCCTTTGGGAGGCAGGCTTTCGCCAGGTGGTGCTGGCGCGTGAGTTGTCGTTGCGTGAGATAAGGAAGATACATGACACCTGCCCTGAAGTGCCTTTGGAAGTGTTTGTGCATGGGGCGCTTTGCGTGAGTTATAGCGGGCAGTGCTATGTCAGCCAGGCTTGTTTCGGACGTAGCGCAAACCGGGGGGAATGTGCGCAGTTCTGCCGGTTGCCTTTCAGCTTGGTCGATTCGGACGGGAAAGTGATTGTAAAGGACAAGCATCTGCTTTCGCTGAAAGATATGAATCAGAGTGACGAGTTGGAGCAGTTGCTGGATGCGGGAGCTTCTTCGTTCAAGATAGAGGGGCGGTTGAAAGATGTGTCTTATGTAAAGAACGTTACGGCGGCTTATCGTCAGAAGCTGGACGCTATCTTTGCCCGTCGTCAGGAATATGTACGGGCATCTTCGGGAACTTGTCGTTATGAGTTCAAGCCACAGTTGGACAAGAGCTTCAGCCGTGGATTTACGCATTATTTTCTACATGGGCGTGACAAGGAAATTTTTTCTTTTGATACTCCCAAGTCATTGGGTGAGGAAATGGGAACGATGAAGGAAGCTCGCGGCAATTATCTGACAGTTGCCGGACTGAAATCCTTTAATAATGGCGATGGTGTCTGCTATATCGACGAGCAGGGACGTTTGCAGGGATTCCGTATCAACCGGGTGGATAGTAATAAATTATATCCGCAGGAGATGCCCCGTATCAAACCCCGTACAACGCTATACCGCAATTTCGATCAGGAATTTGAGCGTGTACTGTCACGTAAATCGGCTGAAAGGAAGATAGCTGTAACTATATTGCTTGCCGATAATGAGTTCGGCTTTTCACTGACATTGACCGATGAGGATGATAACAGCGTCACGCTGAGTCTTCCCCGTGAAAAGGAATTGGCACGTACGCCACAGACAGAGAACCTGAAAACGCAACTTGCCAAATTAGGGAATACACCTTTTGAAGCGAAAGAGATAAAAGTTTCATTTGCGGAAAACTGGTTTCTGCCTGCATCGGTATTGGCTGAGTTCCGCCGGCAGGCGACGGATAAGCTGATAGCATCCCGCCGGATAAACTACCGCCAGGAGTTGGCAGTGTGGAAACAGACCACGCATGCTTTTCCTCAAACGACATTAACCTATCTGGGAAATGTGATGAACAGCCGTGCGGCTTCTTTCTATGAAGAGCATGGCGTGCAGCGTGTTGCCCTGGCTTACGAGAAAGAAGCGGTAGAAGATGCGGTATTGATGTTCTGCAAACATTGCTTGCGTTATAGCATGGGATGGTGTCCGATTCACCAGCGGGTGCGCTCACCTTATAAAGAACCTTATTATCTGGTATCGAATGACGGAAAGAGATTCAGCCTTGAGTTCGATTGCAAGAATTGTCAAATGAAAGTAAAAGCGGCGCAATGAGAATAATTCACCACAGAGGATGCGGAGAACGCAGCGTTTCAGCTCTTTCTCGCGGAACCGGCTTTTGGGAGTGGGATGGCTGGTGGAAGAAGCTCTCTTCCCCTGCGTCTTTCGTCTCCTCTGTGGTGATTCTGCTATTCTTCTTTTCGTCTTGTCATTATACTCGTCCCGATCTTTCTTCCGAAGAGATGCCGCAGAAAACAAAGGACTCTCTGAGTTACCTTTATGAGCGGCATTATACCTGGAATACGAATTTGGAATTAATGGCGGATTCCATCTCGTTGGAGTGTCTGCCTATCAAGGATACGTACATAAACCTTTACCGGGGCGACCGCGTGGTGGTGGCCGAATTTGCTGTGCATCCTGCCGATAGTGTGGATAGTATTTGGGTGAAGCTGGCACATACACAGGATGAACAGGGATGGATGCGTGAGGTGGAGTTGAAGCAATCGTTTGTCCCTACAGATAGTATTTCGCAGGCTATTCATTTGTTCAGTGATACGCATGCTTCTTATTTTGTGGTTATCTTTGCGCTGTTTGTCGGTGTCTACCTGCTTCGGGCTTTCCGGCGGAAACAGTTGCAGATGGTGTACTTTAATGATATTGACAGCGTGTATCCGTTATTCCTCTGCCTGCTGATGGCTTTCAGTGCGACGGTATATGAATCCATGCAGGTCTTTACACCGGAAACATGGGAGCATTTTTATTTCAATCCTACTTTGTCGCCTTTTAAGGTTCCTTTTATCCTCTCAGTCTTTTTGCTGAGTATCTGGTTGTTTTTAGTAGTCGCCTTGGCGGTGCTTGATGATTTGTTCCGGCAGTTGACTCCGGCGGCGGCAATCTTCTATTTGCTGGGGCTGATGTCCTGTTGTATCTTCTGTTATTTCTTCTTTATTTTGATGGTTCATATCTATGTAGGTTATCTATTCCTTGCCTTTTTTGTTTTCGTTTTCGCGAAGAAAGTGCAGCGGAATAGTGGCTATAAATATCGTTGCGGACATTGTGGGGAGAAGTTGAAAGAGAAAGGTGTGTGCCCGCATTGCGGAGCAATCAATGAATAACTCTATAATCTATTTCATTTCCGAATAACTTTTTATATGATGGAAATCAGACTTACCGAATTAAAAGATCTTCCTTTAGTAATGGAGATTTATGACTATGCCCGTGCTTTTATGCGCTCGACAGGGAATACAACTCAATGGATTGACGGTTATCCGTCCGAAGCATTTATCCGTCAGGAAATAGAAGACGGTCATAGTTTCGTATGCACGGATGAACTGGGGGAAATACTGGGAACTTTTTGTTTTATACTGGGTGATGACCCTACTTATCAGCATATTTATGAAGGAGCTTGGCTCAATGATGAACCTTACGGAGTAGTTCACCGGCTGGCAACGAACGGTACAAGAAAAGGGGTGGCGGAAGCCTGCCTGAACTGGTGTTTTCAACGGATGTCGAATGTCCGGGTAGATACGCATCGGGATAATAAGGTCATGCAGCATATCCTGGAGAAGCATGGCTTTCAGCGTTGCGGTATCATTTATGTAAAGAATGGGACAGAGCGCATTGCTTATCAGAAGATACAAACTATGGTTGTACAGGAATGAATGAAAATTTGTTTTCTCCTACTGATTTGCATAAGTACCATCAACTTTTGATTCGTAAATTTCACCGGTTTCACCTTGTAATTGAAATGCTTGTGAGTAAGAAGATTACGGGTGAAAGTGTGGGGTGGAATAGGGTGAAATCCCTTGTTATTGCTTTCATTTATTGAAGTTATTTATATCGGTTGTCGGGTATATAGATCCAATGTGTCCGGTATATAGCTCCAACGTATTGGCCATATATGCCCAACGTGTTGGATCTATATATGCTGTAACTCAACTATTAATATCTTTGACATCAGATAGTTAACACTTGACGGACAGGCTGTTAATATCTGACAATTCATCTATTAATACCTGACGGCGGGTTTGTTATTAGCATATTTCGATTAGCTATAAGCATATCCGGATTAGCTATAATGATATTTGTTTTAGCTCAAGGGATATTTTGAAAAATAAGGTGAAACCGATATTGAACGATTTCACCTTTGTTTATTCCTTGCTTTCACCCGCTATCGCCTTATTCATCGATGTTTCAAGAATCAGGTGAAACCGATGAGCCGCAATAACCCTATAGTTACATCTATGATGTCCGCAGAGTGTTGCGGGCTTTTAGAACCGGCAGCGAAGATCTACTCCGAACTGTACCGGACGTCCTTTCTGCATGAATCCTTTATTCATTGTTTCAAAGTAGAATGCTGCGTAATCCTTATTCAAGAAATTGCGTGCCCAAAAGCTAATCATGGCATCTCCGATTTCGAGGTTTGTTCTCCAGTTCAATGTGCCGTAGAAAGATTGGCTTACGTCATTTTGTTCTGTCCAGTAGATACGTCCGGCAGCATTATAGTTTGCTTGGAATACTACGCGGTCGAAGATGGAACGTGGACTACAGGTGATGGCATATTCTCCACCGATATTCAGGGTATGTTTGGGAACGAAAGGGACGTATTTACCATTATAGTCATCTTTTACAGTGAGGTTTCCCTCTTTATCCTTTTCATATTCAACGTAGTCTGTAAAGGTGGCATAAGTATATCCGTAGCTTGCATTCAGGCTTAGTTCATTAGTCAAACTGGCACGGAGAGAGGCTTCTGCACCGTAGCTGCGGCTTTTTCCTGCATTGAGAGTCGTACGTCCTAATCCACTTGCTGCGAACTGGGAAATCTGTTGGTCATGCATATCCATGTAGAAAGCGGAAAGGTCTGCCCAAAGTTTGCCTTCCCAAAGAGTGAGGTGGCTTCCTACTTCATAGTTCCATGAATATTCAGGTTTATAGCGAGTAGCTTCTTTTACTTCGGGAACTTCATCTTTCTTTGCGTATTGTTCTATCATAGCAGCAAATTTAGAGAACTCTTCGCTTTCCTTTATGGCATCTATCATTGAGTTTTTTAAATCTCCACTGATCAGGTCAGAGAACATTTGTACGTTATAACCACCGGAACGATATCCTTTAGATACGGTTGCATATACATTATTACCTTTCTTCCATTCGTATTGCAGAGCGAACTTGGGTAGTAGCTGAACGTAATCATCTGATATTTTTCCATCATAACCGGCATTGGCAATCAGATTTTTAGCTTCTATTGACATAGGTGGCATCGGTGATGTTGGTGGTGTCTTCAGGCTGAAGTTAAAATCAGTAGGGTCGCTAATAGAATTATACGTTAAGCTCATTTTTTCGTAATCCAAACGTAAACCGATAGTTAGTGATAATCCTTTGACAAAAAGGTCATTCAATGTGGATTGATGAAAAATAGCTGTATTCCAAATGGGAGTATCAAAACTACCACCTACCAATATGGTGGGATTGTTGACTGTCAAGTGTAAAGTTGGTGCTACTGGAGACGATATACCATCAAAAATACTATTTACATTTCCTTCAATAACATTTTTAACTCCATCTTCCCAAAATGTCACAGGACCTTTGGTATTCAATGTTTGGTATAAACCGAAAACTCCTGTTGCCCATTGCCATCTTTTATTCGCTTTTGATTTGAATACAATTTCTTCAGAAATAGTATTAGACTTCTGTTTTTGTTCCAGTGTATAGATTGCCTTTTCTGTAAAATCCTGATCCAGAAACATGCGGTCATGCAGGTTTTGATAACCAGTGACAGCACTAAGAATGAAGTTCCGTGCCTGGTATTCCAAATTGACTCCAGCATTCGTTAATCCGCGGCGATAACTGCTACGTTCGTTATATGAAATCTTTCCGATGTAGTCGGCACGGTCTTCAGTAAGTTCTTTCTCTTTTCTTTTAGCTTCTGCGATACCGTTTTGAGTAATCCCGGTATAATAATAAGGATAACCGCCCTGGTCGCTATACTCGTAGCTAAGCGCCATATCGATTTTCAGATTCGATGTCGGCAGATAGATGCCACGGAAACGTCCGCCGCCTGCATTGCTTTTATCAACTTTTTCATTGTTTCGGGCTGAGTTTTCAAAGAAGCCGCCCGTATGTTCGTAGAAACCACCGGTTGAGAAAGCGAAGCGGTCGGATATACGGTGATAATGCGACAGTGAAACATTGTAGTTGTTATAGGTCGCTGCTCCCATTCGTATATCGGTTCCCTGATAAGTGAAGGGAGATTTGGTATGCACCTTGATGAGGCCGCCCATCGTGTTGCGGCCGTACAATGTTCCTTGCGGACCGCGAAGTACGTCGATACGTTCGATATCACAATAATTGAAATCGAATGCAGATTTATCAATGTAAGGGATATTGTCTACATAAAGTCCTACGGACGGGGTGTTGATACGTGAACCGATTCCACGGATATAGATGGAAGTTGTCAGTTTGGAGCCATAGTCCGGGATAAATAAGTTGGGGACAATGCCCGTCAGGTTTTTTACGGAATTGACCTGGTTGGCACGCATATTCTCTTGCGATAATACGGTGGCGGCTATGGGCAGGTCACGCAGTTTACGGTTCTCTTTCGGAGTGGCGATTACTACCACTTCTTCTATGTCCACTACTTTTAGCGAGTCTTTCGGGAAATCTTCCGCCCATACAGTTCCTGTCGTCAGGAGAGCGAGGGCAAGCATCATATTCTTTGTCTTCATTCGCAGTTATTTTGTCTGGTGCAAAGTAACGGCAAATATATGAGTCGGGCAATCCTCATTTATTAGGATTATGCCTTATTTTTTAAGAGGTCAGATGCGGTCGGCTTCGATATATCCGTTCATAACAGCATAAATAGTCAATCCGGATACCGATTTGATACCTAATTTCTCGGTGATATTCTTCCGGTGGGTGATGACGGTAGTCAGGCTGATATTCAATTTATCTGCTATTTCCTTGTTGATTAATCCTTTGGTAATCAGTACGAGCACTTCAATCTCGCGGGCGGATAAAATCTCCTGATGCGATGTTACCGGGGGCATGGGCGGCATATCTTTCATCGGATAACCGTTGTGATGGGCGTGTTGATGGAGCTTTAATATGCTTTTCACCAGTTCTTCTTCAGATTCGTGAATATTGAGTACGGGGACGCCGGAAAGTTGGAATTGCGGGCTGTCGCTTGCTAGTACAATGGTTTTCCGCTTCCGGGGAAGGAAGAAAGCATTGTGCTCCACATAGATTTGGGCGGAAATAAAATAATGGGCATACATATCCGGGGTATCGTCCATTAGTTCACTGAAACTATGGAAGGTACGTATGGTTGCCATGGGAATCATTTCCTCTAAAATACCTTTCAGACCAAGACAAGTGAGGGTGTTTGATTCTACAATTGCTATTTCGGGTTGGGGGGTCATCGGTTTGTGTGATTTTAATTAATGATTTAGATAGTTAGCTACCGCTTCTGCACATCGTTCGCCGTCTACTCCGGCAGAAACAATGCCACCGGCATAGCCTGCACCTTCCCCGCAGGGGAACAGTCCGCGTACAGTCACGTGCTGCAATGTCTCTTTGTCGCGTACGATGCGGACAGGAGAAGAAGTGCGTGTCTCTACTCCAATCATCACCGCCTCGTTAGTGAGGAAGCCATGACTGCTACGTCCGAATTGTTGGAAACCGAGGGATAATCTTTTGCTGATAAACTCCGGCATCCAGAAGTGAAGCGGAGAAGAAACCAATCCCGGGGCATAAGAAGATTCGGGCAAGTCATAGCTTAATTTCTTACGGGTGAAATCCAGCATACGTTGTGCCGGAGCCGTCTGCCGTCTGCCGCCTTGCAGCCAGCACTGCCGTTCCAAATCTTCCTGAAAATGAAGGACGGGAAGAAGTTGGGAGTTGAGAGTTGAAAGTTGCGAGTTGCTTAGGGATGGGTTAAGGGCAAGTAGTTGTTCTTTCTGCCGCGCAGCCAACTCTTCATTTTCAATTTTCTGCTTTTCACTTATCAGATCTTCCGGTTGTATCTCTACCACCATTCCCGAGTTGCTCCAACGTGAACCACGGTTGGAAGGAGACATTCCGTTAACTACTACTTGTTCCGGTCCGCTGGCGGCAGGGACGATAAATCCGCCGGGGCACATACAGAAACTGTACACTCCTCTGCCTTCTGCTTGGGTCACGAAACTATATTCGGCAGCGGGCAGGTATTTTCCTCTTCCGTTCTTATTATGATATTGTATCTGGTCAATCAGCATTGCCGGATGTTCCAGACGGACACCGACAGCAATTCCTTTGGCTTCGATTGTGACATCGTTTGCTGCCAGCCAACGGTAAACATCTCTTGCCGAATGTCCTGTAGCCAGGATGACAGGGCCGAGAAATGTTTTTCCCGTATTCGTCTCGATGCCTTTTATTTCGTTGTTCTCGATAATTAGTGCATCCATCCGAGTCTCGAAATGGACTTCACCGCCACATTCGATGATTGTATTCCGCATACTCTCAATGACACGCGGCAGCTTATCTGTTCCGATATGCGGATGTGCATCTGCCAATATCGCTGTGGACGCTCCATGTTGGCAAAATACATTCAGTATCTTATCTACATTTCCTCTTTTCTTGCTGCGGGTGTATAGTTTTCCGTCCGAATAAGCTCCTGCGCCCCCTTCACCAAAGCTGTAATTCGATTCCGGATTTACTGTATGCTCCCTGCTGATTTGTGCTAAATCCTTTTTCCGTTCGCGTACATCTTTTCCCCGTTCTACGATAATCGGGCGCAAACCTAGTTCGATAAGGCGCAAAGCTGCAAATAATCCGCCGGGTCCTGCGCCTACTACAATGACCTGCGGCTTTCCTTCCACATTATTATATATGGTATGTTCGTATTCGTCATCTTTGGGCATCTCATTGATGTAAACCTGTACCTTCAGATTGACAAATACAGTCCGTTGGCGCGCATCGATGCTCCGCTTCAGAATTCGGGTGGCATTGATAGTATGTGGGTTTATGCCTTTTTCTTCAGAAAGGTATTTTTTCAACCGTTGTTCGTTTGCTGCGATTTCGGGAAGGACGCGGAGTTGGTATTCTTGTATCATCTGATTCTTGTTGTTTTTGATTATAAAATGGATAAAACTGATGTATAAAAAATCAATCTCTTATCCGAATAAGGCTCTGAACGCCTCTTCTACCTTTCTCACAGGTACTAATTCTATCTTTAACTTTTGCGTATCGATGCCCTGCAAATTATATTTCGGTAACAGGAAACGCTTGAAGCCTAATTTCTCAGCTTCTCCGATACGTTGTTCTATCCTGTTCACGGGGCGGATTTCGCCCGAAAGCCCGATTTCTCCCGCCATACAGACTTCCGGTTCGATAGCCGCGTCCATATTTGAAGAAAGAATGGCGCTGATAACCGACAGGTCGATAGCAGGGTCGTTCACTTTCAGTCCGCCGGCGATATTCAGGAATACGTCTTTTTGTGCAAGTTTGAAGCCTACACGCTTTTCGAGAACGGCGAGAAGCATATTCATTCTTCTCAAATCGAAACCGGTTGCCGAACGTTGGGGATTCCCATAAACGGCGGAACTAACCAAGGCTTGTGTCTCAATCAGGAACGGGCGTATCCCTTCAATGGCAGAAGCGATGGCTACTCCGCTCATTCCCTCGTGGTCTTGACTTAGTAATAACTCCGAAGGATTGCTTACTTGGCGCAACCCGTCCTGTCGCATTTCATAAATACCCAATTCTGCCGTACTGCCGAAACGGTTCTTGATGCTGCGCAGAATACGGTACATATAATGCTGGTCGCCTTCAAACTGGAGAACAGTATCAACGATATGTTCCAGTACTTTGGGACCTGCGATGCTTCCTTCCTTATTGATATGTCCGATAAGCAATACGGGGGTATGCGTCTCTTTGGCAAAACGGAGAATGGAAGCGGAGCATTCTCTTACTTGTGCGATACTTCCCGGAGATGATTCAATACTCTCAGTAGAAATAGTTTGTATAGAGTCGATGATGACCAAATCGGGATTTGTGTTCTTGATATGCACATAAATCTGTTCGAGTGAAGTTTCACAGACGATAAGGCAATCGCTGGAAACACCGGAAAGGCGGTCGGCACGAAGTTTCAGTTGCCGTGCGCTTTCTTCGCCGGATACATAGAGAATCTTCTTTTCCGGCATATGCAGTACGGTCTGCATGACAAGTGTCGATTTCCCGATTCCCGGCTCACCGCCTATCAGGACCAGGGACCCCTGTACAAGACCGCCCCCCAACACACGGTTCAGTTCATCATCGTGCATATCGATACGTGGTTCATCGTCCGATTCTATTTCGCTGAGGATAACAGGTTTGGGTTTCTGCGTCTCAATGCCCGACACCGGTCGGCGGTTGGCCGGTTCTTTCCGTACGATTTCTTCTACATACGTATTCCATTCTCCACACGACGGACATTTACCTACCCATTTCGGTGAGTCTTGTCCGCAGTTACTGCATACATATACGGTTTTTTCTTTTGCCATTTTCTTTCTCCATTAATATAAAAATCCGAATGCCCAGAGTGGAATCTTGTTTCCGGCTGAATATTCAATATCATCTGCGGCAATAAATGCCTGTTTGCTATTGGCTATCTGTTTTCCATCTTTACTCTTACCGCCAACTTCTATTGTGTATCTGCTGTCTATCGTATAGTCCGCACTGCGGGTACAGTATTCTACCCGATGTTGATAAGAGAGCTGGTTTACCATAAATACCTCTCTCAATGTACCTTTGTTTACATCTTTAAAGGTCAATGCATAAAGTAAGTTGGTATTTTCCATATAAATCTTATCCGGTTTTTGCAGTTTCTTGATAGAATCATTATCCGAATAAAGCAGGTGAATCAGTTTAGCCCTGTCCAGGTATTGCAAATAGGCAAGGATGGTAGTCCGTGAAAGTTCTGCCATGGCGGAAAGTTTGGTAATATCTACCATAAAAGGCACTTCGGAAGAGAGAATTCCCAGCAGGCTTTTTAATTTTCGTACGTTGCTGATATCCACACCACATTGTTGGGGAAGTTCGATTTCAAGTATCAGGTTCGTTATATTTTCGATACGTGTATAATACTCTGCATTCCCTTCCAGGTAAAAAGGATAATATCCATGTTTCAGATAATCTTCAAAATAAGCAAGAGGCCGGCATCGGGAATTTACTTCATTGCAGATTCCGTCGCTGTTATCCAGTATTTCTTCCAGTGTGTATGGGCGGATATGGATTTGATGGTACAATATCAGATATTCACGATAAGAGAGTCCCTGCATATTGTACGATATACATCGGCGGGACAAATCGGCTTCCGCATTCAGAAGTTGAAGTAAGGAAGAACCGGTGAATACTATTTTCAGCTCAGGAAATTCATCATATATGTTTTTGATTTCCTTACTCCAGGACGGATATTTGTGGACTTCATCCAAAAACAGGCATTTTCCGCCTTTCAGGTAAAACTGTTCGGCAAGTTCGCTAAGAGTATGTTGGGTGAAATACAAACTGTCCAAACTCGTATATAAGGCACTTTGGCTGTCATCGGCATAATGAAGTTTCAAGTATTGAAGCATTAAAGTTGTTTTCCCGACTCCACGGGCTCCACGGATAGCAATCAGGCGGTTGTCCCAGTTGATTGTATCCATCAAGCTTCTGATATAAGTGGTAGAGGTAGCTCCCAGTAGCCTTTTATATCTTCTAATTAGTGTATCCATACCTTTATCTGTTTTCTATGGAATACAAAAATAGGCATAATTTGTTCAACGCGCAAAACAAATTCATAGAAAATCTGTTCAATACATAAAACAAATAGGGGGATTTACAGAGTAATCTCGCCCGCCATCGACCGGTTCATCCGGTCGCGCACCTCATCCGGCGTATATCCGTGTCCCAACAAGAACATTAATTTGGTGACAGCCGACTCAGTTGTACTGTCATAACCGGAGACAACGCCTGCCTGCAATAACTGGTATCCCGTTTCGTAACGCTCCATCTCTACCATTCCTGCGTTGCATTGCGTCACATTGACAATTACAATGCCGCGTGCACTGGCCTGGCAAAGCCGTCGGATAAACCATTCTTTCCGGGGAGCGTTGCCCGAACCATAGGTTTCGAGTATAACGGCTTTCAGTCCTTCTATATCTAAAGTGGCGGCTACCACATTCTCTTGAATTCCGGGGAATAGCTTCAATACCACCACGTTCGTGTCCAATAAATAATGCGGCTTCAGTTCCCGTTCTTCCCCGTTCACATGAATCTGTACATTATTATATTTAATATGAATCCCCGCTTCCGCCAGCACCGGATAATTGAAGGACCGGAATGCGTTGAAGTTCTCGGCATTCATCTTTGTCGTGCGGTTTCCCCGCATCAGATGATTCTCAAAGAAGATGCAGACTTCCGGTACAAGTGCTTTTCCCTCTTTATTCTGGGCGGTGGCAATCTCTATGCTCGTCATCAGATTTTCTTTTCCGTCTGTGCGAAGTACCCCGATAGGAAGTTGGGAACCTGTCAGGATAACAGGCTTGTCCAATCCTTCCAGCATAAAACTGAGTGCGGAAGCAGTGTATGCCATCGTGTCCGTGCCATGCAGGATGACAAAGCCCTGATAGCGGTCGTAGTTCTCATGGATAATATGAACCAGCTTCCGCCACATATCCGGTTCCATGTCCGAAGAGTCCATAGGCGGGTCGAACTGATACGTATCAATCGGGAAATTGAATTTCTGCAGTTCGGGGACATGCTTTTGGAGTTGTTCGAAATTGAAATTCTCCAATGCGCCTGTCACGGTGTTCTCAATCATTCCAATTGTTCCACCGGTGTATATTAACAATACGGAAGTTTTTTGCGGGTTCATAAGCTGATTTCTGCGTTTGTTTTCGCAAATATAATAATATAAATGATATATTAATAGCAAAATGTCATAAAAGTGAAGAGGAATTACAAGGCGAAAAGAACGCGCAATATTCTTTTTATCAGAAAAAAACGGGAAAAAGTGATAGATTGAACGTTTTTATTATTACTTTTGCGACACTTATCAAAAACAAGAGTAGAAACAGGACTATGATGAAGTACTATCCACATACAGTCACATCGATGTGTACCATGACCCTTAGGGGTTGATGGATAGTTTTGTGTATCTACGTGATTCACGCCTGTATAGGCAGGCAAAATTCAAATTCAATTTTATTCGTAAACAACCAATCGTTCTGTAAAACCATACACAGGACATTGCATTTAAATAAGTATCTTCATGAAAGTAATGAAATTCGGCGGAACGTCCGTAGGTTCCGTGAACAGCATTTTAAGCGTAAAGAGAATCGTAGAGTCGGCTAAAGAGCCGGTAATTGTAGTTGTTTCCGCATTGGGGGGCATCACTGACAAATTGATAAACACATCGAAGATGGCGGCAGCGGGAGATTCGGCCTATGAAGGCGAGTTCCGCGAAATCGTTTACCGCCATGTGGAAATGATTAAAGAAGTGATTCCCGCCGGAGAAAAGCAAACGTCGTTGCAACGTCAGATTGGCGAACTGCTGAACGAGCTGAAAGACATTTTCCAAGGAATCTACCTGATTAAAGACCTTTCCCCGAAGACATCGGATACAATCGTCAGCTATGGAGAACGCCTTTCTTCCATTATCGTTGCCGAACTGATTGAGGGGGCGGAATGGTTCGATTCGCGCACTTTTATCAAGACAGAAAAGAAACATAATAAACATACGCTGGATGCGGAACTGACGAATAAGTTGGTGAAGGAGGCTTTCGGTTCACTTCCGAAAGTGGCGTTGGTGCCCGGATTCATCTCCTCCGACAAGACATCGGGAGATGTGACGAACCTCGGTCGTGGCGGTTCCGACTATACGGCTGCCATTATTGCTGCAGCACTCGACGCTAATAGCCTGGAGATATGGACGGATGTAGACGGCTTTATGACTGCCGACCCGCGTGTCATCTCGACGGCTTACACGATTGCCGAACTGACTTACGTGGAAGCGACCGAACTTTGCAACTTCGGTGCGAAAGTGGTTTATCCGCCGACCATCTATCCGGTATGCCACAAGAATATACCTATTATAATAAAGAACACATTCAATCCCGACGGAGTGGGAACCATCATCAAACAGGAAGTTTCCAATCCGCATTGCAAAGCCATTAAAGGTATTTCTTCCATCAATGATACGAGCCTGATTACCGTTCAGGGACTCGGTATGGTAGGTGTAATCGGTGTCAACTACCGTATCTTTAAAGCATTGGCAAAGAACGGAATCAGTGTGTTCCTCGTATCTCAGGCTTCATCGGAAAACAGTACTTCCATCGGTGTGCGCAATGCCGATGCCGACCTGGCTTGCGAAGTGCTGAACGAAGAATTTGCCAAAGAAATCGAAATGGGCGAAATCTCTCCGATTCTTGCGGAAAGAAACCTGGCTACGGTTGCTATCGTAGGTGAGAACATGAAACATACACCGGGTATCGCAGGTAAGCTCTTCGGTACGCTGGGACGTAACGGTATCAATGTAATCGCTTGTGCACAGGGAGCTTCGGAAACGAATATCTCTTTTGTAGTCGATTTCAAATCCTTGCGCAAATCGCTGAACGTCATTCATGACTCTTTCTTCCTGTCCGAATATCAGGTATTGAACCTTTTTATCTGTGGTATCGGTACGGTAGGCGGCAGCCTGGTGGAACAGATTCGTTGCCAGCAACAAAAGCTGATGATGGAGAACGGACTGAAACTTCATGTGGTAGGTATCATTGATGCAGCCAAAGCGATGTTCAGCCGTGAAGGGTTCGACCTGGCCAATTTCCGCGAAGAACTGAAAGAGAAAGGAAAAGACAGCAATTTGCAGACTATCCGTGACGAGATAGTCAGCATGAACATCTTCAACTCCGTATTTGTAGACTGTACGGCAAGTCCCGACATTGCATCGCTTTACAAGGATTTGCTGGAACACAATATCTCCGTGGTAGCCGCCAACAAGATTGCCGCTTCTTCGGCTTACGAGAACTACCGCGACCTGAAAACGATTGCCCGCCAACGTGGCGTGAAGTATCTGTTCGAAACAAACGTAGGTGCGGGACTTCCGATTATCAATACAATTAACGACTTGATTCATAGTGGCGACAAGATTCTGAAGATTGAAGCCGTACTTTCGGGTACATTGAACTACATCTTTAATAAGATCAGTGCCGATATCCCTTTCAGCCGTACCATCAAGATGGCGCAGGAAGAACGTTATTCCGAACCCGACCCACGTATCGACCTCAGCGGTAAAGATGTCATCCGCAAACTGGTGATTCTCGCACGCGAAGCCGGATACCGCATCGAGCAGGAAGATGTAGAGAAGAATCTCTTTGTTCCGAACGATTTCTTCGAGGGTTCTTTGGATGATTTCTGGAAACGTGTACCGAGCCTGGATGCTGACTTTGAAGCCCGCCGCCAAGTACTCGAAAAAGAGAATAAACACTGGCGTTTCGTTGCCAAACTGGAGAATGGAAAAGCCTCTGTCGGCTTGCAGGAAGTAGGAGCCAACCATCCGTTCTACGGCTTGGAAGGCAGCAATAATATCATCCTGCTGACTACAGAACGTTATAAAGAATATCCGATGATGATTCAGGGATACGGTGCCGGTGCGGGCGTGACTGCTGCCGGAGTATTTGCCGATATTATGAGCATCGCAAACGTTTAATGCCTTATGAAACATATTATCATATTGGGAGACGGTATGGCCGACTGGCCGGTGAAGTCATTAGGGGACAAGACGCTCCTGCAATATGCAAAGACGCCTTACATGGATAAATTGGCCCGTATGGGACGTGTCGGACGGTTGAATACCGTAGCCGAAGGGTTTCATCCGGGCAGTGAGGTGGCCAATATGTCCGTATTGGGATATGATCTTCCGAAAGTGTACGAGGGTCGCGGACCGCTGGAAGCGGCGAGTATCGGGGTAGACCTGCAACCGGGAGAGATGGCGATGCGTTGCAACCTGATTTGTGTGGAAGGGGAGATTCTGAAGAATCACTCTTCGGGACATATCTCTACGGAAGAGGCGGATGTATTAATCCAATACCTGCAAGAGAAACTGAGCAATGACTGCGTACGTTTCCATACGGGAGTTCAATATCGCCATTTGTTGGTTATCAAAGGGGGGAACAAGGAACTGGACTGCACCCCGCCGCACGATGTGCCTTTGAAACCTTTCCGCCCGCTGATGGTGAAACCATTAGTGCCGGAAGCGCAGGAGACGGCAGATTTGATTAATGACTTGATTCTGAAATCACAGGAATTGTTGAAAGACCATCCGTTGAATCTGAAACGTATAGCAGAAGGCAAAGACCCTGCAAACAGTATTTGGCCTTGGAGTCCCGGTTATCGTCCGCAAATGCCTGCCTTCTCCGAAACATTCCCGCAAGTGAAGAGAGGAGCGGTTATCTCGGCAGTCGATTTGATAAATGGAATCGGTTACTATGCAGGCTTACGCCGTATCGTAGTAGAGGGAGCCACCGGACTTTACAATACAAATTATGAGAACAAAGTAGCTGCCGCCTTGGAAGCCCTGAAAACGGATGACTTTGTCTATCTGCATATCGAAGCCAGCGATGAGGCGGGACACGAAGGAGACGTCGACCTGAAACTCCTGACTATCGAGAATCTCGATAAACGTGCCGTAGGCCCTATCTACGAAGCAGTGAAAGACTGGGACGAGCCGGTAGCGATAGCCGTATTGCCCGACCATCCTACGCCCTGCGAACTTCGTACGCATACTGCCGACCCTATTCCGTTCCTTATCTGGTATCCGGGCATTGAACCGGACGAGGTGCAGACGTATGACGAAGTAGCGGCTTGTAGCGGTAGCTACGGTCTGCTGAAAGAAGACGAGTTTATAAAAGAGTTCATGAAGAAATAACGCATCCGATTATGATTTATTATAGTACAAATAAGCAAGCACCTAATGCTTCACTGCAAGAAGCAGTGGTGAAAGGTCTTGCTGCCGACAAAGGGCTGTTTATGCCTATGTCCATCAAACCGCTTCCACAAGATTTTTACGATTCGATTGAAAGTTTATCCTTCCAAGAGATTGCTTATCGTGTAGCCGATGCTTTCTTCGGTGAGGATGTTCCTGCCGATACGTTGAAACAGATTGTGTATGACACTTTAAGTTTCGATGTACCTTTGGTGAAAGTATCAGAGAATATCTATTCACTCGAACTTTTCCATGGCCCTACATTGGCTTTCAAAGACGTAGGCGGTCGTTTTATGGCACGCCTGCTCGGTTACTTCATAAGAAAAGAAGGGCAGAAAAACGTCAATGTGCTGGTAGCTACTTCCGGTGATACGGGAAGTGCGGTGGCTAATGGCTTCTTGGGAGTAGAAGGTATCCATGTATATGTATTGTATCCGAAAGGAAAAGTCAGTGAAATACAGGAAAAACAATTCACCACATTAGGACAGAATATTACCGCCCTCGAAGTGGACGGAACATTCGATGATTGCCAGGCATTGGTGAAATCGGCTTTCATGGACAAGGAATTGAACGAACATCTTTCCCTGACTTCCGCCAATTCTATCAACGTCGCCCGTTTCCTGCCGCAAGCATTTTATTATTTCTATGCTTACGCCCAGTTGAAGCGTGCCGGAAAAGCTGACAATGCAGTAATCTGCGTTCCTAGCGGAAACTTCGGAAACATCACTGCCGGTCTGTTCGGCAAAAAAATGGGACTACCCGTGAAGCGTTTCATTGCGGCTAACAACCGTAACGATATATTCTACCAATATCTGCAAACAGGCGAATACAACCCGCGTCCATCTATCGCAACCATCGCTAATGCCATGGACGTAGGCGACCCGAGCAACTTTGCCCGTGTACTCGATTTGTATAAAGGTTCTCATGCCGCTATCTCCGCCGAGATTTCGGGAACTACCTATACCGACGAACAAATCCGGGAAACCGTGAAAGAGACCTGGAAAGAACATCATTATCTGCTCGACCCTCACGGTGCATGTGGCTATCGTGCATTGGCAGAAGGTTTACAACCGGGCGAAACAGGTGTATTCCTCGAAACAGCCCATCCTGCCAAGTTCCTCGAAACAGTAGAAAGTATCATTGGTGAAACGGTGGAAATACCTGCCAAATTGCAGGAATTTATGAAAGGTGAGAAGAAGAGCCTTCAGATGACAAAAGACTTTGCAGACTTCAAGAGGTATCTGCTTTCGCTATAGCCCATCTTAACAGACTGTTGCACAGAGTAATGTGAAGTGTTGTCAGTCTATTGCAATGAAAGAATGATTCTCACCGCAATGAGAAAAAAATCTCATCGCAGTGAGAATTTTTTCTCATAGTGATGAGAATAGCTTGAGAATAAATATCGGTTTATATAGAAGTTAGAAATACTAAATACTCTCCCGTGCACTGAATGGTAAAACGATCGTTTGTAGCCTCATTAAGAGTTCCTTGCCACCAATTCGTAAAGTCGCTAAGTGGATAAACCAATCCTTCTCCTTTCAATCCTTTAGCTCCGAAATTGATAATGGATACTTGCTGCCCCGCGTGAGAAACGAAAGTCTGTGTGCCACTTGCCGGAATAAATACTCCGTAATCTGTAATAGTCCGTACTTCCATGCCGCTTTTCATATATTCCAGCAGCAAACTGATATTTCCTAATGTATGGTCTTCCCGTTTTCCGGTAGCACCGATGATGGCAATTTTCCGGTAGCCTTTTTCTCGCAGGAAGTGAACAGCCTTGGTTTGATCGTTCGTTTCCTGGTCGGCTATTTGGTGAATAATGTTTGAAAAGCGTGTTTTGTTTTCAGGTGAAAGGGAGTCTCCGTCACCGATAATTACGTCCGGAGTATATCCACGGGAAATATATTCATTGGCTGCGCCATCACAACAAGCTACGAATTTGGCTTCTTCCAACATTCGCAAAGGAAGGGGGTGAGTAGGATATTCACCGTTAGCCAATATCACGGCTTCGGGCGTATAGTGTTCGTTTATCATTGTATGCTCATTAATTTTTTCCATTTAAAGTAGCCAAAGATAGCTATAATGGAGTAAAGTCCGTATAAAGCAGAGGTAAAATAAAGGTCTTTATAAATATAAAGTCCGCAACAAACAATGTCTACAAGTATCCAGGCGAACCATTGCTCGATATATTTACGTGCCAGCATCCACATGCCGACAATGCTCAATGCTGTGGTGAAGCTATCCAGCCAGGGCACATTGCTGTCCGTATATTCAATCAATATCCAGGCAATGCCGATAAAGGCTACGATGAATACCAGCAGAAGCGGAAGATAGTATTTCCACGGCGTATGCACGATAGGGAGCGCTTTCGATTTATCATTGCCTGTTTTATCATTGGCAGATTGATTCCGCTTTCCTTTCCGTTGTCCCCACATCCAAAAGAACCAGCCGTAGACGGCGGTAATCAGATAATAGATATTGATGCCGAAATCGGCATACAATCCTGCTTTATAATATACAAAAATATAGATAGCAGGCATGATAATCCCCGCTATCCAAAGATAGATACTTGCCCGATATTCCAACCAAAGGTAGACTAATCCGACAATCGTACCGAATATTTCAAGGAAATTCATTTCCATCATTCAAAGCTGCTTAGAAACGGAAAGTAATATGTGCCAGTATATTTGTGCCTGCCATCGGATAGAAGCGCGGGTCGTGTTTTATCACATACGCCTTTGTCTTATCTCCGTTTTCGTAAAGGGCAACGCTCTGCGAGTATCCGTTCGTTTCATATTTCGTATCGAACAGGTTGTAAACGGTAGCTCCTATGGTAATTCCTTTTGTGTGACGGGTCTTAAAAGAATACGACGCACTGAGATGGTTGACAAAATAGGCATCGAGCGAGTTTTCCTTTGTGCCGAAGTTGTCGAGATACTGGCGGCTGACATATTGAGACTGGAGAGAAATTTCCAGTCCGTTGCTGCCGAGAGTAATCAGGCTGTTTCCAATAAAAGAAGGAGAGAAAGCGATAGGAGAGTTTCCCCCTTTAATTGCTGTCTGCGTCCATAAGTCATCAACGATTTCTCCATTCACCAGACTTTCATCATATACGTAACCCGTATAATCCTTAATGCGGTTTTTGCTCCATGTTCCATTGATGTCCCAACGTAACCAGTCGTTGAATTTAGCGCCCAACGCCAACTCGATTCCCATTCGGTAACTGTCTTTCACGTTTTCCGCCATGGCTTCGCCTATATCATTGGTTTTCCCGTTCAATACTAATTGGTCAGTGTAATCCATATAATACAAGTTGACACCTGCCGTAAACCATTCGTTGCGATAAGTGTATCCTAACTCATAATCCAGCAACTTTTCCGCTGTGGGATATTTGTCGAACATTCCGTCCGTATAGTTATTACGGGTAGGCTCTTTCTGTGCCACAGAAAAAGATGCATAGGCACTGTGGTTAGGATTGATTTGCCAAAAAAGTCCTGCTTTGGGATTAAAGAAACTGAAATTCTCTCTGATATCTAACCGTTGCAGGCGTTCAGGAGTTGCGGTATAGTCCCATTTATCATTATCTCCATCAATCGTATAATGGATATAACGATATTGCAGGTCAGCATATGCACTTAATCCACCGGTTAGCTGATAATTGGCTTTCAGATAAATGTTACCGTCCGTCTTTCCACCATTATTACGATAATATTCATGTTCAGGGTCGAGTTGTTCAGTGTAGTTTTTCACCCATATCACTTTTCCATAGTGGTCGTTACTGTATCGGTTCAGACCACCACCGAAAGAAGCGTTTAGTTTATCGTTCTGATAATTCAATGAGAAGATACCACCGCCGAAGTCGCTATCCACTAACTTTTGGCGGACAAGATTCGTTTTCTTCTGCGGCTCACTATTGCCTGGGAGATAGAAAGGCTTCAATCCGTATTCTTCCAGACTGCGTCCGTTTTTGTATTCCTGATAATAGCCGAAACCATTGGTATAATGGAAAGCAATATTCAGGTTCCATGCCGGAGAGAAAATGTGATTAAGCAAAAGTTGATAGTGCGTTTGGCGGTAATTATCCATTTGGTCGTCATAGAAACCGATGGGATTTCCTTTTCCTATATTGTCATCGAGGATGATTCCGTTCGGGTTGTATGTCCGGTCGTTCTCCAACTGCTCTTTGCTGATACCGTCCCAGGCATGATAAGTCTTTTCCTTTCCACCGAAAGTAATAAACTTAATCGTTGTATTTTCACCGAAATAACCGCCTTGTACGAAATACGATTTCAAGTCCGATGAGGCACGGTCACGGTAGCCGTCACTCTGAATATTCGAGAGACGTGCGTCGAATGCCCAGTATTTATTAATCAGCCCGGTTCCTACTTTTACCGTTTCCTTATGTGTATTGAACGAGCCGTAAGAGCCGGAAACTTCCGCGTAAGGATTGGAAGAAATGCTCTGTGTACGCATATTGATGCTGGCACCGAATGCTCCCGAACCGTTGGTAGACGTTCCGGCACCCCGTTGAATCTGCATATCTTCCAGGGAAGAAGCGAAGTCGGGAGTATTTACCCAGAAGATGGCGTGGCTTTCGGAATCGTTCATCGGGATACCGTTGGCGGTGACATTGATGCGGGTAGCATCTGTTCCGCGTACGCGGATGGTGGTATATCCTACGCCTGCTCCCGCGTCCGAAGTGGTCAATACGGAAGGAGTGGTAGACAAAAGGAAAGGAATATCCTGTCCGAAGTTCTGTTTACTGATTTGCTCTCTTTTTACGTTGGTAAATGCCACCGGAGTTTTTGCCGTGGCACGGGTAGATACTACCTGCACTTCTTGCAGGTTTACAACTTTCATACTATCCTTTGCACTCGTCTGTGCATGAACAGTGATGCCTGCGCCCAATAAGGCGATGGCCATCAATCCAATTTTTTTCATCTTGCTTATTAATTAGTTCTCTACGCCGGCATTACCCGGTTCAGATTCTATGGGTATATTCTCAGCCCGTCATGTTAAGGCACCCCTACCAGTGAATCGGTGACAAAATTACGGTTTTTGCGGGAGTAAAGCAAAAAAAACTTTTAGATTTACTAAAAACAATATAACTTTGTAATTTGTTGAAATTGCAAGACAATAGATTATTCATTTTAATAACATCTCTTTATGCTACTCTTATTTCAAGCAACAGCGACGCAGGTTGCGGATTCTACGCAAGTGGTCGCAGATAAATTAGTGGAACAAGCGATAGCCAATGCGGACGGATTGGATAAGCTCTCGCTTATAACCCAGCAACTGATAGATTTCGGTATTCGTGCCGGCGAACGTATTCTGATTGCGGTGCTTGTTTTCATTGTGGGACGCTTCCTAATTTCGATGCTCAACAAGTTTATCAGGCGTCTGATGGACAGACGGAAAGTGGATATCAGTATCAAGACTTTCGTCAAGAGTCTGGTAAACATTCTGTTGACTATCTTATTGATAATCTCGGTAGTGGGAGCTTTGGGAGTGGAGACAACTTCGTTTGCTGCTTTGCTGGCTTCTGCCGGTGTGGCTGTAGGTATGGCATTGTCCGGCAATCTGCAGAACTTTGCAGGCGGGCTGATTGTGCTACTGTTCAAACCTTATAAGGTAGGCGACTGGATTGAGAGTCAGGGAGTTTCCGGAACGGTGAAAGAAATCCAGATATTCCACACGATTCTGACTACAGGAGACAATAAGACAATCTATATACCGAATGGTGCTATGAGTAGCGGAGTGGTGACAAACTACAATACGCAGGTAACCCGCCGTATAGAATGGATTGTCGGCATTGACTACGGCGAAGATTATAATAAGGTACAGCAAATTGTCCGTGACATATTGGTTGCCGATTCGCGTATTCTGAACGAGCCTGCTCCGTTTATAGCTCTTCATGCGCTGGATGCCAGCAGCGTGAATGTAGTGATTCGCGTGTGGGTGAACAGTGGAGATTATTGGGGAGTATATTTCGATATTAATAAGGCAATTTATGAAACCTTTAATGAGAAAGGCATCAATTTCCCATTCCCGCAACTTACGGTACATCAGGGTAACTGATGATTGCATATAACAAAAAGGAGGGAGCTTCACTGAAAGTGGGGCTCTCTCCTTTTTGTTATAAAAAACTTGTCTGGTGTGATTAAATAAAATTTCTTTTATCTGATGCCGAAGGCTTCGGCCAGTTCATATCTATCTTCTTTGATTCCCAATACGTGGTTGATCTTCCTTCTTTTCTCAAGGTTTTTAAAGTAGTCTCCCACAACTTGATAGAGGTCAAAGTTGGTAGTGGAACCGGCGGCTAAATCGAGTGACTCCACCATCTTCTCCACGGCCTGATGGATTTTCTCTGCGTCTATCAGATGCAGTTCGTTGCTGTGTATTAAATATTTTTCCATGGCTGCAATGTTTTAATGTTATATCGTTATAACGTTTCACAGTGACGGAAAGTTCAATGCACAAATTACTGCATTTTAGATTCTGGCAAGAGCCTGTTCCAGATCGGCAATCAAATCATCAATATGTTCCGTTCCGATAGACAAGCGGACAGTGCCCGGATAAATTTCCTGTTCGACAAGTTCCTGTGTATTTAGTTGTGAGTGAGTGGTGCTTGCAGGATGAATCACGAGCGACTTCACATCGGCAACATTGGCAAGCAGTGAGAATATCTCCAGACTGTCAATGAAACGGTGCGCCTCTTCCTGTCCGCCCTTTACTTCGAAAGTAAAGATAGAACTTGCACCGTTCGGGAAGTAACGCTGATATAATGCATGGTCGGGATGATTGGGCAATGACGGGTGATTCACTTTCTTTACTTTCGGATGATTGTTTAAGAAATTCACGACTTTCAGCGCGTTTTCCACATGACGTTCTACACGCAATGAGAGGGTTTCCAGCCCTTGCAACAGGATAAAAGCGTTGAACGGGCTGATAGTTGCTCCCGTGTCACGCAGCAGAATGGCACGTATGCGGACAGCGTAAGCGGCCGGGCCGGCAGCATCTACAAAGCGTACTCCGTGATAGCAAGGATCCGGTTCGGTGAGTTGTGGGAACTTGCCGGAAGCTACCCAGTCAAATTTGCCGGAATCGACGATCACTCCGCCTAGTGACGACCCGTGTCCGCCAATGAATTTTGTTGCTGAATGTACCACAATATCTGCTCCATGTTCGATGGGACGGATTAAATAAGGAGTGCCGAATGTATTGTCTATAATCAAAGGAATCTTGTGGCGGTGAGCTATTTCGGATACGGCTTCTATATCAATGATATTGGAATTCGGGTTACCTAATGTCTCAATAAATACCGCTTTGGTATTCTCCTGGATAGCTTTTTCAAAGTTGGATAAATCGCTCGGATCAACAAAAGTCGTTGTGATGCCATAGCTGGGTAGGGTATGTGCCAGTAGATTGTAACTTCCGCCATAGATAGTCTTGGCTGCTACAATATGGTCACCGGAGCGGGTAATATTCTCGAATGCATAAGTGATTGCGGCAGCACCGGAAGCAACTGCCAGACCGGCTACACCTCCTTCAAGGGCGGCTACGCGTTGTTCAAAAACTCCTTGGGTGGAGTTAGTCAGACGACCGTAGATATTCCCCGGATCTTGCAGGCCGAAACGGGCGGCTGCGTGAGCCGAATTGTGAAATACATAAGAAGTAGTCTGGTAAATAGGTACTGCACGGGCATCAGTTGCCGGGTCTGCCTGTTCCTGTCCTACATGTACCTGTAAAGTCTCGAAGTGTAAATTCCTTGTTGCCATAATCGTATGTTTTTTGAAGTTAAATAATCGTTTCTATTTTCTTGCAAAGTTATGTCGGGTGGAGTAATCGAACAAGATGTGATAAAAATATAGAAAATAATACTATTTTTGTGCTGTTGTACAGAATGAATGATTTGATTCATTCCTGAATTTTACCTTTTAGAAGAATATTATTCTATGAGTGCATTGGAGAAACTGGATAAAGTGGATTTGCAAATACTTCGTACTTTGCAAGAGAATGCCCGTCTGACTACCAAAGAGCTGGCTGCCCGGGTGAGTTTGTCATCAACCCCTGTATTCGAACGTCTCAAACGGCTCGAAAGTGGCGGTTATATAAAGAAGTATATTGCCGTACTCGATGCGGAAAAGTTGAATCAGGGATTTGTGGTATTTTGCAGCGTGAAGCTCAGACGGCTGAACAGGGATATTGCGGCTGAGTTTACACGAATCATACAGGATATTCCCGAAGTGACCGAGTGTTATAATATATCGGGCAGCTATGATTATCTGTTGAAGATTCATGCGCCCAATATGAAATATTATCAGGAGTTTATTCTGAATGTATTGGGGACGATTGATAGTCTTGGCTCATTGGAAAGTACTTTTGTTATGGCTGAGGTAAAACACCGGTATGGAATACATATTTAGTGTTCTAAATATGTTATGTAACACACTTAACTTCTTTTTACATATCTGTAATCCCAGTTAGGAACAACATCTTTATTTTTATCCAAAAGCTGGAATGATATTTCAAATATGGAAAACATGTTGCCAAATATGGAAAATATAGAGCAAAGTCCGGAAAAACCGGACGATAATTATAAAGTGCCTAATTTAGAAAAAGGTATTGCAGTGATAGAGTATCTTTCTTCACGGGCAGAAGGAGAAACGCTGCAGGGAATCAAATTGGCGCTTGATATATCGCAGACTACTGCTTATCGTATTTTGAATACATTAGTACGATTGGATTATCTTTCTTTTAGTGAAGACACCAGGCGATATAAGTTGACCCGTAAATTGCTGACTTTGGGTTTCCGTGCATTGAATGAGCATAATCTGTTGGAAACAGTCCTGCCGCATTTGCGTGATTTGAGAGACAGGGTGAAAGAGACTGCCTGCTTTGGTGTATTGGGGGATGAAAAAGGCATTTTTATTGAACAGGCACGGGGACATCATGCGTTTTGTTTTGTCCTGTCGCCAGGCAAACCTTTTGAACTGCATTGTTCCGCACCGGGAAAGGCAATTATGGCTTATCTGCCTGTTACTGTCCGGAACCGTTATCTTTCTTATATGACTTTCACTCGTTATAATTCACGTACTATTACTTCACGGGAGGCGTATCTGGAAGAACTGGAAAAAGTTTATCAGCAGGGATATGCTTTGGATAATGAAGAGGAACTGAGCGGAGTGATTTGTGTCGGTGCGCCTGTGCTGAATTATACGGGATATCCTTGTGGCTCTATTTGGATTTCGGGACCCAAAGACCGGCTGACGGAAGAACAGTTACGTACTACTATCTTGATTGTCAAAGAGATTGCCGGACAAATATCTGTCGGACTGGGGTACAGAAGAATTTAAGTAATAACGCTATAAAAACACCGAATACTATGATAAGGAACTTTTTGTTGATTTGTCTTCTTGGTTGTGGCATATCCATGGTTATGGCCGGAAATCCGCCTTTCTTTACTACAGGTACTGCCGTCAATGGAAAAGGCGAATTGTTGATGACTCAAAAAGGAACAAAGCGGCTGGATGTTTTTGCTGCTGACGGGAAAAAACTGCTGCGCTCGTATCCGTTCAAAGAAACTCCCACAGGGCTGCTGCTTGATGGAGATAAGGCGTATGTGACTACTTTCGGGAAGACCGGGCAACTGGAGGTGCTGTCGTTGAAGTCGGGACAAGTGGAAACTGTGATTCCTGTCGGTTCGGGAGCTTGTTACCCTCTATTTGCTGCGGACAAGAAGCATATATATGTGTGTAACCAGTTTGCCAATACGGTAAGCGAGATAGACCCCGTAGCATGTAAGGTGGTAAGAAATGTGAAGGTCTTGCGTGAACCAAGGTCTGCCATATTCAGTAAAGACGGACGGTATATGTTTGTAGCAAACTTCTTGCCGGCGCAACGGGCTGACCTGAATATAGTGGCTGCTTGTGTATCGGTAATTGATATGAGAAGTTTCACTAAGGTGAAAGACATCCAACTGGCGAATGGCAGTAATGCTTTGCGGGATATGTGCATTACTCCCGATGGTAAATATATTTATGTATCGCATAATTTAGGACGTTTTATGGTACCTACTTCGCAATTGCAGCAAGGGTGGATGAATACAAGTGCTTTTAGCATCATCGATGTGGAAAAGCAGGAGTTTGAAGGTGCCGTATTGGTGGACGAACCCGACCGGGGGGCCGCCGGTGTATGGGGCATTGCCTGTGATGAGAGGTATGTCTACATAACTCATAGCGGAACGCACGAGGTAAGTGTTATCGACCATCCCCGGATGCTGGATAAATTCCGGCGTTGTGAGGACAAAAGCCGTTTGGACTACGATCTGACTTTTCTTTATGGTCTTCGTAAGAGGATACCTTTACAGGGCAACGGTCCGCGTAATTTTCTTGTCTCAAATAATAAATTGATTATTCCTACATATTTTGCCGATATATTAAATATAGTGGATGTGAATACGTTGTCGGTAACTGCCGTCACTATGAATGTAGGGCGTACCGAGACAAAAGAACAAAAAGGAGAGAAATATTTCAATGACGCGGGGCATTGTTATCAAGGTTGGCAAAGTTGTAACGGATGTCACCCCGGAGATGGCCGCACGGACGGTATGAACTGGGACTTGATGAATGACGGGGTGGGTAATCCTAAAAACTGCAAGAGCTTGCTTTATAGTCATGTGACACCTCCTAACATGATTTCGGGGATTCGTGCGAAAGCCGAAGTCGCCGTACGTGCAGGATTCCGGTATATTCAGTTTTATGAACCCGAAGAAGATATGGCCGAGTGTGTGGATGCGTATATGAGATCTTTGCGTCCGGTTTCCAGCCCGTACTTGATAAACGGAGAGTTGTCGGAAAAAGCTAAAGCGGGAAGAAAAGTCTTTGAAAAACTGAAATGCGGTGAATGTCATAGCGGACCTTTGTACACCGATATGAAAATGCATCGGATTGGTGAAGATATAGAGTTTGAGAAAGGCTGGGATACACCTACGCTGGTGGAATGTTGGCGTACAGCTCCTTATTTGTTTGACGGGCGTGCTGAAACAATGCAGGAAGTATTCGAAGTTCACAAGCATGGAATTGACAGGAAGGTTTCAAAAAAAGAAATTGAAGAATTGACCGAATATGTAAATTCCCTTTAAGTAGCAGGTTTATGAACTATTGTGATAAAATACATTATTCTCATTTGACTGCCTCTGCGGCGGATTTCCCGGCTATGATAGACGATTTATTGTCCCGGATGCCCAAAAAAGGAACAGTGTTACGTTTGGTTTTATTCGGCGTGCCTGTTTCAGGAGAGGAATATGTTGCTCAACGGCGGATGCTCAGGACAAAGGTACGTGCGTTTTTCGGAGATTGTGAACCGGCGTTTAGCTATGTTTTACAACCGGTGCTGAACGCATCGCTGGTAATGGAAGTACATAGTTATCTCCCCGATGCCGATGAACGGGTCTTTTATCGTCAGTATGAGAACCTTCCTTATGTATTGGTCGAAAATGAATCGGGACGTTTCCTTTTTGCCGGCGGATTTCAAGGCGATGAGGCATATAAGGATATGGAGCAACGGTCAGTGGAAGCTTTCCGGCAGTTGAAAGGAGTCTTGGATAAAGAATCTTTTTTGTTCGGCAACATTGTTCGGCAATGGAATTATATAGAACAAATAACCGGATATGACGAAACCGGACAACATTACCAGTCGTTTAATAATGTACGTACGGCGTTTTATGCGGGAAATGACTGGTCGAAGGGATACCCTGCCGCTACAGGTATTGGCATGAGTCGGGGAGGGGTTTTGATTGACGTGGATGCAGCAATGCTTCATACTCCTGATGCTTTTGTTACTCCTATTGACAATAAGTTGCAGGTTGCCGCTCATGCCTATTCCGAACAGGTACTTGAAGAAGCCCGGCAGAAGAAGACTACCCCGAAATTTGAACGTGCCAAGAGCATGACTTTTCATGGCCGGCGTCTGGTATATATTTCCGGAACGGCCGCAATCAGGGGAGAAGAAAGTCTGAAGGGAGTAGGTTTGGAGCGTCAGTTGCAGATAACAATGGAGAATATCGCTCAATTAATAGACGACGCCCGTTTAATGATGCTGCGTGTTTACCTGAAGAATGAGTCGGACTATGACGAAGCAAAGAGAGGGATTGA
The DNA here is from genome assembly GCF_042854785.1 of Bacteroides sp. f07. Lineage (NCBI taxonomy): Bacteria > Pseudomonadati > Bacteroidota > Bacteroidia > Bacteroidales > Bacteroidaceae > Bacteroides > Bacteroides sp. f07. The sequence goes on along the minus strand of NZ_BAABXI010000003.1, from coordinate 191,308 downwards.
GAGTTATGGACTGAATATTCCTGTTTCCTTTTTGCAGGCCGGAGTATGCAGGGAAGAGCTGTTGATTGAGATAGAGGGGATAGCGATGGAATAGATACGGAGATTATATTAATACTAACAGATAAAACGATGACTGATATGAAAAAGTACACTAATGCCGATTTTTATAAAAACGGCGTATTTCAACAAGAGACTGCTATAAAGGCAATGAAGGAAATGTTTGTTTTCTATAATATCCCTTTTACCAGGTTTATGGCTGAAAATATGTGGGTGACGGACTTTGGCCTGGGGGATTTTGAAAATGTAGGTATGGGAGGTATTTTCTGGATAAATGATCCGGATTACGGTTATTTTGCTCATGCCATTTATTTACTTCCGGGGCAGATGATTCCTGAACATGCTCATGTCAAAACGGATTTTCCGGCAAAGCATGAGTCATGGATGGTAGAGAAAGGATGGGTTTACAATTTTTCGGAAGTAGGAGAGGAAACTCCGGATGCTCCTCCGGTTCCGGCAAAGCATGGTCCCGTCAGAAGCAAGAATTGTGTAATACAGAAAGTAGGAGATATCCTGCGTTTGAAGGAGATGGAAACTTTTCATTTCATGATGGCGGGGCCGGAGGGTGCTGTTGTTTGTGAATGGGCAAACTACCATGATAATGCCGGGTTGCGTTTCACTCATCCGACGGCTGCATTATAAATTGAATATTTCGAATTAGTGTAGATTCGACTTAAATAATCCACCATGATAAACAAGTATCGCATATTAATTTCGTTTTTAGTATCTTCTTTGCTGGTTTCTACAGTCACGGCTCAGCAAAGAAGTACAAAAATGAATGCTTCTGTAAAACAAAAAACTGTTTCGATGAATAGAACTTCGTCGGAGAAACCTGTTGATGCTTCTACCGGGCGCGAGCTCGTCTTGAAATCGGCTGCTTATCTGAAAGACGCTTCTTACGTGAAGAATACAGTTCAACAAATTGAGGCAGAAAGGAAAGTAGAAAACCAAGTGGCCGGATATCAGGAACTTTATAAGAAGATACAACGTATGCTCTTCTTACAGAACGAACTGAAATGGCTGAATATGGAGGCTGTTCGTCTGGCTTATGATGATATGAAGCGGTTACAGGGTTTTGATGCCGTAAGGTATCTGTCTGTATTGACTGAACTGGAGCAGCAGGTGAAACAAGGATTCGGTAATGTGTATAGCGGCGATGAGGCTGTTCTGGCAAATGCAGAAAAGGCAATTGCCAATAAGCGTGCTATTTTGTTGGCTAATCCTTTATTGGATGGAGATAAGGTATTGACCGTCCGTTATAAGTTGGGCAACAGAGACCGCAAGGCAATGGCTCCTGAGCTTGGTACGCAGTCGAACAACTGGAGTAATCAGGAATCGGCCCGCCGGAAAGGTTTTGATGCAGAGCTTGTTGAGTTAACCAATCTGCGTGGTGATGTGCAGGTACGTTCCGTTTATAAACCTGCCAATACTTCTTCTATTGCTGATTTGAGGTTGCATTGGGATGGAGAACGTGCGATGTTTACCCAAACTATGCCTGATAATCGTTGGAATGTATTTGAGGTAAAACTGAATGGTGGCAGTTGTAAGAAACTGATTGATAATCCGGAACCGGACCTGGAATTTTATGACGGAACTTATCTGCCGGACGGCCGTATTATCGCCAATTCGAACATAGGTTATCAGGGCGTTCCATGTGTCAATGGGAGTGACCCGGTCGGGAATATGGTGCTTTATACACCGGAGAATAAAAAACTGCGTCGCTTGACTTTCGATCAGGATGCCAACTGGAATCCGGTGATAATGAATAATGGTCGTGTGATGTACACTCGTTGGGAATACACAGATCTGACACACTATTACACCCGTATAGTGATGAGCATGAATCCCGACGGTACAGAGCAGAAAGCGTTGTACGGCAGTGGATCGATGTTTCCCAACAGTACATTTGACATACAGCCTTTGCCCGGTTATAGTTCCGCTTTTGTCGGTATAATTTCGGGACATCACGGGGTAGCGCGTTCAGGCCGTCTTATCCTGTTCGACCCGGCTAAAGCGCGTAAAGGAGCTGCCGGTATGTTGCAGGAAATACCTTTCCGCAACCGTCCTATCGTTGAGGAAGTAAAAGATAGATTGGTAGACGATGTATGGCCGCAGTTTATTAAACCCTCTCCGCTCAACGATACTTATTTTCTGGTTGCGGCAAAGTTGGACAAGAATGATTTGTGGGGTATATATCTGGTGGATAAATTTGATAATGTAACTTGTCTGCATAAGATGGAAGGAGAAGGATATATCAGTCCGATAGCCGTTCGTAAAACGATAGCTCCTCCTGCCATTCCTGACCGGGTGAAACTGGAGGAAAAGCAGGCGACCGTCTTTATACAAGATATTTATGAAGGCGAAGGGTTGAAGGGTATTCCGCGCGGAACAGTGAAGTCACTTCGTTTGCACGCTTATGAATATGCTTATGTACAGACACAATCCGATCATAACTGGCATGGTATCCAGTCGGGGTGGGATATAAAACGTATGCTGGGAACCGTTCCGGTGGAGGAAGACGGATCGGTTATCTTTAAGATACCTGCCAATACTCCGGTTTCTATCCAGCCGTTGGATAAGGACGGAGTGGCTGTGCAGTGGATGCGTAGTTGGCTGACCGGACAACCGGGAGAGATTGTCTCTTGTGTAGGATGCCATGAAGACCAGAATCAAGTTGTCATACCGAAACGTGTGATTGCTTCGCAAAAAGCACCGCATGCTTTGACTCCCCCTGAAGGCGGTCCCCGTTCGTTTACCTTTGATTTGGAAATACAGCCGATTTTGGACCGTGCCTGCATCGCCTGTCATAACGGTGAAGGAAAAGCGTTCGACCTGCGTGGAGGCAAGAAGGATAAGAAAGGGTATGGAACATCTTACCTCAATCTTCATCCGTATGTGCATCGTCAGGGAGGTGAAGGTGATATGGTGGTACTTAACCCTTATGAATATCACCCGAATACCAGCGAACTGGTTCGTCTTTTGAAGAAAGGACATTATAATGTGCGGCTGACGGATGCGGAATGGAGGAAAATATATAACTGGATTGACTATAATGCTCCCGACAAGGGGTATTTCAATGCCAATGTTCTGACATCGTTTCCTTATCAGGGATATGACCAGATAGAACGTCGTAAGCAACTGACCGATAAATATGCTTGTGGGGCCGGAGTGGACTGGAAGAAGGAAATAGCCGATTATGCCGGTCAACTGAAAAATAAAGGTGAAATAGAACCGGTGATACCGGAGAAGATGAAACCGGTGAAAGAAAAAAGCCCGCGGGCAAAAGGATGGCCGTTTACTCCGGATAAAGTAAAGGAGATGTTGGCCGGTGAGAAAGTGACCAGTAAGGTGATAGAAATCGCTCCGGGAGTTCGGATGACGTTTGTACGTATTCCGGCGGGTGAGTTTGTTATGGGGAGTTATCAAGGTGAACCGGATGCTTGTCCTGCTACTAAAGTGAAGATAGATAAAGCATTCTGGATGGGTGAATTGGAAGTGACTAACCAGCAGTATAACGCTATATTCCCGCAACATGACAGCCGTTATGTGGACCAGCAGTGGAAAGATCATGTGGTGCCGGGCTATCCTGCCAATAAACCCGAACAACCCGTCATTCGGGTAAGCTATAATGATGCGATGGAATATTGCAGGATATTGAGCCGGAAGACCGGGCTGACGATTACGCTTCCAACCGAAGCGCAATGGGAATGGGCTTGTCGTGGAGGTAGCGACCAGGCTTTCTGGTTTGGTGATTTAAATGCAGATTTTGGCAGGAAAGATAATCTGGCTGATGTGACAACGAACAAGTTTGCGGTGAGTGGGGTCGATCCGCAACCGATGTCGCCCAATTCGTCTTGGTATAAGTATTATACGTTTCTTCCCAAGGCTGCCGGTGTGGATGATGGCAGCTTGGTGCAGGTAGGAGGAAAGAAATACGAAGCTAATCCGTTCGGTTTATACTGTATGCATGGCAATGTTGCCGAATGGACGCGTTCGGATTATGTTCCTTATCCATATAAAGAAAATACGAAGAAGGTCTCCGAATATAAAGTGGTTCGTGGTGGTTCGTACATTGAACGGCCCCAATATTCCACTGCATACTCACGTAAAGGATTCTATCCTTACCAATGTGTATTCAATGTCGGTTTCCGTGTCATTATCGAAGATTAATTGAATGTGCTAATGAAGGCTGCTCTGAAAAGACTGGTTTCCTCACCAACAACCACTATTGTGTTGTTACTTGTATATGGTGCAGGTTTGGCTGCTGCTACTTTTATTGAGAAGTATCAGGGGAGTGAGATTGCCAGGTCGGTGGTGTATTGTTCTCCTTTGTTTTTCTTTCTTCAGTTTTTGTTGGTGGTCAACTGGCTGGCTGTCGCTGTCAGACAACATTCATTGAAAAGGCGTAAGTGGGGAATGTTGGTTACTCATGGTGCTTTCAATCTAATCCTTTTGGGAGCGTTAGTCTCTCATCTTTATGGTGAAGAGGGGCTTCTTCACTTGCGGGAGGGGGAGACTAGCAACCGTTTTGCTGTCCGTCATGCCGATGGGGTGATTTACCGTACACTACCTTTCAGTGTGGAATTGATGAACTTTACTCTGACCCGTTATCCCGGTTCGTCCAGTCCGTCGGCTTATGAAAGTGAGTTGCTGGTACATCTGGACGGGGAAGTCATTTCGGAACGGGTGTATATGAATAATGTCCTGGATGTGAAAGGTTACCGTTTTTTTCAGGCTTCTTATGACCAGGATGAACAGGGTACGGTACTTTCTGTCAACCGTGATGTGGCAGGGCGAACTGTCACTTATACCGGATATGCTGTTTTGTTACTCGGTCTGTTGCTGTGTTTTGTAGATAAGCGTTCACGTTTTATGCAACTCAGCCGCCGGTTAAAGGAATTACGTTGTTCGTCTCTTCTTCTTGTGTTGTTGGCATTTTCCTTTTTGCCGGTTCATGCCGCTGATACTTCGGCACAAATGACAGAAACGGTTTTAAAGCGTGTCATTAACAGCGGGCATGCTGCCCGTTTCGGGGCATTGCCTCTTCAGTCCGGAAGGGGGCGTGTGCTTCCTGTCAATACTTTTTCGTCTGAAGTCTTGCGGAAGTTACATAAGTCCGATACCTTTTATTCTTTAAACTCGGACCAGTTTTTGCTTAGTGTCTTGACAATGCCGGAACTCTGGAGGTATATACCTTTTATTGCTGTTCCCGGTAAGGAGTTGGGAGATTATTATAATCTGCCGTCCGGACAATGTGCCTATATGGATGTATTTGATGCCGGCGGAAATTATAAGTTGCAGGAGAAACTGGATCAAGCATATGGCAGGATGTCTGCCATGCGGACTCGTTTTGATAAGGAACTGATAAAGTTCGATGAACAAATAAATATCTTTCATCAGTTGTTAAACTGGCAGTTAATCAACCTTTTCCCGAAAGAAGATGATCCGGAACATACATGGTATGCTCCGGGTGATGACTTGTCGGCGTTTTCAGGGAAAGATTCCATGTTTGTTTCCCGTATTCTGACTTGGTATGTGGAGGAAGTGCAGACTTCTCTGCAGAGTGGAGACTGGACAAAACCTGATGAAATAGTAGAAATGATTTCCACTTATCAACAGGCAAAGAATACGATAGCAGGTGTTACTGTCGGAAAAATGGAAGCGGAGATACAATATAATCGTCTGGATGTGTTTAGACAGTGTAAGAAAGGCTATTTGATTCTTGGAGGTTTGTTGCTGGTATCCGCTTTTGTATCTTTATTCAAGCGTGTCAGATGGATGCGTTTTGTGGTTTGTTGTCTATCTACTGCTATTCTGGTTGTTTTTCTTTTCCATATATATGGAATGGGTATGCGTTGGTATATCGCGGGATACGCTCCATGGAGCAATTCGTATGAAACGATGGTGTACGTGTCTTGGGCTACGGTTTTTGCCGGATTACTGTTTGCCCGTCGCAGTCTGCTGACCTTTGCCCTGGCTACACTGTTCGGTGGAACTATCCTATTTGTTTCGGGACTGAACTGGATGGACCCGCAAATCAATCCGCTCGTTCCTGTTCTGAAATCACCGTGGCTTATGTTTCATGTAGCCGTTATTGTGGGTGCATATGGATTCTTCGGTATCAGTTGCCTGCTTGGATTAGTCAACCTGGTGATGATAAGTCTTAGAAAGTCGGTATTGATACAGCGAATAAAAGAATTGAGCATCATAAACGAAATGTCTCTCCTGATTGGACTTGCCTTGATGACGATAGGAACATTCCTTGGAGCTATTTGGGCAAATGAATCATGGGGACGCTATTGGGGATGGGACCCGAAAGAGACTTGGGCGCTGATTACAATGGTCGTTTACGCTATTGTCACCCATCTTCATTTGATGCCGTTCAAAAACAAACTGTGGCTGTTCAATCTCTCTTCAGTGATTGCTTTCTATAGCGTGCTGATGACATTCTTCGGAGTGAATTATTTCTTGAGCGGTATGCATTCTTATGGTCAAAACGACCATGTAGGCGGTATATTCATCTATCTTTTAGCATCGGTATTCCTGGTGGCATTGCTTGGAATTCTATCTTTCATGGGAAAACAAAAATAGAATAATTAATCGAACGTAATGATGTATGCTATGAAGAATCTCATATTATTATTTACTCTATTGTGTCTGGCACCGATCGTTCAGAGTAAGTCACCCCAACATTTGTTATTGGGCGGCTCCGGTTGGAACAAAATTGCCATTATAAATAAAGAAACAAAAGAAATAGTATGGGAGTATCCTTTGGAAAAAGGATGGGAATGTAACTCGGTAGCAGCTACAAAAACAGGAGAAATCCTCTTTTCCTACTCCAAAGGAGCAAAAATGATAACCCGTGACGGACAGGAACTTTGGAACATTGCCGCTCCTGCTGGTTGTGAAATGCAGACTGCACGCATATTGCCCGACGGTAATGCTTTAATAGCTTGGTGCGGTCATCCGTCTACCATTTTAGAAGTAAATCCAAAAGGGGAAATTCTTTCGAAAACCGAATTTGAAACAGGTATCGAACGTCCCCATGCACAGTTCCGTCAAATAAATAAGAATAAAAAGGGAAATTATCTCGTTCCTTTATTTGCTACTTCTGAAGTACGCGAAATTGCATCTGACGGTAAACTGCTGAATACTGTAAAACTCTCCGGTACTCCTTTCTCCACTGCTTTCCTGAAGAATGGCGACTATTTGGTAGCTTGCGGGGATGCTCATTGTTTCGTTCAACTGGATGCTACCTCGAACAAGATTATCCGTCAGGTAAATGCCAATGATATAGACGGGGTACAACTATTTTTTGTAGCTCAACTCTTTCCCTTGAAAAAAGGCGGACTTTATATTTGCAACTGGCAAGGGCATGACCGTGAAGCCGGTAAGGGTAAACATCCCCAATTGGTAGAGATTGATTCAAACGGTAAAGTGGTATGGCAACTGAATGATAGAGTTAAATTCGGTATGATTTCTTCTGTTTGTCCTATCAGAAAATAGTATCTGACAATTTATTTTGTACATTTGTCAGGTGATATAAATCCTATTCTTCTGACGCAATGAAATGGCAACTCTGTAAATAGCTTCGCCCATATGGATTGTGAACAATGGAAAAGTCTGTTGTCCCAACTTTTTGTGACTTCACATAAGTCACAAGTTATTTCATTATTCTATTTTGGAAACCCTATTAAAGAAGCTATCACACAATGAATACGAAAATATATCCCCGTACCAATGATTTTCAGACTATCTATCTGAATACAGTAATAAAGAATCCTGCTATTATTGTAGGTGATTATACGATATACAATGATTTTGTGAATGACCCGGTTCTTTTTGAGAAGAACAATGTTTTATATCATTATCCCATCAACAAAGACCGGTTGATAATAGGAAAATTCTGTTCCATTGCTTGTGGAGCTAAATTCCTTTTCAACAGTGCAAACCATACGTTGAACTCTTTATCCAACTATACATTTCCTGTCTTCTTTGAAGAATGGAATTTAGATAAAAAAGAGGTTGCTTCAGCTTGGGACAATAAGGGTGATATAGTGATTGGCAATGACGTTTGGATAGGCTATGAAGCTGTTATCATGGCAGGAGTACATATTGGAAATGGAGCAGTTATCGCATCACGGGCAGTAGTAACGAAAGATGTTCTCCCTTATACGATAGTAGGCGGAACACCCGCCAAAGAGATTCGGAAGCGTTTCGATACGGATACGATTGCCAAATTACAGGAACTGCAATGGTGGGATTGGAGTTTTGAAAAGATATCCGAATGTTTACCTTATATAATGGGTGGGAAGATTGAAGAATTAATGCAAAAATAGCCAACTTTTATTTATCTGTATTCAACCGGAAAGCCTGTTTTTCTTGTAACTTTGCACCCGATTTTAGAAAAAGAAGTTTGGAATGATAAATAAATACGAGGAACGGCTGGGAACAGAACGTATGTTGCCACTTGTTTTTAAGATGGCACTTCCGGCAGTAGCTGCGCAGTTCGTCAATTTGCTATATAGTATTGTCGACCGTGTATATATCGGACATATTCCGGGTATCGGAACCGATGCATTGGCGGGTGTAGGAGTAACTACTTCCCTCATTATCCTGATTTCTTCTTTTTCAGCAATTGTAGGCGGTGGCGGTGCGCCATTGGCTGCCATTGCACTCGGACAAGGGGACCGTTTGCGTGCCGGCAAAATATTGGGAAATGGTTTTGTCCTTTTGATAGCATTCACTCTGCTTACTTCTTTTATAGCATATACATTTATGGAACCCATTCTCCTTCTTACGGGAGCTTCGGAAAACACATTGGAATATGCTGTGGATTATCTTTCCATTTATCTGTTGGGTACCATATTTGTAGAAATATCAACAGGATTGAACAGCTTTATTAATGCACAGGGGCGTCCTGCCATTGCTATGTTTTCGGTTCTCATCGGTGCTTTATTGAATATAATTCTTGACCCTATCTTCATCTTCTGGTTTGATATGGGGGTGAAAGGAGCAGCTTTGGCTACGGTGCTTTCGCAGGCTTGCAGTGCTGTGTGGGTACTGACTTTCCTTTTTTCCAAACGTGCCTCTTTGCCTTTGGAAAAGCGTTATATGAAATTGGACAGGAAAATAATACTTGCTATATTGGCTTTAGGAGTATCTCCATTCATTATGGCTAGTACGGAGAGCTTAGTTGGTTTTGTACTCAATAGTAGTTTGAAAGAGTTCGGCGACATCTACATTAGTGCATTGACAATTCTGCAAAGTGCGATGCAGTTTGCCAGTGTACCATTGACGGGATTCGCGCAAGGATTTGTCCCGATAATAAGCTATAACTATGGACATGGTGACAAGCAGCGAGTCAAAGACTGTTTCCGTATTGTATTGATAACTATGTTCTCTTTCAACCTGATATTAATGCTTTTCATGATTTTGTTCCCTTCAACGGTAGCTTCCGCTTTTACAAGTGATGAAAGGTTGATTGAGACTGTTCGTTGGACGATGCCTGTGTTCTTGGGCGGCATGACTATTTTCGGATTACAGCGTGCCTGCCAGAATATGTTTGTAGCATTGGGACAAGCTCGGATTTCTATTTTTATTGCTTTGTTGCGTAAGGCAATTCTATTGATTCCACTAGCATTGATATTGCCGCATTTCATGGGAGTGACAGGTGTATATGCGGCTGAGGCCATATCCGACGCGACAGCAGCAATATGTTGTACTCTGTTATTCTTTTGGCAGTTCCCCAAGATTCTGGGAAAAATCCGAGGGAATACTCTACATACGAGTTAATACCGGATAAGATTCGAGAGAACTGTCATTTACTGAAAAAACGACCTTTCTTAAAAATGGAATATTTAAACTGCCAGAAAATCAATATAACCAATGACTGATGGAAAAGAATAGAAAAACTCCGGCATTTACTAATTCCTTTTTCTCTTTTGGTGGGGATTTAAACTATATGATGATGAAGTTGTAATGATATACCTGCTTTACTTGTCATATTGAGCGCTTTTATAATGAATAACTAATCATTCGGTTATATTATATCTTCTTCGGTTCTACGATGAAATAGAGAAAAAAGGTAGTTTCGAACACTCGAAATCCCCTTTCTGTATCTTCCTCACCGAGGAAGGATAGGTTCCTCGGTGAGGAACTTATCGATGCACACCGAGGAACGCCTCGTTGGTTTAGGGGGAATGAAGATTAAGTAGCTGAAGAAATTGCATATTATATGCGGAATTATGCGATATTAGTCTGTATTTATGCATAATATTGCACTTATTTATGCAACTTTTACCCTAACTTGCTTCTTTTAGAGCAATTGTTTCTCCTCGTAATCTTAAAAATAGCACATTTATGCTGAATACTTTCGGTATTTTGACTGGACGAAATATTCCCAATCCATTTGCAGGCATTATTATTTATTTGTAGCTATCCTTTTATAGATATGTCAAGTATAGTGATTTCTTCAATCGTAGAATTGCTTTTTGCTTCACTCCAACTCCTGTGCATAAATGTTGATTGCGCGTAATGCTTTTGATATTTCAGTCGGGGTAATTCCCTGACATTCTATTCTTAGTATTTTCTCCCAGTTCTCAAGGTCTACATTCCATTTGTAGATTTGCGGACACAGGGTGAAAAGCGCTGAGATATGTTTTATATCCCGCACATTTTTTACTGAAGTGCGGAAAATTAGTATTTGCTCTTCCATAGTTACTATTTTATTTTTGTTCTGACCGCAAAGGTAAGTCTAAATAATCTCTGGTATAGAATTATTCGACGAACGCCCTGATTACTCATGACAAAACAAGTAATATAGGAGATAAACTTCGCATACTCAAAGATTTTACTTACATTTGTTCTTATAAATAAAATGTAAGTAAAAAACATGAGAAAACAACTATCAGTTACATTAGCTTGTTTCCTTCTTACTTCGGCTACGGCATTCGCTCAAAGCTGGAAACCTTATGAAAATACTGCGAAGGGAAAGACTTATGAAACATCCGATTGCGTGACATTACTGGATAGCACGCTGGTATCTGTCCAACCTACCGGACAAGGCTCGTTTGCTGTGTGCAAAGTGATTAAAGTGCAAACTCCGAAAGGGGCAGTAGCTAACCGGGTAATTAAATACGATTATGACCCTCTGACCGCTTATGCCGAATTCAAACGTGTAACCGTTTACCGTGCCAATGGGCAGGTTGATGAACTTGATGTAAAGAAAACCTGTGATTATGCCGCTCCTGCCCGGGCTATTTATTGGGGAGCAAGACAGATTATGCTCGAAATCGGTGCTTTACACCCCGGTGATATCGTGGATTATGAGATAGCCAAGAAGGGCTTTACTTATGCGTTGCTTGAAGCCGGTGATGAAGACGATTCACGTTTTATCCCGCCTATGCGCGGACAATTCTATGATATTGTTCCTTTTTGGAGTAGTGTCCCCACTGTGCGTAAAGTTTATAAAGTGGCTGTCCCCATGGAAAAAGAATTGCAATTCCAGTTCTATCAGGGCGAATGTGCTTCATCCATGCGTTATGAAGACAATAGCAAGGTGTACACTTTTACAATGGATAACGTGATGCCTTTCGTCAGAGAACCGAATATGGTAGACCTTTTCGATGCGGCTCCCAAACTGATGATGTCTTCTACTCCCCAATGGAAAGACAAGTCCTTGTGGTTCAATAAAGTGAATGAAGATTATGATAGTTTTGCCCCACTGCCCGAAGCACAGAAAAAAGTGGACGAACTGATAAAAGGCAAGAAAACCGAAATGGAAAAGATTGCCGTACTGACCCATTGGGTAGCAGATAATATCCGTTATTCCGGCATATCCATGGGAAAAGGAGAGGGGTTTACACTTCACAATACTAAAATGAATTATACCGACCGTTGCGGGGTTTGTAAAGACATAGCAGGCACACTGATTTCCTTCTTGCGTATGGCAGGTTTCGAAGCCTATCCGGCTATGACAATGGCGGGCAGCCGTGTGGAGAGTATTCCTGCCGACCATTTTAATCACTGTGTGGCAGTAGTGAAACTAAGTAACGGAACGTATATGCCACTCGACCCTACCTGGGTTCCTTTCTGTCGCGAACTATGGAGCAGTGCCGAACAGCAGCAGAACTATCTGCCGGGTGTGCCCGAAGGGTCTGATTTGTGCATCACTCCGGTTTCAGCTCCCGAAAATCATTATGTGCGTATCAAAGCCGATAACCGCCTGGATGCAGACGGTACCCTGCGCGGCACTTTCACTCTTACCGCTGAGGGGCAGAGTGACAGCAATATCCGCCGCATCTTTACTACCGGATTTCAGAGCGAATGGAGAAATACAATGGAAAGCCAGCTTCTGGCTATATCTCCAAAAGCCAAATTGTTGAGTGTAGACTATGGCAAGAATCCCAAAGACTATCAGGCAGCACCTATTAAAATCACCTTCCGTTATGAAATACCTGACTATGCATTAAAAGGAGAGAAGGAGATGTTCTTCCGTCCGTTGGTGATGAATAACCTTTATAATCAGGTGCGTTCTTACTTGCGTATCGATACTTCACTGAAAGAGCGTAAGTATGGTTTTAAAGATGGATGCTCGCGTCTGGTCGAACTGGATGAAACGATTCAGCTTCCGGCAGGATACAAACTGGCGAATGCCAACAAGAATGAAACCATGCAAGGCACAGGAGCTGATTTTGAAGGTTCATTGGCGCAGCAAGGAAACAAAGTGTTGCTTCACAACAAACTAGCTTTGAAGAAACGTGTCTATGAGGCTTCCGACTGGGATAGTTTCCGTAATGCAGTGAATGCCCACAAGGCATATGGTGAATATTTAGTGATTAAAAAGTAGAGCAGAATGAAAAATATACATTATTATATAACTACACTGGTAGTACTGCTGCTTATAGTAGCTCCGGTGAAAGCGGCATCCGAAGCCGAATTCGGGAAATTGCACAAAACTTACACCTTGCATACTGATGGTAGCCAGGAGATGCGTGTACAAAAGGAACTGACACTATTTACCCATGCAGCAATGAATCGCCTGTATGGCGAAAGTTTTATTGTTTATAATCCGGAGTTTCAGGAATTGAAGATTCACGAATCCTACACCCGTCAGAAAGACGGCAATATTGTAAAGACACCCGAAAATGCGTTTGTGGAAGTACTTCCTTCTGCGGCAGCCGATGCTCCGGCATATAATGGTTTGAAAGAAATGGTCGTAGTCCATACCGGATTGGAGTTGGGAGCTACTATTTATCTGGATTACTCTGTTATTACCCGTCCGGGCTATTTGCCCGAACTGGACGTGTGTGAGCAGGTGGAAGAACTTTCTCCAATCAAAGAATATGTGTTTTCATTGTCAGTGCCCGAAAGCAAGCCTTTGCATTATGAATTATTGAATGGAAAGGCTGTTCCGGTAGTGAAAACTATAGGTGGTATAAAAACAGTGACCTGGACATTGAAGAATGTACAGCCGCGTCCTAATATGATTCAAGTTTCTTTGCCGGCAGGTAATGTACAGGCTATTGTGGCTTCTACTTATATTTCAAAAGTGGATGCTTTGAAAGTGGTAAAACAACAATTCGAGAATAATGATAAAGAAGTCTCCAAACTGGCAAAGAAACTGACTGCTAATGCACAGACTCCGGAACAAAAAACAAAATTGCTTACTACTTACGTGCAAGGACTAGGAAGTTGCCGTCTGTCATTGTCGCAAACCGGATACCGTTTGCGTCCGGCTGCCGAAGTGGTTCGTTCGGCTTATGGGACGGAAGCGGAGAAAGTTGCTTTGCTGGTTGCTTTGCAACAGGCAAGCGGTATTCAGGCTGAAATAAAGGCGGTTTTTCCTAAGACAGAAGATAAAGATGCGGCAGGGCTTGCTGCTGTCAGCAAACTGTTTGTTACTGATAATGCAATTGCTGATATACAGGATTTTGTTTCTGTTGTCAATATGGATGCACAGCCGGTTACCTTGGAAACTGTTTCTCATGCAATTTCGCAATACGATACATTGAGAGTGACCGCAAAAACCGGAAAAGCTTTGGAGGCAGGTTACCGGAGATTCGAACTGCCGCAGGTGCGGAGTGGCTGGGCTGGTTATGAAGGACGTTCAACAGCAATGAATACAACTCGTCCGGTTAATCTGTTATTGCGGTATTTGCCTGATGAAACTTATACTTGTATTGTGAAAGTAGCTGACGGGATGAAGCCGGTAGTGTTACCGACTGATAAAAAGATTGAGAATTCTGTCGGTAGTATAGGAGTTACAGTGAATAAAACGACAGATGAAATAGAGATTGTCCGTACCTTGAAACTGAAAAAGCAATTAATAACTCCGGCAGAATATCCGGCATATTATCGTTTGATGTCGGAATGGATGGATACTAATAAAGGTACTTTACTCATTCAAGTTGTAAAGTAGTATTATGGAGTGAAATAAAAAATGTAGGTTAAACATTTATACCTGTTTATTTATGTACGAACTGGAGCAAATCGGAAAGCAGAGCTATTATATAAATTGTCCTGCGAAAATAGGAGTATATAAGCAAAATGATAAAGATGTATACTTGATAGATAGCGGCAATGATAAAGAAGCAGGTAAGAAAGTTTTGAAGCTTGCAACTCAAAATAACTGGGAAATCAAAGCTATCATTAACACGCACTCTAATGCTGACCATATTGGCGGCAATCACTATCTGCAACAACAGACGGGTTGTCCGATTTTTACGAACGGCATTGAAACTACATTTACTAATTATCCTGTTTTGGAGCCTTCTTTCCTATATGGCGGTTATCCATGTAAAGAGTTAAGAAGTAAGTTCTTGCTTGCTAAAGAAAGTAGGGCGGTGGAACTAACGGATTATGAATTTCCTGAAGAACTGGAAGTTATGCCTCTTCCGGGACATTTTTTTGATATGATAGGGGTACGTACTCCCGACAATACGGTTTTTCTAGCTGATTGCATTAGTAGCCAAGCTACATTGGAGAAGTATCAGGTTTCGTTTATTTATGATGTTGCCCGATATCTCGAAACATTGGATAAGGTGGAGAATATGCAAGCGGATGTGTTTGTTCCGGCGCATGCGGAAGTTACTTCAGATATTAGGGGACTTGTTGCCCTCAACCGGGCTAAAGTGTACGAGATAGCTGACGGATTGCTGGAAATTTGTAAAAAGCCGTTGGACGGTGATAGTATTCTTCAAAAGGTTTTTGAGAAATATAATCTGACGATGACTATCGAGCAATATGTATTAGTGGGAAGTACAGTCCGTTCCTATCTTTCCTGGCTGAAAGATGGTGGTAAATTGACGTTCTACTGCCGGGAGAATAAACTTCTTTGGGAAAGTATCTGAATAGATATGCAATAGAGAAAATGTTGAAGGAAATGAAAGCGGAGATTATGAAGAAATAGTCTCCACTTCATTGTTGAAGGAAGGATTAAGGGAACATTTACAATAGTGGCATTTCTACTCTTGTCACTTGTTCCTCTTCGGGTACATCAGGACCGGTATAATAATACTCTATAGATGTCCCCGAAGCCTTGTATCCATTGGACTTTATCCATTCCATCATTTCATTGTACAGGGTAGCCAGTTCAGCGTAAGTTCCTCTATGCAGACAGGAAACTATTTTTCTTTCCGGTATTATTATAGATTGTATATCCTCTTTACCTTGTAATTCTTTGGGTGATTTAAGACCGATAATCATTCTGATATTCTGTTCAGTCAAACTTTCAAAGTCAGGATATTCAACGTAAGGGATATCTGTTGTAACTTCTCCTTGTTTTTTGAATAAAGAGTCTATATTTACAAAGTTCTCTCCGATAGCTTTCGACATTCCGCTCATATCAGTTTGTACTTCAACAGCCAAGGCAGGTTGCTGTGGTTGTTTCAACAGCATAATTTCTGAAATCTTTCCCATAATACATTGTTTCTTAAAGTGTTGGTAATCTATTATTTCTTTACTACCGGAATATAAATATCGGTAACCAGTTCCGTTTCAGGAGTGGAAGCAGGATGATTCATATACATCTCAAAACTAAAGGTACTTTGAGGACGATACTTACTTTTCGGAAACCATTCTTCATAAATTCTCCGGTAGAATCTGTGTAATAAAGAATAATCTCCTGTATGCCTGAATATCGCATAGCGACCACCGGGAATTTCCATCACTCCCGGTTGAGAGTTATCTACTTTCTTATTATCTATCGTTACTCCGAGATAGAAGCGGCATTTTTCCTCAGGTGTGATGGACGGGTCGTCCATACTGACGCTTACGAATTTGTAATCGGACTTACCTTCATTATACCGCTTGGCATAATTTATAAGCCTGTTCCATATAAGTTTATATCGCAGCTCGTCCTTATACTTCTCACCGACTTCAATATAGAATATCTCCATTGGCTGAATTGACCAAATTTCAGGAGTGAGAGACGTGTGCTGTTCGTCATACATCGGCTTATATTTTTCTCTATATTGAGATGCCGGTATTCCGAAATGCTTCTTGAAGGCTTTTGCTAGACTAAACTTGGTCTGATAACTTGTCTGCTCCAATATCTGATTGAGTGTAAAATCGGTAGATACCAACAGATGTGCTATATGTTCAAGGCGCAACCGCTGTATATAGATTCCTATATTCTCTCCGGTAACAGCCTGAAATACCCTTCTGAAGTGATATTTGGAAAGTCCGCTCATGTCACTAAGCCTGTCCGTATCCAAAGAATCGAATAAATGATTATTGATATGAACAATAATATTCTGAATCTTTTGATGATGAATGTTGCTGGTTTCCAATTTCTGTTTCCATCGCTTCAGTTTGGGTAATCGTCCGTTAAGTATAGTTCTCAATTCTTCCGGTGAGTACATGGTGTCTGCATACTCATTGTACTTGTCAGTGTATTTTATCCAAATATTAATCATTTCCGACATCGGAATATCGACAATATACTTTCCGTCTTTCAGGCAATAATAGCAGTATTCATCACTTTGCGAACCATCGGAGTTGGTACCCAGGTATTTCTCTACATCAAATCGTAAAGGCATCCCGCAACTTTGACAATACTTCTTGTTTATTTCTGATTCAATCATTTATCGGTTTGGTTTTCGTTTGATAGACAGAAGCTGTTCCATATCACTGAATAAACTGGTATCTTTTAGTTCGAACATAAGCCACTTCCCATCATGAAAAGTAGTCGTCTCATCATATACCTTCAGTGTCTCGTTGGAGAAAACTTCTCGTTGTGATTCAAACCTGGCACGTTCGTCTTTGCCTAAAATGACCATGAAACCGAAAGTCTGCTCTCTGGCATATAGGGCGCAAAGCGTTTTCCCACCTCTGCGATATTTATATTCGTACTTCCAGGCTTTTCCGCCATGATTCTGCAATTGTTCCATATTGTACTTCTGTTCAATGAGTTGGCAAAGCGAAGTCCATACATTATAAAGTTCTTTACCTATCAGGTTTTCCAGCATTTCGGGAGTGGGAATCTGCAAAGTCTCTTTCATGGCATCTATATTTACTTTTAATTATCAATATCACAAAGATAGACTGATTTTTCGATAGATGGTTGTCCAATATAGCTGTCTTTCGTGTGATTTCATTTATCAGGTTATTGCATAATGCTGAATGGATAAACCGCCATCATACTCTTTATACTTTGCGTCCTTGTATATCTTGACTAGCTTGTTGCCATAATCAATAATCATGTATTTGATAAATGGCGCATGCCGAATTCGTCTATAAATAGATGCATCATTAAAAATAAAAAAGTATGCATATGTTTGCTTGATGCAGTAATAATTAATTTTCCAGTGCTATTGATTACTCCAATATAAGTTCTATAACCGGTAACTCGACATTTGGGCGTTCTACAGGTAAAGTGATGATAACATCGTCAGCTCCTGTGTTTTCGGTCATATGGCTTCCTTTTTTGGTTTCAGTCCGAAATTTTAGTTCTGAATTGTCATTCAATAATTGAGCATATTTGATTTTTCCTTTATATTGTTTTAGATATAAGGATTTGAATGGCCATTCTAACACGTGTATATACAGTCGGTTAGTATTGGGGTTATATGTGAGAATACAATTGTTGGGACAAGCATATTCAGTTGGTGCGGCGGTACATCCATAAATGGCGCTACTATGAAAACGCATCCAATGTGCCAGGCCGTTTAAACGTTCTATAGCACGTTCGTCAAAAACACCTCTTGCTGTTGGACCAACGTTTAGTAATAGATTTCCACCTTTACTGACAGTTTCGGCTAACATAACAATTAGTTGATGTACACTTTTCCAACTGTATTCATCACGATGGTAACCCCATGAACCGGAGAATGTTTGACAGGTTTCCCAAGGAACTCGTTGGCTGTTTACTGTGGGCCACTGTTGTGGCATGAATTGTTCTGGAGTGATGTAATCCCAGCCTTGGTTATTCTCTGTTAGTCCAAGGCGGTTGTTTATAATAATCTGTGGTTGCAATTTTCGTGCTAATTTAACAATACCTTCTGCATCCCAGTCTTTACTATTCTTTCCATTTTCTCCTTCAGCATACGTATAATCCATGAAAAGTTCATCAATTTGTCCAAATTCAGTGAGCAATTCGGTTAATTGGTTTTTCATATATTCCCTGTATTTTGCCATATTACGGTTCTTGTTTAATTCTTTCAAGAGTTCGGGGTTTTGTGGCATTTTGGGGTGGTTACGGTCAATGGTGAAATCGGGATGATGCCAATCCAATAACGAATAATAAAATCCTATACGTATGCCTTCGTTACGAAAAGCATTAACTAACGGCTTTAGGATATCCTTTTTATAAGGTGTATTGGTTATTTTATAGTCCGTATATTTACTGTCCCACATACAAAAACCATCATGATGCTTAGTCGTGAAAACCATATATTTAACTCCGGCTACTTTTGCCATATACGCCCATTCTTCCGGATTATACAAATCGGGATTAAATAAGTTTTTGTAGCGGTTGTAATGTTCATCGGACATTTTTTCTCTGCTTTTTACCCATTCGTGGCGAGCAGGCATAGCGTAAAGTCCCCAGTGGATAAACAGACCAAACCTGTCATGTGTCCACCAAGACATACGTTCCGATTGGTTTAATGAGGAATTATATTGATTTTGAACAATATGTGTCGCATTCGTCTGTTGACAAACGAAAGATAGGAGAAAGAGGGTATATATAATAGTTCTTTTCATACTTAGTACTTTATAGGTAAAATTTTGGTCATCAAATCTACAAAAATAGCTGCCATTCGTTGCTGCATATATGATTGTTCGCCCCGTATGGGATGATGTCCATAAGCTATGCCTTCTGTAACCTGAATATCCGTGGAATATAATTGGCTGAAAGGTTTTCCAGTGACAGGATGTAATACATTTTTTGAGAATCCGATATATTTATCAAATTCAATTAAAGGAACTCCCCATTTAGCGGCGAGCTTTCTGATACTTTCATTATAAACGGTGCGACAATCATGCCAGTGTGTACATAATACAATAATTGCAGGTTTACCATAAGGAGTATTATAGTATTTGGATGTAGTATCATTACGTAATTCATAGCATTCCGTGAGGTAACGTTTGATGACATAATCATAGGCTGCCGCGTAATTGCTGCGATCAAATGGTACTTCATAATCCGTGTATTTATCTTTCAGTTGAAGTTCTTCATAAACATCTTTATTATGTACTTGCATAATGACTAATGCATCAATTTCTTCCAGCTCTTCTTTGGAGTAGAGGGTGCCATTGACCATTCGGTTAGCTGTATTGGCTATGGCTTCTCCGCCTATGGATCGGTTAATGGCTTCGGCATTCAGTTTGCGACAACCTATTTCGAACCAACCGTTTTGCGGAGAAGCGAATGAGGCTCCTGTCAATAAGATATTGTATTCTGTTGTTTTTGACAGGTTTTGTGCTGCTACTATTCCTGTGAAAATATAGAATAACAGCACGGTTAGAAATGTCTTCTTCATATTTTCTTGTTTTTTTATGGTTTATCTATAATTCTGTATTTATCTACAGTAGGATTTAGTCCTTGTTTTAAATCGTGATACAATGGAGGTTTGTTAAAGTCAAAACTATAAGGCTCATAAAGTGTGGCACAATCTGGATGAGTCTCTCCGAATAGTTTGTATTCTTTCCATAACCGGTCATAATTATCGATGGCTTTACGAATACTTTTTGTGTCATATTGGCCGTTTATATCTCCTTCGTAGCCTTTGAGCATGATAATCCAACCCTGTTCATAGATTGAATATAAAAGTAATCCGTATTTGGCGGAAGTTTGTAAGTAACGCTTTAGTTCCGGATTGCCTGTTTGTATTTTGTCGGCTAATGCTACAATCTCTTTCCAGATAGCAACACTTTGGGCTTTTTCTAGTATGATTTTATGAGTTAGTCCTTGTTCTATAATAGTTTTGAGATTCTGTCTCAATTCTTTCTCTCCTCCGATGAATTGATCTCTCGTCCACCATACATTGATGGGGAGAATTAAAGAAGCTCTTCCTCTGACAATCGCGTCAGCAGACAAAAGAGAAAGACGATGAAAACGTTCGATGTCTTTTCCTTTGAATCCGTTGACCATGGCATATTTCTTAAATAATTCCTTTTCCGGTAACGACATCTGGTTTGCCCAATTGGCCAATATTGCAACGTTTATGTCGCACCATAATTCATTTTTGATATAGGGACCTCTCCAGCCTCCTCCTCTTGACCATGTCCAAATACCAGCAAAATTGGGATTTGATTTTAACTGGTTCAAACAGTAAGGCTGGGAGTCTGATTTTAATTCTTCAAATCCATTAAGTACACCGTCTGCAATATAGTTCGGGTATGCTCCTTTGCCTTCATATTCGCGTTGACATTCAATTTCTACAATTTGTTTGTGCTTACCTATTCCTAATGTAGGGTTGAATTTATACGTTCGGTGATAATCCCCCTGTACGTGTTTTATGCATAGATATAGATTGGGGTGAGGTTCAACGTTGTTTGTTACGGAAAGGTAATATTGGGGATTGATATGGAAGTAGCCGAAATCCCATGTACGGTAGAAGATTTTTTTATTTTGGCGTATGCACACTTCTTCTCTCAGCAGATTTATTAGGTTACTGTGTATTTTTTCTCCTCCATCGGTTTTATATGTAGAATTATGTTCCCATGATTTTTCGTTTCTGGGTATGGGACCATTGCCAGTGTGGTAAGGAGTATTTTGCAAGTAAGTTTCTCCTACGCGAATAACCAGACCGTCAAGTTTCGGGAAACGTTTAAATATTTCTTGAAGCATGATTCGGTGTATCTCTTGTGTTTTGGGGCGAGTGAAGTCAATTCGTCCTGTCGCGTCACAAATTTCATTTTTATAAATTTCCACCAGGCGTTTGGGAAGTACGATGATATCAGTAAAGTAATATGCTTCCAATCCGGCTTTATGGATAGCTTCAATCTTGTTTTCTATGCGGGTGGCAACAGAATCGATCCATAGACACTCTTTAGAACCGGCAGGACATATTCTCGGGTCTAAACTGCTATATGTTATGGCTGTATGTACAGATTGAAATTCATTAACTACTTGCGCGTTAAAACCATATTGCACTAAATTCCCAGGTTCATTGAACCATGTGTTTGTAAAAGGTTCACCCGGATTATGATGAACCATATCCATAACAATAGGAGTTTGAGCAAACAGGCAACTCCACAGTGTGTTCGTTAGCAAAAGGACTGGAAATAGGTGTTTTCTCATGATAATATTATTGATTGTTATTAGTAACTTGTTGATCTTCGATAGAATCAAAACCCTTTTGTTGTTGTTTTATAGAATTGATTAATTGTACTCTATCCGGTAAGGAAGTGCGATATTTATCTATATATAGTCCGCATTTCTCTAATTGGTATTCTGTTATAGAGCTAACTCCCGGAATATTTTTCAGACTTTTTAGAATAGATATTTCTCGGAAATTTAAGTTGGGAATAACCAAGTCTGTATTACTGCCGAAGTATGAATATTGAAAATCTTCATCTTTCCCTTCTTTTCGTAATCCGCAACGGCAGTTGATAAATGTGTTATCTGCTATGCTGTTATTAATGGGTAATTCCAGATGGTCGGTCTGTAAAAATGTGCTTATGCCTGGGTAGATGTTGTCCCAGTTGCCTTTGTTAATACGGAAAACACCGAACAAATGGGTGAATTCAGGATTTTGTGCATTATAATTTCGTTTTTTTCCACGGGCATCAATACTTATGCCTGCTGCACTACAATCAAAATATAGATTATCGTGAACGTGATTGCAGTGGCCTCCACCTATAATGGTACCGGAAACGACTTGATGGACTATGTTTTTATAAATTGAGTCCCCCGCATGTCCATCATCTGCATACAATGCATTAGCTCGTGGTGAATGATGAATAAAATTGTGGCGTAAGACGTTGCCTCGTGAAGTCCAGTCCCAACGACTATAAAAGGCTCCGACATCACCTGTGACCTGAGCTATGTCGAACACTTCATTATATTCTAGGATATTGTTGTTTCCTCCATAGATAAAGGCTGCATGGGGAGCGTTGTGTACCATATTGTGCCGGACGCTAATTCCCACTGCATTGCCTTCTTTTATGCCGATTCCTGTAGTAAAGACTCCCAGTTTTACAGCAGGAGCATAACTGCGCTGTATTTCACCAAAACGGGTAAAATAATTGTTCTCTATTAAGTGTTTGCAAGCAATCAGATTTTTTCGGTCACCTCCTGATACCTCAATACAGGTGCGACCGATATATTCAAAGTTGTTGCTTTGTATTCTATTTTGTTTTCCTCCCTGAATGATTAATGCGTCTCCTAATATATTTTTGAAGTTACATCCGGCAATCAGACATTCTGTGGCATTTTTTATGATAACGCCATCGCCTAAATGATTTTTGAAGGAGATATTTTCTATTTTTATATGATTTGAATTTATAATGTTAATCAATGGGGTAGTGTCTGATACAATACTCAATAAGTTTTCATCGAAATGTTCGGGAGGGAAAAGATATAATTTTTGAGTTGTAAAATCAATGCACCATTCTCCCGGCTGATCTATTTCTTCGAGAAGGTTCTCTACATAATATTCTTCTTTTCCCGAACCGTACGGACGATGATATTTGGAACCGATGCCGCCAAATATGCCTACATCTTTTCCTGTCTTTGTTTCTATCCCTACGCTGTGAGTGACAGTTTGTTTGTTCGGGTCTATTTCCTTTATACGTACAGTCCAGGCCTGCCAGGGGATACGCCAGTATCCTGTAAACCATAGACCGTTTTTGACGGCATTCACCCATTTGCCGTGTTCCGGATCACTATATTCAAAAGTACCTCCCTGTTCGTTTGTTCCGAAATTGTCCAATACCCTTTTCATATATAGATAACCTTTGTTGGGGTAACGCGAAAGAGGGAGTAGCTCATTGTTGTAAATGAGTTGTGGAAAGTTCTTCCGCTCTTTCATTAAATCGGGAAAAAACGGAACATTGATACCTATTTCCGATAAGTCTATCTCCATAATATTACCTTGAGCATTCGGGTGAACTCTATTTTTGGTTTGAGTATCTTTGACAGGTCTCAGTTTTCCTTTCAAGGGTTTATCACATCGCAACTGTACCTTTCCCGGATTTTTACCTTTTATTATTATCCCTTTCTTACAGTTTTTTATATCTATGCTTTTATGAAGGATATAGTCTCCGTCATGAAGTAAAATGGAGTTTCCGTTCATAGATGCTTTTTCGATGGCTGCTTGTATGCCCCTCTCTCCTTGGAGTGGGGAAAGCTGGATAATACTTTGCCCCCGGCTGGGAAAGGAAAACGTACAGGCTAATAATAAGATCAGTAAATGTTTCATTGTATTATATTGATTGTTGAAAATAGAACAAGTGCAAAAGTACCGTGATTTAGCTAATCTTTTTAATAATGGCATTTCAAAATATATGAGATTTGTTTCATGAGTTATTCGAAGTATTTTATATCATTGCAGAAAATATGAAAAACATGACGGTTGAGACTGACATAAATCATTCGAATTTGCGTATCATGTAACATGTGTTATATAAATGTAACCAGTGTTGTTATGAAGATGCTATTCTCATATATTTTGAAGCATGAGTATTAATTGCCGTGCTGTCTAATGCCTAATTTTGCATCCGTAGTTAAACAACACTAAGTAACCTTTATTAAATTTTTAATTATTATGAATTCATTTACACGCATTGGATTACGATCTCGGTTCCTGTTGGTGCTGATGATTGGACTTATTTTACCGACATTGTCTGTTTGGGGACAGAATGCAACAATTACTGGTAAGGTCGTTGATCCCAAAGGAGAGCCTCTTGTAGGCGTTTCGGTCTTAGAACAAGGTACAACGAATGGTACTGTTACTGATATGAATGGTCGGTATAGTATTGTTGTTCAGAAAGACTCTTCTCCTCTTCGATTTAGTTATATGGGGTTTGATAATCAGGAAATTGTTCCGGGAAAACGTCGGGTTATCGATGTCACATTGACAGAAAACTCTGTGGTGATTGATGATGTGGTGGTGATTGCCTATGGAACTAAGAAACGCCGTGACATGATAGGGTCTGTTTCTAAAATTAAAAGTGATGAAATTTCGCTGATGCAAGGTGGTCGTTTTGAGAATTCTTTGCAGGGGCTGGCTTCCGGTGTACAAGTTGTGAATGACGGTATGCCGGGTAGTACTCCACAGATAAAGATTCGCGGTATCGGTTCTATTGCATCGGGGAGTGATCCGCTTTGGGTGGTTGACGGTATTGTAGGTGGAGGTTCTACGATGGTGAACTCCAATGATATTGAATCAATAGAAGTATTGAAAGATGCTGCTGCAACCGCAATTTATGGTTCCCGCGGTGCGAATGGTGTGATCATTGTTACAACGAAGAAGGGAAAAAAAGGAGGACTTAAATTCGACGTTCATTATGAAGGCGGTATTACTCCTATCACTAATTCAGATTTAGGACTGGCCAGTACGAAGACATACTTTGATATAATGGATGAGGCTCGTGCTAATGTGGGATTAAATCCGCTTGACCCGCAGAAAGATATTATCGAACCGTATTATTCCAATTGGACTTCTCCGATAACTCGTGAGGAAGCTATGAATACGGATATGGATTGGGTTGATTTGGTGACTCGTATGGGACATTTCCATGATATAAACGTGGCCTTGAATCAAGGGGGGGAGAACTCAACGACTTACGCGTCTGTTAATTACCGTTCTGACGAGTCCAGTTTGAAAGGGCTAAGCATGAATGCGGCCAGCGCACGTTTGAATAGTGAATTTAAGAAAGGAATTGTGACTTTGGGAACTCAGTCTTTTCTGAAGTTCGACCGTAAAAAATCGACGAATAAATGGGCGATAGTTTCTGATAAGTTTCCGTGGCGCAAAGTGTATGATTTGGAAGACCCTACAGGGTATTGGAATCCACAAATGGCGGATGGGCATCCGACAGCTACTCTTGACAACGATTATCAGTTGAGTACAGGTGAGAATTTTAGTTTCCGCACAACATTATATATGGATGTTAACCTGAAGTGGATAAAAGGGCTCTCAGTTCGTGCAGATGCAAGTTATGGGTATGGATTGGCGCAAAGTGATTATTGGTTGTCCGGCTTGATTACGAATACTGGCAATGTAGATGGTAACCAAGGTAATAAAAGCAAGAAAACGACTAAGTCCCAACAATATCATGCTTTTGCCAAATATAACCGTGAATGGACAGAACATGGTTTGGATATTGTAACGGGTATTGAAGCAAATAGGAGTTATACGGATAATGCTGTTGTTGCCGGTAAGAACTTGAGTGGTGAGTTTCAGGAACCCAAGATCATTGGCACAATGCTGGGGAATAACAGTGCTTATATAGGTGGTGAGAGTTACACATTCAGTTTCTTTAACCGTATCGACTATAAGTTCAAACAACGTTATTTACTTGGAGCATCTTTTGTACGCGAAGGATCATCTAAGTTTGTGAAAGAAAACCGTTTTGGAGACTTCTATTCAGTTTCAGGTGGTTGGATTATTTCTGATGAGGCTTTTATGCGTAATGCCGGTTTTATTTCATTGTTGAAGTTACGTGGTAGTTATGGAGAGACAGGTAATCAGAACATTCCCTCGGAAGTGACGAAGAATTCGTATAGTATAAAGAGCAAGCAATATTACAATAATATGCAGAATATGTTCTTATGGAATATTGCTAATAAAGCTGCTAAATGGGAGAAAAACAAAAGTATTGACTTGGGACTTGATTATGCGCTGTTCGATAATAAAGTGAATGGTTCTATTGCCTATTACCGTCGTACGACAAGTGACATGTTGATGCGTGTGCAATTACCCGCATCCGCCGGTATCACCAATAGCGGCGGTAATGCTGACAATAATTCTATGTGGGCCAATGTTGGTTCGATGTATAACCAGGGATTTGAATTTGATATTAATGTTACTTTGGTCAAGAAAGACTTTGAATGGAACATGAACTATAACTTGACGACAAATATGAATAAAGTGACAGCACTTGATGCAAGTGTTGATGCAAAAGGAACCGGTATCATCAATACACGTCCGGGAGCGATCACGAAGAAAGATCTGGCTTTAGGTACTTATTTTATGGCTGAATGGGCAGGAGTTGATCCGGAGAAAGGTATCGGCATGATTTATGAAATAGATCTTGACCGTTACAATAAGACTGGTGAGACAGTGAAAACCGGAAGATTGATTCCCGCTACTCAATCAAACGTAAATAAACATCGTATAATTCAAGAAGGTAAAACGGCTCTTCCGAAAGTTTATATGGGCTGGACAAATAACTTTAAATATAAGGCATTCGATTTATCATTTATGTTCTATCTCTCATTAGGTAGTTATACCTTTAATTATCACAGATATACAAAATCATTTGTAGGAGATGGACGTAATAATGTGACTGCTGATATTTATGAGAACTCATGGAAGAAACCGGGAGATATTGCAGAGTATCCGCAACTTCGTTGGCAAGATAAATATAATTATGATGACAATGGAAATGACAAGCAAAATGTAACTTATATAAAACATGATGCCGGTCACACCAAGTATCTGGAGAAAAGTGCTTATTTACGTTTGCGTAATTTGACTTTAGGATATACACTTCCACAAAGAATCTGCTCGAAAATAAATATTGATGCTTTAAGAGTGTATGTCTCAGCTGTCAACCTTTTCACCATTACTTCATTTAATGGCTATGATCCTGAAGTAAGAGTAAAGAATCAAACAGGTGCCAATGCGCAGGGAGCTGTATTCTCCGGTAGTGAAATGCCGCAGACCCGTATATTCTCCGCAGGTATTAACTTTAAATTTTAATTAAATATTTGATAGTATGAAAGCGATAAAAAATATAATGATAGCCTTATCCGGTATTGCACTTCTTGCTTCCTGTAATATGGATAAATTTTTTGAACTGGATCGTCCGGAATCTAATCCTTGGTTATCGGTTGATGATTTAGAATATTCTGTTGCTGATCCTTATAATACTCTTTTTCAGAATCCTAACTGGCAGGCACCTATCGGTATTATCCCTTATTATCAGGAATTGGTAGCAGATTTGTCTACGGTTAATCCGCAAGGGGCTTATGAACAGGAAGCACTTTACTGGTATCCTCGTCAGATGTCTACCTTTGATGTAACAGGACAACAATTTGAGAAGACCTTTTCAATATTATATCGTTCTGTAACAGGAGCTACTTCTCCGTTGACTTATATTGAGGAGAAGGAGAAAAAAGGAGAGCCGGTTTTTGCCAATATGACTGAAAATGATAAGAAGACGTTGGCACGTCAGACCGGAGAACTATATTTTATGAGAGGGTATACCTATTGGCTGATTAGCCGGGCTTTTGTTGCTCCTTACGACCCGGCAGGCGGAGAGGGGAATAATCGTAAGTTCATTCCGTTAATCAATAGGCTTGATTATTCACAAGAGTCTGCACGCAATCCTTATATGGGGACTGTGAAAGAAGTGTATGATCAAATGTTGTCTGATTTTGCTAAAGCTAAAAGTCTGATGCCTGAAGATTATTTTGTGCGTGGTCGTGCCAATAAATTTTCAGCTGCTATGATGTTGATGCGTGTAAAATGGTTAATGGGAGATAAAGACGGAGCATTGGAAGAAGCTGATTATGTGATTACTAAAGCGGAAGCCGGAGTAGCACCTTTTGATTTGACTGAAGAACCGATTGTTGCCTTTAACCGGAATGCCGAACAACAATATACAGTAGACCCGGTATCCAAGGAAGTAATGTTTGAGTGTGCGTTCACAGAAAGCAATCAGGGAAATAACGTAGCTATTCCGTTAGCTCGTATGTGTAAAACTGGTATTTATAATTTCAAGTCAAAGACATTTGATGCTAGTAATAAATTATGGTTGGATGGAGCGCGTGGCAGTCAGAATTGGCAACATGGTGGTTGGGCTTGTGCTTACTGGAATCCTCGTTTAATTAAGTATATTGGCTGGGCGGTAACAGATGATCCTACGGATTTGACGAATTATGTTCCGAGTGCAGAAGCCTTGGCTGATAAGAGATTTACTCAACTGCATTATTTCCTGAAAAACTATACGGATGGAGGAGATAAAACCATACATGAAATGGCATATAACAAGACAAAATGGAATGCTTTTTGGAATGATAAGTATTATCGGGCTCCGTATGGGAAGTATTCCCAAGTACCGTTGATTCGTTTGGCGGAAGCATATCTGACGCGTGCGACCTTAGTCCTTTCTAAGAATGCATCTCAAGCTTTAGGCGATGTGAATAAGATTCGTCAACGTGCCGGATTGACTCCTTTGAAGAATGTAACTGAAGCAGATATAGAAAAAGAAAGAATCAAAGAGTTTGGTTTTGAGAATGGAGACCGCTTGCTTTATTTAGTAGCTATGCAGAAGACAATTGATGGGCAAAAGAGAAATCCGGGAGCTGTTTATGATAATCCGAATACTGATGGGGAGCCGATTCCTGCAATGAATCCGCCTTACAGTACTATGTATGTGCCGTTGCCTTCCATTGAATATTTGTATTCAGGATCTTATCAGCAACCTTAAAAGAAGGTGAGGTTTTAAAAAAGAAGTGCCGCTATGTCTTACGATAGCGGCACTTCTTTTTGGTAATAACTCTGTTATTTCCTGTACTTCTTTATATATTCGGAAGGAGATAAGCCGTATTCTGTTTTGAAGCATTTTCCGAAATAAGATATTTCATTAAAACCGCATCGATAAGAAACTTCGGTCACTGTATATTCTGTGTTTTGAAGCATATCTAGTGAAGTTTTCAACCGTATGTCAAGGATGAGTTTACTGGGCGACATACCTGTTACGGCTTTGATCTTGCGATATACCTGTACGCGGCTCATACCGATTTCTTCACTGAACTGATCAATGGAGTAGGCTGGGTTTTCTATGTTTTTGTTTATTATTTCCATTACTTTTTTCATAAACTTTTCTTCCATGGCACTATAAACAGAAGTTTCTTTAGCTTCCGGTGGTTCTCTGTTGATTGATACCATTTCCGTTCCATATCGTTCTGCGAGTTTTTTCCGATTAATCAAAAGGTTGGCAACACGTACAACCAACAATTCCGGATCGAATGGTTTCATGATATAATCGTCAGCTAACGATTCATAGCCTTCGCGCACTTGCGATGAAGTGACACGGGCTGTGAGCAATATGATCGGAATATGTGAAGTTACCATATTGTTTTTAGATAATCTTGTAAACTCAATACCGTTCATGTATGGAGTCATAATGTCACTGATCACCAAATCAGGTATTTGTTTTTGTTCTATTTCATAGCCTTCTTTACAATTTACGGCAGTATAGATATTATAGTATTTGCTGAGCAATGATACCAGGTAATTACGTACATCCTCATTGTCTTCTATTATGAGCAGAGTTATTTCCTTGGGTGAAGTATTAGTCTGAGATATCTCGCAGGGATTGACATCTGTTGCAATAAGTGCTTCTACATCAGAATAAGCATGGGTGGATTTTACTATCTTGTCTTTGCTAAGTAGTTGGTTTTCGGTATAACTATCTTTACCTAATGGGAGAGTGAAAGACACGGTCATTCCATGCCCTTCTTTATTATCTATCCAAATACGTCCGCCATGGAGCTCAATGATACTTTTTGTCAGATTCAGCCCAATTCCGCTTCCCAGCACTTTCTCACCTGCCTGGAAGAAAGCTTCGAATATACGGGGCATCATATTGGCAGGGATTCCGGAGCCGCTATCTTCTACTTTAATCAAAAGAATCTTTCCTGCGGGGAGAGTCAGATTTTCAGGCTTCTGAATATCTTCAGTATTGGTTTCCATACTTGAAATGATAATATATCCACCGCTGGGAGTATGCTTTAGAGAGTTAGAGAGCAGGTTAAAGAAAACCTTTTCCAATAGAATGGCATCAAACCAAGTGTCTGTTGAGGAGGTCGTATCATTAAATTCGATAGATATGTTTTTCTTTTCGGCAACAGGCATGAATAGTTTGATGATTTCAGGTATGTAAGTACCTAGATTGTAATTGCTGACGTGAAGTTGCATTTTCCCGGCTTCCAGCTTGTGAAAGTCCATTAAACGGTTTACCAGCCATAATAAACGTTGGGAATTACGGTTGATCAGCTCCAATGGTTGGCGATATGCCGGAGGCATATCTTCTTTATGCAACAGGTCTGTGAGCGGAGCTATGATTAAAGTCAGCGGAGTACGGAGCTCATGTGAGAAATTGGTGAACATTTGTACACCCATATTGTGACTGATTTCAATATTCTGTTTCTCCATCTGTTTTAACTGAAGATCCATTTTCAGTTGTGCTTCCCGGGTTTTATAACGTATGAACAGCATAATCATACTAATGGTGAATGCAAGATAGAACAAATACGCATACCATGTTTTCCATAGAGGAGGAGTGACTGTAATTGATAATGAAGCATTTCCATTGCTCCATATACCGTCATTATTGCAAGCTCTTACTTTAAAAACATACTTACCTGGTGGGATATTAGTATAGTTAACGCTCCGTTCGTGTGTCGGTTCCGACCAACCCTTATCAAATCCTTCAAGCATATAGGAAAATTTATTGTTGGAGGCAAACACGTAACTAAGTGCGGAGAATTTGATTGTGAATGAGGTTTGGTTGTATCTTAATTTGATTTTCTGATTTGAAATATTTATCCATTGGGCAGTTTTATTATCTTCCAGATAATCTGCCCAAATTCTCATTTTTGTAATATATACGGGGGGGATGAATGTATTTTGTCTAATTAATTGGGGATTAAATGAAAGAAAATGATTATTTCCACCGACATAAAAAATGTTGGATGAACTTTTCAGGCAAGCGTGTAAATTGGTTTCCAATAAAGAATATCCATTTTTATTATCCCAGTTAGTGAAAGTCTCTGATTTGGGGTCAAAACATGACATGCCTTTTAAAGTAGAAACCCATAATTTACCGTTATTATCGGCCACAATACTGTTGATAGCATTATTGGGAAGACCGTTTTCTTCATTATATATCGTGAAACTTTCTTTGATATTATTATATAACCCTATGCCACCGCCATAAGTTCCTATCCATAAATTTTCCGATGCATCAGTATACAGCGTACTGACATGATTGCTTGGCAGGAGTTGTTCCGGACTTTTTTCTTCACTACCAAAATGTTTTAATTCATGAGTCTGTGTGTGATAGCGATATAGACCGGCTGCACGAGTTCCCATCCATATATAAGGTCCTATAGCTTTTAAATCTTGTACATTGATGATAGAAAGTTCTGTGGCACGACCCTTTACTGGAAAAGACTCTTCCAATTGGTTGTTCTCCATGTGGTAACGTAATACGGGGCTGTCTACTCCTAAAGCAATCCAATAAATATTATCAGTACCTTTGGCAATACATCTTACTTGATTATAAGGAAAATCGGGTATCTCTTTTATTATGCGGCGGGTTTCCATATCATAGAGATATAGTCCGCAATAATAAATACTAATCCATAAAAGATGATCTCCTTCTTTCTGTATATATTTTACCTCATTGTTTGTTACCGAGCGTGGAACATGAAGCGGGCAGTATTCATAACTTTCGTCTTTGGGATTGTAGATGATTAAACCACCGTCCGTGCCTAACCAAAGTTTTTCTTTATATTCTACTATGGCATTAATGTTTCCGATACTTTTTTGGAGCTTATATTCTGGTTTATGAGGAATAAAGAAATTGCTGTATGGTGTGTACAAATTAACACCTCCTCCGTAAGTTCCGATCCATATATTATTTGCTTTATCCCTATATAGAGAGATGATAGTATTTTCACTCAAACCGCAGCTTTGTTCCCGTTGGTAATAATTGATAAGCCTGTTTGCTTGCCGGTCATAAATCAGCACCCCTTCCCGTGTGGCAAGCATAAGATTTCCTTCCAACGTTTCTACAATGTAGTTGACTTGGGAGTTATTGAAATTTTTGCCGTTTTCCATTGTCAGGTTGGCATCTACGAGTTTACGGTTTTTACGGTCAAACCATTTAAGTCCTGAATCCCACATACCTACCCACAGGCGTTTATCATTGTCTTCATATAAAAAGTAGATCTTATGTTCATCACCGAATTGAAAACGCTCTGTAACATAGGTGACAGGATTCATGATGCACAATGTGTTGTTGATAAGATAGCAGATTTCATTTTGACTGTTTTGCATAAGCCAGAAGACAGAACCGTTGGTTGAAATGGGGATAAAATCATCAGTTTCCTTATTATACAGATTGAGTCCTTTCATGCTGCCTACCCAGATTCTTTTTTGGTTATCGCATAACAAGTGTTTGATGCAATTGTCCGATATAGTATACTGGTTCGCCGGATCATGAAAGTATTGGGTAAATGTATTTGAGGATACGTCGTAGCGATTCAGCCCACTGTGAGTACCTATCCATAGAACTCCGGGCGATTCTTCAATAATGGTGGTAACATCACTGCTGGATAGGGAGTGCGGCTGACCGTCGGCGCGAAAAACTTCGAACTCGGTACCATCAAACCGGTTTAGCCCATCTCGCGTGCAGAACCACATAACTCCGTTACTGTCTTCCAAACTACGTATAACGGTGTTTTGTGAGAGTCCGTTACTTACGTTATAGTTCTGAAACAATATGTTGTTGTCTTGCGCTCTGCAAATGGAAATAAACAGAAGAAAAATGATGAATGCAATGTTTTTCATGTCCTGATAGATATTTTTAGTAGAAGCAAATATAATTTGTTTGCAAGTAACTCGCAAACAAAATCGAGGTTGAAAATGAAAAACGTAACCTGTGTGATAGTAATGTAACCAGAGTAGGAATAAAGATACATGTATGGAAAAGATTGAAACATGATTTCTAATGGATTAAAATAAGGAGTGCTATTTTTGTAACATGAAAAACAAAGTGAAATGAATTATGAAAAACTCTTTTTTAATAGTTACTGCTACATTGCTTGTATCCGTGTTCTTTTCTTGTACAAAAGAAAGAGTGACAGCCGGTTCGGTTAATGAGGTTTATGAATTTCAGTCGGTAGATTCCACTTGGAAACTTTTGACTTTGCGTGAAAAGATAGGGCAGACAATGTTAATGCTACCTGATCGTAAGAAAGAATTGGATTTGGGAGACGGCTCATTGGAGATGTACTTCAAACGTTACCCGGTTACAGGTTATTTTATGGGGTGGAAGTTGTTTACAGGAGTTCCGGAGGAAGAGCGGGTTGATTTTGTGCGTAGTTCTGTCGAGGAATATCAAAAAGCATCAGAGCTTCCTTTATTGTTTCAACAGGATTATGAATCGGGAGTAGGACTTCAAGGGATGACTCCTTTTCCGAAAGAGATGGCACTGGGAGCCGCAAATTCTCCGGAGTTAGCTTATAAATATGGTAAAAGTGTAGCATTGGAATGTCGTTCGTTGGGTATAAACTGGGTGTTACATCCTGTTGCAGATTTAAATATAAATCCATTGAATCCTATTGTAAATACACGTTCAGTTTCGGATGAACCGGAAAAAGCGGTTTGTTTGTTGTCCGAACAAATAAAGGGGTTGCAGGATAACTCTGTTGCCGCTACAATCAAACATTTTCCGGGAGATGGGGTTGATTATCGTGATCAGCATTTGATGACAACTGTCAATTCCTTGTCTGAAGAAATGTGGAAGCAATATCATGGAAAAGTGTTTGCCGAGTTGATTAAAAAAGGAGTTGCATGCATCATGCCTGGACATATAACTTTACCTTTCTATCAGAAAGAAAAGATAAATGGTTATCTGCCTCCGGCAACTTTATCTCATGAGCTATTGTCCGGGTTATTGAAAAAAGAAATGCATTTTAACGGGGTCGTGGTATCGGATGCAATGACAATGGCAGGCTTCCGGGGCTGGTATAAAAATGATTTGGAAGGGCAAGTTGCCAGTTTTTTAGCCGGGGTAGATATATTGTTGTGGCCTTCTTACGAATACATGGATACGGTAGAAGTACGGATTCAACGTGGTGAAATTCCAATGGAACGGTTGGATGATGCTGTTCGCCGTGTTTGGGCAATGAAAGAACGTTTTGGGTTATTAAATAAAAACAGGGAGTTGATACGTCCTGTCTCAACAGAAGAAAAGGCTGAAATACGGGAAGCTGCCAAAGAGATAACAGAGCGTTCCATAACTTTAGTACGGGATGAAGATCATAAGTTACCACTTTCTTTGGAAAAAGATAAAAAGCTGTTATTGGTGGCTGTAACTCCCGTAGCTCATAAAGGTAATGACCGTGACTTTAAGCGATTACAGAATTTGCGGGATGAGTTTGTGAAGAATGGTTTTGAGGTTGATTTCCGCCGTAATATACTTTATGAAGATCAAGGTTGGCAGGATAATGCGACTGAAGTGTATGATAAAGTAATCTTTCTGGTGGCACGGAATACTCATGCTCCATTTGGCCCGCTTCAATTATGGGACGATGAGGCTCAGTCCGTATGGGCTGCCAATTCTATGGACAAAAGTAAAGTGATTGTTATTTCATTGGGTAGTCCTTACATTGGAAATGAATATTTTGAACGTGTCAAGACTTATATAAATACCTATTCGAATGATGCTTCCACTCATTCTGCTTTATTACGGATATTGTTGGGACAGCTTCCGTTCAAGGGTAAGTCACCGGTCAATCTAGAGCATAAACTGTTTACATTTTAATCATTATACTTATGAAGAAATTTTTATTTAGTGGAATTATAGCTTGTCTTATCGGGTTTTGTTTCAGTTGTACTACAACAGAAGACTCTGCAGGGTTGCAGATGCGTGCAGGACTTCCTAATTTTAATTATAAGATACAAAAGAATGAACCTGTATCTGTTGTTTTTTTGGGTGGAAGTATAACAAATCATCAAGGATATAGAGTGCAGATTACTGATTGGCTCAAGCAACAATATAGTAATGTACAGTTTACGTCAATAAATTCCGGAATTGGTGGGACCGGGTCCGATTTGGGTGTGTTCCGTACAGAACGGGACGTATTGCAATATCATCCGGATTTGGTATTTGTCGAATTTGCTGTGAATGATGCCAAAACAGACTCCTTGGTGATTGCTCATTCCATGGAAGGAATTGTGCGTAAGATCTGGCATCATAATCCGCATACGGATATATGTTTTCTCTATACGCTAAATGAACCAATGTTGGACGACTTGAAATCAGGAAAGAATTACCGTTCTGTGCGGTATATGGAGACAGTAGCAGACTATTATGATATTCCGTCTGTTAATTTTGCCGATGATGTTTTGGAATTGTTGAATGAGGATAAGTTGGTTTTTAAAGGAGATTCAAAAAAGGAGTATGGTGGTAAGATTGTGTTTACGAATGATGGGACACATCCTACTTATGATGGCGGACATCCTATATATACAAAGACACTGAGCCGCTCCCTGTTACATATGAACAAGGCGCAGGAAAAGGCACATGCATTGAAAGCTCCGTTGTATCCGGGTAATTATGAGAAAGCTAAAATGATTCCCGTAACAGAGTTTGAACATTCCGAAGGTTGGAAAGTACTCTCGAAAGATGATAAAGCCTTTTCAAATTTTCAGGGAGACCAAAAAGCATTGCCGGTTGTTCTGGAATCCTCGGATTCGGAAGATTTTGTGAAAGTACGTTTTAAGGGGATTCGAGTTGGAGTGTTTGATTTAATCGGCCCCTCATCCGGAGGAATGACAGTAGAGATAGATCAGAATGATCCTTCCTATATCCGTAGGTTTGATAAATATTGCGGAGATCGTAATCGTACTAATTATTGTCTGTTTGAATCCTTGAATGAAGAAGAACATACAGTAATTATTCGTCCGGATAATAGACGTTTTGAGAAGGCGGAAATCTACAAGATGAATCCGAAGCGAATAAAGGAAACTGAATATTTCAATGAGTTTAATACATATCTCGGCTATATTCTTTTAGTGGGTGATATTATACAAAATTAATGGTGCAAGACTGATAGTATAAGGCTGTTATTGTAGTCAAACTATAAATTAGATTACAATAATAGCCTTGTTCTTCAAACGCTATAAATTTATGCTCGGAATATGTCTCTTATCAGCTCTTCTTAAACCATTTATAAACCCATTTGCCCACTTTCTCATAATGTTGTGTTTCCGTATCGGTGTATAATTTGGAGAAGAAGGAACTATCCAGCGGTTCTCCCGATTGATTGGGGTATAATACAATCAAGCTGTTATTAGAGAAATATTTGCCTAATTGTCTCGGCAGTTTCTCGAACGAACTGTCATAAGAAAGCGTTCCGGGACGTGCGCTGATAATGACTAACAGATGGTCGTAGCTTACTTGTCCTGTCAATACCAGTAAGTCGTTCCAGTCCTCCAGAAGAGAAAAATCGGTCAGTACTTGTTTATACCTCTTCTTTATCCATGCTTGCAGGCGTGCGGTTGTCTTTTCGTTCGCGAAGAAATGTACACGACAACCGAGCGTACTTCCCATCCGGCAGAAATGCTCCATCCATCGTGGAAAGCCGTATTCATATTCAGCTTTTGGGGGCACGGCAATAACGATTCGCTTTATCGTATTGACCGGTATCAGGAATTTGGAGATGATTATTTCACAGTTTAACCCCTTCAGCAGGTTTTCGGCAAGTATTCCGAAGTATGAATCGGTGATGTTTACCTTGCGGTGCAAACCGGTGATAATGCTCGTCACCTCATTTTCTTTCACGGAATGGATTATGCCGGAAGCGATATTCAAGTCATAACGGGTGAGCTGTTTCAGCGATACATTGGCGGCTGTTGTTGTCATGGCGGCTTTTTCCAAGTAGTGCCTGCTTCGCATCCTTAGGTTATCTGAGGTGGTATTGTTATCATTGATAACATTCAGTGCCAGCAAGTTGTCTTTCAGTTTCGTATCGCGTATCACTAAAGAAAGGTTCATCATATCCTCAATCGTGTTCGGATTGGCAAGAGAAATCAGGATCTTTTCCGTTTCTGTCGACGACTCTTTGCCTGTTTCCGAGTCGTCCATGGCTACCTTTCCGGCTGCTCGCTCGGTTATCAGAGAGCTGACTATGCAAGTGACAAGTATCAACAGGACTGTTCCGTTCAACACGTCATCATTCAGCAGACGTTCGCCACCAGGCAGGATTATGTTGTACCCCACCAGCACTGCCGCCAGTGTCGCTGCCGCCTGTGCATTACTCAAACCGTACATCAGGTTCCGTTCGAGAACTGACATCTTGTATATCTTCTGTGTGAGCCAGCAAGCAATCCATTTACCCGTCAGTGCCATTACAATCATAACGGCAGCCACTTTCAGCGCATCCCCATGTCCGAAGATGACACGCAGGTTAATCAACATTCCCACTCCGATAAGGAAGTAAGGAATGAAAAGTGCGTTGCCTACAAATTCCAGATGATTCATCAATGGAGAAACGTGTGGAATGAGCCGGTTCAGTACCAACCCAGCGAGAAAAGCGCCTAAAATACCTTCCATACCTACAAACTCCATAAGCCCCGCCCCTAGAAAGACCATGGCAAGGACGAAAATGAACTGCATCACATTGTCATTGTACCGATGAAAGAACCAGCGGCCGATACGTGGGAAGAAATAGATGATAAGTCCGCCCAGGAAGATAACCTTCACTACCAGCCATATCCAGAAGAACCCACCGGTCTCTCCTTTGAACAGACCGCCTATAACCGCCAGTACGAGCAAAGTAAGTGTATCCGTCACCGCTGTTCCGCCTACCGCTATGCTTACGCTTCGATGGCGTGATATGCCGAAACGGGTGACGATGGGATAGGCTACCAGCGTATGGGAAGCATACATACTGGCTAGCAGTACGGAAGTGACGACGCTGTATTTCAGATAAGAGATATTTGCCACAAACCCGATTCCGATGGGGATGATAAAAGCAAGCAATCCGAGGACTAGCGCCTTGTTTCGCGTCTCTTTGAAATCCCCCATATTCATTTCAAGACCGGCCAGGAACATGATATAATAAAGTCCTACTTTCCCGAACAGTTCAAAGCTGCTGTCGCGTGCCAAAATATTGAAACCATGTTCGCCGACCGCCAATCCTGCCAGAATCATGCCGATAATGTGAGGGATGCGGAGCTTGTTCAATAAGATAGGAGCAAACAGTATGATGAGAAGTACAAGGAGAAATATCCATGTAGGGTCGGTTATAGGGAATGTTAAATCAAGGCCAATCCAATCCATAATTTGATGAGTTCATGATATTTGTTGCGCAAAATAACCTAAAAAAATGCTTTTAAAAAAGCGATAACTAATAAAAGATTGTTTTATTCTTTACCATATATCTTTTATCTTTGCAAGAATTAAAAACTAAACAGGATTTCAAGAAGATGAAAACAGCATTATTAGCAGTAGGAACCTTGTGTTTCATGGCAAGTTGTACATTGGAAATGATAATATGTCAGCCCAGAATCTTCCATCCTTAGGGCGTAAAGAAGCAAAAGTGAACATTTTGTCCATAACCTTAAAAACTAAGGTGTGTTCACCAAATGGCATACATTCTATTGCTTCCTTAACCGACAAGCAATATTCTCTGTAATCTTCGATATTCATGATTTCTCCTTTTTCAAGAGACAAACATACATGAAATCTGAGGATTTCACATAACTTTTTGTGATTTATAACCTTTTGAGGAGAATTGGAAGCATTTGGGTTGCCGTCATTTAAATGATTCGGCAGTTACTGGGCAAACACTGAATTTATAGATTCCCATTTGTAAAGTTAATAACAAAGAAGGTACACTCCCCAATAGTGAAGTGTACCCTCTCTTGTCATTGTAAGACAGGTGGAAAATCAATAAAGTCCTATTTCAGCTAAACTTATATTATAAGTTGATACTGAATGTGGTGTGGAAATCATAACTTTTACATACTGAGCTTGTTTACCTCCCTTTACAAATGGGATAATATTCACCTCTCCGGTGCTATGGCCGATTTCCAATTCTTCTAGATAAGTGGCGTTTTCCCAATTTTCGGAATCTTTGGATACGAATATCTTGATTATACCGGGACACCAGGAACGTTTGTTCTCATTATCGAAGTAGGTTTGTACAAGTTTCAGACCTTGCAGACATCTTTCAGTTTTTAAGTCCAATGTCAGTGAATAAGTTGTCAGTTCTTTCGTACCCGCAGGCTCCCAACTTGTATTTGTATCATTATCAGTTAGATATTCCAAGTACGATTTATAATTTTCAGCATCCTCAGGTGAAGAAGTAAACTTCAAACCTGACAGGTCAAGGAATGAATAATCGGGAAGAGATGTCCGACCTTTTTCATCAATGTATTCAGCCTGTGCCAGAGTAGGATAATGTTTATTGTAACGCTCTACTATAAAATCAGGATTTAATTCATGTAGCGTTTTTAAAACAAAATCACTTAATTCTGCATCATATACTTTGCTCTGAGCCGTTTCGGAATCATTCACTAAATCGTCACGGATATAGCGGTGTTTGCCTAACACAAGTTTTTTCAGATTTGGTAGGTGCAATAAATCTGAGAAACTACCGATAGTCCAGTCAAAACTGATTTCTTCGACAGTGGACGCCCAAGCATCCGGAATATCTTCATCGAACCCGAACTGACGTTTCATTTCTTGTTTGAAATCAGCATTGAATAATCTTATATTTTCAAGTTCTGTTGGGGCAAATACTATTTCATCATTACAGCCTGGGATACGCCCGGAACGGTAAAGTTCCACCGGTTGGGACATATCTATTGCATCGGGCAGCAAATAATAAAGTTGATTAACCAATTGCTCGTCCAGTTCAATTCGTCCGGCGCTACCATCTGTTTTGGTATATGTCAGATGAGCTTCTATAACATTCTCCTCCCATCCCTGAAAGAGGAGAATCAGGCGATCTTTTAGAAAATAATGGTTGGATACAATCTGTGTGAACGATTGTATCATCTCATGACTAGCTGTATACGGTCGACCGTAACTCGTACTTTTTAAAGAAGTGTTTCCTTCTTTGTCAACCGAGCAAACTGTCACTTCATAATTGCCGTCTTCCAAATCCGGAATATTAAACTCGGCTGTTTCTCTGTCCAGTAATTGTTCTTTTATAACTCCGTCTTTCGACCAGGTGACTTTTATTTTATCAATAACCGGATCTGCGCTGTTTGTCCAACTGACGATCAATCTGTTCCATCCGGGTTGGACGGTCAGATCCATACATTTGCCGAGGTAACGGATGGGGCCATCTCCTGCATAGTCTTTATAAGTATCTTCCAGAGACTCGCAAGATACCATCGTTAATATAGCCATTAATAATCCTATGTATTTTTTCATGTCTGTTCTCCTCTTTTTAATCTTTATCAGAATATATTTCAAGTTCGTGGAAAGTCAGATATTTGGTCTGCTTGTTCGTCGTATCATCACGTTCGTAAATTGATGGATACATATTGTATGTTCCATTAAATTTGATCTTCAAATAGCGGAACCCTTCTTTTTGTATATCAATATTGATACTCATTGATTTATAAATCGGGCTGGCGCCTTCTAACAAACTTAATGTTCCGAAGCTGTCAGCCTTCTTGACACCTCCACAAGTTGCTGCATGATAAGTCCAGCGTTCATCATCGCTTATATCCGGATTGTCTTCAAATGAACTAACCACTTCCCATTTTAAATTATCCCAATCAGAACCGGAAACATCTTGCCTGCAACCATAAACAGTTATCGAACAAGGCAGTTTATTCATTAAATAACGTTTGAAATACTGTGGTCCCTGATAAGAAGCGGAAGTGCTGCTTCCTCCCCAATCAATAAAAGATTTCGCACTAAAAGAATATGTGCCGACATGGCGATAAGCGTAGAACCGGATTTCTGATACCGGGCGCATCTTTTTCAAGTCAATATACATCGGTTCAGAACTTTCGCCGACCCCATTTTCGCGTGAAAGGAAAGTATAATAATGGTGAGAGTTTTGGGTTTGGAACCATGCTGTTCCTTTCGTATCTCCATCCGTCAGATATTGAAGTCCTATTTTCTCTTCCGGTATTTCCAACGAGTTGTTATAGATAACATCAAAATTGGTTGGTTCAAGCTTTTCCACATTGAATGCTTGAATATTCTCCCATATTTTTTCTTTCACAATATATCCGCGATAATCTTCGGCACGTACTATAATAGTATTGTATGCACTTTTTTGCTGTGGAGTGTAATGTCTGACATCTTGTCCGGCATTTAACGGGAATGATTCGAGCAGTATCGTATCTTGTTGATTATCTAACGGATTGATTCCGAGATAGAATACATGAGCCATCCCCGTAGTTCCTTCTGGATTATTATATTCGAGTGTACATCCGTTCCAGCCTGATTTCACCTCTGCTCCGTTGATAAAACAAATCGGTGCAGAATCTAATGTGCTGAAAGTTATATCTATGGGGTGTGATTCCTCATTGTTACGTTTCAAGAACGATACTTGTGCCGGTATATCGCTTGTTTCTTCATTGAACCCTGTTATTGTTAATAAGTCGGTTGAGTTACTGCCTGTCTTTAATATATTATTGCCATACACATCCTTGTAACGTACATTTATGGCTATTATGTCCGGGTCATCAGGTAGTTTGTAACGCAACACCGCACCGCCCATTGCTGGAGTAAACTCAAAAGCTCCGGCCGGCAAATCAACTGCAAATCCCTCTGATTCATCATTGCAGGAAACCAAGGTACAAATTGTTATTATTAAATAGATTAACTTTTTCATAACTGTTTTTGTCTTTAAATCAATTCAACGATTACCAATCGGGATTCTGAACACATCCTGAAATCATCACTTCTTCGCTGCCGATAGGGAAAAAATAGTCTCTTGGAGCGGTAAATCCCCGTTTCTTCCATACGATGACCGGTTCTTTATTGTTATTGTAGAATCGTTCTTCCGTATCTCCTATGATATTCCATCCATAGAGGGGGGCATTAAGTTCCTCATGAGCAGTCATCCAGCGGCGGAGATTATAGAATCTGCGTCCTTCGAAAGCAAACTCGATGTTCCACTCCTGCCGGATAATCTCGCGCATACCTGCCTGTGTTTCTACTTTTTGAGGATTACGCGCATAAGTTTTCCATGCATCACGGACTTTTGCTATGCCTGCCCGTGTACGAACTTGATCTAGCGGGTCGTAAACGCGTTCATCTGGTTTGTCCAGATATTCGTTCCATGCCTCTGCCGATGCCAGCAACAAGTCGGGAAGCCGGAACAGGATATCTCCGGATTCAGAGGAACTATTTGCATAATAATCTTTTAAAGCTACATCTGCATTGTCGAATTTCTTCACATAATATCCTGTGAGACATTGCGGGATACTTGAGTCATAACGTTTGGAAGCAGTTCCCATTAATTGTCCTTGCAGGCATTCGCAGCGCATAGGCTCATTGGTGCTGTTTACACTTTTTTTATACCAGAAAGTGTTATGTGCTGCAATATTGGCATAAAAACGGGGTTCGCGTCGGCGGTGCAAACTCAGGATTGTTTCGCCCAACGGGACAATATTCTTATATCGTTCGTCACTTTCTGTTGTCATGGCATAACGGGAAGCTACCCATTGTTTGTCTTCAGTGAGGGGCAGACCATGTTCCGTATAATACATTTCCACCATTTTCATGGAAGCTCCGAATCCTCCTACGCAATATTGGTCATAATAATTCAGCTCTTCCTCTGGAAATCTGGGGTGATAGAACACGGGGGCTGAGAAGCGTTGGTGCCGTACACACAATAATACTTCTTTATTATTATAGTCATAATTCATACATGACTGCTGGATGTCTCGAATAGTATTCAACATAGGAGTCGGCCACTCGGTACTTCCTTTAACTAACTGTTTGCCGCCTTCCGCAGCTATTTTTAATGCTTCGTCGGCAGCTTCCGCAGCCTTTTTCCATTTCTCTTTATCGTATGCGGGGAACAGCCGTTCTCCATTTTTATTCACCATTTCCGACATCATTGTGTTTCCGTTGAATAATTTGGAAGCTGCATAAAGCAGTGTCATGGCTTTTAGGGTAGCTGCTCCTTCTTTAGAAAAATAAGCATAGTGGTTTTGTTCTTGCTCTTTATAATAAGGCAGTTTTGAGATGGCCGCATCGCAAAGTTCTACGATTGCATTCACCACTTCGTCGATTGGACGGCGCGGCTGTTGCATTTCTTCAATAGGGGCTGCTGCGTTGATATTCTCGGGAACCAAAATAATGGGACCGTAGCGGCGCATCAGTTCAAAATAATATTGTGCTTTCAATGCTTGTATCTCAGCACGCCACAGATCTTTTTCTTCCTGCAACATATTGTACACGCCGTCTATATGGCTGAGAAACAGGTTGCAATAGCGGATACCACCATAAAATTTCGTACTTTTCCACACATCGCCATAAGGAGACTGGGCCATTTGTATGCCATCGGCAATCATCAATCCCGGCATACTGTTGGGATTGGTCAAACGGATATAGTCATCGGCCACTACTTCATCCGCCCCCCAAAAGGCCGGACAAGCATTGATGTCGGAGATATCCATGGTTATCATAGAATAGCATGTCTTGAACCATGCGTAAGCATCTTCCCGTTTTTCGAAGGTCGTTTCAATCGTTTCGATATCATTGTCCGGCACTACATCCAGATAACCCTTACAGCCGGTGAGAGAGACGGAAGAGACGAATAATAAACTGTATATGATATTTTTTGTTTTCATCATTATGCTGTTGTTAAAAACTAATGTTTAAACCCATAGAGTATGTTTTCTGAATAGGATAATTGAAACCATTTTCACCTAGTTCAACGTCCCATACTTTGAAGTTCGTAAAACAGAACGGATTGTTTGCGCTGACGAATAGTTTTACATTCTGCATTTTCCATCTGTGCAGTAATTTTTTAGGCAGATTGTATGCTAACTGAAGTGAAGTGCAACGCAAAAAGCTACATTCGCGCATGAAATAAGTACTTTTACGTACTTCTGCTCCGCTATACCAGTCTTCCTGTGGATTATGCGTAATGATATTCTGCGGAGAAAGACGTGGCCAGAATGGTTTTGATGTCATATTATCCTCAGACCAATGGTCTTCATAAATAGCTGTCAGCATGGCATGATCACCATAGAATGGGGAAATGGACTTTGGATTCATAAAGAAAGTACGTTTGCCGGAACCTTGAAAAGCAAAACTGAATTCAAAGTTTTTGTAGTTCAGGAAACCGCTGAAGCCGTAAATCATTCTCGG
This sequence comes from Bacteroides sp. f07, assembly GCF_042854785.1. Taxonomy (NCBI): domain Bacteria; kingdom Pseudomonadati; phylum Bacteroidota; class Bacteroidia; order Bacteroidales; family Bacteroidaceae; genus Bacteroides; species Bacteroides sp. f07. The sequence continues at coordinate 146,476 of NZ_BAABXI010000003.1, read as the reverse complement.
GGTTTCCGGATAACCAATGTAAGTAGCATCCGCTACGGTGATTACTCCATCGCCATTCAAGTCGCGGTATTTGATATCTCCCGGCATAACATCACCGTCTTGACGGGGAGAGTTATTGATTTCAGCCTGGTCGCGGAATACTCCTTCAGCGATATATCCCACAGCCTGACTGATTTCTTTGCCCACCATACGTTGCCAGGCCGGTTTGTTGGTAGCTTCCTCGATTTCTTTATAAATAACCTTATTATAAGTAGCCGTAGCATTTAAAATCAGCCAAAAGTCATTATTGAACTGATGTTGTATTTTGGCTGAGAGGTCGATTCCTCGTGAGCGTGTCTTGCCTATGTTGTCCAGTGGGGCTATTTCTATACCTACGTTTGCCGGAATCACATAACGGTTGGACAGAATATTGTGGCGGACTTCCTGATAGAGGTCTGCTTGTATCTCCAGCAGTCCTTTAAAGAATTTGGCTTCAATACCTAGGTTGGCTTGTTCAGCTATTTCCCACTGGATATCATCGTCACCGTAGAAATTTACAATTTTACGGGAACTTGAACCTGAAGTCTTATAAGCTTCCACGTCTTTTGTCGTGCCGGCACTGGTTGAACCGATGTCTTGCAAATATACATAACGTGGAGTGGAGATGATGCCGTCGTTACCGACTTTCCCCCACGAGAAACGGAATTTTAAATAAGAAAGCCAGTTGGAAACCGGACGCATCCATTTCTCACTGGAAGCCACCCATGCTGCTCCCAAAGCAGGAAAAACTCCCATACGGTTACCTTCCGCAAAGCGTTCGGAACCGTTGTAACCGACACTGACTTCGCCGAAATAACGGTCTTTATATCCATATGAACCACGTCCCGAATAGGTCAGGTTACGTTGCGGCATTCCGTTCAGTACAGATGATATGGGAGTAAAGGTACGTTCGTAAGCCTGGACAACTCCTGTTAATGATGTCTGATGATCACCCCAGGCTGCTGTATGATAGACCCGTCCCTCATAAGTGACACGCGTATCTGTGCTATTGCTGTTTCCGCCTACTCGCAGTGTTTTCGAGGCCGTTGAGTTTCCTACTCCTGCCAGTGTGTGTGTACCGGTCTCAAAATCATACTTTTTCAGATAGTATTTGTAAGGACTGGTGGTAAAGGTATTGTCATAGTAGCCCGACTGCACATAGGAAGCACTTAAACGGACCTCCAGACCTTTGACCAGAGAGCTGAGGTTATGGATATATTCTGCCTTGTTGGTTGTGGAGTATCGGGTACGTTCCTTATAACCTTGCTGGTTCATCATGTAAGGGTTGGTAGCTCCGGCAGCAGTTGTACCGAAACGGATATGTGGCCAGCTATAGTTTTCATCGGCAGGATATACCGGAGCGAAATCTACCGGAGAAGCGTTAAAGGCATATGAGTAGGCGGCAGACTGATCGGTTACCGGACCATGATATTTATCTATATTAGTGGCCGAGTTGATGACTAACCGTATGCCCGATGTCAGGTTGATATTCAGATTGGTGCGAAAACTAACCTGGTTGTTAGTGATGTTGCAGTCAAAATCGTTTAGCTTGTCAGACTTCAGCATACCTTGATCCCGGTTATAATTGACAGAAGCATAATACTGTATTACTTTGGAGCCGCCACGGATAGTGACACCGGCATGATGATTGATACTCTGTCCTTTAAACAAGATATCATACCAGTCGTTGGCTGGATAAACCCAAGACGGATATCTGCCGGAAGCTGTACGGTTGATATGCTCTACGCTATATTTAGGAGTTCCGGCATTGGAACGTCCCATGATGGCCTGGTTATACATTTTCATGTAAGTGATGGGGTCTACCACATCAATTTCCTGCGTCGGTTTGCCGACAACCATCTCGTAGCGTGCAGTAGTATAGACGCTTCCTTCTTCTCCCTTTTTGGTGGTGACGAGAATCACCCCGTTAGCACCGCGTGCACCATACATTGCTGTTGCGGAAGCATCTTTCAAGACACTGAAAGATTCAATATCTTCTACTGCCAGGCGGGACAGTTCCAACTTGGAAGATTCTACTCCGTCGATTAATATCAGCGGGTCGGAATTGGCGCTGGACTGGAATGAGGTGATACCACGTACATAAAATTTCGTATTCATCTCATCTTCCGTCAGAGCTCCCGGCAGTCCGCCGGTCTGCCAGGCTATCATTCCGGGGATTTTTCCGGCAAAGCTTGAGGTTAAATCGCTATTTGAAGTTTTCAGTTCACCCGGACGTATGGTAGTAATGGCAGATACCACGCTTTCTTTTTTTTGTGAGCCGAAAGCTACAACTGTCACTTCATCTAGATTTTTGGAAGAGGGCTCCAGGCTGAGGTTTAGTGTCGTCTTTCCTTTTACGGGGATTTGCTCGGTTTTGTAGCCGATGAACGAGAAGTCCAACACGTCATCCGGTTTCACCTTTACTGTGTAACGTCCGTCAAGATCGGTCATGGTTCCCTGCTTCGTTCCGTGAATTTTGATATTAACTCCCGGCACGGGAACCCCGTTTTCGTCTACTACTTTTCCCTGTACTTTAATGGTCTCTTGTCTGGGCTCTGTCGTGCGGTTGGCCTCTTGGGATGTCACCGTAATAAATTGCTTGTCGATGGTATACTCCAATGGTTTGTTACCAATAATTTGTTTCATGGCATCGTGAATGTCTTTTGCACGAATTGTTCCATTCACGCCATATTTGTTCACATCTTCCGTGATGAACATGATTTTGTAGTCTGTCATCTTTTCCAAGCGTTTGAATACTTGGGGAAGCCGCTCGTTTTTCACTTCAAGCACGATTTCCTTATCTTTCCCTTTTTGGGCGATCATTGTGATCGGACGTAATTGGATAAGCAGGAAGGCTAAAATGAAAATAACTGAAAACTTTCTCATAAACTATTAACATTATATAATTAGACCTTTATTGTTAAATCGGAATCCTCTAACAATAAGACACCCCTAAAAACGATTTTTTTTCAAAAAAAGATTGATAGGTCGAGAAATGCTAGCATTAGTTTATGATTGGGGAAGTGGGTTGCTCATTCTGAAAGCATCAGTGAAAGATGTAAAGTGTAAATAATTGTAAAAAGAATAGAGTATTAACAGAATAGGAATGTGCTCCCGATATCCGCATAGAGAATACGGGTATCGGGAAAGTAATAATTCCATTAATGAGTATGATATGAAGCAGCGGAGAAATTATCGGATATATACGGTGTTTCCGCTTAATGTAGCATGTATCTTTTTCATGCGGTTTAATAAGCTTATTGCCCGTTCCAGTGTTTCGTTGCGTACACAGAAATATCGGATATGCATGTCCATTAGTTCTTTATTCTCAAACACAACATTGATGTTGTACCAGCGGCCAAGTTCTTGGGTCACATCCACCAGTGGCATATTGTCGAAGTAAAAGTAGCCGTCTTTCCAATAAACATAAGAGTCCGTATCAACATTTCTTATAACAAAGGATTCATTCTCACGCCATTGGGCATCTTCACCAGGATTCAGGCAGGCTGAATGCTCCCTGTTCTTGCTGTCGCTGACTTTCACCCGTCCGTTAATTAGAGTTACGTGAGAATCACGGGATACATAATTGCGTACATTCAGTTCCGTACCCAGTACCTGTATCTGCATGCGGTCTGTACAAATAATAAACGGACATTCCGTATTTTTCGCTACTTTGAAATAAGCTTCGCCTTTCAGGCGGACTAACCTGTTTTTGCCGGTAAACTGTGAAGGATATTCCAGACTGCTTTCTGCATTCATCCAGACAATAGTTCCGTCTTCAAGAGTGATTTTGAAGTCTTGTCCTCTCGGAGTGGAAAGGCGGTGTGTCTCAATATTTTTTTTCGATATATCAGGGCTGTTTTTGGCAGTATATGCTAATTCAAGCGTGTCTTTTTTGCTGAGTAATGTGCCCACTTCTTCCAAAACTTCTTCACGCGTGTCCCGTGCAAGGGCAATTCGGTTTCCTGTACTCGTTTGCAACGTCACTTGCTGTACACTGTCGATGGCTTGAAAGGCGATAATCTCATTTTTTGACAAAGGAGACCTTACTAGCCATGCATATAAGAAAATAAGGAGGAAAGATGCGGCTATTCCGGTTAGTGTCCCCCATAAGAAACGGTGTGATTTTCTGGAAGGGGAGATATGGGAAGGTATCGGATTTACGAGAGAATCGGGCTGTGTATTCGGAAATGGAATCTGGCGTTCTTTTTGTCGGAATACCTGCCATTCCTTTTCAACGTCGGGGGCATCATCATATTGACGTATCACGGCATTCTTACAATTTTGCAGTTCCCGACAGGCGCGCATGACTTCCTCATCCTGCATTAATAGTGCAAACTCCTCGTCGGACAGTTGCTTTCCGTCTTCCATCAATTTGACGATTTGTTCCAGTTTTTCTTCCTTTATATTATCTTTCTTATCCATTGATTCTGACAATCTGTTTGTTATATATCGTATTCTGTCCGTTTTTGTATACCGTTTATTTGCTTTTTTTAGCAATTACTGTTCTAAATGCTTTCAAAGCGTTAACGATGTGTTTTCGTACGGCACTGACGCTAATGCCAAGTTCACTGGCTGTCTCACTATAAGTTTTCTTTTGGAAGTAGCACATTTCGAGGATTGTACGGGTTTTGGGAGTGAACTTGTCCAGCATACAGTACATCTGTGAGATTTGTTGTTCCATTTCCTCATACGTGTCATCTTCACCACTTTCGTTATACATATACATATAGAAATCTGCGTATCGTGCTTTGGCCGCTTCATGACGGAGGTAGTCAACGCATTTGTTGCGTACCAGAGAATACATATAACTGGTAAGATTAAACTGTTCTTTCTGACGGGAAAAAGCCCATGTCTGTTCAAAGGCATCGCCTACAATATCCCGACATACTTCCTTTTCACCTATCATTTGAAAGGCAAAATAATAGAATCGGGAATAGTTTTCCTTAAAAAATAGCTCAAACTCAGTCTCTTTTTCCAATACTCCGAACGTTTTGATTCCTTATTAATTCAGTTGAGAGTTGCGTGCAAAAGTAGTATTTTTGTCTTTATTTCAAAAGATTTTGGTGGAAAACCGAAAGAAGGAACCTGCCGGAAAAAGAAAAATGTCAGTTTCCTTTCTGTATGCGTTCTTTTTTGATGTATTCATCTTCTTCACCCAGTAATGCATTTTTTAGCTTGTCGGCAAAGGCCGTAACATAGGCTCCACCTATAAATTTGTTATAAAGGGTGCCATCCGGATTAATCAGTAGATAAGTAGGGTAAACTTTTACCCCGAATTTGTTTTTAATCATCTTACCGTCACCTGCTTTTTCCATATTGACTTTGATGGTGACGAACTGGTAATTCATGAAGTTTCCGATACGGGTGTCTTTGAAGGTGGTATTCAGCATTTTCTTGCAAGGAGCACACCACGAAGCGTAACAGTCTATAAATATACGTTTGTTTTCAGCTTTGGCTTTTGCCAGAGCTTGTTCATAAGAAATCTCCAGGAATTGAACACCTTTTCCTTCGTCATAGATCGTGTCTTTTTTCTGCAAATCATTATTTTGTGCAACCAGTGAGAGTGGTAGGACAGTAAATAATAATTGGATAAATACTTTTCTCATACTTTGATTTTTCTAATTACATTGGATTCTATTATTTAAATCGGATAGGTATGCCAATCGGACACCCCACTGATTATAAAAATAATCTTATTCCCCTTAAAAGAAGTATGAACAGCCGGAGTGAGTATGCAAGTGCAAGTACAAGTACACGAAAAAAATAGCAACTCTGAAAATATTCTTTCTCCAAGAAATATTTTTGTTGAATTTGCCCTCATACCCTCATAATCTGCTACAATCCCTTTATTCATCGTGGTTTCAGCTATGAGGGCAGAGCTTTTTAACCCTCTGAGGGTAAAAGTTGCCCTCAGGGGGAAAATTCCCTAATTAAATCGTAACTTGTTTATTATTACCATAATAGCCGTCTCCCGGTACATAAATCGGTTGCATCACGCCACCCTCATTTTTCAGCTTTCCTTCGTCGCGTAGCCGTCGGATATGTCTCATTGCCGTACTTCTTGCCATTCCGCAGAGATTTTGGAAGTCATATCTTCGCATGAACTGATGTGTCTGGAAATACTTCGTCAGTTGCCGGTCTATTTCGTCGTTTGTCGGTTGTGAGAAGTCCAGTCCCCCTTTCAGACTTTTGACTTTCAGTATTCCGAACTCATTTTTCAAAGCCTGGTCGGCACGAAACTGGATTGCTTTCAGTTTTATTTTGGTTGCTTTCCGTTTGGTGTCTATCGTCACGGGTTCCGTACACGTCAGGCAGGGGTGGAAGTAGCCGATGCCGTCCAGATGCACCTGTTTCCCGTCGGCCAATTCCTGTCCCAAAATGTGTGACAGTGCATCAAGCACGGCGGTTACATCCGTTTCAGTCAGCGAACAGCGTTCCTGAATACGGCGGCGCACTAAATCAGTCCCTATCGAACCGTTGTATTTAATACGCGGGTGTAGTGTTTTCTCTCCTTTTTCCTTGTCCGAAGGTTTCGGATTCTCATACCAATCAAATAATATTGCCATAGTCTTTTGTTTTTAAATACGTATTGTTATTATGTTATTTCTTATGATAGTATACATCAACGTATTAGGAAGCATCCGTTAACGGTTAATGCTTTGCAAGGGCTCACTGTTGTAAATAAACTTGTTCACATCTGTAGACCTGTTTGTCCACAGCCGACAGCTTGTTTATCCACAATAGTGAGCCCTTGACAACTACTAAGCAAAGATACGAAAAGAATAGGGCGAATACAAATAAAATACTAATATTAATCAGATAAAATACTTGTTTTTCAGAACTTTATAACGTACCTTTACGGGCGTTAAACGGCAAGCCGTATTGAAAGAATAAACAGGTAAAAAACAGGATGAAAATTACATTAATCAGACAAGACAACGGGAGCGGAAAAGAAACTCTGAGCGTTTGTGAGGCAAGTACATTGTTCGACAAAATGAAGACGGAGACAAAATCGGGATACATCACGGCTTTGCGAAATCTTATACCTTTAATGGAGGGCACGTATGGTCAGTACGAACATATAGACAAGCTGCCCTATATCTATTCCGCCGTGGAATATACCCGCACCAAAGACGGAGAACGAAGGATGAAACAATATAACGGACTGGTGCAACTGGAAGTGAAGCACTTGGCGGGTCTGTCCGAAATCGAGTTTGTGAAGCGGCAGGCGGCGCTGTTGCCGCAAACCTTTGCCGCTTTTTGTGGTTCCAGCGGTCGTAGTGTGAAAATATGGGTGCGTTTTGCCCTGCCGGATGCCGGCGGACTGCCTGAAAAAGAAACGGACGCGGAGTTATTCCATGTACACGCCTATTGGCTGGCGGTGAAATGTTATCAGCCGCTACTTCCTTTCGACATCGACTTAAAAGAACCGGTGTTGGCACAAAGGTGCCGGATGACACTGGATGAGGCTCCTTATTACAATCCGGACGCAGTGCCGTTCTGCCTGGAGCAACCGCTTTCCATGGCGGGTGAAGAGACTTTCCGGCAACGCAAACAGGGGGAAAAGAATCTTCTGTCGCGCCTGCAGCCGGGATACGAATCCTCGCGGACTTTCAAGAAAATTTATGAGGCTGCACTGAACCGTGCGTTTCAGGAAATGGAGGACTGGAAACGTGGGGACGACCTTCAGCCCTTGCTCGTGCGTCTTGCCGAACATTGTTTCAAGGCGGGTATCCCTGAGGAAGAGGCTGTGCGGCAAACACTTATCCACTATTATCGTGAGGAAGACGAGCAGACCATCCGCCTTGAGTTGCATAATCTCTATCAGGAATGTAAGGGGTTCGGCAAGAAAAGCAGTATCAGCAGGGAGCAGGAGACAGCTTTCCTGTTGGAAGAATTTATGAACCGCCGTTACGAACTTCGTTATAATACAGTGTTGGACGACCTGGAATACCGTCAGCGTGATTCCATCCATTTTTATTTCAAGCCTGTGGACAAGCGTGTGCGCAACAGTATTGCTATCTGTGCCCTGAAAGAGGGTATCAGCGCATGGGATCGCGATGTAGACCGTTTCCTGAACTCGGAATATGTCCCTTTGTACAATCCCGTCGAGGAATATCTTTATGAGGTGGGGCGTTGGGACGGCAAAGACCGTATCCGTGCGTTGGCAGGCCTGGTTCCTTGTGACAATCCGCATTGGCAGGAATTGTTCTATCGCTGGTTTCTTAGCATGGTAGCGCATTGGAGAGGGCTGGACCGGCAGCATGGAAACAATACTTCGCCCCTGCTTGTCGGCCCGCAAGGGTTTCGTAAGTCAACGTTTTGCCGTATCATCCTGCCGCCGGAACTGCGTTTCGGCTATACGGACAGCATCGACTTCAAAAGCAAGCAGGAGGCGGAGCGTTATCTGGGACGTTTTTTCCTGATAAACATTGATGAGTTCGACCAGATAAATGTCAGCCAACAGGGATTTCTGAAACATCTGTTGCAGAAACCGGTTGCCAACCTGCGCAAACCTCACGGCAACACTATCCGCGAAATGCGTCGTTACGCTTCTTTTATCGGCACGAGCAATCAGAAAGATTTGCTGACCGACCCCAGCGGCAGCCGCCGTTTTATCTGTATCGAAGTGACGGCTCCTATCAGCACGAACGTCACTATTAATTACAAACAGCTTTACGCGCAGGCGATGGAAGCCATCTATAAAGGAGAGCGTTACTGGCTGAACGAGGATGACGAGCAGATTCTGAAAGAGACGAACCGTGAATTTGAGCAGATAAGTCCGTTGGAACAGTTGTTCCATTGTTATCTTAGTCCGGTGGCGGAAGAAGAGGAAGGCGAGTGGCTGACCACCATGCAAATCTTGAGTTATCTGCAGACGAAGACACGTGATAAACTGGCTATCAATAAGGTATCGCAATTCGGGCGTACGCTCCGGAAATTGAATATACCCTGCCGGAAGTCTTACCGGGGGACGCTTTATCATTTGGTTAAGATAGAGTGACGGAAGGCAGGCACTCTGAGGGTATAAGCGTAAAACATGCATAAAAAACAGCTTGTATGATGCTAAAGAACTGATTATTTTGTACTTTTGTCTTACATATGCAAGAATCCGCATTCAAAATAATCAATATAATCAATCCGTTTTTTCAGATACAAAGACTAAAGAAGTATGCAGAGAATATTAATTGTGGAAGACGAAAAGAGAGTGGCCGATTTGCTGAAAATCGGTTTGGAAGAGAACGGTTATCAGGTCTTGGTAGCTTATGACGGTGCCATGGGGTTGCGTCTTTTCCAGTCAAACACTTTCCAACTGGTTATCTCGGATATCATCCTGCCCAAGATGGATGGTTTCGAGCTGTGCAGGGAAATCCGCAAGATTGACGACCGGGTTCCAATCCTGATGCTGACTGCTTTGGGTACGGCCGACGACAAACTGGAAGGCTTCGATGTCGGTGCGGACGATTACATGGTGAAACCTTTCGATTTCAGGGAGTTGACGGCAAGAGTCAGGGTGCTGCTGAAACGGAATGCGGTATCAGGCGGTGCTCCTGCAAAACAGATTGCTTACGCCGATTTGTCCATCAATCTGGAACGGCAGGAAGTCACCCGAAACAACATCTGCATCCGGCTTTCCCCTAAGGAATACAATTTGCTGGTCTATATGGTTGAGAATGCGGAGAAAGTAATCAGCCGTGTGGAGATAGCGGAGAAAGTATGGAATACTCATTTTGATACGGGAACCAACTTCATTGATGTGTATATCAACTATTTGCGAAAGAAGATAGACCGGGATTTCGATGTCAAACTTATCCATACCAAGCCGGGGGTAGGCTTTATCCTCGCAGACAAGATATGAAAATAAGAACAGCGCTTACATTAAAGAATACCGGGGTGACGGCTACTGTTTTCCTGCTGTGCATGGTCTTGATTTATCTGGTCAGCGAGCGGACGCGTGACAAAACTTTTTTCAGAGACTTGAAGAGCGAGGCAGTCACTAAAGCCCATCTGTTTCTTGCCGACCAGGTGGATGCCCGGACTATGCAGTCCATCTACCTGAATAATAAGAAATTCATCAACGAAGTAGAGGTAGCCGTTTATACCACAGACTTCCGGATGCTTTACCATGATGCCATACAGAACGATATAATCAAGGAAACGCAGGAAATGATAGACAATATCCTGCAGAAAAAGGAGATGGAATTTCATGTCGGCAAGTATCAGGGGATTGGTATCGTTTACCCGTTCGGGGGAAAGGAGTATATAGTCACGGCCGCCGCTTATGACGGTTACGGCTATGACAATCTGCTCGGATTGCAGAAAACGTTGTTCATTTTGTTTGTTGTAGGATTACCCCTGTTGTTCGCTGCCGGTTACTTTCTGGCGAGGGTTTCGTTGCGACCGATACGTACTATCGTGAGCGAGGCGGAAACGATTACCGCTTCACGGATAGACCGCCGTCTTCCGGTGAAGAACGAGAGTGATGAGTTGGGTGAGCTCAGTACGGCTTTCAACGCGTTGCTTGACCGGTTGGAAGTATCGTTCAATTCGCAAAGGATGTTTGTCAGCAACGTCTCACATGAACTGCGCACGCCGTTGGCCGCCCTTATCGCCGAACTGGATCTGTCTCTGCAGAAAGAGCGTACGGCGGAGCAGTACCGCTGTGCCATGCAGAATATGCAGCAGGATGCCAGGCGGATGACAAGATTGATTGACGGGCTGTTGAATCTTGCCAAAGCCGATTACCGGAAGGAAGAAATCAGTATGCGGGATGTCCGGCTGGACGAGCTGTTGCTTGATGTTAGGGAACTGATACTGAGGGCACATCCGGAATATAGTATCGAGTTGCTTTTCGGGCAGGAAGAGGCGGATGACGACCGTCTGATTACGGTGACGGGAAATCCGTATCTGTTGAATATCGCCTTTTCCAACCTGATAGAGAACAACTGCAAATACTCCGCCAATAACTCCTCGTCTGTCCAGATTTCTTTCTGGGATAAATGGACTGTTGTCCGCCTGTCGGACAGTGGCATCGGTATGTCGGATATCGACAAGCAGAACCTTTTCACTCTGTTTTATAGAGGAGAAGAAGAAAAGGTGGTGGAGGGACACGGCATCGGCATGGCGTTGTCTCAAAAGATTATCCGTTTACACGGCGGAGACATTGCCGTACACTCGGAACGGGGAGAAGGTACTACATTTGTGGTGGAGCTTCCCCACGTCTGATACTGTCTGCTTCGTCCGGAAATTCGCCTGAATAGGTTTTGTTTCTCTCATGATAAGTTTCTCTAATAGTTTTCTAATACCACTCTAATAGTTTTCTAACAGTTCCTTATAAGAATGCTTCCTACTTTTGCGGCGCGAAAGGCAAAACAGAGTAATTAATCCATAAAACAAAAGTAACATGTGGAAGAAGAAAAAACGTAAGGAACAGTTCGCTTTTAATGCCGAGAAGGTATTTTTGGCCGCAGGACAGCCACTCGAATCGGTTTTCAATTATTTCCGGACAACTCAGCTCGGACTGACTGAAAATGAAGTAGAGAAAAGACAGTCTCTTTTTGGGAAGAATGAGGTTGTACATGAAAAAAGGAAAAGGCCGCTCATCATGTTTGCCAAGGCATTCATCAACCCTTTTGTGGGAGTACTTACGGCATTGGTCGCCATATCCTTTGTGATGGATGTGCTGATGGCAGTTCCCGGCAACCAGGACTGGACTTCCATTATCATCGTCACGACAATGATTGTATTGAGTGCCATCCTGCGTTTCACACAGGAATGGAAAGCCAGCCGTTCGAGCGAGGCTTTGCAGAAGATGGTGACAAACACCTGCTATGTAAAACGTACGGGAATCCCCGAGGGGGAAATCAGGATAGAAGAACTGGTGCCGGGGGACATTGTGATGCTCGCTGCCGGCGACATGATTCCTGCCGATATCCGCATCATCGAAGCGAAGGACTTGTTTGTCAGCCAGTCCACCCTGACGGGTGAATCCGACGCGGTAGAGAAGACCCCTAAGGGGATGGGCAAGAAATATCATAAGGGGAGTGTGGTGGAACTGGACAACATCTGCTACATGGGTTCCAACGTGGTGAGCGGATCGGCCAAAGGGATCGTTTTTGAGACCGGAAACAATACTTACCTGGGAACCATTGCCAAGAGTATAGCCGGACATCGCGCAGCTACGGCTTTCGACAAGGGTATCACTAAAGTGAGCTTGTTGCTTATACGTTTCATGTTGATTATGGTTCCGATAGTGTTCCTTGTAAACGGCATTACGAAGGGGGACTGGATGGAAGCGTTTATCTTTGCTATATCAGTGGCAGTGGGGCTGACTCCTGAGATGCTTCCCATGATTGTGACCGCCAATCTGTCAAAGGGGGCTTTGAATATGTCGCGGAAGAAAACAATTGTAAAGGATCTGAATGCCATCCAGAACTTCGGTGCCATGAACATACTCTGTACCGACAAGACCGGTACGCTGACACAAGACCATATCGTGTTGGAACGCCATGTCAATGCTGACGGTACCGAGGACAAGGAGAACCGCATCTTGAGGCACGCTTACTTTAACAGCTATTTCCAGACCGGGCTGAAAAACCTGATGGACCGTGCTGTCCTTTCACATGTCAAGGAACTGAATCTTGAGTCTTTGAGCAATGTTTACAGGAAGGTGGATGAGATTCCGTTCGACTTTACCCGACGCCGGATGTCGGTCGTGGTGGAGGACAACAATGGCAAGCGTCAGATTATCACCAAAGGAGCCGTGGAAGAAATGTTGGGTATCTGCGCTTATGCCGAATTGGGCGGCGAGGTACGTCCGCTCACCGGGGATATACGGATGAGGGCGCAAAAGTTTGTCGGGGAGATGAACAATCAGGGGATGCGTGTCCTTGCCCTTGCCCATAAGAGTTTTCTGAGCAAGGAGAACAACTTTGCCGTGGAGGATGAGCAGGAGATGGTGCTGATAGGTTATCTGGCATTTCTCGATCCGCCCAAGGAGTCGGCGGCACAGGCTATCCGCCAGTTGCACGGGCACGGTGTGGAAGTCAAGGTGCTTTCCGGTGACAATGATGCTGTGGTGAAGACTATTTCACGGCAGGTAGGCATTGATACCTCTACTGCCGTCACGGGGCCCGAACTGGAAAAGATGAATGAAGAGGAGAAGATGAAGGCTGTTGCAGTGGGGAATATCTTCTCCAAATTGACACCGATGCAGAAGGTGGAGATTATCCAACTCTTGCAGAAGCAGAAGAATACGGTCGGTTTTCTGGGAGACGGCATTAATGACGCGGCTGCACTGCGTGAATCAGACATAGGTATCTCTGTAGATTCGGCTGTGGACATCGCCAAGGAAAGCGCCGATATCATCCTGCTTGAAAAAGACCTGATGGTGCTGGAGAACGGTGTGCTCGAAGGACGCAAGACGTTCGGGAATATTATCAAGTATGTGAAGATGACTGCCAGTTCTAACTTCGGCAATATGTTCAGCGTACTGGTTGCCAGTGCCTTCCTGCCGTTCCTGCCGATGATGCCTATCCACATACTGATTCAGAACTTGCTTTATGATATATCCCAGACAACCATTCCGTTTGACCGCATGGATCCGGAATACTTGCGTAAGCCCCGGATCTGGGATTCTTCTGACTTGAGCCGCTTTATGATTTGGATCGGGCCTATCAGTTCCATCTTCGATATTGTGACTTACATTGTGATGTGGTGGTTCTTCAGTTGCCGCACTCCTGAAATGGCATCTTTGTTCCAGTCGGGATGGTTTGTCGTTGGGCTGCTGTCACAGACGTTAATCGTACACATGATTCGTACACGCAAGGTTCCGTTCTTCCAGAGCACGGCATCCTGGCCGGTACTGATAATGACATTCTCGATTATGGCTATCGGTATCTATGTGCCATTCTCACCGTTCGGCGCTTCTATCGGTCTGACACCGCTTCCATGGAGTTATTTCCCCTGGCTCGTCGGCATCCTGCTCGCTTACTGTATGCTGACGCAGGGACTGAAGATGCTCTATATCCGTGCATTCAAACGTTGGCTATAAAAACTGCGGTTATGAAATTGAAGACAATGCTTTTCTTTGTGGGCTGTACGATACCTTGTATGGCTTATACCCAGACATTCGGTGGTGCATATACCACCGAATGGCAATGGGATATGAAGAAGAATACCAACTGGGTGAACCTTCTCCGGTTGGATATGAACCTGCCCTTGTGGAAGAGCGGCTCGCTGGAAGCTGCGACCATTCATGTGGCAAAGACGAACGAAAATATCATTGATGACTGGCAGACTTTCTCCAATATCGAGGAAGACAATATTTTTGCAGCTATCGCCATGATGGGATATAGGCATATGTGGAAAAAAGCGCGCCTGTTTGTCGGAGTACGCAATGTGAATGAGGACTTTTTCACGTCCGATGTCACTTCGCTCTTTACGGGCAGCTCTTGTGGTATTTTTCCTACGGTTTCGGCTGGTTATCCGATTTCCAATTATCCTTTGGCGGGACTGACGGTGTATTTTGACGTGAGTTTTGGCGGATGGACTTTTAGAAACAGCCTGTACAACGGTGCAGGTTATAATGGATGGAACCGGCATGACAACCCGTTCCTTGTCCGGCCGAAACGGGATGGGGTTTTCGATATGGCGCAACTGGAGTATGAATGTGGAAACGGACATTACTTTGCGGGGGCGGCTGTACACAACAGGCGGTATCCCGTTGACGAAGAGGGGCGACTATCTCCTATGGGGGAAGCCTTGAAGCAGACGAGTTGTGCCTGGTGGGTGTATGGTGAACAGCCTGTATGGAAAGCTGGCAACAAGAACGTTATCCTGATGGCGCAGTATTCGGAGAACACGTGCAGGCAGAGCGGCTGTTACCGGTATGCGGAGGCAGGCTATGCGTATGCCGGCGGGAGCGGCCGGCTTGGGATGTCGGGACAGTATGCCCGATTCTTTCAGGGTAAGGAGTGGTCATTGGAGTTGACGTGGAACAAGGCTGTCAGTGAGTCTTTGTTCATCCAGCCCATTCTCCAGTATGTCAGGAACGGGAATGGAAACTTCACGGTACTTAGCGCGCGTGTCCATTACAGTTTTTGACCTGCGGTTTCCAAAGTGAGCTTTATCGGATTATAAATTAAAAAAACAGAAAAGTTATGGTTACAAATGTGGAAAGAAAGTTGCAAGACAATGTGCTTGACGATGTGAAATACAACAGAAAACAAGTCAGAATGGCCATATTCGGTCTGGTTGTCGGACTCTGGGGACCCTTTATTGCAGCATTGATCTTGCTGGTTTTATGCGTGAACGGGGTAGTGGGGTAAAGTTTTGTTACCCGACGGGCGTTAAATGAACAAACATATTGTGTGTTATTACTTCTTGCCGCCTCCGAGGGCATGATACAAGTGTATGACACTTTGTATCTTGCTTGCCTGATCTTGTGCCAGCGTCAGCCGGGCATTGAGCAGGGACTGTTGGGCGGTGAGCACCTCCAGGTAGTTGGCAGAGGTGTAACGCATCAGTAGCCGTGTTTTTTCTGTGGCAGCTTCGAGGTCTGCCGTCTGCTGGTAGTCCAAGCGGATACGCCCGTCGGCAGTCTGCCATTCGGTGAGGGCATCGTTCACTTCGTTGCCGGCATTGAGCAAGGACTGCTCAAAGCGAAGGACAGCTTCCTGTTGCCGCGCCTTGGCTATCTTCAGATTGGCGATATTCGTGCCCTTATTGAATAGCGGGGTAACAAGTTGGGCGATGGCATTGGAGAGCCACTTTCCCGGATTGAGTATTGTCCCCCCGCCATTGTTCGTCCAGCCGAGCGTGCCGGAGAGCGTCAGGCTCGGATAGAAAGAGGTGCGGGCGGCATTCGTGGCATAAAAGGCTTCTGCTAATGCAAACTCTGCCTGTTGCACGTCGGGACGGTTGGCAAGGAGTTGAAGAGGTATGCCGATGGAAAGCTCATCGGAAAAAGACTGCTCGCCGAGTGTGCCGCGGCTGATAGTATGCGAAGATTCTTTGAGCAAGGCACACAGGCTGTTTTCCGTTTCGCGGATGCTCTTGCGGATGGTCAGCAGTGAGGCGTTGAGTGCCGTTCGGTTGGCGCGTGCCTGATGAACGGCTACATCGTTTGCTTTTCCCGCTTCTGCAAGCGCTTTCAGGGTAGTGATGGTTTCATCCCAGTTTGCTAATGCTTGTTCGGATATCGTCAGTTGCTCATCGAGCATTAACAATGTGTAGTAGCTCTCGGCGATGGTCGCCACCAGCCCGGTCTGCACTGCCTGCGCGTAGGCATGGCTCTGTTCGAGTGCCGCTGCGGCACCACGTCTGGAGTTGTTCACTTTGCCGAAAATATCCACTTCCCATGCAGCGGTGGCTCCGAGGGTATAGGTCTTTTTCGTTTCCCCGTTGTAATGGCTGATGCCGGCTTGCGGAGTCAGGTTTACAGAAGGCAGATAGGACAGGCGGGCATTCATCAGCACTGCTTGTGCTTCTTCCACTTGTAAGCGGGCGATGCCGAGATCTGTGTTCCGTTCCAGTCCCGTAGCTATCAGCGTTTGCAGATGTGGGTCGGTAAAGATTTCGCGCCAGGGCGTGGCAGCTATTGTGGTTGTGTCCGCCAATAATCCTGTCTCCCGGTAAAGGCTGTCAGTGTTTACCTCCAGGTTCGGACGTGAATATCGGTTGTATATGCCGCATCCGCTCAGCAGGCAGGAGACGGCGAGAAGTATTCCTATTCTTTTCATGATTATTTTCTATTAAAGAGTTTCCGTTATTGAACGTCCGGGCAGGAAACGTTCTTGCAAATACTGGAAGATAATGAATAGCGAGGGTACCACGAACAGCAGTCCGACTGTTCCCACGAGCATACCGCCGACTGTCCCCACGCCTACTGAAATATTGCCGTTGGCACCCACTCCCTGCGAGAACATCAGCGGTAGCATGCCGAAGACCATTGTCATTGAGGTCATCAGGATGGGGCGCAGGCGGGCTTTGGCAGCCGATATGGCGGCGGTGGTGATGCTCATGCCCTGGCGTCGGCGTTCGGAGGCGTATTCCGTGAGCAAGATGGCCGTCTTGGCAAGCAGTCCGATAAGCATGATAAGTCCTGTCTGCATATAGATATTGTTTTCCAGTCCCCACATCTTGGCAAAGAGGAAACTGCCCATCAGTCCGAATGGCACAGAGAGGATGACAGCGAACGGTATCATCAGGCTCTCGTAAAGGGCGCAGAGGATGAGGTAGATGAATACGATGCAGACGATGAACACTAATGTCGTGGTATTGCCTGTCGATGCTTCTTCGCGCGACATACCGCCGAACTCGTATCCGTAGCCTTCGGGCAGCGTGGTTCGGGCAACTTCCTTGACGGCTTGTATGGCCTGTCCCGAACTGTAACCATCGCTCGGTACGCCGGAGACGCTGATGGCGGAGAAGAGGTTGAAGCGCGAAAGGCTCTCCGAACCATATACCCGCGTGAGTGTGAGGTATTGCGAGATGGGGGACATCCCGCCAGTGTTGTTGCGTACGAAGATGTTGTTCAGTGCCTCGGTGTCGAGACGGTATTCGGGTGCCGCTTGCACCATGACGCGGTAGAGCTTGGTAAAGCGGTTGAGGTTGCTGGAATAACTTCCGCCCACGTAGCCGGCAAGCGTGCTGAGTATGTCGGTGGGGGATATGCCGTTACGCTTGCACAGGGCGGCATCTACCTCTACCATGAACTGCGGATACTTGGTGGCGAATGTGGTGTAGGCACGTGATATTTCAGGACGTTTGTTCATGGCGTCAATGAAGTCGTTGGTATATTTCAGCAACTCTTCCACGTTACCGCCTTTTTTGTCCTGTACGTACAACTCGAAGCCGTTGCTCATGCCGTAGCCTGAAATCATCGGTGTGGTGGATATGCGGATTGATGCCGCCTTGATGCCATCTGTACGGCGGTAAATCTCATTCATCACGGCGTTTACGTCATCCCCTTTTTTCGTGCGCTCGCTCCAGTGCTTCAAGCGGACGGTGAATGAGCCGGCGGATGCGGACTGGTTGTGGACGGCATCCTTGCCTGTGATGCGCGAGTATATCTTGATTTGTGGAATGTCGCGTATTGCCGCTTCAATCTCGTCCATGATACGTCCCGTCTCTTCAAGATTACTGCCGGGCGCGGTCTGCACGTTTATGTTGATGGTTCCCATGTCCTCCTGCGGTACAAGTCCCGTCTTGGTCGTATTCATAAGTAATACGAGTGCGGCGCATGCCATCACGATACTGCCCACAGCAATGCTCTTGTGGCGTAACAAGAACGATACGCCTTTCATATATTTCTGCTGTACATGACGGAAAGAATGATTAAAGGCATAGTGGAAACGATCGGAAAATCCCGGCTTTCCGCCGTTTCCCCAATTAGCGCGCGGACGCATAATCAAGGCACAGAGCGCCGGACTGAGTGTCATGGCGTTGAGTAGCGAGATAGCAACGGCGACAGCCATTGTCAGACCGAACTGCGTGTAGAATGTTCCTGTTGTTCCGCCCATGAAGCTGACAGGGATAAATACAGCCATGAATACCACGGTGGTCGTCATCAGTGCCGAAGTCAGTCCGCTCATGGCGTCTACCGTGGCGCGGTAGGCAGAGGTGTAGCCCTCGTCGAAGCGTGCTTGTACTGCTTCGACCACCACGATACTGTCGTCCACCACCGTACCGATGACGAGTACCAGTGCGAAGAGCGTCAGCAGGTTCAGGCTGAATCCTACAATGCTGAGAAAGGCGAATGTGCCCACCAGTGAGACGATGATGGCGAGCGAGGGAATAAGCGTCGCCCGCAGGTCGTGCAGGAAGAGATAGACAACCAGTACAACGAGTGCAATGGCGATGAAAAGTGTTTCTACCACATTGGAGATGGAAGCGTCAAGAAAGTCTTTTGTGCTCGTAATGTCCGTCAGCACCATACCCTTCGGCAAAGAGGCGGAAATGCCGGCCGATACGGCATCAATCTCCTTGATGATTTCGTTAGCGTTCGAGCCGGAAGTTTGTGCCATCATGCAGTTGGCTCCCGGATGTCCGTTCGTCTGGCTGAGCATGGCATAGTTTTCTGCGCCGAGTTCGATACGTGCCACGTCCTTCAACCGTAGCACATCTCCGCCCGGCAACGACTTGATGACCATGTTGCCATAGTCTTCCTCGTTTTCATAGCGTCCCCGGTATTTCAGTACATACTGGAACGTGTTTGCCGACTCTGCGCCGAGCGTGCCCGTGGGCGACTCTACATTCTGCTCGGCGAGCACCGTGGAGATGTCTGACGGCATCAGGCCGTATTGCGCCATCTTCTGTGGGTCGAGCCAGATGCGCAGCGAGTAGCTGGCACCCCAGATGTTTACATCGCCCACACCGGCGATACGCGACATTTGCGGCTCTATGTTTATCTTCATGTAGTTTGTCAGGAAGTTGGAGTCGTACGAGTCATCCGGTGAATAAAGCGAAATGGCCTTCAGCGAATTGCTTTGCCGTTTTCGCACGGTGATACCCGATTTCGTGACCTCTGCCGGAAGTAGTCCCTGAGCTGAGGCTACGCGGTTCTGCACGTTCACTACCGACATATCGGGGTCGGTGCCTTGTTTGAAATAGACGCTGATAGAGGCCGAACCGGTGTTGGTGGCGGTAGAAGTCATGTACATCATGTTCTCCACACCGTTCAGTTGTTCTTCCAGCGGTGTTATCACGCTCTTCATCACCGTTTCGGCATTTGCGCCCGTGTAGGTGGCGGTGACACGTACCGTTGGAGGGGCAATGTCGGGAAACTGCTCAAGGGGTAACTGGCTCAGGCCGATCAGCCCGACGATGATGATGGTTACGGAAATTACGCCCGACAGTATGGGGCGGTCTATGAAAGTCTTGACGGTCATGGCTTACTCCTTTCCGTTTTGAGAATTGACGGCAACACCTTCTTTCATCAGTCCGGCTCCTTCGGCAATGATGACATCCCCCTCCTGTAATCCCGTTTCTACTACATATTCGGTACCGTTGTTCAGCCGGAACACGGTGACCGGAGCGGATTGTGCTTTGCCATCCACTACCTTATATACAAATGTTTTGTTCTGCAACTCATAGGTGGCGGCTTGCGGAATGACGATGCACCGCTCTCGGTTGGCAGACAGTATGACCGTTCCGTTGCCGCCGCCGCGAAGCAGGTTTCTCGTATTGGGAAAGTCGGCACGGAGTGTCACGGCTCCTGTCCCGGCAGTGACGATACCGCTTACTGCCGAAACACGTCCTTTTTCAGAGTATGCCTTGCCGTTGCTCATGCGTAATTCCACTTCGGGCATCTGTCGGATAAATTCGTCAAGTGAACCGTATTGCTCCATGAGGTCAATGATTTGGCTTTCGGTCAACGAGAAGTAGGCGTATATGCGGCTGTCGTCCGACACGGTGACAAGCGGTTCGCTGATGCTGCTCACCAAGGCTCCTACACGATAGGCAATCATGCCCGTCACACCGTCAGCGGGACTCTTCACTTCTGTATATGAAAGGTTGTTGCGGGCATTTGTTTCCTGCGCACGAGCCTGGGCTAATGCCGCTTCGGCAGCGGAAAAGTCATTGCGGGCTGTACTGAGGTCATAGTCTTGCACCACGTTTTTCTCACGCAGTATCTTTGTACTTTCCAGATTCAGCCGGGCCGTGGCAAGTTTTGCCTCTGCGCTCTTCACGTTGGCTACGGCTTCCGCCAATGCAGCCTTATAAGGCACCTGGTCGATGATGAACAGTGTTTGGCCCCGGTGTACTTTCTCTCCCTCGCCGATGCAGATGCCCGTAATAAGTCCGTTCACCTGCGGGCGTACCTCCACTACCTGCTGACCTTGCAGCCGGGCGGTGTATTCCGATTTCAGTGTACGGTTTTCCTGTTTCACGGTCAGGGTTCTGTAAGTTGCATTTTCCTGTTTTGTCGGTGACTGCTTGCAGGCACATAGTGTTAATCCCGCAAGCAGGGCCACGAATATTTTCTTTTCCATTTTTCTGTGTATCTATATTCTTATATTTCAATACGTCGGAAGCAAAAGTAGGGAAATACGACGAACTGTTATATCTGTAAATGGGGAAGTGGGGGTAAACGTTGCTTTTTCGGTGGTAAACGTCTTTCTCGAAATTCTTCTTTCACAAGAAAAAGAACTATTTTTGCAACAAGCTGTTAATAAGGTAAAATCAATAAAGATGAAAATGTTACGATTATGAAGAAAAGAGCAATCATTACATTCGTTTTGGCTGGGCTCCTCGGCTTGGCACAAGCCCAAGACAACTCCGTGCTTCCCGAACACATACAGTCTGTGACGGCAATAAGCCGTGTGTTGGGTGACGGACGCAAGGTGGCGACCGTTGTGTTGGAATATGATACACCTATCAGTAACAAGAGTCTCGACATAAACAGTTATCGGGTAGAAGGCAAGGACGTGATGCGTGTTTATGCCAACACTGCTCCCGAACGGGCTGAAAAGGGCGTGAACGGTCCGTATGTCATCATCGAAGTGAAGGCGGAAGTGGACTTGGACGCACAACCCAAACAACCCACGCCTGCCGATATGGAGAAGAAACAGGAACGTGACCGTATGCAAGGCGGCCCCGGATTGCGGGCGGGCTGGAGTACGGGTGGCGATGATGAATATCCGGGCAATGCCGTGGTGGTTCAGACAGCCGACATCAAGACCGCAAAAGGGAAAACTTACAAGGCAAGCGAGACGCCGATAGCAAGCACTATTGAGAAATGCCTTGTGGCGGATGATTTCAAACAGGACGAGTTCGTCAGTCCCTATACCGGTCAGGTGCTGCCTTATAATATATATCTGCCGGAAGATTATAATCCTGAGGAGAAGTATCCGTTGGTGCTGTTCATCCATGATGCAGGCGTGGCAAGCGGTCCTGTCACACATACGCTTTATCAGGGGAACGGCGCTACTTCATGGGCGGAACCGGAAGCACAGGCGCGTCACAAGTGCATCGTCGTGGCTCCCGAATATCCTTTCATTACGGTGGATGACAACTGGAATTACAGCCATCACCTCGACGCGACTATTGAACTTCTGAAAGACTTGCAGACACGCTATTCCATCGACCCGAACCGCATCTATACCACCGGACAGTCGATGGGCTGTATGTCTTCCATTGTGATGATGCTGAAAGAACCCGACCTCTTTGCCGGTGCGCTGCTTGTGGCAGGCAAGTGGAATCCTGCGTTGATGGGGTCGCTCGACAAGCAGAATATCTGGATTATCTCCTGCGAGGGCGACCGCTCGTCGAATACGTTGCAAGGTGAGGCAGTGGAACTGTGGCGCAGTCAGGGGAGCAGCGTTTCGGAAGCTACGTGGGACATGACGCTTTCCAATGCACAGCTCTCCGAAGAAGCAAACAAGATGCGCGCAGAAGGTAACCATTTGCTGTTTACGCATCTTACGGGCGGAAACCACCGGGCTACTTGGTTTGTGTCTTACGGCATTGAGGGGGTGCAGGACTGGTTGTTCGAGCAGCATAAATAAAATTTGCGATGAAGAACGTCTCTCTTTATATCGACCTTGCTTTCTGTTTCATCTTTCTGCCGCTGATGATATTCATCTTTCCGGTGGAACGGTGGTGGGGAACGTATCCCCTCTTCTTTAGCGTCTTTATCGGTTGGCTGTATGTCACTTATTTCGTTTACAAGTATTTTATTGTACCGAATTTGTTCCATGGTCGCAAACAGCGTTTTTATGCCCTTGCGGCTATGGCTTTCTCTCTGTTAATCACATTCTTGTTGTCATCCTACGAAATCAGTTCGCCATTCTACCATCTTCGGCAACAGCAATTAGAGTCTGTTTCCTATCCCATCTGGGGGGTACGTCAGAATCAGCAGGCTGTATGGCTTCATTATATAGTTGTAGTGACGTTCTGCTTTGCCGTAGGGATGCTGACAGAAGCTTATCGCCAGCGGCTGGCGCGTGAGGAAGTGGAGTATGAACGCAATAAGGCCGAACTGGCGCTTTATAAGGCGCAAATCAATCCGCATTTTCTGTTCAATACGCTCAATACGATTTACGGATTGCTTATTACGCATTCGGATAAAACCGAAGCAACGCTCGAACGCTTCATTAATCTGACGAAGTATATGTATAACAATGCCAATCATGAGTTTATATCCCTTGCGGAAGAGGTGGAATATATAGGACAGTATATAGAACTTCAGAAACTACGCTTGAATGAGTTTGCCGATGTTCGTTTTACGTACGAGGTGGAAAACGAAGCAATGCCGGTACCACCCATGATGCTGATTACTTTTGTAGAGAATGCTTTCAAGTATGGTATTTCTTCCAATGAATCTTGTTTCATTCATATTTGCTTGAACCAACAAGACGATACAATCTGTTTTGAGGTGAAGAACTCTGTTTTCGATCGTAATATCGGAAACTCAAAGCGGATGGGAATTGAGAATTGCTGTCGTCGCCTGTCGTTACTGTATCCGGATCGTCACCGGTTGGACTTCGGACGCAATGGGGATAACACTTTTCATGTCCGGCTTGAACTTAAATCTCCGAATGAATGCTGAAATGTATTGCTATAGATGATGAGCCCATTGCGCTGAGTATTATCAGCCAATATTGTGAGAGGCATGGAGGGGTGGTGTTGGAAACATTTAGTTCGCCACGCCTTGGTATGCAGCGTGTGCGTGAGTGCCAGCCCGATATCGTGTTCCTCGATATTGAGATGAACGGCACGTCGGGTATTGAGCTGGCACGGCAGTTACCGCCGTCCTGCTGTCTCATATTCACCACCGCCTATGCGCATTATGCATTGGACGGTTTTGAGGTGAATGCCGTCGATTTCTTGTACAAACCCTACTTTTACGAGCGTTTTGAACGCGCCATGCAGAAGGCGGAGCAATGGCTTCGGATGCATGATTTACTCAATATATCTGAGTCTGCTGCAAGGCAACTATTGTTGAAGTCGGAGTATAAGAATGTAGCGCTGTCTGTTGATACTATTCTATATATCGAGTCGATAGACAATTATGTCAAAGTACATCTTACCGACGGTTCATCGGTACTTTCTAAAATTCCCTTACGAAGCATCGAAGAACAACTGCCACAGGGAGAGTTCATCCGCATACATCGTTCGTTTGTGGTGCCGCGAAACCGTATCACGAGGTTCACACGTTCGGAAGTGATGTTGGCAAAAACCGGCAAGAGCCTGCCGGTCGGGAAAAAGTACGCGGAAGACGTAATGATGCTTCTGGGGAAGGATGAATAATGCAAAAGGAACATTCTATTTGTGAATAGATTAGGATTAATAGTACTTTTCGATTCCGCCGAATCCTTTTATTATCTTATTTTCTTTCGTCTTGTTGATAAAGTTGTTTAACCGTTTTTCAAATTCTTCCGGTCGTTTCCTTGCCGCTTCAATGTATGCGATTCGGATACGTTTATATGCGTCGGAAAAATGTTGGTAGTTCTTCCAGGTTATTTTATCTTCTTTCAGCCTGTCGACTATATCATTGGGAAAAATGAAAGGAGCAGACAAAACATCTTGTATTTTATCCTCAAACTTAGGGTGTATCATTTTATTTTCCAACAGCCATTTAAGTCTTTCTTTATTGGCTTGCGAATAAGTGCTTTTAGGGTTTCGAGGCGTGAAATGCTGAATTTTATGTTCTTTGTCAAGTGACTTGATTGTACTGTCAATCCACTCGAAACAAAGGGCTTCTTCAACAGCGTCATTGTACGTTATGCTTTTTTTTCCCGAAGCTTTGCTGGGAAACACAAACCAAATCTCATTGGCAGTCTCGAAGTTGTCGGACAGCCACTTGCGCCAGTCTTTCCTGTCTTCAAAATATTTTATTTCTATTGGCATGGTAAGTTATTCCTCCTGTTTTTTTGTATCCTTATCGGACGACTTATATATTGTTTCACGTTCAATTTCGCTTTGAACAAATAATGATTATTGCTTGCGGCAAGAAGAGCCAAAAGCCGGAAACTGGCTCAATAATGCAGCCGATTATGGTGAACAACAGAATAGCGTAACCTAAAAATGCAGGTGCCGGTTTCTGTTCTTTGCTGATGTAATATTGAAGTGTTTCTCCCCAAAGGATAAGTATGATTCCGCAGATAAAGAACCAAAAAGCAAATCCCAGGTTGTAATTTTCCCCGACAGAGTTTACCAATCCCTTTCCGAACATTTCCGAAAATGCATCTTTCCCGATAAATAGTGCATAAATCGTATGAATAATTCCCGTTACTGTTAAAAATCGTCCACTGTATTTCCAAAGTTTCATGCTGATTGTATTTATGATTTGTCGCAATATAAGGATATTTAGGGTGGGGGATGGAACTTAGCGTGAAGATTTAAGTGTTATTTAGATAATTGGTCCGAATTTTGTTTGGTAATTTTTGTGATGCCTTGCTTAGAAAGAAAACTCGTATATTGGAAAAGAAATTCAAGAAATTGTTTCCGGATATTCCTTTCAAAACTGAGATGGCATGGTGCGGCACATTCAGTACCACAAAAGATGGTTTGCCTTTTATCGGTACGTGGCCTGGTAAGGAGCGGATGTTCTTTGATTTGGGATATGGCGGAAACGGCATAACTTTCAGTATGATTGGTGCACAGATTATATGTAGGCAAATACAGGGCATGGAGGATGAGCGCAGCAAAATCTTCGGCTATGAAAGGATTGAAAAATATTGGTGAGCAAAAGAACGATTTGGAAAAGAATTGCTCTTATTTTGAAAATATCTCTTTACTTTTGCATTAGCAAAACTATTAAGAGTGCATAAAATGGGCTTTTCATTCTTTAAACAAATTTTTTCGGGGAAAAAGCAAAAGATAGAAAGGATTGAACTGTCAGAACCATCCATGCAGTTTGTGTTGAACTATTCGGAAGGTCGTGAACAGACGTCACGAGTCTCCAAAGAAGAAATTCGGCGGGCGATCGATAATCTTGATGAATACGGGGACATATGGCTTAGTAACTGTCGTACTGTAATAACTCCTTACGGCAACTGTTCGGGGATATCGTGTATGGCTGTGCCGGATGGCAATCCGCAGGTTGCCGTATATTTCGCCATGGCTGACGGGGTGACGAGGTATGTCAGTGGTGGATATAGAACGGATGATATTGTCCGGATGTTCTATAATTACTTCGAACGGCTTGAAATTCCGGAAATCAGTGATTGGGAGAAAGGGCATTACACTCCGGTGCCCCCTGACGATGAGCCGTATTATCTGTACGTGGACAACGAAGAATACAAATATATCACTTATGAAGATGTTTTAGCAGCTCTCGAGAATCTCGAAGCCGGTAAATGCGCTTCGATGTTGTTGAAGACTCCTGGCTGTCAGAACGGTTATCTGGAAGTGAGAGGGACGAAAGACGATTATATCGTTGAGACAGGAGGGAATAATGAAGAAGGGGATTGGGTGGTATTCATGACTCATGCTCCTTATATCGGGCGTGTCAGATATTGGCTTTACAATTATTATCATAAACGTGAATTTCCCCGGATGACGGATGAATGGACGGACATAACGGATGAAGTTGCCGACGATGAATAAAAGACTTTTTGAAAGAAAACGGATATATAATAACTTGTAACAATGAAACACAGTGAAACAGTAGCTGTTGCCATTGACAAAATATGGAAAAGCTACGACAAAGAACAAATGTGGGAAGGGTATGAACTTCTGCGTCAGGCAGCGGAAAAGGGAGATGCAGATGCTTGCTGTTATCTTGGACGGTGCCATTTGGGGGAAGAATTTGTCTGGTGCGGGGCGGAATTTCCCGTAGATGAGGAACTGGCATCCCAGTTGATAAAGGAGAGCGTGCGTCTGGGTAGTGCCGATGGGGTACTGTGTGCCTTACGTACCGGCAACTTGTCTCCCGCAGTTCAGAAAACGATGCCTTTCGCTTCGCTTGAGGAAGCTTTTACGGCGGTGATACAGCGAGCGCAGGAAGGAGATGCCTTTAGTCAGTATATGGTGGGAAACGTCCTGTTCTATGGCGATTATCTCGTTATTCGTGGTGACGAAGAAAGACGTAAGTACAATTCTGAAGATGAGTATTACGCTTTTGCTTATCCCATAGCGACACAATACTATGAAAACTCGTTCGATAATGGTCTGCCTGCTGCATTCGGCAATTATCGTACGATTTATGAGTCCGGACTGGCGGATATTGATGAAGAGGTATACGAAAACTATCTGAAACAGCTTGCTGATACAGGTGATCCGCTTACTTGCAATGACTATGGCAAGTTGTTGGAAGATGAGTATGATGATGCGGAAGGAGCCTTCCATTATTATTCGATGGCAGTGGAGCGCGGGGATGTCCAGTCCGCCTATAATGTGGCTGTGTGTTACGGAACCGGTTATGGCGTTGATGAAGATTTGGATAAGGCCTTTGAGAATTATATGATAGCAGCGGAGGCAGGCAACGCAAAAGCACAGTTCCAGATAGGAAACTTTTATTTTGAAGGGCGTGGCAATATTGCGCAGGATTATGCTAAGGCGGTGGTATGGTTGAATAAAGCGTATCAAAATATGGATGCTGAGGATTCCTGGCAACCGGCAGCTGAGCTTGCCGTCTGTTATCAAAATGGTCTTGGTACTTTTCAGGATGATGATGCCGCTTTCGAATTCCTTTCCGAGATAGAAGAGAATGATATGCTTGGTGAGGTGTGGGAGCCTCTTGATGCCATGGTATTGAACGCTCTCGGTGTTGCTTATGGATTCGGACGAGGGACAAAGCAGGATATACCTCAAGCGATAGAGTACTTCGATCGTGCTATAGAATATGATTCGGACGAGGCGAAAAGGAATAAGGCTTGCTTTAAGAAAACACTTTTCGGTGGTTGGAAGATGAGGTAGAGGGGCTCTTTCTCTGTTTGGCGCTCAATCAAGGGCGAGGGCGAAACCTGAAATATGATAATGTACAGGTGCTGGGATTACTCTCATGGCACTTGTACATCTTGAAATGTTTACTTAATATCCCAGATTCTGGTACTCACTGCCATTGGTGATTGTAGCAGTAAAAGTCGTGAAAAGGGGGAGGTAACGCATAATTCGGATGAAAGAACTGCCCAAGTCCGGATGCATATTTTCTGGATAAATTATTGTGATCAAAAAGAGTTGTTATTGTTCTGTTGCGATATGTGGCAATTCTTTCTGTATTTTCGCTTAATTTCTTGAGAATATAACTGTAAGATTCAATCGTTTCTTGATAGGTCATGTTATGTCGTACTGCTACACGTGAGATAGGTTCGCCAGTAGAAATGGCTAGGAATATTTCTTGTTGGCTGTCGTTGGTAATCAGTTGACTGAGTTCTTGAACAATGATATCTTTTTCCCTGACTAATATTCTAAAGATTCTTTCCCTAACTATTTAGTTTGGTGGGTGCCAGATAGGAAGTCAGACTATCATCGTCCAGCATGATTATACCGTCGATTTGACTCGTTTAACACAATAGCAGCTACATTATATAAAAGTGAGGAGATATTAAACTTCTATATTAATAGAGCTTCAAATGCTGCTGCAGAATCGTTGAATGCGAAAATTAAAAAGTTCAGAGCGAAGATTCTTTATTCACAATAAAACAAGAAGTACCACCAAATTTGAAGAAGAACCATAAAAACAGGTCTTGCCCTTTGTAATGATCCCCACCTCCTGATAATTTAGCTTTCTCTCTTTGCACTAAAGAGAAATTTAATAATATTGGAACTAAATTCGTTGCCAAAAATCTTCCCCAGTCATTGTTTCCAAGTGAGCTAGAACTTACTCCTTTGGTTAAATTAGATTGACTTAGTATGAATTGTTTAAGCAATGATATTTCAACGTCTGTGTCATTTGAGGTTAATTTTGAAGGGATATTGTTTTTTGGTTTTCTAAAAGTGTATATATTTCACTATATTCATAATTACCAATTAATGTATCTTTACTTGCTGTCTTTTTGTTTTTTTCCAAAGAGAGATTCTTCTTTTTAAGTTCATCTCGTTCTTTTCTTAAGTTTTCTATTTCTTTCAGCAAAGAAGAGTTATCAGGCAATTCCGTTCCTTTAATCCAACCTGATAGTTCAGATTGACTTTGAATGTCCATGATAGATTCCATTATGGATAGCTTTATTTCGTTTGAGTCTTTACATATTCTGCATATTTTAGATAGGACTAACCCTCGAAATTTCTTATACTTATCTTGATGCTCCATTTCTAGCATCGTTTTGCCATAGCTCTTAATTTTCTGAACGATTAAACTTTCATCCAATACAATAGCAAATAATGGCTTATTGATATTCATAGCATATTGGTACTCTAATTCTGTATATGATAAATTGGATTCAGGTTCAATCGAACCATATCGACCTCCTAAAATGAGCATATATATATCAGATTCATCAATCCACCTTTTTATAACATCTAATTGGCTCTTATTACCTGCTGAAAATAATTCCATTCCTGCTGGGATATTGCCAGGACGTAATACTGCTTCTACAGAAGATTGTCTTTCTTCTAATAAATCGGTATATGTTGAGGATATAAATACTTGCAATTTCTTTTTTGTCATAATAGTTTGTCTATTTTATTCTTCTACTAATTTATTTAGTTCCTCCTCAACTTCCTCAACTGTTGGTAGTTTGCTTTTTAAGTTTTCAGGAAGTAGTTCCTTAACATTAAACTCACTCACTCCAATCGGTGATGAAATATTCTGCAATGCATATTCTACTTCAATCCTATCTTTATCTCGACAGAGTAACATTCCTATAGTTGGATTGTCATACTCTCCCCTTAAAGTATTGTTGATTAGGTTTTGATAGAAATTCAACTGCCCTAAGTGTTCAGGTTTGAAATTACCGTTCTTCAACTCATATGTTGCATAGCCATTTATGTTGGCTTCCAACTCTAATCCTTTGTATATAAACAATCTCTTCATTTTCTACACAACATAAATTTCTACGCAAAGTTGGCATAATATCACAGACTATCCAAAAAATCCATTAGTTTTTTATCGTCCTTCCAATGGCTTTTCACTTTATACTTCTTCTCTATTTCACAATTTGACAACGCTTTCGCCTTCATTTCCATATTAACTTCAGCATAAATATTGGTCGTATTAATGGATACATGCCCAAGCCAAGCTCTGATAGTATTGATATCAACACCTGATTGGAGTAGATGGGTTGCGGTTGTATGTCTGATTGTATGCGGACTGACGCGTTTCTTTTTAATTGTAGGCATCTTATCTTCTATCTTTTCTGCATAACGGGTTACCATCTCATAGATGCCAAAGCGGGTTATTGGTTGTCCAACTCGGTTTAAAAAGACATGGTCATCCTCTGTTCTGTTTTTGATAATGGAAGATAGTGCCTCACGGGTATGTTGCCATAATGGACATCTTCTTGTTTTATTTCCCTTGCCCGTTATAGTCACTACAGCCAAGCCCTTTTTCTTGGGTAGGGATAAATCCCTTATCAATAAAGTAGCAGCTTCTTCTGCCCGCGCTCCCGTATTATACAAAAAAAGTAAGAGGGCATAATCTCTCCACCCTTGGCTTGTACTTTTATCTGGTGCGTCCAGTAGTGCATTCATTTCCTCTTTTTCAAGGTACGTTATCAAAGTCCTCCTGGTCTTTTTGACAGGTATGTTTCTTATATTTCGACTCCATTCTATATGCTCCGGACTGTTGGCGGATACATACTTTGCAAGAGAACAAAAAGCAGCCAGTCTGATATTTCTGGTCTTGATTGAACATGACCTGTCTTTTTCAAGACTTTCCAGGAAGTTGGCAACCCTGGTATCTGTAATATCAGTAAGGAGTATCTTGTCCACTTCTTTTTTCACACACTTGGCAATAAAAGGCATCAGCAATCTGATCGCATCCCGGTACGATTTAAGCGTATTGGCAGACAGGTTACGTATATTTGTCAGATATTCACAAAGAAACCTTCGTATCCAGTATCCGGCATAAAACTTATTTTCTTCATTCATCTTTTCCTTGTTTTATGTATGATTCAAAACGGTTGTTTGCTTCTCCCAGCAGTCCATCGGTCATGGTCAGGTAGACTGACGTATGGGATAAATGTGTATGTCCAAGATATGTGCTCAACACAGGGAGCAACTGTTGGACGTCCTGATTCTCCCTATACCATGAAGTAAGCCGATGGACGGCGAAGGTGTGCCTCAGGTCATGTAATCTTGGCTGAAAGGGGGATTTATCCGAACGGGAGATACCGGCATGTTCCCTGATTCTTTCAAAAGCACCTCTCACGGTGTCTATATGCATGTCCAAGCCTTTCTTATCTAAAAAGAGTTTGCTTTCGGGTACGCAGCACATGCCTTGTTTCTCTCTCCATTTCAAAAAAGTATCAATCAACTCTCCAACCTTATGGTTGTATGTGACAATCCGTGACTTGTAAAATTTCGATTCTCGTATATGCACATACAAATCCGGTTGGTTCAGGTCTCTTATTCTCAAAGACATCGTTTCGTGGAGCCTCAATCCAAGAAAATAGGTCAGTTGCAGTATCATCTTCATGCATTCAGGATGGATTTTACTCCGGTTTTTCTGATATTCCATGGCTGAGCGGAACAACCGTTGCAGTTCCGGTTTGCTATAAATATAAGGTGTCATGTGCTCCAAACGCTTGGGCAAGTCTGCGGGAAGGGGTACATTGTTCATTATACCCCGTGACATGGCCCATTGGAACATGCCCTTTAAGGCTGTGTGCCTTATGAACCAGCCGGCAGTGACCGTTCCTGTGGGATAATATAAATAGGGTTCGACCTGTCCTACTGTCAGTTCCGCCGGATTCGTATCGCCACCGATATGCTTCATAAAAGAACGCAATGCTTGCGCGTTTGTCTTGAACTTTTCTCCCAAAGCCCGTCTGTAACTTATATAAAGTTCTGTCATTTCATTCAGTTTCATAGCAAGCCCTCCCAATCCATGTCAGCAACCTTACGTAAGTTCTTAATGTCGACTTTGGCATATATGCGTGTGGTATCAAGCCCGATGTGCCCCAGCAAATCTGCGATTTCTTTCAAGGAATGCCCGGTGTTGATAAGGCGTGTGGCACAAGTATGACGCAGGCTGTGCGGCCCGTAATGGCGCAACTCCAGTCCTTTGCCTTTCAGTTCGTCCCTGACCAGCTTGTATATAGTCGAAGTGGAAAGCTGTTCATGAGGGGCACGTCTGCATAAAAAGAGGTATTCGTTTCCGCTTTTATTAAAGCGTGCCTCTTTGATGTATCTGATAATGGCATCGCCAACGATGGGAAGCAAAGGTAGCACTTGTGGCCTGCAGTTCTTGGCCCGTCTTAAATACAGCGTTTCATTCCGCCAGTCTATATCTTTCAACTTCATGTTTGTCACCTCACTGCAACGAAGGCCATAGACAGTCAAAAGAAGCAATATGGCATAATCCCTGACACCTGTCCCGGCGGCATCCTTTTTGGATTGCAGGATATCTTGAACTGTCTCCCAAGGGACAAACGAAGGCAGGTTTTCATGGGCATATACTCTCGGGGCTTTTAAGCTATACACAAGTCCGGGATTACACAGACCTTTTTTTTCTGCGTATCTGAAAAATCCACGAAGGACAGTGACGGTATCGGCTATCGTTCTTCTGTTACAACCGTCCTCATCATGTCTCTTACGTATATAGTCATCAAGAACTGAAGACGTTATATCTTTCAATCCGTCGACTTTTAAGTTCAGCATCATCGTTTTGAGCTGACTGTATCTGCCTTCGGTGGTGCTTGAAGAATAGCCCTTGTTTTGTTCCAGCCAATCAAGATATTCCATCACATGTTCTTTAAAGGGAAACGCATCATCTTCACATATAAGCTGACCCATATAAGATAACCAACTGGTAGTATATGATATAAAACGTCTTCTGGCGTATTTCCCGGATGCATTTCTTACTCCGGGTTTCTGTACAGTCATCCAACTGTCAGCGGATTCTCGGATATCCTCAATACTGACCATACGTCCGTCCTCAACATGCAGATAGTCAATTAAATGAAGTTGGTATGCGGCTATATCCCGTAGTGTTTGTGTAGCCCCACCTTTGTCTTCCCATATTTGAAGATACTCAGCCCGTTCTTTCAACAAAGGATAGGTGAGATAACGTAACTTATGATGTTTACGGGTAAAAAGGCGGTTCAAAATAATAGCATTATTTGTATAGATGCCATCTAATTTGCCTATGTAGGCAAGCCATAAAAAAGCAATATCCATATATTTTCGAACACTGCCGGGAGCGTTGTCCTTTTTCTTCATCGGATGGTTCTTTTTTGTCTTTGACCATGTGATGGCGGCATCCTTGATGCTGCTGATAGGGACCTGTTCAGAGAAGCCATCTTCAAGCTTGAGGCTTGTGACTATCAGTAGTAGATAATCTGCCAAAGAGAGCAGATAATTATGGCTGTAGTTGCGCTTTTCAGCCATGAAAGCAAGATAGTTTTCACGTTCCTTCAATAAAGGGGCGTCGAGGTGCTTTTGCAAGTACCATTTGCGTCGAATGAGTGTTTCAAGCATAATTCTTCTTTTTGAGGTTAATACTTAGGTTGTTTCCTAAATATGAAGAATTAAGGCGAGTTATATGCTTTTTAGAGCAAGTAGTTTGGTCAAATGGAGACTTTTAGCTTTTTTTGTAGCTAAATTTATGTTGTGTAGAAAATGAAGAGATTGTTTATATACAAAGGATTAGAGTTGGAAGCCAACATAAATGGCTATGCAACATATGAGTTGTTATGTTGTGCACAACATAATAATTCTATAACGACATAAGCTCGTAACGGGATATGATAGAACAAGAGATCGCAGAAATATTCTTTATTATTCAAGTTCAAACAATATTGCTCTCCTACAAAAGCGAAGCCTTTACCCAATTCAAGAAGAAATTGAGTGATGTGCGTGACAAGCTGCTTTTCTATATCTCGTTCCCGTGCTTTTTGAGATACAGATACAAAATCAAACCAATACGGGTCTTTTACTACTTCCTGTGCCATATCTGCTGTTAGAGTAGGTAAGGTCTGCAAGAAGTTGGTTTGTCCTTGTCCGTAATGCTCATAGAATTGTTGCTTCAACTGATTCTCTAAAACGCTTCTACTCCAGCCGTTAGATAGGGTTTGGTGCGCATAAAATAATGCTTCTTCTACGTTTTGGGCTTTGCTAATTATCACCTTTTGATGTCCCCAAGGTATATCGAAGATAATTCTATAGTTATCAGTCACTTGTAATTGTCCCTCAACTTGGGGGACAATTACATTATTGGATGAAAAGTGTATTTTCTCTGCGTAGAACTCATAGAAGTTCTTGCTGTAGTATAGGTTCTGACGGGAAAAGCCCTGCATATCAGGAAACTCATTACGCAAATCTACTGAAAGCTTGTTTATTACCTTATCACCCCAATTCTGTTCTTTTAGTTTTTGAGAGATCATTTGTCCCAACCGCCAATAAAAGTGTATCAACTCTGTATTGGCTGTTTTTATCATTCGTATTTTGGTAGAACGAATTTGCTGCTTGATGGCTTTTAGCCATTCTATATATTCGTTATCTATTGCATTAATAGGATACTCCTTCATGTAACTATGTTTTTTGCAAAGGTAAATAAATATATGGTAATATGTTTTTGAAATACATTCTTTTAGCTGGGTTTTAATGCCTATCCGATTGGGAGACACATATCAACTTTGTAGTGCTGGGAAAATAGACTATTACTTTTTGCTTCATACATTTTATAAACATTCCGTAACTACCCCAGATTTTCGGTAAGCATCCGATAAAGTACCCGTTTTCTCTGTCATATTTTCATAGCACCTTTGCCTGTGCAATATTGCATGAACTTCTAACATATTTTCATTATGACAAAAGAACAATTTACCTCTTTACAGGAACTGCATCGTTTAAGCGGTCTGAGTCTTCTGAAATTTCTGCAACGTGAACATGTCAGTTACTCCACGTACAATTATTGGAAACGTAAATCTTCCAGTGTTCCCGATCACGAGACATCTGCTCCCCAATCAGTCTTAGCCCCCATCAGCCTGAAGTCCCCCTGTATTGCTTCCTCCTCTTCCGTTTCCGGAATGACCCTGTTGTTTCCTAATGGCGTCCGTGCCCATTTGGGTGCCGGTATGGAAGAGGCCGCTTCCCGTTTGATTAACCAATACGCCTGTTGCCATGTTCTGCCTGAATGATACGATGCGGTATTTTCTCTGCCCCGGCAGGACTGATATGCGCAAGGGTATCAGTTCTCTCTGCGGTGTGGTACACGAGCGTATGGGCTGCAGTGTCAGGAATGGTGATGTATTCATCTTCATTGGCAGCAGCCGTAAATTGATGAAGCTTCTCCATGCCGAGGATGGCGGTCTGGTGATGTATGTCAAGCGCCTTGAAGCCGGTCATTTCAAGGTTCCCGAATATGACGAGAAATCGCGCAGCTATCCGATGGAATGGCGCGATCTTGTCATTATGGTGGAAGGAATCCAGGAATCTCCCGGGCAGCGTTTGAGACGTCTGAGGGCGGAACGAAATGTATATACTGTATAAAAATAGATGTCGTATTCCTTGTCTGTCCGGGATATATTTTGTACATTTATAGTGTAATTAAAAGAAACGGATTATGACCCAGGAAGAGATGCTTTCACAGATGAACTCAATGCTGCAGTCCCTGCAGCAGGTGAATGCATCCCAGGCTGAGACCATTATCAGGCTTACCCGGCAGAATGAATCCTTACAGAACCGTCTCAATGAGCTGACGGCTCAAGTCGCATGGCTGAACCGCCAGCTTTTCGGTCACAAGTCAGAGAAACTCCCGTCTCTTGATTCCAACCAGCCTGACCTGTTCGGTGACTTTCTTCCTGATAACGCGGCTGAACTGGAAAAAGCGCGTGAAGTAGCGGTGCAGACAATCACAAAAGAAACGGTGGAGAGCAAGAAACGGGAACGGAATAACCGCAGGATAATGGAAGGCCTTCCCGTACTTGAAAGGGTAATCATCGAGCCGGAAGACATTGACCTGGAACTGTACAGGAAGATTGGTGAGGAAGTGACCCGTGTGGTGGAACATAAGCCCGGACAACTTTATATAAAGGAGATTGTACGGCCCAAGTATGCCCTTAAAGACAACACTTCACTTCCACCGGTCGGCAGAAAAGGAGTGGAGATAGCCGCCATGCCGCTGTTGCCTATATACAAAGGAATAGCGGGACCTACACTTTTGGCGGAGATACTCCTGCAGAAATATGAGTATCATCTTCCCTTCTACCGCCAGGTGAAACAGTTGCATCACCTAGGCTTCAAAGCTAGTGAAAGTACCATAGACGGATGGTTCAAGCCTGCGGTTGAACTTCTCAAGCCACTTTACGAGGTACTCAGGCAGGAAATCATGAAATCCGACTACATACAGGGGGATGAAACGACCGTACCTGTACTGGACAAGACAGGACATCAGACCAACAAGGAATACTTGTGGATGGTCAGGGCGGTAGTCGAACGACTGGTGCTTTTCCATTATGACAAAGGCTCACGGTCAGGTACGGTGATAGGGCAACTGGCTAAAGACTTCAAGGGTTATTTCCAATGTGACGGCTTTGAGGGTTACGAATCGGCTTTCAAGGTCAACCCGAATGTGCGCCTTGTTAACTGCATGGCTCATATACGCAGGTATTTTAAGCAGGCACTTGCTGAAAACAGGCAGATGGCGGAACATGCCTTAAAAGAAATACAGCTTCTATATCGCATAGAACATGACTGTGACCAGAAGCAGCTTACAGAAAATGAACGGATGGGAAAACGTCAGGAACTTGCCAGACCTATTATGGATGCCTTGAAGCTATGGATGGAAACAGAAGGGATAAAATACAGCCCAAACAGCCTGACCGGAAAGGCGATAACCTATGCCTATACCCGCTGGGAGAATATGATGAGGTATCTGCAGGATGGACGTATCCATATTGATAACAATCTGGCGGAAAATGCCATCCGACCAATCACATTGGGTAGAAAGAACTACTTGTTCTGTGGAGACCATCAGGCGGCCGTCAGCATGAGTGTCGTCTGTTCGTTACTGGCTACGTGCAAAGCGCATAAAGTAAATCCGCGCACTTATCTGAATGACGTTATAGCAAGAATGCCATATATGCAGAAGGCAAATTATGAGGAACTGCTACAAATGTTGCCACACAAATGGAAGGAAAAGAATAAAGAATGATGGAGATACAACTATAGATGGCTGCTTACCTGGAAAGGAGATATAGCCATTTTTTATAGTGTACTTTATCGGATGCTTACGATTTTCGGACTGATCCCTTTTTTGTCTTTTAGGCAAGACTGAAACAATAAAAAAAGTCCTACAATACGTTGATATTGTAGGACTTGTCTCTTTTTTATCGCCGTTTGGCTTTGTTCTTATGTGATCCGCATGGGATTCTCCTTACAGAGTTACCACGCTGATATTTAAAACTTTATATTTTTTGCTTCAAGCATATCCCATGATTTATCCCACTAATTTGCTACGTGTTTTTGCGGTAGTTTGCTCATGGAGAATACTGAATACAAAGATAGTGGTTTTCTCTGAACCTTGCAATACTTTAATTAGACAAATTCAGATACATATTTTAGGCTCTTATTTGTTTC
Organism: Bacteroides sp. f07; assembly: GCF_042854785.1. Lineage (NCBI taxonomy): Bacteria > Pseudomonadati > Bacteroidota > Bacteroidia > Bacteroidales > Bacteroidaceae > Bacteroides > Bacteroides sp. f07. The sequence goes on along the minus strand of NZ_BAABXI010000003.1, from coordinate 108,826 downwards.
TGTATAAAAATCTCCGACACAATAATCAGGAGTGTCAAGTTCTTTGAGTATATGAGATGTAGTATAAATTAGTTGATAGCTTGATTTATCATTTTGCTCAACCATATCAACCAATACACGCTGAAAATTGTGCGCACGTTCTGGCTCTATCCCTTTGTCCTCCATATTATCGCAAAAAATGAAACGAGGATAGCGCATTTGATCAATATGTAATGAAGCTAAAAAGATGGCATATCTAGCAGATGTTTTCAAATAGAAATTAGAACTAGATGAATATCTTTCATTTTTATCCGTAATAAATGCTATATTATTTCTATAATCTATATTAAAAGTATCAGCTTTGAAAAACTCCTCTTGTCTATCTAAATCTTTTTTTAGTAACTTTAATGCAAACTGTTCTATTTCTCGATTCGTTTTTTCTTTGTTTTTTTCTTGTTCTCTATGTAAATGTGTAATAATATATTCGCAATGAACTTTTTCGTCTTTTAGAGATTGTTCTTTCTGCAACAAACTATTATATATTTCTGCATTTTCCAGCATTGTTTTAAATTGAAGAATTTCTCCTTCACATTTTCCTTTTTCAACTAATAAACTCTCAACTCTTTCATTTGCAATAGATTTAACATCTTTAAGACTGTTATTTACTTGTCCTTGTATTTGGAATAGCTTCACTTTTTCCGCTTCATAATAGGCTTTTAAATCTATTAGTTTTCTTTCTTTTATAATTAAGAGATTAGATGATTCTTTTAGCTGGAAACATATCTCTTGTTCTATTTTTTTTGCTTGTGTAATCCCGTAACTCTCATCAACACTCTGTTTGCATAATCTACAAGTCTGTTTGTTATCATGCTTCTCTAAGGGGGATAAACACTCAGGACAATATTCCAAAGAAAATCCCCCAATAAAATCCCTTGTTGCAACAGAGTTTTTGATACTTTTCAATTTTCTTTCTAACTCTATTATAAAATCTTTTGAGTCTTCTATTTCAAATTCGAGATCTCGAATCTGGTCATTCAATTTATTTACAATTGATCTTTGTTGTATTGCTTCTTGATTCAAAACCTCAAATTCTAGTTGTGTCTTTTTTGTAAAACGTATTGATTTCTCTTCATTTTTAAGAGCTTGAATTGTTAAATTGATTTTTTCAATTTCTTTTTCTTTATTTTCTATTTGAGTTCTCACATGACTAGGTATTAGCATGTAAGGAGCGTCTATGAATTTTTTTATAGCTTTTATTTCTTGGCTGAGGTTTATTAATTCTTTATCAATAGCCTCTTTTCTTTGTTTTTTATCATACAATTCCTGATTGTATATCCCTAGTAATAATTCTGCTACAGTTTCTCTGGTTAGCATTGTGTCAAAATGTTCATATAAAAAAAGAGAACTAGTAGGGGATTCTTGATCTATATATATTAATCTAAGAATCTGGTGCATTGTGATATTGCTGTCACCTTTTACTATTGGAATTTCTAAAGTATTAAATAACACGTTAGAGAAACTAATACTGTTAGGAGTAGTATTAAAGCCATATTTTTTCCAATTATCATCAGATACATCTTCCATCTTTCCCCAATGGATATACATTGGTTCCATTCCATTGGCTCTTCCTTCGTCATTGAAATTCAGTTCTCGTTTCAGAACAAGGGTTGCTCCATTAACTTCAACTTCTACTATTACCCGTGAGCATTGCTTTGCTTCTTTTACCCATTCATTAAAGGCTCCACCTAGAGCATAAAACAAGAAGTGAGTTATGGTCGATTTTCCACTACTATTTTTACCTCGAATGATATTAACTCCTTTATGAAAAGTTTCATCATAAGCAACTTTGTTATTTTTCGTATATATGATTAGTCGATTGACAAATAAATTATTGTGCATCATATTTATTTTCAATAAGATTTGTTTTTTCTTTCAACACGCTTAAAGACATTAAATAGTAATGAGAAGTGAGCAACTTAATCGCATTTTGTTCACTAATAGATAAAGGTTCAAATTGGGGAGAATGTTTCTCTATTATCTCCGTTGAAATAGGTGTTACATACCCCGATGTAATATAATCAATATTAATAATGCCATATGATGCTAAGCTTTTTAAAGCCGCCATTTGATATGGCTTTATTTTTTCAAACATTTTACGACTATCAAATATTATCTCATATGAATTTTCTTTTCGGTTTTTAGTTATGAATGTTTTAATATGCTCCTTAATCTCTTTCTCATTTAGTGAAAATTTAATGCGTTGCATTTCTATTGGAAATAGTAAATAGTAATCCCAAATGCGTAAACGCTCGATTTCTACAGACTCCCCACGCTTAAAGTAGGTAAGAAGTTGTATTATTCTATATGCTGTATGGTATAAATCGAAAGCTTGATGATAAATGATCATAATTTCCATTTTATATGGCATCTGCCGGTTAAAAAATAAATCATCCCCTCAATATCTCTGTATGTTAGTCCCATAATGTCATTACACCCTTGTTCCATTATGATTTTCATAATAGGATCAATGATCTCAGAAGAGATAAGTCTTGCTATCTCTTCTTGTGGAGTACTTTTCTTAATTAATGGGTATATTAACCATCTAAATTTATTACATATTATACCTAATATATAAGTATGTATTTCTTGAGCAGGTTCATATAATTGATATCTATATAGTTTTCTTGCATATGCTTCCTTCAGCAAACTAGCATCCTCAAACAAATATTCCAAATCCCCATCCTTTAGTTTTTGTTCTAGCCCAATTGTATCTCTATCTGTTTGATAAAATTTTAATTCCTCTGATATACAATCAGTTTGCTCTTCTTGCTCAAATTTTCTTTTTAGTGAGTCAAAAAGAACTGATAGCTTAGTTTGTGTTACTGGATGATTATGAGTTTCTGTTTTTATATGCACAGAATTATCATCTCCACCCACAAGCTTTCCGCCATTCGTGACTTCTGCATCACGTATAGATACCCCCATTATTCTATGTTGGGTTTATTGTATTATCAGAAATGTGAGTGGAATTGTCATATCCGGCTACGACTTTTCCACTTCCATGAATTGTTACGTTTTTGATATTAACATTCTTGCTCTTGCTTTTTTTGTATGTAAAAATAGCTCCCCCTGCGACTGCAATAGCGACTATACCTGCTATGATTATTTCAAGTGTTTCCATAATGATTATTGTTTTTTGCAAAAATATTAATTAATATTTGAAATATCAACATGTTATACGGTTTTTATGAACATAAGAGTGATAAGTTGGAATATCTTTACTTATTGTATTATAGTCTGCGTCCTTTTTTCTTTTTCTTCTTAGATTTTGGTGTTTGATCCTCGTTGTTGAATGTTAAGTCTATCCTTGATGTTGTTAAGGAAATAACCACATCAGATGTTTGATTATTATTTTGATTGACAGATGTTTCGCATTCTTGTTTGGTGACAATATTCTCATCTGTATTAAAAGCCTTACTATTTTCTTTCTTGTTTTCAGAATTGTTAGAAAGCATATTTTCTTGATTGCTATTCTGGTTGACTTCCATTTTTCTTTCACAGGATTGAATATTTGCCTCTTGTTGTTTAAGTTGCTCTGATATGGAGTTGTTCTTCATTGTGTTGTGATAGTCAAATGATTCAGATTGTTGGCGATTATATCTAAATAGTTTATCAAATCCTCGCTCTGCCTGTTGGAATAGGCTTACACGATCAAAGCCACCTGTTATTGCTCCGTTCTTGGTGTTCTTATGATTAGTCAATGGTGATAGTTTCTTTTTATTGGCTTGGTCTTTTCGGCTCACAATCAAATGACAGTGCATATTTAGTTCATTATCTGAACGACTACGGTCAAAATGGATCTTACCGTAAAACTTTATATCCGAAGCGGATAGCTCTTTATTGAAATTTTTAGCATATTCAGGAATAAATACTTCACGAATATATCTTTTCATTGCTTCGGCTTTTTCCTGCTCTGTGCTACCCATTGCTCTAAGTTCCTTTTCCGATGGGCTGACATGGATAGCATAAAACTTTGCATCCGTTTTTAGGAGTTGTCCGATATTGCTATCTATATCTTTTGTGACCTTTGATTTATAGATGTTATCATCTGCCAGATTGAAAAAGCCTTCGGTATAGATGCCTTTCTCCATCCTTTCTAAATCCTCGTGTTCCATGTAATTAGCTAGCTTTCGGCAGCTCCCGGAATTATTATATGTTCCGTTTGATGGTGGGGCAAGGTCTATGTGCATAATTCTATGTATTTATGAGATTGCTAATTTCAGCTTTCAGGTTCTCTTTGCGTTTGCTATCCATCATTCCGCAAGCGGATAGTTCCGAATAGAGCTGTATCAGGTTCAGTAACTTTTTATAATCCCGTTGATGTATCAGGTAGAGTGCATTGATCTGTTTTGACTGATTGTTAATCACATCGACATGATTGCCGAACTGTTCGCTTAACTTTTTCAGCACGGCTGTTTGTCTTTCCTGACTGGCTTCCAGTTGAGAGAGAATAAGAGCTTCCAGAGTTTTGCCGATAGCATCGAAGCGCAAAGCGATTGAATTTGTTGCCCGTATCATTGGATTCAGTTGCTCTTCCTCATAGTGACGGATGAAACGAATAATATCATCCTGTCTCTTATTTATTTTCGCCAGTTCTGATTTTACAGATTCTGGTGCTTCGGATGGGTTGATATGTGCTTTATCTATATACCCAAACGCCAATTTTACAACTTCACTCTTTTTCAGTGAATAGCGTTTGCATATCTTCTCTACCAAAGCTGCCGTTTCCTTGTCTATGGAAATGGTAGTGAATATCGTTTTTCGACTGCCGTTTGGCATGGTAATTACTTTTTTATAGAAATATGAATAGATAAATATCTGATAATAAGCATTGCAAAGAAAATGCTTATTACAGGTGTCATTACAGCGTGTTCTTGTAACACGCTAAAGCCGAAGGCTTTGCCCCGCAGGGCAAGAGGGAAGAACAGGACTTGTCCAGTTCCCTCTTGCTCGATTTAGTGAAATGGGCTGAACCGATAGGTGAAGCGGTTTCTACTAAATCGGGGTGGTTACACAAAGTGATAGCTTAAACACAAGCTTCTTTCCTCTGCTGCATTTTGCTGTCAGAGTTTGTTTTCTAATTGATTGGCTTTTTCAAACTGTTTATAAGTTTGATAATCGGCTCGTTCACGTACAAAAGCTCTAATATCGCTAGCCCGATAGTAGGTTTTATGCCCAATAGTAAAGTAGGGGAGCTTACCTTTTAGTCGATAGCGTTGTAAAGTTCTGAAAGACACTTTTAACAGAAATGCTAAATCCTGATTATCAAGTAATCGTTCATTTTCTTCTAATACCTGATCGGTATTGATAAGGGATTTTAAGTCTTGTCCTATCTCAGTGAGTTTCTTAGATAGCTTCTCCATCCATTTATCGAAGTTCTCGTTGTCTATATACATTTTGCTTCATTTTTAGTTTAACATTATTGTTCTCAATCGATTGATGAAGCAAAATTCAGTAAAACAATGTAACAGAAAAAGAGGAGTAGTTACCTACTCCCCGAAATGAAAATTTCAAATCTCTGGAAATTAATAGTTTACACAAGTATCTTTTTTGATCTTTATCGGTTCTTACGTTTTCGATCCTCTTTAATGATAGCATTTCGTAAGGCATCCAATGTTTTGGTAAGGTTGTACGGCTTGCGGGTAAATACTTCACCTACCTTATCGTAAATACTTCCGAATTTTAGATTGAAAAGCTGCTCAAAGCCACGAGCTAAACGAACTTCTGGGACAGGTTTTCCATCTTCGCCAACGATTTGCCCCTGTAGAAACAGAGCTAATACGATTTCTGCAATGCCAATAATCCCCAAGTCTTTTGACTTAGGGATTACATATAGGTCGGACTTGAATGCTGTAGGAATAGATAACTTAAATTGTTCTGGATGGTTAATTTTTAAGTTGATTAATTGTAGCTCGGCATCAATTGTCGATAACGCTTTGTGGACATAGAGAATTTTAAGCGCATTTTTCCCCCTGCCCACATTGATATAACTCTTTTAGGGGTACTATCTCAATACGGGTGAGATTTAGCATCCGAAAGATATAGGAATAATCTTCTGAATTGCTAATAGCGACTATGTGCTTGACAAATTCTCCATAGGCATCTTGCATTTCTGTGTTAGTAACTTCTTGTGAAGTTTTAGACAATAGCTCAAAAAACTTCATTTTCAATAACTCATTCATAAGCATAATTTTTAGATAGTGAATAATATTAATTCGTATAATCGTAAATTCAATATGCTTATTTAGGGGGCTATATTTTTATATATTCGGTATTAATAGTATCGATTTTAGAAGAAACTATATTTTTGTGCTGTATCTATTATATAATATGTAAATCAGTCCGCCAGAAAGAAAGGTCGTTGGTAGAATAAACCAATAGTTATTACTTATTAGAAACTTGGCTATCCAAAAAGAAGGGAGAAATGAAAATATATATTGGGTACTATCTGTAATAACAAAAGGTATAATTAGCCCAACCATAACTAAAGCAGATACTTTTGCAAGTGCCATACCTTCCACTTTATTTCCCGCGTATGCCAAAATAATCATAGCAGCCACAACGCTTAGTATTGTAGCCAATATTGATATTATAAATGTAGTCCATAATGACATACCTGATACAGAACAAAAAGAAAGCAGCACAAAAGAAACAATAGCTGCAAATAAAACAGGAATAAGCAATCTTGATATAAGATAACCCTTCTTCCCAAGTGGAGTAATTGTGATATACCTGTTGATTTTCATATCTGTTTCATCTAATACCACTAAGACCGAAGCGAAGCAAATCATGTAAGGACACATAATTGCAAGGAATAAATCCAATATCGGATAATATAGACTGAAATCCTTTAGCATCGGATAATGCTGTACAATTAAGGGGAAAACAAACCTATATATTGCCGCTAATATTAGCGGAATACATATTATTGCAGATAACATACCATCTGAGAATATGTTTCTGATAAACATTTTGAAAGAAATAATATTCTGATTCATAATTATATCGTCATCATTTTTTTTACTGACAGACAAGAAAAAATATACATCGCAATGTACCAAATGCTTATTGCCATTAGAGATATGACACTGATATTTCCAGACATAAGTTCTATCAGACTTATACTTGGATGTAATAGCATAACTCCCGATTTATAGCCCATTGTATAAACAGATATGGGAGCTACGGATATTATTAAAGTGGGAACCATAATCAGCATAAAGTTATTCATGGTTGAAATGAAAGCGGAAAGTGATATTCCAACCAGTGTGAATAATGCTGAACCTAACATAATTCCAACAGCAAGATGTATGTAAGAATGTTCCATGCCTGAGAACAATGCGATGAGAACTCCACTTAGCAAAGAAATTAGTCCAATGGAAATTACCTTTGACAAAATGTATGCGTGTATCGATATGGGCGAAACAGCTAATGCCTGCATTACTTTTTCGCTTTTCTCGAATAATATTATTGCTCCCATAAACATTAATCCGATCAGTACGGGATCTGAAAATATAAGGGTAGTTGTACATAGTTCTTTCCACGGCATAGGAAGAATGCGCAATACTGTAATATACACTAGTGTAAATAACGTATATAGGGCATAAAAACCATATTTGTATTGTTGCCGAATATCGCCTAGTATTAAACTTTTAAACTTCATAGTAATTTCCTCCCTGTTATTTCTGAGAATATATTGTCTAATGTTGGCTCATTGCTATGTATTGATAATAAGGCATTAGCTTGAATCAGAGATTGTAGCTTTTTATCTGTACTTATTTTGTCAAGTGCGATTGTAGTATTTAATTCTTTTTGATTCTCCAAATATGAATATGTTACCTCATTATAACGCCTTGACATGATAAGATTATGAGGAGTGTCCATAGCTTTAATGTTGCCATCAACAATAAATGCTACACGATCACAAAGTTCGGTTGCATCGTGCATATTGTGAGTAGTCAGAATGATTGTTACTCCTTTATTTTTAAGATCAAGAATAATGTTTTTCATCACTTGGGAGTTTGAAGGATCTAAACCAGATGTTGGCTCATCCAAAAATAACACTTTGGGTTGATGAATAATTGATCGGGCAAAGTTTAATCTGGATTTCATACCTTTAGAAAAACCTGCCACTTTCTTATTGGCATGTTGTGAGAGTCCAACCATTTCTAATAATTGTTCGACAGGAATCAGCTTACAGTCATATAAAGAACCAAAGAATTTTAAGTTCTCCAATGCGGTGAATTTCTCATAAAAACTAGGGAATTCAAAATCGACACCAATACTCTCATAGAACTGGTCAGACTTATTTCTAATTTCATTATTATTAATAGAAACACTCCCCTTATATTTAGGGAGCATACCTATTAATATCTTTTGAAGAGTGCTTTTTCCTGCTCCAGAAGGTCCTAAGAAGCCAAATATTTCTCCGCTTCTTACTTGAAAATTCATATTCTCAATAAATGGTAGTTGAGAATAACTAAACGATAAGTTTTTTACTGTAATCATAATTTTTAAATTTTATATCGTATGACTAAAATTGTTTATATAGTCATATTGTAAATTCAAAGTATCGCTATGTAACATATTTGCACATAGTCAGTTGATATTATATAATCTTGTTGTATTGGATTAGTCTTTAAATAGTTGCTGTACTATTCCCCTAACTATAAACTTGAAAACTTCATTGTAAATATCTGTTCCAATTGTTTTCTCGTTTAGAATAGTCAAGAATGCAGCTCTTAAAGCCCCTGCAAATACTTTTGTATCAATTGATTTACTTTCTGGAATAAAATTCAGTAATTCGTTTGCTAACATGACATCATCATCTACGTGTTTTGAAAGTACTTCTTGAGGGAGCTTTCTATTTAGATATTCCACATCACTATTAACGAAGATAGATACAAAGTATGGTTTGTTGTTGATTAGCAAATCAGATATAATATCTGTCAATGTATCAACCGTAATATTATTGGTATGCTTATTTATGGCATTAAGAAATTCTTTTTCCAATTTCTTATGATAGTCTATTATTGTATCGAAAAAAAGAAGTTCTTTTGATGTATAGAATAGATAAAATGCTCCTTTAGAAATATTGGCATATTTAACAAGCTCATCTACAGAAGTTTTACGTACCCCTTGTTGCTGGATAAATAGCAAAGCTCCTTCTTTGAGTTTATCCTTTATAAGTTTTCTTTCGTTGTCATCAAATGCTTTTGCCATACCGTGTGACTATTTTATTATTATTGGTCACTGCAAACATAAGCGTTATTTTTGAATTGACAAAGAAATATCGGTTTATTTTTCTTTGTTTCTATATGATCTGCCTAAATCAATGAGTATTTCGTCTATAAATCATTGTATTATGTTGCCACGATAAGTACATATTAAGTCATTAAGAACTTTACTTCGCCACTTTCGGACAGTTTTGAAAACGGCTCATGATTCTTCTTTTATTTGCCGATGAAAATAAAATCGACACGTTTTATAAACCTTTTAAAATTGAAAGTATGGAAGTAGTAACTATTGAAAAGAGAACCTTTTCGTATGTCTGCGAGAGGTTCACGGAGTTTGTCAAACGGATAGAAAGTTTGTGCAGCACTCATACCCAGAAAGTAGAAAACTGGCTGGATAGTCAGGAAGTGTGCCTGTTGTTAGGCGTTAGTAAGCGAACTTTGCAGTATTACAGAAGTAGCGGAAGATTGGCTTATTCTCAAATTGGTAGTAAGATTTATTATAAGACTTCCGATATTGAAAGAATTATTGCAGACAGTGAAACGCAAAATCAATCACCCAAACACCCCACGTCTTATGAAAAGAATTAAAAAAGATTATCCGTTTTTCAACCTGTTTTCCATTGTTGGCACATGGGAAAGCATTAATCTGAATCCTACGGTTATCATCTATCGGAGCGACAAAGAGTACCTTCTTTCTATTATATATGTATCGGAAACAACCAAACAGGCTTCACCTGCTACTTATGAGATACAGCAAGATGGTAGCCAGTATTTTATTGCCCCTGCATCCAAACGGCTCTATGTAGATTATGATCCGGCAAAAGACGTACTTAACATTTCGTCTTTGGGTCACTATCTGCGTAACTAACCGGCTATCTAGCCATCTTAAAATGGTTCTTCGTCAAATTTGGTGGTACTTCTTCTATTGTGAATAAAGAATCTTGGCTCTCAGTAGTTTAGTTCCTGCCCTATTGTACATCTGTCTTTTTACCGCTTTAATTTTATTCACTGTCCCCTCCAATAATCCGTTACTGAAGGGGATATCAATAGCTGCCTGTACTGCCTCCCAGTCTTTTTCAATACCATATGCAAAGTTCGTCAGTGCCATATTCCGTGTTGCCTTCGCTTTTTCAATCCACTTTCTAATATCCTTATCATAAGTATTCCCATTAATCATATCTCTGAAATTCTGACACACGCTTAAGAGTTCTTTAATCTGTGGTGAGGATTTATACAGTTCCGCTAGTTTAGGATTATCCGATTTTCCCTTTAGAATGTATTTGCGTATCTGATTCTGTGAAACTCTTTGTGTTTTACTTCCGTTTTCAATGCTCTCATTATGCTCCTTGACTTCCTTCCTCTTTTGTTGATACATTTTTCGCAAGCTGGATGTTATCCTTCCAATAAGTGCGCCACTGATTTTACTCCCCATTTTTTGTGCCAATATTTTTCGGGTAATACAGCCCGCACTAATGATTGTAGCCAGTTCGGATACATATTTAAGAGCTGTCTTCTGTTGCTCATTCAAGTATGCCCCTATTCTCCTGTTGTGAATGAGCTTATAAATGTAGCGACTTTTCTTGCCCAAATGTGTGGCTGTCTGCTCAATGGTCATCCCCTGCATTTTTAAGTTCAGGCTTTCCCTGTATATCTTCAATTTTTCTCTGTGTCGGACATCTCCCATGTTAAATATGTCCTGAAGAATTAACGAAGAAGCCGTGTCTCTGTCAGGATATTCGTACTTGAGCTTTTTCTTGGTCTGACGAATCATTTTCTCTATTTCCGGTATCATCGTGTCCGTCATATTCTTGGTTAGATGGAACCGGTCGCAGATTTGTGTAACACCAGGGATTATTCTGTTTATAGCCTCTGTGAAACATCTTCCACGGTCTCTCGTTATATATTGTATCTGAGGATTCCGGGTGAGCCAGTTATCAAGCGCTTCTCCGCTTCTATCCTCTAACAAAGCAATAGGCATGTGTGTCATCTGGTCTACGACCACACTCATATAATCCTTACCTTTTTTATAGGCAAAATCATCAATACCTACATAAATACTTTTATTATGCATAGGATTATGTTGCCCGTACTGTTGTAGGATGCGTAAGCAGGAAGAGCTACTGGCCGTTATATGGAACAGTTGCAAAAGAGAAGAGGCCTTTCGGGAAGTAAGTTCCAAGCTTATCGATCTGATGCGTTCCTCAACAAGATAGCTCCGTCTACCATACCGACGAGCCAGAAAAGACAACGGTTCGCAGAATATTTTTTGCGGACAAGAAACATTGTCACAATAATATTTACCAACCTTGATGACTAACTCCAAACTATGACCGTAAACTTCAAGATCCTGAATATGACGGGAGTAGTAACTGTGCAACCGGTGACTGAAATGTCCGCAATAAGGACAGGAAGCCCCCTTGCCAGCCGTATGTAAAAAGACCGTCAATGAGCCAACAGCTTCAGAGATACCATCTTGTTGCAGATTATCGTAGCCAAGACTGAATCTGAAATCATGGAATAATCCCCTATTTGTAGGAGTATTTTCTTTTTTTGATGTATATTTGTACGTTGTAGATATGGCTTGTTGCATGGTAACTCTTAATGATGTGGTGTCTTTAAAGTTACTAAAAAGCAAACATATCTACAACTTTTTATAGGATTAAGGAAGAAGAAGAGGAAAACCATCGAAATAAAAAAGAGATTACCACCAAATTTGACGAAGAACCCTTAAAATCAATATTTCAATAAAACAATCTTTCAATCATGGAACTAATAAATAAAGATACCCCACAAGTCAAAGAATTTATTTCTTCGCTCGATTCGATGCTGAATGGTATTGAATCTATTGTAAAGCACTACAAGCCCCACCTGAATGGGGAACGCTTTCTTTCTAATAATGAGGTTTCCAAGAAACTGAATGTCAGTTTGCGAACCCTGCAAGAATGGCGAGATATAGGACTAATTCCCTTTATCCAGATAAAAGGTAAAATCATCTACCGTCAGAGTGATATTGATAAACTGCTCCAAAAGCACTACTTTGAAAGTTGGAAAGAGTAACCTGCCAAGCCCAAAACATTGTTTTTCGGAATTTAGTTTGAATCATTGACTTTCCCAGTGAAGTATTTAGTCTGTGCAAGTCTTTAGATGAAAATACGCTCGAACATAGTGAGAGGAAGATTTTCATCTAAACCGAAGGCTCGGACTTGAACAGACTGAATACGGAACTTACCTTTGTCAATACTTCATATTAAGTTTTGAAAAATTTACCTTAAAAAAAGGATTGAGAAAATGAAATTCATTCTTCCCAATCCTTTTTCTATATTGGCTACTACCTTTATTATATAGCTAATTCCGACAGACAGCTATTTACTTTTTGCATATCCTTGAAAATATTCTGATCCAATACCCTTGCATAGTGTTTTGTTACGCTTGTATCTGCATGACCTAACATCTTAGCAACATTCTCCATACTTACGCCATTTGCAAGGCAAATGCTTGTAGCATAGCTATGACGGGCGGTATGTGTGCTAAGATTTTTATGAATTCCGCACACATCGGCAATCTCCTTCAAATAACTGTTCATGCGTTGATTACACAATACAGGTAAAAGTTTTCCGGTACACTCTGCCACATCCTTATATTTATCAAGTATAGAAGCTGCCACAGGCAGCACAGGAATGTTACACATGATTTTTGTCTTTTGCCGGTTCTTCCTTATCCAAAGTTCCCCTTTGTTGTCTTTTACCAAGTGTTCGGGTGATAAATCTTTTACATCGCTGAACGCCAAGCCAGTAAAAATGCAAAAGACAAAAACGTCACGTACCTGTTCTACTCGTTTAATTGTAAACTCTTTGGCGAGAATGATTTTAATCTCGTCCATCGTCAGAAATTCAGGATCGGTTTCTTCCAATTTGAAACGGTAGTAAGCAAACGGATCTTTCTTTATCCAGTCGTTTTCCAAAGCAATACGGATAATTTTCTTTAAGTTTTTCAATCGGGTTATAGCCGAATTCTGTGCACAACCCTTTTCAATCTTCAAAAAAGCATCGAACTTAGAAATGAAGTTGGCTTCCAAGTTGTTCAGAGCAATATCCGATAGCTGGTATTCTTTTTTAATGAATTCTTCCAAATATCGGGTAGTGGTTTCATACCGTTGAACGGTTTTACTAACAAAGTCTTTGCCGATCAGCTTACGACTTTGTTCGTTGTGTTCTCTGAATACTTGCAAAAGGGTTTTGCTTTCTTCATCCACACCATAATACAGTTTTCTCACAAGATCAACGGTGATAACCTTGTCGGAAGTTTCCAGTTCCCTATAAATTTGGTGTATGCGTGAGCGTGTGATTTCCAAGTAGTGGTTCAGTTCCACCGACATACGGTCTTTTCCTTTTGAATTCTCTTTTGCTTGATTCCATAGGTTTACGGGACAACTTCTTTTGATAGAAATATCTACCATACAGCCGTTTACAGTGATTCTCATGCACACAGGTGCTTCTCCGTTCTTTAATAACTTGGCTTTTTTGATAAAGAACAAAACAGAAAATGATTTTCGAGCCATTTTTACATCGTTTTTTAAGTTACAAAACTATGTATTCTCTTCCAAAGTAAGTCTATGCAAAATGTTATGAATCAGTGAGAAAGATGCAAACTCGTGGGACTTTTTAGAACTAAATTTTAGTCCCACGATTTATCCACCGATAATATGCTTGAAACGGCTATTTTCTGCTACCTGCCAGAAAAAAGAAATCCCTGATAATGTCTGATTATCAGGGATTTGCTTGATTTTTCTTTTGTTTTCAGTGATCCGCCTGGGGCTCGAACGCTTTATATTATGCTTCTGTAACCGTTTGATTATCAGTATTTCTAAGACATCAGGTTTGTGAAGTCCTCCGATTTCACCCTGTATTACCTGCTGCATTTTACAGTGGTATTCATCCTTCTATCATATTACAAAGTTACGAAATTTCTATTTGATATGCTAATTTGTGAGCCATTAATTGAACGTAGTACTATTATAATCAGATGAATATTATACATAATACCTTTGATAATATTTCAGACCAGATAGAGAATCTACTCTTGAAAAGCCTTACGATAATTATCTTCCAATAACTTTTCCACATCTGATTCTTTATACAAGATCTTCCCTCCTAACTGATAATAAGGAAGCATTCCATTGTTACGATACTCCTGCAAAGTTCTTCTGCTAATTTTCAATCATTGGGCTAACTCCTTATCTGTAATATATCGCTCTCCATTCAATGGAGGACGGCTATTATCTGTGATCTTGTTCATTTTCACAAGCATACTCTCCAATGCCTTGAAAAAAGCAACAACCTGTTTGTTGTGTTTCATTATAATACCTTCCATGACCTATTGATTTATATTTTTTGATTTTAAAATTTTTTCTTTCCGTTGAAGCCCGACAAAAGTCAATAATGCCTCTACATCCTCCGGTTTATAGAAAATCTTGTGCTGAATTTGTGAATAAGGTAATTTACCGTTATCTCTTAGGGTTTGTAATGTCCGGGGAGAAATATTCAATCTCAAACATACATCTTGGCTATCCATTCATGCACTAAGATTTTTGACATCAACTTTTTGACAAAGCGAATCTACTTGTTTTGTAAAAGCGTTGAATTGATTCATCATCTTTTCAAACAACTTGGTTTCAATGTAAATGACTTCCATAATAATGATATTTTTTAAGTTGCACCACAATTTTGATGCAAGATAGGGCGTATTTGCATGATTTAGATTATAGTGTCATTTATTGTCACGGAAAGTCAGCTCTTTTCATAAAGAATGGAATTGATCAACTGGTGATGATACGAAATTACCCCAAAAGATAAAAAAGTAAAATAAGAGCAAGAAAAGTGTATTTTGCGCAGATTATTTGTTATTTTTGTAGGAAAATTACGAAATGAAAGGATGAATGTATGATTAGAGAACTCAGTATAGAAAATTTTATGTCAATACGAAAAGAGCAGGTGTTATCTTTCGAGGCTACCAAAGACAAGACCTCTCATGAGTTATTGACTATCGAAATCAAACCAGGGATGCGGTTAAATCGTATGCTTATACTTTATGGGGCTAATGCTTCCGGAAAAAGTAATATTCTCTATGCCTATGAAACAATATGGAGAATGTTGGTGTCTCCCTATACTAATAAGCTGCAGGCTATACCTTTTTATCCGTTTGCTTTGGATAAGGATAAAAATACACGATTGTCCGTGTCCTTTTATATAGGGCAAGTACGATACGACTATTCAGTGGAGTATAATAACCGCTATATCATTTCTGAGAAAATGGAATATGCTCCTAATGGAGTATTATCTTTATTTTATAGTCGGAAGTTTGTTCATGAAGATGTAGTACCGGATATTGAATTTGGTCGTACAGTCGGTTTGCATTTGAAAAGTAAGAAAACAATTGTAGACAATACTTTGAATAACCATACTGTACTGTCTACTTTCGCAAAAGTATCTCTAAATGAAGATGCAAAGATATTCCGTGATACCTATAACTGGATTGTTCGGTATGTGCATGGTATGAAGGGAAATACACTTTTGGATATTGCCCAGCAGTTGATTGATAATAAAGAGAAAAAAGATTATTTTATATCGGCTATGCGAAAGGCTGATTTTAATATTTCTAATATAAGTATTGACAATGAAGCAAGAATGCAAAGTGGCAAAGATGTTTTTTTTACTCATCACACCATAGACGGATCTGATTTTACTTTATCTTCTATTGACCAATCATTGGGGACATTACGCTATTTTCAGTTACAGGAATGTATGTTCAATATGTTACGTGAAGATCATATATATAGTTTTGATGAAATAGAAAGTAATTTGCATTATGATCTTTTGCTCCATTTTCTGACGACTTTTATGATGAATACAGCCAATTCACAAATACTGTTCACGACACAAGACCAGCAGTTATTGGATGAAGAATTTATACGTCGGGATATGGTTTGGTTTACTGAGAAATCAAAGGAAGATGCCTCTACTGAACTTTATTGTGCTTCTGAATTTGGATTGCACAAAAATCTATCTCTTTATAAGGCATATAGAACAGGAAAACTTGGTGCAAAACCGGAATTAGGTTCCATTTTTTAAAGAAGTGATATGAAAACGCGGAAAACAAGAACTACAATAGCTGTTATCGGTGAAGGACCGACTGAAAAGTATTATTTGAAGTCATTAGAAGGTGTTATTCATGCACAAGTGAAACCTGTAGTTCCAAATCATGCCACCAGCATGGCTGAATTAGAACGTCGGATAGAGCAATGCATTGATGACGGATATAACATGATTTTCTGTTTAATTGATATGGATAATATAAAGGAAGGGCGTAATCGAGAGAATTATTTGAGGCTGAAAACAAGATATCATCAAAAAACGGTCATTAAGAAACGGCAAGGTACGGAAAGTCTAATACGTTTTTTTGAGAACGAGCGCTGTTTGGAAATATGGTTCTTATATCATTTCAAATATACGACACAACAATTTAATAACTCAAATGAACTAGCAAAGGAATTGGAGCGAATTTGTAATTATGAAAAGACCGAGGATTTTTTGAGCAGAAAATGCAGAGGATTACATAATTTCTTGCTTGCTAATGGAGGGGATCTTGATAAAGCAATTGAAAATTCAGAAAAATCTATATTATCTAAATTAAAGGAAGGACGTGAACATACTTATAGTGAAATGGCAGATTTCTTTTATGAGGTAATGAAGAAATAGTCAGATTTTATAAAATTAAAAAAGTGTAGTTCGTTTTAATCTTTTATAAATCAGCGATTAAAAGTACTTTTATAAAGATGCAGATTACGATATAGTAGTGGAAGTCCAGCTACACATTGCATTGCTCTGCATAATTTCAAATATCTCTTTGACACAAAGGTAAGCAATGTTTTTGATGCTTACAAGTTAATCAGAACATATTTAGAGAAGGGTTGGTTATAAATTGTCAACCCTTTTTTGTCTAATATTCTCTATCATTTTTCCTTTTTTTAAAAAGGAAAATTCCGAGTCTTTTCCCTTTTATACCAATGAAGAAAAAAGTCTTCTAAAATCCACATTGATATTAAGTGAGTTAGAAAGAAAATGTGGGGCTGACGGTTACCGTCAGCCCTATTTTTTCATGCCCATTTTTTTAAACTTTGCAGCCGAAGATAAGCAACTCACTCAAACAAAGGAATATCCGTATGGAAGAGAACAGCAATGATATTGAAAAGCTCAAAGCGATGATCAAAGAGAACTTTGAGGAACAACGAAAACTGATAAGCAAGCTGGAAACAGCGCTGGAAGCGGTAACCAGTTTTAATGGCAAACAGATGCTGGACAGCCGGGACATGCGCCTGATGTTGAAAGTATGCGACCGGACACTGATCCGCTGGCGCAACTCCGGCAAGCTGCCTTATTTCAAACTCAGCGGCAAGATTTACTTCTGGGCCTCGGACGTACACAAGTTCCTGAGAGAAGAATGCAAACAAAAAGATTTTATATCCGATTCTATTAACTCATAAATAACAACTCATATGGAAAATCAAAGTAAAGTAATCGTCATTGAACGAAACAAATTTGCGGCACTTGTCAAATCCCACCGTAAATGTATCCAGATACTGGACATCCTGACCTACATCTATACTGTCAAACAAATAAGTCTGACCTTGACTTTGCAGGAAATCTGTGAAGTTTTACAGATGACTCCCGAAGAAGTGGAGATACAGCGGCAGAAGGGATATATCCGCTTCACAACGCACAAAGGCATGACTGTCTATGAAATCACCGACCTGCTCCGACTGAAGAACATGTTGGAAATGGGGAATGTCTACCGCAAGATAGATGCGAAAGCCATGAATATTGAACCTTTAAATAATGAATAACAATGAAAGAAGAAAAGCAAAGTACTAAAAAAGAGAAGCGTTTGGTACACGCTTCCCTTTTCAGCGGATTCGGTGCCCCTGATCTGGCAGCTGAATGAATGGGATGGCAGAACGCTTTCCATTGTGAGATAGATGATTTTTGTAACACGGTTTTAAATTACTGGTTTAAAGATGCGAAAAGTTATACAGACATCACAAAAACAGACTTCAAACAGTGAAGAGGAAAAATTAATGTCCTTACAGGAGGTTTTCCTTGTCAACCCTTTTCCGTCGCAGGCCAAAGAAAGGGAGCGGACGACAACCGCTATCTCTGGCCTCACATGCTCCGGGCCATACATGAAATCAGGCCCGATTGGGTCATTGGTGAGAACGTTGCTGGCATCCTCACGATGGTACAGTCCGGCCAGGAGACTGAGGTGGGAAGTCAACCCACTCTGTTCGGAGAGAGTAACCCTGTATATAAAAGACAACAGGAATATGTCGTTGAAACCATTTGCCGTGATCTTGAACGTGAAGGATATTCCGTCCAGCCGGTACTTATACCGGCTTGCGCCGTCGGTGCGCCCCACAGGAGGGACCGGATTTGGTTTATTGCCCACCGTGACAGCCCAAGATTACAAGCTGAGGGGACCGAACAGCAGCCAGCAGGGACTGCCGGAGATCATCCGTGCGATGCTTCTTCCTACTCCGCTGGCCACGGAAATACACCATCCGGAGAGAGTCCACAAATGGAAGCAGGCTCATGCGCCATCCCTGCACAGCCAGCTCAACGGGGAGAAGAAGCCCAACGGCCTGAGCGACTTTCTGGACTTTTACGGGATGCTGCTGCCCACTCCGGTGGCCAGCGATGCCGGCGTGGGGGCTGTAATGGGGAAAAACGACAGGATTATTGTGACATCGAAAGGGAAGATACGGAAGATCAATCAGAAAGGGCATGTCTGGAGTGTAGGGCTTGGAAGGATGGCCGAACTTCTGCCCACGCCAACGGCGAGGGATTGGAAGGGTGCGGCAAGCCTGGAGAGTCTGGAGAAGAGAGGCCGGATACCGGAAAAGAACAGCCTTCCCGATTTCTTCGCCCGGACTGGAAAGAGTTTCCAACTCAACCCCCTGTTTGTAGCCGAGATGATGGGGTTTCCGCCAAGTTGGACGGTGTCTCCTTTTCTCAGTGAAGAGATAAATCCATCAAAGGATACGGAAACGCCATTGTCCCCCAGGTAGTCTACGAGATATTCAAAGCAATAGAAGAAACCTATAAATTAAACAGTCATGAATAAAGTATCAATATTTGAACATCCTGAGTTCGGACGCGTCCGGACACTGGAAATTGACGGGAAAATATGGTTCTGCGCCTCGGACGTTGCCTCCGCGCTTGGCTATTCCAATCCACGGGATGCCGTCGCAAGGCACTGTAAACCAATGGGCGTCGTGGTTTACGACACCCCCACACGCAGTGCCGTCCAGAAAATCAAGTACATCAGCGAAGGGAACATATACCGGCTGATTGCCGGCAGCAAGCTGCCTTCCGCCGAGAAATTCGAAAGCTGGATATTCGATGAACTTGTGCCAGAAACGCTAAAGAACGGAGGCTATCTTCTGGGGAAGAAGGGCGAAACGGACAATGAACTGCTTGCCCGTGCCGTATTGCTCGCACAGAAGCGCCTAAAAGAGCGCGACAGCCTTATTTCCGCGTTGGAAAAGGAAAACAACCTTGTCTTCCTGAAACTGAAGCTACAGGCCCCTAAAGTCACTTATTACGACAAAGTCCTGCAATCCCAAAGCACCTACACAACCACACAGATAGCCAAAGAATTGGGAATGACTGCCGGTATGCTGAACAAGCGGCTCCGATGGGCAGGCATCCAGTTCCGCCAATCCGGTCAGTGGCTACTCAAAGCTCCTTACCAGAATCAAGGCTATACGGCAACCCGAACCCATGTATGGGAAAGCCGTACAGGAGAAACCGGAACGGCTATGTTGACCGTTTGGACGGAAAAGGGCCGGTTATTCATACATTATCTTTTAGAGTCTTATCTGGTATAACCGGAATTGTAAGACTGTGATAAATAAAAAGCTACTGAATTTTGTTTCAGTAGCTTTTTTATTGCTTTTAATTGATATTATCTCAACCGTGGTCCCGTTCTCTTTTTTTCTTTCACAGGCACAATCTCTTGTCGCGGTGCTTCTTGCGGCCTCATTCTTTCACTGACAGTCTCACTCTGAAGAATTCTATTTAATTTCCGGAGGTCCTTGAGTAATTCCTGTTTGCATTCCATCTCCAGAGAATGGGCCATATTTGACATCGGACTGGTACTCCTTGCAACAAGCGGACCGTGCAGGAGATCATCTTCTATATACAGGGTACAACGCTTCAAAATCCCTTCAATGTCCTTCGGCGTTTCAGCGGCATCAATCGACTCCTGAATAGCCTTATAATTTTTATCCATATAATAGGCCTTATACAAGTCATCGGCATGCCAACCAAAGAAGTAAAGATAGTTGCTTTTCAGTTGTGCGCTATACTCTTTTATATTGCTTTCCACAACACCTTTTTTCTTGTCAAGATATTGCTGTAACTGTTCGATCCTTAAATCACTTTTATCCATCGTTGCCCCGTTTATTGTTTTGTGTCCGTTTCGCTCTGAAAAGACACATCCAGTTCTCTTTTCTGGTGGAAATTATCCGTCACCACAAACTTAATCTCCGCATTCTTGCTGCTCCGGTTACGATAGAAGAGTGTGAATACCTGCCGGCAAGGATCGCTGCCGTCCAATTCCGCAATCGAATCCAACGGTTGCATCTCTCGGTTCATCAGCCGGACATTCTTTTTGTCGTATACCTCACCGCTACCCTCCATCTGTATATAACCGATTTGATAGCGGGCTTCCTCATAGTTTCCACTACGATTGAGTGTCAGACGAATCTCCACGGTTTCATCCGGGGAGATGGTTTTCTGAAGATACCACGAGGTAAGGGAGAAATCATAAGCCTGCTGCACTTCCAGTTTATCGTCACAGCTACCCAGCAGGCAAAGTAATGTGAGCATGATACTACTTGCAATTAATTTTATCTTCATGACTTTACGTATTACTAAATTGATAATTTACTTGAATTCGGCGGCATGGCTAACGCCTGATGCCCCGTTTTGTCTTCTTTTCAGGCGGTCCTTCTTTCTTTCCGGTTTTATGTGCCTGCTGCTGATTCTCTTTAGGAGGCGTTACTGAAAGAATATTTGCAAATTTCCGGTAATCCTTTATCAGCTGCTGCATGCATTCCAGTCTCATGGAATGGGCCATGTTCGCCCCCCGGCTGGAACTTCGGCAATCCAATTGGCCGTCCAGCAGTTTCTTCTCACAGCAGGCGGCATTCTCTTTGAGGATATTCCAGATTTCGTCGGTATCTTTTACCCCGTCCAGCGCTTGGCGGAGTTTCTTATAACAGTCTGACACAAAGTGGGATTTGTACAGGCTCTCCGCATTCCACTCGAAATGGTACAAAAAATCCCCGTCCATCTGTTTCTCTAGCTTGGCTATGTCCCGGTTTTCCCGTTCTATTTTTATGTCCAGCCAGTGCAGCATCTGGTCTATATTCCAATTATTTTTTTCCATGCTATCCCTAATTAAAAATGTACTTGAATCCGGCGGCGACCACCGTGTGGAAATGTCCAACGGACGAACCGAAGAATATCCTTTGGCGGACACTGAAAAGAAAAACCAACCTGTCCGAAAAGAACGCCTCCATCTCGAAAGCTGGAGCAAAACCGTAGATAAAGCATCCGTCATTCTTAAGTGTTGCCCCGTCATAGAGCAGCTTCCCGTTCCAGTTGGTTGTCTCATAACCGGCCAGAGTGGAAAGACCGGCAGAGAAGAACACGTTCTTGCCACGGTCCGAGAAGAACGGCACGAAATAACCCGCTTCCCCGGTAAACTGAGCTTTGGGTATTGCAATCTCCTTATAGGAATAGTGTTTCTTCACATAATCCACCCCAAACAGCCACCGGGAATGGTTTCGGTTATACTGGCTCAAAGCCAGGTCCACCTGAAAGTTACCGCCTAAATGCTTTACATTGGAACCGAAGTTGTCTACACCGCCAAGCGTAAGCTGGATGCCCTGTTGTCCCGGCAAATAGCGTTGGGCAAAGGATTTGTCCGCCGCAAAGGGCAGACAAATACATAACATAATAAATAAAACCCTTTTCATGATTACTCCTTGATTAATTCATTCATGACACGCGCATCCACCAGATCACTATTCTCAATATAGAACCGCTGGTGGCGGCCTCCTGCTTTCTCGTAGATTTCCACTTCCAATAACTTGTCATCAGGAATAATTATCTTCGGGAAAGCATACACGATACGTCCCGTACCTTTTCCCTCGATGCGTGTCAGGGCATTGAGCGTGCGTACCGGTTCGATATAGGTTTCCTGCTGCGCCGTCCGTTTGGCTATCTTCTTATCTACTATTTTAAACCGCACGAAATCCACATCGAAAGGCACGTGGGAATTATTCGTCAGGGAAACGTGGAAGAAGAGCAGGTCCTTATGCACATAAATACCTTTCAGAAGAACCTGCATCCCGAACTGGCGGCAGCCGATATGCTTCACGTCCCTGTGGTCCAGCCGGTGGATGGTGTACATCACGCTGGCGATGACCGTCGGATCTTCTTCACCCAGCTCCGTGACACGGATGGAACTGCCTCCTTTCTTTTCCCCTTCGTCCGGGTTCATCCATTGGTCCATATTGATATTCAGCGTTGAAGGCTCCTCTTTATAAACCACATTGAAAGAAAAAAAGGAACCGTCGCCTGTAATAACCGAGAAGTTTGTCTCACCCGGGAACTCTTTTACCGCCGCTTTTACACGTACCACATTCTCCACCCCGTCGGCTTTGCCCGCAATGATATTGTTACTGCCTAGGTCTACATAGCGTACTTCGGCAGGAAAAAGGATATGCACTGTCTTGCTGAAAGTGACCTCAATTTTATAAGGGGTGATATGCTGGCCCGCCGTCAGAATTCTGATTGGATTTACCTGTCTTTCCTCCTGTGAAAAACCGGATACCGAGGCCAGAACAGCCATCAAGAATGCTATAACTATTTTCATTGTCTTATCTTTTTTATTAAAGTGAATAATCCGTTATTGTTTCTTTGTGACCAGCAGCACCTTATATCCGACTTTCAGTGTCACCTTGACCGCGCGAACCCGTCCGGCGATCAACCTTGTGCCGCCCTGCATGACTCCGCGCGTCAGGTCCATCACCACCTGCTGCCCGGCGGAACGTGCAAACGATACGCTGTTTCCCATGCTCTCGCTGACCGTCCCCGCCGCATCCTTTGCCGCACTGCGGGTATCGGAGCCGGGAACAAAGATTCCCTTCTGCCCATCCACATCATAGGCCGCTAGCTGCACGGGAATGATATTCCCCGCATATTCGATGCTGCTGATCAGGATATCCAGCCGTTCCCCCTGGATTACCGCCGCACCCGTTATCAGGCTGTTGACAGGAACGGTGATGTTTCCGGCTTGCAGGGGTTGGAGCAGCCTGAGTCTTACCCTGCCTCCCTGTTCGACAGTCTGGTTTTCCGAGATGCAGGCGGCAATGGTATTCGTTCCCATCCGGTAACTGCTGCCTACGGCTGTATTGAAACCGTAATTCCTTTCAACGGCGAGCGAAGCGATAAAGGCGGAATCCGTAACCGGCTGTGAAAGGCCGGAGGTGGTCTGGTACTCCGCCCGCTGTACCGGAACAGCTTCCGGCAGTTCTTCTCCGGTTGTTTCTTCTTTTATGGTATCCTTATCCGGATTCAGATACTTTGCCGCCATCTTGTAGGAACGTTCCATCAGTTCCTCACGGGAAGCCGTCCGGTCCTTTTCTTTTTCCACTTCTTCCAGCTTTTTATTCAACTCCTCCACTTTTCTCTCCAGATCACTTTTTACAGTTTTTTCGGGAGTCTCATAGAAATCATCCAGCTGGCTGGAAATTTGCTCGTAGGTCTTGACTGACTGTTGCAGCCTGTCTCCGTCTTTTTCGTTCGCATCGGGGGGTATTTTTCCACCATCCAGCAACGTCCCGGCAAGCTGTTCTAACGATTTCATCCGGCTTTCTTCCTCCACTTCCGCCTGCTGCTTCTCGTAAGCGGCGGTCTTCTTATCCAACAGCTTGGCCGTGGTAGGCTCCGGGACATTCACGTTGAACCCGAAGTTGCTGGGAACTTCCATCCCGTTCTCCTTACCGGACGGGGCAAATATTCAGTACATGACTCCCAGGAATACCAGTACAAAGGTCGGAATCACAATAAACTTCCTTCTTTTCTCAATCTCTTCCGGGGCAAGCACCCTCTTCTCTTTCCCCGACTCGTTCTGCAAGGCTCTGCCGGTTTCCGGCTGTATCGCCGTTTCTTCTATCGCTTCGGGTTTTTCCAATTCTTTATCTTCCATTATCCATTGATTTAGAATGATACATTATACTGTCTTTATCTGTCCGGTGGAGTGAATCTACCGGAATATGCTTGCCAAACGGCAGCTCCTTTTGTGTGCCGTGAAAAAGAAAACGTCCGAAAGCACGTGCTACCGTGACACCACACAAGATCGTGCTGATAACCAGCATGCCGACAAGCACTCCCTTACGTTCTTTCTCCGACAGGCTTTCACAAACGCCCTTCAGCTTTTCACCAATTTCTGTTTTTATCTTTTTACTTTTCATTATCCTGTTCTTTTTAGCGTTCAACGGTCCTTATGTCCCTGTTCTCCAGAATCTCGAAACGCTCCGCCATAAAGCCTTGCGGATTATTATCCGACCGGGTTACACTCTGCAGGAAACAACGGGTGACGAGGGAACGCTCGGTGATATTGCTGCTGCGGACAACCATCTGCCGGGCAAAGGTGATGATCCGGTAGGGATAGTTACCGAAGTCACACTGTATGCTGTCCACCAGGACGGTCTGGTTGATATTGCCGCTGATCAGCCGGTTATAATATCCTTTTTCATTCCAATCCCTGTAATAACCGTAAAGGCTCTTGTCCGCCAGATACATGGCACGATTGATGTTGGATTCGATGGCAGCCTTGTCTGGAGCCAGCGTAAAGAATAGCTCATGCATCCTGCGTACATGCTCGCGGGCTTCCACCGGACGGTTCAATGCCGCATCCTGTGACAATGCCAGCATCAATGACTTACCCTGATCCAGCACATACACCTTCTCCCGCTGCTGGTTAGCGAACAGGTAGGACTTTCAGATGGCATAGGTCGTAAGCGAAGCGCAAATTCCCAGAAAGACCAACGTGAACAAGCGTATCTGCCTGAACGAGGATTCGATGTTCTTAAAACTCTTGAATTCCATAATTCTTATACTTTTTACATTCCTACTTTTTCAATAATACTGCTCCGACATTACCCGTTGAAGCACCTGCCGCGGCACCCGCCACATTGGTCACTTTGGATGCCGTATTGTTTACATTCCGGTTATAGGCACTCATGCCTCCGGCCTGAACGATCCAGTTTGAAACCGTCGGGACACAGAAATATCCAATAATACCAATGAGCATAAAAATCAGATAGATGCCCGAGGAACCGCCCACATCGATGATGCTCATCGGATTAGCCATCAGGTTCATCTCCTCCTGCAGGATAAGCATCTGTATCTTGGCGAGCATCGCCCCGAAGAGGTCTGATACCGGCAGCCAGAGGTAGACACTGATATAGCGTGCCAGTCACTGGACGAGTGTATTCTGCAGACCGTCAAATACACTCAAGGCAAAAGCTATCGGCCCAAGAATACTCAATACAATCAAAAAGAAGGTGCGGATCGTGTCGATGACCAGCGTAGCGGACTGGAAAAGGATCTCCAGCAGTTTGCGCATGATCATCTGGGTGATCCCCTGTAGGGAGAAAGAATAGGAAACCTCATACATTGTTTGCAAAGCCGTATGCTCCTCCTCGCTCCAGCCCATGTTCTCCAGTTCGGCATCCAGCTCCTCGTTTGAGGCAAAGACGCTTCCGGTCATCATGGTTTTTGCCAGCATATCCGCCCGGAGCTTGTCCTTCTCCTGCTGGTATTTCTGCAAATCGAAAGTCTGGTCCCGGAGCAGAGTGCCGGTTCCTTGGACAATGGGACTGAAGATACCGTTAAGGGTTCCCAGCACCATTATATCGAAAAAGAGGATACAGATACCCAGTACGAAAGGTCGGAGCATCGAAAAAACATCTATCGGCTCGGCACGGGAAAGGGACTGCCATACCCGGTAAGCGATGTAGAACAAGGCTCCCAGTGCGGCCAGTGCCATTCCCATATCCATCATCGGCTGGCAGAGCTTGGTCATCGTATCGTACAGATTTCGGAGAATCTGGTGTAAGTTTTCAAATGAAATAGACATTAGCAACATACTGTTCTTATTTTAATTGAATGATTACCAGTAACGCTCGTCTTTGCCATACAAATCAAATACCTGCTGTTGTTCATTTTTCTGTTTGGCACGCAGGTAGGATACATGCAGGTTCTTTCGGGTATAATAGTTCGCAAGCTTCTTGTAATGCGCCATTTCCCCATATACCCGGTTTACCAGGTCGATGCGCTCCTTGTCGTTCATGGACATGCCGGTGGGATTGATGATATTCTTCAGTTCGGCAATGCTGCGGCTGCTTTTCTTCATGATCGTATTATAACCGGAGGCTATCGCGTCCAATTCCCGCTGGCTGAAATTCTTGTCGGTCAGCATCTTGCCGAAATTGTTCACATAAATCTCGGAAATATCGCCCAGCATCAGGACGGACTCCTTGACTTTCTCGCTGCCGCTGATCAGGTCGTTCACCTTGCGCAGCTTCTCGTAATACTCCCGTCCCTGTTCGAATATTTTCGAGGTTTCCTTCCATGTGGAAAGGGCATTCTGCGCCGTTTGTGAGGTTTCCACCATCTCATTCACACTGTTCACGATACCTTGGACCAAGTTGCCCGGATCGGACACCACCCACTGCGCCTGCACGCTTGCCGGCACAATTAAAGCCGGCAGGACAAACAATAGACTTAAAACTTTCTTTTTCATTACTTCTTGATTTTAACCTTATTTTTTCTTTTTCTTCTCACTTGCCAGCATACGGATGGCCTGCTCCATATTGCCGCCCAGCTTCTCCGTCATTTGCGTGACTTCGAGTTTCTCAGTTTCCTCCGTGGTATAAGTGAGGTACTCCTCAACCGAGGTCTCCGTGGCGTAGACCGCAGACCGGACTCCGCCCAAGCCAATTCAAACTTCCTTATATTTTCTTGCCGGATCATTGGCCTGGTTGATGGACAGAATCTGTCCTTTCTCCTTGTCGGTCAGTCCCAGCAAGGATTGTACAGAATCGAACTTGTTGATATACTTTCGCTGGTCCAACAAAATCTTGCAATCGGCATTGTTAATGATGGTATCTTTGATAATAGGACTTGACACGATGTCATCCAACTCCTGCGTAACGACGATGGCTTCTCCGAAATGTTTACGGACGGTTTTATAAAGGTAGCGGATGTAATCCGCCATACCCTCTCGTGCAATTGCCTTTCATGCCTCTTCCACAACTATCATCTTTCGAACCCCATGCAACCGCCTCATTTTGTTGATGAAAGCCTCCATGATAATGACGGTGACGACCGGGAACAGGATTTTATGATCCTTCAGTTGGTCGATTTCAAATACCACAAAACGCTTGTTCAACAGGTCGAGCTGCTCGTCCGAGTTCAGCAGGTAATCGTACTCCCCGCCACGATAGTAGGGAGCCAGTACGTTAAGAAAATTGGTGAGGTCGA
The DNA here is from genome assembly GCF_042854785.1 of Bacteroides sp. f07. Taxonomy (NCBI): domain Bacteria; kingdom Pseudomonadati; phylum Bacteroidota; class Bacteroidia; order Bacteroidales; family Bacteroidaceae; genus Bacteroides; species Bacteroides sp. f07. Next base: position 80,877 of record NZ_BAABXI010000003.1, on the reverse strand, counting down.
AATCCTTCTCCCGGTAGTGTTTCTCTTCCAATACTTGTCTGAATTCCCCCTGCACGAACTCATAAAAAGTATTGAAAGAAGGAATCAGCGTCTTGTCTTCTTTTATCCTTTCGATGAACAGGTTGACCGCCATCGAAAGGGCTACTTCCTCGGCACGGCTAATGGCATCCGTATCCCTTTTCCAAAGGGACATAATCAGCGTTTTAATGGACTCTTTCTTCTCCAGGTCAAAGACCTTGTCGTCGGTGAAAAAAGGATTAAAGGCTATCGGACGTTCTTCACTATATGTATAGTAAATTCCGTCCTCCCCGTTTGTGCGTTGGTGTATCAATTCGCATAACCCCTTGTAACTGTTCCCGATATCAATCAGTAATACATGAGTATTCTGTTCCCAATACTGCCTCACAAGGTGGTTCATGAAAAATGACTTGCCCGAACCGGAAGGACCGATGACCAGCTTGTTACGGTTCGTAATGATACCCCGGCGCATCGGCTCGTCCGAGATGTCCAAATGCAGCGGTTTCCCGTTTGTCCGGTCTGCCATCTTGATGCCGAAAGGCGACAGGGAATCCGCATAGTTGGTCTCCCCGGTAAAGAAGCAGACTCCCTGCTCGATGAACGTATAGAAGGACTCCTCGGCAGGGAAATCACCTTCACCGCCGGGAATACCCGCCCAATACAGGGTAGGCGCGTCAATGGTATTGTAACGGGGCTTGCATCCCATCAGTGCCAAGGCCGAACCGGTATCGTTCTTTATCACCTTGAGCTTCTCCCGGCTGTCTGACCATGACATGACATTACAATGGCAACGGATAGCTGTCAGCCCGAAAGAGTGCGCCTCGTCCAGGTAAGCGTCGATCCACTGCTTGTTGAGCTGGTTGGCACGGCTGTACTTGGAAAGCGAATGCATATTGCGTGCTGTCTTCTCGAAGCGTTGCAGGATTTCCGCCGAATCGTCTATGAACAAATATTGGTTGTAGATATGGTCACAGGAAAGCATAAGCCCCACTGGAGCAGCAAAACTCAGACGGCAGTCGCTACGGTCGGTGGAGTATTTCTCATACCGGATATCCGTTCGGACAGAACCGGGTAGATCGTCCACATCGGAAAGGGTGTGTACACAGAGGATATTGTCCCCGATGCGCATCTTTGACGCGCTCATCTGTATATCCTTCAGTGTGGTCGTGTCCTGTTGTGAAAGGGAGAAATATTTCTCGATCAGCCCGGCCCGCTGCGGCGTGCCGACAATCTTATCGGTGGTCAGCCGTTCCAGACGGATGAAGACCGAGTCATTCAGGATACGTTCGAACTGGTCGACACTCTCCAGAAAGCGGCTGACCGCATCCTTGTCCCGGACTTCCTTCGGGATGATGTTCCCCCGGCAGAGAATGGAGAAGTTGCTCTCTTTGCGGCTCCGTTCTTTGGTTGTCTTGGTGATGAACAGGTAGGCAAAATGGTTCAGGAAAGGCCGTTCATTGAAATGGAGCTCAAAGGAACGGTCCAGAAAGCTCATTTCGTCTTTCTGCGTGTCGGCCTTATAATTCTCTTTCAGGAACCAGTCCTGCCGGTGCACTATCGTGTAATTCGGCAGTACCTTGATTGCCTTTGTTCATGTGCCGTGCATGGATTCATAGTCTGCGGAAGTGACCGTGAACAGCTCCGGCAAGAAGACCTTGAAGCCGATGGTCACGTCCGCATCCTTGGAAAGGATGCATCCTTCTTCCACCGACAGGATAGGGAACTTACTTTCCAGCGTTGCGGCTTTTAATATATTTCTCATGAATACGTTTTTTTAATAAGGAAGATATACGTTTGCGATTGATGATATAAAACGGGTGGTATTTGACTGCTGCCAGCTTCATCAAGCCATTGGGACCGTACTTCTTGTTCAGGTGGAACACCCCGAAGACCAGCCCGAAAGCGGAGAGGACACCGAAGCCGATGCAGAACCACCGGTCAATACCTATCATATAAAAGACGACGAATAACAGGAAGACGGCAAGTAAGCCGCCTACAAAGAAGTACAAATATTGCGCCTGCAAGCCGTTAAACTCCACGCTGCGTCCGATCCCTTTGTTGATATTGTATTCCATAACCGTCTATATTACAGGAAGAATGAACGCAGGACGGTCGCGGCGACAATCAGGAAAACACAGGCTCCAAACCAGGATCCGGCAGTTTTTCCGGTATCGGGGTCTCCTGAAGAAAACTTGGAATAAACTTTTATCGCGCCTATCAGCCCTACAATGGCTCCTGCGGCATATATCAACTTTGTGGCCGGATCGAAATAGCTGGCAAGCATGGATGTGGCCTTTGTGATACCGGCACTTCCGTCCCCCTCGGCATAGGCACTCAGGGTGGAAACAGCTATTCATGCGATAAGCGCAACCGTCTTTTTAAAATGTCTTTTCATATACAATCTACTAATTAAATGTGAATAAAAAACTCCTTTCAAATGAACCGCAGGAAACTTCCTGCGGTCACTGCTTGCAACCACGATGTCTTTTTTAGGATCAACCTGAGTCATAATAACCAATCATAGGTACCTCCGTTTTTAAGGGGTTAATTACTTGTTTTGAATGTCCGCTTTGGTAAAGGGAAAGAATCAACCTGAATCATAGAAGCCAGTCATATCTTCTTTTTTAAAGGGTTATACACTACGTTTCAAAAACTCGCCATGCCCGGGATCAACCGGAGTCAAAGAAATCTCTCATGCTTTTTCGTTTTAAAAATTATACACTTCATTTTAAAGGCTCACAGCACCCGGATCAACCGGAATCAAAATATGGTCTCATATTCCTTACTTTTTCTATTTATTCAGGCACATACTCGGTTATATCAAATTCCCGGAGAATGTCGTTCTTGTTTTTTCCTGTCAATAAATGGGGCTCGCCCTTATCCACATACAAGCGCATATACCGTTTCAGTCTATCGCTGCTTCCCAGGACACTCGCTTGCAGAACCCTTTCCATGTTCGTGCCTTCCAGCTTTCGGAAGGTCTGCCGGGCTTGTTCCTGTTCCGTTTCCGTAGGCCTGTCCGATGTCATCACTTTCTCAATAATGTCCAAATCGTCAAAGGTGACACCGGTTGCCCGGTGGGGATTGCTCCGCTGTACGTATCCCGTAATCTCATAGCGTTCGGGTATCTCTTTTTTTTCTTCACCGGAAGAAGGGGAAGCCTCTTGCATATAGTCGGTTTCAGGATAATTCAGCCTTTGAAAAGGAATCGGATCTTCCGGGAATTTCGTATGCTTGTCAAGGGGCTCGTGCGCCCGGAGAACCGACCCTGTTTCCTTTTCGGGAGTAAAGGTACCACTCTTTTCCATGCCCGGTTCAAGCTGTCCGTTATTGTCATCTATTGTCAGTGGTTGTCGCATCCGGTACCGGCTTTTGCCTATGATCTCCACCCCGGACATGGGGATTTCCGGATGATTTGTGGCAGGCGCGGCCGGACGTTCCTTCCTGTCTTTCCTGCCTCTCCATGTGAAAATGCCGCCTGTATGGACATACTTTTCAATACTCAGGTAAGAGGCATAAAGGAACAGGATAATAAAAAGGTATTCCATGTCCTTATGATTTTAGCGATTGGTAATATTTTTCCAGCACGGCGTTTATCAATTTGCCGTTCTCTTCGAAATGATGCGCCAGCACCTGGTTCACAAAACCAGCTACGGTCACTTCCCCACGCCCGACCGCCCATACCAGGGAAGAGATACGGCGGTGCAGCCCGGCATCAATATGTAATGATTTACGGGATTTGGATCTGGTCGTATTCAGGAAGGACGCCCTGTAAGCATTGATCTCCCCGGTGGTAAAGACCGGAGCTTCACTGCTCCCGGCAATCTCCTCTTCCGTATCCTCCGGTTTCCGAGACGCAGCCGTTGCAGGGGATTCCGGCCGTATCGTCCCTTTCCGGGCTACAATATCCAATATAGCCTTCTCATCGATACTCCGGGGATCAAACTTCTTCTTTCCGCTATCCATGGTTCCTCTTGTTATAAGGAATGACAATCACCCAGATGCGTCACGGCACATAACTCGTCTACCAGTTCACAGAGGCCCGAACCTTTTATCTGGCGGTTGTCGGGAGGGAACAGCGTGGAACGGAAGATACTGTTCTTCAGAGGGCTCAACTCCTTGTTGTAGCGTTTGGTATCCGGAATTCGTGACTCCAGCAGGTGCAAATCCGCTTTTTGTATGACACGGTTCCAGGACTCGTAAGTCTCCTGCCGTTCACGTTTGTCTATCATATTCCAGAAAAGATAAATACCTTTCAGGTTACAGTTGTGCCTGGCGATCAGTTCTTCCTCCACCACCTCGGCAAACTGGAGGGAACTCTGCATGACGACATTGTCCGCCTTTAAAGGGATGAAGATGTAATCTATCGCTGAAATAGTATGGACAACCCCTTCGCTGCGGAGGGTTCCCGGAAGATCGAACAGTACGACATCAAAGACGGCATCCTGCTCTTCGATGTAGCGATGCAGGTCTTCTATCGCTTTCTCCGGATTGCTTTTGATTACCGGATAGGAGCGTTTCCGGATTTGTTCATGCTGCCGGTAAAGGGACACTTTGAGAAAATCGCTTTCCTGTACGCTTTCTATGTCCCGGTCACGCATCCGGGAGATGCTGTGTTGGGGGGAGTCGCAATCCACGACACCCACCCTCAGGCCTTTCCGGTAGTGAAGGATACTGGCCGCCAGAACAGTGAAGGCAGACTTTCCGACTCCTCCTTTCTGGCTGGCAAAGGCAATTAATAACGGTTCTTTTTTCATACGCTTTTTTATAATCAGATAAAAATAGAATGCTGTAAAACTGTAATGCTTATAACTGTATATCGTTCTACATTGCAAAAGAAAGGAATGGCGGGAAGAGATGAAATACCTTGTCACGGATAGTCACGGATAGTCAGGAATTGACAGGGGGAAGTACCGGGAGGCAGACAGGAAAGGTTGCAATGAAAGAAAAAAAATCCCTGCTTCGTGTTTGAGGCAGGGACTAATAATAAAGGAGCGATACCGGTTACTTCAGAACGTAACCGGCAGCCTGTAAGTCTGTCAGGAAATGTGCAGGGGTGTCAGTAGCGACAGCCACACCATGCAGTTCCCCGTAACGTCGGGCAAAATTCTTCATATACTCCTGATCCGTGCAATCATAGTCGAACCGGCTCCCCTCACGGAGCAGCCGGACGAACTCTTCCGGGCTGGAGGCGGTTATCTGACCGCCGTCCAGCAAATGATAAGTCTGTATCATACCGCTAACTTTTTAGTTCTAAGTTTAAAAAATAATTTCTGTTTCCCGTTCAGGAAAGGCAATCCCTCCAATGTCATCCTGCTTGGAAGGCTGGAGCTTTTCGCAAAGATAACTAATCCGTTCAAAAATCTGATCCAATTCTCCATCTTTGTGAAATTGGTCGTACCGGAATGCTGGCGGAACTCAACGGTCCGATGTCTGGAATAAGCCTCAAAATTGACCTTATGGTACCGGTCATTGTTAAAGACCGCCCGCAGGTCGTCTACCGTTCCGACTGACTTAATTCTCTCGTCGGAAACACCGGAAAGGCTCTTACAGTAGGTATTGCTCCGGCGTGATCCTGGCATAAAGGCATCAATCAGGTGTTCGAGATACTTGTAGGTCATAGCAAGGTTCTTCCATGTATCCAGATCGAAGCCTGCGGCATCCATATGGACATGGAATCCGCAACTGTCATTCACTTTCGCATTACAGATGTCAAGCACCCAGCACACTGTCTCCAGTTCTTTCAGACCATTCTCACCCACCAGTATCGGGCTGACCAGTTCGAAAGTATTATTTCCCTGCAGGCTGCTGTCCGTTACCAGCTTCCAGTGTTCTCTGGTCGTATGGTTGTAACCCTCAACGGCAACCTGGATACCGACCTCCTTCAATTCGCGTGCCAATCTTTCCATATTACAATTATAGGCTTCAATCTCAATGCCGAACTTGTGGGTGAAGGTGTAATCCTACAGGACGGATGCAGCCCTGTTCCGCAAGGTTCCGCCTTCTCTTTCAAGCATTTTCTTCTCAACGTTATATACAAAACCATAGTTGCCGCGTGTCACCAAATCGGCAATCTCCCTGCGTGTCAAGCCCAGACGGAGCAACTGCTCGATCTTGCTCGTCTTGGTGGTACTCTGTTCTAAGATATTTCTAACTTGCTCGTTCATAGCTTTTTATCCTTTATTATTATACCACTAAGGTAGCGAAATAGTCTCACATATCATAATCTTACACTGCTTATTATCAGTGTATTAGCTTAGTTTGACTAAGGCTAAATATCCTTATTAAGTGTATCCGGTTATAACATTGCAGCAATCTACATTTTGACGGGAAATGTATAGTGGTAGCTGTTTATAATGTTATCTTCTTATAAATGTAGCCTTTTATAATGGTGCATTATTATCTTAGTATCGAAATACAACAATATCCCAAACGCCAATTATTCAATTATCATCATATAACGTTCCATGAGGGTAGAAATATAATAGTTCCCAGTTATCCGATTATCTGAATATCCAGTTCTCCGATTATTCAATTATCATAAAAGAAAAGCCTGCCAAATGAACTGATAGCTGTAGAAGGCTCTACTATTATAGGAAACTACAGCCCCTTTTGCATCCGGAATACCGATAAAAACAGCCAACTTTCCCGAAGAAACGGGTTGGAATCGGGAGATGGCAGCGGCGGGAGGAAGGCATTAGGCGGAGCAATCTACAGTTCTACTAAAAAACGTTGTCCCCATTAGGGGACAGCAAGTTGTGTTTTCGTTAAACGAAAACCGAACGGTTTAACAACATATTTCGCTGCCAAACCATTATCCAGTTCATGCTCCGAGGTCGCACAGAATCATAAAACCTAACCGATATCTGGCTTTGAATTATTTATTCCTACAAATTCGCTATTAGATTCTCATATCATACGAAAAAAGGATATCCAAAGACTTTTACAGTATATGGGATGTATACAATCGGCTAATGTTCGGTATATCACAGCAGACACTCAATCCATACTTTAATACCGTCATCCAATGCTAACACATCACCTCTGTTTTTCGATCAATCCATTCAAGTATTATAAATCCTCTTCATCCGCTAGCCAATCCTAAAATCGTTAGTGCAATTCGTCAGGAACTGGCGGATCGTCTTGATATTGAGTCTCTCCAGCTTATTCTGGCCGAGCATTGGAGACCTTATCTTGAGAATCTTCATGTCTGTATGACCGAGGCCAACTGTTATGAAAGTCATCTGCGCTTTTCTAGTGATGTCAAACTTTTATGGGAAGGTATTATATGGCTTCATCGTCATCTGTGCAAACATTGCCGAACATTGCACATACAACGCCCCCGTAACAAGTATCTTGATGTAAGCCGTGCCTACCTTACTTACAGTAAACTACATAAACGCAGGAAATCACAGACTCGTATGATTAAACGCAGACTACTTCAGTTATTGGAAAAATTACTTGACCAGACGGATCAGCTTCATTCATCCTACAGGAACATGCTTACACTATCCTCTGATTACCAAAGACGTTTCTCGGTCATACAGACGGTCCTTGAGCAAGGGAAGAATTTATTTGCAGGCAAAAAAGTGTCCAACCGTATTGTGAGTATTGACCGGCATTACCTTCGCCCCATTATCAGAGGCAAGGATACCAAATCCGTTGAATTCGGAGCCAAAATCAACAATATACAGATAGATGGAATCTCTTTCATAGAGCATATCTCTTTTAAGGCTTTTAACGAAGGAGTACGTTTGAAAGACTGTATTCATCTGCAACAACAACTGACCAAGGTTAGAGTTAAGGCGCTTGCAGCGGATTCAATCTATGCTAATAATGCCAACTGGAAATTTTGTACTAAATATCATATAAGTACTTCCTTTAAGCGTAAGGGCAGAGCTGCCAAAGATGATCCGTTTCGTAAGATCTTACGCTCGGAACTCAGTCGTGAAAGAGCTACCCGTCTGGAAGGAAGCTTTGGAACACAGAAACAACGTTACTCACTGGCCAGAATTAAAACCAGAAACAGGAAAACGGAAATGCTTTGGATTTTTTTGGAATACATATAGCTAATGCGGTATGTATGATAGAAAAGGTCGAAAAGAAAAAAAGAACGGTAGCATAATCGGACTAAAATAAGAGGAAAACAGGAGAGGTTTTAATTTCCCCTGAAAAAGACATGTACATAATATATAGTTGGGAAGAAAAAAATAAGAATATGTAAATAATATTCTATAAAAAGATAGAAGATTGAGGATTTGCCCGAAAAAATGAAGAGAAAAGCTCGCGTAAAGTAAAACTTTTCTCTTCATTTATAAGAAAGAGGAACATTTACGGAATATCCCTAGCTAATGGAAAGTATGGGGTGGATATGAGGCACAGGCCATCACCGAATGTGTTACATTCAAGGAAGGCCTGTTTGAAAGTGATACTTATGGCCTTTTTCAGAAAGGCTGGAACCATGTTGTGGAGAACTTCGTCATAGTTAGCTTTCTGTCCTTTGTTATTTTTGATTTCAAGTTGTTTACCATCTGTAAAAATGGCAGTGCGTTGCCGATCGTTAGGTGTTACAATCGAACGAGTAGCAAAGCGTGCGGCAGACCTAGTGGTGGTTGCTTTTGTCATGCTTGGATTACTCATGAGAGGAGAATCAGCATTAAAAATGAGCAGTCGTTCATCAGAGCACTATCATTGTACTTCTTTTGATTACTTAGGCTTTACTTTCAGACCAAGAGCGACAAAAGATAAACGCAACAATGTCTTATTCACAAGTTATTTGCCTGCTATAAGCAAGAAATCGGTAAGTAGCATACATGAAACAATAAAATCCTGGAATCTCAAATGTCTCCATAATCGAAGCCTACGATTTGTGGCATCATATATCAATGATGTCGTAAGAGGATGGATAAACTATTATGGCAAATTTGGTAAAACAGAATTTTGGAAAGTAATGTTCCACCTGAACCGCTCTATTGCCTATTGGGCAAAGACAAAATATAAAAGACTTCGTCGTCGTGGTGTCATATCTGCTCATTATTGGTTAGCCGGCATCTCTCAGAAAGCCCCCAATCTGTTTTATCATTGGCAAGTAGGATATGTACCCTATGCACATCGAAAGAAATGATTTGAATGCGAAGAGTCGTATGAAGGGAGACTTTCACGTACGGTTCCGAGAGAGGCTGAGGGTGAAATTTCCTTGGTCTACTCGACAAAATGCAATCCGGCCAATAGCTTTATCGAGAAAAAACTTCTTGTTTTGCGGGAATCATGAGGCAGCAGAAAACACAGCTGTTATATGTTCATTACTGGCATCATGCAAAGTATCGCAAGTTAACCCCTGAGAATGGCTTACCGATATAATTGCTTGGTTGCCATATTACACAAGGGATAAGGGAAAAGACCTAGAAGAGTTACTACCCAATTACTGGAAACTGAGAAACTCCAAAGAAATCTAACAATACTCTAATGAAAAGCATATTATAAACAGAGAATCACTATAAACTTTTTAGATGTATATAGCGATTCTATAATTGATACGGGTACTTTATTGGGAGCTTACGGATATTTTTGGTAGAAAGTGTAAACTCTATATCTTGTGATTGCATGGAAGCAATATTGGCATATTTTAGAATTTGACCGCCTACTCCCTGTGTGTTTACAATACTGATGAGATCGTAGTTGTTACGTGTATACCAGTCGACTGCAAAGTTGATGCGGTTGTCCAAAAATCCCATATCGGCACCGATATTCAATTTGTGTTTCTTCTCATAGGTCAGTTCACTGTTCTCGAGTTCTTTGATATACAGTCCCGCTTCCTGAATATCCGTAAACGGACGGTAAGGAGAATAGCTTGTGATGATGGCTTGCGAATTAGCCACATCGGCAGGTCATCGGTCGGCTGTCAGCGAGTAGGATGCTTTCAGCGTGAAGTGGGAGAGAGCGGGTTGTAATGATTCGAAAAAGGCCTCTTCGTGTGCGTTCCATGCACCGGACACGTTCCATGTGGGCAACTAACGGGCGGAGCGGCTTCTACCCATTCGATTGGTTCCTTCGTAACGTGCGGTTCCGTTCAGGGTGTACTTTCCTTTGTAAGAATAAGTGGCGTTGGCAAAGAATGCTGCACTACGGTTTCTTGTCCGGTTCAGTGAAAAGTAACTGTTGCCGTTCTCGATTCCTTTCTTAAAGTATTGGTATACATAGTAAGGAATCTCGCCCATACCATATTGCATACCCCATCCTTGTGAGTAGCTTCTGTTACGGTCGGTGGAGTTGATCTCCGTACCGGCAAAGAAGTTGGTAATGTGGTCTTCTTTGAATACTTTATTCCAACTGAGCGTAGCTCTGAAATCATACCCTAGCATTTTATAATCACGGCGTTGATAAATACCGCCTTCTGGCAAGATAGAGATAGGTAGAGCATACGGATTGTCGGGGTCGGTATAGAGGAATGGGTTCCGGTCCATGATTGTTTTGTCATTAAGCCCTGCGCGGTAAGCTTCTGCCTGGTTCGATTCATCTTTGATGTTATGTTCTTGCGATGTACTTTGGTATTTCACAGCTCCCAATCGCTCAATTCCAAACCTTGGATAATTTTCCATTTCAGTTCTCCCTGAAACTTTACGTCTGCAATATTCAGGTCCATATAGTTGTTTTCCAGTTCGTGGAGGATGTTGAATGGTGAGTAGTTGCTTGTATAATACTCGTTTACATCAAATGTACGCGAGGTATTTAGTGCATATGCGTATGGGGTGATATCAAAATCGTGTTTTACTTGTCCGCTGACTACATCTACATCTTGTCCTAGGGTTCCCGGAACTTTTTGTTTACGGTAAGAAGAATTGGAAAACAAATTGATACTTAGATTCTTGAGGATGTTGTACGTGGTGTTCAGATTGGCTGTATAGCGGTTTACCGAGCTCTGTTTGTACCATCCCGGGTCGTGCATGGCGCTTAATGAGGCATAGAACGATGATTTGTCTGTTCCCGTGCTGATGCTGACAGAGTGATTCTGGCTGAGTGAATTGGAGAACAATTCGGAGAACCAGTCAGTGTTTCTCATTTCTGCAGATTGCAATATTGATTGATAGCTTTTTCGGTATTATCAAGCAAATATTTTCCGATAGTTGGGGCGTATGTGTTAAGTAACTGATACATTTTACCGTATACACCACTTTCTGCGTTACGTGATGTTTCCGAAAAATTAAGCCATCCTTTTTCCTACATCTCTTTGTATATTCCCATTTGCTCTTGTGAGTTCATGATGTTGAAATCATTGTAGCTGGGTATCAAACGGGTAGTAAATTCACCGGTATAACTGATTTTGCTGACACCAGCTCTACCTTTCTTTGTAGTAACAACAATCACACCTGCCATAGCACGTGCACCATAGATAGAGGTTGCCGAACCGTCTTTCAAAATCTGGTAACTTTCAATGTCGTCGGCATTCAGACCGGCAATAGCGGATGAAATCAAGGTTTCTGCATCACCTGAGGATAGTTGGTCTGCACTTACTTCCACGGTATCTTCCATGATTACTCCGTCTACTACCCACAAGGGTTTGGAACTACCGTAAATGGATGTGGCCCCATGCATGCAAATCTTGGGGGCTGTACCGAATGTTCCTGACACATTTTGAACGGATACACCAGCAGCACGTCCTTCCAAACCACGGCTGATATCTGCCATACCATCCAATTTGACACCTTCAGCGGATAGTTTGCAGGATGCTCCTGTAAATAGTCGTTGTCCATTTTTTTTGCATACCGGTGACTACTACTTCTTCGAGTACTTCTGTGGCTGGTTTTAATACAATTTTTATGCTTCCAGCTTTGATGGCAACTTCTTGGGATTTTATTCCAATGTAGCTGACTTTCAAAGTTCTTGCAGAACTTGATTCGTAGACTCAAAAGAACCGTAGTTAATCTATAGAAGTTGCATTGTGTAAGCTAGATATTGTGATTGAATGAAAACGATTATCTGCATGGTTTCCTAAAAGAGGAGAAACTATGTAATTTTTTGACGAAATCCCTGATCTTCTATTTTATATTAGAGAATCCTCAAAAATAGGAGGTAAACCTTCCACTTTTGTTTTCCTCCTATTTAATTGAGTATTTCTATTATATGTAATGGTTAGTTTGTCATTTTCAGATTTTCTATGCCTAAATCGATAACAAAATTTCCTGTTGTATCTCGTATTTTCAAAGGTTTCTTTATTCTATCATAAAGTTTAAAAGAGGAAGATGCTTTTTCCTTTGCTCTGATCAATGATTCAAACATGGGGATTTCAAAAATACAACCGTCTTTGTTTATATATGTAGTGAAAATAATAGATAATTTATCTTTGCTTTTATAGCTGGGGATATTGTACCTTGCAACATATGCATTCTCTTCCCATACAGAAAATTGAAATCCATTTTTCTTTTCCTTAGAATCTCCATACTGTATATATCCCTTACCTGTCTCTACTTTTTTCCCCGATAAAGTTCTTAAATCGTCTGGAATAATTAAGTCAAAACTCATTTGAGAAAATTCTCCAATATATGGATCATTTTTCATATACTTGGAGTAAATTACCGTTTTAAACGTTTTGTTTGTGCCCAATTCTTTTAATTTGTATGCTACTGGAGCTCCTGGATTGTTCACATCAAATTTAGCTCCATCTTCAATAAACTTCTTTACGTTTTCTAAACTAATAGAAGCTATCGCCCCCAATTTGGCATTCCCTCCGAGTACCCTGCCTTTTATTGTAGATTCTTTCAACAGATCATTATAAGCAGCTTCTGCATTTACTCCTATTTTTCCACTAAGAATAGAAGCTTGTAATTTTGTTTCCGCTTCTCGCTTTGTCATTGTAGTCTCTATACCTAAAAGTAAAACTCGACCATATTTCACAGAAGAAACATATAATGGCTTGTCTTTGCCAAGTTCTTTCTTATAATCAAATTCTTTGGCAAAAAAACTTGAGGGCATTTTGGGCTCATCGATACTTAGCTCATAAAAAATTTGTTGTACTTTTACCAAAAAACGATTTCTTTCTTTATCAAAACTAAAACCGGCACTAGCTTCTACTGTATTGGCTACTCCTTTATAATTACCTCCCATTGCTATTTTTAAATGATTTTTATCATATACTTCTTCAATAGAATAAGTAATATTGGCTGCGGGAGAATTGAAATCACGTTCGAGTAATTCATTTATTCCTTTCCTCACATTAGAGAGTGACGGACTCTGAATAGTAATTGTTGGATCTCCTTTTCCTTGCAAATCTGTAGAAATAACAATTGGTTGTCGTTCAGTAATAATTGCAGTATAGTTTCCTTCTATAACACTTTTAGCTTGTAGTAATGCACCAGGATAAAAAATACTTTTATCATCAGAGAAAAGTAATTGTTCTTCAAACTCTTTAGCTTGTTCATAGAATTCTTTATTAGCAGATGCCCTTGATTCCAAAGCTGCTAAGGAAAATGTATTGGAAACCGGTTTGTTGTTTTCAGCTTTTCTTTCAGCAAAAGGAGGTATCTGCTGGACAGAAGGAAGCTGTGTGATATATGTATTAATCTCTGAAGAAAAACTTCCATTCTTATTTTTTTCCATCTCTTTACCTATTTCTTCGCTATCGCCACAAGAATAAAAGAAAGTGGTGGTAAGTAATAAAAGAAAGCAGCGCTTACTCAAATTTTTTTTTTTCATCTTATTTTTATTATTTAATTAAACAAAAATACCCAACTAGGGGTATGCAAAGGATTTATAGTCTCATTTTGCAAATACATATTATACTATGTTTAAACAAAAAACTGCTAATAGAAAAGATTCCATTGATTTTGCAAATATAAGGGAATGGGAGCCTCTTCGGGTTACCGAATATATATCAATTTATAACAATTTTATTTGTATATGTCTGATAGTCAGTGTTTTTGGGTTTTGATGTAATAAAATTATCTAACATCAATCTAACATCTATGTTTTGAACACTGTAGTATGAACGAAATATTAGCCTAAATCGTAAAAATTTAATATATTAATATTTAAAAAGGTATAATTGACATGTTATTCTTAAATACATCCAATTCAATATCACAAAATAAAGATTATATATTACTAGCTATAAATTTTGACAATATCTAATTATTGATGAAATATTGCTATGTTTGCCATAAAATAGGAAAGCCGGCTAAAAAGAATGGCTGAGACTGACAGACAGGTTATGAATCATTTCATGTCTACAAATAAATGATTCTCTTGTTCGGGGAAGTGTCTATATGACTGAGAAACATCTTTGATAATCAGAGGATAATGTAAGTCTGCTCCTGTAGAATATAAATGAAGATGTACCATCTAGTCAAGTAATTTTTCCAATGACTGAAGTAGTCTGCGTTTAATTATACGAGTCTGTGATTTCTGCGTTTATGCAGTTATTTGTAAGCAAAGTAGATCTTATGGTAGATACTTATTACATTGACGTTGTATGTGCGTTGTCCAATACTGTTTACACAGGTGACGATGAAGCCATACAAAACCTTCCCATAAGAGTTTGATATCAGTAGGAAACGCAGATGACTTTCATAATAGACAGCATCGGTCATACAGATATGAAGATTCTCAAGATAAGGTTTTCAATGGTGGTTAGTCAGAATAAATGAAGGGATTCACTATCAATACGCCCCGCTAATTCTTGACGAATCGTATTAATAATTTTAGAATTGGTTAGTGAATGAAGAGGAGCAATCTGAACGCTACAAAATAACTGGTAATGAATAGTACCGTTTTAATGTTCAATCAAGTGTGGGCTTGAAAAGTTGGCATAGGACTTCAAGGTTATCAAGACTATTTTGTTTTTGGGGAGTAAAATAACTTTTACGCCCTAGAGGAGAAGACTTCAAATGCACCCTGTTTGTCAGTTCCAAGAAAGGAAACAGAGAATGGAAGCAACCTAATTCACTCGTTGCAAAACTTAGGCGATATTTTTTAAGCATATCGAACTCAGTAAAACCTAAACAATAATTTAGATTTCTGAGATTTTTTATATCTTTCTCATGTGCTTTTTAGATTCCCTTCGCTTTGGTTATCAAACTGTTTTTTTGGGGGTATTTAAAGGCACAGAAAAAACAGCTAATTTGCAAAGAATTAGCTAGTTCCCATTTTTTTATTTTATATTATTTTTTTTGCTTGCAATATCTTATTTTATAAGACGATTAAATAATGTAAAATTATTTCACCCGTCAACGTATTTTTTTTATTTTGTCCATAATTTACTAAAATATGGATTGTTTGTTAAAATGTATTACTATTTTTAGCTAAAATATCGTTTTATCCAAAAAGATTTAAGAATAGTTCTTTATTAGCTGTTTCTGTAGATTTAATACGTGATTTGAGCCGTGACTTGCGGGCGTATACATTAGCCACTGTATCTCTCATGAATAGGCTTATTACCTGCGGTGAGAATCCTACAAAAATATAGCATAGCAACCTAGTGTCGGAAGTTTTCATTGTTGGAAAATCTTCCTTGAGCTTGTACATGGCATTGTCATGGCAAGTATTTACAATCATTTCCAGCTCTTGCATTATTTCATTGTTTTCTGCAAAATCCGTAATTATCTGCTTTACTTCATTAAATATGACTGACTGTTGTGATGTTGTATTTTCACGTTCGTAGTAAGTTTTTCCAAGTTTATCAACGATGTCAAAGCGTGAAGCAAGCAGTCCTTTTAAAAAACTTTCTGTGTTCTGTTGCTCTTTCAAGCGTTCAGTAAGATTCTTATATTCGGAATTGGCTTTCTCTACTAATAACCAATAATGATTGGTATGCTCACGTTGTATACGTAAACGTTGACGGACGATATACCAGGCAATTCCAGTAATAAAAAGAGCAGCGACTGCTATGGCGATTTCCCAAATAGTCCGGTTTCTCATTCTATATTGGGCAAATCTCGTTCGCTCTTTAAAATAGTCACGTTCGACCATACCGGCGGAGAACTGCATGTTTGAGCGCATTATTGAATCGTTCAAGTAGATATAGCGATGTATATTGTCTGTTGCTTTTTCAAAGTTTTTGGCCTGTGCTTCGATATGGTATGCAGTGTATTGTAGTTCTGTCATGTCGTAAATGTCTGTGGTGTGCGCCTTTGCAAGCTCTAAATAATACCGTGCGCTGTCTATCTGGTTTTTTAGAAGACATACATCTATTAATGTGTGATATCCATATGCCGTATCCTGTTTGGCGGAAAGTTCAATGCGCTTTAGCAAATCTTTGGATATATGTCGTTTAGATATCACATATAGTGATGCAAGATTAGTAAGGCTGATTTCTATCAGATTACTGTTATTTTGTTCATCTGCCAAATCAAGAGCCGCCGAATACAGCCTCATTGCTTTTTCTATATCTTTTGAGTGGAAAGTAGCGGCTGCCATATCAAGAGTTGCCTTTGTTTCCTCCTGAATATCATTTGATTGGCGGAAATTATTTCTAGCCTCGTGGAAATAATGATATGCCCGGCTGTAGTTCATTTGTTTATAATATACTTCACCGATCTGTCTGTATAAAAGTCCTTTGTAATAAGATTCATTGGTGTCTGTCAGCTTCTCTTCTATTTTGAGAAAAAGACGTAATGCTCCCGGTTTATCCCCTATGCGTAATTTAATTCTTCCCCAATAATATAGGGTTTTGCATTGGTGGCGTAAATCTTTAGGGTAATGTTTATAATATTGCCAAGCCTGGCGGATTAATGAATCGTCAGTAACTTTCATTTGTTTTTTTTCCTGAGCTTCGGAATAGAGCAATGCATATCTGGCCTGTTCAGCCCGGTTGCCTCCTGATTTGAATTTTTGTAGTATTGCTAACGCACTGTCCGGGTTGTACTGCATTAGCTTTTCCGCCTCACTAAGGAGAGGGGGCTGTTCTCTGTTATAACATCCTGTAAAATAGAGAATAACTAATAGTCCAATTATAATTCTGCATTTCATATTGCGAATATAATGATGTGTTTTATTTCTTGTATGGACGGTTAGAAATATTTTACTAATATAAATTATTATTTAGTTGTATTTTGATATTTTATCTTATATATTTTTATTGAATTTAATAATACGTAATTAGCAGATTGCTGGTGTACTGCATGGTAATGTAATGCCCATAGAAATATAATATTGTAGCAAGATACTGCTGTACAAAGTATCACTTCGCTAGTTGTTATTTAAAAAGCAAGCTTGACTGATAAGAAAATATTAGTGTAAGTCCTTATTTTTGTGTTTTATTATGATGTGTTAGATATATGTTGGATTGTTGTCTGAATTACTTTTGTAAAATCCTGATTATAAGGCGTATATAAGTTTTAATGTTAGATTTATGTGTTTGTTTTGCAATTAAGAAACTATGTAATCTTTTTATTTTTGCATCCGGAAAAATAAAAATAATAGATTATGAAGAAGATTACTATTTTATTTGTTTTTGTATTGGGGACGCTTATTGCGAACGCCCAGTCAATTGTAGAAGGAACAAAGTTTATGGACAATTGGTCTGTAGGAGTGAATGCAGGAGCAATTACCCCTCTCACTCACGCCTCTTTCTTTAAAGGGATGCGTTCCGGTTTCGGAGTCGGAGTTTCCAAACAATTAACTCCTATTTTCGGTTTGGAATTCCAAGGAATGGGATATATCAATTCTGCTCCGAGTAAAACAGCTTTTGATGTTTCGGATGTCAGTTTATTGAGTAAAGTTAACTTGATGAATCTGTTTGCAAGCTATCGGGACAAACCCCGTTTGTTTGAGATGGAAGCTGTTGTTGGAATAGGGTGGTTGCATTATTATGTAAATGGTAAGAGGGATGACAATTCATGGTCTACGCGTCTCGGGTTGAATCTAAATTTCAATCTCAGTAAAACAAAAGCATGGACATTGGGAATTAAGCCCGCTGTCGTATATGATATGCAAGGTGATTTTAATCAGGCAAAGAGTCGTTTCAATGCGAACAATGCAGCATTTGAACTGACTGCCGGATTGACTTATCACTTCAAGATGAGTACCGGAAACCATTACTTCACTAAAGTAAAAGTCTACAATCAGAGCGAAATTGATGATTTAAATGTTGCTATTAATGCACTTCGCGGACAGGTGAGCAGTCGTGACAGAGAACTAAACAATGCTAACCAAAGAATTAGCGGTTTGCATAAAGAGTTGGAAGAATGTCGTACAAAGGTCGTTCCCGTTGAAACAGTAGTCAAGACTGCCCGCGTTCCGGAATCTATTATTACTTTCAGACAAGGCCGCTCATCAGTGGATGTATCACAGTTACCGAATGTGGAACGTGTAGCTTCCTACATGAAGAAATATCCTGATTCAAAAGTTGTTATTAAAGGGTATGCTTCTCCGGAAGGTAATGTTGATGTCAACGCAAGAATTGCTGCTGCACGTGCGGAAGCTGTCAAAACAATCCTTGTTAATAAATACAAGATTAATGCATCTCGTATCACTGCCGGAGGTCAGGGAGTAGGTGATATGTTTACCGAACCGGATTGGAACCGTGTAAGTATATGTACTATCGAAGAATGATATAGTATAGTAGGAATACTTGGGACTGGATTAAAAAGGGTTGTCCGAAATCAGAGGCACTGATAGGACTTTTTTTTTTCTGTTAGCTCCTCTTTTTATGAATTAACTACCAAAGTTGCATGTCGTATGATTAGATTTCATTCGCATGCAACTTTTTTTATTGCTGGTGAGTATTCGCCTATTGCGCAACTGTTTGGAACATAACTTCATTATGTCAGTTATTATTGTGCCCCCCCTCCGTGTGTGTACTCTAGCTCTACAATCTCTAATTGTTGTATCTTTGCATTACAATAAGAACAATCTATAATATGAATTCCAGCAAAAGCCTACATAAGTTGTTAAGCGTTATCTTTGGATTATTTTTCCATTACAGGTTGGCAAGAGTACGAATTAAAGATTGAAATTTGGTTGGATGAGAAAGAGTTTATGTAACGTGACGGTTATATGAAAGGCACTGTTATATCTCATGGTTTTATCCAAGAAAAAGTAATTCTGGATTTTCCTTTGCGTGGCAAATCAGTCTATTTTTATGTAAGAAGTCGTCGTTGGTATGATAAGGAAACATTTTCCTATAGCTACGATGATCTGACTTCAGAAGGCGCTTAAAAGAAGAAGATTGAAACTACATCTGCGAGTATTAGTTCTATAGCTGGTGGTTATTACGGAGTTAAAGGTTAGCTGCTATCGGCTCAGTGTAAAGACTTCATTAGTGACTTTCATCAATGGAATCAATTGGAACATGCATCCGAATATGTTCTTTTTAAAGATAACTGAGGTTCGAGCCTGTGCATAGATGAGCCCTCATTGAGTTGCAGTGAACTTTATACAGTAGTAATCAATTAGAATGGCATGGTGGCAATGATACGCAGGACGAAATCGGAAGATGTGATCAAGGTGCTTGAAAAGATCCGTTTATCAAAATGAAAAAATGGAAAGAAAGGAACTTTTGATCTCTCGCCTCGATGATGAAGATTGTTCGCTCTGCATTTCTTAATGCAACTCGGACAAAAGACCGTTTTCATGTACAGAAACTTTTTTATGAGCCTATTGACGAACTTCGTGTCACTTATCGCTGGATGGCTTGAGACCTTAAAAATGAGAAGATTTTGCGATGTCGTGAACAGAATGTAGAGTATGTTCCTTTTCGCTATGCCAATGGAGACACACGTAAGCAATTGTTGGCAAGGGCGAAATATGTACTTACCAGAAACTTCTCCAAATGGCCGGAATCCCAACGGATACGTGCTGAAATCATTTTTGAATATAATGCGGAGTTAAAGTAGGTTTATGATTTGGCTATGGAGCTGACTACAATTTATAACAAGCATTACAATAAGGATATAGCACATGCTAAACTAACCTTATGGTACAACAAGATTGAAAAACTGGGATATGGATGTTTTAGAACTGTGACAAACACAATGCAAAACAACTATGAAACAATTTTCAATTACTTTATTAATAGAAAGACTAATGTTTTTGCAGGATCATTCAATGCCAAAATCAAAGGATTCAGAGCGCAATTAAGAGGTGTTAGAGATATTCCCATTCTTTAAGGCTGTGTAAACTGACTGCATGAACTTTTGAACGTACCCACCGGGTTTTCGGATTGATCCGTTATTATCTTTATAAATTGTCGGAAACTTATTGGTTATACTCTGTTTTTGGGGCATATAAAGCATCTGTTAGTTAGATGTTAGAAAAATAAGAACTTGCTCTTTGTATTATATTGAATATTAATAACATACAATCTTTTATGTTAGTTTTATGATTTCATTTTGTAACTCGATAATTGCGTGTTGTTCTTATTTTTGCAACCAATAAAAAATGAAAAAACGGGATGATATGAAAATTACTATTTTACTTGAATGTCGCGTTTTTTAGTTTTTATGTTTATAGAAATGTTCGTTTATAGATCAATTGTTCTTAATCAATTATTTTTTGTTTAAACAATTACCTTATGATTTTTACAAAGAAGAATTTATTCTGTTTAGCTTTTACCCTGTTTTGCCTGATACGCTCCGGTGAGGTGTCTGCACAGTTTTATTCCGTGCGTACTAATCTTGTGGGCTTGTCAACAGGTAATGTAAACATAGAAGGCTCGATGGCTTTGTCTTCCCACTGGTCTGTCCATCTTCCGTTACAGTACAATCCGTTTAATTTATGGAATGACGGCAAGCTAAAGAATATAACCGTTTCTCCTGGCGTCCGCTATTGGATGCGTGAAACTTATGGTCGCGGATGTTTTTGGGGGCTTTACGGTGTTTTTTCTCATTTTAATGCCGGCGGCCTTTTCGGCCACAGATATCGTTACCAAGGTACTGCCTGGGGTGGCGGTATTTCCGTGGGGCTGGTACATCCCCTTTCCCGGCGTTGGAATCTGGAGTTTGAACTAGGCGGCGGTGTAGTCTGGGCAGATTGGGAACGTTTTCGCTGTACCCGTTGTGGACGCCGCACCGGTAAGGGTAATGGTATCCATGTTTTACCGACTCGTGCGGCAGTCAATCTTGTTTATTTATTTTAATATTAAGTTTCAATAGAAGATAAATTAAATAACCCGAACAATGAATCGAACTTTTAAATATCTGATATTACCTGCCTTCTTGTGTATAGGAATGTTTCTAATAATCTCCTGTTCTACTTCTCGTACCCCGAAGACTATGCGTTTGTTTTTGCAGGCAAAACGTCCTAATATTCTGCTTCCTTATGGAGAAAATACTGGTTCCGGCATATTAAGTCAACAAGTGGAGTTTTCCACAGCGCTCGATACGGTAGTCGCTGTGTCAGCGGAAACTACCGATAGCTCCGATATCTGGCGGACTGTGCATTTGGACCGGGTTGATGTTGTTGCCGCCCGTACGGTAGTCAAGCAGGTGACTATGCGCCGGGGCTTCGTTCGTCTTGAATTTGACGTGCAAGTTCCCGGTGTATTAATGGATAGTTGCTGGCGACTCGTGCTTACTCCTGTTTTGAGCGGGCTTGACAGTACTGACACCTCTCTGCGTCCTGTGGTATTATCCGGAAGTGATTTCCAGCGGATGCAGGAGGCTCATTATAAATCGTATGATCAATTTCTCAAAGGTATCATTGACCCTTCCGCTTACGACAGCATTTATCTGGATCGTAAAAGCATAGCCCGTGATATTTTCCGTCGGCAGAAGTTCTTTTATGACCTTTATGATAAAGAACGTGATCGTCAACTGGCCTATGAGAAATGGAAACGCCTCGCACTTGACCGCCAAAATTTCTGGAACATGCGCGTGCAGGCTAACCGTACAGACTTGCATCATCGTTTGGAACGTAAAAAAATAAAGGAGAGTGTACGCTCCTATGTCGCAGGCCGTGACACTTTTGGTCTGTCTTCCAGTTACAGCCATAAGTACCGTCGTATTGCTAACTTTTGGCCTATGTACCGTATGGAGCGTAAAATGAGCCTGTCCAGCGTCCCTTCTAAATATCAGGACCTTTATTCCGGCGGTCGCAGTTTGTCAGATATACGGAATTATGTACTGTCCTCCTCCGATTCTACGGAGATTTCCCGTCATCGTTATTTTTTTGACCGCATAGCGGAGAATGAAATGAATAACCGTAATCGTGACCAGATTCGTGAGCGTATGATTCCTTTTCCGTATATTGATTCTGCTATGGTCCGTCAGACAGCCGTGCCGGGTGAGGACTATATTTACAATTATGTATATTCTCTACCGGTTAAAGAAGGAATGAAGAAACTCCGTTTGCATCTTGAATCTATTGTCGAGGCTACTGACCGTAGTACGTGGCGCCCCGCTCCTTCGGATACCCTGCTTTTTGTGGTAGCGTCTTTGAGCGATCTGGTGGATTACTCACTGTTACAAAAGTTTGCTATATCATCCTCCTTGGAATCAGATTCTGATTCAACCCTTGCAATTTCCTATACTCCCGAAGGAGAATCCTACGCCGAAGGCCTGCGGCTTTTACAAGAACGTGAATATCATAAGGCGCTGCCCCTGTTACAGGCTCATCCGGATTATAATACTGCCCTTTGTCTTATTTCATTGGGCTACCATAGTGAGGCGGCAGATCTTTTGGCACAGCTTCCCCGTACAGCCAATAGGGAATATTTGTACGCCGTGGTTTGTGCACGTATGGAGAATGCGACGGAAGCTGTCGAGCACATGCTTGAAGCCTGTCGCTTGAACCCTGACCTTGTCCTGCGCATTGCTCTTGATCCGGAGTTGTCCGATCTTATACCACAGTTCGTCGGTCTTCGTCAGGAACTGGATAAGATAGGTTTCGGAGAATAATCATTCAAATATGATGACCGTTTTATTTAATTGCTCATTTTATCATGAGCTAGTTTACAATAATTTATTAATTTATTTTTTAACTTTATGAGAAAGATTTTTTTTAAAGGTTTATTAACCATGTGTACATTAGCCGTTACATTGGCTTCGTGTGATAATGAAAATGAGGTGCCTGAAGCTCCCCAAAAGACAGGCAATGTATTTATGAAACTGAATTTGGGCCAGAAGGCTGATACACGTGTTAATGAGGCGCCGCTTGCCACCGGTACTACTGCTACGGTAAATAGCCTGCATGTCTATTTCTACAAAGATAGCGATAAGAGTATCCAGAAATACTTGAAAGTGGATAATACCACCACGCCTTCCATTACAGATCTTACTACAGGTGCACAGATTGCTGATGTTCCGGCGGTAGCAGACAAAGTTCTAGTACGTGGTAATGTTCCTACCAGTATGTCATTACCTACAAGCGGACTGATCACAGGAGTTGAAAATATGGAGGTTGAAGTTACAACTCAAAATGACAAAGGTAATATTCTTCTTGAGCATCTTGCCGCCTCTATTCTGACTTATGCCGGTGGAGGTGCCACTCCTATTGGTGGTATGCAAAATGGTGACAAATATGCCGAGATAGAATTAAAACCGGCTGTTGCCCGTATAGAAGTCGAGGGTTTGCAAGTTGCCAATGGAACCGCCATAAGCAGTTTCTCTTTGGACGGTATTTATTTGACCAATTTCTATCAAAAAATGAAAATGGGAGACGGAAGTTCTGTCACGAAAATACAATATGGTGCTGATCAGGCCAAGTATGATGAGAATGCTGTTGGTACCCTTTATACGACGGCAAATAAAGAAAAATTATTTGAAAAATTTGTATCACCATTAGGAGCGAGTGGTAATCCATTGGCGGTAGTTTGCACTCCTTCCACTAACCGTTGGGCTTATCATGTATTTGCTAATGATGCTACAACTGCTAACGACCAGTTACAATTGGTATTCAAGCTAAGTAACCTTCAAGCTTCTGCAGGAAGCGGCTTAGCTTTCCCTGCCGGTCACCAGTTCCTAACAGTCAGAGGTTTCAAGGATAATGCCGGTAATATCGTGAAATTGGAGAAAGGTAAAATATATACTATTTCTAAAACCGATTTTACTTTCGATGAAAGCAAGCTTTCTACAGTTCCTAATACAAATGCCGTTGGCGTTTGGCTTAAAGTAACTGTTAAACCTTGGACAGTTGTTGCGGTAAAACCAAATCTCTAAAATTAATACAAAGAAATAAATAAAGTTCCCCGATTGTTTGTGTTTACAAATTTGCTTTTGCAGGTAAGAAAAGAGAGTCCATTTCTATTCACACGTGTACCTTTACTATGTTGGGCATCTGCAAGCTACGATTTTCCCTGCCTCGTAAGCTTGCCTTTCGGGGAACACAAAGCTGAAAGAGAATTCTCCCCGCTCTATTCATTTATATTTAAAATATATTACTTTCAAAAAACGAGGGTTGTTTATTTCCATATATAATTAAATAATACACAGTTATTCACTTAAAATGACACTACACATAAAATTGTATAAAGCTGTACGCTTCCTGTTACTTCCCGCCCTTTTTTCTTTTCTTTTGTCGGGGTGTATTGGGGAGTCTTTAGAAGGATGTCCGTTGGATATTCTGTTGCAATTCACTTATAAGCCTGACGGGGCGTCTGCCGACCTTTTCAGGGACCGTGTGCAGCGAGTGACGCTGTGTGTGTATCGCACTGACGGCAGTATTGAGCATACACGGACACTTGAAAAGAATGAACTTGACCGCCTTCAAGGGGTTGAAATGTACCTGTCACAGGGTACTTATACAGTAGTTCTTTGGGCCAATGCCTCGAATACGCGTACCAAACTCGGCGGATTCATTGCCGGACAGACAATGAATGATCTTTTTGCCTCCCATCCTCAGGCAGAACGGTCGTCAACCATTCCGACGCTTGACCGTTTGCTTTTTGCCGCTGCCCGGTTGACCGTTGATGAACATAATGCGAAAACGAATGTCGTCAATTTCTCCCCCGGTACCATACGTGTAGGGGTACTGCTTGAAGGGATAAGCCTACAGCCGGTCGTTCATATAACTAATATGGCATCCGCTTTGCAACCGATGTATGACGAAACCGCCAGTAAGTGGAACCTGTATTCTGTGGTTCAGGGTAAAAGATTCGATCCGGAGGTGACTTATGAAGCTTCCACTAAACGTGCTGAAGTTTTCTCTGATATGCCGCGTTTTACGGAAGACACTCCCGGATTGGTTGAGATTATTGATCCGAATACGGGTGTTCACATTGTCCCGCCCATTTCGTTGGCTGATCTCATTCGCCGCTATCATATTTCTATCGGGCCCGCTAATGAGGTGATTATCCCCATACAGATAACTTTCGGTCCGGGCTATACCCGAATCACTATCAAAGACTGGCAGAGTCAATCTGTTAAACCCGGGGTATAGAAAACTGGACGGCTGATATCTCTCCTGCTAGATTGAAGTTACTATTATTAATTCATTTATTATCAATATATAATCATGCCTAACTCTATAATCACCCTATTCCGTCATCTGACCGGGAGTTTATTGCTTTTGTTTTTAGCAGTAAGTTGCCGGCAGGACGAATCTCTTCTTCCGCCTGCGCCTGGCAAAGGCGCAACGAGCGAAGTGACACTTTCCGTCAGGATTCCCGATTTCCGGGCGGCGAATACCCGTGCTGTAGACGAGAAAGGAATAGCAGAGATTACCGTACTGATGTTTGCCGATGAAGGCGGCACGGAAAAAGTCAAGGTGAAATATGATATTCCGGGCAGTTCGTTGCGCACACCCTCGGGCTCTTCGGATACGAGAACTTTCTCTGTGCCCGTTACTGCAGGTACATACAAACGTATAGCTCTTATAACTAATGCCCAAACAGAACTGGCAAGCATTGCAGCCGGTTCCACTTATGATGCTCTTAAGCAAGTGGAGGTCACGGGCAGGTTCGGACAAGCAGGAACGGGAACATACATCCCCATGTACGGTGAGCATGCCCCGGCGGGAGGCTTTGAGTTGAAAGCCGGTGTGTCGCAAACCATTGCGCAGGAAATACCCCTTATCCGTATGCTGGCCCGGGTGGATATTATCAACTCCATAACTTCGGGGGCCACGACAGCGGCAGGAAAGGTTTACTTCGTCAATCCTGTGGGCAACGGACGTGTTTGGGTAGATCTTGCTACATATAATACTACTTCTACACAGTCAGGATACATGACTCCCACACTACCTGTCGCACCGCAACCGGCAGTCGGTGGCGGACACCCGCTTGAGGGAATCGCAAATACCACCTCTCCGAATGTCATTACCTATTATCTGAACGAACAGTTGGCAACTGCCGGTGGCAGTCGTCCCTGTATCGTGATGTTTCTTAACTATCAGGGAAGAGAGTACTACTACCGAATGGATTATACATGGGATGGTATTAAGGGCGGCGGTGCACCTCCTTATGAAAAGGGTAAATACATGCCCATTCTGCGCAACCACCGTTATATTTTTACAATAAAAGAGGTGAAAGGTCCGGGGTTTGATACAATGCAAGAGGCAATAACCAGTCCGGAAAACTTTACCAACCATAACATCGTGGTGACGCCCATTGTGATAGATGAGGCATTCGCGGATATAGCGTTCAATGAGTCGGGGCATTTTCTGGCCGTAACACGTACGGAAATGCGGCTTCCACTTAATCAGACAATTGCTTCCACTGACAATAAGTTTGATTTGCGAACCAATTATCCTCCGGGCTGGAAGATCTCCTGTGTGGAAGCGGACGGAAGCACTGCTATTCCAAATACGGGCTGGCTGCAAGTTAATATATCTAATGGTTCTGCAGGAGCGAAATCAACAGTCTCTGTTCTGACACAAGGTGTCGGTGACAAAGAGGGATTGCTTGTGGTGCGCGCTGGTAGACTAATTACTCATATCCGGATAAATCAAAAAGATTTCTGTGGTTGGAACGGTACTGCAAAACCTTTACGTATCGGAAATAATGACTATCTTACTCATCGTTATGGAACAAAATGCTGGATGGTACAAAATTCCAAAGAGGGAAATCCTGAAACAGGATATCCTGGAGAAAATCCTATTAGAGCTTATTATTCTTATGAATATAGTAATGCAGTATCTCGAAATCCATGCCCTGTTGGCTGGCATATCCCGACCTTTACTGAAGGTGAGCAAATGGTTATGTTGGTTAAAGATAAACCTAATGGAATAGGTAAATTTTGGTGGGGACCTGAAGGAGCTGCCAATAATGCTTTTGAAGGGTGGATATACTTTTATAGAAATTACCTTGGCGAATCTGGTACTTCTGGATTGAATGGTTTTGGAACACATGGTCATTGGATTATTGAACCTCTTCCGGGAAGTCCGGGGGCAACTATTCAATCAGATTCAAGTAACATAACGTGCAGTGGACTATCCTTACAAAGAACAGTATATATGTCAGTCCGTTGTGTACGAGATTCCGATTACTGATATATTAAGATATATAAGAAATAAATACATTGCTAAAAACAAAGAAAAATGAAAATAGGATTTCAGACTTCCAATTTATTCGGTTTCGCCCGCGCAGCACGTCTGTGGAGGCGGCATGTCTCGGCTGTGCTGGGGACTACAATGATAGCAGCTCTCACGACCGGTTGCAGTGACGACATACAGCAGTCGATACCGCAGACGGACGGGCATACAGCTGTTATTTACCTGAGCTTCAAAATCGGTGCTTCATCAAAACCGGCCGCCGAAATGAACACCTCGCAAAGTGCCGAGACGCGTGCACCGATGCTACATGCTATAGATGAGAATGGTATCAATACTGTAGATGTACTTTCATTCAAGGTTGATCCTGCAGATCCTACGAATATAAAGAAAGGGACCTTCTTCTACCGTGCACAGGGTACATACAATGCGGGCACACAGACTGTACGCGTACAGTTGCTGGGAGCTTCCGAACATCAGACACTCGTGATACTCGCTAATGTCCGTGAACAGGTGAATACCCTTGCTGCCGCTTTAGGCGAACAGAAAGAGATGGTGATGAGCCGTCTCCTCCTGCCTGTCACGTCCGATGGCATGCCTGACTTGACGAACGGCATGCCTATGTGGGGAGAATTGCCCGACCAGGCTATTAATGAGACCTATGCACAATCTTCAATAACAGCTCCCACAGTGACGATGATACGTTCTTTGGTGAAAATCACTTATAAAGAGCACATTCCGCAATTACTATCTCCTTCAGGTGGTAATTTATGGTATAATGGAATAAAATTTTTGGTATATAATCACCGTAGCAAAGGACGTATTACTCCTAATAACTTTCAAGTGGTACCTCTTTCTGTAAGTACGCCTACTATCCCTGTCGGTGCAACAGGGATACAAGGAGTGCATCATACCTTACTTGATCATTCTGCTTTGACGGGTATTGGTGGCGAGGAATCGTTTTACATGTTTGAAGCGGACAATTCGAAAGTAAATTCAGGCTCCGCACTTGATGCTACTTGCCTTGTCGTGCAATTTCTCGGAGGTCCGGCGAGTGGTTGGCATCGTCTTGATTTTCGAGATTATATGCAACCGCCTGGTAGCGGTTTTATGGATTTATTGCGTGGGTATCACTATGTAATAGAACCAAAGGAATGGGACGGCAGCATGGGAGCAGCAACACCTGAAGAAGCGCTCAAGGGGAAGTATACACTTAAATGTAAGATTGTTCCGTGGAATGAGGTACAGGGAGAGGTTAAAGTAGATGGGAACAAACGGCTGAAAGTGGATAAAAGAGAGTTTGTATTTCCGGGGGATCCTAATGTAACGGGGGAAACCGAAGCATCACAGTTGCTCACTTTTAGCACGGAGAATACTGGTGGCTGGCGTATTGAAGGTAAACCTGACTGGATCAATCTTTCGCAAACCACAGGAGGTGACGGAACACCTGCGACTGTAACACTAACTGTTAATGGAGTTAATCCTAGTCGTACTGACCGGACAGCGACAATGAATCTCGTGGCCGGTAATCTGACCTATAAGATTCATCTCTCTCAACCTGATGCCTGCGGCAAGAATGGGGTGCCCAAGAAGATGCGCATCGGAAACAATGAATATTACACACACCGTTTCGGCGGGCAGTGCTGGATGCTGGAGAATTCATGTGAAGGAAATCCAGATAATATTTTGCCACCTTTGCCTGGGCAAACAAAGCAGCGGTACTTATGGAATGGTTTTGAGTTTGTTAAGCCAGAGAAAAATCATTGTCCATCCGGGTGGAGGATTCCTCTTTATACTGATGTTGTTCATCTGAGGCGGGATTTACATGATAATGTCACTGAACGTAACCTTTGGTTACATTGGCAACAGCCGGGCGTGATAGCCTATTATCCAACTTTTGATGCACATGGTGAGGTCGTAGGTCCATGGCCGGGTAGGGAATCAAAACGCTTTTGGCAAAATAACATGCTTGTTTGGGAAACAAGACAGCTACCTCGAATAGTTTCTTATACATGGAAACAACAAGATAATATATCAGCATTCTGGACACATCAGATGATTACTGACGTAAGTATGCACTCTGGTATTCAAGATATACCATCTCTCAGTGCTATGGGACATGCATATATGGCTCGTGTACCGATTGTCACACAAGCTCAATCCGATTATCAGTATCATTCATGTATTTTATTGGCTTCGATGATACAACAACCAGCCAAAGGCTTTTCCGATATATGGAGTTTAGTGAGGGAATTACTAACTACCTATGAAACAGTGAACAAAAATACTGGGGCGCAAGATTATGCACATTTTGATCCTCCTTGGGGGCATAATGAACAAATCGTAATACGTCGATTTGGCGGTGGAAAATACTGGTCTGCCCCATACAATGATATGCCATGGAAGTATTCAGGTACTAGATTTTATAATGATGCTGTTGGCTGTGTAGCTCCATCGGTAGACATTCTGAGAAGTCAGCAAACAGACAGCAGATTTGGCTATTATTTAACAAAACAGGATCATCGTGGTAGATATGAAAGAGATTATTATCCAGGATTGTCGGAATTGACGAATAGTACGAATCCCCCATATTACTCTCTTTATAGTTTTAACTCTGTCACCCAGGAAGGTTTGAGTGCTTATCTTGAGAATAGTCTTCCTCTTCGTTTTGTCCGTGAAGATTGATAGATTCTGTTTAGAACTTCCCTCCAGTATAGGGAAGTTCTGCTTCCTTTTTAATTTAAAAAGTATCTAAAATAATGAAATCACAAGTCTGTTCTTTTTTCTTTTGGGGGATGTTTGTTTTATTGTTTTGCTGTAGTTGTCATCAATCTGAAAGTAAAACGGAAGTCATGCTGCATTATGAAGGTTTGTCTCATGCAGTTGTAACGAATGATACGTCGGCTCTTCGTCGTGAACAACGCTATATGACAGATACGCTCTCATCTGATACACTTCTCAAATTCCCTCGCATGCACGATTATCTGTGTACATGGACTAATTCTTATATTTTTAGTAAACATATAGCAAAAGTTAGTTCACCCGGAAGTTCTGTTACTCTTGCCGTGGACTGCCTTTCTTCCGATGTTAAGCGTTTGGCTATACGTTTGCTGGATGCCGGCAAAGAACAGCAACTGGAGGCCATTTTACGGCCTGTGGCGAGTTGCCTAGTGAAACAGGGAATGAGCGATGCCGCTGCAGTTGCCGCTGCTACAACTGTAGGTATCGATGCAAATCCTGCCTGTCCGGGTGATATTGCCTACCGTCTACTCACTCGTTTGCTGCTTATAGGGAAAAAAGCTCCACGTTTATCCCATGCTGTTCCTTCAGTGTCAATCGGGCCGACGTTGCTGTTGTTCTATGAAACGGATTGTTCTAATTGTGAATCTGTTTTGCGTGATCTATGTGGCTTTTATCCTACCCTTAAGGATAAAAATATACGGGTGATCTCTATTGCTTCAGATGATAATGAAGAAACTTTTCTCTCTCGTGCTACCTCGTTACCATGGGCGATAAAATGGTATGAGCCTCAAGGTTTCTATAGTTCTGATTTTGAATCCTATGGCGTAGCGTTTACACCTACACTTGTACTCGTGGATTCGAATGGGTGTGTGGTGGGTTCTTACCGGACATTGGAAGAAACAACTCTCATTAGAAATGAGCTTTAGTCTTAACACTGAATGATATAAGTACGATGAACTTATTTTATTTATCAGCCTACACAGATATGCATATTGGGCACTCTGAATTATCCTGCTCGGGAGCTAAAAATTATTTGCTGTTACTGAACTCTTATCTGACACAAATCCCCAGATTGTATAATCGAGTTCCCGGGAAGGCATGGAATAATTCTCGTCCTGTTATTCGGCAAAATCCAAAAGGATGGTGGAATATTCTAAAATTTCTTATTATTCTCATCATTATTGTTCTTTTGTTCGTTCTATTATTTCTTGTGACTATATTGACTGAATAAGGATGGAAATTGGCTTGCTATTGTATATGTATATGAATATAAATATAAAAAAACAGGTGTCTACATTAATGAATATGGATGATTTATTTATATGTAAGAGTATTGATAACTTTAAAATAGAACTTGCATTACTCTGTTCACGAATTCAATTATACTATTTGATACAGTGGCGTATCTGGCGTCATCGAAATAAACGGAAAGTTCGTGAGGCCCAGAAACAACTAATGCAATTATCCAATATAAGAAGTGAATTTGCGGTAGGGCAGAGTAGTGAACAGCTGTATAAATACTATCTTCATCTTAATGAGTTTTACCGTCGTGAATTAGTATTGGTCGAATATATTCTTGAACAATATCCTGATTTATTGCTCATGCCGGAATGGAAGGTAGTAAAAGTTATGGAAGAATCAGAGGAATTAATAGAATTGAAACTAAGCGATATTGCTTCCTATTATCAACAAAATAAATTAAAACTGGATATTGAAGGTTAGTGGGTTACATGATGTATGATTTTATAATATGTTGATTTATTGTGTGTTATAGCTGTGATTAAATAACTATTCTATAAATTAGCACCATTTTAGTACCACTATTTAGCTATCGTAAATAAATCAAGCACCACTGCTGTTCTCTTCAGATAAAACAGGACTTTAAAGGTGTTTCTTTTTGTTTTCATAACTCTAAATATTCGTTTGTAAAGGTAATTACTTTCCCGCTATCATGAGTTATGAAGAATTATGTAAAATGCTGAAACAAAACTTGTTATTGTCGTGGTAGGGTGTCATGGATTAGGTAATGACTTAGTACCTGAACTATGGCTTAACCTTACTTTTCGGGACTTTTTTTGCCTATGACTGTTTCTTTCCGCTTTGCTACTAAGATATTGATTTGCTGGTTTTTAAACTAAATTTTACTTTTCTTTGCGACTGTTCCCGATTAAAGAAAATAAAACATTGGAAATATGTTTATAATTATATGTATTGTTGTTACTTTTATCATGTTATTTGAAGGAATATAGCATGAACGAACAGAAAAGAGATATTGAAGAAACTTTCAGGCGCTATTATAGGCCCTTATGTCTGCATGCTATACACTACCTTCGCGATATGGATTTAGTAGAAGATGTTGTTCAGAACACAAGGAACTTAAAAAAAACAATAAAATTTATTGAAAATTAAGTGGGTAAAGCTATAAGAAAACTAAAAGATGGAGCAATCAAAATATATAATTTCTTTTTCGGATAATTTTTTTCATTTTTGAGTAAGGGATTTTTTATTTATTTCAGTCTTAATTAAAACAAAAAGCAAAAGTATGAAAGAAATAGCAAAAAGTATCTTTTATACCGCTGAACATATAAAAGAGCAGTTTTTTAAGTCAGGTTTTGAATAAAACCACGACTATATTAATTGAAGAAACGTTTCTTTGCGATGACTTCAAAAATTAATCATTTAAAATAGAGTTATATGAGATTTGTAAAACTATTAATTTTATTATTTATGGCAACTGGTACTTTAACGACCAGTGCTCAAAATGCAGGTCAAGGAATCCGTCCTGGCGATAAAGCCCCTGATTTTACATTGAAAGATCAGAATGGAAAAGAGGTTAATCTCTATCAATTGCTAAAGAAAGGGCCGGTAGTGCTTAATTGGTATAGAGGAGGCTGGTGTCCATATTGTAATTTGGAATTGAAAGGATTGGCTGACAAAACAGCGGAAATAAATCAATTGGGAGCCACTTTGGTTGCAATCTCACCTGAGCTGCCTGATAAAACCATGACAACAGTTGAAAAGAACAATTTGTCCTTTACGGTCGTGTCGGATTCGGACAACAATATCGCACGCAAATATGATTTGGTTTTCAAACTGGACTCAGAAACAGCCGGGCGATACGAGAACAGTTTCGGATTGAGTCGGTACAATGGCAATGATAAGGGTGAATTACCTGTTCCGGCTACCTATATCATTGATCAGAAATGCATAGTCAGATACGCTTTTATTAATCCTGATTATAAAAAGAGAGCAAATCCAGATGATGTATTGATGTATTTAACACAGCTTGTCAGAACGTCAAATAATAATAAGCTGGTACTGCTCTGGAGCAGTGACGATCCTATGGTAGCAGAACGTGTAGCACTTATGTTTCCATATGCAGCCCAGAAAAAGAACTGGTTTTCAGAGGTGACACTGGTGATATGGGGACCTTCGGCAGAATTAATAGCCAATGATGCCGTTTTACAGAAAAAAATCAGTGAAATGAAGACTGCCGGTATAAAAGTCGAAGCGTGTATTGCCTGCGCAAATGCATATGGGGTAGCGGATAAGTTGAAATCTCTCAATTATGATATATTGCCGATGGGAGAGCCTTTGGCAAACTATCTGAAAAGAGGATATCAGGTATTAACTTTCTAAAACCGGTAGATACGGAAATAATAGGGAATTTCTGGCTACGGAATGACTTAAAAGATAAAGATATATAATGAATTTAGAAACTAAAAAGGAAAATGAACATGAAAACAATAATCACACGGCGAGACATATCTGTTTTTATTGGCAGGCATGTAATTTCAATCAGAAATTGCCTAATGTTCCAACAGTATTTATGTCTAACTTTTAATTTAAGTAACTCATTATGATTAAAAACATCTTTAACGCAGTGTTTATTTCACTGTTTTTCTTTTCTTGTTCTGATAATTATGAGAAAGAAATTATGAAGAACGCCCCACAGACAGCACTGTTTTCTTATAAGGTGACACCTGAAGAAGCACAAGAAGTAATACTTAATTTTATGGATGCCATGGAAGATAGTAAGCAAACGAGAAGTGTAGGAGAGTATTCGAGCAAGGAAATTGCCAATGTAAAGGCACTTCGCCGTGGTACATTCAAGACACGCTCAGGTTATGAGAATAGAAATATTCCTATTGATTTGGACACGTTAATGTATGTCGTCAACTTCTCTGATAACAATGGCTTTGCATTAGTTGCAGCCGATAAGCGCACTGACCCTATTTTTGCGATAATAGATGAGGGGAACTATGATTTTGAGGAATTAGACGAAGAAGAAAATGAGAGTTTTCTTTCTTTTGTGGACGGAGCTATCGCGACAGAGCTTGAAGATATCAACCAATATCAGGGTAATGAAGCTACGCGATCTGTAATCAATGGTTGGGACATAATAATCATATGCTATCCTATTCTCAAAACCAAATGGTCACAAGGAGGTTATAATAACCCAAACTCTTACGGGAAATATTGTCCTAATAAAGTGACAGGATGTACTGTAACAGCGACAGCGCAACTCCTTTCTCATTTTAAAACGATGGAGCATGTAGATTGGTCTTATAACGGAACCAGTGGCAGTACTAATTTGAATTGGAGACGGATTATCTCTGATTGCGGAAAATATAATGGTAGTTTATCTCCTACAAGTACGCCACAGTCAATGGATGAAATCGCACATTTATGCAGATACCTCGGGATTGCATTTGGAGCCAAATATAATGTAGACAAGAAGAACAAAAACAAGAATTCGACAAGTGTCGGCGAGGACAAGCCCATTGATTGGTTTGATAAATGGGGCGGACTGAAAGCTACCAAGCTAAAGAAGTATGATGAGACATCAATTATAAATGCTATCAGGCTGGGACCCCCCGTCTATGCACAGGGAAATTCAGGGAAAAAGAAATTTTTATTTGTTAGAATTAAGTATACAGGAGGACATGCATGGATATATGACGGATGTATTACAGCTACTAAAAACGGTAAACGCCAAAACTTAATTCATTGTAATTGGGGTTGGGGTGGCAGTAGAAATGGTTATTATTTAAGCAATGTATTTAAAGCGAATGTAGGTCCGGAGATTAATGACTTCGGTACTCGGAGTGCCCAGGAAAATTATTATCAGTATAACCTCGAATATTCTTTAATTACACGATGAAAAATAGTTTTTTGTATTTACTTCCTATGCTCATATTATCTATATTTGTGTTTGCTGCTTGCGAAAGTAAAGATGGTGATTGGGAAAAGATGAAATGGGGAACTGATGTTAAGATGGATAAAGAGAAGATTATCACGGTTCCTGTGACAGGAGGCACTTATGTATTTAAATGTACGAACTATGGTAGTTTTTGGTTGTCAGGGGTATTAGAGGATGACAGGGACGTTAGCATAGATGATGTGAGATGGGAAAATGCTATCGGCAAATGGAGCAGCGTTAAAATAGAAAAAAACGTAATGACCGTCATAGTGTTTCCTAACAATGACAATCGCAATCGTCTTTTAAAGGTAACACCAACGGCTGGCGATATATTCTCTTATTTCTCGTTCAATCAGGCAGGGAAGAATGATTAATATTTAAGGTCAAATTTTCTAGGGGAAAAACTTTGAAAACTTGACTATATATCCTGTATTTTACAGGAAAATATAAATTTGGATTGTGAACCGGAAATAAATTAGGGGATCTTTTTATTGGAGAGAACGGATGAACTGGTGTATATATTGGCATTGATAATTGGTGTACCCGCTGTACATCTGTCCATTTTCTATCTCGGTAGCAGATATACAAGGTTTGGAAGATGAATACAGAAGGAGTTGCACAAATGAGAAGAAATTAGTGGCTATACTGTTTTCGCTGTGCTGTATGCTGGCCGGAAGGATACTCCTTTTTTTGCATTTCTATCATTCCGGCATAATGCAAAAAGGTCGCTTTGGGAAACATAATGATAGACACTACTTGGTAAATGCATACAATATTTATTCAACTAAATAACGTGAATTTGATACAAGATAAAGTTGAAAATCAGTCCTAAAGAACAAAAACGTTGGCAGTATATCGCCCGTATGTTCGGTATATATCCATCGCATTGTATATTTATATATAAATCACAAAAGCTTGGAATACGGAATGTAGAGGATAGAGGATACCCGGGTGTGGGGTATCTTTGCCAAGGTATTCTATTAAGAAAGTCTTCGCTGAAGAAGCCTGAAGTACAGTCTATTCATGTGAAAAAATCCATGTAACCGGAAATATTCGCATACTAATCTTATCTCGAACTCACGTTATTAATGTTTTTTTATAATTGTAATCGTAATAGTACGTTTCTCTCCAAGACAGCTAAACGGTTTAGATGCGTCCTTACTTGTTAATACTTGATACTCTGTTTTTCTATTGTTTTCCTCTTTTGACAGGATAA
The DNA here is from genome assembly GCF_042854785.1 of Bacteroides sp. f07. Lineage (NCBI taxonomy): Bacteria > Pseudomonadati > Bacteroidota > Bacteroidia > Bacteroidales > Bacteroidaceae > Bacteroides > Bacteroides sp. f07. The sequence continues at coordinate 44,344 of NZ_BAABXI010000003.1, read as the reverse complement.
CAATGCTAAAGAAATAAACAGAAGAATAAATATTTTTCTCATATTATTGCCAATTAGTTACTATAGATAAAAGTAATATTTAATATTGTTGAAACCTCAACATCTGATACAATCTTCAAGCTCTTTGTTTTGAGGGCTTATTTTGATCGTTATCTTTTCTATCTTATTGGCATGGTTATAAAACATATACTATAATTCTGGGAGAAAACGTTGAATTTCTTTATAATGCAAAACTTTTTTCATGATAAAATCAATAATGTTATATTGCAAATATAAGACTATATAATTACGTAATAAAAAAAGGGAATAAAAAGATAAAAGAGCATATTTGCATCTGTAAAGAGGAGTACTGGCGGCAATGTAAGCTTGTAGCCAATATATGTTACAATGGAGGAAGGAGGAAAGAGAATTTGAAACTTACCTTACGCCGGTAGTAAATGTCGGCATAAGACAGCAAAATGAGCCCCTTGTAAATTGGCGGAGCAAATTAAGACTAACGTATCCTTGACATTTAGTCTGGCAAGTATGAGCTCAAAATGAAATGAGCTGACACATGTGTAAAAATACCTAATTATTAAATACTGATATACTTACACTTGTATGTCCTTCGATACCAGCATCGCTACCGTAATGGTAACTAACGGGACACTGATGGAAGTGACCGGAGTAACCACCGGCACGGCACGTATCACAGTGAAAGCAAGCAATAGAACAGATTGTCACTGTTACTGTCCGCAAAGTGGCCGGCGACAATGGTTGGATGTAATCTCTTGATGAAATGATGAAGCTTTTAAGCCAAACAATAATAGTTGCATTCCTTGCCGGAGCAGGGGTGTTCGGAGTACTCCGTGCACAGGACAGCCCCGCTTCTTTACAAGTACAAAGAGATTTGCTGTTGAATCCTCTATTGATGAAACAGTCGGAACAGTTACTGCGATTTGTAAAAAAATGCAGGATATGGGTACGCTGATAGAGGATAACGCTCCGGTAACCTGCCGATTTGTCTGCACTGATATAAGCAACCGCCTGCTTATCATTTCTCGTGCCATGCCAACATGCAGTTGTGTTACAACCAACGTCAATGATGAAAAACTGTTACCCGGTAAAAACGGACCGTCACCCTGACATTCCACCCGAAGAATCCCCCTAGTACGATAGACACTCATGTGTTTCTCTACCTCTCTTCTTCGGACAAAGTGCCTGTGACATGGCTCACACTGAGAGGAAACGTACTGCCAGGGAAGGACGAATGGGACCGCTATCCCTATGCTATGGACAAGTTTCGACTCAAACAGGATGTAATGAACCTCAGTGAAGTGAAAGATGGAGGCCGCTTCACGGAATGTATCCTATGTGGCACCAGTAACAATAACCCCATGCGGTTGACCGTTCTGATGCTTTCCGCCTATGCTACTTTTCGCACCGAACCTGCAGTGATTCCACTAGGTGGAGAAGCCGATATCGTAGTCACTGTGGATGCTTCATTGGTTCCTGCCGGGCTGAAAGACGAATTTACTTTTCCGATAATCATCCAAGGCATCAGTGCTCGCCCATCAGACCGTACATTGAATATTAAAGTTAAACGTATCAATTAATCAAAAAATAAATTCGACATGAAGAATTTTTTCAAACTTATGTTTTTATTTGCTCTTCTGCTCTGCAGTTTGTCTTGTAATGATGATGACCAGACAGTTGTAGCTGGCTTGGAAGTCAATGCCGTCAACCAGAACGGAGTATGGCAACAGGCAGAATGGAATGGTCATTCTCTGGCAGAAGATACTTGTTGTATAAAGTTCAATTGCAAGGACCAAACATTCGAAATGTATCAGAAATTTGATAGTATGTATGCCCGCTGCATTACCGGTGATTTCAGTATTCGCATAGAGCCTTACTTGGGGGCGCTTATCAGTGGTATTTACGATTACGGAGACAGAGAATGGAATAATGAATACGTCGTCACTGAACTTTTGGAAAGTGGCCTAATGGTTTGGACTGCCAAAGATGACAAAAGTGATTTAATACTATCTATTTTTTATTTTCCCTTCAAAATAGAAGAATACAGTTTGATTTCTTTTCAATTTGAATCGATATCGTTTCTTTTTACAGAGGGTGTTATACGGTCACCCTCGTAAAAAGAAATTTCGATATGGTTGTTATTCAGCATTAAAGTTTTCGCTTTTGCTTGGTCTGACAAATCATTTTCTCTATTTCCGGTAGCATCGTGTCCGTCATATTCTTGATTAGATAGAACCAGTTGCGGGTTTGTGTAAACCGGGGATTATTCAGTTTATAGACTCTGTGAAACATCTTCCACGGTCTCTCGTTATATATTGTATTTGAGGATTCCGGATGAGTTGGTTGTCAAGTACTTCTTCACTTCTATCCTCTAACAAAGCAATAGGTGTGTGTCATCTGGTCTACGACCACACTCATATAATCCTTACCTTTTTTATAGGCAAAATCATCAATGCCCACAAAAATACTTTTATAATGTATATAAAATGCGTAAGCAAGAAGAGCTACTGGCCGTTATATAGAACAGTCGCAAAATAGAAGATGCCTTTCGAGAAGTAAGTTCCAGGCTTATCGATCTGATGCGTTCCTCGACAAGATAGTTCCGTCTACCATACCAACGAGTCAGAAAAGATAATGGTTCACAGAATATTTTGCGGGGACAACAAACTTTGTCGCAATAATATTTACCAACCTTTATGACTAGCTCCAAAGCATAATCGTAAACTTCAAGATCCTGAATATGATGGGAGTGGTAACTATGCAGTCGGTGACTGAAATGCCCGCAATAAGGACAGGAAGCCCCCTTGCCGATCGTATGTAGAAAGACTATCAATGAACCAGTCTTGTTGCAGATTATCCCAGCAAAGACTGAATCTGAAATCATGGAATAATTCCCTATTTGTAGGGGTATTTTCTTTTTTTGATGTATATTTGTACGTTGTAGATATGGTTTGTTGCATTGTAACATCTTTATGATGTGGTGTCTTTTAAGTTACTAAAAAGCAAACATGTCTACAATTTTTCATAAGATTAAGGAAGAATAAGAGGAAGACCGGTGAGATTAAATAGAGTTTATCACCAAATTTGAAGAAGAACCGATAAAGCGATATTTTGCCCACACACCACCACACACACACATATATATGACGACTTTTTTAGTTAATATACTGTGACTTAGTGTTTTTATGGCTAGAATAAAAATATGCTTGGGTGAAGTGATTGTATGTCGTTAAATGTTTTTATAATAAATATAGCAATCGAGAAGAGTAATGTTAAAATAGATTAAACAGTTTTCTAAAAAATAAGCATTATATATTTAGAGAAGTAGCCAATTTAAGTAACATTATGTTTTTAGTATATCTGACCGATGCAATTCAGGATCAGATAGCAGTTTATCTTTTTTTATTAAATTATAACGAAGTATGTTTATTGCGGGATATTGTTAAAATGAAAGGTACTGATTGCATGATAAAGATACAAAAGAAACCAAACCTTGGTTAAGTCGTTTTTACTGAATTTGATATATCTAGAAAAAAAAGTTAAAGTTTCTTGACGAGTAAATTAAGTCATCTCCATGCTCTGTTCACTTTCTTAGATGTGGTCCAACAAATGCATTTGAGATCCTCTCCTTGGGACTGTAAAAGTGATTTTTCTCCCAAAGGTAAAATAGCCTTGAAGTCCTATACTAACTTTCCAAATTCACAATTGATTGGGCATTTAAATAGTAACATTCATAGCTGGTTGTTTTGTGAGGTGTAGATTGCTCTTTTTTTCATCCACTAACTAATTTTAAAATCGTAAGTACGATTCGTCAGGAGTTAGCGTATTCTATATTGGCTCCCTCTTACCTATTTATCTCTTGCTGTTTAATAAATCTTGTGTTACAGCAGATTCGTTGAGTATGACTTGAACATACGTTTTAGTCATCCACAATTATAGCATGAGTAATAGCACGTTCAGCCTGTAAAAAGAATATTCCGTTTGTTGGGTAAAATACTTTTTGAATTAGTTATCATCTTTTGAGATTTTCATAAAATAAGTTAAAAAATGTGTGAAGTTTTCACTCTAAAATAGCTTATTCACTAATGAAGAATAATATTATGGGGAGTATATGGTATTCGTGAGATATCATGAGAAGAATCTTTTTCAAATACTGTTAGGTACGCTGTAATAGTCGGTACTATAATAGTGTGTCAGTATGATTATGAGGATTGACAATATAATCAAAATTAGCAATGTGAAACATTGTATTTTTTTAGATCTGATATTGGAATAATATTGGTTTCTTAATGTTTCTCGAGTAGGTGTTAAATTGATGTGAGATAAAATAATATCTCACTGTTTTAAATAGCTGTTTATTAGATGTATATAAATAGATGTGTTAGAATTCTAAAATTGTTTTATAATTCAAATGCAATTTTGGCTTGTTATCTTTGCGGAGAAGAAAAAGAGTGGGAGGAATCTTACTTTTTTTGTTTATGAGTGCTCATTGATATTTTTTTTATTAACTTAATTTTTTTAGAAATGAAAACTAAACCTTTTTTTAAATTGATGACATTAATGATTTGTTGCTTAACTTCTTATGTATTGGTATCATGTGATAAGGATGATGATAAACCTAACTTAAAGATCAGACCTAATAGGGTGGAAGTTGTAGTTGGTAAAACGGTTACTGTGTCTGTTAGTGGTGGTACTGCACCATATACGGCGACATCAAGTGATGCAAAAATTGCAGTTGCGAAATCAAATAAAAATGCGATTGTGATTACTGGTGTAAAAGATGGTTCAGCAATGATAACTATTACAGACCGGAAGGGAATTACAGGAAAAGTTGCTGTAACTGTAAGAACTGTAAAAGAGACCCCAAACCCCCAAAAAGGACTGGATTTTGATAAACAGTCTATTACAGTGAATGTTGGAAAAGATGGTATAGTAACAGTTAAAGGTGGTGTACAGCCATATTCTGCCGTTGCGAAAGATGTCAATATTGCTACGGTATCAGTCAAGGAAAATAAAGTCAACATAAGAGGAGTTAAGGCAGGAACAACTACTATTACAGTTACAGATAAGGATAAGAAAACGGGAACTATCAATGTGACGGTTAAATAATTTTCTTTTTTTTCTAATTTTATTGTAATGCATAGCGAGTGAGACGAAGATCATTTCGTTATATGCCGCTATGCATTTACAATAAGTCTTTGTATATAATGATCTTGCGAGCTATAATTAACCTCAAAATATATGTTGAATATTTTAAATTATGAAATTGATTAAATTGTATTTATTGGTAGCAGCCATGATAATAGTAATATCAGGCTGTATTGGAACTGGAAAAAAATATAAACAATCGGAAAATAGTGCTGCCAGCGTAGTGGATAGCAGAAATAAAGATTATTATGGCACCTATGAAGGCATATTGCCTTGTGCCGATTGTGGTGGTATCAAAACGACATTGAAAATTAATAGTGATGCAACTTATGATTTGCGGAGTGAGTATCTGGGTGAGAAGAATGGTATTTTTGAAGAAAGCGGTGTGTATAATATGATAGGCGAAAACATCATTGAACTGGTTACTCCTTCATCGGGTGCTAAAACGTATTATAAAGTTCTCGGCGACGCAGTAGTTTTGTCTGACAGTACGGAAATCTTCAACAATAGCGGGCGGCTCGCAGAACAATATATATTGAAAAGACAGTAATGTTTATGTGGAATAGGACATGTGAATTGTTCAAGATAAAAAGTTTCAATATGAAGAAAGGATTATTATTTCTTGTCTGTATAGTGTTATTAGTTGCTTGTGGTGAGAACGATCCAATTGAATCCCGGAATCTACATCCCAGGCAACAGGAAGAATCTCATAGCGAACAATCCGGTTCAGTTCCCGCTGTGACTAAAGAGGATGTTGCAGCTTATTTTAGATTTGATATGTCTAGAGATATAAATGTTGCGTTAGGACTTGTTGAAGCACAGAAAGAGACGCTGCAAATAAACGGGAAAATGATAAAAATAACGGAGGCTGTAGTGAAAAGAAAAGATTATCAAAATGGCTCATTTGTGCTATATGTTACAGGCACGGTAAATGATTCACCTTTTAAGAATGAATTTACTTTTACCGGCTTTATGAGTAAACCTGACGATTATCAAATGGTTAATGGTGCACAAGCTGAGTGGAAAACAAATGCTGACTATTATGCAAAGCTTGATTTTGATAGCTTTTACAGATTACATAAAGTGGATATGTTTACAACTGAAAATTTAGGTCGGTTAGTAGACTTTTATTCTATAAATGTAGGGGGAGAAAAATATCTTTTTACTCCGGAAGATCTTGAGAAGACGATTCTTGAAGATATAAAATATGAGCAAAATCAGATTTCTTTCTATCTTAGGTACAATAATAGTAGGTCTAAAAAAAGAATATCACTTCTGTTTGACAAGAATAAATATTATGAAAGAAAGGTTACTGTAAATACAGATTTTATAAAACAGAAGTATATGAGGGGGATATATGAATATACATCTCTATTTAATGGTCACATTTTTTCATATGATGAAAGTGCGTATGCTGTGGAAATCAGTACAACTCTGAAAGAAAAAAGCGACACAGACAATATGCTTACACTACGTTTAAGCATGTATGCGAAGGGTAATGGTGACTTGTTGCTTGCAGAATTTGATAAAATATTCACCGGCTTTAAGCCCTTAAGTGAATTGAAGAATGAGTTGATAGCCTACTCAACACCAGATTTGCATGAGTTTGTGAGAAACAAACTTAAAAATAGTAATTATGGTGATGTGAAAAATAAGTTTTCAAGTTCTATAGATAGATGGATACAGTATGTGGAATTTGTAATTAAGGATCATGATTCATTGCAGTGGGAAAAGAATAAATGGAGCAAGAACGTCTTGAATGGTATCTTTTCTTCTGTAAAGGATATATATTTGGATAATGTAAGATTTGAACTTATCTCCGCCCAATTAAGGGAGATTGATGGAAAGCGTTTCTTGTATATTGTTTTTCAAATGATTGGTGCTAATGATTTGGTATTGACGAGTGACGCTATTCTTTTTAATATGTCCATACACATACCCTCTTCGTTATAAAATGATTTGTGACAAATTGATCCGGTCCAATATTGTGTTTATATTTAAATTGAAATTCACAATGATATCTAAGACAAAAATATTCCTTTTTTTTTTCTTGTAAGAGTCTTATTTATTAATGCACAACAATTAGAAAAAAAAGAGGAAGTAAGAAATGATTCCGTTTACCAGCTTCAGGAGGTAGTAGTAGCCTCTCGGCAAATATTAGGGAGTAAATTCCAGGCAAGAAACAGAACGGGATCGGCATATTATATTTCACCCGAAGAAATACGTAAATTTGGATATACCGACATCAACCGTATGTTGAAAGCCATTCCAGGAGTAAACATGTATGAAGAAGACGGTTTCGGATTGCGACCTAATATCAGCTTACGCGGAACAAAAGCTGAACGGAGCGAACGAATTTCTATCATGGAAGATGGCATATTAGCAGCTCCGGCCCCTTATTCTGCTCCTGCAGCTTACTACTTTCCCAATGCTGCTCGCATGGAAGCCGTCGAAGTGCTGAAAGGAAGCAGTCAGGTTCAATACGGTCCGTTTACCACTGGGGGGGCTATTAACATGGTATCGACTCCTATACCTAATTCTTTTTCCGGTAAGGCTAATTTGTCTTATGGAAGCAAAAACACGTTTAAATCGCATACATACATTGGAAATATGTGGAAGCACTTTGGATTTCTGGTGGAATATCTGCGTTATCAGTCGGGTGGGTTTAAAAAATATGAAGACCATTCTATCAAAGGTTTCATCAGAGATGACTTTATAACCAAAGTAATGGTGAAAACCGATAAAGGCATGGGAGTAAACCATGCGCTCGAATTGAAATTTGGATATGCGGATGAGAATTCGGATGAAACATATGTGGGGCTTTCCGAAGATGATTTCAAGAAAACCCCTTTCTTTCGTTATGCAGGTTCGCAGATGGATGAAATGAAAACTAGTCATCAACAATGGGTGGCTACTTATCTACTTAACTTTTCTAATAAGCTGAAAGTAACCACTAATGCATATTATAACCGTTTCCATCGTAACTGGTACAAATTGAATGACATACGGGCGGGAATTACTTCTGAAGAGAAAAGATCTATTGCAGATGTGCTCATTGATCCGGAAACAAACATCCGCTATTTCAATATTTTGACGGGAAAAACAGATAGTGAGGGTGAAGCTTTGCTGGTAAGGGCTAACAATAGAACGTATCGTGCCAGAGGAATACAAACCAAAGTGGAATCTCGGTTCAATATGAATGAATTTTTCTTCGATGTGGAGTTCGGCCTGCGTTATCACCATGATGAGGAAGATCGTTTCCAATGGGATGACTCTTACTCTATTAAAAGTAAAAAAATGGTGTTGTTCATGAAAGGTATTCATGGAACGAATGCCAATCGCATCACTTCAGCTGATGCATTAGCAAGCTATCTGCTCGTCAAATTAAGATATAATTCCTGGGTCGTAACTGCCGGATTGCGTTACGAAGACATCAACCTGCTGAAAAAAGACTATACAAAAGCAGACTTGGGACGTACGGGCAAAGTACGCGTTGAAACACCGAACCATGTGCGTGTCTGGATTCCCGGTATCGGGGCAAATTATCAGATTGTTTCAGGAGTGTCGCTCTTTTGGGGAGTACACAAAGGATTTGCACCACCGAGTGCGGAACTGTATCAGAAACCTGAAAGCAGTGTGAATATCGAATTGGGAATGCGTATTGCTACTGCTGACTTCAAAATGGAGCTGATCGGTTTTTATAATAACTACAGCAATATGCTCGGAAGTGACCTTGCTGCTTCGGGCGGATTGGGAACACTCGAACAATTTAATGTAGGTGAAGCCCGCGTAAAAGGCATGGAGCTTCTTATACAATACCAACCTTTGCCAAAAGCTTGGAAGGTGCGTCTTCCCTTGCAACTATCATATACCTATACTGACACGGAAATGAAAAATTCGTTCTCAAGCCATTCATGGGGTAATGTAATGGAAGGAGATGAGATTCCCTACATTTTTAAACATGCTTTAAATGTGCAAACGGGAATAGAACACAAATGGTTTGATGCCAACATAGGAGTGCGTTACAATGGTGACATGCGTACTTCTCCTGGCCAAGGAACAATTGCGGAAAGAGAGAAAATACCGGCACACCTCGTATTGGACGCATCCGCCAACATATACATAAACAAGTTTCTGACAGTAAAGGTGAACGCAGTCAACCTGACCAATAAAGTTTATCTCACTTCCCGGCATCCGGCAGGATTAAGAGCAGGGCATCCATTTGGTATCTATGCAGGTGCTAACGTCCGGTTCTGAACTATTCATCATAATAAAAATATAGTAAGATAAGACAATGAATATATTATCGGTTATAAAATTAGTAATCGGCATACTGTTGATGGCAATTTTCTCTCAGGCTTGTCCGGCACAGGAATTAATAGAAATAAATGGCACAATACGCTCTGTTAGTGGGGAGCCTTTGCCAGGGGCCACTGTCATTGTAGTAGGTATGGCAAAGGGAGCCATTGCAGATATCAACGGACGGTTTACGCTCAAAGCTCAAAAAGGACAAATGTTGGAAGTGAGCTTTGTAGGTATGAAAAGCCGGAAAGTGAAAATAGTGTCCAAGATTATGAATATAACGCTCCTGGATAATGCACATGAGATAGAAGGAGTGGTTGTTACCGGCTACCAAAACATCAAGAACAGGGTATTTATAGGGGCAGCCGCTTCCGTCAAATTGGACGATATCAAATTGGGCGGTGTGGCAGATGTGTCACGCATGCTTGAGGGGCGTGTAGCAGGGCTCTCTATACAGAATGTGACGGGTAGCTTCGGCTCGGCTCCCCGTATCAATATACGTGGTGGAGCTTCCATTATGGGAAATGTACAGCCCTTGTGGGTGATTGATGGAGCAGTATATGAAGATCTCGTTTCGCTCACACTTGACCAATTGGCTTCGGGTGATGCTGTAACCCTTATCAGTTCAGCCGTTGCCGGACTGAATGCCTCGGACATTGAGGATATACAAGTGTTGAAAGATGCTTCGGCTACATCTATTTATGGAGCCAGAGCACTAAATGGAGTGATTGTAATCACTACCCGCTCAGGTAAAAGAGGCATGGCTAACAGGTTCTCTTACTCATACGAGTTAAGTATGCGTGCCATCCCTTCTTATACGGATTTTGACCTGCTCAATTCGCAAGAAAGCATGTCTGTTTATCAAGAGATGAACAGAAAGGGGTATTTTTCTGTGCAAAATACACTATATGGTCGCCGGAGCGGTGTTTTTTACCAAATGTATAAAGCACTCGGCACTATTGATCCAGCTACCGGACGATATTATCTGGAAAATACGGATGAGGCTAAACGTGCGTTCATGCGTGAAAGGGAGTATGCTAACACCAACTGGTTCAAGGAATTGTTTACATATAAACCAATTCATACACATACCGTAACTTTCTCCGGAGGAGGAGAACATTCTACCATGTATGTTTCCTTAGGTTTCTATAATGACAGGGGATGGACACTTGCCGATAATGTAAAACGCATTACGATCAATGTTAAAAATTCTTTCTATTGGAATGAAGACAAGATGAAGGCTACCATATCTGTACAAGGAAATTTGCGTAACCAAAACTCTCCAGGTACACTTTCGCAAAAAAAGAATATGGTAACCGGAACATTTGAACGCGATTTTGACATCAATCCTTTTTCTTATGCTTTGGGAACGAGCCGTACTTTGCGTCCTCGAAATATCAACGGTGAACTGGAGTATTATCGTAACAATTGGGCACCGTTCAATATCTTAAACGAATTTAAAAACAATTATATGAAAATCGAAGTACTTGATTTTAAATTACAGGGTGAACTTTCATATAGATTGAATGATAATATTGAAGCGAAGGGATTGGCTTCCGTACGTCATGCAGTTACTAAAAATTCACATTTTATCACTGAACGTTCAAATGTGATACAAGCTTTCCGTGCCAATGAAACTCCTTATGTGGCACAAGAGAATATTTATTTATTGAAAAATAGAGACAATCTCTTACAATTGCCGCAAGTAGCGTTGACTCACGGAGGTATGTTCAATAAAACCGAAACTTCTCTGCGAAGCTATATGGCGCGCTTTGCACTGGATTATCATAAACAAATGGGAAAACACGACATACGTGCTTTCGGATTTTCCGAAGTGCGCTATGCTGATCGCAGTATCAATCCTTTCCAAGGTTATGGGATACAGTACGATAGAGGGAATCAGGTATTTACCAATTCTTCAATTTTCGATAAGCTTGCTAATGAAGGGAATACTTACTTTTCACTTACCGAACATTATGAAAGGGGGGGGACATTCTCTGCCAGTACTACTTACGGATATGCAGGAAAATATATTTTTAATGGGGTATTCAACTATGAAGGCTCGAACATGGCAGGTAAATATAGCCGTTCCCGTTGGTTGCCTACCTGGAATATCGGGGCAAAATGGAATATGGATCAAGAGAAGTTCATGAAAGGCTATCCTGCTGTCTCCAAGCTTGCGTTGCGTGTCAGTTATGGGTTGACAGCCAAAATGAATGAACAGGCGATTAATTCCACAACGGTGTTCAAGCATCTTATCGTCAACCGCACACAACTCAAAGACCGGGAGAATGCATTGCGTATCCTGCACCTTGAGAATCGTGACCTGACTTGGGAGAAAATGTATGAATTGAATCTCGGTCTAGAACTCGGATTGTTCAGTAACCGTGTTAGTGCCACATTCGATGTCTATCAGCGAAACTCTTTTGATCTGATAGACCGTGTTCGTACATCCGGTGTAGGTGGACAGTACTATAAATATGCCAATTTCGGAGATATGCGTACACGAGGGGTGGAACTGGCATTACAAACCCAAAATATCGTAATCGATAACTTTAATTGGACCACTGCCTTCACCATTAGTGGTATGAAGCAGAAAATTATCCGTTTGTTGAATACGCCAAACACCTTTGATATGGTTGCTGGAACCGGACGCGGTAATATTGTCGGTTTCCCGCGCGGTTCTCTGTTTTCTTTTAATTTCCGAGGACTTAATAACAACGGTTTGCCTACCTTCGACTTCGGACTTTATCCTACTAACCGGGGGAGAAATAGTGAAATTTCAGGAGCGGACTTTCTGGATGTACAGTACTCGAAATCGTATCTCATTTACCATGGTCCTATTGAGCCTACTTACATAGGAGGAATTTCTAACACGTTCAAATATAAAAATTGGGAGCTTTCGTTTTTTATTACTATGCAGGGAGGTCATAAAATAAGATTAAATCCGACATTTGATCCGGCATTTGCTGATTTAAACGTATTCTCTAAGGAGTATTATAATCGTTGGTTGAATCCGCGAGATGAGTGGAAAACAAATATTCCTGTTATTCCTTCTCAAGATTTAATACGGAATGTCGGGAAAGAAAACATTGAAAAGGCTTACAATACTTATAATTATTCTCAGAATAGAGTGGCAGATGGAAGTTTTGTGCGTATGAAAAATATCTCATTGGGATATCGTTTGCCCCAGAAACTTCTTTCCAAGCTAAATATCAAGCAAATGAGTGTAAAGGCAAATGTTACCAATCCGTTTTTGATCTATTCGGACAAGAAATTGAAGGGACAAGATCCTGAGTTTTACAAATCCGGAGGAGTTGCATTGCCTACTCCCAAACAATATACGATGACACTTTATGTTGAATTTTAATCGGACTAAAATGAAAAAAACAATCTATTTAAGTATCATACTTCTGTTATTTACGGCATGCCAAGACTATCTGGAAACAAATCCCGACTCTACGCTTGATGCGAAGATAGACAGTGAGGAAAAAATAGCAGAGTTGCTTACCGGTGCTTATCCTGAGGCCAGTTACTTCGCCTTCTTGGAAACACGTACCGACAACGTAGGTGAGCGGGTGAATGGCATCCATTCACGGTTGAACGAAGCCATGTATTATTGGGAAGACTACGATCAGGAGGATTTGGACACTCCGCTGAATTATTGGAACGCATGCTACGCAGGTATTTCACAAGCCAACCATGCATTGGAGCTTCTGAGCAAATATCCTAAAAGTGACCGTGTTAAAGCTTTATATGGTGAAGCTTTTTTATTACGTGCTTATTTACATTTTATGGTGGTCAACATCTGGGCGGAGCCGTACGGTACATCCAAGTCAGAGACTGCACCCGGCATACCTTACCTGACAAAGCCTGAAAAGAACGCATTGGTGGACTACAAGCGCGGAACCGTAAAGGAAGTATACGATAAGATTGAGAAAGACTTGAAACTTGGCATTTCATTGGTAGACGACAGTTATTATAGTAAACCTAAATTCCACTTCAATAAAAAAGCCGCCTACGCTTTCGCTTCTCGCTTTTACCTGTTTAAAGGAGAATGGGAACTTGTTATTGCTTATTCAAACTATGTACTTGGTCCGGATCCCAAACTCATTCTCCGAAACTGGAGGCAATACGGCAAAAAAAAATACTTCAATCGCAAGTCTCTCTATACTCTCTACGCAAGTACGGAGGAGCCCGCCAATCTACTACTCTCCACGACAGAATCGAGAATTTTTCGTAACATTCCTACGGAAAAGTACGGAGTGACAAATAAAAGCGCAAACAAAGTGTATAACCAGCATGGAGTAGACGGATGTGCCAATTTTCGGAAAGTGTACATGGAGCCAATGTTCCTTTTTAACTATAACGATGGACGCATAGGCGACGGACAATATATCGGCAAATTCGACGAGCTTTCGTTATCGGGTTATACTGGAATACGTCCGAAGGGGCTGTATGTCACTAATGTTTTATTCTCCACCGATGAGGTTATGCTCAACCGTATGGAGGCATATGCCATGGCCGGAGAATACGACAAATCCATAAATGATTTGCTTATCTATCTTTCTGCCAAATTCGGAATAACTCCTTCTTGCGTTCGTCGGGACTACACGCAAACAAGCAGCGACAATTACCAGATTTATACTCCTTTTTATGGAATGAGTATCAAGCAATTGGCAATGGTAAAAAACATTTTAGGATTCAGGCAGCAGGAATTCATCCACGAAGGATTGAGGTGGTTCGACATCCGTCGTTTTTATATATCGGTAAAACGTACATCGAAATATAAATTCTATAAGCGGTTGGAAAAGGAAGATCCGAGAAAGCTCTTGCAAATTCCGGCTGAAGCTATCAATCGTGGATTAGAACCTAATCCACGATGAATATATTGGAAAATATAATGAACAGAGAATAATTAGAGACATGAAAACAATAAGCAAAAGAATGAGATTTAAATACTTTATCGGGCGGAGTCTATGTCTGTTTGCCGCATGCCTGCTATTAGCGGGCTGTGAGCAGGAAGCTGCTTTATCCAGCCAAAGCGTAGTAGATTTAGGGACTGTACAACGTAGTAAAACAGAACTCGACGAGTGGATATTGAATACATTTACACATCCTTACGGTATCGAAATCGAATATCGTTGGAATAAAAACGTGGCACAGAACGGAAGCTATACCTATCCGCCGGAAGCCGCTAATGTAAAAAGTATACTGGAAACTATTAAAGCGTTATGGATTGACCTTTATACAGCTTCAGATCTTGGAGGAGAGGCGTTTTTTCTGAAGAAAAATCCTATTAAGATTTGTATGTATGGGGGGGGGGATATAGACGGTAATGGCGTGAAACTTTTAGGAAATAAGGATGCGACAACCAATGAAATGTTCTTGTATGATGTAAATGACTTTGACCCGAAGGATGAGGAAAAAGTGTTTATCTTGATGAGAAGCGTACATCACCAATTTGCAAAACGTTTGATGGAACTATTTCCTTACGATAGAAATAAGTTTCTGACCATCAGCAGGAGCAGATACATTGAATCAACTAAACTCATTGCAGATATCTTCAAAGGAAAAACACAAGGGTACAGGCTGTTTTCTCTTTCATCTTATGCCAACAAAAGAGGTTTTTTAACTTTCCATTCCTTCCTCTCAGCTGAAGATGATTTCGCTGAAATTATCAGTGCCAAGCTTACGCATACCCCTAAAGAGGTACTTAAAGCTCTGGCAAAAGCCAAAGAACCTGATTATGACCCAGATCCGGAAGTTCAGAAAACTTATGATGAAGAGGCACGCCAAGCATACAAAGAACTGACAGAGAAAGAAGCATTTGTAGAAGATTACTTTATCAAAGAAATAAAGATATCTCTCGATTATCTCCAAACGATAAGCATCAAGCAATTAAAAGCATATACGAAATAAAGATAAAAAGTATGAAAATAGGATTCCAACTACTTATTCTGATAGCGGTTTGCTTCTCCTGCAAGGATGAGAATATCTTCGATTTGTCTCCCTCCGAACGGAGTGCAAAACATATCAGCGAACTAAGGAAGGAACTTGTAGAGGCACCCTATGGGTGGTGTGTCATCTACTTTCCTAAAACAGACTCGCTACTGTTTACAAACGTAAATGAGCAGATAACCCAGTCCGAATATCGAAACAAATACGGATATGGCGGACATTGTTTTTTAATGAAGTTCGTGGATAACGGAATGGTAGAGATCATAGCCGACTATGACGAGCGGAGCCGGACAGATAGCCGGATAAGTGAATTTGAAGTAAGTCAGAATACATTCACTCAACTGAGCTTCACCACTTACAACTACCTGCACAGTCTTGTGAATAACCAATTTGCCGCCTCTTCCGATTTTCTTTATACAGGCAAAGACGTCGATGGCAATCTCGTCTTTCGAACAGCTTCATACATAGAACCGGCTCGCGAGTATATTGTCTTTACAAAACTGAAAAGCGAAAACAGTTGGGTGGAAGATATGTATAAAGCCTACGAAAATAACCGGTTTTTCCAAAAAATGAAGAATCCGCAACTGATAATCAGAAAAGCAGACCGGATATATTTCTGTAGCGATATGCAAACCAGGGTCATTGTTGACGACAGAGATGAAAGCTCGAAGAAAAGGAAAGAACAAGAAGCATATCAACGTTATCATTTGTTTCTTTTTGCCAAAGACCCCTATGCGCCTCACGGATGGCCCAAAGAGGTAGTAGGACTGGGAACCGGATATGTAGGTACATCTGAAGGGTTAACTTTCAGACCCGGCATACAGTACAGCAAAAACTATGTGTTCTACGATTTCCAAAGAGAAGGAAACAGGTTTGTTTGCGAACTCGTAAAAGTGTTTGACCCCTATAGTAGGACTGAGCGCTGGTTAAGCAAACATCTTGCTCCTGGTGGAGAGACAACCGGAGTTATAGCTGAAATCTGGGATAAATCAGAACATTAAAAAATAAAGAAAGATATGAAATATATATGGACAATCTATTTATTGTTGGTATGCGGCTGCAACACGGTGAATGAAGATACCATAATAAATGAAGAATATGAAAAGCTATTTCCGCCAAAGGAAATAGAGAAACCAGAGAACAAACGTGGAGAGCTGATCGTGCAGTTATGCGATCCAGATCAGGCATTGGAAAACTACAAATATCCCGGCACGGAAATGCCCGATGATGCAGAACAGTATGAAGTAACTCTGATGTGTCGATTTTATGAGACAGACCGAGGGGGAGCTTTGGTAGATGATTCCTTGGTAACATCACACTATGAAGTGAAATATATTAATGAAAAAAAGGCATTGGTGACAATTAGTTGCGGAAAGAAAGTTTTCCAAGAAGGGAAGGAGGAAACAATTCAAACAACTCCTCAAATCATACAAAACGGGAAGCCTTTGAAAATCAAATTCAAAGTTCGGTCTGGATTCCCTCTTTACTTATGTGTGACGGGAATAGGACCACAAAATTCCAATGTAGAAGCAAGTATTGAAGCTGTTTCTACCGACGGGTTGCTTGGAATCCCTAAACTGGAAACAAAGCAGTACCAAAATGAAGAGGGACCGAATATGCTGAAGCATCCTTATTGTGAATATATTATTTTACCTTAAGAAAAAGAAAAATGAATTGCATAAAACATATATTTTCCTTTTGCTTGCTGATGGGGGTAACAGCATGCACCCAAGGCATTAACGAAACGATAGAAAGCGCATACCAGTTTCCTGTATTGCCGGAGCCGTCATACAAGTTCTCAAGAAATGGAGAGAGCAGTGTAAACACGTTGGAGTGTGAATTCCTGAAAACTCCTATTGATAGAATCTTTTCAAGATACATGAACGAAGCGCGCATGGGGACACAAATGGAGTATGACAAAGCAATCCGAATGTTCTGCGAAGGTGAGTACGGTCTGAAGCCGCAGAATGAGATAGCCACTTCTTCACTACGCCTTACCGATAGAGAAAAAATCCTGAAAGATTTCAGCAGTTGGTTTGATACGTCAGCACACATATCCGGGTTAGGGCAAGAAAAACCGTATGAACACAGAAATATGGAAGCTCAAAGGGGAATAACAGGATATGTAGGAGTCAATATAGGCGACAAAGACATCTGCTTTGTAGACAAGAAAGGGATTGCAGTAGCCGAAGTTTATAAATATGCCATCATGGGGGCCATATATTTGGACAAAATACTCAACGTTCACTTGAGCGAAGATGTAATAGATAACTCGAAAGTGCGTTCTGCACACGATCTGACCCAACTGTCTGTCGGACATAACTATACGGAGTTGGAGCATCACTGGGATCTGGCTTACGGGTATTATCGTTTTTGGGAATCGATCGCACAGTCCGAAGGCTTGCCTGCGTTGAAAGATTCACCCCGTCGCATCTTTCACTCTTTTGTAAGAGGACGCACCTATATGGAAACATCACGCTACGATGAAATCAAACTGCAGGCAGATACTATCAGGCACGAGCTTGGGCGTGTGGTGGCTGTCAGAGCTATGGATCTGTTGGCAGGAGCCAACACCCTCGCCAATCTGAAAGAATCCCCCAAACAGGCGTTTCGTCTTCTCTCGCAGGCCTATGGACTCATCTATGCTTCTCAATTTGCTCGTAATGCACAAGGGAAACCGTTTATTACATACGAGGAAACCCGGAAACTTTTGCAAACACTGGAGCAGGAAGGCGGACTATGGGATAAGGAGCGCCTGCTGGGAGAAGAAAAAGCCGAAGGTTCATTACGCCATCTGGCAGCACAAATAGGCGAAAGGTTCGGAGTGTTACTTGAAGAAATAAAAAAATAAAAGGAAAATGAAACAGATATGTAAACTCTTTTTGCCGATAATCATATTCATATCGGTATTATCTCAAGTGAAGGCGCAAAATGCGGCAGATGGCAACATTATCCCGAACGGGGGATTTGAAGAATGGAGATCAGATGTGTTAAAGCCAGTTAATTGGATTATCGGAAATTCCCTTAGTCCGGAACAAATAACAGGCGATACTCCTCCTGAAAGTAAAGGCATGTATGCACTTAAAATGTGGGCTAACGGAGGAGGAGTTTCCCTGACCGGAGAAGTCCCCGTGGAGAGGAAGAAAAAATATACTTTTTCTTTCTGGTATAAAGGCACTAAGCTCAATCATGAAATAAAGGTTTATTTTTCATGGTATGATGATAGTGCTTATAAGGGACGTGAACAAAAACTGTCTGTTAAAACTGCTACCAATTGGAAAAAGAAAGAATGTACGATAGAAATTCCCGAATATGCCAATAAAGTAGGAATAGAGTTAACTCCATCGACAGATTATAGTGGTGTAGGCATTTTATTCGATGATGTTTCCTTGGTTGCAGCAAAAAATATGCCCGGGGGGACTCCTTCGCTGGAAGCTCCGAAGCATCTGGAGGTGAATGCATTTCAGGGTGAGATGGAGATTTCTTGGGACAAACCTGTAAACAGTGATGGAATGAAATGGGAAGTCGTGTTTGACGATCGAATGGAAGCAACCGTATCGAGCAATTCGTATATGAAAACAAAGCTGAGGCCGAATACCAGACATCGTATAAAAGTAAGAGCTGTAAAAGGAGGAGAGGTTTCGCCATATACCGAAAAGGAAGAATCTACAAAAGAAATGAAAGAACCAGAACATTCTCTCGACCGTATTCCTTACTTGCGTACTCTTGAACCTGCCGGTTCGTGCAACGGGAGGTTTCTCAAACTCTACTACAATGAATTGGCAAATCCGGATGCAAAGATATCTTATAAGCTGAACGGAATACCTGTACAACCTCAAAATGATACGTTAGAGTTTCCTGCTTTCGAAGGATACTACAAAAGGTTCCAATTGGAAATTCATATTGACGAAGGAGAAGGGCGAGAATGGGATATTTTATATAATGAATTGAGTGTGCAAAATTTTTAAGAATAAAGATATTGATAAATTGTTTATAAACTAATGATTAATAATATAATAGCCAGATTTTGTATTGCTTCCTGTATCATTTGCTGTTTTGCATGTGAAGAACAGAAAGAGGAGTATCCGGATATCCGGATCGGGAAAGAAACACCTGTTGATAAATTGTCGTTGAATAAACAGACAGAGAAGAGGCTTATTGTTTCGGGGGGAAATGGAAAATACCTTGTAAATGTAGAGAACTCGCAAATAGCCTCAGCACAAATAAGTATGGATACGCTAAAGGTGAAGGGATTGATGGAGGGTGAAACGTTTGCCACTGTCCTCTCACACGATAAGTGTGTACGGTTGAAGATTAACGTAACTTTCCCTGAACTAGGAATAAGTCATTCGGTTGTTCAGCTTCGCCCTAAAGATATAAGCAAATTTGTGAGTATTTCGGGAGGAGGAGAGCGTGTCACACTACAAGAAAATGATCCGGCAGATGTGATGGATATTAAATGGGATGGTTCTAACGGTATGCTCGAAATATTTCCTAAATATGAAGGAGAGGCCGAAGTTATTGCCATCTCGGAAGATGGTCAAGAAAAGAAAACGATTCATGTTAAAGTAAGACCGGAAGGGGAGTTGACTGTTCCGGGATGGTATACTACTCGAGAAAGTTCATATTATGTGATACTGAATAATAAAATGGTAATAAAAAGAAAAGGAGTAGGTACATGGATTGTGGATAGTGCTCGTCCTTATGGCGGGCAAATCATAACTTACAATGGTTCCTCAATGAAGATTGCCTCTATCGTGAATCCCATACAAGGTGATTCGATAGACTTGAACATTCTTCGCTATTCTTCTGATAAGAACAATCGGCTATTGAAAGAAGGAACATATCGGTTCTATGTTGAAGAAGTCCGTGTGTCGGAAGTCATGTTGAGGGGAAAAGGGGTTAAGTTTTTGCTTCCCTATGAGAGATAAAAAAGCTGCTTGTCAAAATGCAAGTTGTATATGACCGTTCTTAAAGCAGGGGATTTTTTTGTTCTTAGCTGTGATTTACAATAAAAAATCCTTTTGTGTTAGCCTTGTGTTAGATTTAATCAGAGTGAATGTGTATAATGTATTTATTATCAGTATGATACGGGATTATGTGTAAGATTTGTATGCTTTTTAGTTAACTGAAAAAATAAAAACTTTTTGCACCTTTGTAATGAATAGAATGACTTTACTGATTCGCGTGGGGGAAAAGGTTTGCATCCAAATATAAATATAATATATGAAAAAGAGAAATGTGTTTATGTCGACTTGTTTATTTTTATGGACAGGTATAGCAATGGCTCAAGTATCTCAGGCTACGGGTGTTGTTGTCTCATTAGAAAATAATGAGCCGATCGTTGGAGCTTCGGTTCTTGTGAAAGGTACTACCCTTGGGACTATTACTGATATAGATGGTCGGTACAAAATTGATGGTATTCCCACTAATGCAAAAACTTTGGTTATATCATTTGTTGGCATGAAAACGCAAGAATTGGCAATAAAGAATGGAGAGCAAAAAGTGACAATGCAAAGTGACTCGGAAATGATTGATGAAGTGGTTGTAGTTGCTTATGGAACACGAAAGAAATCATCTTTTACCGGAGCAGCTTCCACGATTGGCGTTAAATCTATAGAAAAGCGTGCTATAACCAACATAACGGCGGCATTGGAAGGTAATGCTTCCGGAGTTCAAGTGACTGCCGCAACTGGGCAGCCTGGTTCTTCATCGTCTATCCGTATCCGTGGTTTCGGTTCTGTTAACGCATCCAATGCCCCTCTCTATATAGTAGACGGAGCCATATACAATGGTAGCATAGGTGATATTAATCCTGCTGATATTGAGTCTATGACCATATTGAAAGATGCAGCATCTACTTCTTTGTACGGTTCAAGTGCAGGTAACGGTGTTGTTTTAATTACTACTAAAAAAGGTAAAGGCTCTGGCGGAACGGAAGTAAACTTAACTATTAACCAAGGATGGTCAAACAGAGCTTATAAAGATTATAAAAAAATTGGCATTTATGATTATTATCCTCTACAATGGGAAATGTTGAAAAACTCATATATTACATCTGGAAAAGATGCTGCAACAGCAGCTACATTGGCGACGTTAAGAATTGGTAGTATATTAAAGTATAACCCTTTTGCAGGTATTGCAAATGATGCAATTGTAGGAATAAACGGAAAATTGAATCCATCTGCCTATTCATTGAAATGGGGGGATGATTTGGACTGGGAGAATGCGGCTTTTAAAACTGGTTATCGACAGGAGTATAATTTGAGTTATAACACAAAAGCTGAAAAAAGTGATACTTATGCTTCCATTGGTTATTTGAATGATGCCGGTTATATGATTAAGACAGACTTTAAACGTTATTCGGGGCGTTTGAATTATAATGTATATCCTACTAAATGGTTCAAGGCAGGTTTGAATCTGGGAGTAACCCGTACGGTATCCAACTATTCAACTTCTGATCAGGATAATTCAGGCGCATATAGTAACTTGACCCGTTTTATTCGTACAATGGCTCCTATATATCCCATTCATAAGCATGATTTGGAAACAGGTGCCTATTTGGACGCTAACGGTAAGACGACTACTAATCCGAGCGAATATATTTATGATTATAAAGGTTCCCGTTTGTCGGACAATGGACGTGATGCGATAGCTGAAGCAGAGTTGAACCGGCGTGAACTAGTGCGTATTAACCAGACCGGACACACTTATCTCACTTTGGCTCCTATTCAAGGATTGAATCTTACAGTCAATTATTCTATCAATAATATTGATTATCGACGTAAAATCTATGAGAATCCTTATGTGGGTGACGGAACTGCAGGTCCAGGACGTTTGGAACAGCGGTCTATCCGGACACTGACTCAAACATTTAACCAGTTGCTCACTTATAATAAGTCTGTAGGAAATCATTATTTTGATATTTTATTGGGACATGAAAATTATTCTTATAAATATGAAAATTTGCATGGAATGAAGACTCAAGAAACAATTGCGGGTATATATGAATTTAATAATTTCGTAAATACCAGTTTACTTCGCTCTTATACAAATACATATAAAAAGGAAGGCTACTTTGGACGTATTAATTATGATTATGCTCATAAATATTATGCTTCATTTTCTTATCGTTACGATGGCTCTTCACGTTTTGCAAAAGAGAACCGCTGGGGTCATTTCTATTCATTCGGAGCAGGCTGGAGGATTAGTGAAGAAACATTTATGAAAGATGTGAAATGGGTGAATAATTTGAAGTTACGTGCTTCCTACGGTGAAACAGGAAATGATAATATATTGGATCGTGATGGGCTTCCTGATTATTATCCTTATCAAACCTTATATGGTTTAGGATATAAAAATGGTTCGGAAGCCGGAGTTTACTTCACGACAATGGCCAATCCGGCATTGAAATGGGAAACACAGATATCTACGGATATTGCTCTGGAATTTAACTTGTTTGACTGTTTAACGGGTACTATTGAATACTTTAAGAAATATTCCAAGGATTTGTTATTCGCTGTTTCCCAGCCTGCTTCTATTGGAGTAACTTCCATTATACAAAATATTGGTAAGGTCTCTAATTCAGGGGTGGAAATAGAGTTGGATTATAATATTATTAAAAATAAAGACTGGAGTGTATCTGTTGGGGCTAATGCCACTTTTATGAAGAATAAGATCAAGAATTTGCCAACTACAATGAAGGAAAATGGATATATCAGTGGTTCTAAAAAGTGGATGGAAGGAAAATCCATTTATGAATTCTGGCTTCGCCAATGGTACGGGGTGGATCCTAAAACCGGTAATGGCTTATATGTGGCTGATGTAAATAAATATAACTCGGGAAATATCGGTGTAGGTAAGGGGAATATTACGCAGAGTCAGTTTAATGAGTATAAAAAAACTGTGGTGACTATTGATGGTAAGGAATTGACCAATTCTTATACTTATGCCAAATATGACTTCAGCGGTTCTTCTATTCCTGATGTATATGGTGGATTTAATGTCAAAGTAAGTTATAAAAACTTTGATCTGTCTGTTGTATTCTCTTACCAGTTGGGCGGTCAGATTCTAGATACTAATTATGCTACTATGATGAGTACGGCCAATTTCGGCTATGCCCAAAGTACAGATTTGTTGAAAGCATGGAAGCAGGCGGGAGATATTACTAATATTCCGCGTATAGATAATAATGCAACTCATGCTACGAATATCGGCCAGCCTTACTCTACCCGCTGGCTTACCAGTTCGGATTATCTTAATTTAAGATCAGTTACCATTGGCTATCAGTTTCCAAAAAATTGGCTAAGTAAGTTGATGCTTAAGAGTGCCCATTTGAATTTGACTGCAGAAAACTTATTCATGTTGAAAGCTCGTCAGGGCTTGAATCCAATGGCCAACTATTCCGGCATAACTTATAATGAGTATATGCCATCCCGTAATATTACATTGGGGCTTAATGTTTCATTCTAAAAAATAGAGAATCTATGAGAACAATCAAAAATATGACTTTGGGATTAGCAATGGCTGGTGTAATATTCATATCCGGTTGTGCCAGTGATTATCTGGACACAGTTCCATCCTCCTTAATTTCAGAGACTACAATAAACTCTTCGTTGGACAACCTTTATATAGCATTGAACGGAATTCATAAAGAAATGGTTTCTCAAGAGAGTGGTTATCAATGTTTGGGTGGTGAACCCGGTTTTATGATGTCACGTGATGCAGAAGCAGATGATATGAATTGGCAGGCAAATACATGGATGAAGACTGCTTATTTAGGATGGCAATGCAATATGAATGAAACGGACGGTTATAATCATACGTTTTGGCGGATTTATTATCAATGGATTCTGAATGTTAACAAAATTCTATCCGGTTTGGAAAAAGTTGAAGTGACTGACAAAAGATTGTTTGATCAGATAAAAGGGGAAGCATTGTGCATCCGTGCATGGGCTCATTTTAATTTAGTCCAGCTTTATGCGAAACGTTATGAAGCAGGTAAAAATAATACGCAGGACGGGATTCCTTATCGTGAAAAGGCTATGTTTGAAGGACAGGCACGTAATTCTGTAGAAGACGTTTATACTAAAATCAACAGAGATTTGGATGAGGCTTGTATGCTTTTGAATGGAATACAAGTGAATGATATCAACCATTATAGCGAGATGGTAGCATGGGGGCTAAAAGCTCGTGTGGCACTAGTTATGCAAGATTATGATAATGCAGCGGCTTATGCAAAAAAATCTATAATTTTAGCAGAACTGGGGGGTCGTCAATTGATGGTCGGTAGTCAGTTAAATTGTGGATTTGCTAATATCACAACAGATACAAAGGAGGCCATGTATGCTGCAAAGACCCCTGGTGACATGACTGTTTATTTTTTCTCCTACTATGCATTTATGTCATGGAACTTTAATTCCGCTGCTATTCGTCAGGGAGTAAAATGCATTAATGCGGATGCTTATGAAACAATGTCCGAAACAGACTTGCGTCGTGCGTGGTGGGATCCGACCGGAGAAGCATCTGTTCCGGCATCAAGTTATGTGAAGAACGCTTATCAGAACCGTAAATTCACTGCACGTTCTGCTGCTGATGCTGTAGGTGATGTGGCATTTATGCGTTTGTCTGAAATGTATTTGACTCAAGCAGAAGCTTTAGTTCGTGCAGGAAAAAGTGGTGAGGGACAGAATGTATTCACAAAATTTCAGATAACCCGTGATCCCTCTTATACCTCAAAAGGGAATACCGGTGACGCTTTGGCAGAGGAAATTATGAATAGTCGGCGTGTGGAATTATGGGGTGAGGGTTTTCGTTTTTATGATTTGAAACGTTTACATTTGCCCATTAAACGTGGGGCGAACTTTGATATAGCCTTCTGTACTTTTCTTGAAAAGGATAAGGATGCACAAGGTTGGGTATGGGAAATACCTAAAATTGAGACGGACTTTAATTCTCTATGCACGAAGAATTACTGATAATTTTTTTCTAACATGTAAATTTTCTCTTAGAGGTGGAGAAGTTTTCTTTTAAAGATTTTCTACCACCTCTTTTATTATATGTATAATCTTTATACGAATAAGAGAGGATAGCAATTCCGTGTACTAAAAAAATGAATAAGGCGTTGGGATTATAAATTAAATGTTTCTTTTGACCATTTTTGTGTTCCCGCATAATTTTATCTAAGTAATAAAAAAATTAAAATATGAGATTTTTTTGTTTTCTTGTTTTCTTAAATTCAGCCTCTTTTTTTATATGGGCTGCAGATACTGTGTTTGTACGTGAAACTCAGATTCCTATTTTGATTGAGAGACATGACAATACGTTGTTTATGTTACGTTTGAATGCAAAAGAGAGTCTTGTTTTAGATGAAGTCGTTTTAAACTTTAGTAAAGATGTGAATTTCTCCGATATTAAATCCGTCAAGTTATATTATGGAGGTACGGAAGCTCGTCAAAACTATGGCAAAGATTTTTTTGCCCCTGTTACCTATATTTCTCATAATATTCCGGGAAAGACACTGATTGCAAATCCTTCCTATTCGATAATTAAATCACAGGTAAACAATCCCGGACTGGAAGTGACGTTAGATGCTAATCAAAAGCTTTTCCCAGGGGTCAACTATTTCTGGATTAGTTTGCAAATGAAGCCGAAGGCTTCTCTATTGGGTAAGGTCTCAGCCATGATTACTACTGTAAAAGTTGATGGTAAAACCGCTCTCTTACATACCGTTTCGCCCCCAAATATAGTCCATAGATTAGGAGTGGGTGTGCGTCATGCCGGTGATGACAGTTCGGCGGCTTTTCGTATTCCTGGACTGGTGACTACCAATAAAGGGACACTGTTGGGAGTATATGATGTGCGTTATAACAATAGTGCTGATTTGCAGGAACATGTAAATGTTGGCTTAAGTCGCAGTGTCGACGGTGGTAAAACATGGGAAAAGATGCGTTTACCCCTAGCTTTCGGTGAAACTGGTGGTTTACCTGCCGCGCAGAATGGCGTCGGTGACCCTTCTATTTTAGTAGATACTAAAAACAATACAGTGTGGATAGTAGCAGCATGGACACATGGAATGGGCAGTCAGCGTGCCTGGTGGAGTTCTTATCCGGGAATGGATATGAAACATACAGCACAGTTGGTAATGTCTAAGAGTACTGATGATGGTAAAACGTGGTCTAAGCCTATTAATATAACGGAACAAGTGAAAGATCCTTCCTGGTATTTCCTTCTGCAAGGACCGGGACGTGGTATCACAATGCAAGATGGTACGCTGGTATTCCCGATTCAGTTTATCGACTCTACCCGTGTCCCGAATGCAGGAATCATGTACAGTAAAGACCATGGCGAAACATGGAAAATCCATAATTACGCATATGCTAATACGACTGAAGCTCAGGTAGCGGAAGTAGAACCGGGAGTGTTAATGTTGAACATGAGGGATAACCGTGGAGGTAGCCGTGCAGTTGCTACCACTATGGATTTAGGCAGGACTTGGACAGAACATCTTTCTTCACGCAAAGCATTGCAGGAACCGATATGTATGGCAAGTCTGATTAGTGTAAAAGCCGAAGAGAATGTATTAAACAAGGATATCCTCTTGTTCTCCAACCCGAATACAGTAAAGGGGCGCCACCATATAACAATCAAAGCCAGTTTGGATGGAGGTATGACATGGTCATCCGAAGATCAGGTGATGCTAGACGAAGATGAGGGGTGGGGATATTCCTGTCTGACTATGATCGATAAAGAGACAGTCGGCATACTTTATGAGAGCAGCGTGGCGCACATGACTTTCCAGGCTGTCCGCCTAAAGGATATCATCAAATAGATTCCTGCCTATAAATATTGAAACAGAAAACAATCATGAAAAAAAAAATCTTTTCGATGCTTGTATTGTCCTTGTCCTTGACATGCTTTGCACAGGAACATAAGCATTCTACATTTTACTACCAACGTGCCACATTATTTGAAGAGCTACCTATTACTTTCAACGATATTATATTCTTGGGAAACAGTATTACGAACGGTGCGGAGTGGACAGAGCTCTTTGATAATAAACATGTGAAAAACCGGGGAATTAGCGGTGATATTTGCATAGGAGTATATGAGCGTTTGGATGCTGTATTGAAAGGTAAACCTGCTAAAATATTTCTTTTGATTGGTATTAATGATGTAAGCCGGGGAACTTCTGCTGATACTATTGTAGCCCATATTGGAATGATTGTCAGTAAAATCAAGACTGATTCGCCGAAAACCAAACTCTATTTACAAAGCATTCTTCCGACGACCGACCATTATAATATGTTTAAAAGTCATACTTCCCGCTGGCAGGTTGTTCCGCAAATCAATAGAGGATTAGTCCGTTTAGCAGAGGAAGAAGGAGTAGAATATATAGACTTGTACTATCATTTTGTAGATAAGGAAACCGGAAAGATGGACACTGCCTATACAAATGACGGTTTACATCTTTTGGGGAAAGGCTATCTGAAATGGGTAGAGATTGTAAAACCATATATTGAGGAAAATAAATGAAAAAGATTCTGATTCTATCCGTCTGCTTATCCTTTTGCTGGATGTTATCTGCCCAAAAACAGATAAAAGTTGCCTGTGTGGGAAACAGCATCACATACGGAATCGGACTGTCCGACCGTTTGGTGCAGTCTTATCCGGCACAGTTGCAGAAAATATTGGGCGATCGTTATGAAGTTAGAAATTTTGGAAGCTCTGGTGCTACTCTGCTCAATCAGGGACATCGCCCTTACACCCGGCAGGAAGAATATAGGAAGGTATTGGATTTTGCAGGAGATATTGTTGTCATTCACTTGGGTATCAATGACACCGACCCTCGCAATTGGCCGAACTACCGTGATTTTTTTGTGAAAGATTATTTGAACCTGATTGACACTTTCCGTAAAGCTAATCCTTCTACACGGATTATCATGGCACGAATGACTCCGATTGCCGACCGGCATGCCCATTTCTTGTCGGGAACCCATGACTGGCACGGCGAGATACAAACGGCTATCGAAACGGTGGCAAGCTGTGTCGGTGTGCTGTTAATCGACTTCCACGAGCCGCTTTATCCATATCCTTATCTTTTGCTCGATGCCGTTCATCCTACAGCCGAAGGAGCTGCCATAATTGCAAAAACTGTTTATTCGGCCATTACCGGTGATTATGGTGGCTTGAAATTGCCATCGCTTTATACGGATAATATGGTTCTCCAGTGTGACACTCCTCTGTTGATTCATGGCAGTGCTGATGCAGGAGAACAGGTAACTGTCCGCATAGGCAGCCAACAGCGGGTTGTTAAAACTACACCAGATGGAAAATGGTCGGTGAAGTTACTACCATTGAAAGCGGGCGGGCCGTATACATTAGCAGTCTCTACTCCCAGAAGGACCCTGAAATACGTAAATGTATTGGCAGGGAGGTCTGGCTATGCTCCGGTCAATCGAATATGGAGTTTATGTTGCGGCAAAGCACTACCGGAGAGAAAGATATTCCTTGCGCTGCTGACGAGCAACTCCGTCTGTATGACATGAAGGCGCGTTGGCGTACAGATGCAGTGCAATGGGATGTCTCTGTCCTAGATTCCTTGAATCATCTTCAATATTATAAAGACACCCGATGGGAAGTTTGCTCCCCCCTCCAATGCCGCCTGTTTCTCGGCGATAGCTTATTATTTCGGTCAGATATTGCGGGATAGCTTGAAAGTTCCGGTGGGACTGATATGTAATGCTATCGGCGGTGCGCCAATCGAATCATGGGTGGACAGGAACACGTTGGAATATCAATTTCCGGCTATATTAAAAGATTGGATGCATAACGATTTTATACAAGATTGGGTACGCGAACGAGCTGCATTAAATATCAGACTCTCGAAAGAGAAATTCCAACGACACCCTTATGAACCTTGTTATTTATATGAGTCAGGCATTCGTCCGTTAGAACAGTATCCGCTCAAAGGTGTGATTTGGTATCAGGGAGAGTCAAATGCTCATAATTACGAAGCCTACAAACTACTTTTCAATTTGTTAATCAGCAGTTGGCGGAATAACTGGGAGAATGAGGAACTGCCCTTCTGCTACGTCCAGCTTTCCAGTATAACCCGTCCTTCATGGTCGTGGTTTCGTGACAGCCAGCGCAAGATGATGAACGAAATACTGCATACTGGAATGGCGGTATCGAGTGACTATGGTGATTCGTTGGATGTACATCCTCGAAACAAGAAACCTATTGGGGAGCGTCTGGCACATTGGGCACTAAACACTACTTATGGATATACGCACCTTGTTCCTAGTGGTCCTTTATTCCGCAAAGCCGATTTTCGCGATCGGGACATTTTAATCACTTTTGACAATGGAGAGGGTATGAGGAGTTCAGATAACGGTCCTATACGCGCTTTTGAAGTAGCTGAGATTGAGGGGGGGTATTATCCTGCCACAGCTGAGGTGTTGGAAAATAAACAAAGAAAATTTGCCGGCATCCATCTTTCGGGCTATTGCTCCTATAACCAAACAGATCCCTTCACTTCGATGAAGATGCCTGCAAGTTAACGGATGGATGAGGAACACGTAAAATTGACCGGATAATAGATGGAAGTTCCTCCTATGAAATATCTTATTTTTATGTCTGTGATTATTGAAATATAGTTTACGAATAGGTTTTAATTCTATCTTTTTAGCACTGATCTGTTAAGCTATTGTGGTTAATGTTAAAATCTAAGATGAAGTGTCAACTTCCTGCATTATGACGCCATAAAAAATGAATGCTAACTTAATGTTAGATAACTTCACAACGATGCGATGCAAGGTTCTGTGTATTAATAATTTGCGATTTAAATTGTTAGATTTTTGATGTTTTTTTATAATTCAAAAACATTCCAGCAATATTATCTTTATGTCGATTATTAAAATCTCGATTGAGAAAAGAAAAAACGCCAATGGATGGCAGGTAATAAAAAATGATATGTAGTAGGCAAATTAAAAAACAAATATATGTATGAAAAAAAATATCTGGAGTAAGGCTGCCACCTCACTTCAGATGTGAAATCACTTTTTTTTGCATTAAATGCAATACATCATTCTTCATTTTGAGATATAAAATAGAAGTATCATGATTAACACTAAAAAATGTTCTAATCTATGAATAATTATCGATTCAAAACAATAATATTTGCACTTTTTTACGGTTTCCTCATGCAAAATGTTTTAGCGCAGGCGAATGTTCAGATTACAATCAAAAAGAACAAAATTACGCTACAGGAAGCTTTATTACAAATTGAAAAACAATCATCATTCCTTATCGACTTTAACGAATCGGAATCCGAAAAGATGAAAAGGATTGATTTAGATATTGACGCCCAACCTTTGGATAGGGCACTTACCACGATATTGGAGGGAACGGGGTTATCCTATCAAGTTAAAGATAATTACATTATGATTATCACAGGGGAGAAGCATGTTGAGAAGAAGAGAAAGATAACCGGTACGGTGAAAGATGAAAAGGGGGATGGACTGATCGGTGTAAATGTTTCCGTAAAAGGAGGTTCGGGGGGAACCATCACAGATATTCAGGGGAGGTTCTCGTTGGAGGCTTTCAAGGGACAGGATATCGAGTTCTCTTATATCGGATATACCACTCAAACAGTAACTTTAGGAGATGTGGATGTGCTGAATATTGTACTTCGCGAAAATGCCAAAGCGTTGGATGAGGTGGTGGTAACGGCACTCGGTATCAAACGTTCCGAAAAAGCGTTGAGCTACAACGTGCAGAAGGTGGACAACAGTGCGTTGACGCAAGCAAAGGATATCAACTTTGTTAATGCCCTTAGCGGTAAGGTGGCGGGTGTCAACATCAACACTTCATCGGCAGGAGCCGGAGGTGCCACACGTGTGGTGATGCGTGGTGCCAAGTCAATCACCGGAGGCAACAATGTGCTGTATGTAATCGACGGTGTGCCGATGAATAATGTCAGTGGCGGGGACATCGGAACAGATCTTCGTTTTGCCAGACAGCCAAGCGGAGAAAGCATTGCCGATATCAACCCTGACGATATTGAGAGTTTGTCCGTACTGACGGGACCGTCGGCTGCAGCTCTATATGGTTCATCGGCTGCCAACGGTGTAATACTGATCAACACGAAAAAGGGGCAGGAGGGAAAGGTAAAGGTGAGTTTCTCATCCAGCGTGGACTTTTCGTCGCCTTTTGTGAAACCGGAGTTCCAGAATACGTATGGCAACGAGAAAGGGTCGTACGAGAGCTGGGGAAAGAAGTTAGACAAGCCTTCATCATTCAACCCAATGAATTTCTTCCAGACAGGACACAACTTCATCAACTCGCTGACCCTGACAATGGGGACCAAGACCAACCAGACGTTTGTCTCTGTGGCA
Source organism: Bacteroides sp. f07 (assembly GCF_042854785.1). NCBI lineage: Bacteria > Pseudomonadati > Bacteroidota > Bacteroidia > Bacteroidales > Bacteroidaceae > Bacteroides > Bacteroides sp. f07. Next base: position 12,521 of record NZ_BAABXI010000003.1, on the reverse strand, counting down.
ACTACCAACTCCGCAGGTATCATCCCCAACAACAAATATGACCGTTACAACTTTACCCTACGTAATACAGCTAGCTTCCTGAATGACAAGTTGCATTTAGATCTCAGCGGCAACTACATCATTCAGCAGACACAGAATATGTATCGCTCTGGAGAATACTACAACCCCATCCCCGCTCTTTATCTTTTTCCCAGAGGAGAGGATTGGGAAGCAGTGAAACTCTATAAGCGTTATGATCCAGTGCGTAAATTTCCCGTGCAGAACTGGAAATATGGAGACAATGGTATGCAAATGCAAAATCCCTACTTTATTGTCAACGACATGATGACGCCTAGCCACCGCAAACGTTATATGTTTATGGCAAGCCTGCGATATGACATTCTGGATTGGCTCAATGTAACCGGACGTGTGCGGGTGGACAACACACACACCGAGAGCGAAACCCGTTATCATGCTTCCGGGCAGGGACTGCTTTATGCTAATACTCACGGAAACGGTATATACGGACACTCACAGTCACTTTCGCAACAGACGTATATGGACTTGATTTTCGGTATCAACAAAACATTTGCCGATTTCAGTCTGACGGCTAATTTAGGAACAAGTCTGGAAGACTATTACACCAGCAGTGTAGGTTTCTCGGGTCCCATACTGAAAGTGCCCAATGTATTCTCGTCCGATGCACTCGACCCCAATTTTAATCGGGGATATGACAGCAGTTTCCGCAAGCGGGGAACAGCAATCTTTGCCAGTGCCGAGGTCGGTTGGAAAAGCAGCGTGTACCTGACACTGACCGGACGAAACGACTGGAGCTCGCTCTTGGTCAATGCCAAGCAACCCTCGTTCTTCTACCCCTCGGTAGGTCTCTCCGGAATCATTTCCAATCTGGTGGATCTGCCAACAGTTATTACCTTCCTTAAACTAAGAGGATCATATACCGAAGTCGGCGCGCCTATTCCTGACAGATATCGGGGGTTGACACGTGGAACGATAACTTTCCCGATGAGTAACGGGTTGCCGTCAACAAAGACCACCCGTCCGTTCTACGACTTCAAGGCGGAGCGTACACGATCATACGAGTTGGGTATGAATCTACGTATGTTCAAAAACAAATTGAACTTCGACTTCACCTATTACCTGTCGAACACCTACAACCAGACATTCCTCAACTCACTACCGGCATCATCACCCTATTCAAGCTTTATCATTCAGGCGGGAAATATTCAGAATCACGGTTTTGAGGTGGTATTGGGATATAATGATCGATTAGGCATAGTAGACTTTTCTTCCACATTGACCTATTCGCGCAATGTGAACCGCGTTAAGCAACTGGTACGAGACTACCCTATGGGAGAGGATGGAAAAAACATCAACTTCAAAGAGACCAGTGCTGGAGGAGGATACATCCGTGAAGGTGATGCCATAGGCGATGTATACGTGACCAAGATTTTGAAGAGAGACAAGCAAGGCAATGTAGAAGTGAGTCCCGAAGGCAAAATATCTTCCATGGACTTACCCAACGGGCAGCGTCTGAGGATAGGAAGTACCAACCCCGATTTTACTATAGGTTGGAGAAACGATCTGGCTTACAAAAACTTTATGCTCTCTTTCCTTATCAATGCCCGTGTAGGAGGTATTGTGACCTCAGGTACTCAAGCGTTGATGGACCGTTATGGTGTATCAAAAGCATCTGCCCAGGCTCGTGAGAGAGGAGGTGTAAGGGTAGCGGGAGGTAAAATCGTAGATGCCAAGGAATATTACTCTGTAGTAGGAGGCGAGCAGCTCACTGCCTACTACTATTACAGTGCCACCAATGTACGCCTTCAGGAACTCACTTTCGGATACAAGCTCTCCAAAAATATATTGGGACACGGTTGGCCTGACATTACACTTTCCTTCATAGGACGGAACCTCTGGATGATTTATAACAAGGCACCATTCGATCCCGAGCTGACTGCCACTACTGGCACTTATGGGCAAGGGGCAGAATACTTCGGAGCACCAAGTCTACGTAATTTGGGATTCAGTGTTAAAGTACAGTTTTAAATCAACATCAAAATGATATGAAAAAGACAATGATCAGATATATAGCATGGATGGTAGTCGGAGTGCAGGTACTTACAGCCTGTCAGGCTGACTTTGAAAAGATTAATACCGATTTCAGACATCCTACAGAGAAGGACCTCAATCTTGACGGATTGAAAGTAGGTGGATTTCTTACTACTTTCCAACAAACGATCTTTCCCGTTGGAACCACCGGGACCGATTATGTAAATGATTACCAGATTCCGTATACACTGGCTGGTGCCTGCTGGATGGGATATATGTCACCTCCACAGAATAAATGGGTGGGCAGGGGGTTCCCCTCGTACGCTCTTCGGGCATGGAGTGACTACACCTTTAACATCATGTATAAAAGAGCGATCGGCAACTATATGGAGCTGAAAGAGAGAACTGCAGATGATGTAGCAGTTAGAGCCATGATAGACATCATCAAGATAGCTACCATACATAAGGCTACCGACAGCTTCGGCCCCATCCCTTACTCTCATCCGGATGGCAGGAACTCCCTGCTTGCCGTGTACGACTCACAAGAGCAGGTGTACCGTTCTATGCTTAAGGAATTGGATGAGGCCGTACAGACATTAAGCAAGCAGGCCCGCAACATCCTGCCCAATTATGACATGATTTATGCAGGTGATTATACCAGGTGGGGCAAGTTGGCAAACTCATTAATGTTGCGCCTTGCCATGCGAGTGGTGTATGCGGAATGGCAACTGGCAAAAGAGTACGCCGAAAAGGCGGTTTCCAACCCTTTCGGCATCATTGAAACTACGGCGGACATCGCACAGTTGAGCCGTGGGGCGGGTATTACGCTCAACAATCCGTTAGTTATCATTAACGGATCGTATAATGATGTACGCATGGGAGCAGAAATCTACTCGTACATGAAGGGATATGACGATCCGCGCATCGACACCTACTTCCTGAAAGGGAAGATGGGGCAAACGGTGGATTTTTATCCTGTGTTTAAAAGCTTGGACAAGGTAGATTCTTATCTAAGTCGGGAGGACGGGGTAGATGCGAAAATCTTCTCAAGCCTGAACGTGGAGAATGCTACACCTATATATATAATGAAGGCTTCCGAGGTGGCCTTCCTACGAGCCGAAGGCGCATTGCGCGGATGGGACATGGGAGGAAAGACTGCTGATGCATATTATAACGAGGGGATTTCATTATCTTTCAGGGAGAACGGTGTAGCGGATAATAAGCTGAACGGATATATCACCGGTCAAGGCAAACCCGTGAAATTTGTAGATCCTGTCAATCCCGCCAACAACAAGGATGCAGTAAGCACCATTACCGTACCTTGGCAGAACAACAATGATTTCGAGCAGTCATTGGAGAGGATCATCACGCAGAAGTACATCGCTCTCTATCCTGACGGACAGGAGGCATGGAGCGAGTATCGCAGAACAGGCTATCCGCACATCTTCACGGCAACTTTTATTCGGACGGATGCAGAAGTAGATCCCCGAACCGGTCCCACACGTATTCCTTATTCTAACAAAGAGTACACAGACAATGGGGAGAATATAAAGAAAGCTGTAGAGTTGTTGGGGGGAGCCGATAACGGTGCCACACGTCTGTGGTGGGACAAGAAACCAAATAAGTGAAATTAGAAAAAGAAGATTATCATGAAAAAGAAAAATATACATAAGCTATTGCTGGCAGTTATATGCCTCTGTCTGCAAACTGCTTGCTCAGACTGGACGGAAGTGGAACGTCAAAACATCGACAAACTGTTGGCTGGTGCTGACAGTGCTATGGCAGATGCGCACCGCAAATATTTAGAGAATCTGAGAGCATATAAAAAGTCTAAACACGAAATCACCTTCGGGTGGTTTGCGGCATGGACAGCTAACGGTTCAGGTTCTACCTTTCTTTCGCAGCTGCCTGACAGTACCGATTTAGTGGCACTATGGGGAGAGAACCTTTGGGCACATCCCACCAAAGAAATGCTGGCAGACTTAAAAAGTGTGCAGGAGACGAAAGGTACCCGGGTGGTCATAGCCTGTCTGTTATTCGACATCGGCAAGGGGATCACCCCGCCTCTACCTGCAGATTATACCGGAAATTGGGAGACATGGTCTAAAAGCTTTTGGGGATGGGTAGACAATGATGAAGTAGCCATCACCAAAGCGATAGAGAAATATGCCAATGCTCTCTGTGATACCATCTTTAAGTTCGGGTATGACGGATTTGATCTGGATGCGGAGCCAAGCTACGCACAACCTTTCCCAACTAAAAGGGAGATGTGGCAACCGGCTAGTCGCATGTATACTTTTATAGAGACTATGGCTAAACGTATCGGTCCGAAATCCGATACGGAGGAGGGTCGACAGAAACTGTTGATAGTAGACGGCGAACCGGAATGGTTTCCTGCCAAATACGGTCCATACTTGAACTATTTTATACATCAGGCATATAGAAGTACTTCTTTTTCAGTTCTTGAGGGCCGGTTACGAAGATTGGTCAATCATTTTGCTTCTGTACATACCGAAGAAGAAGTAGCAAACAAATTTATAGTCACCGAAGAGTTCGAGCAGTATGGCACAACCGGTGGCGTAACCTTTACCTTGTCCGATGGTAGAAAAGTACCCTCCTACATAGGTATGGCGGAATGGAAGCCCTTTGGAGGTAAATATCGTAAAGGTGGCATAGGTTCTTATCACATGCAAAGAGACTTTGCTGCAACTCCGGTGTATAAATACTTGCGACAAGGTATCCGGATTATGAATCCTCCCATTAAATAACTCTTAAACTATTTTTGATATGAATAAGAGACTCACATATATAATAGGTATAGTTACCTCTTGCATAGTGACAGGTTGTGCTAATGTGGATGTGGACGACGTAAACAAACAGTCCAACCTGCCCAATGCCATTTATATCGATGGAGCTGAAAACTCTCCGATGAAGAAAGTTGTAGTGGACAATTTAGGAGGTGAAGTAACCTTCCTGCCGCGTGCAGCCAATCTGCTGACCTCCGCCGTACAGGTAGATATCGCCATCGACTCACTCTCTTTGGTACATTATAACAAAAAGAACGAAACATTCTACCAGTTGCTTCCCACCGAATATTATGAGATAGAGAAAGCGGCGGTGACCATTCAGGCCGGTAACGTAAGTGCGGAACCTGTGAAACTGAAAATTAGAAAGAGCGCGTTGAAAGTGAACCCATCTGTAAAGTATGCTGTTCCGGTGAAATTGACTACACGTTCCTCTGTATCCGTATTGGAATCGGGCTCGTATGCTGTTTTCGTGCTCGAACGCGTGTTGGAGACTTCTGCCATTCGGCAAAAGGGTTTCTATATGCGCTGTGACCTTGCCGATGCCAATAATCCGATGGTACTGAAAGAATGGACACTGCACTACGGCATGAAGATTGATAGATGGTTCAACAATCAGCAGCCGGTAATGAGTTCCTTCTATTCGCGTATCACAGGTAACGGTAAGTTGCAGTACAAACCTGGCGGATCGGACGATCCAAAGGGATTCTCTAAACAGTCTATCATGCCGGGCAAGTGGTATCATATAACCTATATTTATAAAAAACAATACGTAAAGGCATACATCAACGGAGTACTCGAATTTGAACTGGAGGTACCAAGCCAAAATGAAGTTCACACTAAGATACAAGCCAGCTTCGGGAATTTCGAGGGATACTTACGTGATATTCGTCTGTACAGCAAGGCATTGAGTCCGGCACAAATAGCCGAGAATCTGTATGTGGAGAATCCTGCTAATCCCGATTTGCTGGTTTATGCACCATTGGATAAGGAATCAGGATTGAAAGACGTTAGCGGGAACGGTCGTGACTTTAAAGCCTACAAGACGGGAGGAAACCAAGCATATCCGGAGGGACAGATTACTTGGCAATCTCCACTTTATTTTCCAGAAAAATAATCAATATGGGTACTATTATGAATTGTAAAAAAATTATATATATTTTTTTTGCTGCGTGTGTAATGTTGATAGCATCATGCAGTGAAGACTTGGGATATACGAGCGAATACAATATCAAAGACTATTACAATGGTTCCGACCCACGCACCAACCTGCTTGCCTTCCGTAAAAGCGTGCAAACGCTGAGGTTGCCTTTTGTCGGTGACGTTTGTTTGGAAGAGAAGACGGAGGTATTCTTGGATATGCGTTCCACCCGCGAAGTGGTTGCCAACGAAAAATTAACTTTTGAGGTCGTCAGTAAAAATGATCCTCAAGTGGCCACCCACAAAGAGAAAGTATTTGTAGCCGCCAACCGTGTAACATTTGACGAATCTTCTTTGACATGGCCTGCCGGGAAGGATACACATACGTCCAAAATGTCTGTTAGTATAGTTGGTGTGCCATCAGGGGCTATTCTGCCTATCAAAATGAATATTGGTGGCTCTTCGCAGTTTCGGGCAAGTGAAAACTATTCCTTGCAAATAGTGCAGATAGAAAGTCAGCAGGTTGTATCTCTCAGTCAACAGATATTCGAGCTGGGTGCCGCCATCACCTCGGATGGAGTGAGAGTAGAAGAAGACGGACAGGTGACAGTCTCTGTTTCGGCCTCACAACCTTTAAGCGGATACCGGGCGAAGCTGATACGCGATGAGCAAATAATGAAGGATTACCCCAGTAGGCTGAAGGGCTATGAGGTAGCACCGGATAATATGTTCCCTGCATTCGAAGAACAGTCCTTTGATGATAAGCAGAACATAACCTTTTCTTTCCAAGTAGCTAACACCAACGTTATTCAGAGCAATAAAAAGATAGTGTTACCTCTGAGGTTGGTTCTGCTGAATAAAGATGGAAAGCAGATTGATTTGCAAAAGAACAAAGGGGATGTATTAGTACAAATAGAGTTTTACGAAGCTGCTGTAGTCGCCACACAGAACGAGGCCGAATTAGGTACTCCCATTATGCCTAAATCAGAATGGACTATTGACACAAATCCGGTTTCTCAAAATATCGCACGCTTGACAGATGGTGACGAACGAGGGAGTTCTTGGTATGGCCGCGTGCTGGACAATGGGACTTCTAATCTGATAGTTGACTTGAAGGAGAGCAAATCGATCAGTGGTTTTAAGTTTAGCAACTTGCCGAACAATTACTATTCGGAGCCTTCGCCCTCTTCTTACCGCTTTTTTATCAGTCGGAATGGGAGCGATTGGGAAGCCATCTCTGGAATTCTCAGTGGAGACGCCCGAACGGGTGCTTACCTGTTCAAGACCTTAAAAGCGTGTAATACCCGCTATGTTATGTTCCGACTGACAGCTGTAGATGACTATGTGGGGCTGACCGAAATAACAATCTACAGACAATAATAGAGCCTGTACACTGTTGTTAAACAAACTAATATCACTTTTTTGCAAAAACGTCCTGTCATTCCTTACACATGAGTTGTGACCGGACGTTTTTTCCCGTTTGTATTTTCTGGCAATAAATTAGTATATTTGTGATATGAGAATAGTAAAAGAGTTTTACCTAAAGTTTGGCATTGTCCTTTTAATCTTTGGAATTTTACTTTTCTCTTCATGTGAAAAGGACGAAAATCAAAAGGTTAAAGCCAATCAGAAAACATTATTCATGTATTTGCCATGGTCTTCAAATTTGACGCACTATTTTTATAATAACATTTCTGACCTGGAAAAATGTATAATGAAAAGAGGGCTGAACAATGAGAAGGTTATTGTTTTTATTTCTACTGATAGTACGGAGGCTATGATGTTTGAAATAACATATTCTAATGGGAAATGTAAACGTGAAATACTTAAAAAGTATAAGTCTCCGCCTTTTACGACAATCGATGGGATAACTGCAATTCTGAATGATGTAAAGGCATTTGCTCCGGCTTCTGTTTATGCCATGATTATAGGATGTCATGGTATGGGATGGCTTCCTGTTAATGAGATGAAAGTGCGTTCCGCACCTCACATGAAAATGCATTGGGAATATCAGGGTGTTCCATTGACACGTTATTTTGGAGGACTGACTGCCGAATACCAAACAGATATAAAATCTCTAGCCTCCGGTATCGCTAACGCAGGCATGAAAATGGAATATATTCTATTTGATGACTGTTATATGTCATCTATAGAAGTTGCCTATGAATTAAAGGATGTTACAAAATATTTGATTGGTTCTACCAGTGAGATGATGGCATACGGAATGCCTTATGCCACTATTGGGGAATATTTACTGGGGAATCCCGATTATCAATCGGTATGTGAAGGATTTTACAATTTCTATTCAACCTATGAAATAATGCCTTGTGGAACATTAGCAGTAACGGACTGTTCTGAACTGGAGAATATGGCAGCCATCATAAAAAGTATCAATAGTAAATATTCTTTTGACAAATCCCTGAGGGGAACAATCCAACGATTAGATGGCTACACCCCTGTAATATTTTATGATTTTGCAGATTATATAACCTCACTCTGTAACGATCCTATATTATTAAACCAATTTAGGGAGCAGCTAAATTGTCTTGTCCCATATAAAATCCATACAAAAAATTTCTACTCTATGGCTAAAGGTGTTATTCCTATCAATGCATTTTCCGGTATAACAACATCTGATCCTAGTGACAACCCTATGACTGCATTGAAAGAAAAGACATTATGGTATAAAGCGACACATAATTAGATTCGATAGTAAATAGTAATAAGATGAAGATTATCTTCTTTTTATATTGAGAAATGTAATCAGATAGTAAAAAATGTACGTCTTGTTTCGTAAATATGAAGTTTTATTGTTCAACTATCAGCCACCATAATTAGTTGCAATGTTGACTCCACTGAACTAGCATCGATCGCTTTTGTTGACAGTGTTTATATTTTTATATGTTCAATATAACGATGAATGAAATAGGGAAATAACTAGGCTATTTTAGATATTATGAATTCACAGAAAAAATGTAGTGAAGTTTGTAGGTATGGGATTTGGGGGACTGTTATCTGATTCAGTGGCATACCTACCACTAACTAGGAGGAGAGAGGATGAAGTTCGGAAACAATTTGTCTTGTTTACTGATGTGTTAATGAATTTATGATAATCCAATTGAATAATAAGCAACCATCCCAAATATACTCTGTACTAAAATTAAACTTCATGATCGTGAGCTAATTCTGGTAAGAGATAGTGTTGATAAATACCTCGACGTAATGCTCATAACTGAAAAAAAATGCAAAGAATGATGTAAAAGATGGAAAAAGAAAGCAGGGCTAGGATAGTTTTTTATGATGAATCTTGTTTGAGACAGATACTTTTTTTACCTCTTTCCAGTATTATGCAGGAAAAATGATATATGTCCTATTTTTTATTTTAAGTTTCATATGCAGTTATTATCGTCGATATGGTTATCACTGTTACAAAATATTTCTAGTTAACTATAGCTAGGTGCTAAAAAAAATAAATGTTTTATAGTTATACAGTTTTTAATCTTGTTATTGAATTTCATTATTTTTCAGCCCCTTCAGGGCTAAGCAAAAAAATACACTACGCAAGAAAGGAAAAGAATTGGTAGAAATATACTATCTGGCAGAGAAGAGTTACATAAATTGCTGGACATCTTTACCAACATAAAGATTGCCATTGTATGGAATGATGCTCTAAAGGTATATAGCAAGTATCAAGGGGCGACAACTTGCTATTTTTAAAGGAGTGTCCATGTGCTGCAATAAAATCAGAATAGACAAATACCGGGGGATATCGTATTCGCCTTTAGTATTCTGTCGTAAGAAATAGATAGTTAAACTAAAGTTTGAGTATATGAAAACATCAACAACACACCGCCTGATGATCCATTTTCAAGAAGCTGTCTTGAAAAGAAAAAATGTTATGGAAAACGTACTGGCATCCGCATACGACGAATTTTCAGAACATCTGGTATCCCTAGCGGGGAGCGGGCTTTCGCTAGTTGCGCGACTACGCTATCTGCGTCATATGGAAACTGAGCTGGATGCCTACATGAATATACTTGGGAGTAGGTCTAACGACCAACTACATATCTATCTGATGAGGACTTCTGGCCTTATCAAGACGGAAATAGAGCTGTTATATTTCACGTTGCGGGATCCTGAATACCAAGACGCTATTCCCGATACCGATAAGCAACAAACAGACCTGTCATTCCCTCGTTGGAAAGATTCGCTGGTGAACCTGATGGAACTAATCGCTTCTCTGTATTACTTGGGAGTGATAACGGATGCTAACGGCAACCGCCAGTCATTCGCCTCCTTGGTGGTGGCATTTGAGAAGTTCCTTCATATCCGGATTCCTAAACCTTATGATTTGCGTGCAGATCTTGCCAGACGTAAGAAAAGTCTTTCTGTGCTACTACCTAAACTCAGGGAAGCCTTTGAAAAAAATATCATAAATTGTGGAATCGGCTACAAATGACAAAGAAAAAAAATCTCCTGTCATGAATAGTCATTTCCTGTTATGAATAGTCACATTACGGAATTTGGACGGTACCCAAATAATCGTTTATTTTGCTTCCGATAAAAACATTAAAAATATGGCTAAAATCAAACAGGCTTCCAAAAAAGAGAAAATGACCGTTTCTCAGGCATGAAGAGGCGGTCGCAATCCGAAAGAACCCTCCCAGCTTCATTCCTATTATTACGGGTTTCGATTGAACGAGTTCCAGAACATTGAGTTTGAGCGGCTCTATGAAAATTCCGGTGCCGGAACCAAGTCGCAGTTCATCCTGTCGGCCATTTTCGACAAGCCGATGAAAGTGGTGAAAATCGACAAGGCGGCCACGGACTACTACATCAAGCTCACCAACTTTCAGAGCGAGTACCGCCGCATTGGGGTGAACTACAACCAGGTTGTCAAGGCGGTCCATAGCGGGGAGCTGACCGAAAAGAAAGCCCTTGTTTTGCTTTACAAGCTGGAACAGCTGACCGTGGAGCTCGTATCGTTGAACAAGGAAATCATCCGTCTTACTAAAGAGTTCGAACAATGGTTGCAAAGATAACATCCGGTGCCGCCATCTACGGGGCGCTGTATTACAATCAGGAAAAAGTGGAGAAAGGGAAAGCGCGGACGCTGGCATGAAACCGCATGATGGAGACACCGGAGGGAAAGGTCGGTATCGCCGAATGCATGCGCAGCTTCGAACCTTACCTTGCCATGAACCGCCGGACGGAAAAGCCGGTGTTCCATCTCTCGCTTAATCCCCATCCCGATGACGTGCTCTCCGACGAACAGCTGGAAGCCATTGGGCGGGAATACATGGACAAGCTCGGATATGGCGACCAACCTTACATTATCTTCCGCCATGACGACAACGCGCGTTCTCACATCCATATCGTCTCCCTGCGTATCGATGAACAGGGAAGAAAGCTGAGGGATTACAAGGAATGGGAACGTTCGACGGACATCTGCCGGGAGCTGGAAAGGAAATACGGCCTGCTGCAGTCACGCAGGGAGGAATACAGGGTTTCTCGGCCGATGATCGCGGTGGACTACACGAAAGGCGATCTGAAACACCAGATCGCGGGTGTGGTAAAACCGGCCGTGCAGAATTACCGCTTCCAGTCGTTCAAGGAGTTCAGGGCACTGCTCGGACTTTTCAACGTGATCGTGGAGGAAGTGCATAAGGTCGTGGACGGAAAACGTTGCAACGGCTTGGTCTATGCGGCGACCGACGAGAAGGGAAAACGTATCGGGATCGGAATCAAATCCAGTGATATCGGGAAAAGCGTGGGATATTGTGCCCTCCAAAAGAAGTTCTCACAAAGCAGGGCATGGATGAAAAAGCATCCCCTGCCGGAAAAGACAAGGGAGAACATCCGTACGGCACTCTGCCAGGATACCCGTCAGGGATTCCTGCAGGGACTCACTGGGAAAGGCATCACCGCCATGCTTTATGAGAACGCTGCGGGGGTGATTTACGGAGTTACCTATATTGACCATACCTCCCGAACCGTATTCAAAGGTTCGGCATTGGGAAAGAAATATTCGGCATCGGTTATCAACCGGCAGTATGGCGTGGTTTTACCGGGAAAAGAGGAAGAAGTGCCTGTCTTGCATCCGACCGAACCGGAAACAAAAGAACCGGGGCTGGTGGAAGGATTGCTGGATATCTTCTCTCCGGAATCCTATCCATATCCGGGAGAAGACCTGGCTCAAAGCCCTTATGGGAAAAAGAAGAAGAGAAAGCGCAAAGGTTCGCATCTCGGCTAATACAATGTATCACTATTAATCCATTATGATAATATGTCACAGGACGAAACCAGAGGACTCAATAAGAACCTCGATTTTATGAGGGCTGTCAGCATCATTTTTTTAGTGATGAATGTTTATTATTTCTGTTATCCCTACTTTCTTTCCATGAATCTGACCATCGGTGTAGTGGATAAGATACTGCTCAATTTCCAACGGGATACGGGACTGTTTTCCCATTCGTTGGTCAGCAAATCCTTCAGCCTGCTCTTCCTCTTCTTCTCCTGTATGGGAGG